>NZ_JACGVG010000032.1 GCF_014077095.1 Colwellia sp. MB02u-6 | reverse complement strand
TAGTGTGGGAGTTCCCATGTGAGAGTAGGACATTGCTAGGCTTCTATTTAGAGAGACCCGTAGCTAACGCTACGGGTTTTTTGCTTTCTGGCATTTGATAAATAAAGCTTGAGATTTGAGCATTAGATTGCTGTAATCTCAAAAACTAAAAAGCGTTAACAAAACCCTCCAACCTCAATCAATAGCTAGTTTTGAATATCTTATATCAAGATACTAGTACAAAATGACTTGATTATTTAACTACTAGTTTTTATTATGTATATGATTATTTAAGTGCAAATTTTCAATACAAAAAGTATATTACAATAGATTCATATTCGATATACCCTATGTAAATGACCTACTTCTACGTAAAAATTCCCAATGAAAGTATGATATTGTCAAATTTATGAATAAAATCTTAACTCCTGAACATCCATCTATAAACTCAAGTGTAAAAATCGGTATTATTGGTGGCGGTGTGGCGGGCTCCACTATTGCTTTACGTTTTGCTGAATTAGGCATCAATACTACTTTGATAGAAAAAGGCAAGAGTTTGGTGAATGGTCCTCCCTTTTGTCATTTGCATGCCGGTGGTAATTTATATCGAGAGATTTCTGAACAACAATGTATAACACTGTTGGAGCAGTCGATAGACACAGTAAAAGTTTTCCCACATAGTGTTAATTATCGCCCAACTATTATTGCCTTACCAAAAACAGATCAAGGTGAGGTTATTGACCTATTCCCTCGATTAATTAAACTGCGTGAACGTTACGCTGAACTCGTCCAGCAAAATATTAGTAATAAAGTGCTGGGTGATCCGGAGCAATATTTTCTGCTATTTGACCGGAATACTTTAGAGGGCTTAGCGCAACGAGTTTTACCCACTCAGATTAAAGCTAATGAAGACTGGTTGGTGGCTTTTGCTCAACAAGTGGATTTAGATAAATTAAAATATCCCGTTCTGCTTGTGCAAGAATATGGTTGGTCTGCTTTTCGTATGGCTGCTATTGCCACACTCGCGATTGAAAAGTTAGCTTGTTGTCAGCTAAAACTTAATAGCCAAGTCGTCAATATTGAACACCAAACTAGCGAAAAAAAGTGGCGTGTAACTTATAAACAACCAAATGATGACAATCAACAACAGACTGATTTTGATTATGTTATTAACGCCTGTGGCTTTAAGAGTGGTGAGATTGATGACATGCTGCATGCTAAGCGCGAACGCATGGTTGAATTTAAAGCTGCGTATGTTGCTCATTGGTCAGAATGCCAGGGCTTGTGGCCGGAAGTGGTTTTTTATGGTGAACGTGGCACACCCAATGGCATGGCACAGCTAACACCTTACCCTGATGGTTATTTTCAATTACATGGTATGACACAAGACATTACTTTATTTGAAGAAGGTTTAGTGACCAGCGTCGAGCAGAGTGCACAGCCTAGATTATTATCGCGGTTTATTAAAAAAATTGAGCAACAATGGCCGGAACAGTTAATAAATGACAGAACTGCTGGTTCTATTGAGTACCTTGCACAATACATAACTAATTTTTCACAAGCAGACGTTGCGGCTAAACCCATGTTTGGTGCACAACAAATTCCTGGCGATGATGCCACCTTACGTGCGGCAGATGTTTCTTTTTATGGTAAGCATTATGCTCGTACCGAAATAGTAAAAGCATCTTCTGCATTGACAGCCGCGGATGTTATTTTACAAAATTTGCTTGATGTTGGTTTAGTTAGCTCAGCGCAAGTAGGTGAGCATTTACAAGACTATTATTTTCCTGTCACTTTGCAATGTTCAGAAGCAGAGGTGACCAATAAAGCGATTATGTTTGCTCTCCAGCGGGATTATCCTGCAGCGTTAGCGAAAAATATGATGTTAGCTAATTTTATGTTATCTGAGTAAGTCTAACAACTCAGCGAAGGTATCTAAGCACCAATCAGGTCGATAGACTCTAATATCTTCGCCATAGTTATATCCATAAGTTAAGCCAATGCTTTCTATGTTTGCCGCCTTTGCCGCCAAAATATCGTTTTTAGAGTCACCTATCATTATACATTGCGCTACTGAGACTTTTAACGTTTCACAGGCGTGTAAAAGTGGTAAGGGATGCGGTTTGCGCTCGATTAAACTGTCGCCACCGAGTTGTAACTCAAATAAACCCTTAAGTCCAAAACCTGTAACAATAGGTTCGATAAACTCTGTGGGTTTATTGGTGATAATCGCTAACCGATAACCCTGATTCTTTAAGGCTACTAAAGTTTCTCTTACTCCCGTATATAAGCTTGATTCAACGCATAAACATTGTTGGTAGTAATTTAAGAAAATCGCCAAAGCCTTGTTTACTTTTTCTTCACTTGAGCTTTTATCTGAAGCTGTATGATTGTTCAAAGAGTGATGCAAAGCACGTTCAACTAAGGTTTTTGCACCATTACCTACCCAGCCACGGATAATTTCTTGGGGAAATGTTGTTAAGTTTAATGCTAGCAGCATTTGGTTTATCGCTGCAGCAAGATCGGGAGCACTATCAACTAAAGTGCCATCAAGATCGAATAACAGTACGGTTTTATGTTCTGGGCTCATCTGAACCTCTCCTGTAATAAAGTATTTATCGCGCTAATGCATCACTTTTAATATAAAAATGTGTTTATTTATCAATGTATTCTTTTATTTTTTAGATGAATTACTTCTACTGTTTTATCCGCTGTATTGATTTTCTTTAGTTATTGGCTACTTGTGCCAGTTAAAGTTATCCAAAGCTGCGTTGAACCAAAGTTACAATTAATACTTCTCCACATAAACTGAGTTGATGTGTGTAGATATATCTTTCATTATGGTTAATTAGGTAGTTAACTAACTCAAGGGTCACAAAGCTTTATTTCAACCAAATTCGAGGGTATCTATTACCCTTCTCGCCTCTGCTATTGTGCAGTCGGTACGTTGAATGAGCTCAGAGACTGTTATCTCAGGTTTGTGTTGAGCAATAGTTAATAACATGTCAAAGCCTAAACTCTTACGCTGCTTAGATAGGTGTATTGCTAGCCATTGCCAACTTATCTCTTCACTTTGCTCTATTAGGCTAATAGTTTGTTCTAGTTGCTGAAAATTTGCTTTTAACTGCCAGTTTCGTGAGCGACCAATACGGCTAATTTCACAGCCTTGCTCACGGATTAAGGCTTTAAGTGCATAGGCCTTTAGCACCCGACGTAAAAAAGAGGGTAGAGCAATATAAGGGACATGATTTTTTGGCGTTTTCATCAGACGTTAGTCATAACAACTGGCATTGCTGAGAATTATTTGCCATAGATAAAAGGTTACCATTTTTTCTTTGGTTGAAATAGTAAGTCTAAATCATCTTCTTCTTTTTTAGTTTTTTTAGCGGCATCTTTAGCATTTGTATTGTTCAACGCAGAAGTAATATCTTCTAGCAAGTTTTGTATTTCTTCACGCTTGCTAAGACAGTATTCAGTTTGAAGAGGGCTTTCTGATATCGTTTGTAAGGCTTTTTCTAAATATTGTCTTGCCGACCCTAGCATTTCTTTTTGATAGGCTATTACGCCACGTTTTTGCAAGGTTTCTACGCCAATTTTAAGTTGCATTGCTGATAATTTATGTTCTTCTTGAGCAAAGGTTTGTGCATCTACATTACCTTTTAACTGTTCTGATTTTAATATTACTCGCAGTTTTTTTATGCATTGCAAAGCGGTGACTAATTGTTGCTCATTGTCAGGCAAAATAAAGATTTGCTCATCTGCTTCATGGCTAGTGTTAGATGTACTAGTGCTAACACGCCCTTGCATTTCTCTTATGCGTTTAATTAATGACTGATCATCTGGTAATATTTTCGCCATAGATTTTGTTGCATTTAAACTGCGGTTATTAAGTATCAGAACTAAATGTGGATTATTTGGTAGGTTGGCAATACTTAAAAGTAATTCTTCCGTTTCATCGATTATGGCTTTTTGTTTTGCTGCTTTAGTTCGCTTCTCTCGTTGTACTTTTTCTTTGTGCTGTTGAATTGCACCCAGTACCACGACAATGATAATTAAAGCGATAATTAAAGCGAAGATAATGCCCATATTTAATTCTCTATTATGATAAATATAAATTACTAATGCGCCAGTTTACAAAAATTGTTCGATGATGCAAAGGATAAAGCGGCATCTTTTAAGTATTTGACTGCATTAGCTTGTTTGTTACATTTTAAGTGCTCGATTCCACTAAGCGATTAGCGCTTTATTTTGTGATTAAATAGGTAATCAGTAAGTTATTTGCACCTAATGTAAAAAATAATATGGAATAAATGTCTATTTAAGTATATATTTTTCGTCTAAGAAAACTCTGAATGGTAATTATGAAGCTGCAACAACTCCGCTATATCGTCGAAGTACTGAATAATAACTTAAATGTTTCCGCTACCGCTGAAAGTCTTTTTACCTCGCAACCTGGTATTAGTAAGCAAGTACGAATGCTGGAAGATGAACTAGGCATTCAAATTTTTGGTCGCAGTGGCAAACACCTAACTCATGTTACGCCTGCGGGTAATGAAGTTATTAACATAGCGACAGAAATATTGTCGAAAGTTGAAGCGATTAAAGCGGTTGCTCGAGAACATACGCAACCCGATGAGGGCAAGCTACGTATTGCGACCACTCATACTCAAGCGCGTTACGCGTTGCCTGAAGTGATCCAAGGCTTCATGAAGAAATATGCAAAAGTTTCATTGCATATGTATCAAGGCACACCTTCTCAAATTAGTGATGCGGCAAGTAAAGGTGATGCTGACTTTGCTATTGCGACCGAGTCTTTACATTTGTACAACGATTTAGTGATGCTGCCTTGTTTCCATTGGAATCGCAGTATTATTGTAAAAGCGGATCATCCACTCGCTAGTAAACAAAATATTACTATTGAAGATATCGCTCAATACTCATTGGTAACATATGTCTTTGGTTTTACTGGTCGCTCAGAATTAGATGCAGCTTTTAATGAAATGGGTGTTGAACCAAAAATTGCTTTTACAGCAACTGATGCTGATGTAATTAAAACTTATGTGCGGCTTGGTGTAGGTGTTGGAGTGATTGCCACGATGGCAATGGATCCAAAAATAGACCATGATTTAGTGACTATCGATGCAAGTCATTTATTTAGTCCAAGTACAGTTAAAATTGGTTTTAGGCGTGGTACTTTTTTACGGGGTTATATGTTTGATTTTATTGAACGTTTTGCACCACATTTAAATCGAGACTTAGTCACTAAAGCTATTTTATTGAAAAATAATGCTGAGATAGATGAAATGTTTGCCAATATTAAGTTACCTGTGCGTTAAACGTTAAACTAGCTATAAAAAAACCGTATTATTTAATACGGTTTTTTTGTTTTTAAGAGCTTATTTTTAGATGAACGTAAATACTAACACTCAGTAATATTAACCGCTAAGCCACCACGTGAGGTTTCTTTATATTTGGTTTTCATATCATTACCTGTGTCCCACATAGTTTTGATCACTTTATCCAATGATACCTTTTGCTTACCTGTACCTCTAAGCGCCAAACGAGAAGCGTTGATCGCTTTTACTGAACCCATGGCATTACGTTCGATACAAGGAACCTGTACTAGGCCTCCTACGGGGTCACAAGTTAATCCTAAGTTATGTTCCATACCTATTTCCGCGGCATTTTCTACTTGCTCTGGTGAGCCACCCATGATTTCTGTTAATGCACCCGCGGCCATTGAACATGCAACACCTACTTCTGCTTGGCATCCGCCTTCTGCACCAGAAATAGTAGCATTGGTTTTATATAAAATTCCTATGGCAGCCGCGGTTAATAAATAACGAATACAGTCCTGGTTATCTACGGGTTTAATAAATTTATCGTAGTAAGATAATACAGCAGGAAGAATACCTGCCGCGCCATTGGTTGGCGCCGTCACCACACGACTGCCAGCCGCATTCTCTTCATTTACCGCTAAGGCAAACAAATTAACCCAATCCATGGCTGACAGTGGATCGGCATTTTTTTCAACGCATAGTGCTCTATGTAAAGCAGGAGCTCTTCGGGTGACCTTTAAGCCGCCTGGTAATATACCTTCGGTGACTATGCCACGTGCAATACTTGCCTTCATGGCGTCCCAAATTTCTATCAGACCCGAGCGAATACTGGACTCGTCTTGCAAACATTTCTCGTTATCCATCATGATGGTACTAATACTTAAGCCTTTTTCGTTGGCTATTTCTAATAGCTTATCAGCACTAGAAAAACGGTGAGGGCGATCAATATTGGCATGAGTTGATAGGGCTTTGTCTTTTTCTTTTTCAAAATCGGAATCTTTAACAATAAAGCCACCACCAATGGAGTAATAGGTTTCTTCAAAGATCACAACATCATCACTATAAGCAAAAAATGTCATGGCATTAGCATGTGCGGGCAGGGTTTTTCTGCGATGGTAAATAATGGCATTCACTTTAGGGAAAGCGACAAAACTTTGCATATTCAAGTTTATTTTTTCGCTCGCTACAACCTCAGCTAAAATAGATTCTATAGAATCAACTGGAATGGTTTCAGGGCTTTGCCCAGTTAACCCTAGAATAACGGCTTTACCGGTACCATGACCAATACCTGTTTGACCTAATGAGCCAAACAGTTCACATTTCACACGATCTGTCTTAATTAATTTATTATCTGCTATAAGATTTTTAACAAACAATTTTGCTGCTTTCATTGGGCCAACGGTATGAGAACTGGATGGGCCAATTCCGATTGAAAACATATCAAATACACTAATCATAAGAAAACCTGAATAAATACTGTTATAAGTGGGTGGAAGTAAAATTTTGTTCGGTTATTGTAGCTGAAAGCTTTCAGTATGCAAAACAAAATATCGGTTCAATAGGTATAACTATAGCTAATATTTTTTATCGGTTGGCTGAAGAGTGAGATTCATTAATTGACTGTTCATTTAATGAGTATCACGCTAGTTTCTTTGGTTTAATAAAATACTCAAGTCATGCAACATAGCAGCGGTTGCCCCCCAAATATTGTAGTGTAGATAAGGCATATAGTGCACATTGTGTTGCTTGCCATTGTGATAAACGGGTACTTGAATATGATGTTGTCGTTGTAAAAAGTGTGATAAAGGCACATGAAACACTTCTGAAACTTCATTTAGGTCAATTTGATAGCTGCTGTTATTTGATATAAGGGCGACTATGGGCGTTACTTCATAACCTGAAATAGTTTGGTAAGGTTTAAGTTGCCCAAGGACATCTATGCAGCTAGCCTGTAGGCCTATTTCTTCTTGTGTCTCACGCAGTGCTGTTGCGGTCATATCATCATCATAGTGCTCTACTTTACCACCTGGAAAACTGATTTGACCTGGGTGATGGGTAAGATGACTGGCACGTTTGGTCAATACCACTTCAAGCTGGCCTTGATGAGGGACAATGGGGATCAACACCGCGGCACTTTTAAGCTTATGTTGGTAGCGAAATTTATGTGCTGAAGCGGGTAACGCTTGCATTTGAAAGCGCTGTATAAATTCTTCTCTAGTCATACACACCTTAACATTACTTTAAAAGTGCCTAGTTATCTGGTGCTACTTGGCGTTCGGGGGACTTTATGTTGGATACTCTAGCTTAGATTATACCAAGTTTAGTTGGCTTAATACCGGCAAAATTTTACGCACTTTATCGTAAGTTTCTTGATACTCGCTGTCAACATTTGAATCGGCGACTAAACCACCGCCAGCCCAACAATGTATTTGCTGATTATGACAAACTAAAGTGCGAATGGTGATGCTAGTATCCATATTACCGCAAGCTGACAAATATCCAATAGAGCCACAATAAATACTACGTTGGTGAGGCTCTAATTCTTCAATGATATCCATGGCTCTTATTTTTGGTGCACCGGTAATAGAACCGCCAGGAAACGCAGCACGTAATAAATCACTGCCATCATACTTCGGGTCTATCTTCCCTTCAACCGTGCTAACTAAATGATGCACGGCTGGAAAGCTTTCAATGGCAAAAAGTGCTGGCACGGTTACTGTACCGGGCAGACAAACACGACTAATATCATTACGTAACAGATCAACTATCATCAAGTTTTCTGCTTTATCTTTACTGGCTTGCTGCAGTTCAATGGCGTTAGCTTGATCTTGGGCTGCATCATCGCTGCGTGGGCGTGTACCTTTAATCGGTTTACTTTGTACCTTATTATCGACCAATTGTAAAAATCGCTCAGGTGAAATACTTAAAATAGCACTCTTTTCAAAACGTAAAAAAGCTGAAAAAGGAGCTATATTTGCTTGTCTCAAGGCACAATAGGCTTGATATTCGCTACCGGCATACTGGGCGGTAAAACGCTGGGCTAGATTAATTTGATAACAATCACCAGACAGTAGGTAGTCATGTACTTGTTTAAATTTATCACGATATTGTTCAGGCGCCATATTTGATTGCCACGGCGTAGTTAACTTGAAATTATTTTCTGGTACTTTTAGTTCCACGACTTGCTCAGCAGCTTGCGCTTTATTTTGCAAAAGGGCGCGATTGAAAAAAGTAATAAAAGCCGCTCTTTGTTCATCAAGACATAACAACCAAAACTGTTGTAATTTTCGATCATAAATTACTGCATGTTGGTAGATCCCAATGGCCATTTCAGGTATATCAATATCTTTATTGTTTTGCTGTTTTATGGCCTCAAAACGTTTACCTAAATCGTAGGCGAAATAGCCGACTGCACCGCCTTTAAAAGGCAAGTCGTGTTCAGTAATGTCGAGATGACTAAAGATCGCCTTTTGTTCACGTTTTAATAACAATAATGGGTCGTCATGACTGTGATACTCACTGTTGTCGAGTTTATGGTTAATGCGAGTGACATTACCCACTGTGGTTAGCGTGGTATTAGGTTGCCAAACCATAATGTCATAGCGGCTATCAACATGGTTGCTTTCACAGGAGTCTAGCCACATTGCCCAAGGTTGCTCAGCAAGTGTGGCAAAAAGTGACTGACTATTAAAGCTTAGATCAAGCTGAAGTAATTTAGTGGATAGCTGCGTTGGGGAATTAGTTGGCAAAATATTCTCACAGGTTTTATGTTAAGTCATTATCTTCAAACTGCCTTGAGCTATTCAATGCTGGAGTTTGAAGTGGAGTTGCTATATTTGATCGCTATTATTAGACCATTTGATACTAGTAGGTCTTTAACAAGCAAGGTATGATATCGGCAAATTTATAACTTTCAACTCTTCTCTCGCCCAATTAATAAAAAAGAGACCGTTATGGCCATTATTAAACAAAAAGATTTAATCGAAAGTGTTGCAGACGCGCTGCAATATATTTCTTACTACCATCCGCTAGATTTTATTCAAGCACTTGAAAAGGCTTACCACAAAGAAGAAAGCCAAGCCGCTAAAGATGCCATTGCGCAAATATTAATTAACTCGCGTATGTCGGCTCATGGCAAGCGACCTATTTGTCAAGATACCGGTATTGTTACCTGTTTCGTCAAAGTGGGTATGGCTGTGCAGTGGGATAGCACTGATATGACAGTGCAGCAAATGGTGGATGAAGGCACTCGCCGTGCTTATCTTAATCCTGATAACCCATTACGTGCATCTATTGTTTCTGACCCGGCAGGTAAGCGCATCAACACGAAAGACAATACGCCAGCGGTTGTGCATATTGAGATGGTGCCAGGTGATCAAATAGACGTGATGATCGCGGCCAAAGGTGGCGGCAGTGAAAACAAATCTAAAATGGCGATGTTAAACCCAAGTGACTCGATTGCCGACTGGGTTGTTAAAACTTTACCCACTATGGGCGCTGGTTGGTGTCCGCCCGGTATGCTAGGTATAGGTATTGGTGGAACGGCTGAAAAAGCGGGCGTATTAGCTAAAGAAAGCTTAATGGAACCAGTAAATATTCAAGACCTTATCGACCGTGGTCCAGAAAATGCGGAAGAAGAATTACGTTTAGAAATTTACGATAGGGTAAATAAACTCGGTATTGGCGCTCAAGGCTTAGGTGGTTTAACAACGGTTGTTGATATCAAAATCATGTCAGTGCCGACTCATGCGGCGTCAAAACCAGTAGTGATGATCCCAAATTGCGCGGCGACTCGTCATGTACACTTTCATCTTGACGGTTCGGGTCCTGCCGACTTAACGCCACCTAAGTTAGAAGATTGGCCAGAAATCACCTGGGAAGTAGGTGAAAATGTTCGTCGTGTTAACGTTGATGAGTTATCAAAAGCGGATATTAGTACCTGGAAGACTGGCGAAACCGTTTTACTTAGTGGCACCATTTTAACTGGTCGTGACGCGGCGCATAAACGCATTCAAGAAATGTTAGCTGCTGGAGAGAAGCTGCCGGTTGACTTTACTGATAAATTTATTTATTACGTGGGTCCGGTTGATGCGATAGGCGATGAAGCAGTGGGCCCAGCAGGACCAACAACAGCAACCCGTATGGATAAGTTTACTGAAATGATGCTTGCAGAAACGGGTTTGCTCGGCACTATCGGTAAAGCCGAACGTGGCCCTGAAACCGTTCAGTCGATTAAAAACCATAAGTCGGTCTATTTAATGGCGGTGGGCGGCGCAGCCTATTTAGTTTCTAAAGCGATTAAGAAAGCAAAAGTAGTAGCTTTTGAAGATATGGGTATGGAAGCTATTTACGAATTTGTGGTTGAAGATATGCCAGTCACTGTCGCTGTTGATAGTTTAGGTGAATCAGTTCATGTCACTGGGCCAGCAATTTGGCAAGTGAAAATTGAAGAGCTAGACAGAAAATCAAACGAAAAATAACCCATTATATTTATCAAAACGCCCATTAGGGCGTTTTTTTTGGTCAAAATAAAGGTAACTTAATCTCAATAAAACTAGCCAAAAACACCCGCGAAACACTACTGAGACATTACTCATGCGTTATTAATATGTTAGGTTAAAAGTGGAGCCGTTGTTTAATATAATAAAAAAGATAATTAATTAATTGCATAGATATTCTGGATTTATGCTATAAAATTTAACTAATTCATCTAGTTATAAAGCTAGATTTGAAAGGTTGCAAATTATTATTTGATGAATAGCTAGCTGTTGCAACTAAAATTAAGCTTTGTGACAAGATAGAATTAAAATAGTGATTATTTTGTGTGGCATAAATTTAAACGTGTCTTTTTAGGCTATTGATAAATTGTTTGTATTTGCTAAATATGTATTCATTAACTAACCCGAGTTGATGTTAAATAACGATTACCCTTATTAATAAAGTATGCTTTAATAACTGTTAATATTTACAGTATTTGGCTTTACAATGAATTCACTATCCAACTCTTCACTGAACCCGCCGCTTAACTTTCCATTCAATTCACCTTGGTTAGCTCTAGATAATTTCCCTGTCTTGGTTTTTATGGTGTTAGTGTTAATTATTAGTTTAATTATCATTGCATTAGTGTTATTTCGGCAAGTAAAAAATAGCCAAGTATCCTTTTTAGCCCAGCAGCAACTTTTGCAGCAGTTAGTTGAAAAAGTAAACCTTAGTTATGAAGTTAACGGCAATAATCAACAGCAACTACAACAACAGTTAAGTTTTAATCATCAGCAATTAGCTCATCAGCAAAGTGAACTGAAAACTTACTTTGAGCAGCAAATTTCTGATTTCAAATTAAAATTATTACGCCAACATGGTGAGCAAGGTGAAAAACAAGCGCAGCAACTGTATAGCCATAGTGAGCAACTTAAAAAGACCTTATATGAACACCACGTTACTTTTAATGATAATCAACGCAACGCCACAGAACAATTATCTAGCCAACTTACAGCAACCTCTAAACTTGGCCGAGAAGAAATGGCAAAATCACTGCATTTATCCAGTGAGCAAATGGCTAAAAGAATTGATGAATTAACGATTTCAACCGATAACCGTCTCAAAGATATTAGTGGTCAGGTCGAAAAGCGTTTAGCCGACGGCTTTGAAAAAACCACTAAAACCTTTAATGACATTTTACAACGATTGGCCTTAATTGATGATGCACAGAAAAAAATTACTGAACTGTCCACTAATGTGGTGAGCTTGCAAGAAGTACTGTCAGATAAACGCTCACGTGGTGCTTTTGGCGAAGTACAGTTAAATGCTTTAATTCGTAACGTATTACCAGAGCAGCACTTTTCACTGCAACATACCTTGTCAAACGGTAAAATTGCTGACTGTATTTTGTTTCTACCTAAGCCTACCGGTAATGTGGTTGTCGACTCCAAGTTTCCGCTAGAAAGCTTTAAAAAAATGGCTGACAATACCTTAGGTGAATTTGATCGTAAAGCAGCCGAGCGACAATTTAAAATTGATATTAAAAAGCATATTAATGATATCAGTGATAAATATCTTATTGAAAAAGAAACCGCTGATGGCGCGATAATGTTTATTCCAGCAGAAGCTATTTTTGCAGAAATACATGCACACCACGGTGACTTGGTTGATTATGCCAATAAAAAACGCGTTTGGTTAGCCTCGCCAACGACACTTATGGCGATTTTAACCACCGCACGTTCAGTGTTAAAAGACGAAGCAACCCGCAAACAAATACATGTTATTCAAGCGCATTTGTCGCACCTTTCAACTGACTTTTCTCGCTTTAAGGGTCGTTTTGCCAATTTAGCAAAACATATTGATCAAGCGGCAAGTGACGTAAAACAAATCCATACCTCAGCGGATAAGATTAGCAACCGTTTTGATAAAATAGAGCAGGTAGAGTTAAAGCAAGAAGAAATTGAAAAAGAAGCCGAGGAAGAAGAGAGTGTAGCGATAACATAGGATTAAATAGAACTATAACTTGAGTGTACTAGCCGCAGTAGGTTAATGCTCAATCATGATCAGGGCGATAAATTATTTGCTCATGGCTGACAGTAAGTGCTAACAGCGAACGCTAAATACCAAGTTGCCCTCGTCGATATTTTACCTCGGTATTACGCTTGGGTAATAACATCACAGCTTAATACTAAACAAAGTTTCAAATTAGCCAAGTCAGTATTATATCGAGCTAACAAGGCTTTCAGTCAAAATATGCTTTAAGCTAGTTAAGATTTCGGTATAGATACGAACTAGAGTTGGATGATGATGCTTTTAAAAAGTCCCTATACTAGAGGAGTATAGGGACTTTTTAAATTGATGGTTTTACGCTAATAGCGCTAAAGAAAAAGTTAATCATGTCATTAGCAATTACATCTATTTAACTTAATTTTATTTAAGCCAAGCGAATTTAATTTAATATAGCTACATTGACAAATACTACCGTTAACAATAACGGACAAACAAAGCGTAAATAATTGCCCCATATAGGTAACCATTTCCTGCCTTCTTGCAAAGAAACATCACGTAGCTTGTTACCGCGTTTCCATAACCAGCCAACAACAATAAAGTAAAACAAACAGCTCAGTGGCTGTAAAATAGTCGTAAGTACACGAATGACCATGCCAAACAGGCTATCAAAAAATGTGATTATGGTCATACTGGCGGTTAATACAATGGCTGATACCAACCAAGTAGCCTTAGAGCGGCTAATATTTTTACCTTCAACAAGATAAGAAACAGGTACTTCTGTTGAAGAAATGGTTGAGGTGAGGGCAGCAATTGATAATAACGAAAAAAATCCTATGGCTACTACCATGCCTATGTTGCCCATAGAGTTAAAAAGCTCAGGCAATATGTTGAAAATAAGTTGGCCTTCACCAATTAACTTATCACCTTGAAATACTTGCTGTCCGGCGGCTTCTGCAACATAAAGTGCTGGAATAATTAATAAACCAGCCATAAAAGCAATAAAGGTATCGAGTGCGGTAATAGAAATAGCGAGCTTACCTATATCGTCATCTTTCTTCATATAAGAGCCGTAAACCATCATGCCACCGACGCCAATAGAGAGTGAGAAGAAGGCTTGGCCCATGGCAGAAATAATTAACTTTGGATTAGTGACCTGTGAAAAATCGGGTATTAAATATGTTCTTAAGCCTTTTTCTGCACCGGGTTGTTGCAATATATAAGTAATTAACGCGACTAGCATGATCAATAAAACTGGCATTAATCGCGCAGACCATTTTTCAATGCCGGCGTTAACCCCTTGATGAATAATAGCCGCGCCAAGTAATATAAAGACGGGTGTAAACAATAAATTTCTTAACGTGCTTGATGTAGCAAGCCACTGAGAAATTTCATGATAACCCAATAATTCTGCAAGTGGTGATATTGCATGTGCGAGCATCCAGCCAGCCACAATGGTGTAGAAACTTAACATCATGATGGCGCCGCCTAAACCAATCAGACCGGCATATTTACCAAGCCTAGGTGAGGTATCGCGACAAGAATCTTCTAATGCTGAAACTGGGTTTTTCTGTGCTTGGTTACCAATATAAACTTCGGCATAAAGTGCCGGTAGGGCAAGTAATATGGTAACGACTAAATAAACAAATAAAAAGGCGCCACCACCATTATTGGCTGCTTGAGTTGGAAAACCCCAAATATTGCCTAAACCAATGGCCGAACCTGCGGCAGCGAGAACAAAACCTATTCTCGAATGAAATGAATCTCTGATATTACTCATAAATGATAATTATTATTGTAGTTATTAATGCTTTGGTTTGAGCTTACCTAGTTAACACGGGTTAGCAAAGTTTTTTTAACGATTTATTGGTTTTGATTTTATGTTTTTATCATTTTATTTTCACAGGGTGACTTATGGGCTATTAAACCGGCAATAGTTAATAGAACGTCAAGGATTAAAATTTTAAATGTACAATAATGGTACGAGAAGATGGACAGTGTAAAAGGTAAACTGTTTAAAAATAAGCTGCTAAGACACTTTGTGTTTCATTATCTTATCTAAATCGATGGCCTGCACTAAGATAAAGTAAACACAAAGCTATTAATCAATAGTTTTGTGTTTTACTTAGTTCATCCTGTGCTTAGGATTAAGGACGGATTTGTCCTTGGCCAGCAACACGATATTTAAATATGGTTAGTTGCTCAAGACCTACAGGTCCACGTGCGTGAATTTTACCGGTAGCAATACCGATTTCAGCGCCCATACCAAATTCCCCACCGTCTGAAAACTGAGTTGATGCATTATGCATCACTACCGCTGAATCAACGGCGCGCATAAAAACTTCTGCTGTTTCTGCATTTTCAGTAATAATAGCGTCAGTATGTTTAGACGAGTGCTGGTCAATAAAATCAAGCGCTTCTTCTAAGTTTGCTACAACTTTGACCGATAAAATAGCGTCAAGATATTCGGTGTCCCAGTCAGCGTCATTAGCGGGATTAATTCGTGCGTCACAGGCTTGAGCTGCAAGGTCACCTCGGACCTCACAATGCTCTAAGGTATTGAGCAGTTTAGGCAAAAACTCAGCAGCTATTGCTTGGTTTACGACTAAACTTTCGGTCGCACCACAAACACCAGTTCTACGTAGTTTGGCATTTTTAACAATACTCAATGCTTTTGCTAAGTCGGCGTCTTTATCAATATAAATGTGGTTATTGCCATCGAGGTGCAGCAATGTTGGCACCTGAGCTTCGTTTCTCACTAGCTCTACAAGGCCACGGCCACCACGAGGTATAACTAGGTCAACATATTCAGCACAACGCAGTAATGCAGCAACTGCAGAACGGTCATCAGTATCAACGAGTTGTATACAAGTGGTTGGTAAATTAGCTGCACGCAAGCCTTCTGCCATACACTCAACAATAATGCGAGTAGAATTAAGACTTTCAGAGCCGCCACGCAATATTACCGTATTACCTGATTTTAAACATAAGGCACCAGCATCTGCACCCACATTGGGGCGAGACTCATAGATCATGCCAATAACACCGATAGGGGTTGATACACGGGTTATTTTTAGGCCATTGGGACGATCAAATTCTGCTAGGGCTCGACCAATAGGATCGGGTAGTTTGGCAATGCTTTCTAGAGCGACAGCCATAGCTTCGACTCTTTCAGGGTTCAATTCAAGGCGATCAATAAATGACTCAGCTTTACCCGCTTTTCTAACACTTAAAACGTCTAAAGCATTTGCTTCGAGTAGTGCTGGCGTATGCTGACGTAAAGCATCGGCGGCAACGGTTAATGCTTGGTTTTTTTGTTCGGTAGTGGCACTGGCCAGAATCTTGGCTGCGGCTTTAGCCTGCTTACCAAGATTTTCAATCATAGTTTCAGTATCGATAATTTTATTACTATTTGACATAAATGAGTTTCCTTTTGCTTATTCGCTTCACTCTAAACTGTTTGGTAAATTCAAGATTATGCTATTGAATGGTTAACTTTTATTTTTATTGCCAATATTTATATTAAAACAATAGTAAAAGTTCAGCTTAAAGCACTTAGTAGTATTCATTGTGCTCAATACTACTTTAGATGTTAATTTAATCGTTATTTATTTAACCTTGCGCCACTTCATCGCCTTGGCGAAGAAATATCAACGCAGCGCCACTGGCTGTTGAGCAGTTGCTAAAACGGTCGAGTTAATGAGTGTATCTCATTTGACATTTTGCTTAGACGCTGCCAATTCTGCTTCCATTGTACCATTTTTACTGATCACTTAGTTGCATCATATTTAGACGTGCTGTTCGTGCGTCATTGCCAGTTCCATTAATCCACCCAGTGTGTCGAGTATCCGTGCTTTGGTGGTGCGAGGTCAAAAACCCAGTGTTATCGCTGATTCAATTCAGTAGCGCGTAACTTTAAAAGCACAAATTGGCCGTTTCCTACCAATACTGTCACTCGGTTTAGCTCAGCTTCGCTGGCAGCCAAATCCGTATAACCCAATGCTTTAGTTAACCCCACAACAGTGTCTAATTGCGCTAACACCTTGACCAATTTGCGCCAGCATATTTTACATCAAAGACAGAATCGTTTGTTTGCCAACCCGCTTTTCTATTGAAGATACCGAGTAACCCTCGGCGATAGCAATAAGGTAACCTGAATCAGCAAGGTAGCGAAAATAGGCTAACCCTATTTTTTAATAAGTGCGCTTTAATCGCCATAACCTTGATTAGACAGCTCTTTAATTGCTTGTGTGACAACAATACTGGGAGGCTTTTTGACTAAAGAAGGATTAATGATGGTCATTGTCTGATCAGTAGAAGTTACCTAGTGAGTCAATAATGAAGCACAATCGTCCCACAACTAATCATAATTAATGACACAAAACTCCAAACACTTTTAGTTTGCTATTGAATGAAATACAGTCTGTTTTGTAAGTGTTCAATATAATCTTAAAAACTCGTGTTACGGAGGTGATTTTAAGTTCAATTGAAAAAATAGGGTTTTTAGTATATAATCTCCCAAATCATTTGTCGATTGTTGTCAAATTTTAACGTTTTTTAAAACGTTTCAGCAATTTTATATCTATCATCCCCAAGGTAATATATTGCTAGTAAAACTAATGTTTTGATAATAAGATAATTATACAACGACAAATAATATTACGGAAATATCTGAAGATTGATGTACCAACATTTTATTGGTTCAGCCCAGATATTTAATTATATTAATCAGAAAACGGAGTCATTTTGCCCTCATTCGAACAACCAAAATCAGAAAAAGTTTCACGAATCAAACCTCGTATAGTCATTAAAGTTGGCTCGAGCCTATTAGCAAACGTGAAGAATTTAACACCTAGTTTCGCCTTCATGCATGGCTTGCTTAGTGATATTTCTACGTTACGTGATCAAGGATACGAAGTTGTACTTACGTCCTCAGGATCAGTTGCATTAGGTCTTAATACCGTTGGCTGCACCATTGAAAATGCCAGCGTTCAAGACAAGCAAGCAGCCGCGGCTTGTGGACAACCCATCTTAATGCATGCTTATAAGCAAATTGCATTAGAGTATGGTTTTGATATTGCACAGGTATTAGTTACCTTAGATGATCTCGAAAATCGACGTCGCTTTCTTAACGTCAAAAATACGGTACACCGTTTGATAAAACAGGGTGTAATGCCGATTGTCAACGAAAATGATACCGTGACTACCGAAGAAATTCGTGTTGGTGACAACGATAGACTAGCAGCGAAAGTCGCTCAAATGATTGGTGCTGAGTATCTATTTATTTTAACTTGTATCGACGGCGTTTATGACCGGAACCCTTCAGAAGAAGGTGCGGTATTTGTTGAGTCTATCGAAGATGTAAGCAGTTACATGGAAGCGGCAAGCAGTACCAGTTCTTTAGGTACCGGTGGTATGCTAACTAAATTGCAAGCAGCAAATATGGCACAGAATGCGGGTTGCACCACGATTATTGCGAGAGGAACAATGGAAGATCCTGTTACTGCAATACTACGTGGCGAACGCAAGCACACCAAATGTATTGCCCATTCATCTCCTTCATCGGCATGGAATATTTGGTTAACAGATCGCTTGCAAATGGCTGGTAGCCTAGTGATAAAACAAGATGTAGCTGACTCATTATATGGTGGTGACGATGGTTTTACCTGCCATGATGTTGTTTCTATACACGGAAATTTTGAACGCGCAGACGTGCTTCACGTCTATGATGAAAAAGGTGAAGAAATAGCACGTGGTTTGTGTAATTTCTCATCAGATGAAACGGCTATTATTTCAAGCCGTCCAGAAGAGACTGTTGAGAATATACTTGGCTATGCTGCATCACATCGTTTGATTAACAGTGAAAATTTAGTCGTATTGGCTGAACATCATCTTTCTTGGGATGAACCTGTTCAAGGTGAATAGTTAATCACTTTGATATAACAACAAGGGCCGTTGTTGAATACTACTTTCGCTATATCTGCGTTACTGTCGTATTTAACCGGCCTTATTTTAATTTAAAAATTGCTACTACCCCTTCATTTATTTTTACTTCGAAAAATTTAATAAAATTGATATTTACTCTTAGCCTAAATGCTTCAGTGATAATTGCCATAACTGAGTTTAAGTTTCAGCTAGGCTGTTGATCATGATATTTCTGCGCACAACAAGATCAAAAACTTAATAAAACTGTCAGAACCTGTTATTAAAGTCATCGTTAGTATCGATTTGATTAATGAGTAACTCAGCTTTTTCATAACAGAAAATGAATCATGACAAGCCATAAAACTTAGTCAGTATTTAGGCAACTTATAAATCTCATAACAAAGCAGCCGTTTATGTTAACCCTTAACGTGAGCAAGTAATTAATCAAATGGGTATGAATAGCTTTTACTGATTTTAAGATCACCAGCACAGATCTCAGTTGACGTATTCCTTATTTTAATTAATATTCATAACTAAACAGATTGCAATGGAGCTTAATATGCAAAATAACTCAGACCTTGGTTTACAAGATAGTCAGTTAGTTAAAAATTGTTCATACATTAATGGTAATTGGCGTAGCAGTGAAGCTCAGATCATTGTGACCAATCCAGCTGATGGCAGTGAAGTAGCAAAAGTAAGTAATGCTGGTGTTGTTGAAACCGAATTGGCGGTAAATGCCGCTAAAAGCGCATTAAAAATGTGGTCGGCAAAATCGGCCAACGAGCGCGCAGGCTTAATGCGTAATTGGTTTGATTTGATCATGCAACATCAAGACGATCTTGGGCGAATATTAACCTTAGAACAAGGTAAGCCACTTTCTGAAGCTAAAGGCGAAGTAGCTTATGGCGCGGCATTTATTGAATGGTTTGCAGAAGAAGGTAAGCGGGTTTATGGTGATACAATTCCAGGACCATCAGGGGATAAACGTATTATAGTGATTAAACAGCCGGTAGGTGTTGTTGCCTCGATCACACCATGGAATTTCCCTAATGCTATGATCGCCAGAAAAGCCTCGGCTGCACTAGCGGCTGGTTGTACCTTCGTTGTTCGTCCGGCAACACAAACACCACTTTCAGCGTTAGCTATGGCTGAGCTTGCCGAGCGAGCAGGCATTCCTGCAGGGGTATTTAATGTGGTGGTTGGTGACGATGCTAGTGGTATAGGCAAAGTGTTAACTCAGCACCCTGATGTTGCCAAGTTTACTTTCACAGGGTCAACGCCGGTAGGAAAAACGTTGTTGAGCCAATGTGCTACAACAGTGAAGAAAGTCTCAATGGAGTTAGGCGGCAATGCGCCTTTTATTGTTTTTGCCGATGCTGACATTGATGCGGCTGTACAAGGGGCGTTGCTTTCAAAATATCGTAATGCTGGCCAAACTTGTGTTTGCACTAATCGTATTTTCGTTCAAAACCAAGTGCTGGAACAATTCACTGAAAAATTCACAGCTAGTGTGGCGAAATTAGCGATAGGTAATGGTTTGGATGACAGGATTACCATTGGTCCTATGATTTCTAGCCAGGCGGTTAATGATGTTGATAAATTAGTGCAAGCATCTATTGCTGCGGGCGCGAAAGTAATTTTGGGAGCTAAGAAAGACCCTGTGGGCGAAAACTTTTACCAACCAACAATTTTGAGTCATGTTACCAATGATATGCCCGTTGCTAAAAATGAAATATTTGGTCCAGTTTCTCCAATTATCGCCTTCGATAATGAAGCCGAGGTCATCGCTATGGCCAATGATACCGAATTTGGTCTAGCCGCTTATTTTTATGCCAGAGATATTGGCATAATTTGGCGCGTTGCTGAAGGGCTTGAGTATGGAATGATTGGTATTAACGAAGGTATTATTTCTGATGCTGCTGCGCCGTTTGGTGGTGTTAAACAATCAGGTAGTGGCCGTGAAGGCTCGAAATACGGCTTAGATGATTATTTAGAAATTAAATATTTATGCCTGGGTGGTTTAGATAAGTAGCACTTTTGTGCCAGTACTATCACTTGCTTTATTGATCATAACGCAGTTTATTTTCACTGGGTATTGCGATTTTTCGGCCATTTAAAATATGGCATGAATAGTTAAAAAATAGGGTTAAATCTGCTGTGACTTTTAGTGACGCCAGATTTTTATGTAAGTCATACTGATAATTAAAGGTCGTCGACAAAGTTATCAGTATGACAAAGGTGTTAACTTATAACGCGTGAATCCAAAAAGCCCCTTAACTAATGACTCTTTTTGTTATCCAGCTGCAAAATAAGTGTTTTTAATTCTGTTATCTCTTGTTTTAAGTCACTCAACGTTGGCTGATTTTTGTTCTTTACTTTTGAGCGCTCTTCTTCCATCACATTAACCACAATGCCAATGACCATGTTGAGAAAGGCGAACGCGGTAAAAAAGATAAAGGTCATGTAGTAAATCCAGCTATAAGGATAAATTTCCATCGTCTCATATTGGATGTCGGTCCAATCTTCAAACGTCATCACCCTAAAAAGTGTTAGCATCGATATCGCGATGTCACCCCATAATTTTGGGTTAATGGTATTAAACAAAAAACTACCAACAGCAGCATAGATATAAAAAATAATAAACATCAATAACACGACATAGCCTAATTGAGGCATGGCCTTAACCAGTGAGTTAATGAGTATTCTAAGTTCAGGCACAACAGATACCATTCTTAAAACACGAAACACTCTAACTAATCTGGCCAGTAAAGCCATTTCAGAATCATTTACTGGGATAAGGCTGATAACAACGACTAGCGTATCGAAGATATTCCAAGCTGATTTAAAAAAGTTTATTTTCTTTTCTTCTGTCAGAAAGCGTAACGAAATTTCAAATAAGAAAAAAAGTGTGATGAAAGTATCGAGCAGTGAGGTAATAGAAATAGCTGTATTTGAAAGCGGGAAAGTCTTAGCGCCAATTTCAAGTGCAGAAATTATAATGACACAGATAACACTTAATTCGAAAAATTTATTGTTTTTTAACTTGGTGAATGCAACTTTAGTTTTCTGATACATTGAGGTAACTTTACTCATGGATTTGGGTATATTTAATCTCGGATTATAAGCCTTTTGTGACGCTCTTGGCTAAGTTTTTAGTAAAGTTTTAGTAACTATTTATGTTGAAATAACAGCCATTGTTCTGGGGGAATTGTCGAGGTCTTACAGCCCAAATGTAAAAGTAATGCAAGACAATATAATAAAATATAATAAAATATAAGACAATGTAAGATAAGGTAAAAATCAATTACCCTTTGCATTGTTAGTAAAATAGTAAAATGATATAACTACCGACCACATATACTTTTATCAATTGAAATAATAGATTATAGCTATATGAGCAAATATGTTTAAATATAAGCATTTACTAGTTAGTAAACAATCAGCGCATTTTAAGGTGTTATGGATGACAGTTCCCAACCGAACGTTGTTATTATTTTTCTTGATTTTATTTGCAAATTTACTCATCGGCTTTACTGTGCAAAGCCAAGACTTCGATAAAAATTTTGGTCAGAAGCTATCCACAATCGAAGCCATGGTGGATCAAAACCAAGCTTTAGATTTAATCACCTTACTCAGTGCAGACAAAACCTTATCGACCTTAGATAAACTTTCCGTTTTAGCCAGTCAAAGCAGAATATATCATCAATTAGGCCAACTTGAGCACGCCATTGAAAGCGCCCAAAAAGAGCAGCAACTTGCTACTGAATTTGACTTAAAAAGACTGGCGGCTAATGCTTATAAAAGAGTGGGCGTTTATGCTTATTATAACGGTAAAAATCGCTTGGCTTTATACTCATATCAACAAGCACTTAATTATTACCTTACTCTCGACGAGCCTATTTCCCAAGCCAACTTATACAACAACATTGCTTTGGTTTATGGTAGAACAGCCCAAAATGAGCTTGAGTTAGCGATATATCAGAAAATTCAACCTATTTATCATGAGTTTGGTAGTAAAAAAGATCAACTTGACGTCTTAAATAATATTGCCAATTTGCATTTGCGCTTAAAGCGCTATGATGCATCAATTCAAATGTTTTATGACATCATAGAAAAACGCAAAGAAATTTCAGATATCATTGGTCTAGCCATGGCGTATAGTGATTTAGGCTCCTCCTATAAGTATGCTGGCGATTATCAACAAGCTGAACACTTTATGAAATTGGCACTTGGTTTACATCGTCAAAATAAAGATGATTATAATGCCGCGTCTACATTACATAACTTGGCCGAACTTAATAATGACCTTCACAACATCGACCAAGCGATAACTTATGCTAAGGAAGGTATTAACTTAAGTCTTGAACAGGGACACAACAATGCCTATGTAGGGGCAAAATATAGTCTAGCTACCGCTTATTTTTATCAAGGAAAGTATGATCTAGCATTGCAGCATCTTGAACAATCTACTGAAGTGATCAACCAAATTGGCAATAAAGAACAACTTAAGCACAACTTATCCTTACAAGCCCTTATATATTCAGCGCAACATCATCCTCTTAAAGCGGTTAAAAGCCTACGTGATTTTATGCAAACACAACTTGAATTAGCCAATAACCAACTTAACTCACAATTAGCTATTTTTGATTCTGAGCAACTAAAGCAACAAGTTGAGCAGTTAAAGCAACAAAAACGCTTACAAGTACTGGAAATGAGCCGTTCGTCACAAGTGCGTATTATTATTATGATTATGATTATTGCCAGCTTACTGATTGGTTTTTTAATTGCACGTCGACTAATAGAGCAGCGCTCAAAGCAAGCACTTGAGTCAAAAGTTAAACAAAGAACCACTGAACTTGAATATTTAATGCAAGAGCTACAAAGTGCAAATAAGATTAAAAGTCAATTTTTAGCGAACATGAGTCATGAAATTAGAACACCTTTAACCACAGTTATTGGTCAAGCTGAGGCGATAATGAGTGGTGATGTTGAAGATGAATTTATTGGTAAAGAAGTTAAAATTATTCATGGCAATAGCTTACATTTACTTGAACTGACTAACAACATTCTTGATTTAAGTAAAATTGAAGCCAATAAAATAGAACTTGAAATACAAACACAAAACTTGCACGACATTTTGCAAGAACTCGCGAATATGTTCAGTTTACAAGCAAGTTCTAAAGGCTTAACTTTTGACATTATTCATTGTTTGCCAGAGCCTTTTTTAATCGAGATGGATGGTTTTCGAGTTAAACAAATTTTGATCAACTTATGTGCTAATGCAGTTAAGTTCACCCCAAGAGGACATGTAGAGTTGAACATTAGTCAAAGCAAAGATAATTTGATGTTTAAAATTACTGACAGTGGCATTGGCATGAGTAGTTCGCAGTTGCAAAGCCTATTTGAAAGCTTCACCCAAGGGGATAGTAGTATTAGTCGACGCTTTGGTGGCACCGGCTTAGGGCTATGTTTATCAGACCAGTTGGCTAAAATCATGGGCGGTAAAATTGAAGTTGAAAGTGAGTTAAATCAAGGCAGTGTTTTTGCCTTTAGCTTACCTTGTACAGCCAGTTTTACTGAGCAACACAGTGAAAATAAAATATCGTCCACCGAAGTTACTATTGAGCAAGAACGCCCACAATTGCAGGGCACCATTTTACTGGCGGATGATCACAACGATAATCGACGACTTATTGCTCGGTTATTAGTGTCATTGGGGCTAGAGGTGTTAACTGCCCGTAACGGTCTAGAAGCGGTCGTTTTGTTTGAACAACACCAACCCGAGTTGATTTTAATGGATATTCAAATGCCAGAAATGGATGGTATCGAGGCATTTAATATTTTGCGGCAAAAGGGCTGTAAAACTCCGATTATTGCATTAACGGCAAACGCCATGTCGCATGAAATAGCACATTATTTATCCTTGGGCTTTAATGGTCATTTATCTAAACCTATTGAACGAAATATTTTTATACCAACAATTATAAAGTTTTACGATGGTAGCCTTTCGCACGAAAAAGCCAGTGAAATTTTTAGTAACCTTGATATGTCAGACTTAGTGCAAAAATTTAAATCGAACCTAGTCTTAGAGCAACAAGATTTAGTCTTACACATTAATAATAATGATCTTGAACAACTAGGTAAACTGTCACATCGCATTGCTGGAGCCGCGCAAATGTTTGGCTTTGCTGAGCTATCTAAATGTGCCCTGCAGTTAGAAACAGTTATTAAAAACAATCAAAAAAATCAAAGCTCGAGTGTGAATCATTACACCCAAGAATTATTGAATGAGATAGACCAAGTACTATGGTAAACGTATCTAAATAACCTTTATCATGTAAAATAAAGGTTATTTTTTAATAATTAAATTGTTTATTAAAAATTGGTGTTATATCTGATTAAGGCAACAGAAAAAATCAATTACTCAGAGCGTTGTTAGTCGAATACTAAAATGCTATAACTAGCAGCCAAATAATATATTTATCAATTGAAATAATAGACTAAAGCTAAATGAGCAAAAAAAGCAATTTACTTGTTAGTAAAAAATACGCGTATTTTAAGCTGTCATCGAAAGTAATTTTCAAGCGAATATTGTTATTACCTTTATTAATTTTATTGACAAATTTGTTCACCAGTTCTGCGGTGAAGAGTCAGAACCAAAGTCAATATATAGGTAAAAACTTTGGCCAGCAGTTATCGGTAATCAAAACCATGGCCGACAAAAAAAAAGCCCTAGTGTTAATTACCTCGCTCAGTGCAGATAAAAACTTATCAACCTTAGATAAACTCTCTGTTTTAGCTAGTCAAAGTAGAATACTTCATCAATTAGGCCAACTTGACCACGCCATTGACGTTTCCCAAAAAGAGCAAAAACTTGCTAAGGAGTTTGACTTAAAACAACTTGAAGCTGACGCCTATAAAAGAGTAGGAGTCTATGCCTACTATAAAGGTAAATATGCTTTGGCTTTACATTCATATCAACAAGCACTTAGTTATTATCTTATCCTCAATGAGCCCATTGCCCAAGCAAATTTGTATAATAATATTGCCTTAGTTCATGCAAAAACAAGTGAGTTCGAAAGTGCGTTGTTGAGCTATCAACTAGCGGAAAAAATATATCAAAAATTTGGTAGTGAAACCGATAAAATTGATGTGAAATTTAATATAGCCGATTTTCATTTAGAGCTAAAACGCTACGATATAGCGATATCTATGTATCATGATGTAATAGAAAGTCGGATAAAGATTTCAGATAAAAAAGGTATCGCTATGGCATATAGTGATATAGGCAAGGCTTACAAATATGCCGGTGATTATGAAAAAGCTGAGTATTATATGACACTGTCGCTTAACTCTTCCCGCAAAAATAAATATGATTTTTATACTGCCACAGTGTTATATCATTTAGCCGAACTACATAACGACCTTCACAATATCGACCAAGCCATAGCCTATGCCACAGAAGGTCTTCGCTTAAGTATTGAGCAAGAACACGACAATGCTTATGTAGGTGCATTATATAGTTTAGCTAAAGCCTATTTTTATCAAGGGAAATATGACTTGGCATTACAATATACTCAGCGTTCAAGTGAAATGGCTGAAAAGAGGGACCATAAAGATCAAATACAATATAACCTTTCACTACAATCACTTATATATGCCGCGCAGCATAAAAACTTTAAAGCAATGAAAAGTCAACGTGATTTTTTGCAAGTAAAATTGGAATTAGATAATAACGAACTTAATTCAAAATTAGCCTTATTTAACTCTGATCAATTAAAACAAGAAGTAGAACAATTAAAGCAACAAAAACGTTTACAGGCACTCGAAGTGGAGCAGTCTTCACAAACGCGTATCATTATTATTATTGTGACTATTGCCATCTTAATGATTGGTTTTTTAATTACACGTCGAGTAATAGAGCGGCGATCAAAGCAAGCACTTGAGTCAAAAGTCAAACAAAGAACCAACGAACTCGAATATTTAATGCAAGAGTTGCAAAGTGCTAATAATATTAAAAGTCAGTTTTTAGCGAACATGAGTCATGAAATTAGAACACCATTAACCACAGTTATTGGTCAAGCTGAGGCGATAATCAGTGGTGATGTTGAAGAGAAGTTTATTGGTAAAGAAGTTAAAATCATCCATGGCAATAGCTTACATTTACTCGAACTGACTAACAACATTCTCGATTTAAGTAAGATTGAAGCCAACAAAATAGAACTTGAAATACAAACACAAAATTTGCACGACATTTTGCAAGAACTTGCGAATATGTTTAGCTTGCAAGCAAGTTCGAAAGGTTTAACTTTTGACATTATTCATTGCTTGCCAGAGCCTTTTTTTATCGAGGTGGATGGTTTTCGAGTTAAACAAATTTTGATCAACTTATGTGCTAATGCCGTTAAATTCACCCCAAAAGGGCATGTAGAATTAAACATTAGTCAAAGTGCGAATAACTTAATGTTTAAAATTACCGACAGTGGCATCGGTATGAGCAGTTCGCAGCTGCAAAGTATATTTGAAAGCTTCACCCAGGGGGATAGCAGTATTAGCCGGCGCTTTGGTGGTACCGGCTTAGGACTATGTCTATCAGATCAATTAGCCAAAATCATGGGCGGTAAAATTGAAGTTGAAAGTGAGCTAAATCAGGGCAGTGTTTTTGCTTTTAGTTTACCCTGTACAGCCAGTTTCAGTGAGCAATGCAGTGAAAGTAGTATATCGTCCACCAAAGTCACGGTTAAAGAAGCAGCTGCGCCATTACAAGGCACCATTTTACTAGCAGAAGATCACAACGATAATAGACGACTTATTGCTCGATTATTAGCGTCATTGGGGCTAGAGGTGTTAACCGCCCGTAACGGTGTAGAAGCGGTCGCTTTGTTTGAACAACACCAACCGGCGTTAATTTTAATGGATATTCAAATGCCAGAAATGGATGGTATCGAGGCGTTTAATATTTTGCGGCAAAAGGGCTGTAAAACGCCGATTATTGCCTTAACGGCAAACGCCATGTCACATGAAATAACGCATTATTTATCCTTGGGTTTTAGTGGCCATCTATCTAAACCCATTGAACGAAATGTTTTTATACCAACGATTACAAAATTTTACGATGGTAGTTTTTCTTACGAAAAAGCCAGTGAAATTTTTAGTAACCTTGATATGTCAGACTTAGTGCAAAAATTTAAATCGAATTTGGTATTAGAGCAGCAAGACTTAGTGTTGCACATTAATAATAATGACTTTGAACAACTGGGCAGACTGTCGCATCGCATTGCTGGTGCCGCGCAAATGTTTGGCTTTGCTGATCTGTCTAAATGTGCCCTGCAACTAGAAATGACCATTAAAAGCAATCAAAAAGATCAAAGTTTGGTGGTCAATCATCACACTCAACAATTATTGAATGAAATAGATCAAGTGTTATGGTAAAACGTATTTAATCAAGCTTATTGGTAGTTAAACCTTGTTTTTAAACGGATATTTAAGTCTGGCGCTATGTTAAATTTGAGCACTAATGTTGCAAGTGCGCTATCAAGTCTACTGTTTTAATTGTATGTTGGTGGGCAAGTTCAATCCTGTTCAGTAATTTTGTGCTATATCCAAGTAAACTAAAGCCAAGCAAAAAAACTTAGAACTTAAGTTTACCCATCAAGATGTCTTTATACATAACCCAGTCACCTAACAAACTGTACCAAGGATAAGTGAAGGTTGCTGGTGTATTCTTCTCAAAGAAAAAATGACCAAGCCAAGCAAAGCCATAACCCAGAAAAGGTAGGATCCAGAATAATGGCCAAGCAGCATTAATCAAGACATAGGTCAGAGTGATTATAATTAAACTAGAGCCAATAAAATGCAACCTTCTGCAGATAATATTTTCATGTTGGCTTAAGTAGAACGGATAAAACGACTTGAAATTTTTATATTTTTTAACAGCTGTATTTGTCATGAAAATCACCTAATTTATTTTGCTGATCAATACTTTTAAGCCGATTAAAATCATAGCGCCACCAAGTACACGATTGATCCAATGGCCTAAGCGCTGAAATTTTTCATTAACACTTGGCTGAGAAAGTAAAACCACCACGATAGAAAACCACAGCAGCTGTAATATCATCATCCATATACCGTAAATAACCAAGTGTAATAGCGGTAAATTGGGTGATAAAACTACAGTAAACAAGGCCAAAAAATATATTGGCGCTTTTGGGTTTAAGGCATTGCATAAAAAACCTTTCGCAATTGCTCTTAAACGGGGATATTTTTTCAGTACTTTTTGCTCGCTGACTTTGCCAATAGGGTCAAGGTTACTAACCGGTTTAGCGCTTAAACCTTGCACACCTAAGTAAATTAAATAACCACCACCGATAATTTTTATCGCCCACAAAGCGGTTGCTGAGTTGGCGATAACAGCAGCCAATCCTAGCGCAGAATAAATAATATGCACCGACAAGCCCAATGCAATACCAATACTGACCATAAAACCTGTTTGTTTGCCGTTAGACAAAGTTTGCTGCGACACCAAAACAAAATCAGGCCCTGGCGATGCTGCCGCCAACAAATGTATGGAGGTTATTAATAGTAAGCCTTGTATTAAATCCATGAGTATTCCCTAAACAGCAACCTTAAAAATATTCTTGTAAAATAGCCTAAAAAGCGACTAATAACACCTATGTTGATAATATGATCAAAACTTATTACCAAATTAACACTGCTAAAATATAGCTGCAAATATTAGTTTAGAAAGCATAACTTATTGATAAAAAACTCACTTGTATTGAACATGTTATAGCGTTAGGTGATTTTTTAGGTCTCACTCCAGTCCATCAACCGCTAAGCTGGCGCTTAATGTGGTGCGCCGAATATGTATAGCCAAGTTAATTTTATCTGGACGACAATAATGAACGACAACAGAGTAATCAAAACTGATAGATCGTCAGAAGTTAACTTGGTTGAAGTTCAGCACAACTCGGCGTTTGTCGCTAAATCTGTCCAGATATTGCTACTTTATGCCATTGGTAAAGAGTTAATAAAAACTCGTATGGTACAGTGCAGGTATTATTTAATATTATTACCAAAAATGCTCAAACTCTTTTACACGTGCTTGGCTGATAAGCAAGCAAGTCTGATGTGCAGTTGAGGCTTTATCAGCTATAAAATAAGTCTAAGTTATTATTTATATTGAGAAGTATTATGATGAAAGATGTAAAAAATGAAATTATGGATGAAATTGAAGCAAAATTATTGTATTGGCGTAATATAAAAAGTAAGAGAAATAAAACCTTGCTCATTGTTTTTCTTTTAAGCTTGGTTGGCTTAAAGGTATTTACCACAGTGTTAACTTTTGAGTGGCTAGCGGGTTTATTTAACTGGGTATAAAGTAAGGTTTTAAATAGATGAGTAATTGTACAACTTAGGTGGCGTTAGTTGTGCTTACTGAGCCTAGTTTAAGTCAGAGTTATGTAACCGATTAATTTATATCAAATTTATTATTTGTTGTTAAAGAAACTTAAGCGGTTATTCAAGATGATTAACACGAGTTAATTAAGCAAAATACCTCGACAGTTTTTAAACATGTAAGGCAATATAAATATTGCTCAGCTTGTCACTAGTGAAGTAACTCGGCTATTTTCATATCGTTAATTATTTTAGCTTATTTTAATTTAAGCTGACCTTAATTTTATACTCAAATAGGTGCTAAGAGCTTAAGGAATATAGTGATTTCAAAATTACCCCGATGGGTAGAATACGGTGCATTTGTGCTTGCTTTAGTGGCCGGACTTATTAATGCGGTTGGATTGTTAGGCTTTAAACATCAATCGATTTCGCACTTATCTGGCACGGCTACACTGCTTGGCACAGGAGTTGTAAACTCGACATTTACTGATGCTTTTCATTTACTGCTTATTTTATTTAGCTTTTTAATAGGGGCAGGTATATCGGGTTACTTTATACATGGTGGGGCATTAAAATTAGGCCGCAATTATAGTGGTTTGCTGTACCTAGAAGCGGCATTGCTTTTTGGTGCTATTTATTTCTTAACAAAAGACTCTTTAAATGGCCATTATTTAGCCTCAACAGCGTGTGGATTGCAGAATGCCTTAGCCACTACTTATAGTGGTGCGGTGATCAGAACAACTCATGTCACAGGTATTTTTACTGATTTGGGTATTATGTTAGGTGCAAAATTAAGGGGCGATACATTTGATAATAGAAAGGCATTATTATTTCTGCTAATTATTATAGGATTTGTTGTCGGTGGGGGCTTAGGTACTTATTTATTTAGTTTGTTTAAATTTTATGCGCTATTTGTACCCGCAGGTATTTGTATTTTCTTGGCTTTAATATATTCAATCTATAATGCCAAAGCCAAAGCCAAAGCTAGGAACTAGCACTTTTACCATTTTTTCATGTTGCCAAGGTAGGGGATAAATTTATCACTAGTCTATTAGGTCGCTTTATTGACACTTTAACAGATTGTGTTTGTTACAAAGGTGGAGTTATCGATGAACCCCCCCCATATCAAATTATGTGAGCATAAAATCATCGTGCTAGCTTTCATATAGGAGAAATAATGCAAGACTTGAAGCAACAATTAGATTTTATTTTAGAGTTAGACCGTCTTAAAGCTGTCTACCGAAAAGTGATGGTAAAGTCGGACAAAAATAGACCAGAAAACAGTGCTGAGCATAGCTGGCATATTGCCATGATGGCGCAAACCTTACATGTTTATGCCGCAGAGCCAGTCAATGTTGCTCGAGTCACTATCATGTTACTTATTCATGACATAGTAGAAATTGATGCCGGCGATACTTTTGCCTTTGCAGCACAAGCAGAACTTGATGCGCAAGAAGCAAAAGAGCTTGAAGCGGCAAAGCGTATTTTTGGTTTGTTGCCTGAACAGCAATGCTCAGAAATGTTAAATTTGTGGTTAGAGTTTGAAGCGGCAGAAACAACCGATGCTAAATTTGCCAAAGCAATGGATCGGGTATTACCTTTACTGCAAAATATGAAAAATGACGGAGGGAGCTGGGCTAAGCATAATGTTAGCCGATCTGAAGTTATTGCGCGTCACAATTTCTTAGATAGTTTAGCACCAAAACTATGGACTTATGTTGCTGAGCAAATTGAGTTTGCCGTAGAAAAAGGCTGGTTACGCAATGCTTAGCGTCAATAAAACTTTTAGGTATGTAAAGTAATGCCTTAGCTGCTTGTTAATATATCAGTCAACAAGCAGCTAAGCTTCTATCTTTTAAATTTAAGAATATGACCTTTGAAGTCTTGTTTAATGTAATCGGTATGCTCAGGTTTAATATGGGTAGAGCTAAAACCAAATTTTAGCATTTTTGTACTTAATTTAGTTTTGCGTCCGCGACCCGGATCAACAAGAATAACTTCACAACTTTTGTTTGCATGGGCCTGGATGAAATTTGCAAGCAATTCAATATGTTCATTTTCATATAGTAGGTCACTACCAATGATTAAATCAAAAAGTCCTAAGCTATCTTGTTTATTTGACCAATTAGTTTGCTCATAGTTAATCGGACCGTCTTGATTAAGCAGGGTGTTTCTCAGTAAAAATTTCCCTACTTCTGGGTGGTAATCTGTTGCGGTTATATCTGCTTTTTGTTTGTTTAATAGTAAGCTACTAAGCGCTATGCCACAGCCTACTTCTAATACCCGTTTTTTGCCAACGGGGTATTGCGAGATAAAATGTGCCAGCACTAAGCTTGATGGCCAAATAACACCAAATAAAGACCAAGTTGCTGATGAAATGCCTAAGTTTTGGGCAATGTCTTCAGGGTCATAAAATTCTTGTTTATCACGTAAGGTACAAAGATGGATATCAGTGTTACCAAACTCGATTGTTTGATAACTGTAACGAAGGTTTTTCATTGTGCTGCCTAGGTAGGCGCGGAGCCAAGTCTCTGGAGACAAATGACCAAGTGCGCGAGTCGGCTAAGATTACAGTGTTTAGCTTAAATGACAATATATTTCGTGCGCTATAATTGAGCCATTAGAGGTTTTTTGTCGTAAATTTTCTTTGCGACTAAACGATAAAATGCTAAATCATATTAAAGTTTTTAGACGTCTATACGTTTAGAGGTTGACATAGCTAGCAATCCAAGTCACATTGTAGTTAGATATAAATGGTAAAGAGCAATATTTTTTTTCAGCGTTGTTTTATAGCGATCACAGATATAATGAATTACCCGACATTAGGTTAGTACTATGCCCATAAAAATCCCCGATGAATTGCCGGCTTTAACGATTTTAGACAAAGAAAATATTTTTGTTATGTCTGAACGCCGCGCTGCAGATCAAGAAATTCGCCCAATGGAAGTGGCTATTCTTAACCTAATGCCCAATAAAATTGAAACTGAAGTGCAAATTCTGCGCATGTTGGCTAATACACCATTGCAAATTAATGTTGAATTTGTCCGCATACATGCCAACGAATCTAAGAATACGCCGCAAGCACATCTAGATAATTTCTACCGCTTGTTCGACGATATAAAACATAAACAATATGACGGTTTAATTATTACCGGTGCGCCGCTGGCGTTGTTGGATTATCAGCAAGTAACCTTTTGGGACAAAATTTGTCAAGTGTTTGACTGGGCAGAAAAAAATGTGACTTCAACTATGTTTTCTTGTTGGGCAGCACATGCAGCGCTTTATCATCATTATGGTTTAAAGCGACATTTGCGTAAAAAAAAGCTCTCTGGTGTTTATCACCACCATTGTTTGAAACCAGAAGAGCAGTTAACCCGAGGCTTCGATGAAAGTTTTAATGTGCCTCATTCTCGTTATGGTTATATCGATAAATCGGATTATCAAACACTGGAACATCTAGAAATATTGGCGGAGTCAACTGAGGCCGGGGTGTATTTATCTGCGAGTAAAAACAAGCAGCAAGTCTACCTTACCGGCCATCCAGAGTATGACGCAACAACCTTGAGTGAAGAGTATTTTCGTGACCTTGAAATGGGCCATACCACGTCAATGCCTAAGAATTATTTTACTGATAATGATCCCAATTCAGCCACAGCAAACACGTGGCGCAGCCATGGTAGTTTGCTTTTTACCAATTGGTTAAATTATTACGTTTATCAAATTACGCCGTATCAATTAGATGCAAACCATATTAAAGCCATTCATCCAGGGAAATCTCGTGTCTAAGCAAGTCAATACTCAATCAAAAGCACCTGTGGTGCAGTCAATTTCTTATGGCCTATTACAAGCCGAATTAAAAAAGCGCATTCTTATTTTAGATGGTGCTATGGGCACTATGATCCAAGCGTATAAATTTGAAGAGCAAGATTATCGTGGCGAGCAATTTGCTGATTGGCATAGCGATGTTAAAGGTAACAACGATATGTTGGTGCTGACTCAACCTGAGATTATTAAAGCTATTCACCGCGAATACCTTGTTGCCGGTGCTGACATTCTTGAAACTAATACTTTTAACGCCACCACTATCGCCATGTCTGATTACGATATGGCGGAGTACAGTGCTGATATTAATTTCGCTGCGGCGCAATTAGCACGTGAAGTCGCTGATGAATTTACCGCGAAAAATCCAGATAAACCACGTTTTGTGGCTGGCGTGTTAGGGCCAACAAATCGCACTTGTTCAATTTCTCCTGACGTTAACGACCCGGCGTATCGTAATGTAACCTTTGATCAACTCAAAGATGCTTACATTGAATCGACCAATGCCTTGATTGACGGTGGCAGTGACATTATTTTAATTGAAACAATATTTGATACCCTTAATGCTAAAGCCGCTATATTTGCCGTTGAAACCGTATTTGAAAGTCGTGGTGAACGTTTACCTGTGATGATTTCAGGCACGATTACTGATGCATCAGGGCGAACGTTATCAGGGCAAACCACCGAAGCTTTTTACAATTCTTTACGTCACGCTAGACCGATTTCATTTGGTTTAAACTGTGCGCTTGGCCCGGTTGAATTACGCCAATATGTGGAGGAATTAAGCCATATTTCAGATGTGGCTGTTTCTGCTCATCCTAATGCGGGTTTGCCTAATGCTTTTGGTGAATATGATTTTACCGTTGAAGATATGGACGAGCATGTTGCTGAGTGGGCCAATGCGGGTTTTTTAAATATTATTGGTGGCTGTTGTGGCACCACACCAGCGCATATTAAAGGCATGGCTGATGCCGTAGCGAATATCGCGCCTCGGGAAATTAAAGCGAAAGAAATAGCTTGTCGTTTATCTGGCTTAGAAGCACTGACCATTAAAGATGATAGCTTGTTTGTTAATGTAGGTGAGCGTACCAATGTGACGGGTTCTGCGGTTTTTAAACGTTTAATTACCGATGAAAATTACGATCAAGCCATCGCAGTAGCTTTGCAACAAGTTGAAAATGGCGCGCAGATTATTGATATCAACATGGATGAAGGCATGTTGGACTCACAAGCAGCCATGGTTCGATTCCTGAATTTAATTGCTGGTGAGCCAGATATCGCCAAAGTGCCGATTATGCTGGATTCTTCTAAATGGGATATTTTAGAAGCGGGTTTAAAATGTATCCAAGGTAAAGGCATTGTAAATTCAATCAGTTTAAAAGAGGGTGAAGACAACTTTCGTGAACAAGCTGAACTGCTGCGCCGTTATGGTGCTGCGGTGATTATTATGGCGTTTGATGAAAAAGGCCAAGCGGATACTCGTGAACGTAAGTATCAAATTTGTCAGCGCGCTTATCATATTTTGGTCAATGAAATTGGCTATCCTGCTGAAGATATTATTTTTGATCCTAATGTTTTTGCGGTGGCTACTGGCATTGACGAGCATAACAATTATGCGCGTGATTTTATTGAAGCGGTAGGTGACATTAAGCAAAACTTACCCCATGCCATGATTTCTGGTGGTGTCTCTAATGTCTCATTCTCATTTCGCGGCAATAATCCAGTGCGTGAAGCGATACATGCGGTTTTTCTTTATCATGCGATAAAAAATGGTATGGACATGGGGATTGTTAATGCTGGCCAGTTAGCGATTTATTCTGATATCCCCGACAACTTGCGCCTAGCAGTTGAAGACGTTATACAAAACTCTGATGACGGCGCTACTGAACGCCTACTTGATGTGGCACAAGAATATCGTGGCCAAGCCGGTAGTCAAAATAGCAAAGCTGATTTAACCTGGCGTGAGTTAGAAGTGAATAAACGCCTAGAATATTCGCTCGTTAAAGGTATTAATGAGTTTATTCTTGAGGACACTGAAGCGGCTAGACTAGTCGCTAAACGGCCATTAGATGTTATCGAAGGGCCGTTGATGGACGGCATGAATGTGGTTGGTGATTTATTTGGTGCTGGCGAAATGTTTTTACCGCAAGTGGTTAAATCTGCCCGAGTAATGAAACAAGCGGTCGCACATTTAAACCCTTTTATTGAAGCAGAAAAAACTGAAGTAAAATCTAACGGCAAGATATTGCTGGCAACGGTGAAAGGTGATGTTCATGACATTGGTAAAAATATTGTTGGTGTGGTTTTACAGTGTAATAATTACGAGATTATTGACTTAGGTGTGATGGTGTCATGTGAAGAAATTTTACGTGTTGCCCGTGCTGAAAAGGTCGATATTATAGGTTTGTCAGGGTTGATCACTCCCTCACTTGACGAAATGGTGCATGTTGCTAAAGAAATGAAGCGCCAAGAATTTAACTTACCCTTGCTCATCGGTGGTGCCACAACCTCTAAAGCGCATACCGCAGTAAAAATTGAACCTCAATATCAACATCCTGTGGTTTATGTGCCTAATGCTTCACGTTCGGTTTCTGTTGTAAGTACACTACTTTCTGATGAGCATAGAGCTGCCTTTGTTGAGCGCCAAACAGCTGAATACGTTAAAGTGCGTGAGCGCCATTACAAAAAAGGCCCGCGTTCCAGTTTGATTTCTTTGAAAGATGCGCGTGCCAATGCGGTGCCGATCAACTTTGATAACTATACACCTAAGGTGCCCAATAAATTAGGTGTAACTGTACTTGATAATATCGACTTAAATATTGTTAGGCATTATATCGATTGGACGCCATTCTTTATGACTTGGCAGTTATCTGGCAAGTATCCCTTAATTCTTAGACATGAAGTCGTAGGCGTGGAGGCAACTAAGTTATTTAATGACGCTAATGCGATGTTAGATGATGTTATTAATAATAAAAAATTAACTGCAAAAGCGGTATTTGGTTTGTTTCCAGCTAATCGTGAGCAAGATGACTTACAACTTTACACTGACGACTCGCGTACTGAACCCTTAATGAAATTGCACCAATTACGTCAACAAAGCAAAAAGCCCACGGGCCAATATAATCGTTGCTTAGCCGATTATGTCGCAGACAAAGCCTCAGGTGTTGATGACTATATTGGCGCTTTTGCCGTGTCGGCTGGTTTTGGTGTTGAGGCGTTAGTGAAAGCCTTTAATGCCGATCACGATGATTATAATAGTATTTTAATTAAAGCAGTTGCCGATAGACTAGCTGAAGCCAGCGCTGAATATTTACACCAGAAAATTCGCAAAGAATATTGGGGCTACGCGCCAGATGAAACCTTAGATAATGATAGTTTAATTCGTGAAAGGTATCAGGGTATTAGGCCTGCGCCAGGCTATCCCGCCTGTCCAGAGCACACAGAGAAAGGCTTGCTTTGGACCTTACTTAATGTCGAAGAAAACATTGGTATGGACTTAACCTCAAGTTTTGCTATGTGGCCTGGTGCTGCGGTAAGTGGCTGGTACTTCGCGCACCCAGAGTCTAAATACTTTGCCGTGGCAAAAGTGGCACAAGACCAAGTTGAAAGTTATGCCGCCCGTAAAGAAATGACCATGCCACAAGCTGAGCGCTGGTTGTCAGCTAATTTAGATTATGAACCTTCTTAAATTATAAGTCTTAGCTTAAAGTGACGAGGGAATATTTTTATTCACCTATCTTATAGCGCAGCAATAACAGCAAAGATAGGCTAATAAAAAATGCTATAAACCTAAAAATTGCTATAGCTACATAAGCTATAGCAATTTTTTAATATTGGCTATCACCCTCATCTTTGGACAAGGTAACGTTGTAAGATTCAGGTCATTGTGTGCTTAATTTTCGTTATACAATAACGAAAACACCTTTAAGTTAAGCTGTTTTAGAGCTAAATAACCTTAAAAATAATTTGGCTTTGATCATATAATGGTTATATTGAGTGACACTATCTCAACAAACAGACTCAACTAAGACAAGTGTTTCATCAGTGACGGTGGTTGAGCTAGGTTGAATTTTTAGTCATCAGATTCAGACTTAGTGAGCAATTGTTGGACTGAAAATTTTGGACTGAAAAAAAACAACGATTTTTTTGTGCATTTAAAGTGCTGACTATTGGTTTAACGCTAACGCTTCTGCTCGCTAATTGCCGTTATTTTGCATCAACTAGGTGAATCAGAGGTTTAAATTCTTAGTAGGCGTTATCGACATAACAGGGCTCCATTTTGTATGGCCAATCTCATAGGGTAAATAAACCTGTAAAACGATTGTTATGATAGCTAAAGAATATTTTGTGAGGTTTTAATAAAAATTAAATTTACTCTTTCTAATTATTTAAAATTGTGAAATATTATTCAGCAGATATTACGGAGAATTTCGCATAATATTGTTAGGGTTTCAATCTACTTAGAATGATTAAAATAGGGTTAACTTATTATGTTTGAATTGCTTTATACCAGTATCTCTCCTGCAGGCTTATCAGAGGCCGAATTAATGCTTATGCTAAAACAATGGCGATTAAAAAACAAAGCACTCGATATAACCGGAATGCTGTTGTATCACGACCGTGAGGTCATGCAAATTCTAGAAGGAGAAGAAGATAAAGTTAAAGCACTGTTTCAAACTATTCTTATGGATAATCGACATAGAAATATTGAAGTGATCTATGAAGGGAATATCAAAGATAGAGCTTTTGGTGAATGGTCAATGACATTTAAGCTACTTGACGAAAATATCATAAAAATAATTTCAGCTGGTTATGAGGAATTTAACCTAAAAATGTCTCCTATTACTATGATTAAAGAGAGTCCCAACCGTGGTAAGAAAACATTTTTAACCTTACGAGACATGCTTTAAAGTAAAATGAGTTACTGAATATCGTAACCAGCGTTTACAGTTTAATAGCAAAAGCTCAAATTGTGGGATAACTGAAGCCGGTGTTAGCAATATAATATTTAATCAAAATAAAAAATCCCGATCCCTCTCGGTTTTTCAACTTGAACCGTCGCTATCGTATGAAAGCCATCGTTAAACAAAGTGATTATTATCACAATGTAGCGCACTTTGTAGCATTAGTGCCAATTGATCTAATGCTATTTTATGCCATTTACTGTGCAATAATCTCGCTAACGATGTCTGTTACCAAGGCACTATTTAATCAGTTCAATTAACTCATGAATAGTTTTTACGGGCGATATTTTAGCGCCTAAGCCTTCCATCGATTTATGATAATTTCGAAATGGAATAAATATTTCAGTAAAGCCATGTTGAGCCGCTTCTTTAACACGCGGCACACCACTGTCAATCGGACGCACATCACCATTTAAGCTCAACTCACCCATGATGCAAGTGGTTCTTGGGATAACAAATTCATTCAAGCTACTTAACAATGCTGTAACTAAGGCAAGATCAATACAGGTTTCTGACTCGTCTATTTTTAGACCCCCGATGATATTGAAAAATGTATCATGATAAATTTTGGTTTTGGTATGTTTGCGTAAAATTCCGGTTAACATTTTAATACGATTCATATTGAGGCCAACACAAACGCGTTGTGGAAACTCAGCTTCGGTTTCTGTGGTGAGACACTGAATTTCTAATAGTAAGTTTCGATTGCCTTTGCGAATACAAGTAATGGCTGAGCCAGGTGATTCAGTACTCGAGCCAGATAAAAATATTTCACTGGGATTATCAACACTTAGCATACCGCGTTCACACATTTTAAAGATTCCCACAGTATCAATGTCACCAAAGCGATTTTTATTTGCTCTTAATGTGCGTATTTGGCCATCATTAGTATCGATATGTAGTAAAGCATCAACAATATGCACTAAGGTTTGAGGTCCAGCAATTTCATTGTTTTTATTGACATGTGCAATCAGAAACATGGTGACGTTATTTTGTTTACAGTATTGCGTTAACAACTGAGCAGCACCTTTTACCTGTGATGGAGAGCCCGGGCTACCATTAGCATTGTCGGTAACCACAGCTTGAATGGAGTCAATAACGGCAAATTTGATTTGCTTTTGCTCTAGCTCCTCAATAATAGCTTCAACGCTGGTTTCTGACAACAAGTACAATTCGTCAGGATTATACTCAAGCTTTAAACGCTGTACCCTATTTTTGAACTGCGAAAGCGACTCTTCGGCAGTACAATAAAGTGACGGCATTATTTTTGACATACGGGCAACTAAATCGGACAGCAAGGTCGTTTTCCCCGCGCCTGGATCACCTGATACGATATTGACAGAACCTGTAGTAACGCCGCCACATAATACTCGGTCAAGCTCACCTATGCCGGTTAATTGCTTTTCAGCCTCAGTAGAGGCTATTTCATTGATTTTTTTAGAGCCACCGCCAGTACCACCGGCATAACCACCGGTTGAGATACGACTTTTTGTTGGATGTTTACTTTGGCTGGCGGGGATTTTCATCTCAGCTAAGGTATTCCATGCCCCGCATCGGCATTGACCCTGCCAACGAGGGTAGTTCATGCCACAATCGGTACAAACGAATTCTAATTTTACTAACTTTGCCATTTGGCTGCCTATTATTTAAATTTAAATTTTTTAACCTCTTGCTATGCAATCAGTCAAAATTATGACAAAACATCAAGGTAAAATGCTTAAATGTTGTTTGTCAGGAAAATTATTATGCTTTATATTCAGGGTTTTAGTTGAACTAATATCAGCATTTAGTTTATGGTAAAAAAAACTTTTAGTTCTACTGCTTTTATAGCAAGTTAACAGGTATAGTTATTGCTTTGAAACAGTTAAAGATAAATTGTTTACTATTTATCGTTGAATATAGTGTTGTGGTGTTGATTTTATAACATGGTATGGATACTAAGTTAATATACGATGCGTAGTTGGCTTTATTGTAAAGATATTGAAGCGTAAATGAATAAAGATTTTTCAAAATATAAAAAAATTATTGATGAATTTAGTGGCCAAGTCTTAAATAGTGACTTTGAAACTAAATTTTATGCTGTCTCCAAGAGCCTTCCGCAGACTGAACGTTTTCTATTAAAAATGGAATTAAAACGTCTTGCTGCACCTTGTACTCGTTTGATTGATTTACGAGGTCATGTCGATGGTGAGTGTAAGATTTTTCAACACGAACAAAGGATACATTTTTTAGACAATGTTGCCAGTTTAGTTTTTACAGAAGCGTTTACGCGTTATGGCAGCTATAGTTTGGGTGTCTACGAAGCAACGATGAATACCGAAAATAACTTTCGGGTTATTTATCAAAAAGAGAAAACTCAGGTCAGTAAAGGCTCGCCAGAAGCCAGCAATAAAGTATTTGAAAAATCGCAATATCCAGCAAAATTTTATAGCTTTGGTCCTTATCATAACCGAATTGAAGAGCGGATGAATTTTGTTATCTCGATTCAAATCACTATCGGTAATGATCAAAAATTTAAATGTACCACTTTAGACTTAAGTGTCAGCGGCTGTAAGTTTAAAGTGAATGACCTAAGGCCTATTGGTATTGGTCAAAAAATTACAATACGTTTCAGTGGTTTGGAAGATCAGTTTCAACTAATGGCTGAGAGCGACTTTACTTATGTAGTTAAAAATTTGACCGTATTAGATAATATGCAGCTGGTAGGTGTTAAAAGAACTCATCAAGACAAGCTTGGCCCCAATAGTTTTACACAATATATGGTTAGCTTTATTCAAGGGAATAAACGTCGCTACAAAATCAATTTAGATAATACTATTAGTGCCTTGCAAGCTCGCAGTTTTGAACAATATGTCTTGCCTAAATCTAATGAATTACCTGTTTTTATTGAAAAAAATAATACTAGTTTAACGCCAAAATATGCACTGACTTGCCCTAATAACCAAGGTCTTTATCAGTATTGGCAGGATGAAAAACATAATTCGACATTATTTTGTTTAATTACACCAGAACGAATCACTCGACTTAAAAAGCTGGCGCTATCTGGACAATCGCTATTAGTGTTTAGTTTTATTCATCAAAGCCAAGGCAAGTCATATTTTTATACTGCCGATGAACTCCAGCTTGGCGATGATCCTGAATTTACCCCACAGTTTTTGGCTTTTGCAGCGGCAAAAGAAAACTTTTTAATTACCCAACTCACTTTGTTGGATGTAGTGCCAAGTCGCGCCCAGTCAAACTTTACTTTATCTAATAGCATGACTGAGAAAAATGCGTATTTAAATGCGCCAATATCTAATGAGATTCAGGCATTATTGGCTAAAATACCTTATATTGTTGTGATAAATGATGTTACAAAAAATGAAAGCATTCAGGCATATCAATCCTTGTCTTATGAGGGTATTAATAGCGTTAAATTGAAAAGATTTGGTCATAAACGCTTAAGTGAAAAGTTCAGTGTTGATAATATTGGCATCAACTATAGAAATAAGCGACAAGAATTACGTTTTACTTATAAAACGCCAGTTCACGTTGAAATTGATCACGTTATCTTAACCGGTATTTCTCTTGATTTTTCTACCTCTGGTTTGAAGATTTCATTAGATAAAACAACAATATTGCTCAAAGGTGACATGGTTTACTTAAGTTTCCCAAAGCTACAAAAAATAACCTCAGCATTTGCTTTAACTGACTTACCCTATGAAGTTGTACGGGTAAATAGTGCTAAAAATATTATTAATTTACGGATTTTTGTTCAGCAGCATCAACATATTGGCCGTAAGTTTTTTAAAGCTTTGATTGATAAAAACAGCGATAAATTAACCTCTGACGAATGTGATACGTTTAGCCCCGACTTAGCCAGAGCATTTCGTAATATCTACAGTGCAAGCTCAACCGTTCCTGCGCTTGTTATGCAAACAAGTGGTAGTCGTTATAAATCAGAGGTGATCGCTGGTGGAGACTGTCGTGGCAACTTAATGTCAGTAATGCAGCAATTAAGTGATGGTAATTTATATTACAACTTATATCCTATCTTGGGTCACGCGGATATAATGCCAAGCTTAAGTGCTAAGCTAAAAAAAATGCAGGAAACAGACTCGCCAAGTTGCCATGTACTGTATATTGCGTTTAAAGCTGGTGCTGACAAGGCAGACAAAGCGGTCAGTATAAAATTGTCTTCAGAGTTAAATAGTGAAGCATTAAAACAAGGCTTTATTTATCAGGCGCTGAAAAATGGACAATTTTTCTGTCTGATGATAAAGCTTTCACGCGTTGGCGAACCTGACATGAGCTACCTTCATCCTGAATTAAGTTATATTAGTGCTTATGCACTTCATCGCGGTAAACAAATTGAACAAAATATTTGGAGTGTTTTGGGCATCGGACAAATTTTTGATATCACTCAAGAAGAGCTTTTTCGCTATCGTTCAACGAGCAACGCTTAACGTCTTACTACTAAGGCTGATACCAAGTTGATTAATCAAGTGATCACCTTTTTCATTTTAACCATTTGGAATGAGCAGATAATTAATCAACTTGCTATGACATATTAACGTTGAAAAATTTGGGGCAAGTTAGTTAAAGGCTAACTTGCCCCTAAAGCTCTACTTAAGCCAATGCAGTAAACAATCTAGGCCTGAGGTAGTAATACAAGCATCTGCTTGCGCTAGTACTAAAGGCTTAGCGTGAAAGGCAACACCTAAGTGTGCTGCTGCCATCATGACCAAGTCGTTGGCACCATCGCCCATCGCAACTGTTTGTGTCGGCGCAATATTAAATTCATTCTTCAGTTCTACTAAGCAATTTGCTTTTGCTTTTGCATCAATAACTTCACCTAGCACTTTTCCGGTTAAAAGATTGTTTTTTATTTCTAAAACGTTAGCTACAGCAGCGTCAAGTGATAACATTTGTTTTAAGTGGTCGGCAAAATAGGTAAAGCCACCTGAGGCAATAGCAACGCGCCAGTGATGTTTTTTCAGTTCGCTAACTAAGGTTTCTAAGCCTTCCATTAAGGGGATGTTACTGGCGACTTGTGCCAAAATTTTTTCAGGCGCATGTTCAAGTTTAGCAACACGTTGATGTAAACTCTGGCTGAAATCTAGCTCTCCTAACATGGCCAGTTCAGTCACTGCTGCTACTTCTTCACCAACACCCGCCAGTACCGCTATTTCATCGATACATTCAATTTTTATGGTGGTCGAGTCCATATCCATGACCAATAAGCCAGGTGTTGAAAGTGTTGGCGCATTCAGTAATAACGCCGATTCAATTTGTTCACTAATATTAAAGCTAGCGAGGCGATCTTGTGCCTGTTTAATATCCTTTATTTGTACACCGAATCGGTAGCTTGTAGCGTTATTACGTTGATTAATTTTATGCAGGCAGTGCAGGGTTAATTCACACTTGCTCAGCAAATTGACTAAAGTAGTAACTTTAAGATCACCAAAAACAATAAGTTCTATGGTTTCTGATGAGTTTGTTAGGCTTGGTAGGTTGTTATTATTATTATCAGATAAAACAAAGGCTTGTTGCGTTTTATCAAAAGTAATGGCGATATTGTTCGAGCTTGCGTCAACCGGTAGCCATTGTATTAAATTTAAGTGCTGGATATTGTCTAAAGAAAATAATTTTTTTTGGGTTGTCACGATACTACCTTATATGAAAAACACGATTTAAAATAACTGTCCTAGTATAAAAAGTTGAAATATGGTTCTATAATACAGTTATAGAAATATAGGAAGCAATTCGTTTGATGAAGCAAATAGAACAGCCTTTATACCCTAAATTATCACCGATTTATAATAAAATATTACAATTAGCGCTCGCTATTTTATTATTAGTATTTTTGATGGATTTTTGGGTGAGCAGTCGTGATAATCATCAACTACAGATCCAAGATCATGCCAGTAAAATGGGCCAGCTTTATTTAGCACAAGCAGCAACAAGCACATTACCTTATTTGGCGCAAAACCCTAGCCAGTTACAGCAATATACCGACAACTTAGTACAGCAACCATTAGTAAAGAGTGTGCATATTTATGGTATTACTGGGCAAAACATTGCCAGTTCAGAGCAAGCAGAATCTATTAATGATCTTTTTGGTCTTAGCCTGCGAAAAATAAACCAAACTGATGATGTGATCCCTTTCGTGCAGGAACTGCGAACAGATAAATTGCACGGCTATATTCGACTCTCGCTTTATCGCTCAATATTAGCCGATGAACTGATTAAAAATAGCCGTGATCAATACGATATTATGCGTTTGTTGATGATGGTGGCAGGCGTTATTGGCTTTCTCTTAACTCGTGGATTAAATCGTTTTAGCCGTCAAGGTTTTAGACCACCTAGCCGTTAGTGTCAAGCATTTTTTAACACTGTTTTATCTATGTTTAACTCTGTTTTACCTAGCTTTAGCGAAAGCTAAAACAGTGTTTATATTCGACTCCAATGCATGGGCAATTTCACTCGATGATTCAGAGCGTATGCTTACCAGTGCTTGAAATACTTTAATCAGCTGTAAGGGCGAATTATCTTGGCCTTGAAAACCATATAATGGCATTGATGGTGCGTCTGTTTCCAACACTAAGCTTGCTAGTGGTAGTCGCTTTATGGCTTGAATGGTTTTTTCCGCGCGTGGATAGGTAATTGTGCCGCCGATACCCAGTTTAAAACCTAAATCAATATACTGACATGCTTGCTGGTAACTACCTGAAAAAGCGTGGATAATCCCACCTTTAGTAAGGTTTATTTGTCGTAACATAGTGATAATATGCTGATGCGATTTACGATGATGAACAATAATGGGTAACTGGTAGGATTTTGCTAAGGTAAGTTGTTGTTCAAAAACTTGAATTTGCTGCGCTAAATTATTTTCTGCTTGAGCAATAACGCCATCAATACCTGCTTCACCGATAGCCACAATATCATTGCGATGACTTTTAACTAAGTGTTCTAAAACAGTCAGACTATCAGCACTTAAGTCCTTCAGAAACCAAGGGTGAATACCTAAACTCGGATGCAATGTTAGTGTTTCACTACTGTAATTTTTTGCTAGTGTTAGTGTCTTATGCCAGTTTTTAGGGCCAATGCTAGGTATAACGATATGGTGAATATTCGCTTGCTGGCATTGCTTAAGTAAGTCGGGTAAATTGGCAGAAAAAGCGTCAAAATCAAGATGACAATGGCTGTCGGTAAAGCTTAGCATGTCTGTCATTTGCTCCCCCCACTTTACGTTAACTAACCATTTTCGAAGTGTTAATTCACTTTTTTAATGAGCGAATCAACACTACCTAGTATGGCTATCTTATTTACATGCGTTCCATTACGTCAATGCCTAAAATATCTAAACCTTGTTTAAGCGTATTGGCAATTATGTAGCTTAGTGCCAGTCGCGATTGCTGTACATCACTGGCTATATCATCTTTTAATATTGGGCAGGCTTCGTAAAAACTCATATAAAGACTGGCCAGTTCATATAAATAATTACACAGCAAGTTTGGTGTACATTCGCTAATAACTGAGTCGATAACATTTTCTAACTGCAATAATTTTAGTGCTAAGGCTTTTTCTTGTGGTTCAACAATAGCAATGGCGGGTAAGTTATTATTGGCTGAAAAGTCTGCTTTAGTAAAAATACTTTGAATACGAGAATAAGCATACTGTAAGTAGGGCGCGGTAGCACCTTCAAAACTCAGCATGGTTTTCCAGTTGAAAATATAATCACTGGTACGGTTTTTTGATAAATCAGCAAACTTGACCGCGCCAATACCCACTTTTTTGGCAATTTCAGTTAAGTGTGCTTCGCTGTAATCAGGGTTCTTTTCAGCAATCACGGCTTTGGCTCTAATAACGGCTTCATCAAGTAATTCAGCTAGTTTTATTGTGCCACCAGTTCGCGTTTTAAAAGGCTTGCCGTCGTCTCCCATCATCATACCAAATGGGCAATGATCATAACTGACATGCTCGGGTAAGAAACCGGCTTTACGCGCGACAATTTCAACTTGCTTAAAGTGTAAAGCTTGACGAGCGTCAGTAAAAATAATAATACGATCAGCTTTTAACTGACCACTTCGGTAGCGACAAGCTGAAAGGTCGGTGGTGGCATATAAGTAACCGCCGCCAGACTTTTGTACGATAAATACTGAGGGATCACCATCTTTGTTGGCCATTTCATTAATAAAAACAACTTTAGCGCCTTGATCTTCTACCGCTATTTTTTGTGCCATGAGTTCATCAATAACGTTTGATAAATCATCGTTATATGCACTTTCACCCATAATATCTTTGCGGGCTAAGGTCACGTTGAGTTTTTGATAAATTTCTTCGCTATGGCTAATTGAAATATCAATAAACTGTTGCCAAAGTTTTGCACAATGGCCATCGCCACTTTGCAGTTTTACGACGTAATCACGAGCACGATCAGCAAAGCCGTCTTCGTTATCAAAACGCACTTTCGCTTCACGATAAAAGTTTTCTAGATCTGAAAGGGCAGTTTCTGCCACTTCATTAGACGCTAACTTATCGCTTAAATGGGCTAATAACATACCAAACTGTGTACCCCAATCACCCATGTGATTTTGGCGGATAACATGTTCACCACGAAACTCAAGCGCGCGCACAACGGCATCACCAATAATGGTTGAGCGTAAATGCCCTACGTGCATTTCTTTTGCCAGGTTAGGAGCAGAGTAATCAACGACAACATTTTGAGGCTTTATTGCTTGTATTACGCCTAAATTTTTGTCATTTGATATTGTATTTAATTGGTTTGCTAACCAGTTTTTGTCTAAATGAATATTAATAAAGCCAGGGCCGGCTAATTCAACTTTTTCAGCGATACCGGTTAAGTCCAGAGCAGCAACTACTTTAGTTGCCAGTTCACGTGGATTGGTTTTTAATTTTTTAGCCGCACCCATGACACCATTAGCTTGGTAGTCACCAAAATTTGCTCGGTTAGATAAACTTATCGCAGGGTTTGTACCTTCTGGTAAACCTGCCGCTGTCATAGCAAGCTTAACTTTTTCATTCAGGATGTTGCTAATATTCATTTAAATTAACTCTTCTTCGATTAAAGGCTCAAGTGAGCGGCGATAACTTGAGTGAATAAGCGTAATACTTTTAATTACGCTTATGGATAAATTATGGGCTATCAATGGTTTTCAATTACAAGACACTTATTAATGCTCACGTGTTTTTTGAAATTCAATATCTGGGTGGCGCTCTTGCGCTAGACTTAAGTTAACCATAGTCGGGGCGATATAGGTTAAATTATTGCCACCATCAAGTGCTAGGTTATCATAAGCTTTCTTTTGAAATTTCTCTAAAGTGCGCTCGTTATCACAAGTACACCAGCGTGCAGTCGCTACGCTGATCGGTTCATAAATAGCGTCAACTTTGTATTCAGTTTTTAAGCGTTGTACGACAACTTCAAACTGCAATACACCTACCGCACCAACGATCATATCGTTAGAGTTAAAGGGTCTAAATACTTGTACTGCACCTTCTTCTGATAATTGAATCAGGCCTTTTTGTAATTGTTTTGCTTTGAGTGGATCGCGTAAACGAATACGACGGAACATTTCTGGCGCAAAATTTGGAATACCACTAAATTTCATATCTTCACCTGCGGTAAAGGTATCGCCAATTTGAATACTACCGTGGTTATGTAAGCCAATAATATCACCAGCATAAGCTTGCTCGACATTAGATCGATCACCGGCCATAAAAGTTACAGCATCAGCAATTCTAACGTCTTTGCCGATGCGGACTTGTTTCATCTTCATGCCTTTTTCGTACTTGCCTGAACAAATGCGCATAAAGGCAATGCGATCACGATGTTTAGGGTCCATGTTGGCTTGGATTTTAAAGACAAAACCAGAAAACTTCTCTTCTTCAGCTTTAACAATTCGGGTATCAGTTTCGCGTGATAATGGCTTAGGAGCCCAGCGAGTAAGACCGTTTAGCATATGGTCCACACCAAAGTTGCCCAATGCAGTACCAAAATATACGGGTGTTAATTCGCCTTTTAAAAATTCTTCATGATTAAATTCATGAGAAGCACCAACAACCAGTGCTAATTCTTCACGTAAGTCTTCAGCGTAATTACCAATAACGGCATCTAGCTCTGGGTTATCTATGCCTTTAATAACACGTTTTTCTTGAATAGTATGACCTTGACCTGTCTGATACAAATATATCTCATCAGTCAAAATATTATAGACACCTTTAAACTCTTTACCCATGCCAATTGGCCAAGTAATAGGGGCACACTTTATTTTTAATATGTCTTCAACTTCATCCATGACTTCCATTGGATCTCGCACATCGCGGTCCATTTTATTCATGAAGGTAATGATAGGGGTGTCGCGTAAACGGGTAACTTCCATCAGTTTAATGGTACGCGCTTCAACACCTTTAGCTACGTCAATCACCATTAAGCAAGAGTCGACTGCGGTCAGTGTTCGATAAGTATCTTCGGAGAAGTCTTCATGGCCGGGGGTATCGAGTAAATTTACTAAACAATTGTTATACGGAAATTGCATTACAGAAGTTGTAATTGAAATACCACGTTCTTTTTCCATTTCCATCCAGTCAGATTTTGCATGTTGTCCCGATTTTTTACCTTTCACGGTACCTGCTTTTTGTATAGCTTGACCAAAAAGTAAGACCTTTTCAGTGATAGTCGTTTTACCTGCATCAGGGTGACTAATAATAGCGAAGGTGCGTCTAAGGTCGACTTCTTGCTGTTGTACAGACATGCAAATTACCTGTTTTTAAAGTGGATGAAAAAAATTTAACTTAAATTTTAAAGCGCAACATTATAGCGAAAACGAGTGCGAAGGGCAGTAACAATATCTTGTATTGTCACTTTATTTTCTATTTTTTACCCTGATAGGTAATGGTTCTTGCTAGACAGAGCATTTCTTTAATTGTGCTAAGGCAAATTTTAACTATTGACGTGCGCTTAATCAATGATGGGTTAGCCTTTTTATCAAATGAATAACTAATAAATAGTTAAGAAAATATAAGTATGATCACCCTTTGCATGTTTTATAACTAATTATGTTTTTTTGCTAAACAAGCTTATGTTATTTAAAGTTTTTGTCTGCTCAATATAGTAGATATTTGATTTATATTAAGTAAAGAAAAGGAAGGTGTTGTATTGTCGTTCAATTAAAACAGCATAAGGTAAAAAGCAAACCTTATAGCTTGCTTTTTATTTTTGTATTACTGAGTTATTAACATCTGACTACTTGATCGGTGAAAGTAATTCATGATTAGTGATTAAGTTTCTGACTCCATGGGCATGATCTTCGTTAAACTCATTGCTTTCACACCACTGAGCTATTGTATCAATATTGACTTTAGCCACTTCAGGTCGAACACTCCAAGTGATTTGAAAAGGCGAACCTACTTCATTATAACTAGGGCCAGTGGTTGAGCCACTATATACCACGGGTTTACCGGTATTGTTGGGCAGATTTAGTGCTTGATATTGTTTGTTTTTTTTGCCAACTAAGGTTAACTGATTAAAGTTTAACGCGTTATTATTGTTAACCAGGACATAGACCTGAGTTTCCACTCGTAGTTGGGGGTTTTTAATCGACTCACTTAAACAAGCACCTAACGTCGCTCCAGGTTTTATCTGCGCAGATGAATGAACGTAATGCACTTCAATGGTATCGCCAGATTGTAAGCCGCCGTGTTTACTAGGACAAACATTCTTAGATACTGGTTGTAGTTGCTGTGCAGTTAACTTGCCTGAATATAGATAGCCGCTTTGATATCCTTGACCATCACCATTACCGGCATATTGGGTAAATTGTCCACCGGCATGCTCAGCATTTTTGTGAAAATGAATGTTGCATAAATTCATGGTTTCGTAGGCGGGTGCTGTGCCAAAATCAATAGTGTTTGTGCCCACAATAGCATCTATATCTCTAGGAGATTGTGGGCCAAAACCTTTATTTTTTGTGTTGTTGGCAAGTGCGGTTCTTTGCTGACTAATAAGGTCGTTGCTAACCGTGTTTAAGTGCGTTGAATTCGCCTGAACAGTGAGTGATAAAATCAGTGGCATAATTGCTAGGAAGTAATTTATTTTAATCATTAGAGCTCCAAAATTAGCATTAATCTAGTCATCGCACATTATCATGTTTTAGACAAGGTGTTGAATAATAGACTTTAAAATTATGAAATATAATTGTAATGACTGAAGATAATATAGCAAGCAGTAATAGTTCAGTTATTGGCTATAAATTTAGTGATAGTCATAAGTTGTTAAGGGCAGTGTAATTCTGCTGAGGCGGCTAGAGATAGGTTAAGCAGTAATTGCTCAGCTTAACCAGACAAGTTTGGCCAGACAGAATTTGCCTGACATTGTCTTCCAGACACAATGGTTTGATAATAAAGTCAGTATTATCCAAAGTATTGAGGAGAAAAATGGTAAAGGTTTTATTGTGCGTTATTATGGCAAAACCACGCAGACTTTTACTTCACCTAACTTTAGCTTAGTTTATTTTAGTTTTTTTGACATCACTATAGCGTCTTCATAACCAAAACCAGTATTACTTGGGTAATAGCCGGTTCTGCGTGATATTTCAGTAAAGCCTTGATTAATATAAAGCATTTGTGCGCTAATATTTTTTGCCCGTACTTCGAGGAAAATACTGTCAGTAGCAAGTGTTTTACAATATGTGAAAAACTGTAACAACAGAGCTTTACCGTAACCTTTACCTTGTTGCTCCGGCATAACACAAATATCCATTAATGTTGCTTCACCTAATATGAATTCGCCAACATAAAAACCGACAATACTATTATCTATGGTTAAATAATCACCAAAATATCGCCCACTGATACAACTTCTAAAGGTTTTTTCACTCCACGGGTGTGGGTGGCAGGCAAGTTCAATCACCATAAGCTGTTCAACTATATCTTGATGCACAGGCGTAAAGGTAGTATTTATTATTTTCTTCATGTTGAGCTTAAAGATCCTATTGATTGCCACAATGATTTTTTTAATTCTGGCGAGTTGGCAAGCGTGGTTAAATCGGGTGTACTTAAGCAGTTATGCTTAAATTCAATGCGTTCATTTGGCGTGAATTGCCAATTAATAATACCTAAATCGATTTTATTATGGCTAATGGATAAATCGGCGCTATTCGCACCTAAACAACGAATAATATCTTTAAATAGCGGTTGTTTAAGTAATGACTTTAGATCGACAGCAAGACAGTCACTTTCTGCTGTTTGTACTATTTTCTTAATTGTATCCGGACTTGATTGTGATAATGCGGGTGAGGTAACTGCGGTGCTTGAGTCGCTATTTGTAGCGTCATTTTGAGCAATTTCAGTAGCATTAGGTGACAATAAGTTATGGCTGGATAGTTTTCGCCTTTGCCAAACGGTAATGCCCATCGCTTGTAATAATTCAAATTGTTTTTTATTAATGCTCATATCATTTTAGCTACAGTTGGAAATCACAGTTATCATGACAGAATTTTTAAATAGGAAGAACTAGAATTTTTTATAAATACAATTTGGTTAGCTAATTAATCAAATTAATAAGAATTAACATAAACTAACATAAGAAAGGAATTGGCAGGGGTGGAGAGATTCGAACTCCCAACCGTCGGTTTTGGAGACCGCTGTTCTACCAATTGGAACTACACCCCTGCAACAGATTCGAATTATACTGATGCCGAGCTAAAGGTAAAGCGTAAATTTAAAAAAAGTGACTGTTCGGCTAAATAAACAGCAGATGTACGGGTTTTTATTAATTTCTGTTGGTTTTATAGCCGTTCCACTTAAGGTGCCGCTTAAAGTGGAACGGCGAGATAGCCAGAAACTAAAGTTGTTTGGCTATCTCGTGTGGTTTTATTTACTTTGCCAATGACAAAAACGCGATTCTTCAGAATATGGGTAAACATCGGCAAAAACACCTTTAGCCACACTCGCTTGGCAGTCTTGCCAATATTGAGCTTTCAGTAAGTTAGCATGATGACCTAAAAATGCTTGTCGATAACGGTTATTGGCTAAAGCAAAAGTGGCTATTTCTTCTGGAAATACATCACCAGGGTCAACAGAGTACCATGGCTCTGCAGCGTAAATTTGCTCTTCTGTGATGGCTTCTGGTTTAACGCGAAAATTAACCTCATTCATATAGGTAATTTCATCGTAGTCATAAAATATTACCCGACCATGGCGCGTGACACCAAAATTTTTCAACAACATATCACCTGGAAATATATTGGCGGCAATTAACTGTTTAATCGCTTCGCCGTAGCCATACATTGCATTGTCTACTTGGGCATCATTGGCTGTTGCCAAGTACAAATTCAGTGGCGTCATTTTACGTTCGATATACATATGTTTAATGATCACTAAATCATCTTCATATTTCAACAACGAGGGGGCAACAGCATTGAGTTCTGCAAGTAGCTCGGCTGAGAAACGTTGTTTTGGAAAAGCGACTTCGGAATATTCCATCGTATCAGCCATTCGTCCAACTCGATCATGCAATTTAACTAAACGATATTTGCCTTTAACATCGTCCCGAGTCATATTCTTACTGGGGGAAAACTTGTCTTTAATAATTTTAAAAACATAGGGATATGATGGCAGCATAAATACCGACATCACCATACCTTTTATGCCCGGCGCGAGTACAAGTTTGTCATCACTGTTATCCAGGTGGTTTAAAAAATCACGATAAAACTGGGTTTTTCCCTGTTTGTGAAAACCGATGGCAGAATATAAATCTGCGCTAGTTTTATGGGGCGTTAAACGATTAAGAAAGACAATTAAGGCGTGTGGGTGCTGACAATCGACAAAGAAATAAGCACGAGCAAAACCAAAAACCACCGCCATATCTTCACCTTCGGTGATCAAAGCGTCAATAAATAAACCTTCTTTTTCAGTATTTAATAGCGAAATAATAAAGGGTGTCTCACCACCTGGGGAAATTACCCGGCCAATAATGTAAGCACCTTTATTACGGTAGAAAACAGAATCCAAAATATCGAATTGTAAATCTGATAACTGATAGTGCGTTTTATCTGCGTGTTGACGAAATTTTGCTATTAAAATATTGATATCTTTTTTCAAGTGCGTAAATGGCACTGAAAAATTTTGGCTACTCATAATGTGGTTGATGGTTTTAAACAATCCTTGTTCGGCAGGAAAGTAACTGGTGAATATTTTTGGTGTCGGTAATGTATCTAAGCGTATGGCGGTTGATTGCACAAAAATATAGGCATTATGATAATATTCACGCTCAAACAGATGGCAAAATATTGAATTATAAAAACTCTCAGCTAACTCTGGTTGAGGGTGTTTACTGAGTAGGTCTATATAGCAAATTTTAACATATTGCCAAAGCTCATCACTTAATTCAGTGACCAGAAAATCTTGTTTAATCGTGGTGAGTGTTTCTTCTATACGTAGATCGTAAAAGTCAGTACGGGCTTTAGCGGCTAATTGTATGTCATGCCAACGTTGTTGTTCAAAACGTTGTTTTGCCGTTTTTGTTATTTCACTGTAAAGATAAATATGTCGCTCAAAACCGTTGATAATAGTTTTTGCGATAGCGAAAGCAAGATTTTTCATGTGCTTACCTGACTAAGTTATTTGATTTCAGCATACGTCAAAATAAAGGTTTTAGGTGATTAGTTTTACACTATAGTCGCTATTTATTCTCGTGATAGCAGTTAGGTACTTTAGGTGATATTGCAGTCATAACCCATGCTGACTTTTACAAGTTAATACTTGCTATTCGTGGCGTGCAGCACTAAAATTACGCGTTTTTTAACCTTTAAACTAGTTTATTTACCATGCGTGTTGCTGATTTTTCATTTGATTTACCCGAAGAGCTTATCGCTCGATACCCAAAAGCCAACCGTTCAGCCAGCCGTTTAATGACCTTAAATGGTAATAGTGGCGTGCTTAATGATGAAAATTTTACTGACCTTGTTGCCCATGTCAAAGCGGGAGACCTGTTAGTTTTTAACAATACGCGGGTGATTCCAGCGCGCATGTTTGGTCAAAAATCAAGTGGAGGTAAGTTAGAGGTTTTAGTTGAACGCTTACTCGATGAACACCGGGTGTTAGCACACATTCGCTGCAGTAAATCGCCAAAGCCGGGTAGTGAAATACTCCTAGAAGGTAAAGTTAAAGCCACCATGGTGGCAAGACATGACGCCTTATTTGAGCTTAAATTTCATGGTGAACAATCAGTGTTATCAATATTAGATGATGTTGGACATATGCCGTTGCCGCCTTATATTGATCGACCTGATGAAGACAGCGATCGTGAACGCTATCAAACAGTTTATAATGAAAAACCCGGTGCGGTAGCCGCGCCAACAGCCGGTTTGCATTTTGATGATGTATTAATGGCAGCACTGAAAGCTAAAGGTGTAGATTTTGCTTTTGTGACTTTACATGTTGGTGCAGGTACCTTTCAACCCGTAAAGGTTGAGGAAATAGCTGACCATATAATGCATGCTGAATATGTTGAAGTGCCAGCGAGTGTTGTCACTCAAATCGAGCAAACTAAGGCCAATGGCGGTAAAGTTATTGCTGTTGGCACCACGTCAGTTCGTTCACTAGAAAGTGCCGCTAAAGTGGCTAAAGAACAAGGTAAAGCCTTTAGTGAGTTTTATGGTGATACCGATATTTTTATTACCCCAGGTTACGAATTTCAAATTGTTGATAGTTTAATTACTAATTTTCACTTGTCAGAATCAACCTTACTGATGTTAGTTAGTGCCTTTGCTGGTTACGACAATATTATCGCGGCTTATCAACATGCGGTTGCACAGCAGTATCGCTTTTTCAGTTATGGTGATGCCATGCTGTTAACGAAAAAAGATCTCAATACTTAATTATAAAAAATACAAGTTGGCTAGGTTATAGCCTCTTAAACGTAAAAGCAGCTAGCCTGTTTCGCTAGTGGGCGAAGGATGAAATATGACAGATAAAACAGAAAAAAACGCTATGCAGTACCAGTTACTGACCACAGACGGTAAAGCTCGACGTGGTCGCTTAACCTTTGACCGTGGCACAATAGAAACCCCAGCGTTTATGCCAGTGGGTACTTACGGCACAGTAAAAGGCATGAAAGCTGAAGAAGTAGCAGAAACAGGTGCCGAAATTATTTTAGGTAATACCTTCCACTTGATGTTACGCCCAGGTACAGAAATTATCGAACAACACGGTGGCTTACATGGCTTCATGAATTGGGATAAACCGATTCTAACCGATTCAGGTGGCTTTCAAGTATTTAGCTTAGGTAAAATGCGTAAAATCACCGAAGAAGGGGTTAAATTTAACTCGCCCGTTAACGGTGAGAAAATTATGCTAACACCTGAACGCTCAATGGAAGTTCAGCGCAGTTTAGGCTCTGACATCGTGATGATATTTGATGAATGTACCCCTTATCCTGCAAGTCATGAAGAATCAAAAGTGTCAATGGAGCTTTCATTGCGTTGGGCGCAGCGTTCAAAAGATGCCCATAAGGGTAACCTCAATGCTTTATTTGGTATTGTACAAGGTGGCATGTATGAAGATTTACGTGAAGTCTCTGTTAATGGCTTAACCAGTATTGGTTTTGATGGTTATGCTATTGGTGGCTTATCAGTTGGTGAACCCAAAGAAGATATGATTCGAATATTAGATCATACCGCGCCCTTGATACCAGAAAATAAACCCCGATATCTTATGGGAGTTGGTAAACCTGAAGATTTAGTTGAAGGTGTACGCCGTGGTATTGACATGTTCGATTGTGTGATGCCAACACGTAATGCCCGTAACGGACATTTATTTGTTACTGACGGTGTTATCAAGATTAGAAATGCTCGTCACAAAACAGATACTGGCCCATTAGATCCTGAATGTGATTGTTATACTTGTAAAAATTATTCGCGTGCTTATTTACATCATTTAGACAAATGTAATGAAATTTTAGGCTCGCAATTAAATACCATGCATAATTTACGTTTTTATCAACGTGTAATGCAAGGATTGCGTGACGCGATAGAGCAAGGCAAACTAGATACGTTTGTTGCCGAGTTTTATGCGCTACGTGATTTACCTGTTCCGCCATTAGTTAGTTCATTAGCGGACAATGAAACAGCATAAACAGCTGCAATTTCGCCATTTTATAAAATTAATCAGAAAAATAAAAAGAGGTATTTATGAGTTTATTTATTAGTCAAGCCCACGCTGCTGCAGGTCCCGCTCAAGGGGCTGATGGTATGTCAATGTTAATTATGCTAGCTGTATTTGGTTTAGTGTTTTATTTTATGATCTATCGTCCACAAGCCAAACGTGTGAAAGAGCATAAAAGTTTGATGTCTGAATTATCAAAAGGTGACGAAGTGCTAACACAAGGCGGCATTGTTGGTAAAATTGTTAAAGTTTCAGATGAAAAAGATTTTATCGTTGTAAGCATCGCCGAAGGTACTGAAGTCACAGTACAAAAAAGTGCAATTAATGCTGTATTACCTAAAGGTACAATGAAATCTCTATAATGAGATTTTCTTGGCTTTTTTCGCTATAGCCGTTTTTAAGGTGTGCATTGATAGTTATCAATTGCACGCCTTAAATAGCTTGTGCAATAGTGATAACCAAAATTATAATAAACTTTCGTGCGATAACTCAGCTTAGTATTAGCGCGCGATTCAAAAGAAAATAGGGTGATATTGTGTTAAACAAATATCCATTATGGAAGACATTGATGGTACTATTTATAGTAGCTGTTGGTGCTTTGTATGCGTCTCCTAACCTCTATGGTGAAGATCCCGCAGTACAAATTTCTGGCTTGCGCGGTATTGAAACAAACGCAGCAACGTTAGATGTAGTTAAGTCACACTTAGATGAAAAGAAAATCTCCTACTTAAGTCTTGTGATGGAAAACGGTCAAATATTGGCGCGTTTTAATAACACAGAACAACAATTACGGGCGCGTGATCTACTTGACGACAATATTGGTGATGAGTATTCAGTTGCCTTAAACTTAACACCTGCAACACCCGCATGGTTAGCAAGTGTTGGCGGCACGCCAATGAAGTTAGGTTTAGATTTAAGTGGTGGTGTTAGCTTCCTAATGGAAGTAAACATGCAGGAAGCAATTGTTAAGGTACAAAAAAGTTTAGTTGATGATTTTCGCACGGGTTTACGTGGCGAAAAAATTCGTTATCGCTCAGTTAAAGAAGTTAATGATGCCATTAATATTCAATTTCGTAATGCTGAAGATTTAGCAAGTGCAGAGTCATATCTAGAAAAACAAAACCGTGATCGTGATTTAGTATTTTTTAGTGATGAGGACAGCTTAACCTTATCCGCAAAAATGACGGATCAAAAATTAAAAGAAACTCGTGAATATGCATTGCAACAAAACATTACTATTATTCGTAACCGTGTTAATGAGTTAGGTGTTGCTGAGCCACTAGTTCAACGTCAAGGTCAAAAGCACATCGTTATTGAATTACCGGGCGTTCAAGATACAGCGAAAGCAAAAGAAATTTTAAGTGCAACTGCGACGATTGAATTTCGTTTAGTTGATACTGAAGGGGATTTAGGTGCAGCGCTTAATGGTCGTGTTCCAGGTAGTTCAGAGTTACTAAAAGAACGTAACGGTCAACCGGTATTATTGAAAAAACGTGTGATGCTTACGGGTGATCATATTGTTGATGCGGGTTCAAGTTTTGATGAATATAGTCGTCCACAAGTTAATATTACCTTAGATTCTGCTGGCGGTAATAAAATGTCAAGCAGCACTAAAAGCAATATTGGTAAACCAATGGCGACGGTATTTATTGAATTTAAACCAACCGACCGTGTGGATGCTGAGGGTAATACTATCTTCGAGAAAGTTGAAGAAGTGATCAGTGTTGCTACTATCCAAGCACGCTTAGGTAAAACTTTTAGAATTACGGGTGCAGGTAGCCAGTCCGAAGCACATAACTTAGCGTTACTGCTTCGAGCGGGTGCTCTGGTTGCTCCGATTCAAATTGTAGAAGAACGAACTGTTGGTCCAACACTAGGTGCTGAAAACGTAAAACTGGGTTTCCAAGCGATTATGATGGGCTTTGGTTTAGTCTTCATCTTTATGCTGATTTATTACCGTGCCTTTGGTGTGGTGGCAAACTTAGCGTTAGGGGCAAACTTAGTCTTAATTATTGGCATTATGTCGTTGATCCCAGGTGCAACACTATCGTTACCAGGTATGGCCGGCATTGTGTTAACTGTCGGTATGGCAGTTGATGCTAACGTACTTATTTTTGAGCGTATTCGTGAAGAAATGCGTGCAGGTAAATCAATTCAGCAGTCAATTCATCAGGGCTACGACGCTGCCTTTTCAACTATCATTGATGCCAATATTACCACGTTAATTGCTGCCTTGATTTTATTTGCTATCGGTACCGGCCCAGTTAAAGGTTTTGCGATCACGTTATCAATCGGTATTATTACTTCGATGTTTACCGCGGTTATTGGTACTCGTACTATCGTTAACGCTGTTTGGGGTGGTAAACGTCTCGACAAACTTTCTATATAGGGCTGCAATAATATGCAAATTTTACAATTAAAAGAAACTGTTGCCTTTATGCGCTACCGCAAGGTGGCCTTGATCTTCAGTATTGCACTCATGCTAGCTTCGGTTGTCTCATTGGCGACCAATAAGCTTAATTTTGGCTTAGACTTTACTGGTGGTACTTTAATCGAAATTGGTTTCGATGAATCGGCTGATTTGACAAAAGTTCGCGCTATTATGGACTCAAACGGTTTTGATGATGCTGTAGTTCAGTTATATGGTTCAAGCCGTGACGTGGTAATTCGTTTATCACCACGTGAAGATGTAAAAGCAGAAATGCTAGGTAACCAAGTACTTGATATTTTACAAGCAGGTACTGGGCAAACTATTGATATGCGTCGTATCGAGTTTGTTGGGGCGAGTGTCGGCGATGAGTTAGCAGAGCAGGGCGGTTTAGCTATGTTAACTGCGCTGATCTGTATTTTAGTCTATGTTGCTTTTCGTTTTGAATGGCGTTTTGCCTTAGGCTCAGTTATCGCGTTATTTCATGATGTATTGTTGACGTTAGGCTTGTTCTCTGTTTTACAGTTACAGTTTGATTTAACGGTACTTGCAGCGATACTGGCGGTAATAGGTTATTCACTCAACGATACCATAGTGGTCTCGGATCGTATTCGAGAAAATTTTAGAAAAGTGCGTTCTGGTACGCCTGAAGATGTGATCAACATTTCTTTAACACAAACCTTATCACGGACCGTTATTACGTCAATTACCACCTTATTAGTACTTTCAGCTTTGTTCTTTAAAGGTGGAGCGCTAATACATGGTTTTGCAACAGCATTATTATTAGGGGTTTTTGTCGGTACTTACTCATCAGTTTATGTGGCCAGCTCGGTTGCGTTGGCATTAGGTATTTCTAAAGAAGACTTAATTCCTGAAGTGATTGAAAAAGAAGGTGCGGATCAAGAAGAAATGAGACCGTAAAACGCCCTTAGCGCTTATGATTATATTTCATTAAGGCTCGCATTATGCGAGCCTTTTTTTGATCGGCACTTTATAACTCATGGCTTTATTTACTCGCTGAGCTATTCTATGCGAAGAAATATCGATCAAGGTAAGGTGTATATTTTAATAATAGTTTATGCTGGTGATTAAATAATCCATTGATTGCTTATCTAAACCAAGATGAGTACTGACAAAGTTACAGAGAGGGGGGATTACTTTATATTCAGTGAATATATGGTGTTGGCGCATTAAAAAAGCCAGTAAGCAAACTCACTGGCTTTTTATCTATAGGATGTAAGGTCAGTTTTTTGTTCCAGACAAAAAATAAGTACCTACATCCATCCACCTGAGTACTGCAACGATCACGCTACCGCTCTTAACCATAAATGGTTGCTTTTCGATCCATAGCCTTACAGAGCATTAGTGCATCTCGGTAATTACCCTAATGACATATCTCCATGTAAGAACATACACGTAGTAAGGAGACCTACAAACTATTTTAGTGGTAATATTGGTTATAACTGCGATTGAATATAGTTTTGTAAACCGATAGTTTTAATTAGACCTAGTTGTTGTTCCAACCAGAAGGCATGATCAACTTCAGTATCGTCTAATAATTTTTCTAGAATCTGACGCGTTACGTAATCTTTTTCCTGTTCACACAGCGCAATAGCGGCTCTAAGCGCTTTTGCATCGGCATATTCTACATCTAAATCACTTTGCAGCATTTCAGGCACAGTCTTACCAATATTTAAGCCTTGGCGCGTATGCATATCAGGTATACCTTCTAAGAATAAAATACGCTGAATGAGCATTGAGGCATGTAACTTTTCATCGTCAAATTCGTGATCGATACGTTCAAATAACTTATTCATGCCCCAATCTTCATACATCCGAGAATGAATGAAATATTGGTCCATTGCGGCTAGTTCATAGGAGAGTAGGCCGTTTAATGCTGCAATAACTTGCGTATTACCTTTCATATTATTTTCCTTCTAAATGGTCTAGCTTAAGCCGTTTACAGCTGTGCCTGAATAAATTTTTCAATACCCATAGCGTTAATTTGGTATTGCTGAGTTTCCAGCCAATCTAAATGCTCTTCTTCGTCATTGAGTATAGTGTCTAACATTTCGCGGCTGACATAATCTTGTTGTTGTTCACAAATAGTAATGGCGTTACGCACTACCGCAATTTGTGCGGTTTGAAAACCAAGATCACAACGGATCATTTCTTCGGTATGTTCACCGATAGCCAGTGGTGCTAACTGTTGTAAGTTAGGTAGGCCTTCAAGAAATAATATTCGCTCGATAACCTTGTCAGCTTGCTTCATATCGAGGATTGATTTTTTATAGCACTTGCTGTTTAAGGCATTAATACCCCAATTTTTGTACATGCGAGCGTGTAGAAAATATTGATTAATCGATGTTAGTTCACTGGTGAGTACTTTATTAAGTATGGTGAGTACTGAGGTGTTGCCTTTCATTAGCATCTCAAATTTAAGTTAATTAAATATTGACTGCAATTATAGAAAGAAAGTAGGTAAATGAAAAGGATAGATTAAAAAAGCACTTAAAAACAATAGCTTGAGGGGTTTGTACGTTATCAGTTACAGTCAGGTTATTAACCTAAGTGGGCTCTTTAGCCGACTTCTTTAAATAAGCTCTCATTGATAATCGTGTTATTAATAATATTTTGAGCAACCTTGACGCAAGTACCACACTGCGAACCTAATGGTAAGTGCTGTTTTAAATCACGGATAGACCCAACACCAGATTCAGTGACTAATTGTTTAATTTGATGATCTGTAATGCCCTTGCAAATACAAACAAACATGATAATAATTCTCTGGTGATTGATAACACGATTGATAATAGTTCTTATTTAGTTTCGTTTCAAGAATTAATTTGTGCTTTTTATTAGTACACTGATAAGTCTAATAATTAAAATTATTAGAGCGTGTTCGGCATTTTATTACCCAGGTACGTTAAGCACGCTTTATTTTAATATAATCATTTTATAATAAAATTATTATATAACTATTTCGTTATTAAGTGGCTTGGGTTATTATCACCTAAACTGAGCATTAACCAGAAGAGCAGCAAATGAACCCAACTGAGTTTTATAAAAATTTGGCTGATGATATACGGCTTAAAAGTATATTGCTGATTGCCCAAGAAGGTGAGCTTTGTGTTTGCGAACTCATGGCGGCACTTGCTGAGTCTAGTCAGCCAAAAATATCCCGACATTTGGCGCTATTAAAAAGTTCGGGCTTATTATTAACACGTAAACAAAAACAATGGGTTTTTTATAGCATTAATCCTGATATAGCCAGATGGGCACAACAGGTTATCAGTTTAACCTTAAAAGAAAATATCGACTTTATTACTCCACATCTGCAAGCATTACATCTTATGGGCGCTAGACCTGAACGTATTGCAAGTTGTTGTGAGTAAGAGACGCCAAGCTTAAATAAGCCTAATCACTTAGCTTGCTAAGTGATTATAAAATAAATTTTGACAGGAAAATCACCATGACAATTAAAATTGGTATTAACGGTTTCGGCCGTATTGGACGTTTATCGATGCGGGTAGCCTATGGCTGGGATGATGTTGAAATTATTAAAATTAACGATCCTGCTGGTAACGCAGAAACCTTAGCACATTTACTTAATTTTGATTCAATACATGGTATTTGGCAACATCAGGCGCAGCATAAAGCTGAAAATATAGTGATTAACAATAATGAAATTACCTGTAGCCAAAATAGCACTATTGCCGACACGGATTGGTCAGGTTGTGACGTGGTTATTGAAGCAACGGGTGTGATGAAATCTACAGCATTACTGCAAGCTTATTTAGATCAAGGGGTTAAACGTGTGGTCGTTACTGCGCCAGTGAAAGAAGACGGCGTATTGAATATTGTTATGGGCGTTAATGATGACCAATACGACAGCGACAAGCACCCGATAGTCACTGCTGCATCTTGCACCACTAACTGCCTTGCCCCCGTGGTAAAAGTTATTCACGAAAATATTGGCATTAAACATGGTTCAATGACCACCATTCATAATATCACCAATACGCAAACCATCTTAGATGCACCGCATAAAGATTTACGTCGTGCCCGTGCTTGTGGCATGAGCTTAATTCCAACCACTACCGGCTCAGCAACGGCTATTACCCATATTTTCCCGGAACTTAAAGGTAAGCTTAATGGCCATGCGGTACGAGTGCCACTGGCTAATGCGTCAATTACCGATTGTGTTTTTGAGCTAGAACGAGCCACAACAAAACAAGAAGTGAATGATTATTTACAAGCGGCGGCGAATGGCGAGCTAAAAGATATTTTAGGTTTTGAACAGCGGCCACTGGTTTCAATTGATTATAAAACCGATCCACGCTCGTGCATTATCGACGCACCCTCAACTATGGTGGTTAATGGCACACAAGTTAAACTTTATGTTTGGTATGACAACGAATGGGGCTATGCAAATCGTACAGCGGAAATCGCTCGTATGGTGGGTCGCTCTGATCTGAATAGTTAGACATAAAACTCACCAAGTTAAAAGCTAAAGTAGATTTGCATAAATGACAGCACTCAGTGACCTATCAGTTCAGGTAAAACAGTATTTGATGATCACCGGTAATTATTGGGCATTTACCCTAACCGACGGTGCGCTGCGGATGTTGGTTGTGCTGCATTTTTATCAGCTCGGCTATAGCCCGCTAAATATCGCGTTGCTGTTTTTGTTTTACGAAATTTTTGGCGTAATCACCAATTTAGTCGGGGGCTGGTTGGGCGCTCGTATCGGGCTAAACAAAACCATGAATATTGGTTTGGCCTTACAAATCATCGCTTTGGTTATGCTACTGGTGCCGAGTAGTTTTCTCACTGTGGCCTATGTCATGGTGGCGCAAGCTTTGTCTGGTATTGCTAAAGACCTTAATAAAATGAGCGCAAAAAGTGCCATTAAACTTTTAGTACCAGCAGGGCAGAGCGGTAAGCTGTATCAATGGGTAGCACTATTAACAGGCTCTAAAAATACCTTGAAAGGCATCGGATTTTTTCTTGGTGGCGTGTTGTTAACCTGGTTAGGTTTTACTGGCGCCATTGCACTGATGGCGGCCATGTTAACGATTGTGTGGCTGTTAAGTCTGTTTAAGTTACAAGCAGACTTAGGTAAAGCTAAATACCGACCTAAATTTAAAGAGATACTATCCAAAAGCCGAGCGATTAACTTACTTTCAGCCGCGAGGTTATTTTTATTTGCCGCGCGTGATGTGTGGTTTGTTATCGCTTTACCTGTTTTTTTAGCCACCGAATTCGCTTGGTCGCATAGTGGGGTCAGTGGCTTTATGGCTGGTTGGATCGTGCTTTATGGTCTGATGCAAACGCTCGCGCCAAAATTAACTAAAAAACCTGCCAATAAAGCACCCACAGGCAGAGATGCCGCAATATGGGGTACTATATTGGTTGTGGTTCCTGCAGCAATGGCGCTTGCCTTACAGAGCGATTTCTCAACGAAATGGGTGGTTATTATTGGTTTAATGGTGTTCGCGGTTTTATTTGCCATTAATTCGTCATTACATAGTTTTTTGATTGTTGATATGGCGGGTAAAGACGGTGTGTCGCTTGATGTGGGTTTTTATTATATGGCTAATGCCTGTGGCCGGTTGTTAGGTACTGTACTTTCAGGCTGGGTTTTTCAGCTTTATGGCTTAGTGGCCTGTCTATATATATCAGCAGTTTTTATTGCTTTCGCTGTGCTATTTGCCGGCTTAATTAATCCCGCTAGTGGTGATTTGACCAAGCAATCAAGCAACCGCGCTTAATTAGGCGAGATACACTTGATGATGGTGTTTAGGTTAAATAGGGTAGTTTAGTTACTCTACCTTTATTGGTAGAGTTAACTTTTAAGGTGTTTTTTATATCTTTCCAAGCGGTGATCTTACCGCCGACATTAAGTTTTTCAAAACCTAAGCTAGCGGCTTTATAATCATTAATATCGACAGTTAACGCTAAAAAGCTGAGTAACTGTTTATAGCTCTGACTGTCGCTAATATCTATCGATAAAAAGTCATCTTCCCTATCTTGAAAATACTGATAAACCTGGCTTTGATGTTGTTGGTAGCATTGTGCTAAAAACTCAAAATCCTTGATGTTATCTAGATTATAGGGCGTAAATATTGTTTGATAACAGCGTTTAATTATTGGGTTAAAGCCACCATCGTCGCGAATAAGGTTGGTATGCATACGGGTGAGTAACTTCTGGATGGAAGGTAGCCATTTATCCATAGTACGCGCTAAGTAGATAAACTTAGCATTGGGATAAGCTCTATCTAAATATTGATAATCACAAAATATTGGCGTGTCGGCGATCACTTGCGCTTCAGCGAATGAACGATCGGTATACGCGGTATGTGCAACATGAAAACCTAGCTCAAGCATAGCAGCACAAACACTGGTAGTACCGGTTCTAGGTAAGCCAATAATAAATATTTTGTTCATAATATTTGCGATATTGTTGCTGAAAAATGCATTATTGTAAAAGGTGAGTGCCGCGTTGTATGAGCTGAAGACAATAAAAACTTAGTATATTTAGTGTTTTATGACCCAGTAACAAAATTTGTGACAGGGTTAGTTTAAAGCACAATTATTTATTGCGATCAACCGAGACCTGCAAGTCTTTTAAAATACCGTCGTGCAAATTATAAACAAAGCCATGCACGGTAACATCTTGTTTTATATCCCAAGCTTTCTTTAAGATAGTTGTGTTACAAACGTTGGCAACTTGTTCTATCACATTTAATTCGCAGAGCAATTTTAGTCGTTCAGTTTTATTTTCAACAGCATCTAAACGCGCTTTATGAAAGCGATAGACATCTTTAATATGATGTAACCAATTATCAATTAAACCATGGCTTTGATTGTCTAAAGAAGCAATGACGCCGCCACAGCCATAATGTCCACAAACAATGATGTGCTTTATTTTTAAAACATCAACCGCAAATTGAATGACAGACAGGCAATTTAGGTCAGTATGGATAACTTGATTAGCAATATTACGGTGCACAAAAACTTCACCCGGTTGCATACCCAGTAATTCATTAGCCGGCACGCGAGAGTCTGAGCAACCTATCCATAAATATTCAGGATTCTGTTGTTCTGATAAATGCTTGAAAAAATTAGGATCTTCTTGTTTTATCTTGTCAGCCCATTGCTGATTATTGTCAAATAAATGCTGTATTGAACTCATTGGGGGAACAACTAAGGAAAATATACCGTGATTCTAAGTTGTTACGCTAACAAGTAAAGAAAAAACTGGTCTTATATCTGAGGTTATTAGCATAGCTATGGATAAAGTGATGAGTTTTGCTCAAGATGATTACAGCGTTAATTAAAAGTATTTACTTTGCCTTGGCCATAATTAGTTATAATAACGCTATTAACCTTAAATTGGAGAATAATGTGGCTGCTGCATGTGCCCGTCATATCTTAGTTAAAAGCGAAAAGCTTGCGCAAGAATTAAAGGCTAAAATCGCCAAAGGGGCTGACTTTGGACAGTTAGCCAAGAAAAACTCAACTTGCCCATCAGGTAAGAAGGGTGGGGATTTAGGCGAATTTAAGCCGGGCCAAATGGTAAAAGCGTTTGATGACGTGGTTTTTAAAAAAGCGATATTAACGGTACATGGTCCAATTAAAACCAAATTTGGTTATCATCTTATTCAAACTATTTATAGAAACTAATAATAGAGAAAAACTAAGTCCTAGTAAGGCTGAGTAGTTATACAGCTCAGTAGTTATAAAAATTGAAGGGCTATCCACTTAGCCCGACCAACTACTACATTTTGTGGTTCCTTTCTTTTATCATTTAGGTCTTGTTCGTGCGCAAAGGGGAAGTTAGCTACTCGTTAATTCTAATGTCCGCTTGAAGCTCAAAGCTGCCGTTCGTATTCGATTATTAAACGTTAACTATGATTTTTTTAGAGACATTTGACTTTACGATCATAACGATTACCTAAAATATTCAATATGCTAATGAAGACTGTACACTATTAAACTATCTTAATTACACGTAGCTACGTGTAGGTGCTTGCCATCGGGTACAACATAAACTGAAGCAGTACCATTACGTTCATCAGCCTTTTTTATTCCTTAGCTTTTAAAAACTGAAATAATTTTCAAAGTACCATCATTGAGCTTTGCCAAGGTTAATAAGGGTTATCGGATTTAGAGGCTACAAACACACGCGATTCATTTGGTGATGTTGTAATATATCCTTCTCCTCTAAGCCCACTAACCTGATACAGCATTAACAGCCAAGGCATTATCAATGTCATTTGAATCGCGTGGCAGACCTAAAGGTGTGATGTTTCACTCTGATCAAGGCTGTCATTATACCAGTAAAAAACCCCGTCAATTATTATGGCGATATCAAATAAAGCAAAGTATAAGTCGTCGTAATTGCTGGGATAATGCGCCAATGGAACGATTTTTTAGAAGCTTTAAATCAGAATGGATGCCAACTGTGGGCTATAAATCTTTTAATGAAGCTAAAACCGCCGTAGTTAATTACATTACTGGATATTACAGCAAAGTCAGGCCTCACCGTTATAATGGTAAGTTAACACCGAATGAGTCTGGGCGAAGATATTGGAAAACTTACAAATACGTGGCTAATATTACTTGACCACTACACACTGAGGATGAACTCAGTAAGCTCAGAGGTGATCTCCTCTCGACATAGAGACCGTGATTATTGTGCGTCATTGAGAAGCCTTGGCCCATGATAGACAGTGACTTGATCAAATCTGGTATGGTCATCGTTGAAGCTAGGAGCTTACGATTTAAGTTCCTAGCTAGCTATTTATATTACGATTTTCCCAGCATTTTTTCCATTTGATGAACTCTATGGCAGGCATCGGTTTTGCAATGACATAGCCCTGCAGTTCGTCACAGTTCAGGGTTGTCACCAGATCCAAATCCTCTTGAGTTTCCGCGCCTTCAGCGACCACTTTCATACCCAGCGAGTGGCCCAATTTCACGCTTGACTCGAAGATGGCGCGCGCCACGGGATCGTTAGCGGCACCGAAAACGAAAGCTCGATCCACCTTAAGCTCCGTAAAGGGCATCTGCTTGAGCTTCTCCATGCTTGAGTTCCCGGTGCCGAAATCATCAATCGACAAACCGAATCCCAGGAGCCGCAACCGGGTGATAATTTCGAGGCTGGTGGTAAGGTCACGTATTATGCTGCTTTCCGTGACTTCCAGCATCACCTGGTGAGTTTCTATACCCGCCTGGCGCACGATACTGGCCAACACATCGGGTAAATCGAGGTGCTGGAGGTTGTCAACTGAGATATTGACCGAGACCCTTAACGCATGGCCCTGGCGCGTCCACTCGCCCAGATAGCCCATCGCCTTGGTAAATATCTGCAGGGTCAGCGTGTCGATCAATCCATGCGCCTCCGCCACTGGGATCACGGCGAGCGGTGAGATAATGCCTTGCACCGGGTGACGCCAACGCAGTAGGCACTCAGCTCCAAGCACACGCTGGCCATTGACCGCTATCTTGGGCTGAAAAAACAACTCCACGCACCCCGTCTCCAGGCCCTCGCGAACTTCATCGGGTGTCAGCAACTCTAGCGGGCTCTGGATCTGTGTTTTTGGCACGGCACCGCTGAGCTTCTTCAGCAGCGCGTACAGCAATGCCTGATCAATGGGTTTTTCAAGCGCACCAACATAGTTCAGCTTATGCTCCATCAGCAAATTTCCGACCGTGTCGAGTAAACGTGCGTTAGCGCCGGACAACAGGATTACCGCGCCCTCGTAATTCAAATCCGACACATGGCGCAAGCATTCAATGCCGTCCATCTCCGGCATCTGGAGATCGCAAAACAGCAATTGGAACTGCTCGACTGCTCCAGCGACCTGAGCCAAGGCCTCTGTGCCGCTGTTGGCACGACTGATATTCTCGATACCCCACTGGCTTAGCACTTCCTCGATGATATCCAGCATGAATTCGTCATCATCCACCAGCAGAACGCGCAGCGATTTGATCTCATCTGGAAGTGACATCGGTGTAGTCATTTCGTTTTCGGTTGATACATTCATACTCTTTCTCCTTTAATTCTGAATCGGTAAGACAACGCCAGTATCAACTCATTTCGCGTTCTATCTGCAGGGCGATTTGGTCGATCAGCGGCTGCAGTTGCACCAGCAGCGTCTGCGTTTTCTGCCAATCTCCGGCTTTGCTGGCCACCTCTAGCGCTTTATACAGTTCGGTCGAACTCCACGCTCCCACCGAGGCCGCCGCTGATTTTTGTTTGTGGCACAGCCCGGCAAGTCGTTGCAGATCGTCATTGTCGTGCGCGGCCTGCATCTCGGCCAACGCCACGCGTGACGTCTGCAAAAATTTCAGTGCGAACTTTGCGATTTTGACTGAGTCATTTCTGAGCAGCTTGTCCAGTACGGTCAGATCGATTGGCGCTACTTCAGTTGCTTCGGCGCCGTCAGGCAACCACTTGACCAGCTTCCGATACAAATCATCCGCGTCGATCGGCTTGGTCTCGAAGTCATCCATCCCGGCATCTAGGCAACGGCGCCTATCCTCGGCCATGGCGTTAGCGGTCATGGCGATAATGCATTGGCTTGCCAGTGCAGGCGTCGCCCTGATCCTGCGCGTGGCCTCAAAGCCATCCATGACCGGCATCTGCACGTCCATCAGCACGATATCGAAGCGCTCGTTGGCCAACAGATCCAGCGCTTCTTGCCCGTTTCCGCAAAGCCTGACTACCACGCCGCATTGCTCCAGCAGCTCTTCGATCAGATCCTGGTTGAACTCATTGTCCTCGACCACAAGAATGCGTTTGCCCTTCAGCCTCAATAGCGAGTTGGCTGACGGCATCACGGAAGCCCTGTGATTAATAACCTGGCTCTGATCGCCGCGCCCAAAAAGTACCGTGAAGCAAAAACTGCTACCGGCCCCGAGCACGCTCTCGATCCAGATACGCCCCCCCATCAGCTCGACCAGCCGCTTGCTGATCGCCAGACCCAGCCCCGTACCGCCGTACTTGCGAGTGGTCGAGGTATCGACTTGGGTGAAGGCCCCGAACAGCCCATCGGCCTGCTTCTGGCTGAGACCAATGCCGCTGTCGATCACCCGGAACTCAAGCTCGACTGACTCTGATGTTGCTTCCTTCAGTGCCACTAACACGCTGACGCCGCCGGCAGAGGTGAACTTCACCGCGTTGGACACCAGGTTCAACAACACTTGCCCAATACGCAGGGGGTCTCCTAGAAGATACGGCGGCACCTCAGGCTCGATCTTCGTGTTGAAGTACAAACCCTTGTCCCGCGCCAGGTAATAGAGATTCGATTCGAGAACACTCATGCTCCCCTCTAGGGCGAAGTGCACCTGTTCCAAAACGAGCATGCCGGCATCCATCTTGGAGAAATCGAGAATGTCATTAATGACACCCAACAGACCCCGGGCCGATTGGTTCACTTTGGCAATGTACTGGTGTTGCTTGTCGTTCATATCAGTTTGCAAACACAGCCGCGACATCCCGATAATAGCGTTCATCGGCGTGCGGATCTCGTGGCTCATGTTGGCAAGAAACTCGCTCTTCGTGAGGTTGGCGGCCTCTGCGTCCTTCATGGCAACCACCAGCGCTGACTCAGCGCGATCACGTTGTTCACTGTCGGTCGCGAGCGTGCTGATCATCTTGTTGATATCGCCCTTGAGCATGTTTACCTCGCCCAGGGCATCGACCGTGATCTTCTGTGACAGGTCGCCCTTGGCCACCGCAGTGGTCACCTCTGAGATCGCGCGTACCTGCGTGGTCAGATTATTCGCCATCGCGTTGACGTTGTCGGTCAGCTCCTTCCAGGTGCCATCGACGCCCGGCACTTGCGCCTGACCGCCCAGCGTACCCTCGGTACCTACTTCGCGCGCCACCCGCGTCACTTCCTCGGAGAAGCGATTAAGCTG
>NZ_JACGVG010000031.1 GCF_014077095.1 Colwellia sp. MB02u-6 | reverse complement strand
CTGAAGTTAAAGCGGCGCCAAAAGCTGAAGTTAAAGCGGCGCCAAATTTTGAAGTTAAGGCTACACCAAAAACTGAAGTTGAGGCTACACCAAAAGCTGAAGTTGAGGCTACACCAAAAGCTGAAGTTACCGTTATATCTAAAAAATAACGAACATTTATATTAACGCTATAAATTCAAACTGATTTAAAGATATATCCTCATATGATAACCATTATTTTTCATCAGCTTAAGCTGTAATTTACACTTTATGCTGCACAGCAGCAAAAAAATCATTGACGACCCTGTTGTGAGCACTTATACTAGTTTTGAACCAAATTGCTGCACCGCAGTATAATATAAAACTAAATAGGAACTACCATTATGTTTACACAATTAACTGAACAATTTACTACTGCAATGAAATCATTAAATAATACAGACCAGTTCACTGCAGCAATGAAGCCATTTAATACCCTTGTAGAACTTAATACTAAAACGGTTGAGCAATTAATCAATCAGCAATCAGCATTAATGACTACGATCATGAACGACAGCGCAGCTCAAACTAAAGCATTGTCAGCTCAGAAAGATTTAGCCGCAGCGATTGAGTCACAAAAAGCTTTCACTGAAGCGCTTCAAGCAAAAGTTACTGCTTCAGCTAAAGAGACTTATGATGTTGTCACTAAAACATCTGAAGAAGTGGCCAACTTAGTTAAAGATTCTATGGCGAACGCGACTAGTGCGGCTAAAGATTCTATGGCAAAAGCGACCAGTACAGCTAAAGACACTGTGGCAAAAACGACTACCGCTGCTAAATAATTTATGACTAGGAAATAAGTTAATTTGTGCTTATTGATGAAAAACCAGTATCTTGATACTGGTTTTTTTTTGTCGATAAAAAGTAAAAGATAAATAGTACCCGCTTCATTAATTAGGTGAACTATTGTATATGGAGGAAAAAATAGCTATGAAAGCTTTATTTTAATCAATAATTTTTCTAATGATTACAATAAAATAGATAACCAAGTAGATAACCAAGTAGATAGTTACATTAACCAGTATAAAAATCATAAAGTTAGCAAGCTTAATATAAACCTTAAGCAGGTTATACCAACAAGTCCTAGCGTAATTAAACCCTCATCAAACAATCACGCGCTAACAATATTACTTCATCTCATATTACTCACACACAGAAAATACCATAAAGGTCACGATGATCACACTCAACTAACTCTAGCTTGTATTCACATATCTTTGCAGAGCTACACGGAAAATTGACAACAGCGGCAAGCTTACAAAAAAATGTACTCTACCTTTCATAAGACATCCCCTAATATGACCCAATGGGTCATGACACACGAATTAAGTTCGCTAGTACTGATTTACAGACAAAAAGTCTGTAGTTAGTCAGTATGGTGGCTAAAAATATAAACCAAAAAATTAGTCTTTCAGCCAATCAGCCTCTATTGGAGCCACATTTACAACTAACCTGGTAGCCGGTGATCCCCACTTATCCATTGCTTTGCCAGCAAGAATGTACTCTCCAGTTTGCCGTCACATGGATTATTCACGTTAAATTTATCATGTAATATTGAAGAAGGCGGTACATTGATGTCTCCACTAACGCCTTGCAATGTGGGTGGCGCATTTGTAATTTCAGCCCTTAGTCTTGATATGGCTGATGGCAATATAGAAATTTTTTTCTACATATCACTTGCTTTTGCTTGCTAGACTGCTCCCCCTAATTGGAATTCTCTATGCTTTTACTAGGTTATTCTCACCTAAAGCAACTGACAAAGAGAGATAAGACTGAAAATCCCTTGGTGAAACGATAGCCGAATTTAATTCTGATGATACACCAAAAATAGAAGACGAAGTTGCAGGTACTGAGAACGAGGATGGCAATGACGAGTCAGAACAGAGAAATTTTTAGCTATAGCTTAGTTATTTAAGTTTTGGATGAATTCGTGTAAATTGATACCATATTGAAATCTATGTCGAGGTAATTTATGAGTAATGGATAGTGAACGCCGACACAAATACAGGGCCAAATTTAGGCCTACCCAAGGACGTATCTATGTTAAAGGCACAAGCTTAAACACTTAGCCTCCAATCCAGTACCCCCCTAATTAAGCCTTTTTTGCTGCCTTCATCCCATTCGCTGAACCGACACAAAAAAAACTTGATTAGCGCTTAACTCACTCGCTTTGACAAACACCTCTTCAATTACTGATTTATCTATTTTAGCAACCTCATCCAATCCATCAATAATCAAGAATTACTGTTCGCTCGTTACAATTTTACGCCTAAATAGATTTGCTCTGTACCTTTGGGTGGAATACTTTTCTGCTATATTTGTTAGAAGTCTCGCTTTACCCGCACCTGGCTCAGCTAATACAATATACAGTTAAAATGACTAGATAACTCACTCTCGGGAAGTCTAGATTTACTTCTTCACTCATTCCTCTTTGCGTACAAAGTTAGTATTACTAATAATACAAACAGATAACTAAGTCCTTTCCCATCAAAACACGCTATACAGCGATTTTTAGATACTTCCCCAAAAATTGAGGATAAGTATGCATTATTTAGTTTAAGTGTATTAATTCGATGATTTAGTGGATATTTGAAAGTCGACTAATTGAGTGGCATATCAGGTTAAAAATATAAATTTTATCGAGGATGAAGACAAATATAAGATCAATGTCAGTGAAGTATCTGCCAAGATTGATAACTCACCAAAAATAGTTAGCAACCAATTAGCACCAAACGAAAAAAGACCGATTCATGACGAATCGGCCTTTAGATGTCTATTTGTATAATTTAGTGGTGCGGTTGGGGGGACTCGAACCCCCACGACCTAAGTCACCAGCCCCTCAAGCTGGCGCGTCTACCAATTCCGCCACAACCGCGCAATACTAAATCTATACTGTCTGTTTTACTAAGTTAACTTGCTAATAATGAGGTTAATTAACAAGTTAACTTTTTGAGGTTACAATCCCTCAAGGTGCGCGTTTACCAATTCCGCTATATTCGAAAATATTTTAAAACTAGTTTGGTACGTCGCTAGTTTTTTTTACAGCAGCGTCACTACCAGGTACGTCAGCGTTTTCAGCTTTAGGCTCAACGCTATCAGTAGGTATAGCATCTGTCCCTGGAGCTACTTGCCCAGCAGGAGTTTCAATATTATTCCACTCGTCAGTTTCATTAACGCGGTTAGCGGTTAAGTTACCTAAAACTAAGCTGATGGCAAAAAATGCTATCGCTAAGTAAGTTGTCGCTTTTGTTAAGAAGTTACCAGAACCGCTTGAACCAAAAATAGTGGCTGATGAACCAGCACCAAATGATGCGCCCATATCTGCGCCCTTACCTTGTTGCATCAGCACTAAGCCAATTAAACATAACGCAACGATCAAATACACTACAATTAACACTTGATACAACATTTTATTTTCCCTTTGCTGCCGAGCAAATTATTTTAAATTCCTCGGCTTTTAAACTAGCACCGCCAATTAATCCACCATCGATATCAGCTTGTGCAAATAATTCTTCACAGTTTGTCGCGTTGACACTGCCACCATACAACAATGGCATTTTAACTGCGACGTTTTCATCAATTTTCGCAATAAATTCGCGTATAAACTGATGGGTTGTTTGCGCCATTTCTGGCGATGCTGTTTTTCCAGTACCTATTGCCCAAACAGGCTCGTACGCAACAACAACATCTACAAATTTTTCAATACCAATTTTATCAATAACCGGCTGTAATTGCGCGGCTAAAACAAGTTCGGTTTGTTCAGATACACGTTGTTCTTCACTTTCACCTACACACAAAATAGGCTTAAGGCCTGCAGCCAATGCCGCCTGAACTTTTTCTGCAACCAATGAACTTGATTCTTTATAAATGCTACGACGTTCAGAATGTCCAACAATAACGTAGCTAACACCAACTTCTTGTAACATTGACGTTGATACTTCACCTGTAAAAGCACCTTTAGCATGTTCGCTTAGGTTTTGCGCACCTAAACTAAACGTGCTTGCTAAGTTCGCCTTCGAACTTGCGAAACTAAATGCCGCTAAATATGGAAAGCTAGGACAAACGACAACTTCAACATTTTCATTTAACGAAACCTTACTTAACTCTGAAGCCATTGAGTTGACTAATGCCAAACTGCCATTCATTTTCCAGTTTGCTGCAACTATTGCACGTCTATTCATTTTTCATTCCTAAATCAAAGCGGCGAGATATTAACTAACCTGCCGGCAAGATACAAGTAATTCAAGCAATATCATGTTTAATTGCTCATTATTCACTCGACCGTTAAAATCAACTAACATTCTTGACTAAAAAGCTTGTTTTACGGCATCGGCAATTTCATGTGCTAAGCCAGTAACTTCATGATGTTCAGGGCCTTCAACCATTACACGAATTAAAGGTTCAGTACCTGATTTTCTTAATAGAACACGACCACGACCCGTTAATATCTCATTAACTTTATTCACAGCAGCAACAACATCACGATCAATTAAAGGATCGCTGTTACCTGAAAACCTTACATTGACTAAAATTTGTGGTAATTTTTTCATGCCTTGGCGTAATTCAAATAATGTTTTACCTGTGTTACACACAGCAGTTAATACATTCAATGCAGCAATAATACCATCACCTGTTGAGGTATGATTTAAGTTAATGACATGTCCTGAGTTTTCTGCGCCTAATTTCCAGCCTTTTTGCTTTAGCATTTCCATGACATAGCGGTCACCTACTTTACTGCGGGCAAATGGCACATCCAAATCAGCAAGTGCAAGCTCTAAGCCCATATTACTCATCAAAGTACCAACAACACCACCGTCAATTTTGCCATTTTTTAAGTCGTTACAAGCGATAACATAAACACTTTCATCACCATCCATCACGTAACCTGTGTGATCAACCATCATTAAGCGATCACCATCACCATCGAGTGCAATGCCTAAGTCAGCTTGGTGCTCAATAACCGCTGTACTGATCGCTGCCATCGATGTTGCTCCACATTCATGATTAATATTGGTGCCATTAGGTGAAGTACCTATTTCAATCACTTCGGCGCCTAACTCCCGAAAAACACTAGGGGCTATGTGGTATGTTGCGCCATGCGCACAATCGACCACAATCTTCATACCTTTCAATGAGTAGTGACTTGGAAAGTTACTCTTACAAAATTCGATATAGCGACCTGCCGCATCAGCAATACGTGTAACTTTGCCTAAATGCGCTGATTCAACACAGCCCATGTCTTTATCTAATTCAGCTTCAATGGCTAATTCAACGTCATCAGGTAGCTTTTGTCCGTTTTGACAAAAAAACTTAATACCATTATCGTAATATGGATTATGCGAAGCACTAATCACAATACCGGCTTCAGCACGAAAAGTTTTGGTTAAATAAGCGATAGCTGGTGTGGGCATTGGCCCTAATAGGCCTACATCGATACCTGCGGCAGAAAGGCCCGCTTCTAATGCAGATTCGAGCATGTAGCCTGAAATACGAGTATCTTTGCCAATCAAGACCTTTTTAGTGCCTTGTGCAGCCAGAACACGACCTGCGGCATAACCTAATTTCATCACAAATTTTGGGGTAATTGGGTATTGACCGACTAAGCCACGAATTCCATCGGTACCAAAATATCTTCTTTCTGACATTACTTTTCCCTTGTACTAATCGCTTTAGCATTAGTCTTTTTAATATATCACTGTTTAACGTAACCGTTTATTGCTGATTAGTTACCGCTTTTAATACTTTTAATGCATCCACCGTTTCTTTAACATCGTGAACGCGAATAATATGGGCTCCTTGCTGTGCTGCAATAATTGCAGTAGCTAAACTGCCCGCAAGACGTTGTTCAACCTCTCGATTTAATAACTTTCCAATCATAGACTTACGCGACAAACCGGCAAGTAAAGGTAAACCTAATTGATTAAATTTTGACAAATTGGCTAGTAAATAAAAGTTTTGCTCTAGGGTTTTCCCAAAGCCAAAACCAGGATCTAATATGAGCCGCTCTCGGGCGATGCCTGCGCTTAGACAAGTGTCAATACGTTGTTGAAAAAACATTATAATATCATCAATAACATGATCATAGCTTGGGTTATTTTGCATGTTTTTAGGTATGCCTTGCATATGCATTAAACAAACAGGAATATTGCTGTTTGCAATAGCGGCTAGACAGCCATCGTTTTGTAATGCACGCACGTCATTGATCATATCAGCCCCAGCGTCTATCGCAGCACTCATCACTGAGGCTTTACTGGTATCAATAGAAACTACAATATCGAATCGTTGTTTAATTGCCTTTAATACCGGAATAACCCGTACTAATTCATCGTGTTCGCTAACCGCTTTAGCACCAGGGCGTGTTGACTCGCCGCCAATATCAATAATGGTAGCGCCATCAGTAATCATCTGTTCAGCTTGCTCAAGCGCATAATCGAATTGAGTATATTTACCACCATCTGAAAATGAATCTGGCGTAACATTAAGAATGCCCATGACCTGTGGTGTTGATAAATCTACTAATGAGTTTGAACAATTAAGACGATTTAACACCACATTCTCTCTTTTGATTTTTGTTAATTAATAGTAATGAAAATGAATAATCAAACTTCACATAATATAAAGCCCCAACAGTTAATAAATCGAATGATTTAAACCATTGGGGCTCTTAATACTGTGTTGCTAATTATTTAGCAGGAGCGTCTGAAGCATCATCGGCGTTATTAGGCTCAGCTGATGGTTTTTTATCTTCATCTTTTTTTTCTGATGTTTTGCTAGAATCGGCATTATCATCTGATTTACCATCAGAATCATTGGCACCAAAATCAGCTGGTGGGCGAACTTTAGTGCGATTCATTAAATCGTCAACTTGCAATGCATCAATGGTTTCATATTCCATTAAAGCATCTTTCATCGCATGTAAAATATCTTCATTTTCTTTTAAGATAGTTGACGCACGTTCATAGTTACGGTTAATGAAGTCTTTAATTTCGTCATCGATAGCACGGGCAGTTTCATCAGACATATTTAACGACTTAGACGATGATCTACCTAAAAATACTTCACCTTCTTCTTCAGCAAATAGCATAGGACCCATTTTTTGAGAAAAGCCCCACTGCGTGACCATTTTACGCGCAAGTTGTGTCGCACGTTCGATGTCATTTGAAGCACCGGTTGATACGTTGTCAAAACCGTAAATAAGTTCTTCTGCAATACGACCACCATACAAAGATGAAATATTACTTTCTAAATGCTGCTTACTGTGACTAAAACGGTCTTGTTCCGGTAAGTACATAGTAACACCTAGGGCACGACCACGCGGCATAATACTAACTTTATACACTGGGTCGTGATCTGGCACTAAACGACCCACAATGGCGTGTCCTGCTTCATGATATGCGGTCATTTCTTTCTCTGACTCACTCATCACCATAGAACGGCGCTCAGAGCCCATCATGATTTTATCTTTTGCTTTTTCAAACTCAGCCATACCAACAACACGGCGTGCTGAACGTGCAGCAAATAAAGCCGCTTCGTTAACTAAGTTAGCTAAATCAGCACCTGAAAAGCCAGGGGTACCACGAGCAATAACTGATGCTTTTACATCATCACCTAACGGGACTTTGCGCATATGTACTTTAAGGATTTGTTCACGACCACGAATATCAGGTAAACCAACAGTCACCTGACGGTCAAAACGACCAGGGCGTAATAATGCTGGATCTAGTACATCAGGACGGTTAGTAGCAGCAATAACAATAACGCCTTCATTACCTTCAAAACCATCCATTTCAACTAGCATTTGGTTTAGTGTTTGTTCACGCTCATCATTACCACCACCCATACCTGCGCCACGTTGGCGACCTACAGCATCAATTTCATCAATGAAAATAATGCAAGGGGCTGACTTTTTCGCTTGTTCAAACATATCACGAACACGAGAAGCACCAACACCGACAAACATTTCAACAAAGTCTGAACCAGAGATAGTAAAGAAAGGTACTTTCGCTTCACCCGCAATAGCCTTAGCTAGCAAGGTTTTACCCGTACCTGGCTGTCCAACCAGTAAAACACCTGATGGAATGCGACCACCTAATTTTTGAAAGCGTGAAGGCTCTTTTAGATAATCTACTAATTCAGCAACTTCTTCTTTTGCTTCGTCACAACCCGCAACATCGGCAAAAGTAGTTTTAACTTGATCTTCACCTAATAAACGCGCTTTCGATTTGCCGAAACTCATCGCGCCTTTACCACCACCACCTTGCATCTGACGCATGAAGAAAATCCATACACCAATAAGCAATATCATAGGGAACCAAGAAACAAAAATAGTGGTTAAGAAACTAGTTTCTTCCGGTAACTCACCTGATGCATTAACACCTTGCTTCACTAAATCGTTGATTAAATCACGATCATAGCCACCAGGAATCACAGTAACGAAATTTTCGCCGCTACGTTTAATACCATTAATGACGCCGTTTCTATCAACGTCGACCTCTCTAATTTGACCTTGACGTACGTCTTGGACAAATTCTGTGTAATCCACTTGTTGTTCTTTGCCGCTTCCGGGGGTAAAACTTTGGAAGACAGACATCAATACAACTGCAATAACTAACCATAAAATAAGATTTTTTGCCATATCGCTCAACTTAATGACCTCTTGCTAATGTTCAAAATGGTGCGATGAAATAATTCCACCCGATATACTATAATTTACTACAATTTAAAGCCGGTCGCCACAAGATAAACTTCACGTGAACGAGCACGTGATGATTCAGGCTTGCGAGTTCTAACGGTTTTAAATGCGACTCGAGCATCTTTCATAAATTGCTCAAAGCCCTCTCCTTGAAACACTTTCACTACAAAAGCGCCGTCTTTCTTTAAAACTTGATTACACATATCAAGTGCTAGTTCCACTAAATACATGCTACGGGCCGCGTCTGCAGTATCATTACCAGTAAAATTTGCTGCCATATCAGACATAACAACGTCGATATTCTTACCATTAATGCGAGTTAATAAAGCATTGAGTACTGCTTCTTCGCGAAAGTCACCTTGCAGGAAATCAACACCGGCAATAGGGGCCATCGCTAAAATATCACATGCAACAACTTGCCCGTTATCACCAACCACTTTCGTGGCGTATTCAGACCAACCACCAGGAGCCGCACCTAAATCAACCACCTTCATGCCAGGCTTGATCAATTTATCTTTATTATTTATCTCTTCAATTTTAAAAATAGCACGTGAGCGTAGGCCCAATCTTTGTGCTTTTTTTACATATTCATCATCAAAGTGCTCTTTTAGCCATCGGGCACTACTGACACTGACTTTATTCTTACTCATTCAATCCACTTATATATTTTTGTTGTTGAAAGCTTGTTTGCATTTCGAGATACCGATTTGTTTTATTTGCCACTAAAATAACGACATGACTATATTAACCAAAAAAAAACCATAAAAATACGGTAAAAAGCTGACACTTCGTAAACAAAATTAGTAATACAAACTAGATGGAGGTAAAATAGCAAAAATTCAAGCTAACTTGTAATGATAATTGTTAATGAACTTAAATAAAAAACAAATCCAATATTTAAAAGGTCTGGCACATAGCCTTAAACCCGTTGTATTACTAGGTAATAACGGCCTTACCGAAGCGGTAGTTGCAGAAATTGACTACGCGTTAAACCACCATGAATTAATTAAGATTAAAATCCCTACAGAAGATCGTGAAACCAAAGCACTTATTATTGAAGCTATTTGTCGTGAAACAAATTCAACTAAAGTACAAGTGATCGGTAAAACCTTAGTTATCTTTCGCCAAACAGAAGAAAAGAAAATTCGTATACCAAAAATATAATTAATTTAAATACTTTGGTAATGTAAAAAAGGGCTTCGGCTCTTTTTTTATATCTTGGATTTTATATTTTGTTAAAACCAAACTCATCAATAAATGACTCGTTTGCTGCTAGTTAAACGAACCACCAAACTAAACATTAGAAAAAAACAAACATTAGAAAAAACTAATATACAAAATTTTATGCTTCGCATAAACTATAGTCATCACATAAGTTTATGTAAGGTTTTAAAATGATTTTATCTGTACCTGAATTAGTTGCACAAGCTAAAAACTCTGTTGATTGTGTTACCGCCACACAAGCATTTACTCACAAAAATGCCACATTTATTGATGTCAGAGAGCCGGCTGAGACGGCTGCCTCGCCAGTAACAAATTCAATAACTATTCCACGTGGTGTATTAGAGATGAATATTACTCAATATTGTGCTGACGCAGATATGGAGATTTATCTCCATTGCGCTTCTGGTGGTCGTGCCGCACTGGCTGCTGAGCAATTGCAACGTATTGGCTATACTAATGTTAAAGCGATTAGTTGCGATCATAACAATGTTTGTCTAGCACAAAAAAACCAGTAACATATAATAAATTAATGTCACTGGTTTTAATCGCCTTAACCCCACTTATCAACTCTTAAGTGGCTTTGTTTTTCATTTAACCATTTAACAGACTTTTCATTTAATATAGATAACTCATGTCAAATAAGGTTAAATGACAATAGATACTAAAGGTGGTCTACCGAAATAATTTCATATTCAACCACGCCACCAGGGGTGGTAATTTCAATTTCACTATCAACTACTTTGCCAATTAAACCGCGAGCAATTGGCGAGTTTAATGAGATACGTCCGGTTTTAAAGTCTGCTTCATCATCACCCACTATTTTGTAAGTCACTTCAACGTCAGTATCAAGATTAAGCAGTTTCACTGTTGTGCCAAAAATAACTTTGCCGGTATTAGGGATTTTTGTTACGTCAATGACTTGTGCGTTACATAACCTGCCTTCAATATCTTGAATGCGACCTTCACAGAAACCTTGTTCTTCTTTCGCCGCGTGGTACTCTGCATTTTCTTTTAAGTCACCATGCTCACGAGCAGTAGCAATATCTTTGACTATACGTGGACGTCTTTCTGTTTTTAAAATTCTTAATTCTTCTTTTAACTGTTCAGCACCAAGAAGTGTCATTGGGTATTTTATCATTTCACTCTTCTTTTTCTAACAAGAAAGGCGGCTTACCCTAACTACTATGAGTAGGTTAACCACCTTTAGAAAATAATTCGCTTAAATAAAGTTTGAAATGAATTTGCTCTATTATTATGTTTTCACACAACGAGTAAATTCATTTTTTAGGCTTTTATTTGCAGCGTTTATGTAACTCTTGTATTGAAGTTACAGTATTGCGATCATCTGCAGCATGCGATTGGCAAACGGCAAATGCAGCGTTCAAGGTTGTAGTATATGCGACTTTGTAACGTAAAGCACCACCACGCAAGACTTTAGAATCTTCAATCGCTTTACGACCTTCTGTGGTGTTAATAATGTAGTTATATTCACCATTTTTGATTCTATCAAGAATATGCGGTCGACCTTCTTGTACTTTATTCACCAAGCGACATGGAATATTAGCTTCACCTAATATCACTGCAGTGCCATGAGTAGCATCTACGTCGTATCCTAAAGCAACCAATTGTTTTGCTAATTCGACCACACGAACTTTATCACTGTTACGAACAGAAATTAACGCGCGACCGGATTTAGGTACTGAAACACCAGCACCTAAACAAGCTTTTGCGTACGCTTCTTCAAAGGTATTGCCAACACCCATCACTTCGCCCGTAGAGCGCATTTCAGGTCCTACTAAAGGATCACTACCATGAAATTTGTTAAACGGAATAACAACTTCTTTTACAGAGAAGTATGGAGGAATAATTTCTTTAATGATCCCTTGCTCTTTCAATGTTCTGCCCGCCATAACACGCGCACCAACTTTCGCAAGAGGCACTGCTGTCGCTTTTGAAACGAATGGAATGGTACGAGCAGCACGAGGATTTACTTCGATGATGTAAACTTCGTTATCCTTTACAGCCATTTGCGTATTCATTAAACCAATAACACCAAGTTCAAAAGCTAAGTCAGTAACTTGCTGACGCATAACATCTTGTACTTCTTGACTTAAACTATATGCAGGTAATGAACATGCAGAATCACCTGAGTGAACACCTGCTTGCTCAATATGTTGCATAATGCCACCAATGACCACATCGGTACCATCACAAACTAGGTCAATATCAACTTCAATCGCATCATCAAGGAAGTGGTCAAGCAATACTGGCGAGTCATTTGAAACGCTAACAGCCTCAGTCATGTATCGACGTAAATCATCTAAATCATAAACAATTTCCATTGCACGACCACCTAATACATAAGATGGACGAACAACGAGCGGGAAACCTATCGCTTCCGCTTTAGCCATAGCTTCTTCTAGTGACGTTACCGTAGCATTGTCAGGTTGTAACAAACCTAAACGGTCTACCGCTTGTTGAAAACGCTCTCTATCTTCTGCTCTATCGATTGCATCAGGAGATGTACCGATAATAGGCACGCCAGCCGCTTCTAAAGCACGGGCTAATTTAAGGGGTGTCTGACCACCATATTGCACGATGACACCTTTAGGTTTCTCAATGCGTACAATTTCTAAAACATCTTCAAAAGTGATAGATTCAAAATATAAACGGTCTGATGTATCGTAATCCGTTGAAACAGTTTCAGGGTTACAATTCACCATAATAGTTTCATAACCATCTTCACGTAATGCTAATGCGGCATGAACACAACAGTAATCAAATTCAATACCTTGGCCAATACGGTTTGGACCGCCGCCTAAGATCATAATTGATTCTTTATCTGTCGGGTTTGCTTCACATTCTTCATCATAGGTTGAATACATATAAGCGGTGTCTGAACTAAACTCTGCCGCACAAGTATCAACACGTTTGTATACTGGAAAAATATTAGCTTTATGGCGCTTCTTGCGCACTTCAGCTTCTGCAATGCCAATTAAATCAGCAAGACGAGAATCAGCAAAACCTTTACGTTTTAATTTACGTAAATAATCGGCTGTTAATACTTTTAAACCGCCTTCAGCGACTTTTACTTCTTCTAAAACGATATCTTCAATTTGAATTAGGAACCAACGGTCAATCATAGTTAAGCGGTAAATGTCGTCAACCGTTAAGCCTAAACGAAACGCATCAGCAATATACCAAATACGATCAGCGCCGGCTTCTTGAAGCTCATGCATAATTTTAGTTTTAGCGCCGGGTTGAGTTACATCAACCATAGAGTCAAAACCATTCACGCCAACTTCTAGACCGCGCAACGCTTTTTGAAGTGATTCTTGCTGATTACGACCAATTGACATAACTTCGCCAACTGATTTCATTTGAGTGGTTAATCTGTCTTCACAACCCGCAAATTTTTCAAAGTTAAAACGTGGGATCTTAGTCACAACATAATCGATAGTCGGTTCAAATGACGCTGGTGTTGCGCCGCCAGTAATATCGTTAGTTAACTCGTCAAGCGTATAACCGACAGCTAATTTTGCAGCAATCTTGGCAATGGGAAAACCCGTTGCTTTTGAAGCAAGTGCTGATGAACGAGAAACACGAGGATTCATCTCAATAATGACCATGCGGCCAGTCTCAGGACAAATACCAAATTGTACATTTGAACCACCGGTTTCAACGCCAATTTCACGTAATACCGCAATCGATGCATTACGCATAATTTGGTATTCTTTATCGGTTAGCGTTTGCGCAGGAGCAACCGTAATAGAATCACCGGTGTGAATACCCATAGGGTCAAAGTTTTCAATCGAACAAATAATGATACAGTTATCATTTTTGTCGCGAACCACTTCCATTTCATATTCTTTCCAACCAATTAATGATTCATCAATCAGTAATTCTGATGTTGGAGAAAGGTCTAAGCCACGCGTACATATTTCAGTGAACTCTTCGATATTATAAGCAATACCACCACCCGTGCCACCCATTGTAAATGAAGGACGAATAATACAAGGGAAACCTAAAATTTTACTGGCGGCGTGTGCTTCTTCAATCGTGTGTACAATTTCAGCATTTGGCGTGTCTAAACCAATGGCTTTCATTGCTTTGTCAAAACGAGAGCGATCTTCTGCTTTATCAATCGCATCAGCTGTTGCGCCAATCATTTCAACGTTAAATTCTTTTAATACGCCTTTTGCTTCAAGCTCTAAAGCACAGTTCAAAGCGGTTTGACCACCCATGGTCGGTAACACCGCACAAGGACGTTCTTTTTCAATAATTTTGCGAACAACTTCCCAATGAATAGGTTCGATGTAAGTTGCATCGGCCATTTCTGGGTCAGTCATAATGGTTGCAGGATTTGAGTTAACTAAAATAACTCGGTAACCTTCTTCACGAAGTGCTTTACAGGCTTGTGCACCTGAATAATCAAATTCACATGCTTGACCAATTACAATTGGACCCGCGCCCAAGATCAAGATACTTTTTAGGTCAGTACGTTTTGGCATTTTATATTCTCTCTTCTCTTGTCTAGGGTCTACGCTTTTTTAGCAGCAACGATTAAATCGATAAAATGATCGAACAATGGTGCGGCATCTGCAGGGCCAGGGCTAGCTTCAGGATGACCTTGAAAACTAAATGCAGCTTTATCTGTACGATGAATACCTTGAATTGAACCATCAAATAATGAGGTATGGGTTACTTTCAAGTTTTCAGGCAAGCTATTTTCATCAACAGCAAAACCATGATTTTGCGCTGTGATCATAACAATATTTCGTGCAAAGTCTTTAACCGGGTGATTCCCACCATGATGACCAAACTTCATTTTAACTGTTTTAGCATCGCTGGCTAACGCCAGTAATTGATGGCCTAAACAAATACCAAACACTGGAATATCTGTTGTTAAGAATTTTTTGATTGCTGTAATAGCATAGTCACAGGGCTCTGGGTCACCAGGACCATTTGATAAGAAAATACCATCGGGCTTCATGGCTAATACTTCTTCAGCAGAAGTTTGCGCTGGTACTACTGTTAATTTACAGCCGCGGTCTACTAACATACGTAAAATATTACGTTTAGCACCGAAATCGTAAGCAACGACATGAAATGGCAATTTTTCAGGCTTATCTTGAAAAGAAGTGTGGCCCTTGCCTAGTTCCCAACTCCCTTCATGCCATTGGTAAGCTGTTGTAGTAGAAACAACTTTGGCTAAGTCCATACCTTTGAGGCCAGGAAAGCTTTGTGCTTGTGCTAGCGCCTTTGCTTCTTCTGCGCTGGCATCAACTAAGTCGCCCGCGATTATGCAACCGTTTTGTGCACCTTTCTGACGTAGAATACGCGTTAGTTTACGGGTATCTATATCGGCAATACCTAAAATATTTTTTGCTTTTAGGTAATCACCTAAACTTTGTTCACTGCGAAAATTACTCGCTAACAGAGGTAAGTCACGAATTACTAAACCTTTTGCCCAAATTGTGTCAGACTCTTCATCTTCGCTATTGGTACCTGTGTTACCTATATGTGGATAGGTAAGGGTAACAATTTGCTCTGCATACGAGGGATCTGTCAGAATTTCTTGGTAGCCTGTCATTGAAGTATTGAATACTACTTCACCTACAGCAGCCCCTTCTGCACCGATAGCGGTGCCCTTAAATACAGTGCCGTCTTCAAGCACTAAAATGGCAGATTTAGTCAATGTAACCTCCGTTAAGAAGAAAGAAAATTAATGGTAAAATAACTAAGAATTTAACCATTAACGATAAAAAGCGATACGCAAAAAAAATGTCAAAAATAGAAACCAGTTCGTCATGAACAGTAAATTTTTGACAAAATCCACTTATATTACGCTTGTAAGCGTCTTTCGTCTAGTAATAATTGTAAAAACTCTCTGTTTTTGACGTTATTGATGCAAAGACGCCAAAAACAACACTTTTCTATAAAGTTCACCCGCAAATAGCACACATAAACCCACTAATATTTGGCTAAATTACTTTAGGGTTTTAGTTATCTTTAAAACCCAAAACATCTTGCATATCATAAAATCCAGCATGGGCTTCGCTTAACCAAAACGCCGCCCGCATTGCGCCTAAAGCAAAGGTCATTCTCGAACTTGCTTTGTGAGTCAACTCAATGCGCTCACCAATATCAGCAAAATAAGCGGTATGTTCACCGACAATATCACCCGCCCTTACAGTAGCAAAGCCAATAGTTTCTCGGCTGCGCTCTGCAGTAATACCTTCTCGGCCATACACGGCTACTTTATTGAGGTCTCGGCCTAAGGTATCAGCAATAACTTGGCCCATTTTCACCGCAGTGCCTGATGGTGCATCTTTCTTAAATCTATGATGCGCTTCAAAAATTTCTATATCAGTATGGTTGCCAATCGCTTTGGCAGTGACTTCAAGCAACTTGAATAATAAATTTACACCAACACTTGTATTAGGGGCCAAAATCACAGCTATGTTATTACCTGCTATTTTGATCGTTTCTACTTGCTGATCAGAAAAACCTGTTGTGCCAATGACCAAGGCTTTGTTGTGTTGCTGACACCAGTCAAGATGCTCAAGCGTAGCTTCAATCGAGGTAAAATCAATTAACACATCAGCAGCCAACAATGCTTTATAGTCTGTTGTGGTTTTTTGACCAATCGCACCGATACCAGCGATTTCACCTAAATCAAAATTTTCAAATGATGAACCCACACGAACACTACCACCTACAAGTTCAACTGATTTGTGCTCAATTGCCGCTTGTATTAAATTTCGGCCCATGCGCCCACTACAGCCTAAAATGGCTACTTTCACTTTCATGACAACGTCTTCCTACTCGGTAATGTTATAAGGGATGTTCTATACTTTATTATAAAATAATATTAAAAACGTGTTTTAAATCAACCGACTGGCTAAGCTCTTGTGACACTACGTTAAAAATTCGCCATTGGCCTTCGCTCAAAGCTAGATGATAAAATGCTGAAAAATCGGTAAAAACTTCGTCTTTAGGGCCAATAAACTGCCAATCAACACACGCCAGTATTAGGGTTTCACTCAATTGACTAAAGCTAGCTTTTAAAGCGACAAAACGCTTTATCTCTGCGTGACTTAGTACGGTAAATATATCTAAAAATTCTTGTTCAAATACTTTATCACTAGCAATTAACACCACTTTATCGGGCGTATGCAAAGTACAAGGCAACTGATAGCATTGTTGCATATCTGACATGTTTTGCTGATGAAACGCCGTTAGATAGCGCTGGAAAAATTGTTCGATAGCTGATTTATGCATCAGTGATATATAACTCAAACTGGATTTACTTTATATAAATTATACTTATAAAAAAGCCCTCATTTGAGGGCTTTTAAAAAATAGTTTACTTAGCTAATAATCGCTAATAACTCAACGTCAAATACCAAGGTGGCATACGGAGGAATTGCACCTTGAGAGCCACGCTCACCGTAAGCTAAACCGTAAGGCACATATAAACGCCATTTTGAACCTTCAGCCATTAATTGTAATGCTTCAGTCCAACCAGCAATAACGCCGTTAACTGGAAATTCAGCAGGTTGGCCACGATCAACAGAGCTATCAAAGATATCACCATTGCTAAATGTACCGTGGTAATGCACACGAACTGTGCTTGCAGCTGTTGGCTTTTCGCCTTCACCTGTGGCTATTACTTCGTATTGCAAACCTGATTCAGTTGTTGTTACTTCTTCACGTTTGGCATTTTCTGCTAAGAAAGCTTCGCCTTCAGCTGACTTTTCTTTAGCTTCTGCTTGCTCTAGCTCTTGCATCTTTTGTGATACAACACCAAATGCTTCATTAAGTGCTTCGTCAGATACTTGGCTTGCAGTATTAGCAATTGCATCAGCTAAACCAGCTTGCACAGCAGATACGTCAAAATCTTTAAAAGGATTGTTACGTAGTTGGTCACCTAATTGACGACCTACACCATAACTTACGCGTTGTTCGATTGATTCAAGTTTATTTTCAGACATTATTTAATCTTCACTTAATTGATACGATAAAAATTCGCCGATACAATAGCATAAATTTAACCTTCTCTGTAGTGCTAGCACGGGTGAATTTGTTATTTATTATAATTTTTAACCTTAAGGCTGCTAGAGAACTCATCACTGGCAACCTCTCTTCACTATGGCGAACCTGACATTATTTTCTGATAACACTGAGTTAACACTGGGGCTGAAAGATTAAACTCGGTCACTAAGGCCATAGGATAAGCCATTAACACATCAAACTCTGAATGCTGTCCAGCGGCCAAATCTCGTTGCATTGATGTTTCGCTACTATCAGGTAAGCGTGATAAAAAACTTAAGGTTTCCTTTATATGCTTATCGCCAAGCTTTACCCCTGCTTTGCGCGCAATATCAGCGTATTCATTAACAATACGTTCTAATAAAAATGTAATATGGCTTTGGGCACGAATTTCGCCCAAGTTCAATGTTCTTGCCGAAGCCAATGCCCCCCAAGCAGCAACAAGTATAAACTTTCGCCATAATGCCAGCTTAATATCACTGGTTACCCCGACGCTAACACCTGCTAATTTAAAACATTTCGCTATCGCACTAAGCCGTTCTGTTGCTTCTGCCTTAACTTTAGCAGCTTTTACTTCATCAAATTGTTCAATTCTTGAGTCCACTAACACTTCATCACTAAAAGCGCCTAAGGTGATATGAGGCTTTGAACCGGTATGTTTTATCACACCATTAGGCGTTTTCTCTGCAATAATTTTTGCTAAACCACCAAAAATATTTTCTAAAGCAATGCCGTGATCTTGCATAACATCAACAGCATTAACACCGTTTAATAAGGGTATTACCCGCGTGTGAGGTAAAATTAGAGGTTTTATTTGGGCAATTGAAGCTGGTAACTGAAACGACTTTACACAGAGAAAAATAACATCGGCAGGCGTTGGCAAAGTTTCTGCCGTTAGGCTTTGTGCATTAACCACATTAACCTTATCAAGCTGCACATCGCCTTCAATACTTTTAATGGTTAAGCCCAAGGTTTGCATGCGTTGAAATTGCTGGCCACGGGCAACAAAAGTAACATTTTCGCCGTACTGTGCTAAACGGCCACCAAAATAACCACCCACAGCACCACAACCCACGATAACAAAATGCATTACTCTTCCTTCTATACGATAAATTATGCTCAAGTTTACCATGGCGAAATTAAAATGGTCAGACACTTAAGCTTGAAAATAGTAGCAAAAGTACACCTTATTTCAATATAACTCGCTAGCATTAATAATGCTTAATCCAACTAAATGATTAAACATAGGTTTTTCAATTAATTTTGTCACCTAAAGTTGAGCTTTGAATAGTATGCTCTCAAGTAAATATTGCCACGCTAGGCATAACACCAATTTCATGCTTAAGTTCTCTAGCCTTTTTACTTCAAGATAAAGCTTTGCCTGCATAAAAAATTCTTAAGCAGAGATAAGTCTAGGTCTTAAAATTTATCTCTTTAGCGGCGGCTATTAACCTGTCAAAAATAGGTTGCCAACCTCCGACTCATTAAGCCGTGCTCAGTAAATTAGATGAGTGCTTTTGCTTGTTAAGGCCAATAGCACTAACATTGAATAGCTAGTACTGTTATTGTTAGGCAAAAGTCATTTTTTACTCGCGACTCCATTTTTTGAAAAAAACTTAAATTTTATTAGAAAGGCTTATTACACATGTTAACTAATTCACTGGCATGGCAAAACTTACAAATTCATTATTTAGACAGCAAAATAATACACTTAAAATCTTTATTTCGTATTGACCCTGAACGCTTTGATAAATTCACCATAACCGCAGCAGGATTAACCTTAGATTACTCCAAGAATCATTTAGTACCAGAAACAAAAAACTTGCTTGTTGATTTGGCGAAACAGTGCGGTGTTGATGAAAAAATAGAAAAAATGTTTTCCGGCGCGCCAATAAATACCACTGAAAATCGCCCAGTGTTACATACCGCCTTGCGTAATTTTTCTAATGAGCCGGTTTATGTTGATGGCGAGAATATTATGCCCTTAGTCAATGACACCTTAGAAAAAATCAAAGGTTTTGTGAATGATGTTTCATCCGGCGTTACCAAAGGTTATAGCGGCAAGGCTTTTAAAGATATTGTTGCTATTGGCATTGGCGGCTCATTTTTAGGGCCTAAAATTATGTCTGAAGCCTTAAAGCCATATCGTCAAAAACACTTGAATGTACATTATGTCGCCAATGTTGATGGTTGTCATATTCATGATGTGCTGTCGGGTTTAGATCCAGCAACAACCTTAGTGATCACCTCATCAAAAACATTAACCACCCAAGAAACCCTAAGAAATACTGAGACGGCGAAAGAATGGTTTTTAAAACAAGCTAAATTCAGTGATATTCAACATAACTTTGCTTGTGTATCCGCTAATATTGAAGCGGCTAAAAGTTTTGGTATCAGTGAAAAAAATATCTTCCCCATGTGGGATTGGGTCGGTGGACGATACTCTATTTGGTCAGCTATTGGTTTACCGCTTGCTATGGGTATTGGCTTTGATAACTACTTAGCGTTTTTACATGGCGCCTTTGAAATGGATGAACATTTTAGACAAGCACCATTTGAAGAAAATATGCCGGTAATTATGGCACTATTAGGTATTTGGTATAGAAATTTCCATGGTGCGCAATCACAAGTATTATTGCCCTACTACCACTATTTACGTGGTTTACCGGCATACATACAACAACTGGATATGGAAAGTAACGGTAAATCGGTCAACTTAGATAATAAAGAAACCAACTACGATACCGGCCCTATTATTTGGGGTAGTGAAGGAACCAATGGACAGCATTCTTTTCATCAGTTAATTCATCAGAGTAAAACGCCCATACCGGTCGACTTTATTCTCCCACTTAACCCTGATGTTGATATTTCAGATCATCATGACATGTTAATTGCCAACTGTTTGGGACAAAGCCAAGCCTTAATGGAAGGTCAAACTGAAGAACAAGTTATTGCCGCGATGACCAAAGCAAAATGCAGCACTGATGAGATAAGTTACTTATCATCTCATAAAGTCATGAAAGGCAATAAACCCAGTAACACCATCTTAATGCCAAAATTAACCCCGAAAGCTTTAGGTAGCTTAATTGCCCTATACGAGCATAAAGTATTTGTTCAAGGCGTTATCTGGCAGATAAACTCATTTGATCAATGGGGTGTAGAATTAGGCAAAGCACTCGGTAATGACATATTTAGTAAGTTGTCAAATATTGATATACCTTTAGATATGGATGGCTCAACTAAAGGGCTGATCAACATTTGTCGAAAAAGACGTAGCATAACTTAACACCATAATACCTTAAATAAATGCTAGAAAGCCTTTAAAAAAATGGCGTGACTTAACAGATTATAAAGGCATAGATACAACGGGTTGATTTGCCCAGATGGCGTGCTGGAGCTTGGTTAAAAACAATTCCACCTCCTGCTCTTTGTACCCTGTCATCAATCTTTGCCTGTTTTACTCAATGAGCGTTGTTAGGTCCATCGGTGCTTTGCTGATCTAAGCTTTCATGACTTTTGAAAGCTCTAATAAATTAGTCAACAAGTCACCCCCTATAAGTCAAATTTTCAAGTCTTCTTTGAAAACGATATTGCTGTATTTTTTGTAGTGAGGTCAAGTATGATAGTTTATGGTCGATAACACACAAGGTTGCTAATCGCAGGCTACTACTCATATTGATCATGTGACTGATAAAAGCGTAATAAATTTTTACCGTTTTTCTTTGCTAGGTACATCGCGACATCAGCATACTTTACCAATCTATGACTCCTATCAGCATCATTAGGATACAAAGCGGCCCCAATACTTGCCGTGCAATTGATGCGTTAACCATCAATATAAACAGGTGTTAGTGGCTATATTACTAAACCACTGAAATTCTATAGTTTCTCAAAAAAATGAAATAATTAAACTACTATTAGGTAATAACATCTGAGTTACCACAATAAAATATTAGCTGTTGTTAGCCTAGTTTTAACAAGCGAGAAAATAATATCAAGACTTGATCTATATTGGATAAGCTCTGCTGGCAATAACCATTAGGGATTGTTTACTTATGAAACTACCAAGAAATTCATCTGATGTTCATCGATTGCTCTCATTATTTTCATCTGCTTTTTATTTTTAACTAAGCTTTTCCTGACATTTAACTAAGCAAGCAGAACTTAACTTAAGCATCAGTTAAGTAATATGATCTCAACAAGTAGTATCCTTGTGCTATAAACGGCTATTTAAAAATAAAAACGAACTTCTAGACGTCTAGATTGACAAATAACATTAACACCATATAATGCTATTCAATATAGACATTCCACAAAATACAGTTATTGTTTAGTTTGAATAAAATAATAACTAAAAAGATCCTATTCATGAGCCATAATATTTCACCTAGACCTACGCCAGCATCATTGCGCAAAAGTAACCCAAAACACAGTTTAAAAAGCCTCTTACCTTTTGGAGTTTTTCTTGCAATATTTCTGGGTACGGGTATCGTTTTAACACTGCAAGGCGTTGACTTTGCCTTCTACCAATTACCCGCCAGCATTGCCATTATTCCAGCCATATTATTAGCCATTTATATGGGTAGAGAGACAGTGAATGAGCAAATTAGCCAATTTATCGCTGGGGCTGGTCATCAAAATATCATTACTATGTGTATTATTTATCTTTTGGCTGGCGCTTTCGCGACTGTGGCTAAAGCAACCGGTAGTGTTGATGCTAGTGTGCAGCTAGGGCTATCTTTTTTTCCTGATTACTTTTTACTCCCTGGGCTTTTCTTAGTCGCGGCCTTTCTTGCCACCGCCATGGGAACATCAATGGGCACCATTGCTGCTATTGCGCCGATTGCTTTGGGTTTTATTGAGTCTGCTGATATCGATGCTAGCCTTATTGCTGGCTGCATTATATCTGGGGCTATTTTTGGTGATAATTTATCAATAATTTCTGATACCACGATAGCCTCGACCCGCAGTCAAGGCGCGCACATGAAAGATAAGTTTCGGGTCAACTTTAAGTTTGCTGTGCCTGCCGCATTAATTTGTTTAGCTATTTTAGCAGCCAATGGTGTTGCCTTAAACCACGAGGTCAGCCAAGACCTTGATGTTATCGGTTTCTTACCTTATATCGTTATTTTAGTATTAGCGCTGTCAGGTGTGAATGTCTTTATGGTGCTAATTATCGGAATTATCTTAGCCGCGGCGATTGGTATGCTCAACAACGGTTATCAATTGGCGAGTTGGGTAAGTGATATCAATAAAGGCTTTGCCAGTATGCAAGATATCTTTATTTTGTCGTTATTTATTGGTGGTCTAAGTGAATTAATTAAACGCCAAGGGGGCTTAAGTGCTCTAACAGCCCGTATTGAAGGCTTAACGCATAAGATTAGCCCACACAATAAAAAGCGCGCTGCTGGTATTGGTATTGGCGCTTTAGCCTTTTGTTGTAATTTTTTCACTGCAAACAATACTGTTTCTATTATTGTGACCGGTGAAACGGCAAAAGACTTGGCCACTGATGGTGAACTCAGCCCAGCTCATTCAGCCAGTTTATTAGATATTTACGCTTGTATAAATCAAGGTTTATTACCTTACGGTGCTCAAGCTTTATTGCTCGGCGCTACCTTAAAAATATCCCCTTTAGAAGTGGTCGCAAATGCCTACTACCCAATGATTTTATTTGTTGTGGCTAGTTTCGCTTTTTGGCGTATTACGAAAAAATAAGCGATTTGCTTAAGCTAAAAAAACCGCTGCGCTAATATGGTCACTTAACATGAATAAACATTAGCGTAGCGGCCCTAGTTTCAGTTTCAAACTTAAGTTGGAAACTAAACTTACCTAGTTAAGTTAAACTTAAATTGCCGGTTGTAGACATTTAGGCGCTGTTGCTTGTTTGAAAATCGGCGTTGATATAGGCAAGTGTGCGGTTAACTGTTTAATACGTGTAGCATTTGACGGATGGGTCGACATAAATTCAGGTGGCGCAGCTTTTGATAATTTCGCCATGTTTTGCCACAGCTTGATACTCGCTTTTGGGTCAAAACCTGATTTTGCCATTAAGTCTTGGCCGACAATATCCGCTTCACTTTCATGGCTGCGACCATACGGCATTAACACCCCGTACTGCACACCTAAACCTAAACCTGCCATCACGGTATTTCGACTTTCAACATTTTGGCTTTCAAGTACTCCACTGACGATTGACAGGCCTATTTGGCTAACCTGATTTGAAGATAAGCGCTCGTTAGCATGATGTTCGATGACATGCCCGACTTCGTGACCAATAATAGCGCCTAATTGGTCTTGGTTTTCTGTTACTTTTAATATTCCGGTATAAACGCCTATTTTACCACCTGGCAGTGCAAAAGCATTTACTTGTTCCGAATCAAACACCACCACTTCCCAGGCGCCGTTATGAGCAGATTTTGGCACATTCTTGGTGATCGCATTAGCAACACACTGCACATAACGATTGATTTTGGGCGACTGACTAATTTTTTCTTTGCTTTTCATTTCTTTAAATGATGCGCTCCCCATTTTATTAAGGTCACTTTCTGACATCATCATTAACTGTGAACGACCCGTTGAAGACGTTGTACAACCGGTTACAGTAATTATTGCTAGGCATAATACCAAGGTTAGTTTCATCTGATCTCCTAAAAATACAGCCTAAAAATGGCTTGAAAAAATTTATTTTAACATACATTTTTTAATCGTTTATTCTAAGCAATAAAATTTATTTGTTGATCAAGGTCTCTTGACCTTTACTGACTCCATAAATATCAGCAGGGAAAAAGCCTAAGGTGACATGAAAGTCTTTATTTTTTAACAGTAAGTTCTGACGAATAAATTGTCCATCAGCAGAGGATGCAACCACAAAGTAACTGTTTTTTTCATCATTTTCAACACGACCTAAACCATGCAAAATAACACGAAATTGCTCTGGTAATTTTAATTTTGCTTTATTAATAGTTCGGTATTCATACGGATTGACCAAGGTAATATGAAAAGTTTGCTGATCACGCACCGCTTGGTACTGGCGATAAATAGCATATTGCTCTTCACCTAATACCGTTTTTAGCTGCTCTAAGTAACGGCTAAGGTCAGCGAGAGAAACTTTCCCCCCTAAATAAACTAAACCACTATTATCTCTAAGTTCACTAATTTCTAAACTTAATATTTTATCTTCGTTAAAGGTGTCTGCTGATAATTTATTTGCTGACTGCGCTAGCACCCTAGCTAAAGGCGTCGCTTTTTGTGGTTTGGCTGCTAGTTTAGGCTTTTCTTCTGCATGATTACTGATATCAGTAATGGCGACTCGCTCAAGGCTTTGAACGAGTAATTTTTTTTCTTGTATAAGCACGACTTGCTTCGTTGAGGGTGTTGCCGTAACAGAATTAGCTAGAGTGCAGATCATGATAATCACAGCCCAATATATTTTTTTATTCATGCGATTAATTTCCTTCATGGCCCACTCACCTTAATGTTATGTCATTTATTGACCTAAGTTAGCACTATGTTCATTAGACGTTTCAACACACTTTTTTCAGCATTTTGCTCGGCGCTTAAGCAGCACTTAAGCAGACAGCTAATATGCTGTATAAAATTTACCTTCACTAACGCAGACAAGTTAAATTTTTTATCTTACTGGCATAGTACCACTGACATTTGATCACGTTAATCGATATACTGAACCTGCGTTAGTATTTTTCCTAATAGTAAGGCAACAGCGACAATAAAAATTAATCACTTTGGGTTTTCTCAAGTCTTTATCTACATTAACTTAATAATAACGAGCAGGAGTTACTTTTCACTTAATGCCATTTTCAATTACCCCAGAACTTTTTAATTATATTGCTATTACCTTTGCCCGTTTTAAATGGCAACTTTTAGCCTGGAGCCTATTCTTTTTTGTGCTTTATATTGCTTTGCAGTCACAAATTCAACTCAAAACCCCTAGTGTATTGGTTTGGTTAGCGATACTTATTTTATTTGTTGCGATTGAAAGCTTAGTGGTTTCAGCATTTATGTTTTTCTTTCAGGTGCTGCCCTCAACACGAGAAGAAAATGGTGCTTGGTTTACGTTCTATAGAAGCATTGAATGGTGTGAAACAATACTATTTGCCATATTACTGCCCTTGCCCATAGTATTGTTTATTTATGCCTTTCTGCGCTTAGCTATTTAGTTGCTTAGCTATTTAATTATTTAGCTATTGAGCAGCGCGATCATCTCATCTTCTGTTAAGACGCTAACACCTAACGTTTGTGCTTTGACTAATTTAGAGCCTGATTTTTCGCCAGCAACTAAATAATGGGTTTTGGCTGAAATACTGCCCGACACTTTTGCACCTAAAGCTTGCAATGCCGCTTTAGCTTCATTGCGGCCCATTTTACTTAAGGTGCCGGTGAGTACAAAGGTTTGATCTTTTAGCGGTAGTTCATCGTCACTCTTAGGTTCAATATCTGGCCATGATATAATATTTTCAAGCTCTTCAACGACTTCAACATTATGCGCTTGGGCAAAAAAGTTAATAATATTTTTTGCCACTATCACACCAACATCAGCTACTTGCTGTAATTGTGCTTGGGTAGCCGATTTAATCGCGCTAAAATTAAGAAAATATTGTGCTAGGTTTGCTGCGGTAGTTTCACCTACTTCTCGAATACCCAAAGCATAAACAAATTTTGCTAAGGTGGTGTTTTTTGCAATCTTAAGGCCTTTAATTAAATTATCAGCTGACTTTTGTCCCATGCGCTGCATGGTACTGACATCAAGTGTGGTTAATTTAAATAAATCGGCAGGCGTTTTTATCAAGCCTTCATCCACTAACTGCTCAACTAATTTATCGCCTAAACCGTCAACATCAAGCGCCTTGCGCGAAGCAAAGTGTTTAATGGCTTCTTTGCGTTGTGCCTGACAATATAAACCGCCAGTACAACGTAACACCGCCTCTCCTTCTGCCTTTAAAACCGCAGACTGACAAACAGGACACAGGGTTGGAAAACTAATAACTTGGGCATTTTCAGGGCGACGTTCAAGCACCACACTGACGATTTGGGGAATAACATCACCTGCGCGACGAATGATAACAGTATCGTTTATCTGTATACCTAAACGGTCGATTTCGTCTTGATTATGCAAGGTAGCATTGCTAACGGTAACGCCACCAACAGATATGGGTTTAAGGCGGGCAACCGGTGTTATTGCCCCGGTTCGGCCCACTTGAAAGTCGACTGATTCCAGTATGGTTAGCTCTTCTTGAGCTGGAAATTTGTAGGCGGTAGCCCAACGCGGTGCGCGAGCAACAAAGCCAAGTTGCTGCTGCAGAGCAATGTCATCCACTTTAAACACGGTACCGTCAATTTCATAACTTAAGGCAGCACGTTGTTGCAAAATATCTTGATAGAAGGCTTCTACTTGCGTGGCATTTTCTAGTAGTTTTACTTCAGGGCACATAGGTAACCCTAAAGCTTTTATTTGGCATAAACGCTGATAATGAGAATTTGCCAACCAGCTTTCGTCAATACTTTTTCTGCCATCGTCACGCTCTACTAGGTTTTCTAACGCGCCAACAAAGCCGATACCATAAGCATAAAATCCCAAGTTACGTTTTGCGGTAATTTTAGAGTCTAACTGTCGTAAGCTGCCTGCGGCGGCATTGCGTGGATTAGCAAAACCTTTTTCACCTTTTTTTATCGCCTGTTTATTTAAAGCATCAAAGCTCGCTTTTGGCATAAACACTTCGCCACGAACTTCTAAAATATCAGGAAAGCTTGTTCCTTGTAAACGTAATGGAATAGATTTTATGGTGCGCACGTTTTCGGTAATATTTTCACCCACTGTGCCGTCACCACGAGTAGCCGCTTGAATAAAAACACCGTTTTCATAACGTAAACTTACCGCTAAACCGTCCAACTTAGGCTCGGCGCAAATGGCAAAATCAAGCCTTGATTTTATACCGCCTCGATTTAACCTATCGAGTAGTCGTTTAACAAAGGCTTGCCATTCATCTGCTGAAAAAACATTGTCTAACGACAACATAGGTAATTGATGTGTTACTTGACTAAAAGATTTAAGCGCCACCCCACCCACTTTTTGGCTAGGTGAATCAAGGGTTTTCAGTTCTGGGTGTGCAGTTTCTAAGGCCATTAATTCCCGCATTAGCCGGTCGTATTCAATGTCAGGTACACTGGGCTCATCAAGCACGTAATATTGATGATTGTAGTGATTGAGCAACTGACATATTTCAGTAATGCGTGTAGTAACCGTTTGTTCAGACATAAGTTTTATTTACTTTGAAAGTGAATTTTTTACGTTCAATAATGTGCGGCAAGTTTACTAGTGCACATTATTGACCATGAAATTTATCGAGCAGAAAAGTTTTTACTGTGAGCCAATGCGACTCTTGCGTTCAAACTCGCGAATAAGGCTAATATAATGCTGTTCAGTTTGTTTGGTCATCACACTACGCTTGTGATCAAGTAATTGCCCATGAAACTCTACCGCCAGTTGTTTAGCCGCATTTAACATTTGCTCAAACACTGAAAAAGCATCACCTGAATTAGGTAAGGTCATAAAAAGGGTAATGCCTTGGGTGCTAAAATTTTCCATATCATCAAGATTAAAAGTACCTGGATTCATCATATTGGCTAGGCTAAAGGTCACTTTACCATTACCGGCGTTGTCTTGATGGCGATGAAATATATTCATTTCGCCATATTTCATCCCTAAAGTCAGTAATGTGGGTAATAGCGCAGCGCCTGACATCACTTGTCCTTTTGGCATAACAACCGAGAGCACAATAACTTGCGGCTCAATATTGATAGCGGTAGGTTTTTCACTTGCCGCTGTTCCCGACGGACTAGGCTCATCTTTGTTAAGCGCAGCGGCTTTATTCACTAATATGTCTGGCTTTGCCTGTGTCACTGGTTGTTGATAAACCGGTTTGGTTTGCAGGGCTTTTTTTCTATTAGCTTCATGGGTGGCCGTTTTATTAGCAGCTGTCTCTTCAAAGCAATCTTTTTCATAATCAGCTGTGTCTGACAAGGTTTGTTGCTTTAAATGCTCTGGTACGGCTTCAGTATCATTGTGCAGAGCACCAAAGTTTAGTCCTTGCTCTTGGCCTTTTTCGTCAAAGTCAGCCAGAGGAACATCATTTGGCATGGGTGCTTCGCTATAAAAATCTGCACTACCTTCAACACGATGAGACTTAACAGCAAGCTCATCATCTTGGACGCTAGCGCCAACCACTTTTGGTTTACTAACCCCATCTTGATCAAAACCTGAGCCATCAAAACCCCGTGGCTTTGATCTCACAGGATCTACTTTAGTTTTTAATTTATAGGGATTTTTTTGTTTTCTAATCGTCCAATAACCATGAATAAAAATAGCGACTATCACGATAGCACTAATAATGATTAATGTGTTTCTGAAATTATTTTCCATTACCTTGCCTATGCTTATACTTCTGCCATGGCGATTGCTTCGTCAATATCAACCGCTACCATACGTGAAACACCTGGTTCAAACATAGTAACTCCGGTTAAATGTGACGCCATCTCCATGGCTATTTTATTATGGCTTATATATATAAATTGCACTGTTTGCGACATTTCTCGCACTAGATTACAAAAACGACTCACGTTTGCATCATCTAAAGGTGCATCCACTTCATCAAGTAAACAAAATGGTGCCGGGTTCAATCTAAAAATCGCGAAGACTAATGATAATGCGGTCAGCGCTTTTTCTCCACCAGATAATAGATGAATTGTGCTATTTTTTTTACCTGGCGGTCTGGCCATAATGGTAACCCCTGTTTCCAGTAGGTCTTCACCAGTCAAAGTTAAGTACGCTTGACCACCACCAAAGACCTTAGGAAATAACACCTGTAGGTCTTTATTAACCTGATCAAAGGTCAGTTTAAACTTATGACGACTTTCTTTATCTATTTTTGCAATTGCCGCTTCTAGGGTGCTTATGGCATCATTAAGATCTTGATTTTGTTGGTCAAGGTAACTTTTACGCTTGAATTGGCTTTCATACTCTTCAATGGCAGCTAGATTAATAGCCCCTAATAATTGTATATCTTTAGCCAATTTAATTAACTGCGCTTGCCAGAACGATTCTTTCGCATTGGCGGGCATGGCCTCAATAACACTATCAATATTTTGTTGTAACTCAGCGAGAATTTCCAAGCTACTTTCAGCTCTTAATTTAAAACCTTCGCTATCTAATTGTAAACGCGCTAACTGCTGATTAAGCGCACTGATTTTATTTTGACTGCTTTTTTGCTGTAATTCTAATGTCGCTAAACGTGTTTGGCTATCATTCAAAGTTTGCTGATTAAATTGCAACTTGTCATTAATGGCGACTAGGTTATCGAGCCATTCGGGTAATTGTTGCTCAAATTCTTGTATTGGCTGACTGTTATCGGTAAAAACTTGGCTATTACTGCTCAACCTTTGGGTCAATAAATTAACATTTTCTTGATTAGAACGAATACTTTGATCACTTTGCATACGCTGACTTTTAAGTTGTTCAACCACTAAGCTCGATTGATGTCGTTGTTGATACAATGCTTGGCTGCGCTTTTGAATTTGCTCAATTGACGCTTGTAATCGTGTTTGTTGTTCAGAAAAATCATCCACACTATGGCTGCTGTCATCAGATACTTGTGCTAATTGCGCTTGAAAATCAGCTAACTTTTGTTTAGCGATATGCTCATTGTTTAGCAAGTCATCTATTTGCTCAGTTAACTTTTGCTGCTGAATTTGTTGTTGTTCACTTGCCTGAGCTTTTAATGAAATTAAGTTGTTAAGCTCATTAAGTTTAGTGTAATTTAAGGTAATATTTTGACTGATAGCACTTTTTTCACTTGCTAATCGCACTTGTTGTTCGCTGGTTTGACTGTGCTGCTGCTCGGTATTTTGTTGTGTGCTCGATAAGTCCTGAATCGCAGATTGCTCGGTGGCAAGCTGGCGTTGCAAGCTAATATAGTCGTAACCTTGCTCAAGCTTGCCTTTGGTTAGCATGTGATGATGCAGCCAAGTGCCGTCTGGACAAATAATACTTTGGTGACTCGCTAAACTCGATAATTGCTGTTGCGCTTCACGATAATTTTTAGCCAAGAAAATATTATTAAAATAGCTAGTTAGCGCGCTAACACCACTAACTTTATGGGCTAAAGTATTCGCTTTAATTGCGCTTAACTCGATGCTATGTTTATGCATACTTTTATCTCGACTTTGAGCCGAACTTTCCGCGCTGTTTCGATAAACAAAACACAAGTTATCCGCCGTTAAGTTGCCATCCGTATCAGCGTTAGGTAAGGTTTCAATAACATGGCCTGCTAACCAATGGGATAATACCACTTCAACCGCCTGCTCCCAGCCATCAGCCACGTCAAGTTGACTTTGCAACGACACAACTTCAGTAATACTTTGCTGACTAAACCATATGGCTTGTTTTTCACTCCAAGGCGATGTATCAGCAAGTTTTATCTGTAATGCTTCAATCATTTGACTTTTAACCGTGTGCTGGCCAGCAGTTACCGCCAACGCTTGACTTAATTCTCGAGACACTTCCAGCAGGTATTCTGCTTTATCAGTTATCTGATCCTGTTGTTTTTGTAACTGTTCAATAGCCTCTGTTACCAGCGTTTTTTGTTGTACTAATGCCTGCTCAGCAGCAGGGTCTTGTCGTGGTAATAAAGCTATTTGCTGACGCAATTTAATGCTTTGCTGGCTAACCTGTTCAATAATGGTTTGTTGTTGAGTGATATAAGCATGTATGGTCAATTTTTTCTGCTGGTTTTTGTTACGCTTTTGCTGTTGTTGCTGCCATTGGCTTTGCAATTCTTTCTGTTCTACTTGCTGTTGCGCCAACGCTGTTTGACAAGTTTTTAACGTCGCCTCTGTCGCTTGTAGTTGCGGTTGTTGTTCATTTAATTGTGTATTCAACAATTGCAACTGCGCTTGCTCGGTTAAAATTAACTGTTGTGCATTGAGTAATTGCTGTTGGGTGAGTTCGTTGTCGGTTTGACTTTTTTCTGACTGTTCTTTTAAGTACTTTACTTGCTGTTCAGCGCGAGCAATATTTTGCGTTACATTAAGCTTTTGCTGATGCAGTGTTTGATTATTATCATTGCATGCCTGCATGCTGGCTTTTAATTCAATCATCACTAAATCATTTTGACTTAGCTCAGCATTTTGACTTTCAACTTTACTGTCAAGCGCTAGAATTCGCGTTTGATGTTGTTGACGTTGCTGATCAAATTTTTGCCAGCGTAACACCGCCAGCTCGGCTTTATATTTGCGTTCTTGTTGTTTCAAGGTACGAAAGCGTTTGGCTGCTTCTGCTTGTTGATGCAACTTATCAATTTGTACATCAAGTTCAAGACGAATATCACTGAGCCGTGCTAAGTTCTCTCTGGTGTGACGTATTCTAGTTTCGGTTTCTTTACGGCGTTCTTTATATTTTGATATGCCCGCCGCTTCTTCAAGAAACACCCGTAATTCTTGTGGTTTTGATTCAATTAAACGAGAAATAGTGCCTTGTTCGATGATGGCATAACTGCGAGGCCCTAAACCGGTACCAAGAAAAATATCGGTAATATCACGACGCCGGCACTTTGTGCCATTTAAAAAGTAAGTATTGATACTCTCGCGATTAACGACACGACGCACCGAAACTTGACTTCTGTCGGCCATATCACCTTGAATGCGGCCCTGAGTATTATCAAAAACTAGCTCAACACTCGCCTGGCCAATAGGTTTTCGACTGGCTGCACCATTAAAAATGACATCAGTCATGGCTTCACCACGCAGATTTTTCGCAGAACTTTCGCCCAAGACCCAACGCACAGCGTCAATAATATTAGACTTTCCACAGCCATTTGGTCCAACAATGGCGGTCATTTGTTGTTCAAAGTGAACTTTGGTGGGATCGACGAAGGATTTAAAACCTGCCAACTTTATATGCTTGAGTCGCATTAAATCGAAAAACCTAATCGCAATATTTTATTGGCTAAAATTAAAGCAAGAAACTCGCTAAATATCTATCAGTCAATAAAATTAAAATAAAACATCAGTAACTAACGTAACTGTATCAGAGATTGATGTACTTTGTAACATCACAATACTGTTCATATTAGCCTAAGGAACCTATAATCGGGCTATGAATATCAATTAGTTAGGTTAATAAAACAACAATGAACAATAATAATAAACCCCCTTTGGCTGACGGTGGTGCTGGATATTTTATCAAAGGCTTTGAGTTGATCCGCACGCCTGGCATTCGACGTTTTGTATTTGTACCCTTAGCGGTTAATTTGATCCTTTTTAGTTATGCGTTTTATTATATGTTTTTGCAGCTCGAAAGTTATATGCTGACTTTAGACGACTGGCTGGGCGAATCTTTTTCTTGGCTCAGTAATTTTATTTGGCCATTAGCGGTATTGTTTGTCTTAATTGTTTTTTCATTTGTTTTCAGCTCTGTTGCTAATTGGTTAGCCGCCCCCTTTAATGGTTTGTTATCAGAGAAAGTTGAGGCGTTATTGACAAATCAACCATTAAATAATGCGGGGGCTTTCGACGTTGTTAAAGACATTCCAAGAACGCTAAGTCGCGAGTTAACTAAACTGGGTTACTATTTACCACGCGCACTAGCTTTCTTTTTACTTTATTGGCTACTACCAGTTATCGGCCAGGTACTTTGGTTTTTATTTCTTGCTTGGATGATGGCAGTTCAATATAAAGATTATCCGTTTGATAACCACAAGATTAGTTTTAATCGCATGTGCCAAGCCTTGAAGCAACGCCAAGGGTTAAGTTATAGTTTTGGTATAACAACGGCCGTATTTTCGATGATCCCAATAGTAAACTTAGTTGTGATGCCGGTGGCTATTTGCGGTGCTACAGCACTCTGGGTTGACCATTATCGTGATGAATTTGTTGACCGTTCATAACAAATCAAATAACAGTCAATAAGTTGCTATATTTCAAACGATAAGCCCAAACATCATGCATGTTATGATGTTTTTTTAAACATGCATTTACATGTCGGTTAATGAACTCAACGAACATTTCACTATAATTTGACAGCAAAAAAAATCAACGGGTACACTAAATACTGACCTGGGTCATTAATTAAATGAGCTAGATTACGGCCTTTATTTAATGATTTATCGTTCTAATGATTAAATAAACAAGCCTGTCATGGCTAATTTTAATTAATATAAGTGATCATAGCATTGGTGATATGGGTTAAGGTTTATCATTAATATTACATTGAAATTTAAAAGGAACTGGCAATGAAATCACTGGGCTATATACCCAAAACCTCATTTTTATCCCGTACTCTATTACTGCTGATGTTAAGTTTTAATATCGATGCCGCAAGTTTTGAGTCAGAAACAGTTGATATTCCGGTTATTGAAGGCGCGCGCGTATTTGCCAAACTTGATGATAAAATACCTGTGGTGATCAATTACTTCACCTCAGTAACTGAAAATGGCGTAATAGCGTTTTATAATAAAAATTATGGTGAGTCGATTCAGCAAGAGCGCAAACGTGGCCGTTTAACTTTACACTACCAAAAGGATTTACAGCAAATACGTGTAGTTATTTCACAGCAAAACAAGCTGCGCCAAGTTGATATTATTGTTGATAAACGCGCAGTAGAGCCATAATTATTTATCTAAAAAGTTCAAAAGCTTATGGTTAGACATAAGCTTTTGAATATTAAATAGCTAACTCGATCATTAATTCAATAATTGATCACTACAACTAGACTTAAGTTGAACTTAATTTAACAAAATAGCGTCAACAGTACCCTGTGCTAGGGGGTGGTAGCCTGGACGTGCCTTTTTATATACCGCTTGTGCCCAACGCTTACCCTTTGCAGATGTTGCCAACTCTTTATATAAAGGCACAATTAGCTTACGTCTACCTATTGATTCTAAGTAGTTTGCCATCGCCGGATACACCTCGTCATAACCAGAGCGTAATGCTAACAAATACCAAGCATGAGCGACCTCGGCATTGCTACTCTTAGTGAGGTTAAAGGCGTCATCTAAACTGGCCATACGCTGATTTGAAATACTCAAAGGCAGATTATTAATAAAGTGTAACCACTCATGTAAGGTCCAATTTTGTGTCGGTATTTGCGCCAACTCGAGCTGATCACTGGTCCATTTTGAAATAGTATCATCAATTTTAATAAAAGCATTTGAGCGTGGCTTAGGGGCGTAACTGGGTAAACCTTGCTCATAAATCCATTCATTGAGTTCGACATCACTCACGATATTAGGGTATTTATCAGTTAAATTAGCTTTTAAATAAGTAACAAAGTTTTTGGTACCTAAACTTTGAAAGGCGTGATCATCAAAATATTGCATAATGAAGGTATCAAATTTTTCTCGGCCAAACTTTTCTTCTAAGTAAACTAAGAATAACTGCCCTTTGGTATAAGGTACGCCAGAAAAAGCATCATCAGGGTCACGACCTTTAAGGTCGATATACAACTGAGTATCACCTGGTGGTAGTTCAGCCATTTCATAACTTAAATTTTGCGCATCTAATGCGCGTTCCATTAAGGCTCTATCAGCGCCAAATACCGCTTCCATAATACGATTTTCAACATAACTGGTAAAACCTTCGTTTAGCCATAAATCGCGCCAGCTTTCATTGGTCACTAAGTTACCCGACCAAGAGTGTGCTAGTTCATGAGCAATTAAATTGACTAAACTTTTATCACCCGCAATTACTGTTGGCGTAATAAATGACAATCTTGGGTTTTCCATGCCACCAAAAGGGAAACTTGGTGGTAATATTAATAAGTCATATCGACCCCAACGATAGGCGCCAAAAAGCTTTTCAGTTTCATCGATCATCAATTGTGTATCATCAAACTCAGCAACGGCCCGATCTAAAATGTATTGTTCGGCATAAATACCGGTTTGCTTACTCATAGCTTTAAACTGTAAATCACCAACGGCAATAGCAATTAAATAAGCTGGAATAGCTTGCGGCATAGCAAACGAATAATCGCCATCACGCAAAGCATCAGGTTCATTGTTCGCACTCATCACCGCTAACAAGTCATCTCTGTTGGTAATGCGAGCGTTGTAAGTCATACGGACACTAGGCGTATCTTGTATGGGTATCCAAGAGCGGGCATGAATAGCTTGGCTTTGGCTAAACATAAAGGGTTTGTCTTTACCCGCGGTTTGCTCAGGGGATAACCACTGTAAGCCAGAGGCTTGCGGCAGTGAGTTGTAATAAACTCTAATCATTGGCGCTTGAAAAGGTGTGTTAATAGTTAGCTTTGAACCCATCACATCATCACGCTTAGCCAACTGGTAATTTAATTTTACCCACTGATTACTGACATTTTTTGCCATAACACGATGAATGTCTAAATCGCGGGTATCTAAATAAATATCAGTAACATCGTCGTCCAGCCAGTTAAGGCTTAATTCAGCAAAGCCCTTTAATGACTTTTGCTCAAAATCAACATTCAAGTCTAGATAAAGGTGGCTAATTTTTACTTGGTCATAGTTTGCATAAGTTAATGCATCGGCTGCTTGCGCCGAGGCTAATTGAACCCAGGCAAGCTGTACAACGCAAAACGTAGTGGCAACAAGGCGAACTAAAAATTTCATAAATCACATCCAAAGCTAAAAAGGCCTGTAGATTACAGTGAATCTACAGGCCTCTTCAAGTGCTATTTATTTTTAAGCGCTTAAGATAAGACTATGGCTGTTCCATACGGATAACAACTCGACGGTTTTTGCCACGGCCAATAATGGTTTCATTAGAAGCTACATGGCGCTTTTCGCCATAACCATTCGCTTCAATGCGACTCGCATCGATACCGCTGCTAACAATAAGTTCTCTGACATTATTTGCCCGGCGTTGTGACATTTTCAAGTTAGTATTTCGGCCACCATAACTATCTGAATAGCCATCAATCAGTACTAAGTCTAGCTTGGAATCAAGTGCTAAGTACTCAACAATCATATTCATCCGCTTTTGTGATGCTTTGGTTAATTTATCAGAGCCAAATTGATAGTTAAGTACGGTGTAAGAAATATCATCAAAGTTAAAGTCTAGCAAATTGCTCACGCAACTGACAAAGGCTTGATACGCTTGCTGAAAACGTGCGGTAGATAAGCCAACGGTAATTTTATCGTCATCACTATACCAGTCGTTATAGTAAAATGTTGGGCTCATCCCCTGATCAAGCTCATTAAGCATATTCCAGGCAATTTTTTTCGGTAGACCGGGTGAGAATTGTTTATGTAGTGTCATATTCGCCAACGTTCTACCGGCAATACCAGGTCGCCAATTAGGCGCTTCAGAACGTACTTCAGCTAAAGAATAGCTGTCAGGCAGACGCATCATTTCCAGTTCAAATTCCATATTCATTTTTCGGTTGGCCGAACTATAAAATTTGGCCTTACCATAACGTGGAATTTGATGTGATAAGGTGCATTGCAAGCGAGAATTATCGGTTAACTGCCAGCTAGAGTTTGAAATATCTGCGCGATATTGCCTAATCCCCGCATTTGTTTGGGCAATCAGTAATGATAATGTAACTAGCGTAATAGTTTTTTTCATAAAAATAATTTCATGTCAATTAAGGTAAATTTTATAGCGACATCCTTGCTATCGACAAAATCGTCAATAACTTTAACAGTTAATTAAAATATAGCCAAAAATAAATCCACCACTTTTAGTTTTGGGTGATGTCTTAACTGTTTATTTCTGCGATAATCTCAAATAATATTTTTGCTAACCAGTACCCTTTGCCTTTATGTCTGATAATAAAACAGCGACTAACACCACTACTGAAAAATCACTCTTTGCTCAACGATTTCGAGGTTATTTCCCCGTCGTTATTGATGTTGAAACCGCCGGTTTTAATTCACAAACTGATGCCTTACTGGAAATTGCCGCAACCACACTGATCTTAGATGAAACTACTGGCCAATTAAGTTTAGATGAGACCATACATTTTAATGTTGACCCTTTTGAAGGCGCTAACCTAGAACCAGCAGCATTAGAATTTACCGGTATCGATCCCACTAATCCGTTACGTGGCGCAGTAGATGAGAAAAAAGCGATAACTGAAATATTCAAACTCGTGCGAAAAAAAATGAAAGCGGTTGGTTGCCAGCGCGCGATTATAGTGGCACACAACGCAGCCTTTGATTTAGGTTTCGTTAATGCGGTCACTCAACGTTGTTCAATTAAGCGCTCACCTTTTCATCCTTTTGTTAGTTTCGACACCACAACCTTGTCAGGCTTAGCATTAGGGCAAACGGTATTAGCAAAAGCCTGCGCAACCGCGCAAATTGATTTTAATAATAGTGAAGCGCATTCGGCATTATATGACACAGAAAAAACCGCTGAGTTATTTTGTTATATCGTTAATAGATGGCAACAATTAGGTGGTTGGCCATTAATTCAACCCGAAGAAACTGCACAGGAAAGTTCTGCTGAAGAATAATTTTAGCGCTATCCCTGTGTTACACATCTATAACAGTTAACTGGCTAAAGTTAAAATAACGACTTTGCTTTTCGGCGATTGTTGACTCTGAAAAGAAAATTTCTTAATGCCAGCATCATTAAAAAAAAAGCTAGAAACTGTAAGCTGGGTAAACTGGTTTTTAATAACATAACCGTAGCAAAAGCAAAGTAACTATAAGGTAGGTATTCGTAAAGCCATTCAGGTAAAGTGTTTTTATTATTTGGCTGCTTTTCATTAGCTTTATAACGGTCAAGGCGACGATAGCCTGAGCGAGTAACCAAAGTTGCACAACCTGCCAGATAGAATAAACCGACAGAGGCAAATACAGGCCAGGTATCGTAAAAAGCAATTAAATAGCCACAAACTAAAAAATAAGCGTAGGGCCGATTTTCATAAATGCATTTTGGATAAAACATCAACATTCCTTTGTGAGTTTATTTTTTAGCTGGTCTTTGTCGCATTAGCTGGTCTTTGCAGTAAATAGTGATTTGTTTCACACCAAAAAAATTAATTATTAGCGAGCTTGATATTAGTTTAGTTATAAAATGCTATTTTTCAATGGCTTTTATATACCTTTTAAAATTTTCAGTAAATTTCAGCCACAAAAAAAGCCGCTAAAAGCGGCTTTTTAACTGATAAATTAACTTAAGCGTTAAAGTTTATCGGCGTTATCTTTAAGGTAAGCAGCAACACCTTCTGTCGTCGCTGTCATACCTTTATCACCTTTGTTCCAACCTGCAGGACATACTTCACCGTGTTCTTGGTGGAATTGTAAAGCATCAACCATACGGATCATTTCATCAACGTTACGACCAAGCGGTAAATCGTTAACCACTTGGTGACGAACATTGCCTTCTTCATCTATTAAGAATGAAGCACGAAAAGCTACACCAGCTTCTGGATGCTCAACATCATATGCTTTACAAATCTCATGTTTAACATCAGCAACTAAAGTATATTGAACTGGACCAATACCACCATCGTTTATCGCGGTGTTGCGCCATGCGTTATGAGAGAATTGAGAATCGATAGAAACACCGATAACTTCAACACCACGGTTTTTGAATTCTTCAATACGGTGGTCGAAAGCTAATAACTCTGAAGGACATACAAAAGTAAAATCAAGTGGGTAGAAAAATACTACCGCTTTTTTACCTTTAATGGCTTGTGCAAGATTAAAGCTATCTACAATTTCACCTGATCCTAAAACTGCTGCGGCTGTAAAGTCTGGTGCTGCGCGACCTACTAATACACTCATTATATTCTCCAATTTTTAAAATAAATTTAAATTACTTAATGTTAACCCCACCTGATATGGTGGTGTTAGGTGATAATTCAATAGTTATTCTGAACTTTCTGCTGCGCTATGCTTAGCAGCAGATTCAGTGATCAAGGTTTGTAATTCACCTTGCTGATACATTTCCATGATGATGTCACAACCGCCAACAAGTTCACCGTCAACCCATAGTTGTGGAAACGTCGGCCAATCAGCATATTTTGGTAATTCAGCACGGATATCAGGATTGAGTAAGATATCAACATAAGCGAATTTTTCACCACATCCCATCAACGCTTGAGAAGCCTGTGAAGAAAACCCACAATTAGGTAATTTTGGTGAGCCCTTCATGTAAAGAAGGATGCTGTTTTCACTGATTTGTTCTTTAATGCGTTCGATCGTATCCATAATAACCTCAAAAATTAATACTTATTGTGCTCAGTACTTAAAGTAAAACTGATGAAAATAAACAGAACAATAAATACTAAAGCAAAAAACTTATATATTAAAACATAATAGCCTTGATAAAACCTATGGTAATACCTATATACTTGAGTAAACTATGTAAGCTTTAATACTTGAGTAGTTTACTAGGTTTTAGAAAAACAAACTACCTCTTTAAATTAGCATAAGAATAATTTTTTATAATCACTATCTGGAGAATATAATGACTATCGAGTTACCCGCACTACCATATGCTATGGATGCACTAGCACCACATATTTCAAAAGAAACGCTAGAGTTTCATTATGGTAAGCACCACAATACTTATGTTGTAAAGTTAAACGGTCTTATTGAAGGTACTGATTTTGAAGGAAAATCTTTAGAAGATATCGTTAAATCATCAACAGCTGGTGTTTTCAATAATGCGGCACAAATCTGGAACCATACGTTCTACTGGAACAGTTTAAGCCCTAACGGCGGCAGCGAACCAACAGGTGCATTAGCAACAGCTATTGATGCAAACTTTGGCTCATTTGCAGAATTTAAAGAAAAATTCACTGCTAGCGCCATTAATAACTTTGGTTCAAGTTGGACATGGTTAGTTAAAAATGCTGACGGCAGCCTTGCTATCGTTAATACATCAAACGCTGCGACGCCGCTTACTGATGAAGGTGTTACACCCCTTATCACAGTAGATTTATGGGAACATGCTTACTACATTGATTACCGTAATCTTCGCCCTAGCTACATGGAAGCTTTCTGGGCCTTAGCGAACTGGGATTTTGCCTCAGCAAACTTCGCTTAATCGCTAAAGCAGATTAATTTCAATTTAAAAGGTCGGCATTCATTGCTGGCCTTTTTATTTGCCTTAAATTTAACTAATATACCTTAAAGTTAATTATCTATTCAATAACATAGCTTCCGCACTACCACCTTGTGGTTACAATTATTTTCGCTATTATTTAACCGTTTTCGTAATTAACATCTAAACTTATATTAATTAAAATAATAATGATAAAAAACGGTCTAATTAATATCTCGGGTTTGATAAGTAACATATCTCAAATGGTCGAATTATCAGCCTAGTCTGAAAGATTTATCTTCTGGAGGCAGTTATGAGTATTTTTCAACATTTCCAATCACGCTACGACGAAGCACAAGAAGAGTGCTATTCAATTCAAGACTTTCTCAGTCTATGTCGTCATGATCCTATGGCCTATGCTAGTGCAGCACAGCGGTTGTTAAAAGCCATTGGAAAGCCAGACATGATAGATACCTCGAATGAGCCTTGTTTAAGCCGCATTTTCTCCAACCGGGTTATTGCCCGTTATCCCGCTTTTAAAGATTTTTATGGTATGGAGGAAGCCATAGAGCAAATTGTGGCCTATTTAACTCACGCTTCACAAGGCTTGGAAGAACAGAAACAGATTCTCTATTTACTTGGCCCCGTTGGTGGCGGTAAGTCGTCATTGGCTGAAAAGTTAAAAGCGTTAATACAGCAAGAGCCAATTTATGTCCTGAGTGCAAACGGTAAACGCAGCCCAGTCAATGATCATCCTTTTTGTTTATTTGATGCCAATGCAGACGGAAAAATATTGCAACAAGAATACAATATACCCGCACGTTACCTCAGCACCATCATGTCACCTTGGATTGCAAAACGTTTACATGAGTTCAAAGGTGATATAGCAAAGTTTGAAGTGATAAAAATTTATCCTTCCATTCTTGACCAAATTGCCGTGGCTAAAACAGAGCCAGGGGATGACAACAATCAAGATATTTCTGCTCTGGTCGGTAAAGTAGATATTCGCCAATTAGAGCACTTTGCCCAGAATGATCCTGATGCCTATAGTTACTCAGGTGCTTTATGTCGTGCCAATCAAGGATTAATGGAATTTGTTGAAATGTTTAAGGCACCCATTAAAGTATTACATCCACTTTTAACGGCAACACAAGAAGGTAACTACAATCCGACCGAAGGCCTTTCCGCCCTGCCATTTAATGGTATTTTACTGGCACACTCCAATGAGTCTGAGTGGACAACCTTTAGAAACAATAAAAACAATGAAGCTTTTTTAGACCGAGTTTATATTGTCAAAGTACCTTACTGTATGCGCGTTTCTGAAGAAGTAAAAATTTATCGAAAACTATTAGAAAATAGTGAATTAAATCATGCCCAATGCGCACCAGACACCTTAGAAACCTTAGCCCAATTCTCAGTGCTTTCACGCTTAAAAGAACCAGAAAATTCAAGCATATATTCTAAGATGCGCGTGTACGACGGCGAAAGCTTAAAAGATACCGACCCAAAAGCAAAATCATATCAAGAGTATCGAGATTATGCCGGTATCGACGAAGGTATGTCAGGGCTTTCAACACGTTTTGCCTTTAAAATATTATCTCGTGTTTTCAACTTTGATCATTTAGAAGTGGCGGCAAATCCGGTGCATTTGTTTTACGTACTTGAGCAGCAAATAGAACGAGAGCAACTACCCAAAGAGATCAGTGAGCGTTATCTAACCTTTATCAAAGGTTACTTATCACCGCAATATATTGAGTTTATCGGTAAAGAAATTCAGACCGCTTATTTGGAGTCTTATTCTGAATATGGCCAAAATATTTTTGATCGTTATGTGACTTACGCTGATTTTTGGATCCAAGACCAAGAATACCGTGATGCTGAAACCGGGCAACTATTTGACCGTGAAGCATTGAACAATGAGCTAGAAAAAATAGAAAAACCTGCGGGGATCAGTAATCCAAAAGATTTTAGAAATGAAATTGTTAACTTTGTCCTGCGTGCAAAAGCCAATAATAATGGTAAAAATCCTTTATGGACCAGCTACGAAAAATTGCGCACCGTTATTGAGAAAAAAATGTTTTCAAATACCGAAGACTTATTACCTGTAATTTCATTTAACAATAAAACCTCCAACGATGATCAACAAAAACATGATGATTTCGTTGAACGCATGATGACTAAGGGCTACACAAAAAAACAAGTCAGATTGCTTTCTGAATGGTATTTACGCGTAAGAAAATCGTCTTAGGTTGTACTTAGTACCTCTAAGTTAGGAGCATAGATGACAAACTTTATCGATAGGCGATTAAATAGTAAAAACAAAAGTACAGTTAACCGACAGCGCTTTATCCGGCGTTATAAAAGCCAAATTAAACAGGCTGTTTCTGAGGCGGTTAATAAACGTGGCGTCACTGATATTACCAGTGGTGAAAATATTACCATTACTAAAAAAGATTTAAATGAACCCGTTTTTCATCAAGGTAGTGATGGCATTAAAGACCGCGTTTATCCAGGTAACGACCAGTTTACTAGCGGCGATCGCATTGCTCGACCGCCCCAACAGCAAGGACAAGGCGGCCAAGGTGATGCAAGTGATTCTGGCGAAGGCGATGATGACTTTGTCTTTACTATCTCCAAAGATGAATATCTCCATTTACTTTTTGAAGACTTAGAGTTGCCTAACTTAGAAAAAAATCAGTTGGATAAAGTCACTAATTATAAAACTGTGCGTTCGGGTTATTGCGCTGAAGGCGCAGCTTCCAATATTGATATTGTAAAATCATTACAAGGCTCAATAGCGCGCAGAATTGCCATGACCGCTGATAAACGCCGTAAACTTAAAGTACTCGAAGCTGAGTTAACCTTACTAAAGCAAGATAGACAGGATAACACTCTAGCTAAAAATAAACTTATTACCGCCATTAGTAACCTTAAAGATAAAATCAGTAAAGTCCCTTTTATTGACTCCTTTGATTTACGTTATCGTAATTACGCTAAACAAGCGGTGCCAACATCAAAAGCGGTGATGTTTTGTATAATGGATGTTTCAGGTTCGATGGATCAAGCCACTAAAGATATTGCTAAACGTTTTTATATTCTTTTATACCTATTTTTAACCCGTACTTATAAAACCATCGACGTGATTTATATTCGTCACCATACCCAAGCAAAAGAAGTTAACGAACATGAGTTTTTTTATTCGCAAGAAACTGGCGGTACCATCGCATCAAGTGCTTTAGAGCTAATGATTGAGATAATGACGCAGCGCTATAATGAAAAAGAATGGAATATTTATGGCGCTCAAGCGTCTGACGGAGATAATTGGGCTGATGACTCTCCGCACTGCCAGCAATTAATGCGCGAAAGTATACTGCCAAAAACCCGCTACTTTAGTTATATAGAAATATCTCAGCGTGCTCATCAAAGCCTATGGCAACAATATGCGCAACTTGCTGATACCGATGATGCTTTTTCAATTGAGCACATTAAAACAGTGGCAGATATTTATCCGGTATTTAGAGCCTTATTTAAAAGAAAAAAAGTACAAGCCGCTTAGGCATTCAATACATTGGAGCTTTTATGACTAAACGTAAACCACTTGACGATAGCAGTGACTGGACATTTACTAAGCTTGAACAATACCAAAGTGAAATTGAGCGTGTTGCGCAACATTATCGTTTAGATACCTACACCAACCAAATTGAAGTGATCACCGCCGAGCAAATGATGGACGCCTACGCGGGGGTCGGTATGCCTATTGGTTATAATCATTGGACCTTTGGTAAAAGGTTTATTCAAACCGAGCAAACCTATAAACGCGGACAAATGGGCTTAGCTTATGAAATTGTTATTAACTCAGACCCCTGCATTGCGTATTTAATGGAAGAAAATACCATGGCGATGCAAGCCCTTGTTATGGCACATGCTTGTTATGGGCATAACTCATTTTTCAAAGGTAACTATTTATTTAAGTCATGGACAGACGCAAATTCGATTATTGACTACTTACTATTTGCTAAAAAATATATTGCTGACTGCGAAAATAAACATGGTATTGATGAGGTTGAAGCTTGCCTTGATGCTTGCCATGCCCTCATGAATCATGGTGTTGACCGTTATAAACGACCACAAAAAATATCGATGGAAGCAGAATTAAAACGTCAAAAAGAACGTGAGACTTATCTGCAGTCACAAGTAAACATGCTGTGGCGAATTGGTGCAGATAATGAGACAGAAGGTAAAAAAATCAAGACAACTTTTCCAACCGAGCCCCAGGAAAATATTCTTTATTTTATCGAGAAAAATGCCCCGCTATTAAAACCTTGGCAACGAGAATTAGTGCGTATTGTCCGAAAAATCTCTCAGTACTTTTACCCTCAAAAGCAAACGCAAGTAATGAATGAAGGCTGGGCTTGTTTTTGGCACTACACTATCCTAAATCATCTCTACGATGAAGGCTTAGTAACAGATACCTTTATGTTGGAATTTTTACATAACCATACTAATGTCGTCGCACAACTGGACTATAGCAGCCCCTATTATTCAGGTATAAATCCCTACGCACTAGGCTTTAATATGTTTATGGATATTAGACGGATATGTGAAAATCCAAGCGAAGAAGACAAGCTTTGGTTTCCAGAAATAGCTGGCAGTAATTGGCTTGATACTGTGCATTTTGCTATGGAAAACTTTAAAGATGAAAGCTTTATAAGCCAATTTTTATCACCAAAATTAATGCGAGATTTTAAACTATTTCATTTACACGATGACAGTGATAAAAACTATATTGAAGTGGCTGCTATTCATAATAAAAGTGGCTATCAACAAATTCGAACTATGTTATCTGACCAATACAATTTAAGTAACCTAGAAGCAAATATCCAAATTATTAATGCCGATGTTAGTGGCGATCGTTCATTAACTTTACGCTATATTCCGCATCAAAAAGTATCACTTGCTGACTCTAAAGATGAAGTATTGAAGCACTTATATTACCTGTGGAAATTTGATGTAAAACTATTACAAGAGAATAAACGTGGGGTTGACGAAATGATTGCACAATGCCCAGAGCTAGATAAGTTGGCAAAAAAAAAGGCAACCATTTAGTTGCCTGATTTACTTTGCATTATTTACTTTACATAATAACGTTAACTTCAAGTTATTATGTAAAGCTATGACTTATTGATTATTATTTCTTAGTTATTCAGCAAGTTCTTTTAATACTTCGTCTTTTAGCTCAATCCAAAGTTTACCTGATTCAATGCCATATTTTCTGACCGCAAATACAGCTTCGTCGCATTGGCCCGCTTTAGCTAGTTCAATCAGTTTTTTATAATAGGTTCGTGATATTTCACGGCCTCGAGGATGAGAATAATACAAACTACCTAAACGCGAATACAAACCTCTGAAGCCATTTAGAATCAATAAATAAATAGAGTTTCCTGAGGCTACGACCAAGTCTTGATTAAGCTTGTAATCAAATTCTGCAAACGCTTCGCCAGTATCTTCAACATTTTCAATGGCTGACAATAATTCAATGGTTTTTTCTGGATTATTTTTAATCGCACCACGGACATATATCGCACTAATATTGGTACGCGCCGACATTAAATTATCTACTAAATCTGGAATCCCTTCTTGATCAAGCTGCGCTAACGTTTCAAGAATGTTAAGGCTAGACGTTTCCCAAAAATTATTAACTTTTGTAGGCTTACCATGTTTAATAGTTAACCAACCATCGCGTGCTAAACGTTGTAGCACTTCTCTTAATGTCGTTCTTGTGACGCCGATAAGTTCTGATAATTCACGTTCAGCGGGCAAAATAGTACCCGGTGGAAATCCACCATTCCAAATAGATTCTACAATATATTGCTCGGCAAATCCTGCTGGGCTGTTCGCTTTTATAACCATGTGGCTCCACATCACTTAAAGTTGACTGTAATTGAAACAGATTGTACCAGAACATCCAATGGACACAAGCGCAATAGAATTGATAATAAATTTGACTAGCGCCACTTAAGTTGAGAATTCGAGGCAGGTTGAGAATTCTATGGCAGATTGAGAATTTTTCTCATTAAAATTTAGCAGCCGATTACAGCTAATGATATGTTACTGACCGCTTAAGAAACAGCAGCTAAAATGTATGCAAAATTACTGTATTTGATTATTTAACCATTACCGGTAGATTTACAAGATATTGAAATACAATTATATAAGCACACAAATTTAGATTTTGAACCTGTAAAAAATGGCTTAGAGATGAAGTTATTCAAGTAACACCGGGGCTTTAACACCCGGTAAAGATACAGAGTGCCGTCAACAAAAGAGCGCTTTACCTTTACAATTGAGATTCAATTAACTCTAGCGCTTCGTCTAAAATAATTGTCACTGCGTTGCGAGCTTTTTCGGGGTTTCTAGATTTTATGGTATCAATAATTTCAGCATGCTTTTTAACATCAGCCCCTGGTACGCCTTTAATCTTGTTTGTATAACGTATACTCACTCTGAGTGCAGTACTTATAAATTCGGTAAGTTGCCCAAAGAATCGATTACCACTAGCAACCAATATACTGGTATGAAATGCAATATCTGCCTCTAAAGGGTCATCTAATCCTAGTTCTGCTTCTTTCATACGAATAAGCGCTTTATCAATATCTTCTAGTTGTTCGAAGGAAGCATTCATCGACGCTAATGCAGCAGCTTGAGGTTCTATCGCAAGCCTTACTTGAGTAAATTCTTTTAACAAAGACAGAGAAGGTTTGTTGCTTAATATCCAAGTTAGTACATCAGTATCAAACATATTCCAGCTACTTTCAGGCAAAACTCTTATGCCCTGTTTAGGGCGTGATGAAATAAGTCCTTTCGCCGACAACATTTTTACGGCTTCACGAGTCGAACTGCGACTAACATTATGTTGCAAACAAAGATCAGCTTCTGATGGAAGCCCTTGGCCAATTGGATAAGTACCTTTGACTATTGCCATCCCTAGATCATGAGTAAGTTGATGGGTTAGGTTTTGTCTAGGAGAATGCTTCATTTAGTGCTGTTCCAAACTTGTTAATTAATATGTTATATCATATTTAATTTTGTAAAAATATGATATAAGTTTATCTCACTAATAAATAGTAGTACCGTAATCCCCCCTAAAAATAATCGAAGTCAAAAGTAGAATCTTCTCTTATGCTATAAGCGGGAAAATATTCATGAAAAAAATTAAAGAGCTAGAAAAAAGTAGACCCTTGAAATAAGTGTCTGCTGGAGAGCGTTTAAAAGCATAAATTATTCAGGAAGCACTGGCAAAAAGATTGCTGAAAGCTTCTGAGTGTAAAGTCATGGTTCAAGAAGCGATACATCATCATAATGTTAGCATCAGTTTAATCTGTAGAGTATTCTCCATTAGCGAAACCTGCTATCGGTATTAGACAAAGCTGAGCAGTGATAATGAAAAATAGCAATTCTCCTCTGGCTTTAACGTTCAAGCAACGATACAGATATATCCTTGCCAGCAGAACGTGTTATTCGAGCTCTTGATAGAGTTATTTAATGGTGTAGTAAACCTAAACGTATTCGCCCTAATAATGCGCTTGAATATATTAGTCATAAACTCGCAACTTGAGTAAAACAGAACGACATTGAATTATGCTTTATTCAGTTAGGTAACCCAAAGCAAAACGCATATATTGAGCGTTTAAATTGGACCGTAAGATATCACTAAGCTCAGTCATTACATTTATCATGATATTGAGAGTTACAAAACAGAGCAACATAATGGTTATAGACTTATAACCATTAGCGACCTAACATGGTGATTGGCGGTATTACTCCAATTCAAAAAATTAAACTAATACAGAGTAAAATGTCTACTACCGACCGCCTTTAAAGTGGAGGGATTACCATACAAGGCATAATAATATTTTCTCTGCTATTAAGAAAAATATATAACCTTTTTAACTAGTTGGAGTATTGGAATGGGTTTATCAACTCAATATAAAAATTTAAAAGATAAAGTCGTTTTTATTACTGGTGGCGCCAGCGGTATTGGTGCGTCTATGGTTAAAGCGTTTGTGCAGCAAGAAGCAAAAGTAGCCTTTATAGATTTAAATCAAAATCTAGCTGAAGAATTAATAAATAGCTTGCCTTCAACCACACTCGGTAATGTGTGGTTTAGAGCGATTGACGTGACAAAATCTGAATCATTAAAACAAGCCATTACCGATGCCTCAGAGAATTTTGGCAGTTTAGATGTACTCGTCAATAATGTTGGTAATGATAACCGTCAAGATATTGAAAAAATTTCGGCACATGATTGGCATAAATGTATGCAAGTCAATCTAGACCCTGCCTTTTTTTCTGCTCAAGCTGCATATAGCATTATGAAAAAAAATGCCTCAGGTAGCATCATCAACTTCAGCTCTATTAATGCATTAATGGGGCAACAACATATGACAGGCTATGTTACCGCTAAGGCCGGATTAATGGGCATGACCAAAGCCCTTTCAAAAGAATTTGGTGATCAAAATATTAGGGTTAATGCAATAGTTCCAGGCTGGGTAGCAACTGAACGTCAATTAGCAAGCTGGTTGACGAATAAAGAAGAAGACAAATGGACTGAATCTATGGCGCTTAAAACAAGGATTTTGCCTGAAGATGTTGCAAATTTAGCCTTATTTTTAGCCTCGGATGATAGTGCGTTAATCACAGGACAAAACATAATAATTGATGGCGGGAGAACATAATTGTTAATTCATGAATATATTGTTGCTGTTGATTGGGGAACAAGCCATTTACGTGCTTTTTTATGTAAAGTAAATAAAGATACCCCCCTGACGTTGGTTGATAAAGCGAATAGCTTAGGGGTAAATAAAGTTATTCATAGCTTTGAACAAACCCTATTTGACTGTATTTCCCCTTGGCTTTCACAATATGGCAAAGTTCCTATTTTTATGATCGGACAAATTGGCTCAAGTCTTGGTTGGAAAGAAACTGACTACCTCCCTTGCCCAACGAAACTTGGAGGCATAGCAGTAAAAGGTGTTAACTTTACTTGTGCTGGCCATGACATCACTATTATTCCAGGGTTGAGCTGTCGTTTAAGTAATGATAATTATGATGTGATGCGAGGTGAAGAGCTGCAAACGCTTGGGTGGCTACAACAAGATACTCAAAGATTTAAAGGGACACATCTAGTTTGTTTACCAGGCACACATACTAAATGGGTGTTGATTAAAGAAGGTAAAGTTGAACTCTTTAAAACAGCGATGACAGGTGAACTTTTTGACTTATTAACCAACCACAGTATTTTAATTAAAAAATGTGATTCAACATTCGATCAACCTGCATTTAAAAAAGGCGCTGACTTTACGTTAAAAAGTGAATTAGGTAGTTTTACTCACGGTTTATTTAGTGTCAGGAGTAAGCAACTTTTTGGAGAGTTAACTAATTCGCAAGCATCCTCATATTTATCAGGTTTGTTAATTGGTAGTGATGTGCGTGCAGCAATGAATGCTGAAGAATGGAACTTACCTGAATTAGGTGAGGTCTCTATAATAGGCGCTAAGCACTTAAGTCAGCAATTTTCACAAGTACTGGAAATACATGGCATCAAAACAAATATGTGCAAAGTTACTGATATGACTTTATTAGGTTTTAATGCAGTATACCAGCAGATTCTAGCATTACCGAGCCAACAAAATTAAAGAGTTAATAGTTTATTAACTAAGGATTATCGTTGGAAAAATATATTAAAAAGCACCCTGTCATTGCTATTTTACGTGGTATAACACCTGAAGATGTCGTCGAAATAGCACTATGTTTATACGCTCATGGGATCCGTGTCATTGAAGTGCCTTTAAATTCGCCTCAAGCAATTAAGTCGATTGAGAAACTTGTTAATGCTCTTCCTGATGACTGCTTAATTGGTGCTGGTAGCGTGTTCAACATAGAACAAGTTATACAAATAGAAAATGTTGGCGGTAAACTCATTGTTTCACCACATTGTGACCCAGATTTAATTCACTATTGCCAATCAAAAAACTTACATGTTATAGCTGGAATAGCAACACCAACCGAAGCCATTTTAGCTTATCAAGCTGGAGCAAGGTGGTTGAAACTATTTCCCGCTCAAACTTACGGTTTTAGTCATGTTAAGGCACTAAAATCTGTTTTACCTAATGACGTACATATCATTCCTGTTGGGGGTGTTTCACAAAGTAATGTTTTACAATGGTTATCATCTGGGGCTAGTGCCTTAGGCTTTGGGAGTAGTTTATATCAAAGTAATGACTCTCTTGATGAAACTATGGCTAAAGTAATTAAATTAAATAAAGTACTCAATATAACCCCCACTACTACTATAAATAAACAATGGCAAACATAATGAGTACTACAACGGCTACGTTATTGAAAATTATTCCTTGTCAATGTCAGTTAGGTGAAGGCGTTTTATGGCATGACGAGCAACAAGCTATTTATTGGCTCGATATTGAAGCCTGTGATTTGTACCGATATTATATTTCCAGTGAGGTATTAGAAAAATTTACCTTACCTCAACGTATGGCCAGCTTTGCATTTACTCCGGTTAATAATCAAATCATTGCAGCCTTTGAACAGGGTTTTGCTCGATATAACTTTATAACATCTCAGATAGATTGGATAAATCAACCAGAGCTTCACATAAAGGGTAACCGTCTTAATGATGGTCGAGTAGATAAGCAAGGCAGATTTTGGGCCGGGTCAATGGTTGAATCAGCATCTACAACCAAACAAAAATCTGCATTATATTGTGTTGATCATCAACTTAACTGCCATAAAAAGATGGATGATTTACTTATTTCTAATAGTTTATGTTGGAACAAAGCAGGAGATATTCTCTATCATGCAGATTCTCCAAGCCATCAAATATTTCAATATGATTTTTGTAAAGAAAAAGCAGCTATTAGTAATAAAAAACTATTTGCAACCACAAACACTGCAACGTTCCCTGACGGTTCAATAGTAGACGCCCAAGATTACTTATGGAATGCGCAATGGGGTAGCAGTAAAGTCATAAGATATAATTGTAATGGTGAAATTGACTTATCAATAGTGCTCCCCGTATCACAACCTTCATGTGTTACTATCGGAGGCGCAAACTTAGATTGGTTAATAGTCACTAGCGCTAAACAAGGCTTATCTAGTTCCGCTCTCACCAAAGAACCCTTATCAGGTAACCTCTTTATTTATCAGTTAACTGGTGCTTCTGGTTTAGTAGACCCTCAGTGCACAATTTGCTTTAACTCGTCTTCATAAAATACCCTTAATTATCCTAAATTTATCACTAGACAAGACTACATCTTAGTGTTTTAATTTAACTTAATTATCATATAAATAATACTTAACTAAATTATGGCCTCAATATTTTTAAAGAGTGATATTGCTAAAGTAGAGATTTTACCTGAATTAGGTGGAGCTATTTTGGCTTATGATGCCAAATTACATAATAGCGTTGTACCTATATTAAGAAACAGCAATAACGCAAAATCTGTGCTAGCTAGTAGCTGTTTCCCGCTTGTACCCTATTCTAACCGTATTAAATATGGTCTTTTAAATTGGCAAGAAAAAAGTAGTCAACTTCCACTGAATCATTTACCTGAAAAGCACAGTATTCATGGGCATGGTTGGCAATTACCTTGGAAGGTTATACATCAAACCGATACTAACTTAACGCTCGAATATCATTATCAACAAGCCGAATGGCCTTTCTCTTATAGCGCTCAACAAGTTTTTACACTGAAAGGCAGTGCGTTGAGTATTGAACTTTCATTAATGAATAACTCAACGAGTAAAATGCCGGCAGGATTAGGATTACACCCTTACTTTAGCTTAACGAAAAAAACATCTTTAAAATGTTCTGTCGAACAGATGTGGGCTGTAGATGACGAAAGTATGCCAACAACACTTATCGGTGCGCCTAAATCTTTGGCTAAGCCGGAAGGGTTATTAATAACAAATAGTAATTTAGATAATGTATTTACTGGTTTTTCTGCTGCAGCGACAATCGTTTGGCCTGAATGGAAGGCTAAAGCCGATATAACCACGTCTTCAAACTGTAAGTTTATCGTGGTATACAGTCCAAAAAATCAAAACTACTTTTGTTTTGAACCTGTTACTCACAGTACCGATGCTATAAATATGTCAAACAACGGAATCGATAATACGGGTATTATGACGTTAAATCCTCAAGAAAGAATGACAATATCAATGTCTATTACTCCTAAAGAAACTTAGCTTATACTCGAAACACTATTGACTACAAAGGTGTTGCTCACTTAATAATAAAGTGCAGGCTTAAGCTTTCAACGAGAAGGTTAAAACGTATTCAGCCATGTTTTGTAAGAGAATCAATCAAAACATGGCTTATGCCCTTTCAGTATTGAACATTTTGTATTAAAAATTTTCTGAAATTTTTAAATTTCAACGACTAAATCCCTTTTATGTCGACGTTAAAAAATCCAAATATATTTAAAACAGTTATTGCGTATCGTTCAATTCAAAAATTAATGACGTCTGAGGAAATAATACTGGCAACTGCATGCCCAACTGCATAAGTGCTTCACCCGAAAAGTTTTTGCCCTGAATTTTACTTAAAACAGAAGGTGAATATTCCTTAAGTTTAGTAGGCCAAACCAGTGTTAATTTATAGACTTTATCTGCAGATAACCCGACAAATTTATACTTAGGTGGCGTAGTTCTTTTCGTTTCATGGATACTATTATAAGCAAAAAGTGCTTGTGATTTATCCTGGTTAATTATACCAAAATTAATTGAGTCACCATCTTTATTCAAACGAATTAACTCACCACTGTGAATTAATTGACGATGCTTTTTATGTAACGCAATAATTGTAGATAACTGTTCACAGTCTTCATCCGTTAATTCTCTGGGGTCCATTTCTAACCCCATATGACCAAAAAATGCCACTGCAGCACGCATTTCCATACTGACAATTCTACCTGTGATATGGCATTCTCTTGGCCCAATATGAGCGCCCATGACTTCACTAGGGAAGAAGAATGAGCAACCTCGTTGAATCGATAATCTATCTAAAGCATCATTCGAATCAGAGGTCCACACGCGGTCAGTATGAGCCAGTACACCATAATCCACACGTGCTCCACCTGAAGAACAACTCTCAATTTCAACATGTGTGTGCTTTTGCTTTATGCGATCAATTAATTGATATAAAGCTGTTGTTTGTTGATGTATAGCAGGCTTGCCTTGTGCGTTACCTGCGTGATTAATGTCTCGATTCATATCCCACTTAATATAAACAATTTTAGGATATTCGGTAAGAATGTCATCAATCGCATGAAATAAATAATCAACCACTTCGTTACGTGATAAATCGAGTACTAACTGGTTACGAAAGTTTAATTGTTGATTACCTGCTGTTGCTAAAACCCAGTCAGGGTGCGCGCGATATAAATCACTGTCTGGGTTCACCATTTCAGGTTCAAACCATAGTCCAAATTCCATGCCCTGTTGATTAACATGATCAATAAGAGGCGATAAACCGTTAGGATAAATTTCTTTGTCAACAACCCAATCACCTAAACCAGCAAAATCTCCACGACGGCCTTTAAACCATCCGTCATCTAAAACAAAACGCTCGGCTCCTAATCCTGCGACTTTATTCGCAAGCTCTTTCAATGTGTCGACATCATGCTCAAAGTATATCCCTTCCCATGTATTATAATGTACAGGACGGGGCTTTTGGCTGAGTTTTGGCGATAATAATTCACTGCGAACATATTGATGGAAACAGTTAGATAAGCCACTAAAGCCTTGATCAGAATAGCCAGCATAGAGTATTGGGCTTTGATACGATTGTTGCGGCAACAATACTATCTCTCCCGGCATTAATAATTCACCTAATTGGACATAACTGCGACCTTCAGGTAACAGTTCTGCACGCATTTTATGGTTACCGCTCCAACCAAGATGAAAGCCGAAGCATTCACCCGCTTGTTCATGGGTGAAATTATTGTGCATTACCATCCCAGGAAAGTTGTCATGAGAGGTTTTTCCTTTACGGTTTTCACGTACAAAACTGCCCAGAAATAAGTCAAGTGAATGGCATTGAAATTCATTTGACCATCGTCCTTCAAAAGACATTATTTTATTCATTTGATCAGACAACGGAATTGTGGGTGTCGCACACCAATTAACCGTTACTGATTGTTCACTCAGATTCACTAACTCAGTATATGCGCTCAGCACATCAGTGTCGTGATGCAGTGAAAGCGTATGGACTACTTTAATTTGACGAATATCATCTAGCGTTTCAAAACAAACTTTATGTTCATCTATCTGAATAATATCAACAAGTTCACCACCCAATGACCATGCATAATCGTCATTGTTAATTTCAATACCTGGAGATCCTGTAAAACCCTCTCCTAAAAGAGGAGACAATGAAATAGGCGCTTCAATAACCAACGAACATTTTGCTTCTTGGCGAGTAGACAGTAGCGATAACATATCTGCAGAGGTTTGTTTAGATAATAGCTTTCCCCAATAAATTATAGCGGGTGTTTTACTATGGTAATCAATGATTAAGCTAGCATTAGAACTATTGAGCTGAACAAAGTGTTGGTGTGATTTCATTGTAAACGTCCTTCAAATTCAAATTTAAATTCAAATTCAAATTTATTTATAGTTTATTTATAGTTTATTGAATGTAATTATGATTAATATATTTACTGAATTGCATTATTTGATCTAAAGCATCAAGAACTGCCAAACGAATGCCTTAAGATAACACATTAATAATTTCACTGGAATATATCATATAAATAAGGTTAATATGCATAATATACTTTCAAATAATAAATTGGTAAAAATTAAATGTTAGGTGTTTGTTATTATCCAGAGCATTGGCCAGAAAAAATGTGGGCACAAGATGCTAAAGAAATGCGCGAGCTTGGCTTACGTTATGTTCGTATTGGCGAATTTGCTTGGTCAAGAATAGAGTTCAGTGAAGGTGTTTATACTTTCGACTGGTTAGACCGTGCAATAGAGACTTTAGCTAATGCTGGTTTAGAAGTCATTATGTGTACGCCGACAGCGACCCCACCAAAGTGGTTGATTGATAAATATCCTGATATTTTACCCATCGATATTAATACAGGAACAAAGCGTGGTTTTGGCTCACGTCGACATTATGATTTTTCTAGCAAAAATTATTTTCGTGAAGCAATGCGCATTTCTGAAGTTTTAGCAAAGCGTTATGGTGAACATCCAGCAATATGCGGTTGGCAAACTGATAATGAAATTGCATGTCATGATACCACTCACAGTGGTTCACCTGCAGCAAAAAAAGCATTTCATGCTTGGTGTCAAACACGTTATAAAACAATTGATAAACTTAATACCGATTGGGGCACCGTTTTTTGGTCAATGGAATATCAAAGCTTCGATCAAATTGAACTCCCTATATTAGCGGTTACAGAGACTCACCCTGCTCACCAATTAGCTTATCGACGTTTTAGCTCAGATCAGGTGATCCAGTTTCATAACAAAATGATAGCGATAATTCGCCAATATGCACCGAATAGGTTTGTCACCCATAACTTTATTCCTATGGTGGACACCCAAACTGACAATTATGCCCTCGCTGAAAATTTAGACTTTGTCAGTTATGATAATTATCCACTGGGTCGATCTGACATGTTCTTTAAAGATAAACCCGCTAAAGAATTCAAACCTTATATGCGTACTGGCCACCCTGACTTTGCCAGTTATGACTTTGATCAAAGTCGCGGTATCAGTAAAAAGAACTTTTGGATCATGGAACAACAGCCTGGCCCTGTAAATTGGGCACATCACAATCCTCGTCCAGAAAAAGGCATGGTACGTTTGTGGTCTTGGCAAGCTTTTGCACACGGAGCAGATTGTGTTTGTTATTTTCGTTGGCGCCAAGCACCGTTTGCTCAAGAGCAAATGCATGCGGGCGTTAAAAGAAATGATAATTCAAAATCAGCCGCATGGGCAGAAATCGAACAAATGCGCGAAGAGTTAAAAACCGTAGACTTCTCTATCGATGCACCTGTAGAAGCAAGAGTTGCTATATTATCAGGTACGACTAACCAATGGGTGAGTGAAATTGAACGCCAAGGCGACAGTTACAACCACCAACAAATAGAGTTCTCCTACTATTCAGCATTGCGCCAATTAGGTCTAGCAGTAGATTTTATTTCGATTAAAGGTGATTTTAGCCAATACGATTTAATTCTTGCTCCATGCTTACCGATTGTCGACGATGCTTTCATAGAAAAATGTAAAAACTCGAATGCTCATTTTGTTTTTGGCCCACGTTCAGGGGGGAAAACCGACGAGCTTTCATTAGCACCGAACTTACCTCCGGGTAAACTTCAAGCCTTGTTGCCCATCAAAGTATTGTCAACTGAAACCATTCGTCCAGATTGTAGTGAACAATTGAATTATAAAGATAAAACGTTTGAAAGCAGATGTTGGCGTGAAGAGTTAGAAATAACCAAAGACGTTATCGTTGACGCTAGATATCACGATCAATCACCCGCGGTGGTTCGTCATGATAATACAAGCTATATCGCCACCTTAACTTGTGATGACTTTCTAATTGAACAATTTGAGCACTTAGCAACAGAGCTCGATATCGCCACAGTAAGGTTACCTAAAGATATGCGGATTGTTCATCGTGGTGATCTCGCTTATATCTTTAACTACGCAGGAATAGCACAAACATTCCCAGCAAAAAATATGGGCACATACCTGTTAGGGCAAGCTTCTATGGCTCCTTATGATGTTGCTATTATCAAAGTAAGTAAATAACTAAATAACTAACAAAGATTAGTAAGGGGAATCAGTGAATATTCAAATAGGCGTATTTTTATTCATCACTATGTTAATTGCATTTTTAACTTATTTAAAGTGCAGAGGACACGGTAGAGGAAAGGGAAAAGACCAACAAAATAAAGAGTACTTTTTAGCGGGTGGTGGGTTAGCATGGTACTTTGTAGCCGGTTCAATAACACTCACAAACCTAAGTACTGATCAATTAGTAGGATCAAACGGCACACAAATGGCCTTGTTAGCATGGTGGGAGTTTGCCGCTGTTGTTGGTTTGATACTTCTCGCAAAGGTTTTTTTGCCTGTCTATTATAAATACAACTGCACCACAACCACGGAGCTATTAGAGAAACGCTATAATAACAAACATATTCGTGCTGTTATCGGTGGGATGTTTTTTCTCAGTAGTGCATTAATATTTTGTCCTGCAGTAATTTATTCTGGTTCATTATTTATGCAGACAATGTTCAAAGTCGACATTCCTTTAATGTACATTGCTACTGCTTTCGCTACGTTAGGCGCAATGTACGCCATATTTGGTGGGCTTAGAGCTGTTGCGGTATCAGATACCTATTCTGGTGTATTGCTTCTCGGTATGGCTATTGTCGTTTTATTTCTGGCGTTGAATGCCATTGATTATGATTTTTCAGGCATTCCAGAGGAAAGACTAACCCTTATTGGTGACAATGATTCTCCAATACCTTGGCATACATTACTAACAGGTATGATTTTTATTCAAATGTTCTATTGGGGAACAAACCAAGTTATCACCCAAAGAGCAATGGCAGCCCCTAACCTTAAGGAAGCCCAAAAAGGTGTCTTTGCTGCGGTAATTATTAGAATTATTATTGTCCCTGCCATAATCGTTATTCCAGGAATAATCTCTTTTAAACTTTACGGAGATATCGGTGACACTGCTTATGGTCAGATTGTTGGGGATTTATTACCCGGATGGCTCTCTGGAATTTTTGCCGCTGCAATGGCTGCTGCCGTGCTCTCAACCTATAATAGTAATTTAAACTCTGCAACCGCTTTGTATGTTTGTGACTTCCATGAACCTTATATTAATAAAGATATAAACGTACCAAAGTTAAGTGCATGGATAACCGTTGGCCTAACCATTGTTTCGTTAGCACTTGTCCCCGTTTATCAACAAGCTGAAAGTATTATAAATTTACTTCAGCAATTATGGGGGTTATTTAGTATGCCTATACTCTCAATATTTATTGTTGGTTTATTATTTAAGGGAGTACATGCAAACGCTGGTATTGCGGCAGTATTTTTTGGCGTATTACTTTACGGTTCATTATCATTTGAATTTTCACCATTTCATGCGCCCTTCGGATTACATTACATACACTTAATGTTTGTCACATTAATTTCATGTGTATCATTTGCCTTAATGGTAAATCGCTTTGTATTTAAAAATAAAGCGAGTTTTTCTTTCTCAAAAAGCGAAGAAGAAACAGCATTAACTTAAGCGAAAATCTTTAAGAATAGAGTCATTCAATAAAGTGCGAGTGACTCTATTTTTTAATAGTTATTAAAATTTTCATAACGAGACCGTGATAATAAACTTAATCGAGCCTCTTCCATTTTTTAATAGTTTTATTTATATCTGAGTTATAAATAAAATCACGCCAAATAGACATATTTTGTTGTACAAATTTTTCTTCTGCTTCTCTGTTAAAAAACAAGGTTTGTTGACGTAAATTATTCAAAGATTGTTGTACCGATTGAAAAATATCATTCTTAGGTATATCAGAGAATTTATTCGCGGGTAGAAAATGACTGCCTCTATTAAATTTTTCTTGAGCAGACTTTGATGATAAAAAAATAAGCAACTTTTTAGCGAGCACCTTATTCTTCGACCGCTTTGCTATAAAAGCAATATCCACAGGGGAAATCTCGACATTCTCTACCTGCGGGTTGATTTAAGGAAATGAAAAAAAACCAATTTCATCCAAATTTTTGGGTGGTATAAAAGCAGTAACATAACTTCCCGCTAACATTAAACCACCAAGCTCTCTGTAAAGATATGGTAGGCCATCTCTTAAACTAGATTGCTTTTGAACAAGAAAAGAACCTGACTCTATCAACGCTTGCCAATATTTAAAAACCAATCGAATTTTCGTTGAATCAACAGGCGATTTTCCTTTAATAAATCACTGATGAAAGTCATATCCATTTAATCGTAAATTTAAAAATTCAAACCAGGCACTAATTTCCCAACTGTATTTTGAAGCGACATAAATAGGAATGATTTTTTCACTTTTCAATACTGTCAGTAAATCTATAAATTGCTGCCAATTTTTTGGTGGGAGAAGTGATAATCGTTCAAAGAGCATTTTGTTGTAAAGCATTCCCCATTGATAGCGAGAAAAAGGAATGGCATAAATTTGCTGATTATACGGAATGTCATTATTGAGGTTGTCTGAAAATTTATGACTTAATTGATGCGTTTGCCAAATATCCGTTATAGGCGTAACAAGATCAAGGCGTATATATTTATGAAATCTCTCTCCTGCCATCCAAAATACCAAATCATACCCAGTATCTTTCTATAACATTTTTTTCAAATCTTTTTTATAGGACTCACCTTCTCTTACAATAAAATTAATTTTAACATTAGGATTTTTTTCAAATGTCGCAGCTAATAAATAGACCATTTCACGTGCAACACCGTTTGTTCCGGCAATACCAATAGTAAGCACGTCTTCAGCTTTTAATTGAGAAGAATTTAAAAGATTAATAATAACAAAAACGTAGAGTAGGTAACGCATTTAGTAATCCTAAAAATAAGGAACAAATTGAGTATAGGGTAGGCACTATTTAATAGCGAACACATGTGATTTTTTGATATTAACTTTTGAACACCTAACAATCTGTAAACATTCAAAAGCCAATAAGTGACTAATCTTTTTATTAATAGCCTTTTATATTTAATTGACATATTAATACGGTTATAGCGTGCTAAACGACCTTCATATTGATTGAATTAATATCCATAATCTTCTTCTGACTGTATAGCTTGATCATTCTATTTATTTGTATTAAAGAAGCATGCATAGCCATAATTGGGGGATAGTACCCACGTTCTATAAATAACAACTTTTGTTCTGCCGTTAACTGAGACAGTTTTTCTTCGTTAATACTATAAAGTCCTTTTATAACTTTATTTTCACCATTATCACAATTAATATGAAGCTCTAACTCCATCAATAGATTGTGTTTTAATAACTCAGCAATAAAATGTTCGGTACTGACATGAGCGTCAAAAACAGCAGATAACGCTTGATTTACATGAGTTAGTCTTTCTTTGTTTGATCCGTCATCATTCAACAAGGACGCTTTTCCATCAAGACTAATGAGCTGACTGTGTAAATTAATACATGAGGTCATTTGCTGTTCACTGTCAGGGTCTGAACCGAGTCCAAAAGGTAACAGAGATAAGCTTTTTGGTAGATAAGCTACATCATTCGATAATTGCCCATTAAAGAATATATTGTCTTGCTGCAAGCCGAGTAAGGCTATTGAAGAGAAGTTACCGTTATGGCTACTTTTTGTAAAAAAAAGTGGGTAACTTGACGAAGAAGGAACAAACTCATCAGCACTTATTAGTGCTTGATTTTGTAAACTGATGTCATGCCAATCAACCCCTTTACTGATGGTAAGAGTTTTCTTCAAAGCCTGTTTAAGTGGTGTAAATGTTGTCATATAAACTCTATATTTTAATTAAACTTTTTGAAAGTCATGATATTTAATTTTAGTTAATAAGGCTCTGTGGTCAGGTAAACGTTGACTTACTTGAACCGTAGCTTGTTTATTTAAATAGAATAATTTATCTGCTATTTGTTGTTCAGACACTAAATGTTCACGTTGAGATAGATCTGTTTGAAAATCCATTCCATAAAGTACATAAAGATAACTCGCTGCTGGAAAGGTTTCAACGGCACTCGAAAAGTCGTACTCATTAGGGGGCTGATATTTCCATAATTTTAACTGTTGAGATAAATGGGTAGGCATTGAAGATTCAGCTCTCATCGCCTTCCAAAAAGGCTCTTCACGTTTACTCAGTACGTAATGTAACTTCAAAAATTCGATGATTTTCTGCCATCGCATGACCATATCATGGTTAAAACGCTCGGCAACGATGGGCAATAAACTTTTACAGCCTGGTAATTGTTGGGCAATTTGTTCAGCAGAAATTTCAATTAACATTAATGCTGCTGCTTCTAAAGGCTCTAAAAATCCAGCAGAAAGTCCAATAGCGACACAGTTTTTATGCCAAAACTTTTCGCGATGTCCTGCAGTAAACTCAATTTCTTTCACATTAAGTTGATCGCTTTCAACACCAATATAATCTGCTAACGTTTGCTTTGCTTGTGCTTTTGTTGTGTATTCACTTGCATAAACATAACCAACGCCACGTCGGTTACTTAATCCTATATCCCATATCCAACCACTATCTTGAGCGATAGACTTAGTATGAGAGGCTACTGGAGATTCTTCATCATCGTAAGGTATTTGAACTGCTAACGCTCTATCAGCTAATAAAACATCTGATTTTTGTATAAAGGGTACATTAAGTGCCTGCCCCAATAATAAGCTAGAAAATCCTGTGCAATCGATGAAAAAATCACCCGAGACATTTTTACTGTCATTTAATTCGATTTGCTTGATGTTGCCATGCTCATCTAATTTGACTTGTTCGACAGTACCAATAACATGAGTTACCCCTAAATTATCTACCGTATGTTCTTTAATTAACTGGCCAAATTTTCCAGCATCAAGGTGATAGCCATAATTTGCCTGACCTTGAAATTGTTTATCCGTCATACTTTTTGGGGCGAGATTTAGGTCACATAACAGGGGTTGAAAACAGACACTGCTAGCAAAGTTTTGTTTACTTGCTTGCAGCCAGTAAGGACTTAAATCAAATTTACCATGTGCTTGCGGCGCTGAGAATGGATGGTAAAACTTATCGTCTTCCTGCCCATTACACCAACCTATGAACTGATTTCCTTGTTTAAAACTTGCATTACATTCACGTAAAAAAACATTTTCATCCAGTCCGATTTTCCGTAACGTATTACGCATAGTTGGCCAAGTTCCTTCACCCACTCCTACCGTTGGTATATCACTTGATTCTATTAAAGTAATAGATATTGAAGAAGTTTTACTTTCAAACTGTTTTGCGAGAAGTGCCGCTGATAACCAACCTGCAGCGCCTCCTCCCACAATAATAATTTTTTTTATTGGGTCTGTCATATAACCGCCTTAATAAGTATTTATCTTTTTATATTATCAAAATATAATATAAAAAAAGGGGTCATAGACCCCCAATAAAACGTGTATCTATCAACTTAATCTAAAAGCTGGCACGAACACCTACAGCCCAACGTGCGCCTGTACTTTCTAAACGAACAAATTGATTTTGATGGCGTCCATGACGTCGTGTCTCTTCATTAGTAATATTAATACCTTCGCCAAAGAGGGTGATCGTTTCATTAATGTCGTAGCTAGCACTGATATCCCACTGAGCATAAGACTCTGTATAAAGTGGTTCTGAACCACCAAAAGGGCTAACTAAATTTTGCAGAAATTCATCACGTTTATTATAGGCGATGCGTGTTTGAAAAGGGCCTTTCTCATAAAACGCAATAATATTTTGTGAGTCACCTAAACCTTCCAAAGCAAACGACTCTGAAGCACTATCATCAATTGTTGCATCACTGTCAACAAAAGTAGCGTTCGCCTGAATACCAAAACCTGACTCCCAAGTATGAGTCCATGCTATTTCCAAACCATTAACTTCGACTACGTCACCATTTCTTGGACGACGCACATCAAAATCATAGCTACCACTTTCTAAATTAAACACTTCTTTAGCGACTGTGCTCGTGATGAAGCTATCAACTTCTTTACTAAATACTGCTAGAACAAAGTTACTTGTATCTGCATAATAATACTCGTAAGAAAAATCCCAGTTAGTTGATAGGTATGGTTTTAAGTCTGCATTACCACCCGAAGCTTGATTATTATTAGGACGAGAATTGGTAATAGTAACGGCTGGATTAAGTGCACTCATTGTTGGGCGTGTTAATGTTTCTGAATAAGCTAAACGTACTAACATCTCATCTGTCAGCTCAAGCTTCAAATTCATACTTGGCAAAATATTAGTATATTTATTAGATGAAGTAACGGGTGTTCCATTATCGCCTGCAGCATAAATTTCATTTAAATCTGAAGGGTCATTTGGTATTGGCTCTAAATCAACAAGTTCACGTGTGATACCTGATAAATTAGCATCGGTTTTTGAGTAACGAACACCTGCATTTACTGTCCAAGGCATATCTCCTAGTTCACCTTCAAAGATAAAGTCTACATAGGCACTAACGACATCTTCTTCAACAGTATAAGCATCAGACTGGCTAGTTGGGTTGTTATAAGCTTCACCTGTAATAGGGTCTAATGATGCGCGATATGCGCCATATTCTGCTGGGTCGTAAGTTAACCACGTGTTAGGTACGCCAGCAAAAAAATCATTGGCAACGTAAGGGGTCAACAAAGCTGATGATACGTCAGTACCGTAACCACAATAAACACCACAATCACTTGCGAAAAGTCGTGATGCTTCTTTTGTTCTATTTTGAGAATAAACACCCCAACGCATTTGAGTAAAAGTATCCTGTCCAGTTTCCCATTCAAAATCTACACGGTATTCATTAAGTTGATCATCACGATCCCAGCCATTACGTTCATTATAATGAGCTTTACCAGCTTCTGCATTTAATAAAGCAGCATCGCCACCAGCAACACTTAGTGTTGGCGCATCGCCACCTGCGCGGTTATCCCATGTATAAGCGTTGTTATAACCAATAACATTAAAGAATTCTTTACCACCACTATTTTCTTGCGCATTTGAACGCGATAGATCAACAGTCATGGTAAGTGCATCATTGACCATATATTCTATATTAAGGCCAAAAGCGTTCATATCAACTTCACGACCAAATGAACGACGAATAAAGTCAGTCGCTCCTGCATTTGAATTTTCAATATAAACAACGGTATTGTTTTCATCTACTTCAGCATCAATAAAATTGCCTTCAGAGAACCAGTGACCTGCATTAGTCGCTTGTGAATCCACTTCAAACTTAGAAATTAACCCATCAAAAGTTAATGTTAACTCATCATTTGGTGCGTATTGAATGACAGCTGTTCCACTTGTTCTTGTGCGCTCTTGCTCATCAACACCAATATCGAAGTTTTGTGGTACATTGACGTTATTAAACTCTTTACCATTTTGAGCAGTGAAATTAACACCTGGGCGATAATATCGAGTTTCCATCATGTTAGTTTGTGAATCACGCTGTTGATGAGAAGCAGAAACAAGTACCCCTAAACGATTATCCATAAAGGTATTAGTGATTAAACCAGAAACTTGCGGTGATGTTTCACCACTTAAATCATCATAAACACCTTTGACAGAACCTGCAGCTTTAAAGCCTTCAAAATTGAATGGACGAGCAGTCTTAATATTTACCGTTGCACCTATACCACCTTCTTGCATTTCTGCTGTCGGACTTTTATAAACATCAGCACCCGTGATAAGTTCTGCTGCTAACGTATCAAAACTAAATTCACGACCTGAGTTTTCTGTTGCCATTTGGCGGCCATTAACCGTAACCATATTAAACTGTGGGCCAAAACCGCGAACAGAAACGTATTGCCCTTCACCGCCGCTTCGATCGATTGAAACACCGGTGATACGCTGCAAAGACTCTGCGACATTTTGGTCTGGAAATTTACCTAAATCTTCAGCTGTAATACCATCTGAAACATTTATAGCTTCTCTTTTGTTCAGCATTGATGCTTTTAAACTGCTACGAAAACCTGTTACGACAATAATTTCTGCTTCTTTTTCTTTCTTTTTTACACTGCTATCATTTTCAGCAGCATATGCACTAGCATTAGTTAACGCACCTGCAACAGCTATAGCGATTGCCGTTCGTTTATTGAATTTTGAAATGTTGCTTGTATACATTTTATTCCCCGTTATTTTAATTATAATGTTTTTTCTACATTTTTCTTTTATACTTTAAAAGCTACTAAACCTACTTAACCTATAAAGCTTATTTATCATATAAATACATTAATTGAGTAATAATATCAACTATTATTTGCATAGCCAACTAATGTATTTAAGGATTTTTAAATATGATTTATGCTAAAACAGCACAAGACATAGATTTTTATTTAATAAAATTTAACAACTATTGATTTCATCAATATATAAAAATCATCTACATATACCTAAATTAAAAAATTTTAATAATAAAAAATGATAGTGTATCTGAAATTAACTTTGTACTTTTTTTACTGCGTCTAACCACTTTCCATACAATGCATTACGCTGCTGGTTATCAAGTTCTGGCGTAAAACGTTGATCACAGTGCCACATATTAGCCAACTGTTCAGTTGAGTTAAAAATACCAGCCTTCAGTCCTGCTAAATATGCAACCCCCAGCGCTGTCGTTTCAATTATTTCAGGACGATCAACGGTTGCGCCAAGAATACTTGAAAGGAAACTTAACAACCAATTATTAGCAACCATTCCACCATCAACACGAATCAGTGTAGGTCTAAGACCATCTCTTTCCATTGCTTTTTGTAAATCTTTCGTTTGATAACAAACCGATTGTAAGCCCGCTGTAACAATCTCATTTATCCCTGAATCACGGGTTAAGCCAAGAATGGCCCCTCTCGCATTAGGATCCCAATAAGGAGCGCCTAACCCCGTAAATGCTGGCACTAAAAACACACCATGGTCCAAGGGCATCTTTTCAGCAATTGACTCAGTTTCGCATGCACTATTAATTAACTTTAAACCATCACGTATCCATTGAATTGTGGCGCCAGCCATGAAAATACTCCCTTCAATGGCATAGGTGGTTTTCCCATTGAGTCTATACGCCACGGTAGTTAACAGTTTGTTTTTGGATTTTAAAGCTTTATCACCAGTATTTAACATTAAGAAACAACCTGTACCATAAGTACTTTTAGCCATTCCCTCCTCAAAACAAGCTTGGCCAAACAAAGCAGCCTGTTGATCTCCAGCCATCCCTAAAATTGGAATTTCATCACCAAACAATGAACTATCCGTATAGCCAAAGTCATCTGATGAATCCATTACTTCAGGTAACATAGATGGTGGAATATTGAATAATTCGAGTAATTCTTTATCCCATTGTTGATCGTGAATATTAAAAATCATTGTTCTTGAAGCATTAGTGGCGTCTGTTCGGTGAACTGTGCCATTGGTAAGATGCCATAACAAAAAAGTATCGACAGTACCAAAAGCAAGCTCTCCCCTTGCTGCCTTTTCTTTCGCACCAGTTATATTTTCGAGTATCCAACGAATTTTAGTTGCTGAAAAATATGGGTCTAACAATAAACCGGTTTTGTCATTAATAAGCGTTTCTATGCTAGGAGACTTTATTGACTCGCAATACTCAGAAGTGCGACGGTCCTGCCAGACAATTGCGTTATAGAGAGTTTCACCCGTATTACGGTCCCACACTAAAGTTGTTTCTCGTTGGTTAGTAACGCCTATAGCTGCTATCTCTTTCGCCTGTATATTATTTTCATCAAGTACTTTTCGACAAGTGTTGAGTACTGTTTTCCATATATCATTTGGATTATGTTCAACCCAACCATCTTGAGGGAAGTGTTGAGCAAACTCTTCCTGCGCTACAGCATGAATTTTACCTTGCTCAGTAAAAAGTATGGCTCTTGAACTAGTTGTACCTTGATCTATAGATAATATGAATCTCAACATCGTCACTATTTATCTTACTTAATAAAAACATTCATTCGATAATGCACATTTATTTTAAAATTGGCAATCAATATTTTCATTTTCGAACATTCCGTTGTAATAATATTTTTTTAAAAACATCTATCATCTGAGATAATTTTATTATATTTCAACTTTTAAATAATAGCGGCCGCCTTTACGGCGCTCAATCAACGCCAAACTGCACTAGCAGATTTAGTTAATGCAAAAGTCTTTATAATTATCGATGAATGGGTAAAAATTTTGGTGTAACACCTTAAACTATTCGAAGAGATCTTAACTTACTCGCTAGCTTAGGTATAATTATCCGTCATCATGGTGGAGCATAAAATTCTTCAACTACTGAAAAAACCTCATACCAGTCGCGTAATATATCAAATTTAGCAGCGAAATAGAGTATCGCTTGTAAGTTAGTAAAAATGACTTTTAATGTGGCTGCTTTATTTATTAATATAGGTACCACTACAGAAACTATCACTCGTGCTTTACTTAATCATAAAGCCTTAAATATAGTCAAAAACAAAATTCATGCCGATAACATTTTACTTACTAAATAATACTTTAGCGCTATTATTACTGCTAGAGACATTAGACATTGAGATAGTGGCACTATTGGTAAAGCTACTGATGATTTTATAAATCAGCTGTAAATATATTTTGATATTATTGGCATCAGTGGAATTAGTAATAATGGTTATTTACTTGGCGTTTATCTTAGAGAAGTTCGTGTTGCTCAAGCTATAATATATAACTCAACTAATGTTCTCTTGCCGCGGTTCAATTAAAACTTGCTCAAGACGCAATGATAAAACAGGATAATATTATGACTCAAATCGACCATTTATTTTCTGATACAAAACCGCCGATAAAAATAGAAGAGATACTTTTAAATAACAACATATCAATTCATATCGTTTAGTCTCTAAACTTAACCAGGAAAACTGACTAATAAAGCCAACTAATTTTATTTATTTAATGTATATCATTGATTGATAACCTGCTAAATAACAATTAGCTAAGTCATTTCATGCTGTAAAAAACGCCCCCTCCCTTAGGTAGTGAATATTAACGACTAAATTCGAACTTAAACGAAAATAAAAGCGTAAAGAACGAACATCTTATTTATCACACAAATTAGCTTTAATTAGGATAAAAAATGAAAGAAGAAAGCGCGTTATTTGACGTTGTAGGTATAGCTGCTGGCATCAAGGGAGCAATGGCACAGGTACTGCTGCCGCAGACGCATAAGTCTTAAAGTATTTTTATACGAACAAAACGATTTTGCTTCAGCAACATCTTCAGATAGCAGTAAGTTAATGAAATAACAAACTAGCTTAACGCTGAGCCAACAATTATTGCAAAAAAAAGTCAGCATGATTGAAAGTAGCCTAAGCATTTAACGTAAACTATCATTGATTCTAGTGAGTAGTGGCTTATTTAAGTCCCTACTTAAAAGCGAATACCGCATGGAATATTCATGCGGTATTTATTTTTTGAGATCACTTCAGTGATCGGTATACCAGGTTCAATAACACCACATATTTTTCCATTCGCTGGATATACTTGTCCCTGCAACAAATCCCTAATAATGGCTAAGTATAAAGGCAATAATCAAATCAACTGAAGTACTTTATGCAAGGAAAATGTTATGTACATTAGCTTTAACTACTCTTGTTGTTTTCTCACCAGCTTATCTACACACAGCATAACTGATCAACTGAACAACTGAGAATCCAACAAATAACAGTTGCTATTTACACTATTATTATTTATCTTATAAATAAGATTTATAAGAAACGTTGATAATGAATATATTAGTTACTGGTGGAATGGGTTACATAGGCAGTCATACTTGTTTAGCGTTATATAAAGCAGGTTTTACCCCTATTATTTACGATAATTTGTCGAATTCAAGTATTAAAGTATTGGAGCAGTTAAAAGTTATTGCCAACCATACCTTTGAATTTGTAGAAGGTGATATTAATAATAGGGATAAGCTCGAAGCCACATTAAACGATTACAATATTAAAGCTGTTTTTCATTTCGCGTCTTTAAAAGCTGTTGGCGAGTCAACTGAGCAACCATTACGCTATTACGATAATAATGTATCAGGCACCATCACTCTACTTACTGCGATGCAAAAGTCAGCAGTTAAGCAAATAATATTTAGTTCCTCGGCGACTGTTTATGGCGATCCTCAGTATCTACCTATAGATGAAAAGCACCCAATAACTGCGACAAACCCCTATGGTTGGACAAAAGTTATGGTGGAGCAAATTCTAAATGATTGGTGCCTAGCTAATGAGCAGAACCTTGCCATTGCGCTTAGATATTTCAACCCTGCGGGGGCTCATCCTAGTGGTTTACTCGGCGAAAGCCCTACCGGCATTCCTAATAACTTAATGCCTTATATTTCGCAAACAGCTGTTGGCCAACGTGAATTTGTTAACATTTTTGGAAACGACTATGACACAGAAGATGGTACTGGCGTCCGAGATTACATTCATATTATGGATCTAGCTGAAGGACATGTTGCCGCATTTTCAACACACCAAAAAGATTCAGGATCACTTGTCTATAACTTAGGTACTGGTAAAGGCTACACGGTTTTAGAAATAATCACTGCTTTCTCATCATCAGCAAATGTTGAAATCAATTATAAGTTTGCGCCAAGACGTACTGGTGATATCGCTAGTAATTTTGCTAACGCATCATTAGCACAAGAAAAACTAGGCTGGAAAGCCAAACTAAACATTAAAGCAATGACTGACGATACTTGGCGTTGGCAATCAAAATACCCTAACGGCTTGGAAGATTAATATGAAAAATTTAGAATGTACACATCGTCGCAAAAATCCATTAACCGGAGACTGGGTTTTAGTTTCACCACACAGAAATAATCGTCCCTGGTTAGGCGCTACAGAAGCAGAAGCAGTTGATGAATTACCCAAATACGATGCAAGTTGCCCGCTATGTCCAGGTAATGACAGAGCAAACAATGCAGTAACCCCTAATTATCAAAATACCTATGCTTTTATTAATGACTTTGGTGCATTGACCGAAAAACAAGCTGAGTTCGTTGAAGAAAGTGATGGTCGACATCCCTTATTTCAGGCCAATATTGCCAATGGTGAATGTAGAGTTGTGTGTTTCTCTCCCGATCATAACAAATCACTACCCGAATTAACGGTTGCTGAAATTGAAAAGGTTGTGAATACTTGGCAATCAAACTATGTTGAATTAGCAAAAACTTATGCTTGCGTTAATATATTTGAAAATAAAGGTGCCGTAATGGGTTGCTCTCAACCACATCCACATGGACAAATATGGGCACATCAACATTTATCAACTGAAATAGCACAAGAAGATCAGCAACAACTGACTTATCAGCAAAACCATGGGAAAGCATTATTAGCTGACTATGTAGAACATGAAATTCTACAAAAGGATCGCATAGTAGTTGAAAATGAGCATTGGTTAGTGGTTGTGCCATTTTGGGCGGCTTGGCCTTTTGAAACCTTATTAGTTATTAAAGACGATATTCAACACTTTGGTCAATTAAATGAACAACATAAAAATAGCTTAGCTCAAGCATTGCAAGAATTGACTATACGTTACGACAATGTATTTAATTGCAGTTTCCCCTATTCTATGGGGTGGCACAATGCACCTGAAAACCTTAACGACAATAGCCACTGGCGCTTACACGCCCATTTTTATCCGCCACTATTACGTTCATCAACGGTTAAAAAACACATGGTTGGCTATGAAATGCTAGCAGAGAGTCAACGAGACTTAACGGCTGAAACCGCTGCTAAAATATTACGTTCAGCCAGTACCTCTCACTATAAAAAAGACCAAACTCATGCCAGTTGATTTATTAAATACTAAGTTTGAACAACTTTATAAAAAGCCCGCGGAAGCTTTAGCTACAGCACCGGGACGTGTCAATTTAATAGGTGAATTTACCGATTATAATAACGGTTTTGTTTTACCTTGTGCCTTGGAATTCACGACAAGAATACTTTTTAGAAAACGTGATGATAATCAAGTTATTGTTCACTCGTTACACTACCCTGGGGAATGTGAAAAATTTAGTATTGATGACGAAATCAGCCATGGTGATTCTCAATGGGGTAACTATATTCGCGCCGTGGCGTATGTATTAAAACGTCAAGGCCATCTGTTATCTGGCGTTGATTTACTCATTGATAGTACAGTACCACAAGGCAGTGGCTTATCCTCTTCTGCCGCTTTAGAAGTTGCTGTCGGAGGTGTTTTCAATCATCTATGCCAACTGAATTTGTCAGGTGAAGAGATTGCACTATTAGGCCAAGAAGCTGAAAATGATTTTATGAATTGTCAGTGTGGCATTATGGATCAACTCGTGTCTGCTAACGGACAAAAAGGCCAAGCATTACTCATTGACTGTCAAAGTTTAACAACTGAGTCAGTCGCAATTCCTGAAGATTTATCTATTGTCATCGTTAATTCAAATTATCCTAGGAAATTGGTTGATAGTGAATATAATCAACGTCGAATTGATTGTGAACAAGCCGCAAAAAAAATGTCTATTGCTACTTTACGTGATGCCGACATTAAAAAATTAAATGCTGCTCGTTCTGCAATGTCAAACAATGAGTATAAACGTGCTCATCATGTTATCACTGAAAATTCACGTGTAATTAAGGCAACCCAAGCTTTAAAAAACAATGATATGCCAAGGTTACGAGAGCTGATGACGGCTTCTCATCAATCTTTAAGAGATGATTTTGAAGTAACCGTACCTGAAACTGATGGTTTGGTGGACATATGTCAAAAAGCGTTGGGTGATGAAGGCGCTGTCCGTATGACAGGCGGTGGTTTTGGCGGAGCAATTGTCTGCTTATGTCGCCATTCAGATATCGATAAGATTAAAAATGCCGTAGAGAAACACTATTTTTCTCGCTTTAATATTCAGGCGTCTATCTATGTTGGTAAAGCAGGTGACGGCTTACAAGTGACCGTATTATAAGGTAATTTATATCTTAAAATAAATCTAAAAAGTACTGGGGTAAAATATTAAACAGATTAATTTTGGGGTTATTGGTTGTGGGAGCATTGCTCAATTATTTGTTAAAGGTGTGCAAAGGTTAGCGCATTGCAACCTGCTTGCTGGTGCGTCATGCACCGCAGGACGGGCGGAAGCATTCGCTAAAAAATTTGGCATTGAACGCGCTTACACTAACTATGAAGCTTTAGCCTCTGATCCTGAAATTGATGCCGTTTACATCGCTACCACGCATAATTTTCACTTTGAAAACATTAAACTTTGTTTAGAAAAAGGTAAACATGTACTTTGTGAAAAACCTTTCACTGTCAACGCGCAACAAGCAAAAATACTGGTAGCTTTAGCTAAAAAGCAACAATGTTTCATGATGGAATGTGTCTGGACTCGATTTTTACCGGCCATTAAGCATTTAAACGTTTTGTTAGCACAAGGCGTTATTGGCGATGTGCAAACAGTTAAAGCTAATTTCAGTATTTCTGGAGATTTTTCTCCTGAACATCGATTAAGAAACAAAGATCTTGCCGGTGGAGCTTTGCTCGATTTAGGTATTTACCCATTAACCTTAGCGGCCCTTGTTTTTAATGAACAGCCAACGAAAATAAAGAGCTCTGCAGTGCTAGGGGAAACAGAGGTTGATGAAAGCTCTTTTTATCTACTTGAATATTCACAAGGACAACGAGCAGTGCTGTCCTCCTCTTTTATAGATAATGCGCCGACCGAAGCGATTATATCAGGCAGTAAAGGCTATATCCGATTGCCGAATTTTCTTGCCGCTCAAACATTACAACTGTATATAGGCAACGAAGCGGTTCAAACGTTAGAGTTTCCTTTTGATGAAGATGAAAGTTTTACCTTTGAAATAGCTGACGCCATGCAATGTATTCGCCAAGGTAAAAGCCAAAGTGATACTTTACCACTGGCTAAAACCTTAGCCATGATAACAACCATGGATACCATTCGTGCCCAATGGGGCCTTAAATACGCAAATGAGTCTTAGTAATAAACAAAAAAATATGGAACTATTATGCGAGTTAAAAATAAAAAAACATTAATAATCAGTACGCTACTATGTTGTTATTTACAGTTTCCACATACCGTACTTGCAAATACACCATCAAATACTCAGGTGACGCTAGTACCCGAGCAGCTATATTCACCCTTACCCTCAGATGTTGTTCCTGAACTGGCTTCACTCGGAAAATTTAAGGTCGGTGTTAAAACAATAGAGATCGTTAACCCTGACCAATTCGATGCTGAGACACAAACAACAAAAGATAGAAAATTAGTCGTTGAAGTTTGGTACCCAAGTAATGCGACTAGCACTAGTATTAAAACCAGCTATGAAAATGAAACGCGCACAGGCATTGAGTTTTCGCTACAAGCTAATGCCTATCGAGATGCTGTTGTATTATCGCCAAACGATGACGCTAAATTCCCCTTGGTTGTTATCTCTCACGGCTATACGGGTTATAGCACTATCATGTTTTATTTGGCAGAGCACTTAGCTTCACATGGCTATATTGTTGCCGCTATTGATCATACAGACTCAACTAATGCTGACGTTGATTTTAACATTAATCCAGTATCAGGCTTTTTCAGTACCTTATTAAATCGCTCTCGTGACCAACAATTTACCCTTAACTACCTAACAAAGATGACACACTTTGCTTCTGCCGCTATCAACAATAATAAGGCAGGTCTAGTGGGTTATTCAATGGGTGGTTTTGGTGCTATTAATACGATTGGCGCTTGTTATAACTTTACTCCAGCGACTGCATCGGCATTCACAGGTTTAAAAGATCCCGAGCAAGTACAAAAAGTCATGTCATTATTGAATAGTTGTGCAGGTGGTCAATATAAAAATGCAAGCGTTGACCATAAATGGCAGGCTGTTGTTGCTATGGCTCCATGGGGCGGACAACATAATCTGTTTAAGCAAGAAGCGATGGCTAAAATGAATACTCCAATTTTATATGTTGGTGGATCATTAGATGATATTTCTGGTTATGACGGCATTAAATCACTTTATGAAAAAACAGGCAGTAAAGATAAATATTTACTAACCTATCAAAATGCACGACACAATATAGCGCCTCACCCTGCTCCATCAGTTTCTAAAATAAGTGAAATGGACATCGGCCATTACCATGAGGCCTCTTGGGATAGTTTGGTATTAAACAACACCAATAAGCATTTCACACTCGCTATGATGGACTGTCATTTAAAACAACAATTAGATCAGTGTGAATACCTTGATTTATCTAGCAGTTCGAATCAAGTTGCTGTTGATGGAAAAACACCAAAATCATGGAAAGGATTTGATCACCGTTATTCTACCGGTATGAATTGGCATATGTCTAAATGATTTTATTAGCTGTATCATCAACTTGATTACAATCGCTTATTAAGCGCTTGGTAAATCGTCTTTTATCATCAGCGTTTCGCCGCCATTATTCGACGAAACGCTAGTTAACGAGTTTTAAACTGACGATTTCCAAGTGGTTTCATTCATCATTTCCGCCTCTGATTAAATAACAGAAAGCATGTTTCACGCGCTTCGAAAACAATATAGCTAGCAATAAGAATTGCATGCCCTGACAATTCGTTAGCGAGCAATGGTGGTGCCTGTAGCGTCGAAAGAAAAACGGAAAACATCAATGTTTTTTGGAGGTATTATTCGTATAAAGCAGGCACATTTCCTGAACTAGTTAAGTATGACTTAATTCAGGACTGAAAGACTATAATGAGCCTCCAGGAAACACTAACCTAAACTCTTGACCCGGTACGCTTATCCACTGGCAACCTAACACTTAGTGTTGTGTTGACATTAGTATCGTCCATATTTTTTTGGGTTTCTATATAGTCTAATACAGGTGTAAATATGTTTACACACTACACTAACTCCGCTCATCAACATCTGCCTTAGTTAAAATTTCTTTATCAATAAGTTGACTATATACCTCAGCACATTTGATTTTAAAATGCTCTCTAAGTAATCTAACGGCAGGAGTAATGGTTTGTCTACTTGAGCAAATAAGCCATAACTCAGTCGGGTTAAGGGTAAATTCGGTTAATATTGGAATAATCTTATTTGAAAGCAAATCATTTGACATATCTAAACTAGATTTCGCCGCTATCCCTTTACCGCTCACGCACCATCGTCTAACCAGTTCAGCGTCATTTGACGTACGATTACTTTGCATTTTTACTTTAATGGTTTTACCTTGCTGGGAAAACGCCCAAACATCATGAAGCATGTCATGCAATTGATATAATAGACCATTATGTGTGGCTAAATCATGAGGATGTTTAGGGCAACCATTGTTTTCTAAGTATTCAGGTGTTGCACAAAGTACCCGCGGCACATTACAAATTTTGAAACCATATAAATTAGCATCCGTGGGTGAGCCATAACGTAGCGCGATATCAACCGGGTCACGATAAAAATCGATATTACTATCGCTAATATGAAGTTTTACACTAACCCCGGTATGCGTTTGCATAAATTCATCAAGCCAAGGCAAAATTAAATGCCGACCTAAGTCAGACGGTACTGATATTCTTAACTCACCATCAATAATATCTAAGTCGTCTTTAACATTTTGCTTAGCTTTGTCGAGCATTTGTAATGCTTGTTCACAATGGGGAATGTATCTTTCACCTGCAATAGACAGCCTTAAACGCCGAGTCGTTCGGATAAATAGTTCAACGTCAAGTGCACGTTCAACGCGTTTAATTGCCGCACTGGCCGTGGCTGTACTCATATCTAAGCACGCTGCAGCTGCGGTAATACTGCGAAATTCAGCCACTTTTAAAATAACATTAAGATCTTCTAACAACATAATTGTCAAAAATAATTTGATAAAGATTCAATCATTATGCTGTTTATTTATTATCAAGCAAGCCCTATCATTACTGCCAAGATAACTTAACGATTAATTGAAACATACTCAGGGAAAAAACATGAAAGCAATTGCCTACACTCAATCATTACCTATTAACGACTCAGCCTCTTTAATTGATATTGAACTACCACAGCCAACCGCGTCAGGGGTTGACTTATTAGTAAAAGTCTCATCAATTGCGGTTAATCCTGTCGATTACAAAATACGTCAGAATGCTGCACCTGAAGAAGGTGAATACAAAGTACTCGGCTGGGATGCTGTAGGAGAAGTCGTCGCGATAGGTGAATTAGTTAGCCACTTTACACCCGGTGATAAAGTGTTTTATGCTGGAAATTTAAATCGCCAAGGCAGTAACGCCGAATATCAGTTAGTAGATGAGCGAATCGTTGGTCATAAACCGAAAAGCTTATCTGATAGTGAAGCTGCCGCGTTACCGTTAACAGCCATTACCGCTTGGGAATTATTATTTGAACGTTTAGCCATAAAACAGCAACAACCTGACTCAACAACAAAGTCAAACGAGGTTATTTTAATTGTTGGCGCTGCCGGTGGTGTAGGCTCAATTTTAGTTCAATTAGCGAATAAGCTCACAGGTGCAACCGTTATAGCAACTGCCTCTCGTGAAAGTTCGGCAACGTGGGTGAAAAAATTAGGTGCTGATTATGTTATCGATCATACCAAACCATTAACGACTCAAATTAAACAATTAAATATTGGCCCGGTAACGCACGTTGCCAGTTTAACTCACACAGATTCATACCTAGATAGCTATGTTGAACTGCTAGCGCCTATGGGTAAAATTGCCTTAATTGACGATCCAAAATCCCTTGATGTCAGCAAACTTAAAGTAAAAAGTTTGTCACTACACTGGGAGTTTATGTTTACCCGCTCTATGTTTAAAACCAGTGATATGAGCGAGCAACACCGCTTACTTAATAAAATATCTGACTTGATTGACCAAGGTCATATCCAAACCACAGTGGGTAAAAACTTAGGTACTATTAATGCCAAAAATTTAAGAGCTGCTCATGCAGAGCTTGAATCAGGAAAATCAATCGGAAAAATAGTGTTAGAAGGCTTTTAAAAGTAAATATTTTAAAGACGTTCGCACACTGGTTGGAGGTATTTTATGTTTTCCACATGGTACGTATCCATTACATTGCTTACATGGCTCTCAAATAATCACTCAAGGCGTGAAGTATATTATTAACAGCGATCTTTTGTTTAGCCTATAAACACATCCAATGTTAGCTTCCAGTCAATGTGTTTATAAGCTATGTATACAGACGTTTTAGTCGTTTTGGCAACACTCACCTTTTCTTTAAAACGTGGATTTAGTGCATACTCTCATCTGGTTGGTCTAATTTAATCTGGGAAATAACCAAGCACTAAGACGTTCAAATAGAACGGAAGACAGTATAGTGTATCAATCTCGGCTTCCTTTGCCTTGTTCGACACGAATTTCCATGCGTTAACTGTCAATAATAGCGCCGGCAGGGTCAGTACACTTGATAATTATTATTATTTAAAATCCCCCTCCCCTTAATAGTTGGCTCTTTAAAAACACACTAAGCCAAAGCGCTGTAATAAGGAAAGGAGCCGGTGACATTTAAATTCGGCTAGTGTTATTGGCTAGCCGATGCTTTTGGTAATCTATGGGCGATTATATTACTGCCAATAATAAGGTCTACTTTATGCTTGTTTACAATCCAAAACCTACCCGACAAGCTTATATTTCCGCCGTGTACCATCACTTAAAGTGCTTAGCGTAAACATCACCGGCAGGTTTAGCTAAGCCCTGATATCTAAAAGCCTCAGTTCAAGTTTGATCTTCTACAAAGCAAATTTTACTGATAAACACATAAATAGGCTTAAATTGTTATTGTTCCTGAAGGACAAGTTCATTTAGACAAGCCAATGCTTTTTCGGCATCTTGTGATGCAATAAATATATGATCATGATAATACGCCGCTATAACATTTGCGCTAATATTTGCTTGCGTTAATTTGGTTGCAACAGCAGCCGTTAAACCAACAGCATCAAGGCTAGAATGTACAGTTAACGTGATACATCTAAATGTACCTGAATGTATAATATTAAACTCCTCCGCTTTTTCTTTTTTAACAATAACCGTTAATCCTTCTTTCTCTTGAAATGTACCAATAGGTTCTAACTGGGCTAGCTGTTCATAGCTATTAGTCTCAAGCGTGCCAAAAACATATTCTGTCTCAGCAAGAACGGGAGTCATTGCAGCAATTAGTTTTTTTAGATCGATTTCACCAGACATATTTATTTACTCACTTTGTTGATTATATTAATTAGATATTTTTAAGCAAAGCACGCCAATAAATATTAAGCAAAAACAGAATAATTGTTGAATCGTGATTGGTTGTTCAAAAAAATAATGGTTTATGATAGAAATGGATGATGCTCCAACAGCCAACCAAACAATGTAAGCTGTAGTAATCAGAATTTCTTTTAAAGTAACTGAAAATAACACTAAACTAAGTGCCATTGAGAAAATTGCAAAGATTATATAATAGGGTTTTGTAAAAGATTCGGATTTTTGAAGACCAACTAACCAGCCAGCTTCCAAAGTTCCTGCAATAAATAAGATAAACCAAGACATGTAAGCACTCAATAATATAGAGGTCGTCCTCTGATATAAATAGAGCGGTAAGGTCGTCCTCACATCGAAACTGCTTAAGTTTGATAATAGCCCAACAGATAGTAATAAAAAATAAAACGGGAACATTTAAAGTTTCGTTAGCCGCTTATTACTCACTCATTTTTGTCGATAGAAAGTCTATAGACAAAAATTAAAAAGTGCTGATGGCTTGGTATCACAGATTAAAGATTAAATGCTACTTAAGCATTTAATCTTTAAATGGGGTGATATTATTTTGGGCAGTATGTTTTTTGGTACTGCTTCAAATCAACTTTGACTTGCGGTGCTAAGAAATACAATCCGATGATATTTGCAATGGCCATCGAAAAGAACATTGAATCTGATATGGCAATAACAGCATTTAAACTTACCGAGGCACCTAACGCAGTGCACATACAAAAAACGACCTTATAAAGTAAATCTAATACTTTCGATTCACCCACCAAATATCCCCAAGCAATAGAACCATAGTATGCCCATGAAATCATGGTTGAAATAGCAAACATCAATACGGCAACACTTAGCACATAAGGAAACCACCAAATAACACTGGCAAATGCTCTAGACGTTAACGCAACGCCATCAATACCCTCTGTTGTTTGATAAGCCCCCGTAATAACAATCACTAATGCAGTAATGGTACAGATAACAATGGTATCGATAAAAGGTTCGAGTAACGCCACATACCCCTCTCTAACAGGCTCTTTTGTAGAGGCGGTTGCGTGAGCAATTGAAGCGGCACCAACACCGGCTTCACTTGAAAATGTTGAACGTTTAAAGCCCTGTATCATCACACCAATAATACCACCAACAACACCTGTAGGATTGAATGCACCATTAATAATAAGACTGACCGCATGCGGAATTTCTGTATAGTGATAGGCTAAAACAAAAAGAGCCGCTGACAAATAAAGTCCCGCCATTAAAGGCACAACTTTTTCAGTAACTTTGACTATACTTTTAATACCACCAATAATAACAACACCAATAACAACGGCGAGTATACTACCGAAGAGCCAACCTTTGTCTGCCCAAAAACTGGTTTCATTACCCATAGCAATAACAAATTGCTGAAAGGCTTGGTTTGATTGCAGCATATTGCTGCCACACAATGACGCCACGACACAACACACGGCAAAAAAACTCGCTAATACTTTACCGAGTTTTTTAAAACCCAATTCGGCTAAACCATCTTTAAGGTAATACATAGGTCCGCCATGAACCTGTCCTTGTGCATTTATGCGCCGATATTTCACACCTAAAGTACATTCAAGAAATTTTGTCGACATGCCCATAAAACCAGCGATGATCATCCAAAATGTCGCGCCAGGCCCACCAATTGAAACCGCAATAGCGACACCGGCAATATTACCTAAACCTACAGTACCCGAAAGTGCTGTGGTTAATGCTTGAAAGTGACTGACTTCACCTGGATCATCAGGGTTTGAAAAATCACCACGTATAACCTTGCAAGAATGAGAAAATCCACGAATATTAAGAAAACCAAAATAGAAGGTAAAAATCACAGCAGCAACAATGAGCCACAGAACAATAAGCGGAAACTGAGTACCGGCCACATCAATACTGTAAAAAATGATACCGGTAAATAAATCTGCGACAGGGATAAGTAGCTGATCAATCTTTTGATCGATAGTTAACTCAGCGCCCATTGCACTTAAACTTATAAAAAATGTTGTTATGCCAATTAAGATTTTTTTCATATTATTCTTTTTTTTATTTTTTAATATTGATGAACTTATTGTGCCACAAACATTTGCTTTTAATTAGTTTGTAAATTAACTAATATTGTACAATAAAATGACAATTTGCTAAGGCCTTCTTTCAATATGAGAGAACTTGATAATATCGATAGACAATTAATTAGCATACTTCGAACAGATGCTCGTACCTCTGTGTCCGATTTAGCTAAAAAAATTAATGTTTCCCGAGCAACGGTACAAAATAGATTAACCAAGTTAGAGAAGCGCAATATCATCACAGGTTATACTATATTAGTCTCGACAGAAACTGATGATACAATGTCTTTGGTTCGTGCTCATATGAATATTGAAATAAAGGGCAGTTCAACTAAAAATGTTAAGTTCGCTCTTATGTCAGAGCCTAGTGTTTGTACTATTCATACAACCAATGGTCGATGGGATATGCTTGTTGAGTTGCAAACAAGCTCACTTGAAGAGTTTGATAGGATATTATGTCGAATAAGAGGAATATCCGAAATTTCGGCTTCTGAAACCAGCATTTTACTCTCATCCCATCAAATCAGATCATAGTAAAACATGACTCTTTGAGCGTTATATTTTAATGAATAGTGTAAAATTTACCTGCTCGCCACAATCAAACCTATCAAAATAAAACAAACACATAGCAAACTGCATAGTTAGTTATCAATTTAGTGAAAAGCTTATACTAATAGTTGGCGCTTATCAGGTTCATAATTCCTATTAATTAAACAGAGGAATTATTATGACCATTTTTACTGACGTTAAAACAATCGCTGCACTGACAAAAAAAATAGGCACAGAACATGTCATCGAAAGACTGGTTACTTATTTAGAGTCAGATTTTCTAAGGTGGGCAGAATTTGATAAATCAGCTCGATTGGCTAACCATAGCGAATCGGGCGTTATTGAACTCATGCCAATATCAGATGCTAATCAGTACGCTTTTAAATATGTAAATGGTCATCCAGATAATGGACACAAAAACTTCTCAACTGTGATGGCATTTGGTGTTTTAGCTGATGTAGATACGGGTTATCCTGTACTCTTATCTGAGCTAACGTTAACAACAGCCTTAAGAACAGCGGCAACATCAGTTATGGTAGCTAAAAAGCTTGCTAGAGCTAATTCAACCACCATGGCCTTAATTGGTAACGGCTGTCAAAGTGATTTCCAAGCAATCGCTTTTCATCGCCTTTTAGGCATAACAAAAATAAAATGCTTTGATGTTGACCGTAAGGCAAGTGAAAAATTAGTACGTAACCTCTCATTATACTCTGACTTAGACATCATTATTTGTGACAGTGTAAAAGAAGCCACCTTAGATGCTGATATTATTACCACGGTTACTGCTGATAAAAAACTAGCGACGATAATTACTCTTGACATGATTAAGGCTGGTGTTCATATCAATGGCGTGGGTGGTGATTGCCCAGGAAAAACAGAAATTGATGCACAAATTCTGATTAAAGGCTCAATTTTTGTTGAGTATGCACCGCAATCAAGAATTGAAGGTGACATTCAACAATTGCCTGACGATCACCCTGTTACTGAGTTTTGGCAAGTTATTGCTAACAAGCACCTTGGTAGAACTTCAGATGATGAAATTACCATCTTTGATTCGGTTGGTTTTGCATTAGAAGATTATTCAGCACTGAGATTACTCAAGGATCTCATCGTGGAACATAAAATTGGCGAAACTATTGAGTTAGTGCCTGAGCTTACAGATCAAAAAAATCTCTTCGAATTACTGAACTAGTTATTATTCCCAGCTTAAGGACACCTTAATGAAAAACGCTAATCAATCACCCTCTGCTGTTGTTATGATCCGTCCGCACCATTTTATAGCGAATCCAGAAACCGCAGCGGATAATGTATTTCAACAGACAAGTCTTAATGTGTCAGCTGAATATATTACAGCCGAAGCAGGAAAAGAGGTTCAAAAAACGATTGAAATATTGAGATCACATGGTGTTACCGTACATGCTTTTGATGATTTTACAAAAGACACGCCAGATTCTGTTTTTCCAAACAATTGGTTTACAACTCATGAAGATGGCACTATTGGCATTTTTCCCATGTATTGTGAGAATCGTCGCAAAGAAAAGAATCCAGAAATTATAAAAATATTATCAAAAGAATACCAAGTCAATAAAGTTATCGATTATTCTATGCTAGAAGAACAGCATCTTTTTCTAGAAGGCACTGGCTCTATGGTGTTAGACCACTCAAATAGATATGCTTATGCCGTTATTTCAAATCGAATGAGTGAACGTGTGCTGAATCAATTTTGTAAAGACTTTGATTATCAGCCTGTACCCTTTACGGCCACAGATGATGATAATGTAGCCATATACCATACCAATGTTTTAATGAGTATGGCGACTGACTTTGTACTCATTGGATTAGATTGTGTTAAAAATTTAGTAGAGCGCACAAATTTAATCGAACGTTTTCAAAAAAGTGATAAAGAAATTATTGAACTAACCTATCAGCAAATATGCAACTTTGCCGGTAATGCATTAGAGCTTTCAACACCTAATGGTAATATTTTAGCTATGTCTACAACAGCCTATAATTCGTTGACTGCAAGCCAGGTATTGATGATTGAAAGTTACGTTCAGATTGTCCCTATTGATGTACCTACAATAGAACTCGCTGGCGGTTCTATTCGCTGTATGTTGGCTGGTATTCATTTATCTAAAAAATAAAAGCCATACGCTCACTTTCACGGTGCAGCTACTTAACCAATAGATTAAACAGCTGTATCGTGCTTTTTATTTATTAAACAAGCATAAAATAATATTTAGGAATTTTTTTGGACATTTGGATTTACTTCACTTTATTAGCGGCACTTATGCAAGCCATTCGCACCGCTGGACAAAAGCAACTTTCAAGCCACCTAAATGCCATGGCAAATACCGGTGTACGCTACTTATATGCGCTACCTTTTGCTTGGTTATATCTATGGTGGATACTTGAATATCGCCAGCTAGAGATGCCAACAATTAATCCAAACTTCCTAAAATATGCACTGATCGCTTGTTTTGCCCAAATCATTGGCACAGTTTGCTTAGTTATTGCTTTTAAATATCGTAATTTTTCCGTCGCTTCTAGTTTAGCAAAAACAGAGGCTATTCTAGTTGCTGTTGTTGGCGCCTTACTCTTTTCAACCAATTTAACTTACTTAGGTTGGTTTTCTGTTGCTGTTGGGGTTGTCGGTATTTTACTCGTGTCAAAAGTAAAATTTACTTTTAACGATGTATTTCGTAACCCGGGTGCTGGGTTTGGCCTTGCTGCTGGCTTAGGTTTAGCCATAACAACATTGCTGATAAGACAATCAAGTTTAGCATTAGAAACCGATTTACTACTCAGTGCTGCGGTCACCTTAGTATTTATGATCACGGTTCAATCAGTTATATCTTTTGTTTATGTCTATTTTCAAGACAAAAATCAATTAGGGTTAATGGTCAAGTATTGGCGTATTTGTTTGTTTGTTGGCGTAACTAGCGTAATAGGCTCTATCGGTTGGTTTACCGCAGCAAGCTTTCAAAATGCTGCCTATGTCAAAGCATTAGGGCAGGTTGAGTTTTTCATCACCTTGTTTATTACCTATAGAATATTTAAAGAAAAAATATCCTTAGTAGAGTTTTTGGGCATGCTTTTGATCATTACCAGCGTAGTGATTTTATTACTCTGGGCATAGTAATAAATTCTTCTGGTCGAACAATAAAATTATGTTTTACCTGATTATTTCAACTTAATTTTTAATTGCTAGCCACACACCAAATATAGCTATGCCATATTATAATTGGTGTGCCTTATTTTTTAAGCGATTCTAATAATAGGTTAATCAGCAAACTGCCATTGACTTATGGCAATAATGGCAAAAGATTCAGTGGGTTGTTGAAGTTTTATTTACTGTTTATTTTGATTTCCTACTGAAGTTAACAAGGCATTGATTTGTTGTGCAACGGTTAAACGAATACTAGTACTTAATAACGATATAGCGCGGTCAATTTAGCTGATAAAAAACATTAAGCCAGTCATTTTCCGCCTCGCAAGTTCTAAACGTTGGCATAGCTGTTCTTAACAAAAAACAGCAAATGCTTGATAGCAAATATATATGATGAAAATAAAATAAAAATATTGATATAAAATTTTTTATTAACTCATTGATTTATATTTTAAGCATAACACCTCATTTAATAAGTTAAGTTCTGTCGGCTAAAGTGGAGTGAACAGCCATTTCAGAATATAATCAAGTAAATGAATTAGTAGATAAAGCCGTTCAAAAATCAGCCTAATAACAGCACTTTTTCTATAACAACTAAATAGTTAAATTAACTTTAAAGCTATTTACCTATTGCGTTCTACGTTAGATAAAACAACGAAGGCCCACTATAATTAATAGTCACGTTATCAAAGGTTCAGTCGTAGTTTAATGGCTATAGCATGTATCAAATAATATAATTTAAATCATACTACTTAGACTATATTATTTAAATTATAAAGCTAAGCAGAATCAAAATAGCTTTAAAGCTTAGTAGTCACTAATGAAGATTATTTTTAACTTAAATGCAACATCATAAAAAGCTATTTTAGTAAAATATTTGATAACTGTGATTGCAATATATATCAAACGCTTAACTTCATTGGTGCTAGTCATAAATACATATCTCACCTAAAGCTGCTGAGTTAAATTCACCTTAGCTTTATCGCTATTTTTGAAATATTCTACAATCAAAAAATTTGCTTTTACCTGCTGATTTTACCATTTTTTAAAGCTTGCTTCTTGATGCAAAAATTACATTTATTGTCCTAACAGTCCTTTTCAATAGTCAACAAGCTTGATCTGACTTATTTACAATAGTTACATTAACGCTTAAACTCTTAAATTCTTAAATTTATAAAAATAATTACAAAAAAATAATTACAAAAATGTTTAAGTTACACTAACCCTAGCTCTTAATTTTCAAAAGGTTCATCATGCAGCAATCATTCATGAATGCGTTTTATAAAAACTTTCTTGGCAATTCGCCAGAATGGTACAAAATCGCAATAATTACATTTTTAGTAATCAACCCATTACTATTTTTCGTTGTCGACCCCTACATTGCCGGTTGGGCATTGGTTATTGAGTTTATATTTACTCTAGCAATGGCACTAAAATGTTACCCTTTACAACCCGGTGGCTTACTCGCTATTGAAGCAGTTGCCATAGGTATGACAAGTCCAAATCAAGTCATGCATGAGATGATTTTAAACTTTGAAGTGATCTTATTATTAATCTTTATGGTTGCCGGCATTTACTTTATGAAAGGCTTGTTACTATTTTTATTCACTAAAATAGTCACTAAAGTTCGTTCCAAAGTGATGGTGTCTCTACTGTTTTGTTTCTCTGGGGCCTTTTTGTCGGCCTTCTTAGATGCGCTTACCGTAATTGCCGTAATTATAAGTGTCGCTATTGGTTTTTACTCTGTTTATCACAAGGTTGCTTCAGGTAAAGATATTAAAGTTGACCACGATCATACCAGTGACCATGAATTAGCTGAATACTCACGTGCTGATTTAGAGCAGTTTCGCGGCTACTTACGTAATTTAATGATGCATGCTGGTGTGGGTACCGCTTTAGGTGGTGTATGTACCATAGTTGGTGAGCCACAGAACTTAGTTATTGGGCAACAAGCTGGCTGGGAATTCATTGAATTTGCTATTCGTATGTCACCCGTAACTATTCCAGTATTTTTTGCTGGTATGATAACCTGTGTACTTTTAGAGAAAGTAAAATGGTTTGGGTACGGCGTTGCTTTACCAGAAAATGTTTACAATGTTTTGAACGACTATGATATTGCAGAAAGTAAAAAGCGTAATAAGCTTGATAATGCAAAACTGATTATTCAAGGGGCGATTGCCGTTTGGTTAATTGTTGGTCTGGCATTACATTTAGCACCAGTTGGTATAATTGGCTTATCTGTCATCATTCTAGCCACTGCATTTACGGGTATTACCGAAGAGCATCAAATTGGCCATGCCTTTGAAGAAGCGCTACCTTTTACTGCTTTGTTAGCCGTGTTCTTCGCGATAGTTGCTGTTATTGTCGATCAGGGCTTATTTACGCCTGTTATTACTTGGGTGTTAACCTTTGAAGGTAACATGCAGCTTGTTATGTTCTACCTGGCAAATGGCTTACTTTCTATGGTGAGTGATAATGTGTTCGTTGGTACGGTTTACATTACAGAGATTCAAAAAGCACTAATGGCTGGCCAAATTACCCGCGACCAGTTTGATTTATTAGCGGTGGCAATTAACACAGGTACAAACTTACCCAGTGTGGCAACACCGAATGGACAAGCAGCGTTCTTGTTCTTATTAACCTCAGCACTAGCACCATTAATTCGTTTATCTTATGGTCGCATGGTTATTATGGCGTTCCCTTATACGATAGTGTTAACTATTGTTGGTTTACTGGCTATCTCAACTGGACAGTTAACGAAATACACCCAGTATTTTTATGACGAAAATATTATTCAGCATCACAGTGAAAATTCTGAAACTAGTGCCCCTGGTGGCCACTAACAAGTTTTGTTCAAGTTATAAGCTGATATAAAATTTAACAAAAGCGCCCTTGTGGCGCTTTTTTATTATTGTTAGCATATGTAGCAATATTACTTAAATGATTAATCATGGGCGACATGTCGTGAATTTCTTAAGCCAATTATCTTTAAATCAACGAGCTTGGCAATTGCTCGCTGTTAGTGCCTTATGTTTTGAATTAATCGCACTCTACTTTCAATATGTGATGGGGCTTGAACCCTGCATTATGTGCATTTATCAGCGCACCGCGATCTGGGGGATATTTTTAGCAGGTGTTGTTGGGGCTTTAGGTTGTCAATTTGTATTAATACGTATTGCCGCTTATGGTTTATGGGCTACTGGGGCTATTTGGGGATTCATCATTGCTTTAGAACATATCGACATGCAATCATCAACCATGTCGTTTTTATTTAGTTGCGAGTTTATACCAAACTTCCCAACTTGGGCGCCACTTCATCTATGGTTACCAGCCTTGTTTGAAGCGACAGGCGACTGTGGTGATATTAACTGGCAGTTCTTAGGCTTTACCATGCCACAAGTTATGCTAGTTATATTTGGTATTTATAGTGCTGTGTTTGCTATTATTTTATTAGCACGTTTGCAAAAAGAGAAAATGTTTTAACCGTTTTTTATCATACTCGCGTTATAACCCAAGGTCATAACGCGAGTATTTAAATTTGACGTTAAAAGCTATTAGAGCAATAACAAGTAACAAGTAATACCCACTAAGCAAGAAATAATAAAACTGAGCACGGCCCCTTCTTTTACCATCTCTTTAATTTGTATTTCACCGGTTCCATAAGCGATCGCATTAGGCGCTGTTGCCACAGGTAGCATAAACGCACAACTGGCACATATCGCAGCAGGTATCATTAACACTTTAGGATCATAACCAGAGGCAATAGCCGCCGCTGCTAAAATGGGCATCAGTAATGTGGCAGTTGCTGTGTTACTGGTTATTTCTGTTAGATAAGTTACCACCAAACAAATAGTAACAATCATGATAATTGCCGGTAAGTGAGCAAATGACGCTAACCACTCACCCAACAAATCACTTAAACCTGAAGCAACAAAACCTTTAGCTAAAGCAATACCGCCAGCAAATAGCAATAACATGCCCCAAGGAATAGTTTTAGCGCTGTCCCAATCGAGTAAGCGTGAGCCTTTACCATTGGGCACAATAAACATCAACACCACAGCAAATAAAGCAACAGTACTATCACCTGCTATCTCAATATCTAAGGCTCCACTCCAACCACCAAAAGGTTCTTTACGTGTAATCCATGCTAATGCAGTTAAACCAAAAACCCACAAAGTGCGTATTTCTTCCGCGCGCCATGGCCCTAATACGGGTAAGTGTACCGTTTGTTCAAGTTTGACATTTCTGGTGAGCCAAAAGGCCATAATTGGAATAGCAAGTACCACAATAGGTACACCAATCTTCATCCATTCTAAAAAGCCAAATTCAATGCCTGTTTGTTCTTCATAAATGCCCATAAAGATCACATTAGGCGGCGTTCCAATCGGGGTCGCAACACCACCCACACTTGCTGCATAGGCAATACCAAGAATCAGCGCTACTTTAAGATTTTGATTATCAATATGTTTTAGAATAGCCAAAGCAATAGGTAACATAATTAAGGTTGTGGCAGTGTTGGATATCCACATACTTAATAGTGCACTCGCTAACATAAAGCCAAAGACCATTCGCCTGCCGCTATTAACCCCCACCAAGCGCACCATGTAAACCGCTAACCGTTCATGTGCGCCACTTTTTTCAATGGCTTTTGACAGCATAAAAGCACCCATTAAGAGCAAAATTACATGGCTACCTAAGGCAGATGCCACCACTTTATGATCGACAATGCCAAATAGGGGCAGCAAGGCAAAAGGCACTAATGACGTGGCAGGTATAGGCAGTGCTTCGGTCACCCACCAAATAACCGTTAAAAGCGTAATAGCTGCAGCGATAGAGGCTTTACTGTCTAAGCCAATAGCTAGCAAGGTAAAATGAAATATTACCGCTAAAACAGGGGCTAACGGGATGAATAACTGTTTAGTGATTTTCATAAATTTATCCAATATTTTTATTATTATATTTTTATTATTATATTTTTATTTTGTTAATATTCTTGATTATTTAAGTTTATTGATTTGTAATTTGAACAGCTGCGATCTCAGCTAAAAATCAACGATATTGCTTAAGGTATTCGCTCGCTTGTTGCCAGACTACATTTTCTTTAAGCCTTGACCAATTAGTATTTTTATCTGGCGTTTTCAGCAGCTTATTAAGCCTTTCACTGCCCACTAACGATGTTGAAACATTGGCACTATCAAGCACCTCTACACAGCCATCACGGTTGTTGCATAACAAAAGCATATCGCAACCTGCTGCTTGTGCTGCCTCAGCGCGTTCAATATAACCACCGATACTTGCTGCGCCTTGCATGGATAAATCGTCACTAAAAATCACGCCATTAAAACCGAGTTGTTCACGTAAAATGTTTTGTAGCCAATAGCGAGAAAAACCCACGGCTTGAGGGGCAACATTGGGGAAAATAATATGTGCAGGCATCAAGGCATCCACTTTTTCTTTGCTGATAAGTTGCTTAAATGGCATTAAGTCTTGTTGAAAAATCTCAGCGCTTGTACGTGAATCAATGGGTAAATCAATATGAGAGTCAGCTTTAACACTGCCATGACCCGGAAAATGCTTACCGGTTGCTTTCATACCCACTAGATGTAAGCCACTAATAAATGCCTCAGCTAATTCAGTGACGTAATCGGGGTGTTGATGAAAGGCTCTATCACCAATAACGTCGCTAATGTTATTAATATCTAATACTGGCGCAAAACTGATATCTATACCGACCGCTTGCACTTCCAATGCCATCAGGATCGCACTTTGTTTAGCGAGTTCTTTTGCTAAGGCGAGGTTTTGTTCTGACATTTGCCATAACTTACCCATCGCCGGGATTAAAGAAAAGCCCTCTCGAAAGCGTTGTACACGACCACCCTCATGATCAACCGCTAATAACATAGGCTTTTTGGCTGCCATACGGATTTGCTGACTTAAGTCAGCCATTTGTTCTGGTGATTGATAATTTCGAGTAAAAAAGATTAATCCACCGATCAGTGGATGTTGAAGTATTTCTTTATCTTCTTGAGACAATGATGTGCCTTGCACATCAAACATGACTGGACCCATAACAACACTTTACAATATTAAGATATTGCTACTCTACCTAATTAGCACGCATAAACAAAGATGCTGGCGCTATTTACCAGTCATAACCTGAAAATTGTAGCGTTTTTGAACGCTATTAAATAATAAGCATGCTAAGGATCCTGTAAAAGAATCTGTGTAATCTTTATCTTATATTTTAGCTCACTCAGCTCGAGCCCAAGTTAACGTTTCAAGGGCATAGGTGCCCCAACACCGGCCGCAACATAAGGAATAACATTACGAATAACATCTGAAATTTGCAGTTCACGGTCGAAATCACTTTTAGCAATAGCAATCAAAGCGTCACTTGAAGACATGGTAAAAACCACTGTGCCCATAGTAAAATGTAAACGCCAAAACATCTCTTCAGCACTTAGCTCTGGGTATGATTTTTGTACCGCTAAAACAAAATTATCAATAACACCTGGGTATTGAGTGGTTAAAAACCAGCGTAAAAAGCCTTGGCTGTCAGTATAACCTCGGCCTAAAAGCTGCAAGAAATTACTGGTACCATTGTCTTTAAACTTGTTTAAGGATAATAGCGGATCGATAAAAGCAGAAAAGACGTCAATTAGGCTAGGTGATTCTATTTCACAGACTTGTCTTAAAGCACCTTCTAAACGCGGTGATAACTCATTCATGTAACGAGACATAACCGCTTTAATTAATTCTTTCTTCGAGCCAAAATGATAATTAACCGCAGCTAAGTTCACATCGGCTTGACCGGTTATTTCACGTAGAGAGGTACCATTAAAACCCTTATTTGCAAACAAACTTTCTGCTGCATCTAATATTTTATTCTTCGTGCTCATAGTTAAATAACGCCGTAGTTCTAGTGTAATCAACAAATTAATACAAGTAGTTTAAACAAGCGTTTAAACTAACGCAACTAGGATTAAATGCAGAACTAAAAAAATACTAAACAAAGTCCAAAAAAAGTCAATTAACGGTCACTAGATTAAAAATTCTTACCCATTTCACTTTTTATATAGCAATATTGATACCTTAAAGTTATCTCAATTGATATTTGCCTAGTACCTGATCACTAATGTACTTTCACTTACTCTCAGTAATAACATTTTAACCTTCAAATTTTATTACTGAGTTTTTTTACTCTTATTACTCTTATTCATTACAAACTATTACATAAAAAATACAGTTAAAAACACCCAATATAGCTATAATTTTTTGGCATTTCCTGAAGTAATTTTTGAAACGCAAATTTCATACTTTCCCTAGTATATTTTATATGATGGCCCAGCCCCCCTTTCGCTGGGCTTTTTTTTGTCGAAAATTTATCAACTCCGCCGAATGTCTCTAACAAAATCAAGACTATTGCCAAGATGATAATCTCAATCTACACTAGCCATGACGCTAGATTAAGTTAATTAAGGCGCTAATCAAGCACTAACAAAAACAATAATGGATACTTATGCAATCAACATTTAAATTAACCACAGCCGCTATTTTGGTAGCAGCAAGCCTAAGTGCTTGTAATGGTGATAACACAGTAGAAAATTCAGCTAAAGTGGCCTCTGTGTTAAGTAAAGCGTTAACGGCTCAAGATGCAGAAAAATTCTTAGCCGCTACTGAACAAGAACTAGTGCAACTTAACCTTGAAGGCAGTCGTGCGGCTTGGATTAATTCAAACTTTATTACGCAAGACACTTCAGCACTTGCCGCAGCAGCAGATCAAAAGTCAACAGAATCTGGGGTTCGGTTTGCCATGCAAGCCGCTAAATTTGACTCTGTAGAAGTCAGTGCAGATCAACGCAGAAAACTCAATATATTAAAGCAGAGCTTAGTGATGCCAGCACCACAAGATTCAGCTAAATCGGCTGAGTTAGCAAAAATTGGCGCGGAATTAAATAGTCTATATGGTAAAGGCAATTACACCACTAAATCGGGCGAAACCTTAAGTTTAGGCGAGATGACCGCTACCATGGCAACCTCTCGTAACTACGATGAATTATTAGAAATGTGGCAAGGTTGGCGAACCATTAGCCCAGCGATGAAACCCTTATATATTCGCCAAGCAGAACTTGGCAACGAAGGCGCACAAGGCCTAGGTTATGCAGACTTAGGCGCAATGTGGCGTTCTAATTATGATATGCCTGCTGATGATTTTGCTAAAGAACTTGACCGTTTATGGGGGCAAATTAAACCTTTATACAATGATCTACATTGTTATGTGCGCACTGAATTAGGCAAAACCTACGGCGAAGATAAAGTGCCACAAGACCAACCTATTCCGGCGCATTTATTAGGTAATATGTGGGCACAATCTTGGGGCAATATTTATGACTTAGTGGCACCTGAAAATGCTGATCCGGGCTATGATGTTACCAAACAACTTGCCAGCCATAATTACGACGAAATTAAAATGGTAAAAGGCGCTGAAAGCTTTTTTACTTCACTTGGCTTTGAAGCATTACCCGCCACATTTTGGCAACGTTCATTATTTACTAAGCCCGCCGATCGAGATGTGGTATGTCATGCCTCAGCATGGGACTTAGATGCCAAAGATGATATTCGCATTAAAATGTGTATCCAAAAAACCGGTGAAGACTTCTCGGTCATTCATCACGAATTAGGTCATAACTTTTATCAACGTGCTTATCAAAACCAGCCCGTTTATTATCAAAACAGTGCTAATGACGGCTTCCATGAAGCTATTGGTGACACGATAGCCCTGTCAGTAACACCTAAATACTTAAAAGAGATTGGTTTAATTGACACCATTCCTGATGAATCAAAAGACATTGGGTTATTAATGAAAATGGCGCTAGATAAGGTTGCCTTTATTCCCTTTGGTTTGATGGTTGATCAATGGCGTTGGAAAGTTTATTCCGGTGAAATTACCCCTGAAAACTATAATAGCGCTTGGTGGGAATTACGTGAAAAATATCAAGGTGTAACCACCCCGATTGATCGTAACGTCGATGCTTTTGACCCAGGTGCCAAATACCATGTACCAGGTGGCGTACCTTATTCTCGTTATTTCTTAGCCCATATTCAGCAATTTGAATTTCATCGTGCCTTATGTGAAATTTCAGGTAATACTGACCCTATTCATCGTTGTTCTATTTATAACAACAAAGATGCCGGTGCCGCGTTAAATACCGTCCTTGAAATGGGCTCAAGTCAGCCATGGCAAGCAGCGTATAAAGTATTAACTGGCAATGAACAAATGGATGCAACCGCCATCCTTGATTATTTTGCCCCCTTGCATACTTGGTTAAAAGATAAAAACCAAGGTAAACAATGTGGTTTTTAATCATTAGTTAACACTAAAAAGCCCTTAAACCAGCTGATTTAAGGGCTTTTTATCTATTATAAACGATTAATATTGTTGTAGATAAAGCTGTGTATTTATATAGTTATCACTTCTAAGTGCTTACAGCAAACCAAACGCTGACATCAAGCTACGCCCACTCAAGAGCAAGGTAATCAAAATAACGCCAATCGCTGCCATGTTCTGCCATAAATTATTGCGGTATTCACCTAGCACTTTTGTATTCATAATCCATAAGAGAAAAATACTGATCAAAGGTAGCAGAATGCCATTGGCTACTTGAGCAAACAAAATAACAGCAACAGGTTTAAAACCTGCGCTGCTGACAACAACACCAATAATTAAAATAATCATCCAGGTTAATCTAAAGCCAAAAGTGTTAAGGTTTTTGTCTAAATTTAAAATACCACTTAACGCAAAGGCCGCAGCTAAAGGGGCGGTGATCGCAGATGATATACCAGCGCAAAACAAGCCAAGGCCAAGCAATAAACTTGCAGAGTCACCAAATAACGGCTGTAGCGCGGGTGCTATGTCGGCAGCACTTTGCAAACTGAGTTGCTGACCAAAAAAGGCCGAAGCCGCGGTTGAAAGTACAGCTACTGATATTAAAGCCCCAAGCGGAATAGATAGCAGTAAATCTTTCCTTGCTGTTGATATATCATCAACTGACTGCCATTTTTTACTGGCTGTTGAAGCATGTAAAAATAAATTATATGGCACAACAGTCGTGCCGATGAGGGCAATAACTGTGAGTGTTGCGCCTGTGGGTAATTCAAAGGCGACAAAACTGCTCATTAACTCGTACCATTGCGGTTTGCTTAAAAAAAATGTTGTTATAAATGCAATGCTCATTAAGCCAACTAACACCACTAAAGCTTGCTCAATTACTTTATAACTACCGGTAATAAGTAAGACAAAAGCAAGCGAACCAATCATGATTGGAAAAATAATAGCTCCAAAAGCAACTTTAAAGCCTAACTGCTCTGCCACACCTACTAAACCTAAACTTGCGCCTGAAATATTACCACTTTGATAAGCGCCATTACCCACCACAATAGCACTCACCACCAGCATAACAACACAAGCCTTAGCAAACGGCTGCTTAATCGCCTGTCGTATATTTTCGCCTAAACCTTGTTGACTAATGATACCAAGCCTTGCCGCCATTTCTTGCAAAATTAACGTCGCAAACATAGCAAAGATCAATGCCCACACAAGTGATAAACCATAATTTGCGCCAGCCATTGATGCGGTAATTATCGTCCCTGGACCAATAAACGCTGCTGTAACAAGAAACGCAGGTCCTATTTTTGGAAGTTTCATATTACCTACTCTGTTATTTTTATATTGAGAGTTCAGGACTTTTCAGCCATCATACCTATGAGTTATTTGAAAAACACACCGGTGATTTTAGTTAAATAATGTTTATTTCAATAATTCCCTAGTCGGTTGTTATAATTTTGATTAGACTACGGAATTTTAGAGTTAGGAGTTAGGAGTCTACTGTTATGGAAAAACACCAGGAATTATTAATTTCCTTAAGAAAAGTTATACGCGCCATTGATTTACATTCAAAACATCTTAATAAAACCTCTGGCTTAACCAGCCCACAATTATTAATTATGTTAGAGATCGATAAAGAATACAGTATCAATTCAAGCCAAGTGGCTAAAAAAGTTAATTTAAGTCCCGCAACGGTGACCAATATTATTGATCGGTTAGAAAGTAAAAATCTTATTTCAAGAGTGCGTTATACACAAGACAAACGTAAAGTCGGCCTGTATTTAACTGATGATGGAAAAGCGCTTTTACTTAAGGCACCGCAAGCATTACAAGCACATTTTATTGAAAAATTTTCTAATTTAGCGCAATGGGAGCAATCGCAATTGCTGTCTTCAATGGAGCGTTTATCAAATATGATGGATGCCGATAAAATAGATGCTGCACCGCTATTAGAATTACAGAGCCTATAACAACTTTTCTTACAGGCTCTGATTATATGCAGTGAGCGCCAGTAATATCAATAAAACTGACGCCGTTAGGTGTTAACGTAACAAATGCAAAAAGTGCAAATGTTTATGGTATTGATCAATAATATTATTGATCACTGCCGCCTTTGACCAACCCATAATGTCATAATCTTGTCCACCTTCACCTAAATGAACTTCTGCTCGATAATAATTGTGTTCATCATCATCGGCTTCATTCGCAAAGTCTGGTTGTAAATGCTTTCGAGCAAGCACCCGATAAACAAACTGCTGCTCTTCACCATGTTGAACCAATAAACTCAGGCCGTTTTCATCCGAAACAACCACATTAATTTGGTTTTTCTTTAGTTCATCAGCAACGGATTTAAACGCAGGTACAACTGTCTTACTAATAAATTTATTAACATTGCCCTTGTTTGGGTAATCAACAATATTATTTAAGCGCACCTGCCAGCTATCATCACGATCATTGTTTGAATGAGGTACTGCTGTTATAAGCTGGCTGTCTTGTTTAAAAGCTTCAACTCTCAATGCTTTAATCAAGCCAGCAATAGCAAGCAGTAGTACGATAGCAAAAGGCAAGGCACTGGCAATGGTCATGGTCTGCAGAGCACCAAGTCCGCCCGCTAACAATAAAATCCCTGCAACCATGCCGATACCAACAGCCCAATAAACTCTTTGCCACAAGGGTGTGTTATTGCTGCCATGCGAACAGAGCATATCCACTACCATGGCACCAGAATCACAAGAAGTGACAAAAAATATCACAATCATCAAGACACTAAAGAAAGACAGCAATGTAGATAATGGGAAATTTTCTAGAAAAACAAATAATGCTACTGATGAGTCTTTACTGACCATTTCCCCTAATTCAACCACCCCTTGGTTGTGCACCAAGTCAATGGCACTGGTACCAAAAATAGTCATCCAAAACAAAGTAAATACGGTGGGTATTAACATAACACCAACAATGAATTCTCTAATCGTGCGACCACGAGAGATTCTAGCAATGAACAAGCCAACAAAAGGTGCCCAAGCAAGCCACCAACCCCAATAGAATATCGTCCAACCACCTATCCAAGTGGTCTTTTTATAAGCGAATAAATTGAAAGTGTTATGTACTATATCAGCTAAATAATCACCAATATTTTGTAAGTAGGCCTGTAATAAAAACACCGTTGGACCGAGTACAAAAACCAAAGTTAACAAGATCACCGCTAATACCATATTGGTTTCAGAAAGTATTTTAATTCCCTTATCTAAACCGGTCGCCACAGAGATAATGGCAAGTCCAATGATACCAATCATTATAATGATTTGATTGGTCGTAGAAACCTCAATACCAAACAAATAACCGAAACCTGCATTTACTTGTGACGCCCCTAAACCTAATGAAGTGGCGACACCAAAAACCGTACTGACCACAGCAAAAACATCAACTAAATGCCCTGGCCATTGATAAATTCGTTCACCAATTAAGGGATACAATGCAGAACGTAGCGTCAAGGGTAAATTATGGCGATAACTAAAATAAGCTAATACCAAAGCCACAATGGCGTAGATAGCCCAAGCATGTAGTCCCCAATGGAAAAATGTCATTTTCATTGCTTCTTGAACCGCAGCAACCGTGCCTTTTTCTGCCGTAGGTGGCGACAAATAGTGCATCAATGGCTCTGCCACACCAAAAAACATTAAGCCAATGCCCATTCCAGCAGCAAACAACATAGAAAGCCAAGTCAACATAGAATAATCGGGGGTCGCATGATCAGGCCCTAAACGAATATCCCCGTAACGAGAGAATCCTAAAAAAATAACAAAAAAGAAGATGAAAGCGACGGTGAGCACATAGAACCAACTGCCGTTCTCAATAATGCTTGTTTGCATAAGCGTAAACAGGCTCTGTGCCTGTTCAGGTAGTGCTACTGTATAAAGTAAAAGAGCAATAATGATAGATGATGCACTAACGAATACTGTCTTATTTAATTGACTCTTGGCGGATAAAGACAAAGCCTTCCCCTAAATTTAATTTGTGTTGATATTATATCTTGTTAATCGAGGTGTAAATAGTCACTTGTGTGAACAATCAACTATATAACGAAGTTTGACTAAAAAAGAGCACTTTATTATATTTTTGAAAAGATTCCTATATTTTGTTAAGATACTGCCAAAGGCCAAATATAGTTAGAACTCTAATGGTATTTATATTTAGAGTTCTAAGTGTATTTGTAGTTAGAGTTCTAAACGTATTAGGCTCTTCACAATAAAAATACCAAGGGAAAATCACTATGAAATTCACTAAACTACACTGCGCTGTCTTAACCGCACTAGCAGCGTCAGGCACTTTGTACGCTGAAGAAACAAAAAAGAGAGCATCAATAGAGACTATTGAAGTTACAGCGACTAAACGCGTTGAATCAATTCAAGAAGTTCCCGTAACTGTCACCGCATTAACCGGTGATAGCTTAGAAAAACTTGGCGTTTCTAATTTTGACCAATACGTAGAGTTTTTACCAAATGTTGTTTTTCAGGGTACAGGTCCTGGCCAAAATGAAATATATATTCGTGGCGCAGCAACTACGCAAACCAACATCTCAGTTTCATCAGTTCAAGCACTACAACCTTCTGTTGCTTTCTATTTAGACGAGCAACCGGTATCAATGCAAGGGCGTAATTTAGATATTTATGCTACTGATGTTGAACGTATCGAAGTTTTACCTGGGCCACAAGGCACACTTTTTGGTGCTAGCTCTCAATCAGGTACCGTTCGCTTAATCACCAACAAGCCAACCCATGATGGTTTTGCTGCAGGTTTTGATACCAGCACAAGTACCACCAAAGGCGGCGACATGAGTAACTCTGTCGAAGCGTATTTTAATATGTCTTTATCTGACTCGTTAGCCGTACGTGTTACTGCTTACAACGACTACCAAGGTGGTTGGATAGATAATGTACTTAATGTTCCAGGTGAAGGTGGTTATACTGGTAGTGCAGAAGTTATTAGTCGAATTTCTGGTGGTGTATTAACTAACCCTGAAAATATTTCTGTTACCGCACCACAAAATGCTGCTTTAGTAGAAGAAAACTTTAATACGGCAAGTTATGCCGGTGCTCGCTTTGGTTTATCGTATTTAATCAATAATGACTGGGATCTTTTAGTTCAACATACTCAACAGTCACTTGATACAGAAGGTGTGTTTTCTTATGATCCAAACCTTAAAGGTGAAACATCAACAAGTCGCTTTATGCCAGAAAACAACAATGATGATTTTGGTTTAACGACTTGGACATTAGAAGGCCGACTTGAGCATCTTACCGTGGTTTATACCGGTGGTTATCTTGACAGAGATATCAATTCAACGATTGATTACACTGGCTATACTAACGGTGGTTCATTTTCTGCTTATTATGTTTGTAACTATTCAGGCGTTCCTGAAGCAGAACAAGAATGTCTTGACCCAACTAAGTATTATAAAGAAGAAACTAGCACCTCTCGTACTACCCACGAATTGCGTATGAATACCTCAGCTGAAAATCGCTGGCGTGTAACCGCAGGTGTATTTTACGACACGCAAGAGTTATCAACTGTTGGTCAATTCAAAATAGCTAATACTGAGAAGTTTCCTAATTTGGCAAGAACACTTGTAGGAAATGAAGGCGTTAACAGTAGTGACGGTCCTTTCCCTTCAGAAGTAAGTTTTGTTAATGATGTTACTCATACCATAGATCAAATCGCGGTATTTGGTCAGTTCGAGTATGATATTACTGACACAGTCACCGCAAGTTTTGGTGCCCGTTGGTATCAAATTGATGACATTTATAAAGGCTCTACAACAACCGCCGATGTCAGTGGTCGTTTACGTGCCTTTGGTGATGGAAGTGAAGCAGCATTAACTGAGTTTTTTGGTGCTGATGAAGCAGCGGCGATTCAATCCGCTATTGCTAGTGGCCAACTAGAAACTGACTTACTTGATAGTGACGGTACCTTAACCGTTGATGATACGATTATCAAAACTTCAGTTGATTGGCAAGTTAATGATGATGTTATGGTATTTGCATCATATTCAGAAGGTTTTAGACCACCGGTTACTAACCGAGTTGGTGGTGGTTCAGCTAAAAGTCAAGAAGGCGCCTTTGATGGTTTCCGCATTCCAGTGTACTCAACCACTGATAGCTTAGATAACGTAGAATTAGGTTTTAAATCAACATTATTTGATCAAAATTTACGCTTCAACGCTACGGCCTACTATTCAAAAATATCTAATCTGCAAACATCAAGATATGACCCTACCAATATCAGCTTCTTAGTATTTACTGATAATGTTGGTGATGCTGAAATTAAAGGTATCGACGGTGACTTTAGTTGGGTCGCAACAGATAACTTAGTTATCTCTGGTGCTTTTAGTTTGATAGATACCGAGCTAACGTCAGTTAATGCCCAACTTAATGGTATTGCGCCACCAGAAGGCAGTAGATTACCCTATTCAGCTGAATTCTCAGGTAATTTACAAGCCCAGTATTTCTATCCAATTGGCCAAGGTATGACAGGTTATGTTAACGGTTCAATCAGTTACACCGGAGAGAGACTTGCCGGTATGGTGATGGACGCGAACATGGTAGAGGACTCTACTAATTTAATCTATGGCACAGGTTCAGGTTTGAACATTCAAAACGAAGCTGATGTTTATTCCGGTGTTAATTATCCAGACAGTAATGGCGAGACTTTTGCCGGTGGTCGTTATATACAGGATAGTTATGTGGTAGCAAATTTAAGCTTTGGTGTAACTAACGACGAATGGAAAGCTGAGCTTTTCATCGACAACCTGACTGATAAAAGTGCAATATTATATATTGATACTCAACAGTATACGCCAAAAGTAGTTTCTAACCGACCTCGTACCATTGGTTTTAGATTCTCGTACGACTTTTATTAAGCCTAGATCGATTACTAAAAGCTAGTTAAGTCATAGCTAAAATGATAAATAAAGCCGTTTGATATCTGTATCAAGCGGCTTTTTATTGATAAAATAGTCGTGTTTTAACCTAAAAACAATACGCTAACCTACCCTGGAGCTAAGTCATTGGACACAAAATCTCACTCTGCTATTGAAGACCAATTAAAATCAATTCAACAATTGATCCAAACAACAAAATTCAATGACGCCATTACACAAAGTAAACAACTACAAAAACAAACCACAGACCAACAACTCCAAATTGAATTATGGTATTTAATTGCCGTTGCCCAACGCTATGCAAAAACTATCCCTGCGGCATTAAGCAGTATTAATGAATTACTTAAACTCGATGAAACACATAGCCGCGCTAATCAAGAACAAGGCTTTATCCATTTAGCCTTAGATGAACCCGCACTGGCTAAAATTTCATTTGAAAAGGCAGTAAAACTTAACCCAAGTTTAGTCGCTAGTTGGCAAGCATTAATTCACCTGTACCGAGATGCAAAGCAACAAGACAATGTGCAAAAAGCCGCCAATCAGTTAGAGAAACTAAAAAAATTACCTCCGGCCTTACTCGCGGTAACTGAATTAATGCACGAAGGAAAGTTATTAAAAGCAGAACAAATTTGTCGACATTTTTTACAAGATAATAAACGCCACATCGATGGCATGTGTCTGCTTGCTGAAATAGGTGTAGAGCTAAAAATTTATGACGATGCTGAATTTTTACTGGCCAGTGCCCTTGAGTTGGCGCCCAATCATATAAATGCGCGCTCTCAGTACCTCAATTTACTTATTCGTTTAGGTAAATACAAAGTGGCAGAACAGCAAGTTGAAAAGTTACTCGCTATACAACCTGACAACCTGAGCTTTAAAGTCGCTAAAGCGAGTGCCTTAACAGGTTTAGGTAAAATAGAGCAAGCCATCATCCTATTTGAACAAGCTGTAGAGCAAAACGATCAAGTTGCAGGCTTTCAACTGCAGCTAGGCCATGCGCTAAAAACCAAAGGTGACATAAAAAAAGCCATTGCTGCTTACCAAAAAGCCTACCAGTTAAACCCAAGTTATGGTGATGCTTTTTGGAGTTTAGCCAATACTAAAACCTACCGTTTTAGCGATGAAGAAATTGCTCAAATGCAAGCACAGCAAAATAATAACGCCTTAGCACTAACAGATAAAGTTCAACTACATTTTGCTACCGGTAAAGCCTTTGAAGACAGAGAAGACTATAAGCAAGCCTTTCAAGCCTACCAAGAAGGCAATAAATTACAGCATGCTCATAGTGGTTTTGATATTACCAAAGTAGAACAACAAGTTGCCGAGCAAATAAAATACTGTACCGCTGAGCTGTTTGAGAGCCGTGGAAATTTAGGGCTTAGTTTACCTGACCCAATATTTATTGTCGGCTTACCGCGCGCAGGCTCTACGCTACTTGAACAAATACTGGCTTCACATAGTCAAGTTGACGGCACGATGGAGCTACACAATATATTAGGCTTGGCATCACGACTACGAGGCCGTAGCAATAGTCAAAGTGATCAAGAAGCTCAATACCCGAAAAATTTAAATGAAATTAATCCCGAGTATTTCAAACGCTTTGGTCAGCAATTTATTGACGAAACTCAAGTCTACCGAGAAAAGGCACCCTTATTTATTGATAAAATGCCCAATAACTTTCTCCATATTGGCCTGATCCGATTAATACTGCCCAACGCTAAAATTATTGACGCCAGACGCTCACCCATGGCTTGTTGCTTTAGCGGTTTTAAACAGTTATTTGCCGAAGGACAAGATTTTAGTTACAACCTTGAAGACATGGGTCGTTACTATCAAGCTTATTTAAAATTGATGGCACATTGGGATGATGTTTTACCGGGTTATGTATTAAAGGTAAATCATGAAGATGTGGTGGATGATTTAGAAACACAAGTACGAAGAATGCTTGATTTTTGTGGCTTAGAGTTTGAACAATCCTGTGTCGATTTTCATAAAACCAAGCGCAATATTAAAACCCCAAGCTCTGAGCAAGTGCGTCAACCCATTTATAAAAGTGCCACTGAACAATGGCGACATTTTGAGCCCTATTTAACGCCCTTGAAAAAAGTACTTAATATAGAATAAAGGTGACCTAGATAAAGAGTATATCTTCGTTCTTTATCTAGCGTGCATAAATGCACTATTGTTTAGAAAGACAGGATGTCTGAGAGAGGCATAAATATAGTCGTTCTTTCACATCGACCTGCATTGATACACTAATGCCGTGGAGCCATGTTCTTGCATGGATATAAGCCATTAGAGTAATGCAGGAGCAATTACCGAGATGGCTAAGAACAGTCGTGTGATCATGACATGGATGTCGGTACTTAGTTTTTGTCTGGTACAGAAAAACTGCCCGTTTATCCTAAACATAAAAGCGAACAGGTTAATGTCCGCTTTTATGTTTATCGCTAAGGGATAAACCTTAGTCACCGCACTTTTTATTGAGATAACACTTTAGTGACTAACTAAATACCCGCGCTATACTTTCTCTACCTTAATTTTATAAAAAACACTATAAAGCACAGGTACGGCTATCATGGTCAAGATAGTGGCAAACGCTAATCCGCCCATAATGGTCACCGACATATCAGCAAAGAAAGGGTCAAATAATAATGGCATAACACCTAATATAGTGGTGATAGCTGCCAGTGAAACTGGTCTCAAGCGACTCAAGCTTGCTTCAACGATGGCAATTGCTTTTTCTTTACCTTCAATAATTTGTAAGTCAATTTCTTCCAATAGCACAATAGCATTTTTAATTAACATACCGAATAGGCTCAAAAAGCCCAGTAACGACATAAAGCCAAAAGGTAGGTCTGCTATTAGTAAGCCCGCAACCACACCCACCACAGCCATAGGTACAATCAGCCAAATAATAATCGGCTGCCTAGCCTTACCAAAGAGCAACACACTGATAATAAACATGATTAAGAACCCCAGCGGCAAGCCTTTTCCTAAAGCGGCTTGCGCTTTACGTGACGATTCATATTCGCCACCCCAGTCAAGTTTATAACCTTCTGGTAAAGTAATAGCAGCAATTTTAGCTTGTGTACGATTAAACGCCTCACCGGTAGTTTCATTGTATCCGGCCTCCGCTTTAACCGTGATAGTTCTTACACGATCACGTCGATTAATCAGCAGCTCTTCACTGGCATAGTTCATTTTGCCACTTACTTGCTTAAAGGGTATATAAGTTCGTTGACTACTGCTCCACACTAAACTGTTTTCTAAACCGGCTAATTGATCAGGATTCGTGCTACTATTTCTGGCAATAATTGGATAAAGGTAATCACCATCTTGTAATTGCCCTATTTGCAAACCATCAGTATAAAACTTTATCGCTTGACTAAAATCACTCCTTGAAACACCGGCAATGCCTGCCGCTATATCATCATACTCAGGTGCTAAAACAATGCCTTTATTCCGCCAGTCATCTCGAATATCACGAATGTTACCATCTGCAGAATAAATTGCTTTTGCTTGCTCAGCTAACTGCCTTAAAATAGCGGGATCTTCGCCAGAAAATCGTGCCTGAATTTTAGCACCCGCACCAGGGCCAAATTGCATGATTTCTGCGTAAAAATTTACCTTAGGATTTGCTAATCTTAATTTATCAGCGACGGCTTGCGCTAAGCGAGGGATATCAGCTGCGTCATACGCTCGCACCATAAATAGCCCATAACTCTCATTCGGTAATTCAGGGGCAAATACTAAGGTAAAGCGTGCTGAACTTTCACCGATAAAAGTCGCTAATGATTCGACACCTTCAGTGCTCAGGATCAGCTTTTCACCTTGTTTCATATATTTTTCAGTGGCTCTAATATCTGAGTCTTGCGGGCCCCAGTAATGAACAAAAAACACTGGGGTATTTGAAGGAGGGAAAAATCCTTGTTTAATAAAACCAAAGCTTGCGTAGGCGCTGATTGTAATCACCACCAATAACCCTAAGGTTACACCACGCCAGTGCAAGGCATTACGTAAAACAACTAAATAAGCTTGATGAAATAATGAATGTGACGCTTCTACACCTGATTTATCAACCACTTGATAAAAGTATTTACCTAATAAAGGAGTTAACGTTACCGCCAGTACCCAACTTAACAGCAAAGATATTAGTACGACGGCGAACAGTGAAAATAAAAACTCTCCTGTGGCATCATCTGATAAACCAATGCCCGAAAACGCTGCTATACCAATAACCGTAGCGCCCAGTAATGGCCACTGTGTACGTTTAACAATAAAGCTGGCAGACTCCATTGCCGACTTACCTTTCTCCATGCGCAGCATCATACCCTCTGCTACCACAATAGCATTGTCAACCAGCATTCCCATAGCAATGACCAAGGCTCCTAATGAAATACGTTGTAGTTGTAAATCATAAAGCCACATGATCAAGACAGTCCCTAATACTGTGATCAATAAAGTGCCACCAACAACAATGCCGGAACGCCAACCCATAAATAGACAAAGCGCTAAGGTCACTACAGCAACTGAAATTTCCAAATTTAAGATAAAACCATCAACGGATTCATCAACAATTTTCGCTTGATTATAAATAGAAGACAACTGAATACCCGCCGGTAATTTAGCGAGCACTTCAGCCAGCTTAGCGGAGATTTCCTCACCAACTTCAACGATATTAATATCACTTTGCGCTGATACCGCTAAGGTTATAGCACGTTCACCATTAAAGCGTTTTAAGCCACTTGGGATAGCTACAGGTTCAATACTGAGCTGAGCAATATCTTTTATCTTTATTGAGGCATTTTTACCCGGAATAACGATAGAGAGGTTTTCTATCTCTGCTATTTTATTGGTTGAGCTTGCAACTGGGATCCTAATTTTTTTATCGCCAACATATAATCTACCACCACTAAAGGGTTTTAAATTATTCGCCAGTACTTTTTGAATATCAGGAAAAGAAAGCCCTAAACCGGCAATTTGATAGCTATCAATGGTGGCAACAATTTCTTCTTCTAAAACACCGCCAATTTTTACTTTAGCAACCCCGTCAACAGTGAGAACTTCGCGACGAATTATACGGGAGAATTCGCGCATTTGGTTAGCGCTAAAGTCAGGTGCAGATAAAGCATAATAAATGCCATAAACGTCACCAAAATCGTCGATAACCACTGGAGCACTAGCGCCAAGTGGCAAGTTGTGCTGAATATCGCTAAGGCGTTTGCGTAGTTCGTCCCAAATCTGGGGTAATAATGGTCCATCAATATGTGGTTGTATTTCCATGGTTACTCGGGATAAACCAGGTTTACTGACTGATTTCAACGTATCTAATTGCCACATTTGTTGCAGTGCTATTTCTACTTGCTCAGTAACTTCTTTTTCAACTTTTTCCGCACTTGCCCCCGGATAATACGTAAAGATAACGGCTTTTTTTATGGTAAAGGCCGGATCTTCTAAGCGGCCTATTTTGCCCATAGCAACAATGCCACCAATAATAAAGCATATCGCCATAAGCCAAATATTAATGGGCTTAGTCAACGAATAACGTGCAATATCCATTAATATGTCGCCTTATATTCTCTGACTATTAGTCCCTCACGCATTTGCCCCACTGCGGCAGAAACCACTTTATCATCACGACTTAATCCCAAAGAAATCACGGCGTACTCACCTTTTAATTCAGAAACCTTGACCTTGACCTCAGTCAGACTATTTTGTACTTGATTAAAGCGCCAGACACTAAAGCCTGATTCGTTATTGCCTACTAATGCACTTAATGGAATAATTAATGCCTGTGAGTGACTATTATTTTGTTTAATATTAACAATGGCGCGCGAGCCTGGATAAAAAGACTTAGCAATTTCACCGTCAAGTGCAAAGGTTACGCCATAGGTTTGAGTAATGGGATCAGGCGTGGTTTTATGTTCAACATAATGTATATCAAATATCTTATCTTCCTGGCCAATAATATAAGCAGTTGCTTTTACATCGCGATTGCCGGCATTGGCGGTCATAATGCGTTCAGGCACCTCAAAGGTAAAATAAAGCGCTGATCTATCTTGTAAATTAGCCAGTGAATCTCCAGTACGAATTAAGCTATCATTTTCAATGTACCTAGCACCAATAACAGCATCAAATGGTGATCTTATCGTGCAGTAACTTAAATCTTGCTCTGCATTGGTTAGTGCTATTTTAGTAATTGAAAACTGAGATTGTGCTTCATCGTAATCGCGTTGCGACGCAACATTTTTTTCAAAAACATCTTTAATGCGTTTTAAATTTCGTTGTGCGTCATCATGAAGAATAAGGCTTTCTTGCACTTTGCGTTGAAAAGGTTTCGGATCAATTTTAGCTAAAATTTGACCTTTTTTAACTTCACTACCTTCGACAAGGTTCTCAAAAATTAGACGTCCTGAGACTTCGAATTTAAGGTCAACACTCTTCACCGCCGACACCGTGGCTGGAAATTTATAGTCATTCACTAAATTTGTTAGCCGGGCACTCGTGAGTTGAACCACTACAGGTTCAGCCTCTTTTGTGACTTCTGTTGGTTTAGAACAAGCTTGCAGTAAAATAACGGCTCCGAGCATAAAAATTAGCTTCACATCAATCCCAAAATATAAGTTAAATTATAAAAGTAAGTAGGGGAATCATAACACAGGTTTACACATTAACAACTAGTGTAAACTTGTTGTTTAATGTAACCACTCACGTTAATATATCAATACTTTAATGAGTAAGAGCAGATGATTTGCCAAGTACTACTGATAAAATACTAAATGCCGCTATGGATTGCTTTTTTCAGCACGGCTACGATACCGCAAATATTTCTATGGTCAGTCGTTATGCTGGGATATCGCGAGTAACTATACATAAGCAATTTAAATCAAAAGAGCTATTATTTAGAGCTGTTGTTGAAAAACATTTTCAGCAACATAATATATTGATTAATGTCTACAGTAAGTCAGAAATAAATTTTTGGCAGGAAACCCAAGTGCTTATTATTCAACGATGTGAAGGCTTATTCAATCACGTATCCAGTAGTTTAGTTAGGGCTAATTTAATACACGCTGGTCAGGCATTTTGCAAAGACCTTATTCAGGCGGAAGAAAGCCTAATAAAAAATAGTATTCAATTAAGAATTGAAAAAGAAATTTCCGAAAATCATTTAACACTAAGCAAAATAGGCTTGTCCTCATCAGCATTAGCTGAAACGTTACACTTTGCACCATTTGGCATCACGGTCTCGGTATCAGATAAAAACAATACTACCTTTGTAGAAAACTTAATGGCGATATTTAAAGCATCAACATCACCACTTTAATGTAATGTTATCCCTTAAAAACCTCTATTTATAATTAGCCTTTATTTCACCAAAACTGACTAATTAAATTACTTCTGCCTAATGCTCCGTAGTGATAAAAATAGCGAACTTTAGCTTCGCTATTTTTAGTGTAACTTTATACTCAAGTAACTAACTTCATCAATGTGCCTGTAAAAATTAAATATTTATTTGAAGAGCCAAATACTTAGCGTGTTTTAAAAAATTCTTCGGCGCTGTACGTTTGAAACAAGGAAGATTTAATCCTTGATATATCGGATTATGCTGTTGGCATTTACCTTGAACAGGCGAGTAATAATGACATTCGAGTAAATAGCGCTAAAAATTTTAATAAAAAACAATGAATAGTTAAATTATAATAGCGTAAACTATTGTTATAGTCGCAACCATCAACAATACAGAACTTATTTAGTCACATGGCCACACCGTTAAAGTATTTATCTCATTATTCTATTGATATACAGCAGCAAGTCACACAGCTTATTAAGGAAAACAACTTAAAAGCCTATTTATTGGCGCAATTTCCTACACCACATGAAGTAACTACTGATAAAGCATTACGCGAATACTCCATCGCGTTAAAACAACAATATTTAAAAAAATCAGCCCCACTTAGTCAAGTAAAGTACGATGATAAGATTCATGTGGTTAACAACGCGCTAGGTTTGCACACCTATGTTTCTCGCGTACAAGGCAATAAACTAAAAAGTAAAAACGAAATCCGTATTGGTAGTATGTTTAAGCGAGCGCCCGAAGCACTATTAAGTATGATCGTGGTGCATGAACTGGCGCATTTAAAAGAAAAAAAGCATAACAAAGCCTTTTATCAACTATGCCAACATATGTTACCAAACTATCATCAATTAGAGTTGATGACTCGTATATACCTTACTGAGCTAGAAAACAATGGCAGTATTTATCAATAAACACCGTCGCTTATTAGTGCCTCTAAGTATATACAAAGCGCCTAAATCAAGAACAGCATAAGTTAAATGTCAGCGTGAACTCATCTATAAACAAACGCTTCTATTTCTGCCACTATTTTTAGCTTGATATAATGCGGTATTAGCTTGTTCAAATATCGCCGCCCAGTTTAATTCCTCTTCTCGTTGTACAACACCAATAGAAACAGAAATTTTAGGTAGCTTGGCTTTTGAGTCTCTATGCATCAGTGTTAATTGTGAAATCGCTAACCTGATATTTTCTGCAACTTCATATGCTTGCGTTTTGGTTTTATTTACCATAACAACAGTAAACTCCTCCCCACCAAAACGAACGGCAATATCGTTATCGGATATATATGATGTAATCACTTTTGCAATGCGCTGTATCACTTTATCGCCAATAACATAGCCAAACTTATTATTAAAATTTTTGAAATGGTCAATATCTATTGCTAATGAAGAATGCACTTGTTCAATATCTAATTCTTTTAACTTAATGTCACAGCCACGACGATTATATAAACCAGTTAAAGAATCAACTATTACTTCATTACGTGCCGCATGAAGTTTAGATTTCAAAAAATTGACTTCACCACAAGTCCTGGTTAAATCTAAAGATAAGTCGGAATGCTGTTGTTGATAAAATGTAATATTTTTCATCAAAAAGGAAACAATATTTTGCATAGAATTAAGGTGTTCATGTTTAGAAAGTGCTTTTTTCGCTTTTATTAAATTAGAAGTTGCTGCTTTAGCACTATCTACTTGTAAATTAATTTTTTCGAGAGTAGAAGTTAAAGACTTCTCAATCGGTTCAAGTATTTGTTTATCAATAGTATGAGAGTTAGAAATATACTTTTCAAATAAACCTTCAATAAAAGTTAAATCAACGTCCTGAAAGGTTTGAACATGCCTCTCTAACTCTGCAGTTAATTTTTTATTACGCTTACTAATATGCAAATAAGTGACTGAATAATTTACTGGACTAGCTGGGATTTGGTAATGAGATAAAAATTCGTTTGTTGAAGCACTAAATTTCAGTACCTCATCAAAATTATCTTTAATAAGCACGAGCGCTCCTTAAGAGTATATTTATTATTTTAATGTCAACAATTACTTGTTAACTAACAGAATCACCACGTAAATAAGATGTTAACAACCTTTAATGAGAATATCTAAATTAGCAACGTTCAACAAGCATTAAAATGCTAAATATCACTTGTTATAGCTTTTCACCTAATAATGAAGTTTTTTATATAAAATTATTAGCATGTAAAAAATTCTTATTGGCTAATAATAAAGATTCATTGTACCAAGATAATTAGAGCCGCTTTTTAAAGTGGCGATTGATACATCAAATTGACACTAAAATAAATATTAATAATGTAAAAGTTAAAAATATTGAACAATTTTCTCTACTCTTAATTACGCTATCTTAAATACAGTAAACTTGAATAATTATGTGGCAAAAATAGAAAAATTTAATGATTTATCAGCTAATGAACTAGTGCATCATCACCAAAGTTAAGTTTAATAGAACAGGTCTAGCAATGGTTACGCGAAAATAGACTTAGTAACAAATACTACAAGGGCTGTAACGATATTATTGAATTATGTGGTCCAACTTAGAACATGCTCTTCTCAACATAAAACAGCGATTAAGCTGCGTCCTAGAGGTTTAATAATGCGGGAACTTAGTTGATGCAATTAGTATAAGATATTCAAAACTAGCTATTGATTGAGGTTGGAGGGTTTTGTTAACACTTTTTAGTTTTTGAGATTACAGCAAGCTAATGCCTAAATCTCAAGCTTTACTTATCAAATGCCAGAAAGCAAAAAACCCGTAGCGTTAGCTACGGGTTTCTCTAAATAGAAGCCTAGCAATGTCCTACTCTCACATGGGAACTCCCACACTACCATCGGCGCTAACACGTTTCACTTCTGAGTTCGGAATGGGA
>NZ_JACGVG010000030.1 GCF_014077095.1 Colwellia sp. MB02u-6 | reverse complement strand
TTAACTTAATCAGCCTAGGCTAGATTAGATAACTCATTATAACCGTTCGTTTGGGTTACCCCTTGGAACTGGAGCGCATTCTAGAGATTTCTCGCTTCACGTCAACCCTTAATATCAATTAAATTACGATTAAATGACTGTTTGCTTTTTAATTGCACAGCTGGTGCTTTTATTGACCTAAGAGCGTTCAAATAGCATTCGAGTAGTATAAAGTCATATGAAAATCTGGTTCTTTTTATTGCTTAATCACAAGGTTTATAACTTCTCCTCTATATAAGGAGACTACAATAGCCATAATAGACAAGATTATTAACTAAAGAGCTATTCTATAGTGGTTACTGGTAGCAAATCTTACTGTTAATAGTCTTAATAGATACTTGCCTGATTAAATTGCATGAAAATCACACTTATTCTTGCACATTACCAAAAGGTGGGTAACATAGAATTGCAAGTTAAGTTTTTATAAAATAATAATTAGGTATCCATTATGAAGTCTCCTCAAGCATTAACGCTAATTGTTGCGTTAGTATTTTCTGTTACTATATATTTTTTAGCTAACAGTAGTGTATTCGAATTAACAAGTATGAGTATTGCCGTTGTTGCTTTTGTTTGTGCATTTATCGCGCCCTTAATTGGAAAAGCCGAAACAAATGTACAAGAAGCTGATACAAGCATTAGCACACTCTATGTTGGCAATTTACCGTATAGAGCTAACGAAGCCGCAGTAAGAGAGTTGTTTTCTGAGTATGGTCAAGTTCAATCAGTAAGATTGATGAAAGATAAACATACTGGAAAAAGACGCGGATTTGGTTTTGTTGAAATATCAGCCGCAGATGCAGAGCAAGCGGTTTTATCATTGAATGATAGTGAATTTCAGCAAAGAACATTAAAAGTTCGTGAAGCAAAAGAACGACCAGAGCAAATTGTTGAATAAAACCTCAGCATAACGTGATTGTTAGAACCGACCAATTAAGTAGTAAAAGAGTATAAAACTTACAGAAGTAGTTTAACTTTCTTACTCACTAGTCATATTAAAGCCTGTAAATGATAAGTTTACAGGCTTTTTGTTTTGCTACTATATATAAGCAATAGGGGGAATTACTTTATGCGTTTGATAATATTAAACTCAAATATTTTAATATTACTGACCACAAAGTCTATCAACGCTTATATATAGTCTATAAAATAGTGGCTTCATTAGCGGCTGTGATTAATAAGCCAGTGCTCCTAAGATACAATCGTTGTTTAATAAACAAAAGCAGGCTAATCGCTAAAGTCTCGACTTCATCATCAATTAACGACCTCCACTTTCAACAAGGTATTTCAATGTTTAGTCATATCCATCCCGATAATTATCAACAGCAGCTTGACGAAAAACAGCAAAATATTACAGAGAATTTTGCTCAGTTTGAATTACCCGCATTTGAAATATTTCCCTCGCCAAGCTTAAATTATCGCCAGCGTGCAGAGTTTAGAGTTTGGCATGACGGTGATGATCTGTATTACATTATGTTTAACAGTGAAACAAAAGAAAAATATCGGGTTGATGACTTTCCTGTTGCCAGTGTGCTTATAAATCAATTTATGTTGGCACTATTAGTGGATATAAAAACTAACGAAGTATTGCGTCAACGTTTATTCCAGGTTGATTTCCTATCAACTGTTAGTGGCGAAGTATTGATTAGTTTGCTTTATCATAAACAGTTAGATGAAGAATGGATTGAGCAGGCACAGCAATTAAAAGTTCGGTTATCGACAATCGCTCCTGTTGATATTATTGGTCGAGCTCGCAAGCAAAAAGTGGTTTTAGACAAAGACTTTGTTATGGAAACATTAACATTGAATAACAAGGAATTTCATTACCAGCAAGTTGAAAATAGCTTTACTCAACCTAATGCTAAGGTAAATGAAAAGATGTTGCTTTGGGCCCAACAAGCCACTAAAAATGTTGGTGGTGATTTAATTGAGCTCTACTGTGGTAACGGTAACTTTAGCATTGCTTTGGCGGAAAACTTTGATCGGGTATTAGGCACAGAGATATCAAAAACGTCAGTCAAGTCTGCACAGATTAATATTGTGGCTAACAAACTAGACAATGTTGATATCGTGCGAATGGCGAGTGAGGACTTTAGTCAGGCGATGAATGGTGAACGGGTATTTCGGCGATTACAAGGTTTTGATCTGACCAGTTACAATTATCAAACTGTGCTTGTTGATCCTCCTAGAGCAGGGCTAGATCCTGATAGTGTTGAATTAGTGAGTCGCTTTGAGCGCATTATCTATATTTCATGCAATCCAGAGACACTCCATGATAACTTAACTGAATTGGTTAAAACCCATAAAATTGAGCATTTTGCTCTATTTGACCAATTTCCTTATACCCACCATATAGAAACAGGTGTTATTTTGTCTCGTCTTTAGCGCTACTACTGCGCTGTTCGCTGCGATTTTTATTACCTACGCCAATTTCAAATGCACCACGAGCAATAAACCTGAGCTGTTTAATTGTTCGTTGTGCTAATTCTGCTAAATCTTTTTTATCACAATCTAGTGCGTCAGAGCCGGCACTAAAAACAATGGTTACCGCAGCATTTGCTTGCAGATAGGCCACTTCAGCATCAAGTTTATTAGCCTGTTGTAAATAATCACACAGCTCGAGCGTAAAATAACGAATTTCACGATTAACTGCAGCACGAAATGCTTTCGAGGTGCCTGAACGCTCACGTAGTAACAAGCGAAAAATATTGCCGTTACTTTCAATGAACTCCATAAACGTACGCACAGAAATTTGGATCACCGACCCCCCTTTGTCAATACGCTGCCTTGCTTGACGCATTAATTGACGCAAGGTTAAGCCCGCTTCATCCACTAAGGTTAAACCCAGTTCATCCATATCAGAGAAATGGCGATAAAATGAGGTTGGCGCTAAGCCTGCCTCTTTTGCTACTTCACGTAAACTTAGGCTAGAAAAACTTCGCTCACTACTGAGTTGCCCTAAAGCGGCATCGATGAGTTGTCGACGTGTTTTTTCTTTTTGTAATGCTCGAATACCGCTCATCGTCATGCACCTAGTAATTATTTCAGCCTGTAACCAGCTTGATATGATACTGAAAATAGTTAATATTACTAGTTAATAGATGTTAACCACTCAGTGATATTCTAATTTGTATTCTTTATGTTCGCTAAAAAATCGCCATCAACACTTGACTCCGCATCGAGTAAAGTTAAAAATAGCGTACATGTGTACACCGAAAAAATTTTCGGTGATTAACCTTAGATGGACAATCAATGAATAAACCACCTATTATTTGGTTAAATGTTTTTGTATTTAGCATTACCTTTTTATTTGCTGCCATAGCAGTACCTTACCGTGCATTCACTCATGGCTTTGACGCCACAGAAATCACCGCAGCAACGATTTGTTTTATCTATTGCGGTATGTCGATTACGGCCGGTTATCACCGACTTTGGTCCCATAAAACCTACCAAGCTCATTGGTCATTGAGAGTGATTTACGCGCTGGGTGGCGCATTTGCTTTGCAAAATAGTGCCTTACATTGGTGTTCTGATCATCGTATTCATCACAAACATGTTGATAAAAATAATATTGACCCCTATTCCGCAAAGTTGGGCTTTTGGCACTCACACATCGGCTGGATGCTAAGAGATCATCAACCTGAGCACTACAATAACTATAACAACGTGCGCGATTTACAAAAAGATGCGGTGGTGGTTTGGCAACATAAACACTATTTACTACTGACCATATTAATGAACTTCGGTGTCCCTATTTTATTTGGTTTATGGCATGGTGATATAATTAATAGCCTACTATTGCTTGGATTTTTACGTTTAGTGTTAAGTCACCACACCACCTTTTTCATTAATTCATTAGCACATATCTGGGGTAAGCAAACCTATACTGAAAAAAACACCGCTCGTGATAATGGCTTTCTAGCCTTTTTTACTTTTGGTGAAGGTTACCATAACTACCATCATATCTTCGAAAACGACTATCGTAATGGTATTCGTTGGTGGCAGTTTGATCCGACAAAATGGTTAATTAAAGGCTGCGCTCACTTAAAACTGACGTCAAAGTTACGTGTGACACCTGAAGATAAAATTGAAAAGGCACGTTTATCAATGGTTTTATTACGTAGCCAACAAAAGATAGCGGCCCACCCAGACGCAGAGCAGATGCTAGAAAGATTGCAACATGAGTACGATGAGCTAATTCATAAGATCAACGAATTTTATGCTGTACGTAAAGCGTTAGTTGCCAGTAAACGTGACCAATTACTGGCTGATGTTGAAAATTCAGAGGTCATGGCGCAATACCAAGAAATTAAGCGAAGATTAGCTGAGCAACAGCGCAGCTGGCAAAATATGGTAGAAAAGCTAGCATAAAAACAGTTACCTTAGATTTAATTCCTGCTAAAATTTTTCTCCTTAAAGCAGGAATTAAAGGGTTAACCGTTGACTAAACAAGCACAAGCTGAAAATAAGCAAGTAAAAAGCGCTGCTAAAAGCTATGATTTTGATGCTATTATTATAGGTACAGGGCCTGGTGGCGAAGGCGCTGCCATGAACTTAGCTAAGCGTGATAAGCGTGTTGCCATTATTGAACGCTATCATAATGTTGGTGGCGGCTGTACTCATTGGGGCACTATTCCATCAAAAGCGTTACGTCAATCGGTTAGCCGACTCATTGAATATAACTCTAATCCGCTATTTAATGCCGGACAACATGCCAAGCAATTAACCTTTCAAGATATTTTAAGTCACGCATCTGCCGTTATTCGTAAACAAGTCAATTTGCGCAGCGGTTTTTATAACCGTAATCAAGTTAAACATTTTTACGGTGAAGCATCATTTATTGATGCAAACACCATCCAAGTATTACGTATTGATGGTTCAATCGATATTATCACAGCCAAACAAATAGTAATTGCCACCGGCTCTCGTCCCTATCATCCGGATAATGTAGATTTTTCGCATCCGAGAGTTTATGACTCAGACAGTATTTTATCGCTTGAACATTCGCCACGCCAAATAATTATCTATGGTGCGGGTGTGATAGGTAGCGAATACGCGTGTATTTTTCGCGGTTTAGGAGTCAAAGTAGACCTGATCAATACTCGTGATCGCCTTCTGTCATTCTTAGACGCCGAAATGTCAGATTCATTAAGCTATCATTTATGGAATAACGGCGTTGTTATTCGCCACGGCGAACAAATTGAACGTGTTGAGACCAGTAAAGATTCAGTTATTGTCCATTTAGAGTCGGGGAAGAAGATGCGCGCCGACTGCTTATTATTTGCCAATGGTCGCACAGGTAACACCGCAGATTTAAAACTTGAGAATGCGGGTTTAAAGGCAGATGGGCGTGGGCAATTGAAAGTTAGCGATACTTATCAAACCGACGTGGAAGGTATTTTTGCAGTGGGTGATGTTATTGGCTATCCGAGTTTGGCCAGTGCAGCATTTGATCAAGGGAGAATTTGCGCCAGCGCAATGCTTGATGGCAATGGTAAAGCAAAACTTACTGTAGATATTCCGACGGGTATTTATACCATTCCAGAGATTAGCTCTGTCGGTAAAACTGAGCAAGAGCTAACAGCAGCCAAAATTCCATATGAAGTGGGCCGCGCGCAATTTAAACATTTAGCCAGGGCACAAATATCTAATAACCTAGTCGGCTCATTAAAAATTCTCTTTCACCGGGAAACCAAAGAGATTTTAGGTATTCATTGTTTTGGTGAGAATGCTGCAGAAATCATACATATTGGCCAAGCCATCATGCAACAAACTAATGGTGGCAATACCATTGAATATTTTGTGGAAACGACCTTTAACTATCCGACAATGGCAGAAGCCTTTAGGGTGGCAGCATTAAATGGTCTAAATCGACTTTTTTAAACACAAGCCAAGGGCAAGGCTTCTATCGCTTTGCCTTTAATCCATATTTTTATGGACATAAAAGTGAAAACATTATGAAATATCCTTTACTGGTTGCGCTGTATTTTTTTGTTTTACCAACGCTTGCTACAGATAGCTTTAGTATTTACTTAGTTCGACATGCAGAAAAACAAGCTGTGCTGAATGATCCTAAATTAACCCCTTGTGGTCAATTAAGAGCAGAGCAAATTGCGACTATGCTTGAGCACACACAAATCAAACATGTATATAGCACAGCCTACCGACGTACCATGGCAACAGCAGCGCCCATTGCTAAACAGCAACAGCTCGCCATACAACAATATTTGCCAAAAGAACTGAGTCAGTTTGCACAGAAGTTACTTAAACAAAAAGAAAATGTCTTAGTAGTAGGTCACAGTAACACTACGCGACAATTGTCGGCATTACTCAGTAAATTCGATGTAGCAGAGCTTACCGAACAACAATATCGTAACCTGTATCAAATACAAGTCAGTGATCAGGGGAAAACCTTAACGTTATTTACTCAGCCACTTATTTGCCAATAACTTACCGATAAACTGAAGATAACTAGTCACTTGCCTGTTACCGCTGCTTAATTAAGGTTACATGTCGACGTCATTGGTTTTATTGTCTGGTTTTATAAGCTCAATATCGGTAATCATAAAAGGTGTACCCCATTGTTGAATGGTCATCACATCTTTTACTTTGCCTTTGACACGAACAATAGCCCCATTTTGCGCAAACTCTTTGGCCATATTCATTGGCAATAATTTTCTGCCTGAATCGGTAATAATGCCATAAAAGCCACCTTCTAAGTTTAAAAAATTTACACGGCCAAGCTGCCAGCCATTAAATCCTTCTTTCAATTTATCTGTTGTGTCTTCCATATAATGACCTGTTAATACTTTATTAGTATTTACCCGTGCCTCAACAAGTGTAGTCTCCAACTGCTGGGTACTAGTTTCCTGGCCAGTTTGCGCTATTGTCTCATTAGCTTTATCTGCTTTAGCGTCATCCTTATCGGTTGAGCTACTACCACAAGCACTGAGTAATAAGGTTATTGCCAACAGAGATAAAAAGTTTTTGTTTTTGATCATTCTCATGTCCATTTAGAATCAATTTACTAGCTCAGCATACCTTAATCTAAAAGTGATAACCAAAGCCTAAATATATAAAAAATCTGTTTTAACCCCATTTAGCAACTGATTAGAAACTGACTAGCTGAATTTTACAGGTAGGTCATTACATTATAATTTCAAGGCAAAAAAAAGGAGCCTCAGGCTCCTTTAGATACAATAAACTAAATTACTTTACGCTAACAAAGCAAAAATAATATTACTAACAAGTACAGCTTATCGATGATATGGCTTACTCAAACGATGAACCGACTCAATAAAATGGCCCGCATGATCTGGGTTTACATCTGGATGTATACCGTGACCTAAGTTAAATACATGCCCAGTGCCACCCTCACCAAAGCCTGCTAATATTTTTGACACTTCTTGCTCAATTCTCGGTAATGGCGCGTATAGCATTGATGGGTCCATATTACCTTGCAGTGCCACTTTATCACCAACACGCGCTTTAGCATTTTCAATATCAATGGTCCAATCAAGACCAACCGCATCACAACCTGTTGCAACAATATCTTCTAACCACATACCACCATTTTTGGTAAATAATGTCACTGGCACTTGGCGGCCATCGTTATGACGAGTTAGACCATCAACAATTTTCGCCATATATTGCAATGAAAATTCTTTATAGTCTCGAGGGGATAAAACACCACCCCAAGTATCAAATACCATTACCGATTGCACACCTGCAGCAATTTGGGCATTTAAGTATAAAATAACTGAGTCAGCTAATTTATCTAATAATAAGTGTAATGTTTTTGGCTCTGAGAACATCATCTTTTTGATTTTAGTAAAAGCCTTGGAACTAGCACCTTCAATCATATAAGTGGCAAGGGTCCAAGGGCTACCAGAAAACCCAATTAGGGGTACATCACCGTTCAGCGTTTTTTTAATCGTGCGTACTGCATTCATAACGTATTGCAATTCGCCTTCAGGATCTGGAATACCAATTTTATCAACATCGGCTTTACAGGTAATTGGCCGTTCAAATTTAGGTCCTTCGCCTGTTTCAAAATACAGACCTAAACCCATAGCATCAGGAATAGTTAGAATATCACTAAATAAAATCGCCGCATCAAGAGGAAAGCGACGTAAAGGTTGAATGGTAACTTCACAAGCTAAATCAGCATCACGGCAAACCGACATAAAATCGCCAGCCCCTTTGCGCACTTCACGATACTCAGGTAAATAACGTCCAGCTTGACGCATCATCCAAACAGGTGTGTAATCAACAGGTTGGCGCAATAGCGCACGTAAATACGTATCATTTTTTAATTCAGTCATGAAAATTTATCTCCGCTATTTGTATGCGCGCATTCTAACACTTCAAATTTTATTGATCTATGTCCAAATCAAATCTATGTAAGCTTACGGTCTTGATAAAAGATTTGCCTTATTTTTGCCATAGAGCAAAATACTCTCGTAACGTTTAATTGGCACACCATAGCTAAAGCCAGATGCCAGCAGAGCTCAGAGCTCAATAAGTTACCGTTTTAGTAGCTCAATCATTTTTAGTAAAATAATTTCACTAATATAAAAAAATTTTTTTTATATTTTGCAGCAAAAGCCATAGAATAGTGAAAATACATTGACAAACTTCCTAAGTGGTTAACCAGACGGGGTGTTTTTAGTCACATTTTTTCCTTAGGTCATAGTCACGTTACAACTTGATCGGTAACACTTTTTTATATTTTTTACGCCGTTTTAAAAAGGAAAATTTATTAAAGCGTTAGCTTTTAGCTTAATCAACACCTAGATAACAGAAAAATAGACTGAGCGTTGAGAGTTTACACATCACTTATACGAAGATATTCGTGGAATATATGCTCTATTAAAGTTGTTGCACAGAGAAAAAGCCTTTGCTATAAATGTCACGCGCTAAAGAAAAACAATAATAAAAACAAAAATAATAATAATAATAATAATAATAAAAATAAAGAAACTAATAAAAAGAAGCTAGTTTACTAGACCATATAGCGAGCATTTCAAGCCTTACTTCGGTAAGGCTTTTTTATTGCCTAAAATAATGTGATCACATTAGCCAGCGTTGATGCACAAAAGCTGCAGGCAACTCAAGATTAACGAAAACAGACCAAAATACACCTTCAAAATATCTCCAGAATAAATCCCCGGCCATACGAGGGAGTATTATGAATAAGCGCTGCAACTTTACTATCGCCGCAAGAAAAAATTTAAGCCTTTACTTATATTGTTATGCCTCCAAGCTTTGAATACCAAAATTTAAATACCAAACTTTTAAATGTCTTCCTATCCCTCTGAACTAGAGAAAACAGCGCAGATAAATAGAAATAAATTATCGAGTAGGTCATGCCTTTTACAGCTAGTGATCTGAGGTTTTTCTGGGTGAGAGTAGTGATTTATAAGCTCTGAATTAATAATAGGAAAACCTCTTTATAGTTCCCCTATCTGATCAAGAGAATACCACAAAGTACATTCTAGAATGATCTTAACCTATTTTTTTGGCTTAAATTAATACAATGAAGCCACAATCTTAGGCAGCTTTTTTACAACGTCTGCGTTTGATGAAACCCATCAAACCCAAGCCAGCCAATAGTAAAATATTGGTTTCTGGTTCTGGCACTGTTGTTGTTGTTGTTGTTACTGAGCAGTTCGCGCCACCGACAACGGCATTAGCCCCAATAGTCACATACGAGGTCGTTGAATATACACCAGCACAGTTCCCGTCAGACGCACTTCTTACAAAAGCATTAGCACCCACCTTGACGTAGTCTTCGGCAATGATGGTACCTACAATATCGGCGCCATCACCAAGGGTAGCGTAACCACCGGGAGTCAGGTTACTAACGTTCCAGAACACTTGTGCGTTTGCACCCACGTCAAACAATTTAACTGTTGAATTGCCACCGAAGGCTAAAATATCTTCGATGTTAAAGACCCACATCTGGTTATCTAGGCCCTGGCCATCTAACGTCAGCGTTGTACCAGCGGTTGTGGACCAACTGGCTGCACTGAAAACGCCGGCTGTGTAGGTCGTGTTAACAGTCATTGTCGCTGCCAAACCTGTACCTAAGCCCATAGCAGTGAGCGAGACTTTTGCAGCAATCAGGTCATTTGTCGCAGCATTCATATCGTTAGTAATTGCCGACTTTACCCCATTAAGATAGGCCGTATCTGTATCGACGGCGTCGCCAGCTACTTTGTTAGATGATAAGGAAGCCGTGGCAACGCTGCCAGCACCCACTTCCCAGTTACCATCGAGGACAGCCTTTGCGCCTATTGTACCAGCCAGACCCGATATAAAGTTGCCTTGAACATAGGACGTGTCGCCCATGGTGCCAACCCCCCCTACCTCAAAATTCCCTTCGACTGTAGTGTTTGCGGTGGCCGTGCCAGCCTCAACCGATTGCGCATTACCAGTTACTGCAGCACCATCGCCAAGAGTCAACACATCACCGGTACGAAAATCACCATTGATGATGGTATTGGCACCTGCAGTTGCGTAGGTATCGGCTATGACATTGCCGTATACAACGGAGCTGTCGCCAGTAGAGGTATAGGTGTTAGACACAATGGCGAAGTTCTCTGCTGATCCTATCAAGCCTGCTGACGCGGGTGTACAAACTGCTGCGGCCAATAATGGCATAGACATAATTAATTTTTTCATAAACATCCTGTTATTTAATTAAATGAATTAAAGCTCCTTTCAGAGTTATTGTAGGTTAACGGTAAGATTACTGTAGCAGTAAATTACCATGCCCAACACATACACAAGCAACTTTAGAGCCTAAAAAAAAATAAACTTAAAAAACAGATAGTTGAATGTTTTTTTTTAAATGACAACCTAAGATTAAACAAAAACTGTATAATAGCCTGACACTTTTATTCATCAACATGCCTCCGTCAACATAGAGGGAGTTAGGTCAACAGGTATGTGATTTATCGCTAATGTCGATATTATGATCATAAAATAGAATGTAACTATCAACTTCATTAGTAACTGATTAATAGTTTTTCAGCTTCTAAAGCATTGTTCTCTTACCGGTGCTTTCAAAGCAGTTGTCGTCTAAATTGTTAAGCAAGCATCCCCGTAACTCCCCCAAATAAAAACTTATACTTTATTCTTCAAAAATGACAAAAATTTAAGCTAGCTTTGGTATGTTTTTCTGATGCTATTTATCTAAAGTATCGACTTAGCGCATACCAACTTAAACCAATACTTTAAAATAAAAAAACCAACCGAAAAGGTTGGTTTTTTATTCAACAACAGCTGAACTTTTACTTTTTATCGCCAACTTGCGCTGCAGCTTCTGGTTTTTGAATTTCTAATAATTCAATATCAAATTGAAGCACAGAATTACCCGGAATGCGTGGTGGGTTACCATTTGGGCCGTAAGCTAGATCTGCAGGAATAGTAAATTTAAACTTAGCACCTACTGACATTAACTGCACACCTTCGGTCCAGCCTGAAATCACACGATTAAGTGGAAAAACAGCGGGTTCATCACGTTCGTATGAACTATCAAAAGTTTCACCATTGAGGAAAGTACCCTTGTAATGCACTTTTACTGTATCAGTGGCAACAGGCTTTTCGCCATCAGCAGCGGTTAAAACCTCGTATTGAATGCCTGATTCAGTAACTTGAACACCTTCTTTTTCAGCATTTTCTGCCAAGAATTTTTGACCTTCAGCTAAGCTTGTTTCTGAACTTACGGTAGCTTGTTCGGCTTGCTTTGCTTTCATTGCTTGATCTAAATTCATCAACAAGGCTTGAATGTCTTCTTGTTCAATTTGAGAATTACCGTCCATGCTATCGGTAAAGCCACGAATAATAAGTGCTTTATCTAAAGTTAAGCCCAATTTATCGTGCTCTTCTAGATTACGCTCCATATACATACCAATTGAAGCACCTAACCCGTAGGCTTGTTTTTGTATTTCTGTATCAAGCGCAACTGTTTGCTCTTCTTGCTTAACTGGTTCTTGACAACCCATTACTGATAATAAAGCAATAGCGACTACCGTTGGTTTAAAAAATCTCATTTATATCTCCGTTTTACTACTCAGTCAGAAATTCCCGCTAAGTCATTTAAATATGTGTGAATTGTGAAACAATGCGGCTTATACTAACGATAAATGCCCTAAGAAAAAAGTATTAATATTTTGCTGAACTGTAACTTAACTAATCTTAAAGCCAAGCTTTTGTTTTTATTGGTGTTGATATTGCTAACAGCTTGTCAGCCTGTCGGACAAGCACCAGAAAAAAGGTGGCAACATGCGGTGGAGGGAGCCTATGCGGCAAATATCTCTAATGACGCTAAATTCAGTGTTGTCTCATCCATTCATCACGGCATTAGCTTGTGGGATTTGGAAAAAAACGCGCTGAAATATAACTGGTCGCAACAGCAAGATAGTGCTGATAATTTAGTCTTGGTGGCAGATATTGCTGATAATAACAGTCATGCCATAACCGCTAATCGCCATGATTTTTCACTGTGGAATATCAAAAATGGCCAATCAGAAGGTTATTGGTCAATTACCGAATCTAGTATTCGTGATGTAGCCGTAGCGAATAACGGTGACTACTTACTTGTGGGACAGAATAACGGTAAAGTCGTACACATCACCATTGCCAATGGCCACCGCTTAGAGTTTTTGGGGCATCAAGAAAAAATTAATGCGATCGATATGCTGCCTAATGGCCGAGTAGCTATTTCTGGCTCTAATGATTTTGTTGCTTATGTCTGGGATACCGTTTCGGGACAAGTTATTTATCGTTTTAATCATCCTAGCCGCGTGACTATGGTGGCGCTTGATCCTAAAGCACGCTATGCCTTTAGCGCTGACAGCAAAAAATCAGCCAATATTTGGGATTTAAAAACGGGTGAGTTAGTGTCCCAATTAAAATATTTTAATCGCCAAGAGATTTTTAGTGCGGTGCAATTTTCACCTGATGGCACTAAACTATTAACTGGCGCGCCTTCTCGTAAGGTTAGCGTATGGGATATTGCTACAGGCGAACGGCTAACCAGTTGGCGTGTTTTACCACGTGATGATATTAGACCGGCTGGAGCAGTTGTTTATAGCGTCGCTTTTAGAGATAATAACCAAGTAATCACCGAAAGTTCCTCAGGATACGCCGAATTATGGCAGGTAAATAAACAGTGAAATCAGTTAACGAATTAAACAAAGCAATTGAAACGCTTGAAAGCCGCAATGCCTTTCAAGACGACATAATAGAACAACTTAACCACGAAATAACACTACATCAACGCCAGCTTGCAGAGCTTAAACAGCAAGTGTCATTGCTTGCCAACAGAATTAAAGACAATACGCCAGAACAAGACGGTAAAGAAGAAGTAGAGCCACCTCCACCACACTATTAAAAGCAATAAGCTAAATATTGTAATCTAATTACTACCAAACACTTCAACACCTGAGCGGTTATTAAAGCAGATATAAAATAACCCTAGGCGCTAATTGAGTACGCTTTATTTAATTTACTTTGCTAAATTTTAAGCTAATGAGCGAATAAACTGGGGTTGGTGGCTATAAAAGCATTATAATTAGCGAATGAATATTGTTAATCACAAAACCTAACGCAAGTTAACGCAAGTTAACGCAAGTTAACGCAAGTTAACGCAAGTTAACGCAACTGACAAAGGTCGCAGCATGAACACAAAAATATACAAGCAAGTGCTTTTTTTCGCTGATCACTTAATGGCAGCAGCTCAAGAGCAAGACCAATCTAGATTCGATGGTTTTTATGCCGAACTAAAGCAACTCTGCGAAGAGAATGAAAATACGGATAAAGACCACGCAGTGCAGTGGGAAACGCTTGCTGACTTTACTGATGACTTACCCTTAGCGATTACTATTTATGAGCAAGCTTTATTAAAAGCTGAAGCGATTAACGACAAAGACTTCCGTTCGTCTATTAGTTACTCTATCGCGACAATGAAAGTGGCATTAGATGATGAAGCAGGCGCTATTGAGTCTTTAGAAAAAGCTAAAATAAGCTGTAATAAAATTTCAGATAAAGAATTAAAAGCTGAAATTCATGACTTACTGGAAGAGTTAAAGCTTTCATCATAATGAATTTTAAAACTTAGCTAGGCTATATTGAATAGTGGCTAGGATTTTCTCTGGGATAGTACTGGCTACTTGTGCTATCCAACATACTTTAGCCACACAAATTTAAGCTTACTGAGCTTATCCCTTCCTAGGCGGTGGCAATGATGAAATATTATTCCTAACAGATAAGAGATAATTAACTGTTGAGCAGAGATAAAAAATTGTAAAAATTAATTCAATCGAAAAATTGAGTCTAATTAGCTTAAAATAAAGACACTAAATGAGAAATTCTCCTAACCAAATAAAGATGATTGGATTGTCGAACCGATAATACCAAATTCAGCACCAACAGATATTTTTACCTCTGACTTATTTATTTTTGACTCGCTACAAATCAAACTTAACGCCTAGTGACTTTGCTGAAATATCTAAATCAGACCAAAGTATGGCTTAACAGTACTCGTCAATTAAGCGCCACAACTGGACACAGCCTCAGGCTAAACAAGGTTTAATTTATGTTTAATGTTCAAGTTATTAATCTGGTTTGAAAATACCAATTACCTGCTCTTTTGGTCTGACGTCTTGTGCAACATGTTCTTCAGGTTGCGCCATTTGATGACCACAATTTACACAGGTGACTGTCTCAACACTGTTCTCTTTAGTTAGCGCCATGGTATCGATTGCCTTACATTTTGGACAGGTTGCTCCTGCTATAAATCGTTTTTTCACTTATTTACTCAATTTTGTGGAGGTTTTTCACGGGTTTTAGCAAGATATCTGCCTAGGATTTCTATTTTACCTTGAACTACCCCCTAAGGAAAAGCGACAATAGTGTTCTGCATTAAAATGAGTAACGATAAATGATCATAGCCACAGATTTAAGTTTAGCCCGAGGCGCAAAATACCTCATAAAATCATCAAGTTTTACTATACATCCAAATCATAAAGTTGGACTTGTTGGGGCGAATGGCTGTGGGAAATCTTCTTTGTTTGCCAGCTTACTGGGCACACTACCATCAGATGTGGGCAACCTTTCTATGCCATCAAGCTGGAAAATTGCTACCGTTAAACAGGAAACGCCAGCGTTAGACCGCTCAGCTCTAGACTATGTTATGGATGGAGATGTCGAATATCGTCAGTTAGAAGCTAAATTAGAACAAGCGCGCGAAAACGACAATGGCACACTTGAAGCCACTATTATTAACCAAATTGACGCGGTCAGTGGTTACAGTTTACCGGCACGAGCGGGAGAATTATTACACGGTTTAGGTTTCGTACAAGAGCAGCTAGTTAACCCGGTTAAATCGTTTTCTGGTGGTTGGAGAATGCGCTTAAACTTAGCTCAAGCTTTGATCAGCCGTGCCGATTTATTATTACTTGATGAACCCACCAACCATTTAGATTTAGATGCCGTGATTTGGCTGCAACGTTGGTTAAAAAGATTCACCGGGACTTTAGTACTTATCTCACATGATCGTGATTTTCTTGATGATGTGATTGGCCAAATTCTCCATATTGAGCATCAAACCGCAAAATTATATTCAGGTAACTATAGTGCTTTTGAGCGCCAACGTGCCGAACACCTTGCACAGCAAGATGCACAATATCAAAAACAACAAAAAGAAGTTGCTCACTTAACCTCTTTTGTTGACCGCTTTCGCGCTAAAGCTAGTAAAGCAAAACAAGCACAAAGTCGTTTAAAACGCCTGCAAAAATTACCTGATCTGGCGCCAGCTCATGTAGATAGTCAATTTACTTTCAGCTTTGAGCAGCCCGAAACCCTGCCTTATCCGTTACTGGCACTAAAAGAGAGCCAATGTGGCTATAGTGAACAAGCCATTATTTTAGAAAACGTTGCCATGACCTTAGTACCAGGAAGTCGCATTGGCTTACTCGGGCGCAACGGTGCGGGTAAATCAACATTAATAAAATCATTGGCGGGAGATTTAGCCCTGCTGAAAGGTGAGCGTTATTGTGCGCAAGATTTAAAAGTGGGTTATTTTTCACAGCACCAACTTGAGCAACTACACTTATCCAGTAGTGCCATTGAGCATATTACACGGGCAAAGGCCGATATAACCGAATTACAAGCACGGTCATTTCTAGGCCGCTTTGGCTTTAGTGGCGACCAAGCACTAGATAAAGTCGGCACTATGTCTGGTGGCGAAAAAGCGCGCTTAGTATTAGCGCTTATTGTCTTAGACAAACCACAACTGCTGCTGCTAGATGAGCCAACCAACCATCTTGATTTAGAAATGCGTCAAGCACTGGTGCTAGCTCTGCAAGACTTTGAGGGCGCAATAATTCTTATTGCCCATGACCGATATTTATTAGAGTCATGTGTTGATGAATTTTACTTAGTGGCTAACGGCCACGTGACTGACTTTGATGGTGACATTGACGACTATCAACAATGGTTAAATGACGATAAAAAGCAAAGTGTTAAAGCAAACAAAATCGTTAGTGACCCACAAGTTGATAAAAAACAACAACGTAAAGAACAAGCTGACTTACGTAAAAAGGCCTCACCTCTGCGCAAACAAGCAGATAAATTTGAAAAGCTAGTACAAAAAAGCCAAGACGAGTTAACTGAAGTTGAAGCTAAATTAGCAGACAGTGACATTTATCAAGCTGAGCATAAAACCAAACTGACCGAACTACTGAAACGCCAAGCAAATTTGACACAAGACTTAGCGGCAAATGAAATACAATGGCTTGACCTTGAAGAGAAAATTGAAGAAATAATGTCACAGGCATTATAAATTTATTGCTACACTTAATACATAACAGCAACACGCCTTGTCATTGCATTTAATGGCGACAACATCAGACTATAGGACATTAAAATGAAAAAATTGACCTTACTTGTACTCAGTATTGCCCTATTTATTCCAAACTTTGCATACAGCGCAGATTTAGATTTAGCCATATATGATCTTAATCGTGGTGAGTTTAACGCCGCAATAGCTCAGTTTGAGCCTTTGGTTGCAGAAGGATATGCACCTGCTCAATATCAAATGGGCTTAGTTTATTTAAATGGTTACGGCGTGATGAAAAATCCAACAAAAGCAGTAGAATTATTTCATTTGGCAGCATCAAAAAATTATTCGGATGCTTTGTTTGACCTTTCTTTGTTATACAGTGAGGGTGAAGTTGTTAAAAAAGATCTAAACACCGCTTATACCTTAATGGAAAAAGCGGCAAAGAAAGGCTTACCTCGTGCACAATTTAACTTAGGGGTGATGATTTATAATGGCAGCGGTGTACCACAAGATTATTTGCAAGCATCGCGCTGGTATCAAAAGGCCGCTGATCAAAACTATGCTCTAGCGCAATTTAACCTCGCCTTAATGTATTTTGATGGCAAAGGGGTCGCTAAAAGTACAGAGATGTCGTATATCTGGAATATCATTGCCGCTAGAAATGGCTATCGTATAGCAGAAAAAAGTCGCGATATGGACGAGTATAAGTTGACGGTAGAAGAAATTAACATCAGCCGTGAAAAGGCCGATACTATTTTACGCAACATAATACAACAAAGAGAGCTGAAGTTAAGGCAAGCGCTAATAGAGCAAAACCGTTAGGCGAAAAGTTGGTCTGCATTAGCCGGTTAACAATAATCTATTATTAACCGGCTGCAATAAAAAAATAAACCCGCAAAAAACGTTAGCAGGTTTATTTTTCCTTTCAGTCTGCAATCTACCTAACCTCCTAATTAATGATAAAAATCAGTAACTTAAGTGTAGGAGAGGTTAATTTCCAACCTACTTCTTTCTTACGACTTATAAAAAATCCATACCTAAAATCAATGCTAGCCTCCATTACCCACCATCATATTCACCGCATACAATCGCAATGAATGTGATCTAAATCAATAAGTAGTGCTGAATTATTATTTACAATAGTTGCTTAATCTTTTTACTATTTTGATGTCTATTGGAGTCACTTATGAACGTGTTAAATATGTTAATCAACGACTCTGTTGTGCTTTATTCTTTTATTGGTTTAGCATTTTTATTGGGTATATGTAGTTTTTATGTCTATTACTTTTTAAAACAGATCAGTGCAGATAAAAAGTAAATCTAGCAATAGTACCGTCAATGTATATACGCTCAACATATAACAAGAGCAGTGCTATTGACTCAGCCTTGGTTTTTTACTCTGCTCTAAGCTTAATAAGCCTCTAGATTAATGGCTAATCATTGGGCATCCACAGTTTTTTAACGTACAATAATTTTTTGCATTACACACTATTACCACGTTATGTTTACCAAAAGTTCTTTCAGTCCTGCTTGGTGGCTTAAAAACCCTCACTGCCAAACCATTGCCGCTAAGTTTTTTCGGCGTGGTCACACCATTAACACCACAAATGAAACTTTAGAGTTACCCGATGGTGATTTTGTTGATTTGGCATGGACCGAAAAGGTTAGCTCTTCGTGCTCTCGCCCTATTGTGGCCGTATTACATGGCTTAGAAGGTTCAAAAAACAGTCATTATGCTAAAGGCATGTTATCTGCAATTAAAGCGCAAGGTTGGATAGGTGTTTTAATGCATTTTCGCGGTTGTAGTGGCCGACCTAATCGTATGGCAAAGTCTTATCATAGTGGTCAAACTTGTGATGTTGACTACTTTAGTCAATATCTTGCTAATAATTATCCTAAAGCAAAAAAAGCGATTATAGGCTTTTCATTGGGCGGTAATGTATTAACCAAATATTTGGCAGAACAAAAACAAAATATCTATCAAGCCGCTGGTGTAATTTGTGCTCCACTTGACCTATCAAGTTGCTGCGACAGAATTAATCAAGGCTTTTCGCGTGTTTATCAAAAGTACCTAGTTGATATGCTTAGAGCCAGTACCATTGAAAAAATAAATGCAAATTTACTCAATAATATAGACAGAAACCATTTAGACAAGGTTCGCTCTATTCGAGAGTTTGATCATATGGTCACCGCGCCGGTTAATGGCTTTCGCGATGCCAATCACTATTATCAACAAGCAAGCGGTCGAGATGTACTTCAACAGATAACCACGCCATGTTTAATCATTCACGCGAGCGATGACCCCTTCTTATGCCATGAAAACACTACAGCTATTAGTGCTCTACCAGAGCAATTAACCTTTGAAATTAGTGCTCGTGGTGGCCATGTTGGTTTCATTAGCGGTAAAAATCCACTTAAGCCACAATTTTGGCTTGAGCAGCGTATACCTGAATTTTTTACGAGATATTTATGATCATTCCATTAGAACAATTATCAACCGAGACTTTAAGCGCCATTATTGAGAACTTTGTCCTTCGCGAAGGTACTGAGTATGGTAGTGAAGAGGTGTCACTCAGTGATAAAATCACCCAAGTACGTCAGCAATTAACACAAGGTTCTGCCCTCTTAGTCTACTCAGAACTACATGAGACAGTTAATATTGTACCCTCAGATCAATTGGTTGAAGACAGTGAGGAAAGCGCTTAAAAAAAATGTAACTACTTATTATTGCAATGAAAAAGGCACTGATTAGGTGCCTTTGATAAAGAGCAATTCTGTGTCAATTTAACGAATGTTGAACTTAACCAACTTTAGACTTAACAAGATTTAAACTTAACGACCTTTAATTTAACGAGTAAAGGTGACTGAAAAACTGACCGGCACTACATAATCAATACTCGGTAAAGATGCTAACTCTTTAAGTTTATTAATGCCAGCAACCAAACTAAAAGCATCCGCTTTAATAAAAAATGGCTTTATCGTGTTGACCAATATTTTATCTGCGCTTAGCTTAACAACACTAACATCAATATTGACTGCTTGTTGTAGGCCATGAAAGTCGAGCATGCCGCTAAGACTGAGTTGTTGATTTTGGCCAGTTTTTAAAGTGTTAATTAATTCTTTATCAAGCTGAGTCGTAAAATTTGCTGAACTATATTTATCCGTTTCAAAGACGAACTTTTTCATTCGCTCATTGCGAATAGCAATATTGGTATTTACGCTAGCTAAGTCAACACTAATAGTGACCTGTGCTTTTGCGTCTATATCGCCTGTAAGTTTTGCAAAACTGTGGTTTTCCGCAATAGACGATTTTTTCACCGAAATAAAACTAAGTAGTGAACTTGAATTGTCGAGTTTCCATGTAGCTAAAGCAGGTAAACTGACTGTAGTCACAAGTAAGGTAATTAACATTAAAGCTGTTTTGTGCATTATGTATTCCATCTATGTCAGGCTTTCGCCTTGGTCTTTATGCCTGAAGTAAATAAGTATGTTAATTCTTTACTAAGGCTCTGATTGATTGTTAGCGTGTTGTTCTGTGCGGCTTAATAATATCATGCCAAGGGATTTCTTTATTCCCTAAAGATAAAAAATCAGGCTGCATCAAAGTTTTACGTTGATTATAAGTTAATGGCTTAAATTCACTGTCGATAATACTACCACCTGCTTGTTCAATTATACAATGGCTAGCGCCAGTGTCCCACTCACCTGTTGGCCCAACCCGTAAATAACAATCAGCACCACCTTCGGCAATTAAACAATTTTTTAGCGAGCAGCTACCTAGAGCAACATGGTCGAAGTCGTATTTATCATTTAAATACTGCCCCATTAAGTTAATATCTTGGCGACGACTAATCGCGACTTTAATTCGGCGCTGGCCATCATACCTTGCCACTTGTATTTTATGACTGCCGCTATCATTTTCTTTAAATGCGCCTAAATTATTTTGGCCATAGTAGGTTAATTGATGATCAGGCGCATGGATAACACCAATAGTTGGCCAGCCATTTTCCACTAAAGCAACATTGACAGCGAAATCGCCACTGCCGGCAATAAACTCACCCGTTCCATCAATAGGGTCTAATAGCCAATAGCGTGACCATTTGCTGCGCTGAGCAAGTGCTAACGCCCCCACTTCTTCAGAAATAATGGGAATATCAGGTGTTAGCCTTCTTAATTCGTCCATTAGAATGTCATTTGCCGCCATATCAGCACTAGTCACTGGACTATTATCTTCCTTCATTTCAGCCGTATAGTTGCCATGCTTATAACAACGTGCAACTTCTTGTCCCGCTTTTTTGGCACTTTCAAGTGCTACAGACAATAATTTTTCTTGGTTCATAAAATACCCCCTAAGTGCTCTTTTACTAATAACAGCGCGGCAAAACTGCGTGCTTCATTGAAATCTGGCTCTTGCATCAACTGCCGATAATCTGCTAACGGCCAAGGTATTAATTCTAACGCTTCGGGCTCATCACCAAGCAGCTTTTCAGGATAAAGATTTTCCGCAAGAAAAATGGTCATTTTGGCATCAAAAAATGCGGGTGCCATGGTCACGGTATGCATTGAGGTTAATGTTTGAGCACCGTAGCCCACTTCTTCTTTTAATTCTCGATTGGCTGCCTCTGCCGCACTTTCACCAGCATCAATCAAGCCCTTGGGAAAGCCGAGTTCATAAGTGTGCGTGCCGCCACAGTACTCTCGTACTAGTAACATGGTATGTTGATCTAGCATAGGAACAATCAGCACCGCCCCTCTGCCTTTGCCAGACATACGTTCATATTCACGTTTTTCGCCATTGGTAAAAGTTAGGTCGACTTGTTCAATCGAAAATAAACGACTTTTAGCAACCTGCTTGCGTGCGGTAATTTGTGGTAATACTTTTTTTGTTGTCATAATGACCTTTATTGCAACAACTTAACTGGGAATGCAACGTTAAAAAAACTAAAGTTTAACCATAACACGATAACGTTGAATACATAACCAACCCTCTTTGGTATGCTCCTATAATAAACGTGTTTCTAGGGAAAAATCTATGCTTGATTGGTCAAAAATTTCAACTGTTTTACTTGATATGGATGGAACCATTCTCGATTTACATTTTGACAATCACTTTTGGTTGCACTACTTACCTAAACGCTATAGTGATTTACGCGGGGTAAGTTTAACTGATGCCCAAACGTCATTAGCCAATCATTACGAAAAAGTGGCAGGGACTATAGACTGGTATTGCCTTGATTATTGGGCCCAGCAAACACAACTATCGATCATCGACCTAAAACGCGAAGTACAACATTTGATTCAACTGCGCAGTGACGCACATGATTTTCTCGTCGCGCTTAAGTCATCAGGGCGTGAAGTGGTATTGGTCACCAATGCCCATCCTGATAGTTTATCGCTAAAAATAGAGCGCACTAAGTTAGATAAATACTTTGATACCCTCTATTCAACTCATGAATTTGGTGTGACAAAAGAATCACAACTACTCTGGCAACGCCTACATCAAAAGCATGGTTTTGCCTTAGAGAAGACACTTTTTGTTGATGACAGTGTCATTATGCTCGATTCTGCTAAAAAATATGGCATTGAGCATTTATTAGCGGTGGCAAACCCCGATAGTAAAAAAACCAGTGCTGTGATTAATGATTACCCGTCGATTACTGATTATAGTGTTTTGCTGGCAGGAATAAACAACAGTAAATGGGACAATTAATCATCCTTGAGTATGATAGCCATTACATTGAGTCAGTAATTATAAGTGATATGAAGTATTCAAGAGCAAGGCGCTTGATGGCAAAATAACTCGCGTGTGTGATTGAGAGTAATACAGTTATGAAATATTTAGGCCACTTTAGAATAAGCGATTATTTATTTCAATCGCTATGACACTAACCTGACGCATTGATTGCTCAGGTAAGAGCAATAAAGTATTTGATATAACTCACCTAGGCATAAGGTGAGTTATATCTTATGTCGCCGTTATGTAGGCATTATATTTTTAAGCGATATCGACCTTTATTATCTGGCTTACCCAAAAAGCTTAATGCTGATCTTAATTGCTCAGGAAATTTAGCACCTGGGGTTAAATACCCACTGCCTGAGAAACGCCCGCCTTGTTTTAACTGGGCACGATAACTTAGTCCTAAATCATTTTCAGGGTCTATATCAGCGACAAGTTCGCCTTTATCACAGGTTAATTTTGCCTTAAGTGTACCAAACTCAACTTTTTCATCAAAAGCGGTAATACCAGCATTACGCCATTGCAAATTCCCCTGTAATTCAAGGCATATCGGCGTGCCAATAATAAAACGGTCAATAGTTAGTGCTAATTGTTCATGGGCAATAACATTAACCGGTAAATTAAGCCTCGCGGTCACTGTGTTGGCAGCAAGGTCTATCTGCGCATCTTTAATCACCATGTCAGATAATAAGTCACTTATCGTCAACTGTCCTTCAGGGCCATTGACTAAAGCACCACCAAAGCTAATATCAAGTTTTGGGTCAAGCATTAACAAAGACATAAAAGATAGCGAACTCTGCACTTGGTTAATTACAACGTCATCAACCATTACTTGCTTAACACTTGCTTGCCAAATAGTGCCTTCTACTGCGGCGATAGTGACATTTTTGGGTAAGTTAATTTGCGCCATCAACCAACTTGCCGGCATTAATGCTAAAACAAAAACGCTGTACGCGGTGAGAAAAATGGCGATATAAGCAAACTTATTTTTCATTAATTCTTTCCTAACTGTAATCGACGAACACGAACCATACCTTGTTGATCAGCTGAACTCAGATCTATATTTTTAACTTGCAAACCATCGCTAATAGCCAATTGCTCTAACCAAGTTAATAACTGGTTAAATGATATTTCATCAATCCAGACCTGTAAGTCATCGCCTTGGGGCTGCATACGAGTAATCGTTATATTGTTAGCGCTGGAAGTGCGGTTGACTATGCTTGACAAACTGGCGCCCGAACTAGCACGTGCATTGCGTTTTGCTTGTTGATAGCGTTGGGTGTTTTCGGCCACCCAAGTTAACAAAGCTTGTTGACGTTCAAGCTTTAATGTTGTTTTTTCTATATTTTCCGTCAGTGGTTGCCAAATAAGACCATATAAAATAAATATTGATATAAGCACTGACATCACGCTGATCAAACGTTGTTCACGAGTATTTAACTGTTGCCACCAAGCTTTCATGAGCGCCCCTTAGCTTTGGTATCTAAAATACTAAACGAACCTGAAATTTGCTCGCCTTGATTATTTTGTGCACCTAAATTCACTGTTAATCCTGCCTTTTCAAGCGCCACTTTTAACTTTTCAAAATATTGATAATCTTTAGCAATAGTTTGCATACGAACTTCATGGCGTTTACCGTCAAACTTTAGTGTTTGTGGTTTAATCTCAGGTACACTGGCTAATGCGGGCTCAAGCTTAACTAATAATGATAAGAACCCTATAGATTCGCCACTATTACCCACCTCAGCTAATTTTTGTCGTAACTGTGAGCGAACGGTTGACACTTTTACGCGCTTAGTCTCAGGAAAAGCGGCTTTATAATTAGCGATAATTTGCGCTTCAATAACCGATTGCTGATCCGACAAGCGATATAACTCTACTCCCTTAAGGGTAAAGTTAAGCACTAAGGCTACACAGGCAATACCGGCGACCCAAAGCCAATTAGTCTTGGTTGCTGAACGTTTTTCTTTTACTTGAAACTCACCTTGCAGTAGGTTGAATTTAGAGCAATGATTATTCGCTAAAATGGCTAAAGGCAGCTCTTCGGGTAAGTATTCGACCTTTATTTCCACCGGCACTTGCGGTAGAGGTGAATAGGCCAAAATGGTGTGTTCATTTTCTGCTAGGGCACTATTTTCTGCCCGTGCACTGAAGTATTGCGCAATAATAGGCCAGGCATTGGCTTCAAATGACATCACTTGCCATGCACCAAGCCGGATTAATACTTGCTCACCTAGCATCACTGCCGTACTGCTTACGCTATTTAAGGGTAATGCCAGAGCATCGGGGATGATTGACTTAGTGAATATTCCTGCATTGGCCAGCCACTGTAGCCAAAGCTCTAACTGCTTACGCTCAAGTGCCGCAACAAAGCAGTTATTACCCTGATCATCTGGTTTTGTATCACTAAAGGCGAAGCATAGTTGCTCAACATCTTGTGCCAGCGTTTCTTCCATCATATATGGCGCCGCTAAACGAATAGCTCGTTGAGATGAGCCAGGCACTTTTAAGCGTTTAATAGCAATGTCACTTGCGGGTACAAAAACGACCACATCCCGTGCTGTCGATTTTTCAGTTAATTGACTCAATGCGTTGGCATTAGGTAACTCACCACTTGCAATAATATCTTCTTGTCCGTTGGTTTTGATCAGCCAGTGAAGTTTATTTTCAACTTGGCTGCCTAAACGGATAAATAAGGTTTCACCCATTACTCTCGTCCTATGATGCGACTGATCACACTTATATTGTTTTTATTGTCTACTTTCATAATGGTATTCAAAGCAAAGTAACTGTTATTAAAACTTGCTGTTGTTTTGAGCTTAAAATACTCGCTGGTAACGGCAAATTGTTGTTTTTTCTTGGGAGGTATTTTAGCTTTACTCAACTCACTTAAATTAAAAAATTCATCAACACTTTTAAAGCCTTCTTCACCGCGAGCAGTCAAGGCTTGTGTCGCTTCATTTTGACTTATTCCTAACATGGCGACAAGTATTTCAGGCTTATCCAATGCGATGGTATTAACGTTAATCTTATTGAGGTTAGTATTAGGTAAAACACAGGCGTAGTCTTTGAGTTTATTAATGACATTGACCGTAAAATGCTCAACGACTCTTAACTCGCCGATACTCGCAAGATAATTATTTGCCGCTAAATAAGGGAATGCTTTTGCGGCATAATCATTATCTTCAGCACCGCCTGAACTTGAAATGCTGCTATTAGCGTCTAACCAGTCGGTTAAAGCATCTGCCATATATTGCGCTTCAAAACTGCCAACACCTTCAATATTCATGATAATAAGTAATTCTTCAAACGCGGCTCTAGCTGGCGATTTTTTTACTACATTGCCATTATTATTAATGTTGTTACTGTCATCATCATCGTCGACTCGTAAGGCATTCAAGTTGAAACAACTATTTAAATCTGTTATTTCACCAGTAATTTCGCCCAAATCGACAGGAAAAGTGTTCTCCCCTTGCGCCCAAATTTGACCTAAATGTGTTACCTCGGCATTATCTGCAAAGGATTGTATTAACACTCTTTTTGCAAAAGCTTCTGCGCCCATGGCATACCAATAGGCTTGCTGGTTTGAGGCAATATTGGTGGTGCGTTGCATTTGCAATTGTAACCGCGCGGTCATTTGTGTTGCCAAAATAGCGATTAATGCCACAATAAGCATAACGGTGATTAACGCAACACCTTTGGCGCTATGTTTACCTGCAAAAATTTTTATCACAGCTAGCCCCCATTATCTTGCAGGTTATCACCGGCAACGATAAATTGGCGACGAATAATGCCATAGTCTGTGGTGTCTATTTCAATTGCAATGGCCATCGGTAAGCTATTTTCTTGCAAGGCTTCTTGCCATTTTTTCCCATCATAAAATTCGAAATTTAGTTTTTCTACCTGCGATATTAATGGCCTGACTTTTGGCACCTCGCCTAACACGGCATCAACAAAATTAAAGTGTACTCGCTCGACAGTATTTTCGTTTAGTTGATAAGCTACCGACTGCATATCGCTGCGCGGTAACAGTAATCCTGGGTTAGTCCAACCATGACGAACAAAAGCTATGGCCTGTTCACTGGTAGTGAAGCTGTCGTTGTCCGTATGTAGAAAATCGCTCAGGGGTGCTTCACCGTTTAAACGAACACTGCGTCGCGCTATTTGTAACATATCACGCTCGATAATTAAAAAACCCCGCTGCAGCTCGTTAATACGATCAGTGCGTGCTTTGGTTGCTGTGTCGCTGTTAATCACAGTTTCAAAAATACTAAAACTTGCCATACTGATCACTGAAAAAATCGCAATCGCAATCAGCACTTCTAATAAGGTAAAGCCTTGGCTGCGCTTTGGCATAAAACTAACGGTTTTTTTCAAAAAAACATGTTTAATGATAGCAACTTTCATTGGTTAGGCTTAGAGATATAAGTCGTTAAACTGGTTAATGCTGAAACTTCTTTCTCGTCAAGTCGCACTTGCATAACAATCGAACGCATGTCTTTATCCGTTGTTTTAAGTACTTTTTGTTGCCAAAACCATGTTTGCCCTGCTAGCTCTACTTTACCCTTCTTATTATTCTTTGGTGGCCATGCACTTTTGACTGTGACTTCGACTAACTGGTTCGATGCCACCCAACTCGCCATGATTTTACTCTCTAAATAACCTAAGTTTCGCACGTTGGTATCTGCCGTACCTAAAATAGCAATACCGGCAATTGAAAACACTGCCATCGCCAACATCACCTCAATTAAGGTAAAGCCTTTTGCCAGTTTATGAAAACTAATGTTAACGAGAGTTAGCATTAACTAATGGCCCTTCTATCGTTAATGGTGTGGTGTAAATGCCAGACACTTTAAAGCTGATATTTTCATCGCCATCAATAGCAAACTCTGCCAATGAAAAGGTTAAACTAAAAGGGGTGATATCACCGCCAGAGAGCATATACACTTGAGGAATGGTTTTTTTCTTTTCTTTTTCAGTAAAGTTATCGTCTTGATCTTCATTAATTAATAACAACGAATCAAACAGCAAGGGTTCTTCAATAGGCAGGTCATCGAGCTGCAAGGTAATTTCTATCCCTTCAGGTAAAGTAAATACCTCAAACATAGGATTACTGTCAATCGGCGACCAACTAACACCGTCATAGCCAAGAAATTGATAAGTGTTTTTTTCAACAAACAAGCCTAACTCTATATTGTTTAACAAGCCGTACTCTGCTGCGACATCAAAAACGCCGGCAAAACGCGCACTATTTTGTTCTAATAGTTGTTCAGCTTTATTACCAGAAAAAGTAAATTGTACCGCAGAAACCATCACGCCGATTAAAACAATGACTAGCATCACTTCAATTAAGGTAAAACCTTGTTGGCGATGTTTATATTTAGGCAAATGGCCGTTTTTAAGCTTCATAGTGAGTCAATAATCTTGGTGACTGATTATTGATAATCGCCTAAATTCCAGTTACCAATGTCATCGTCTGTACCAGGCTCACCATCAGGTCCCATAGAAAAAACGTCCATAGCGCTATGTTCCCCTGGATTTAGTAGTTGATATTCATTACCCCAAGGGTCGTTAGGTAAACGCTTAACATAACCGCCTTGTGGAAAACGACGTGCCGCTGGTTCTATGTCCGTTTCAGTGACCAGTGCTTCTAGGCTTTGCTCCGTAGTTGGGTACTGATAGTTATCCATTTTGTACATGGTTAAAGATGTTTCCAACGCATTAATATCTGACACCGCCTTTTGGATATTGGCACGCTCTTGGCTGCCGAGCAGATTAGGCACGACCATACTGGCTAAAATGCCTAAAATGACGATAACGACCATAACTTCTAACAGGGTAAAACCTCGGATATTTCTGACTGCTTTCATTTCTAATTTCCTATTAACGTATTTAACTGAAGAATTGGCTGTAAAATAGCCATTACGATAAATAATACAATACCGGCCATTACCACCATTAAAGCGGGCTCAAATGCTTTTAATGATATATTAATAATAGCCTCAAACTCACGGTCTTGGTTATCTGCAGCTCGACCTAACATATGCTCAAGCTGACCACTTTTTTCGCCACTGGCGATCATATGTAGCATCATCGGGGGAAACAACTTAGTTTGCTCTAATGACACCCGTAAACTTGTTCCTTCTCTGACCTTATCCGCTGACTCTTTAACACTTTGCTTAATATATAAATTATCGAGTACTTCACCCGATATCTTCATACTCTCTAATAAAGGAACGGCACTCGCAGTTAAAATGCTCAAGGTACGAGCAAATCTTGCGGTATTGACACTTTTTGCTACTTTACCTATGCCAGGTATGGCAAGAAAGCGCTTATGATAAGCAAACCTAAAACTGGCCTTTTTCAACATTTGCGACCAAAGTAACATCAGTGCGACAACAATCAGCACAATTACTAAACCATAGTCACGTAAAAAGTCACTACTGGCAATGAGAAACTGGGTTGTGGCGGGTAAATTAGCACCCATGTGCTCAAATTGGCCAACAATTTTTGGCACTACAGCGGTCAGTAATATGGCAATCACACCAGTGGCCACTACGGTCATAATAACAGGGTATACCAAGGCTTGAATAAGCTGCGAGCGCAGTTGTTGTCGCTTTTCGGTGTAATCAGCTAAACGGTCTAATACTTTCTCGAGGTGGCCTGATTTTTCACCCGCAGCAACCATAGCCCGAAATAAATGATTAAAGACTTGCGGAAACTCCGCCATACTTTCAGCTAAGCCATAGCCTTCGGTGACTTTTGTACGCACCGCCATCATCATGCTTTTTATAGCGTTTTTTTCACACTGTTCACCAACAGCCATCAAGGATTCTTCTATCGGCAAACCTGATTCAACTAAGGTTGATAGTTGCCGTGTGATTAATGCCAGCTCAGAGGCTGATATTTTTTTACCACCACCAAAAATAGACTTTTGACTTTCTTGCTTACTTTTTTGCAGACAAGGCGTAACCTCAATCGGCATTAAGCCCTGTTCGCGCAATAAATTACGCACATGTCTAGGGGTGTCGCCTTCGATAACCCCTTTTTTATTTTTGCCTCGGCTGTCTACTGCCTGATAATCAAATGCTGCCATAATTTACAATTTTTCTATACCTAGTTTGATACTTAGTGAGTCAACTGTTAGTCTTCGCGCGTAACACGCAATACTTCTTCAATCGTGGTTTCGCCAAGCATTACTTTATCAAAACCGTCACGGCGTATACTGGGTGTCGATTTACGAATAAATTTTTCAATCGCTTGCTCACCTTTACCGTTATGAATTAATGCACGGACTTTCTCATCAACGATAATCAGTTCATGAATACCGGTTCGGCCCCGATAACCTTTAAAGTTACAATCTTCACAACCAACAGATCGGTATATTGGCGCGGTATCGTCATCACTTAGTTGCAATAACTTGCGCTCTTCTGCTGATGGGGTGCTACATTCACGGCAATGCGGACATAAGGTTCTGACTAATCGCTGCGCTAAAACACCTAGCAAACTTGATGAAAGCAAGAAAGGTTCAACACCCATGTCTTCCATACGCGTTATCGCGCCTGCCGCTGTATTGGTATGTAAGGTAGATAAGACTAAATGTCCGGTCAAACTCGCTTGCACGCCAATTTGAGCCGTTTCTAAATCTCGAATTTCACCCACCATAACCACATCGGGATCTTGGCGAAGTATCGCGCGTAAACCTCGGGCAAAAGTCATATCAACTTTGGTATTAACTTGTGTTTGTCCAATACCTTCAATAGCGTATTCGATGGGATCTTCAACCGTGAGAATATTACGTTCTTTACTATCAATTTGGCTTAAGCCAGCATACAAAGTGGTACTTTTACCTGATCCTGTTGGCCCCGTCACCAGTATAATGCCGTGGGGTTTTTCAATTAATTCAGAAAAACGTGCTCGATTACCATCGCTCATGCCTAAATCTTGTAAGTCTAAACGTGTTGAGTTTTTATCAAGTAAGCGCAAAACTACACGTTCACCATGGCCTGTAGGCATGGTGGAAACGCGCACATCAACGGCCCGACCTGCTATTCTTAACGAAATACGACCATCTTGAGGAATGCGTTTTTCCGCGATATCAAGCTTGGCCATAACCTTGATACGTGAAACAAGTAATGAAGCTAATTTACGATGAGGTTTTAACACTTCACGTAATACGCCATCAACACGGAAGCGAATTTGCAACGCTTGTTCAAAGGTTTCAATATGAATATCAGAAGCATTTTCTTTAATGGCTTCACTGAGCATGGCATTGATCAATTTAATAATCGGTGCATCGTCTTCGTTTTCTAATAAGTCTTCGGTTTCGGTTATCTCGTCGGCAAGGGAATATAAGTCAACCTCGTTGCCAATGTCTTCCATCATTTGTTGCGCTTCTGATGAGTCGCGCTGATAAGCAATGGTTAACAATTGTTCAAACTCTTGGGCACTTTTTACGTCAATAGTAAAAGGGGCTTTGAGTACACGACGTACTTCCAACAAAATATTAGCACTTAGCAAATCAGTGCAAACTAAACGTAATACACCTTGGTCATTTGTCACTAACACGCTATGGCGCTTAGCAAAACCAAAGGGTAGGCGAAAGCGAACATTTTCATCTTTCAAAATGTCACTAACGGCAATCGTTGATGACTTATCAGCTGCTAAGGTCTTTTGACTGGCAGCACTTTGTTCATTTGCGTTAACAAGAACTTGTGTTTGTGGGGCAATGTCACTCATAACTATTCGTTTTCAGCAGATAAATTTTCTTCATCACGCTTTTTCATGTATTCGTCAAACGACGGCGGTAATGCCAATTGATCATTCCATTTTGGCAAAATAGGTAACTTCTCATCCGACATTAATTCAAGACCCGCGGCTTTCTTTTGAATTTCTAGCGCGCGAATATAGTTGTACTTTTCTCTACTCAGGTCATTCATCAATTTGCCATCACGGACAATAGTTGGCCGTAAAAACACCATCAAATTACGCTTGCGCGTGGTATTACTGGTAGATTTAAACAAGTGACCGATAAATGGAATGTCGCCTAATAAAGGTACTTTTTGCACACTTTCTTGCACATCTTCATCGATCAAGCCACCTAAGATAACAGTTGCGCCATCATCAGCCATCACGGTGGTTTTAATTTCACGTTTATTGATTGAGATATCAACACCCGTAGCACCACTGACCGAAGACACTTCTTGTTCAATGGTTAACTGCACACCGCTACCTTCATTAATTTGTGGTGTTACTTTTAACTTAATACCTATTTCTTGGCGCTCGACCGTTTGAAAGGGATTACTATTGTTGCTGCCCGTTTGTGCGCCAGTAATAATAGGCACTTCTTGACCGACAATAAAATAGGCTTCTTCATTATCTAGTGTAGTAATACTTGGCGTAGACAATAAGTTTGAATTAGTATCTGAACTTACCGCTTGGACTATCGCGCCCCAGTCATCTTTCACAATTCCGAACATAGTGCCACTAACAGAGCCTAATACTTGGGCCAGTAAACTATAATCACCTTTAGTATCGGCTTGATCAGGGTTAATAGTAACCGCTCCACTCTCTGAAGTGACTGTTGAACCTTTTGTTCCAGGGGTTGCGCGAGCTGCTTCTGCAGCCGCCGCCACAGAACTAATCGGTGCAACACCGTTTGAAAATTGGGTAACACCACCTTGTTCGCTATACCATTGCACGCCTAAATTGACGCCGTCACCTTCAAATACTTCGACAATGATGGCTTCAATAAGTACTTGAGCACGACGAATATCTAACTGGCGAATAACCGCTTCTAATGAGCGCAACATATCTGGTTGGGCGGTAATAACTAAAGTATTTGTATCTTCATGAGCGTCAATACTGACATTACGTGTGTTACTTTTTCGCGATGATGAACTGGTTGTAGAGGAGTCTGCTTCAATAGATTCACTAACCCCTTGAAGTACTTTCACCATGTCTTCAGACTTTGCGTACTTTAGATGATAAACCCGTGTGTTGCCGTTTGACTCTAATTCACTGTCCAAACGCGACACTAATCTTGCCACACGCTCACGCGCTTTGACTTCGCCGCTAACAATAACGCTATTGGTGCGTTCATCAGCCACAATTTTAGGGATTAAAAAAGTTGGTGTACTAGAGCTTTTACCTTGGCCAGATTTGTTCATTGCCTCAATAATACGGACCATTTCACCAGCTGATGCATATTTAAGGCTAATGATTTGTACGTCTTGATCGCCCGCTTTATCAACCCGTTCAATAATTTTCACCAAGCGATTAACTACCGCCGCTGTGCCCGTTAACATAATAACGTTGGCCGGATCATAGTTAACCACGTTGCCGCCGCCGGCTTGATCTGATAATTGGCGCAGCAATGGCGTAAGCTCTCGAACTGTAACGTTTTTAACTTCAATCACACGAGTAACCATTTCGTCACCTGCACCGGGGTTTTCATTACCGACTACTGGGATAGATGAGGTTTTTGCATCTTTATTTCGAATGATTTTGACAATATTATTGTCCATTGATACGGCAGAAAAACCATAGACTTCTAGAACATTTAGGAAAAATTGATAATATTGCTCTTCAGTTAATAAGTCATAACTACGGACATTAACTTTGCCACGTACGTTCGGATCGACAATCATAGTTTTTCTTAAGTTTTTACCAACAATATTAATAAATTCTCCAATTTCTGTCCCTTTGAAATTAGGCGAATATTCTGCAGCACTGATATTGGCAGAAAGCAAAACACTATTGAGTAAAACTGCAGTAACAACCCCGGTAAGGCTTCGCTTATACCAAGGTGCGCTTAATAATTTGCGCATTTATTATTCCTTTTATTCTAATTGTCTATACTGAAGAGTATTTCTGTTATGTCACCATTACGGTCAAGTAACAGCGAAACTTCGCGTTGTTCTTTTAAAGATTGTAGCGCTTGAGCTGCCTCTTGTGGCGCGGTTAAATCGAAACCATTCATTTGTACCGCAACATCACCTGATTTAAGACCCGCACTTTGAAAAAAAGTTGGATCTTTTGCTGGCATTAATTGATAGCCGGTAATTTTACCATTTTCTCGTTTAGGGGAGATTTTTAAATAATCAGTAATGTTACCGGGGTCGCTAGCCAATTCTGTTCGTAGCGATTTGGTCACTTGGGCTAGCCTTCTATTATCTCGTTGATCAACAATATTGGTGGGTGAAAAATTTTGACTGGTATTTTTTGTTGGCTGCGTCACGGCTTGCTGGTTGTAACGTGGTTTAATAATCTTAATTTTTTTATCAAATATTAAACCTTCAAACATTAAGGTTTCTAAGCCACCCGATACTTTTAACAGAACACGATCGTTAAAAACATCTGCTAACACGGCCCGAGTACCTTTAATGTTTTCACCGATACTATAGGTTTCTTGCTTTCCTCTGCTTTCTATTACTGCCGCGGCAGTCGCTTTGTTAGTACTGGCCACCACACCGGTTAGAGTGAGTTGCAGCCGTGTTTCTGGGGCGTCTTCAACAAGCTCTTCAACACGATTTACGTTTTGCTGAGAAAAAGCACCAAAAAGATTGAGTGCTTGAATGGCTTTCACCTGCACTTGTTCTTTTGGCGCTAGTGAAGCAGATGATAAGTTATTGAGTGTTAAGTTCGCATTATGATCACTCTCCGCTAAACCTAGCCAGGTTATTTGCGCAAAGAGAAAGGCAATATGACTAAGCAACACCAAGATAATTACTTGGATAATTTTTTGTTGCGGTAGCTTAGCAAGCTGCTCAAACGCGTTTGATAGGTTATTCGATAATGTCATTTTTTATAATTTTTTATTATCTGGAAATTTCAAGTCACTTTGATGATACTTGACCAAACGTCTGGCAACAAGACGTGATATTATTTTTTACCTATAATTATGCTGTTTTTCATGAAGTTTGTGATCTAGTTGCGCACAGCAAAAGTAAATCAGGACAAGTGCTTATTGTTTCACATTAAAGATAACCGCCGCGGCCCTAGTGTACTTTAACCAGTAAGAGCGGACAATAATTTAATGACCTTAGTATAAGCTTACAAAATGTAACCAAATGCATTCTAACTAGCGTAAACATTACCGTTATGTTAACTTTCGCCAATTTATAATGCCTGCACGGAATATAAACAAAACAATGACCAAACCTAACGTTATTGAGACAAACAATACCCAGTCAACTCGCTTAGACAAGTGGTTGTGGGCGGCGCGCTTTTATAAAACCCGAGCGATAGCAAAACAGATGATCGATGGCGGTAAAGTATTTTATAATGGCCAGCGCAGTAAATCAGGCAAAGCCGTGGTTTTAGGTGATCGCATCACCATTAGACAAGGTTTTGAAGAAAAACATGTCATTGTTATCGCCTTGGCAGATAGACGCCGAGATGCAAGTTTTGCTCAAACACTTTATCAAGAAACGCCTGAAAGCGTTAAAACCCGTGAGAAAAACAACTTAGCTCGCCAGCAGGGTATTTTGCTCAGCCCAGCCAGTGACACTAAACCTGATAAAAAACAACGTCGACAAATTCGGCAATTAAAAGAAAGGATATAAACAGTGACCATGCAAAAAGATATCTTAAATCGCTATTTATTTGACAACTTACATGCTCGAGGCGAATTGGTTAACTTAAGCCAAACCTTCCAAGACATTGTTGCTGCACACGACTACCCGCTGGGCGTAAAGCAATTGTTAGGTGAATTAGTGGCAGCAACTTGCCTATTAACAGCAACATTAAAATTTGAAGGTGAAATCGCTGTACAACTTCAAGGTGATGGCCCAATAGGTTATTTAGCCGTAAATGGTAATAATCGCCAGGAAATGCGTGGTATTGCACGTATGGTGAGCGAAACCGATGCAACAGCGCTGAAAGACCTTATCGGTAAAGGCAATATGATCATCACTATTCGGCCAAGCAATGGCGAACCTTATCAAGGTGTTGTAGCGCTTGAGCAAGATACCCTGGCCGAATGCTTAGAACACTACTTTGATGTTTCAGAACAAATCCCCACTAAAATTTGGCTATTTAGTGATGAGCAAAGCTCGCAAATAGCAGGCACCTTAATTCAATTACTACCTGATGGTGATGATAAAGAGCAACAACAAGCCGATTTTGAGCACTTGTGCCAACTCACCAATACGATTAAATCTGAAGAGATATTTTCATTAGCTAGCGAAGACTTACTTTACCGGTTATATCACCAAGAAGAGGTTAGACTCTTTGAACCGCAAGCCGTTAGCTATCAATGTAGTTGCTCAGAAGAAAAGTGTTTAAATACCATTTCTCAAATTGAACCGAGCGAACTTGAAAGTATTATTGCAGAGCAAGGTAGTGTGTCGATGACTTGTGATTATTGTCTGACCACTTATGAATTTAAGCGCACTCAATTAGCGCCATTTATTGACGGTACAACTCACTAAAAAAGTACAAACATATAGTGCAGACTCGCTGTGTATTGCTAGTGAGTCTGCTGCTTAGATATTGGGGAATAGTCAACCTCTAGCTCCACAACAGAGAAGTTAGCATCACGCGTTAAATCTTGATAGACAAGATACAAATCATCTTTTTTAGTAGGCCAAACACGAAAGGTTTTTTTGGCGATTTTTTTCACTGCTTTAAAATGACTTTTGTTAAAAACACCTTCATCTGATAGCACTAGCACTAGGCTACCTTTAATAGTTCCATACTCATGCATTAATATATTATATACCTGTGCACCTTGTTCAAATTTACCATCCACTAATGTAAACTTATTACCATTTAGGCTAATTGATTGATTGATTTTCTGTGCCGCCTTATTTAGCAGCGTGTGATCACCCATTTCATTTTTTAAATTGACCCTTTCATTGTCGTTATTATTTTCGACACTATTTAACGCTTTTACTTCATGCTGCTCGACCGAATGTTCATGATCATTCGCATTATTACAGCCAACTATAAATGTCGAAATAACCACAGCGCTCATTAATTTACTTTTCATAACCTCACCTTTTATTTTATCAATATTTAAAAACCAATACCTATAAAAATAGCTGATTGAATCATCAATCAGCTATTTGGATTACTTTACATTATCTACGACGACGTAGTAACGCTAAAGGTAATAATAAAAATGCCAATAAGCCTGTAGAACCACTTGATTTTTTCTTAGGTGGTGCAACTGGTGCTGGTACATCATTCACTGTTACTGAAAAGCTCTGAGTAACTGTCTCAGTACCGTCATTAACACTGGCAACGAATGTTAGCGTTTCGCTACCTAATGCTAAATTCGGTGCGGTAAATGAAACCGCAACAGTGTCGCCACCTGTCAATGTTGCCGCTGTTCCAGCAGTTTGCTCCCAATTATACGTTAGTACATCTGCATTAGGATCTGATGCTGCTATACTCAAGCTAACACTTCCACCTTCAGTAACCGTTACCTCTGTTGCAGAGGCAGCACTCACGTTTGGCGCTCGGTTATCACAAGCAAGGCTATCACCAGCAACTACATCTGAGAAAATGCTAGTTTTCATATTGGTAAACGTCATGTCATCAATATACCAACCTGATGAGAAGCCTGAAAATGGATCCGGTGCAGAGCCACTATCTGTAACGATACGGAAACGGAACTGTACTTCGTTGCCATTTAAGCTCTCACCGAAGTTAATAGTTTCCCAACCATAATTTATTCCGGAAAACATATTACGACCTGCGATGGCCGTTCCAGTATTATCAAGCCCTATATCAGTGTAACCATCACCAAAAAAAGTACCTCCCATTTCGCTAATATCAGCCCAATCATCACCATTGACACTCACCTCAACAACAGCACCATCATACTCGGCTTCAAGATTGTACAAATGCCAGAATGTAATGCTGTAGTCACCATCAAAGCCAACTAACATAGTACGTGTTTCATAAGCTACATCAGACGTAAAGCTATGACCTGTTGCCGCAATGAGTCCATCGTTTGCATCCCATTGTTTAAGATACCATGTACTGACAGCTTGATCGCTACCTGCCATCACCACCTCTGTAAAGTCATTCAAGCGCGATAAGGTATTAAAGTCTTCAACTTGAGACGTACCAACAAGCTCACGCTCAACAAAGTCAACGTTCGTTGTCGTTGAGAATGTATACTCATCAGCTTCCATTCCGTCTGCTAGTGTTGGAACAAATTTAAGAACTAGCTCATCACCAGTGCCCGCTTCATTCAAGGTGAATTCAAGTGGTGTACTCGTTGCTGATCCAAGTATGGCAATATCATCAAATGATACAACACCTTCGTTTGCAAAAGTTACCTCATGGTCACTGACGACTTCAACAGTCCCCCTAAGGCCTACTAACGCTGAATTACCACCATTTTTCAGGGTAAAACTAGCCGTACCAGTTTCGCCTTTATCTAAAATATTGTCATTTGAACAATAACCAGTCATTAAACCTTCATAGTTAGTATTTAATACGTGGTCTGCCACTGAGAATGTAGCTAAGTTTGTTTTAGTAGATTCAACCGCACCGGCATGATCAGTGGCGAATCGACTTGGTGATACTGCGCCTAGACCCATACCACGTTTAGCAAATGCCGCTAATAAAAGTTTGTAATCTTCCTTATCGTTGGCATACGCTGCCGCTAATATAGCATCGCGACCTTCAGTAAAGGTTGGCGCCATTGGCATCATTTTGTAACCAGCGACCAAGTAATCTTTCATTAGGCTCTTAGCTACATCAAAAGTATGACGCTCGTCATTCGCCATGCTAACAAAAGATTCCCATAACATGTTAGCCCATATAGAACCAGGAGAATGAACTAGGTCAGGGTATAGACCGATGTCCGCAAACATTGATGGGTTAATAGTTTTATTTGTCGAGTAAGGGTATGGACGTATTCCGTTTACGAAACTTGAGACATAAGTTATAGCAGCATAACCACCATCATATGCTTCATTACCTAAGACTAAGTTATCCTCAACTTTAGACGTAAGCATTAATGCATGGAAATCACCAAAACCTTCACCCATAGAACGGGCTTGTTGACTACTTAAACCTGAACCATTACCCACTAAGCGGTTACTGATATAGTGACCCCACTCATGCGCGACAATAGCGTTATCCCACGAACTGTCCTTAAAGGCTCTTGAAAGGTCGTTTTTAAACATGTCGATTGAAACAGTTTCATTGGCTGCAAGCTTACTATAAATACTCTCGCCAACCGCAAAAGTAAGACCAATATTAGGAATAGTTACTGTATCATCAGCACCTCCCATTGGGGCAGGGGTTCCATTGTTATTATTGTTCGCAATAAGTACAGCGATAGCACCGGCATCTTGCGCATTTTTAACTTTTTGCGTAAATGCACAAGCACCACGATCAATGATGGCGATTTTACCGGCTAAAGCAGCACCATTTGCTGCAGCTTCACAGCCATCAGTTACCACATCAGTTGCATCATCAATACGTACCACATCGCCAGACAATTCATAAATTTCTGGGCCAAACGATGAAATTTGAGTATTTAAAACAAGGCCAATATCATCATGCGAAGTCACTGTCACACCATAGTCAACACCATTGGTGGCTTGAGTTGTTTCCCATAGATACATTTGCATACGAGGAGAAGCACCATCCGCGGGTGTAGACATGTTGGCATTATTGAAACCTGAGTTGTCTTGTACTTCTACATTTAGTGAATCACCTTCAACACCGCCGCGTTCATAGTTTAAAGCTTGGGCATTGCCGGCTGCTTCGTCAAAGCCATGTTCATAATAGTCATCATGTAAATAGTTATTCACATAGAATAAATTAACAATGGCTGCTTTACGGTTATTTAAAGAATACTCTGCTTCATCAACGTTATACTTGTAATCAAAAGTATTAGCACTACTAACCTCCGCCATATAATCGCCGTTAGTTAAACCCTGCGGCGCTATACCATCTACATACGCAGTAACATTGTTACCGGAAGTAGATGTTGCATCATCGGCTAACCAAGCATCCTCTGTGCTGATAGGACCATGGCTCAATGTTATTAACGGAGCTTCTATGTATCCCGCAGTTAAAAACGCACTCGGATCAGCATCAGCTGGAGCTGGCATTACTTCACCGTGAGGACTATCTAAAGGTTTGCCACTTGCATCAGCATAGACACGGTAATTGAAATCAGCTGCATGACTCGTTAGGTTATTTTTAAATAATACTTCACCGGTTTTAGCTGAAACAACGTAGCTAACATATTCGGAATCAACGCTATCGATAGCGCTAGTTTCAATTTCAACATAATGTGCAGCAACTAGTTTATTCTTATGTTCAAAAAAGACTTTTTTAGCGCGAGGTTCACCAACGAGGACTTTATCAGTTGCTGAATTAACGACAGAGAACTTATCATATTTTCCATCAGTACTCTTAATTTTTAGTGCAACGGTGCTAGCATTGCCACCCATTGCCGTAAATGCGGCATTGATAGAGCGCGAAGAATCTCCGAATTCTGCAGAGATATTTTTAATGGCCGAAGAAAGAGACTTAGCTGCTCGTTTATCAGCTAAATAGCCTGATGAGGCAACTAAATTAAACTCGCGGTCCATCATGATATTGTATTCACGATTGAATACTTCAACACCAGCGACTTCCTGCTTATATTTTGCAACAATCGCTCCGCGTCCCAAATCATGGATGTTAGCTAATTTAACTTGTGCAACATTTGACTTAATTGATGACAAACCTGTTAGTTTATTTAGGTAAAAGTCCGCAGCATGGGTAACTCGGTGTGCCGCTGCTACTGGTCCTAAATCTGCTGTTTCAGCATTTTTACCTGCCCATTGAAAAGTGGTTTTTCCCAAAACAGAATCATATTGATTAATCATACCACTTGCAGTTTGCACTTTACTGCGCGCATTAGTTTCAGCAACGTTATCAACTGAAAAAGATTTATATGCTATGTTGTCATTAGCCGCTACACCTAATGCGGTCGTAGCTAAAGCTGCACCAACAAAGCTGGCGATTACAGATTTATTAAAATTCATTACATTCCCTTTTATTTTTATTAAAACTCATTGTATTTCCTTTTTATTTTAGTTTACTTTTAACACTGAAATATCAATATGATCTTACTAATGATCTTACTACATTTTTATCAACATCATCTTATCTCATTTTTTTAATGCACTTGCAATAATCTAGGCTGTTCTTTTATGCTGTTAACTGTTAACTCTTGTACACGGCGTTTAGGTAGAAGTTTTTTCACTCCTTTTATGCCAAAATAAAATATGAGATACAGATTGTTTAGACAATAAAAAAGCAGGACTGATTGCTCAGCCCTGCTTTTTATTAACGTCTAACGTTAAGTATTAAAAGTGAATAGTGGTACCAATAAACACACCGTCAAATTCAATATTGCTGTACAGGTCATTTAAATCGTCAAGCTCTAATTTAACGGCTCGGTAACCGGCATTAATATTTACATCAACCACTAAGTTATCAACAAGCTCATAGCTCACGCCGACTTCGTAGTCGTAAAGTGTATGATCATCAAATGATAAAAAGTTACCTTGGGCATATAGATTTAAACCCGTTAAAGGTAAGCCGACGTTAGTTCTCGCATATAACATAGGTACTACGTCAGTCACTTCAATGCTAGCTGATTGTGTAACCGATTCAGCGCCTGAATTGGCTTGTGCTGATACTGTTACGTCACCGTCAAAATCACGGGCGGTCAAACCAAAATCAAATGATAATAGATCATTATCAAATAACTCATAATAAAGTGTGTAATCAAGATAACTGACATTAAAATTAGCATTCACATTAGTATCTGTGCTAAAAGTTTCACCTTCAAATTCAAAGTCAGCCGTTAAGCTTGTGTTTCCTATAGTCTCTAAGGAAGTAGAGGCAATACGTATATTTGGAATTAACGGCAAAGGATGCTCAAAGGCAATAAAAAAACTGTTTTGTTTTTCATCAGCTAAGTTAAAATCAATTTGTGAACTACCATCGCCAAAAGTGCCAGAAGCTTGGTTGTCCCATAGTTGACCGCCCAAATAAATACCTAAAGCATCCGCTTGAACATTAGTGGATAAAATCGATGCAAGTGCTGCTGCTAGTACTATTTTTTTCATGTTTTATTACCCTTGACTCAATAAGTCGTCTAAATCAATCAGTGCTGCATTTGCACGTGATATATAATTAGCCATGACTAACGAATGATTTGCCAGCACACCAAAGCCATCACCATTTAAAATTATCGGACTCCAAATGGCTTCTTGGCTAGCTTCTAGTTCGCGAATAATTTGTTGTACACTTACTTTAGCATTCTTCTGTCCTAGGACATCATTAAAGTCTATTTCGATGGCCTTCAAAAAGTGCAACAAGGCCCAACAAGCGCCACGGGCTTCATAAAATTCATTATCTATAACCCACCAACTTGTTTTTAACTCCATGCTTGCTGCGCTTGATGTCGATTGTTTTGCGACTCTATCGCCAGCAAGATCAACATTAATTTGTTCACGGCCAACACTGGCACTTAAGCGTTGAGAATAACTGCCTAAACGTTTAGTGGCTTCTTGGATCCAAGCGCGTAGGTTATCAGAACGCGTGTAAAATTGAGCTGATTGATTATTTATCTGAGTCAATGCCGTTCTGTATGCATATAACTCATTAATTGCTTTTTGGTATTCACCTTCAGCGCTAGGAATAGCCCAACTGGTGTTATCAATATTGAGCTGTGGTTGAGCAACCTTTAAATTTTTGTTTTCAACTGACTGAGATTGCGAACGACTAAATTCTTGGCGCATTACCAACGACATATCTCTTATCATTTCAAGTGCGCCAAACTCCCATGCTGGGATATTATCTAAAAACACTGACGGTGGCAGCGCATCATTAGATAAATAACCACCTGGCTTATGCAGTAAGGTTTCAGTAACACGAATTAATGCCGTTGTGGTGGTATAGCCCACAACAGGAGTAACATTTTCTGCTGTTGCTGCTTTTGTCACTTCAGCACGAATATCAAATTGTTCTGGTTCAAAGCTCCAATAAACGCCAAGTAAATACAGCACAAAAAATAGCGCTAAAAATCCTGAAATAACAGTTTTTATTGAGATATTAACTTTCATAACTACTCCTAGTGGTGCTCATGCTTTTTCTGTTTAAGACCTTGAACCGTATAATTTACATCAATGCTAGATTGATCGTCAAAAGACAGGGTGATTATAATATTTTCTTGCGCCTTTAATGGCTTTTTTAAATCAAAAATCATTAAATGAAAACCTGAAGGCTGAAATACGGTATTATTTTGAGCTGAAATTTCTACATAGTCACGTTGACGCATACGCATTAAGCCATCAGACATGGTATGTTGATGAATTTCAATCCGGTCACTTACTGCACTTGCTGCGGCAATAAGTCGAATATTTTTTGCTGATAAATTTTTTATCGTCATATAAGCAGAAGAAATCGACGTACCGGGGATACTCTCTCTTGCATAGCCATTTTCAACTACCAGCTTGGTGTTCTCACTTGCCAAGCTTACATTAGCAAAAACACTACTCACTAGTATCACCAGTGAAATTATGGGTAAAAATACATTCCTCATAAGCTGCTATACATCCTTTTTATTCATATTATGATTCGTTATTACTATTGTAACTAAGCTTGAGCAAAATGGATAACTTAATTATTTCAAATAAACCCAGGGTATTCTACTCATCGCAATTAACCCCTTAATAAAAAAAATCCATATTGAGCTCTGTCGCTTATTTACTCAGACGAATACCTGTGATGATATTTTCTGGATATTGACCCAAGATGAAAAAAGTATTTTTGTGTAGGTAATGACTTTATTAAGTGTAGCTAATTTAGTTAATGACAATCAGTAAACTATTTTAACGACCTTCTGCTCTTAGCTGTATGGGTCATAGGTTCAATATAGAACGCTGAAAGCTATTATGACTATTAGTGTCAGTGTTTTTTCTGTGAACAAATAAGTAAAAAGATCAAGTAGCTATGTTGTAAATTTTATTATTTTTAACTTTTCTGCTGAGATTTCATCTCGACTAATATTAATATCTGCAGAAAAATATTAGCATTGAACAGAGCTTTTATCTCGTGTGATTAACCAAATAACGCCAGCCACTAAAAATATTGGCCAAAACACACCCACCAATAACATAGCGCTGCCACCTAGCAAGAGCATAACAATAAAAATCAATGAACCAAATACACTCATCGCTATTGCTAGGGCAACTAACACCAGTAGCACCACCACTAGTGCTGAAATACTAATGGCCTTTAATGGTTCAACCATTTGCTCTCCCATATAAATGTCAACATCAAATAAATCTATAAAGCTGACACCTAAAACATAAGTTAAAAATAGTGTGGCAAAAATGGCTAAAAATAATGATTTAAAAAATGACATAGCTGGCTCCCTTTACTATATTAAAACAAATTTAACGCGTTAAGCTTTAGTCGGCATTAACATGGTAGCGACTAAATAGGCGACGCCGGTGGCAACAGGAAACATCAATAAAGCGAGAATAGCCCCTACCCTAACGGCTATTCGAGGTAAGTTGTAATACTTAGCAATACCGCCACAAACACCTGATAATTTTTTATGTACTACATCTTTAGTTAAGGTTTTATTCACCGAATACTCACGATTAAAGCGCATCACTTACTCCTCGTGCCCAAGCTGAGCACTTTTATATATTAAATTAAAAAATATGAATAACACCAAGGATTATCCAAGATCACAGCGCGGCATTAATAATGACTGCCTGTTAAGCTTTAGCTATTTTTTGCTTTAATTGCGCTAACGCTTGCTCAATGGTTTCATCATTTTCTAGCGCACGAAACTGGCTATCTACAGATTTTGAAGATGTCATATCATAGGCTTCAACTGCCGCTTCAACACGGTCAATTTTTTGTTGATAACGCTCAAATTTACTGATCGCTTGGTCAATATGATCAATGGCGACTTTCTCACGCACTTTCAAGCACACTTCTGCAGATTGTTGGCGTATTGCAAAGGCTTCCTGTTTGCGCTTTGCCTCGGTTAACTTATCTTGCAAACGTTGACTATCTAGCTGAAGCGCATTTAGGTACTCATCAAATTGGCTTAACTCTTCATTAAATTCTGCTAGCTTTTGTGTACAACTTTGTTTTTCAACTAGCGCGGATTTGGCTAAGTCTTCACGACTCTTATTTAAAGCAAGTTCAGCTTTTTGTTGCCAATGTGCAACGCGACTTTCCATTACACGGATATGGCGCAACAGTGTTTTCTTTTCAGCAATCTGCTTAGCCGCTGCTGAACGCACTTCAACCAAGGTTTCTGCCATTTCATCAATGATCAACTTGATCATTTTTTCTGGTTCCTCTGCCTTATCTAACATGGCGTTAATATTGGCGTTAATAATATCGGTAAATCTTGTAAACATGCCCATGGTATTTCTCCTGTTAATACGCTGAAGTTTGTTGTTTTTTTGTTGCTAATTTTTTTTGCTTGGAAACTGCCGCTAACTCTTGAGTTTTCACTGTACTGTAGCGCGTCGAAAAACGATCTAGCTCAACCTTAATTGAATGTGCCAGTTCTGCAGATAGATCACGCTGAACTTTCTGTTTTTGTGCCTGCACGCTTAAGGTTAAATTTTGCGCTAAGCCAGTATCTTGTGCATAAGTATTGATCGTAAATAGCAAAGTACAAGATAATAAAAAGGCGCGTAATGTCTGTTTACTTTGTAATAGTTTCATTATTAATATCCTTATGTGAGTAACATAAAGTGTGAATAGTTAACGCTTCATGTTGGTATCTGATATTACTAGTACAAGTGCTGTGCCAATTGCTTAAAAATATTTAACTAATTGTTATTGTTGTTATTTTAAAATAATAGAGATAAGACCCCATCGTAAGACATAATATGTCAAACTATAATATGGTCAATATCTACATTGAAAATAGTGAAATTGACCAATAATTAATTTAAGATTTTACTTGGCCGCTTTGTAGCTATAATCAAATTTATAGCTAGGCCATTAGCAGGTAGATTTGTGGCTATGATGACAGCAAAATAAACGCTGGTGTCATCATAAGTAGACAGGTAGACAGGTAGACAGGTAGACAGGTAGACAGGTAGACAGGTAGACAGGATAGTATTGATAGCCTTATTTTTACTCAAAGTTATTCGTGGAGGTTTCAACGATTGTGTTAGGTAACGAGCCCCATTCGCTCCAAGAGCCGTCATATACTCGCACCTCTTTATGACAGATAATGTCTGCAGCCAGCGCCAAAATGCAGGCGGTAACACCTGAGCCGCAGCTCATGATCATCGCTTGTTTATTAGTATTAATATGCGCAAAAATTTCGGCCAATTCATCAGGAGATTTAAACCGCCCTTGATTGAACAAATGGTTGTAGGGTAAGTTTTTTGCATTTGGCATATGGCCGCTACGCACACCTGCACGAGGCTCTGCATCTAAGCCCTGAAAGCGACGTTCAGCACGAGCATCGAGAATAAGTTCAGCTTGCGAACGAGTTTGATTGTCAACTTCACGCCAGTCACAAAAGTAGCCCACTTGCTCTTTGGCAACAAAATTACCAATAATTCGGTGCAGCTTAACATGGATATCGGTTTGGGGATCCGCGACCGGTTTCTTTAATTTGAGCCAATAAGGTAAACCACCGTCTAATACGGCAATATTGTTATGCCCCATGGCTCTAAACATATACCAAGCACGCGCGGCAGAAAATAAACCTAAATCATCATAAACCACAATTTGGCTTTGCTGGTTAATCCCTAAGGCTTTTGCAGCTTGTTCAAAATGAGTAGCTGATGGCATGGTGTGGGGTAAATCGCTAGCTAAATCTGAGAAGTGTTGATTTAAGTCGAAACGGCGAGCCTTGGGCAGACGATATTCAGGCCAACTATATTCTGGCGCAGCCATGTTACCCACAGGTGGAATACTCGCATCTAACACCACAAGGTCTTTACTACCTAGTATCGCGTGCAAATCGATACTGGAAATTAATTGCTGAAAATACGTCATAATCTAAACTCTTGCTGATAAGCATAAAACAAAATTAGCCGAGTTAAACACCAAAGTACAGTATTTAGCTAAAGAGAGCTTTCAAATGCGTAATGCAGGTATAAAATGCCGTTAAAGTGATGAGTTATATGACTAAAAAACCATAAAAAATATTAGCTCATTTTCTCATTAACTTTGCGCTTTAAGGTAACAAGTAACAAGGATTAATTACCTTGTTCTAAATGAGCGACAATCAGTGAGGTCGCCAACACACAAACACTAGGCAACATAAATAGCGTAAATAATAGCGTAAAACTTAGCATGGTATAATTCCTTTTAAGTTGTTTATAACACTTACAAAGGTTATGCCAAGGCATAAGTCAAACCTAATCCATTATTTTTAAAGTTAATTTATTTCAACACAAGCATTAACTATGCTAAGTAGACGTTAACATCCCTGTGATGTGGTTAAATTTACTACTATATAGTTAGGTTTGTGCAAACATCAATCAAACAAAGTACTAGTTATAAAATGATAGATAAGTCCCAAAATCAAGCACTGACTTGCCAGTATTGGGACCTTTAAAGCGCTAAGTAGAGCTGAGTATTCAGTATGTAAAGTAACTAGTTCAGTGCTAATAAACTAACATTAAGGCTAGATTACCTTTAGATCATGGTGAGATCCGGGTTAAGTTGTAATACTTTAGCAAAAGCTTGTTGCAGCACTTCACCACCCACATTTTCGCCATTGGCATTTTCACTTAAATAACGACGAAATTGTTTAGCGCCTGCTAAGCCATTACATAAACCTAACATATGTCTTGCCACATGCCAGGCACGACCACCGTTGGCAACGTGACGGTCAATATAGTCAACCATTTCATTGAGCACTGCTTGTCGTGATTTAACCTCTGCGCCAGCCTGCCAAATATCATTATCAGCCTGGGTTAACATATAAGGGTTTTGATAAATTTCTCGACCCATCATCACGCCATCAATATGCTGCATGTGCTCATTTGCTTGTGCAAAAGTGGTTATGCCACCATTAATTGAAATTTCAAGCTTCAAAAAGTCTTGTTTAAGTTGATAAACCCTTTGATAGTCTAATGGTGGAACATCTCGGTTTTGTTTTGGACTTAAACCACTGAGCCAAGCTTTGCGCGCGTGAATAATAAAGTGCTGACACCCCGCCGCACTAACCGTTGTTAAAAACTGCTGCAAAAATTCATAACTATCGAGGTCGTCAATACCAATACGAGATTTTACCGTTGTCGGGATCTTAGTTGCGTTTTGCATACTAGCAACACAATCGGCAACTAACTCTGGCTCAGCCATTAAACAAGCACCAAACTTGCCGTTTTGCACACGGTCTGACGGACACCCCACATTAATATTGATTTCATCGTAACCTTGCTGCTCAGCAATTTTTGCACATTCGGTCATCGCCTTTACATCACTACCACCAAGCTGTAACACTAATGGATGCTCCTGCTCGTTATACGCCAAGTAATTACCTTTTCCATGCAATATTGCGCCCGTAGTTACCATTTCGGTATACAAGACAGTTTGCTTAGACATTACACGATAAAAATAACGACAATGGCGATCAGTCCAATCGAGCATGGGGGCAATAGAAAGTTTGTGTGAAATCATAAAGTGGTAAAAAACCTTTAAGTGTAAAACGAAGGTAGCTGTAGATAACAACCACTGAAATATTAACTAATTATAAAGGCTTTAGTGATGCGAAACAAAAGAAATAATATTTAGCCGTTATACTGAAAATGCCAATAGCTTGCAGTTTTTTGTTTAAATATGACTAATAAGACAAGATTAAGTAATGCAATTTAGCTAATCATTAGTGAGCAGCTTATCCCTTAAGCCGCTAAATACTGCTTAAGTTTACCTCTTAATTCTTCATTAGACTTACCCAGTATAGCGATATCAGCTAACGCTAGTTCTAATTCGGCTTGCACAGCCAAGATGTTATTGACCGTCTTTTTTTATCTGGCTGTGCTAAAACTTCACGAGCTTTTACTTTAGCTAATTGCACTGTGGTGTCTGCCAACAGCGATAATAAGCGAACCACATCTTTATTTTCTTTAACTATTTGGTCACTGCCTACATTAACTTTCATCGGTTCATCTGCTTCAATAAACTGATCAGTTTTATTGAGTAAATAAAGCATCGACAAACGCAGGATAAAAATAACAGGGTAAAAAATAGCACTAGCACATATTGATGAGAATGTTCAACTAATGCAGCATTTAAGCGTTCTGTAAAACCACCATGACTGACAACAAAGGTAATATCATTTGATTGTGCCAAGCAAATGATATTAAAAGATAGATGAGGATAAAATTTGGCGCTTTATTTTCTGAACGATTAAAAATTAGCACTGATTTTAGCAATTTTGAAAACATAAAAATATTTTTTTATAGATAACAGGGGTTAATATCGCTTAATAAGCTTTAGTAAACGAAAAGTCTCGCGCGACTAAGACCAAAACTTGGCAATTTGAAGCGAAAAATGTTCGTGACTTTGCCTTTGCCTCAAGTCGTAAATTTATTTGGGATGCACAAGGCTACCAAGGTGGGAAAACTGACACTATGGCGATGTCTTACTACCCTAATGAAGGTAATCCGCTATGGGAAAAGTACTCGACTGAGGCCATTATTCATACAATGGAACAATATAATAAGTATACCTTTGCTTACCCCTATCCTGTTTCTATCTCGATAAACGGTCCTGTTGGTGGCATGGAATATCCCATGATCACTTTTAATGGCCCACGCCCGACGTTAGATAAAAAAACCGGTGAAAAAACTTATTCTCGTAAGACTAAATATGGCCTAATTGGCGTTATTATTCATGAAGTGGGTCATAACTATTTCCCCATGATTGTTAACTCTGACGAACGTCAGTGGACCTGGATGGATGAAAGATTAAACACTTTCCTACAATTTGTTGCTGAGCAAGCATGGGAAGAAGGCTATCCTTCACGCCGTGGTAATGCCGCTAATATGATCAGTTACATGAAAAGTGACAACCAAGTGCCCATAATGGCTAACTCAGAGTCAATTTTACAGTTTGGTAACAACGCTTACGGCAAACCAGCAACCACATTAAACATTTTACGTGAAACTATTATGGGTCGTGAATTGTTTGATTTTGCTTTTAAAGAATATGCCCAACGTTGGAAGTTCAAACGCCCAACCCCTGCTGACTTTTTCCGTACCATGAAAGATGCTTCAGGTGTCGATTTAGACTGGTTTTGGCGTGGTTGGTTTACACCACAGATCATGTTGATATTGCTTTAGGTAACATTCATTTGTACCGTCCGAATAGCCAAAACCCAGATACGGAAGAAGCTTGGGAACGAGCACTATACAACGAACAACCTGACTTTATTAGCAAAATTCGTAATAATGGCCAGTGGCTTCGCACAGATGATAAACCTCACTTGTTAGATTTTTACAACGAACATGATAAGTTTACTGCGACAAACAAAGCTCATAATAAATATAACAAAAATCATAAAAAATTAGAACAATGGCAAAAAGACCTACTACTTGACGAAAGAAACTTCTACGTTATTGATTTTGAAAATAAAGGTGGCTTAGTTATGCCGATTATTTTAGATCTTACTTATGCTGATAACAGCGTTGAACAGGTAACAATACCGGCTGAAACCTGGCGTCGTGACAGCAAAAAAGTGTCTAAATTATTTATTCGTGACCAAGAAATAACCGGCATTGCGATTGACCCTAACTGGGAAACAGCTGATGTAGATGTTAGTAACAACTACTGGCCTGCACGTCCAATTAAGTCTCGCTTTGATTTATACAAACGTAAGAAAAAAGACATGATGCGTAATTACAACGTTGAATTAAAAAGTACTAATGAAAAAAATGCAGAAAAACAAGCGGAGGTTGGACAGCAATAATGTTGTTAAACCTAGCTAAACGAATTTTTGTTTTGCTATTGTGTGAGCTAGCCTTTAATGCGGTGGCCCACCGTTATTTTTTTAGCATGACAGATTTGACCTTAAATGAGCGTACTCAGTCGATTGAAGTTATTCACCAAATAACCGCTCACGATATTGAAAACGCGATTGCAGAAACAAAGCAAATTCACTTCTCAATTGCTCATCCCGATTACGAAAATATTATTCGCCAATATGTTGAAGCGCATTTTCAGCTTTATTATCAAAGCCAAGCAATACCATTGAACTGGATCGGATTTAAAATCAATAAAGGCAACATTTTTCTTTATCAAGAAGTTGCGTTCGATTATTCGTTAATTGGACTAAAAATAATCAACCGTTTGCTAACCAAGCGTTATGTAAAACAGGTTAATACCGTTAATTTTTACAGTAACATGATAAAAGGTAGCCTAACTTTCAACAAATCAGTTACTATGAATTACATTAAAATTAATGATTAATATAGTTAACTTTAAATTATGCTGATAAATGTGAAAAATTAAGTAACTAAATTAAAAAATGCCTTTGGAGAAATATTTATGAATGTAGACTTTATTAACCCCTTTCTTTCTTCAATGCTAAACGTTATGTCAACCATGGCGCAAATGGAATTAACACCTGAAAAACCTCGTTTGAAAACAAATGAAATAGCAAAAGGCGATGTTTCAGGTTTAATTGGTATGGTGGGAAAACAAACTAAAGGTTCTTTATCTATTACCTTTGAAGCCAAGTTAGCACTGGCCACTATGAAGAAAATGGTTGGTGAAGGCCCAGATGTAATCAATGACGAAATTACTGATTTAGTGGGTGAAATTACCAATATGGTTTCTGGTGGCGCAAAACGTATGCTGAGTGAAAAAGGCATTGAGTTTGATATGGCAACCCCTATAGTTGTTTCTGGCATTGATCACACGATTCAGCACAAGGCTGACGGACCGGTTATTATTATGCCACTAACGTCTAAATACGGTACTGCCTATATTGAATTTAGTTTCAATAAATAATCGATTTGCATAACAATATTTAGCCTCGTTTAATACGGTTTTTTTTTGTGTTCAGATAAAACTAAGTACCTACCTAAAAATACGACTTATTCGCTCTAGTAGCAACACAAGTAGCAACACAAGTAGCAAAATCCATCTCGGCACAGGTTTATGGTCTAATCCAACATTAATCTATATTAAACATAGCACCTATGGCAGACCATATAGTGTTTGGCGATTTTTGCTCGGTCAGACTTCAGTTTGTCAACGTGATGGATCAAATGCAAATGACCCAGTTAATTTCATCTGAGACGGCAACAATTAACGACTACAAAGGTGTATGTTAAGGCTTGACTCTAACGACCTATATTCATCTCATAACTTACACCTCAATGTAAAAACCTATAAACTATAATACGTTAATTAAAATTATCTTTGGAGAAGCCTTATGTGGCAGCAAGTAGAGTTAACACTACAACCTTATCAACGTGGTTTTCACCTAATCACAACTGATATTGAGCAAGCACTCGCAGAGCTCTCCCCCGTGAGTTTTGGTTTATTACATCTTTTCATCCAACATTCTTCAGCATCATTAACAATTAATGAAAATGCTGACCCAACAGTGCGTGATGATATGGAACGACACTTTAATCACTTTGTCCCAGAAAATGCCGCTTATTATCGTCACACTTATGAAGGCCCCGATGATATGCCGGCCCACATTAAAGCAAGTACGTTGGGCAGTAGCGTCAGTATTCCTTTAAAAAACAGCCAAATGAACTTAGGACTTTGGCAAGGGATTTATCTAGGTGAGCACCGTATTCATAGCAGTTCAAGAACCCTAATACTGACCATTAGTGGCGAGTAATGTATCGCCATATTACTCAACTAAACACTAGATTCTTGTTGTTAAAATTTAAAAAATGGCTATTTATCGGCTATCGAAGCACAGTTTTATAAGTGCTTTTCCATGACTATTTGATAGATTGAACTTAAAAATACCCTTTGGTACAATATGGATATTCAAACAAAATGAACGGATATTGTTGTGGTTAGTGGTCGCAAACGCAAATTTAATGAGCAAACTGCATTGCAAGCAGCAATGGAAGTGTTTTGGGCTAAAGGTTTTGTAGGCGCTTCTTTAACTGATTTAACCAAGAGTATGAATATTAACAAACCTAGTATGTATAGCGCGTTTGGTAATAAAGAAAGCTTATTCATTAAAGCGACTCAGCACTATATAGAAAATAATATGAAAGCCCACCTTGGCGCTTTATACGCAGCAAACATACCATTAAAAACGCGTTTAAAAAACTATATGATGTCAATTGTCGGTATGCAATGCAGCACTGAGCAACCCAAAGGTTGTTATTTAGTGCTGTGTCAATCAGAAGTCGCTGGTGGTGATATTCCAGCAGAAGCGGCAAAGTTACTTATCAAAATAGAAGCAGCGCCCAAAACTTTATTAGCTGAATTATTTTCCACTGATAAGGAAGCCATATCCTTAGGCTTAAATGAAAATTCAACCGGTAACGCCTTAAGTTTATACACAGCACTGAAAGGCACCGCGTCGATGGCGCGCTCAAAAGTACCGCCAACAGAACTTGAATTTGTTATTGATACTATGTTGACTGGCGTATTTAATACCAGTAAAAACCATACTGCGCCGAGCCCAAAATCACCATAGTCTTCTCTACTACCTGCCTCAACTTTACGGCTGATATTCGATGGTCATATCCCCATTGATATGCATTGTTATAAGTTCAGCTTAACTCTACAGTTGCCCACGCTTTATTTCCTTGCTCAACTTTCATTGCTAATAGCCAAGGTAACATTAAACACCAAGCATAAACATAACCATCTGATTTTACGACTTAATAGATTTTAACTCAACAAAGCTCCTGTAAAATAAATTATTTATATAGCTAGCTGTTGACTTAAATATACCGATCGGTACAATAATAGACAATTACTTACCGACCGGCATGTTAAATATATTCTTAGCTGGTTGGTCAATTTTTTAATCATTAAATAACAATAAGCTTGTTGCAACCGCAATGTGTTTGTTTTTATAGAGGAAATTCGATATGACGACATTAACTACACACACTATTGAATCAGCACCAGAAGCAAGTAAAGCACTATTAGAAAAATCAGTTAGTGCATACGGTATGTTACCTAACTTGCACGGCGTGTTAGCTTCATCACCCAGTTTATTAAGCGCATACCAAACATTACATGAGCTTTTTGCTAACTCTTCATTTGACGCAGAAGAACTCACCGTAGTTTGGCAAGGTATTAATGTTGAACACGGCTGCACATATTGTGTTCCAGCTCATACCGGCATTGCACACTCAATGAAAGTAAACCCTAATTTAACGCAAGCCTTGCGTGATCAACAAGCAATGCCTACAGCTAAACTGCAAGCTTTACTTGATATGACCTTAATTATTGTTCGTAATCGAGGCAATGTTACTAATGAAGAATTAGCGGCATTCTATGCTGCTGGTTACGGTGAGCAACAGTTGTTGGAGATCATTTTAGGTTTATCACAAAAAGTGATCAGCAATTACACCAATCATATTGCCGAAACACCTGTTGATGATGCATTCAAGCCATTCGCTTGGGAAAAAACAGCCAAGTAACGGGCTTTTTTATCTAGCGACTAAGCCATCTACATGGCTGTAGTCGCTATTTTTTGTGCTCATAGCGAAAGGCAAAGTGCACGACTTACTACTGCGCTATCATAACATGCAATGTAGAACGGCTTTACTATCATAGTCTAGTCACTTTTTATAACTTTTGAATAGTGAATGGTTACTTTGCGAGCTGAATATGCACACGACGGGTAATATTACACAAAAGTTCGTAAGGAATAGTTGTAGCAAATTCAGCCACTTCTTCAACCGCTAAACCTTTGCCCCATAACGTGGCAATATCGCCAACGCTATCTTGGCTTTGAGCGCCTAAATCTACCGTGATCATATCCATAGTTACCCGGCCAATAAGTGGCACACGCCGACCATTAATTAAAACCGGTGTACCGCTAGGGGCATGGCGGGGATAACCATCACCATAACCAATAGCAACTACACCTATAATAGTGTTACTTTCACTCACCCAGGCACCACCATAGCCAACCGCAGATCCTGCCGCGATTTCACGTACAGAGATCAAACTTGATTGCAAAGTCATCACTGGGGCAATACCGTCTATGTAGCTATCTGCTGCTAGTGGTGAAACACCATAAAGTAATAGTCCAGGTCTAATCCATTGATAATGGCTTGCTGGCCAAAGTAAAACGCCAGCAGAGTTAGCTAGGCTTTTTTCGAGGGGTAAATCAGCGCTAAGTTGATCAAATAATGAAATTTGTTTTGCTGTAGCTAAGTTGTTTTTATCATCCGCACAACCTAAGTGGCTCATCAGCACTATTGGCTGCTGGACATTTTTTGCTTGACTTAACGCTTTATAAAAGTGTGCTAGTTGCTCAGGATTAATACCCAACCTATGCATGCCAGTATCAATTTTTAACCAAACCTTTAGTGGAGTGGCCAGCTTAGCATCCAAAATAGCAGCCAGCTGTTGCTCGTTATGCACTATAGTTTGTAAGTTACTCGCCGCCAATATATCAATATCTTCTTTAGCAAAAAAACCTTCAAGCAATACAATAGGTTTTACAATACCGGCGGCTCTAAGTGCGAGCGCTTCATCAATACGTGCGACACCAAAAGCATCGGCATTAGGCAGTGCTTTAGCAATCAGCTCTAAACCATGGCCATAGGCATTAGCCTTAAGCACAGTGAGAACTTTAGCCTTAGGCGATAATGACTGAATAAGCTGGTAATTATCACTTAGTGCATCTAAATCAATAATCGCTGTGGCTGTGTGCAATGTCATGGGCGCTTAATCTTCACCTAATACGTGCGGGCCAGCATAATTATCGAAACGAGAAAATTGCCCTTGGAAGGTTAAAGGTACTCGACCAATGGGGCCATTACGCTGCTTACCGATGATAATTTCAGCCATACCTTTGTATTCAGAATCATCGTGATAAACCTCATCACGATAAATAAACATGATTAAGTCGGCATCTTGCTCAATTGAGCCTGATTCACGTAAATCTGAGTTTATTGGTCGTTTATCAGAACGCTGCTCCAAGCCACGGTTAAGTTGAGATAACGCCACAACGGGCACTTCTAATTCTTTTGCCAACGCTTTTAATGAACGAGATATTTCAGCAATTTCCAAGGTTCTGTTATCAGAAAATTGTGGCGCACGCATCAATTGCAGATAATCGATCATGATCATACTAATACCGCCATGATCTCGGGCAATACGTCGTGCTCGCGAACGCACGTCTGTCGGTGTTAAGCCCGCCGCATCATCAATAAACATTTTACCTTTTTCAATTAATAAGCCCATAGTTGATGATAACCGCGCCCAATCTTCATCTTCTAATTGGCCAGTACGAATTTTAGTTTGGTCAATACGACCAAGTGACGCCAGCATACGCATCATTAGTTGCTCTGACGGCATCTCTAAACTGAAGATTAACGCGGGTTTATCTTCAGTCATGGCAGCATGTTCAGCCAAGTTCATGGCAAAAGTCGTTTTGCCCATAGACGGACGGCCAGCAACAATGATGAGATCTGATTTTTGAAAACCTGCGGTCATTTTATCTAAATCAGTAAAGCCACTTGAAACGCCAGTAACACCATTAGTCGGTGATGCACAAAGTTTCTCAATACGATCAACTGTTTTTTCTAAGACTGAATTAATATTTTCTGGGCCTTCCGACTTATTAGCACGTTGCTCGGCAATCGCAAAAACCTTAGTTTCGGCAAAATCAAGTAAATCCGCACTACTTCGCCCTTGTGGATCATAACCCGCTTCTGCAATTTCGTTGGCTACACTGATCATTTCGCGCGTTACTGCACGTTCACGCACAATAGTCGCATAAGCGGTAATATTGGCAGCACTTGGGGTGTTTTTCATCATTTCAGCGAGATAAACAAAACCACCAACATCATCCAGTTTTTGATCATTTTCAAGTGCTTCAGATAAAGTGATCAAATCGACCGGCTCACCTAATTCAATTAGCCGACCAATAGTCTCAAAGGTTATACGATGTGATCTACTATAGAAGTCTTGTGCAACAACTCGTTCACTTACGCGATCCCAAGTTTCGTTATCTAACAATAAACCACCTAGCACTGATTGCTCTGCCTCTAAAGAATGCGGCGGAACTTTTAATTCATCAATTTGCTTGTCTCGAGGAAACTGATTGTTTTTACTAAACTTGGTTGGCTTGCGATCGGCCATATCACACCTTGAATGCTTGGCGATAATCTCTGCTTATTGGCGAGCATATTGGCGCAATAAACTTTATAAAATTATTCGAAAATAAAGAGAGCAAATATAGCAGAAATTCCCCGTAAGCAAAATGATATTAACAAGAAATATCCCACTATTTTAGACGCTAAAAAGGATTCAACTTATTAGTTATAACGTCAATAAATCAAGCATGACTAAGCGTATTCAACCCTCTATTTAGCTATTTAAAAGCGTCGAGATCAAGGCGTATTTATATTTTTTAGGGTATTTAGCAACTCTGGTATATGACCATTAAATTAAGCACTTGATTTGGCCATAATGGGTAACTTGAAGCGCTCTTGACAGTTAAATAAAGTAACAAAGTTGATTTTAAGCGACATTAAGAGGATAAAAATGTTGAGTTAACATGACATGCCAACTTAAACTTTGACAAAAAAAAAGCACCTAAAGGTGCTTTTTTCTACTGGTCTATTAGCAGAATTACTTCTTGCTAAGAGCACCAAAACGCTTGTTGAATTTATCAACACGACCACCGGTCTCAGCAGATTTTTGCTTGCCAGTATAGAATGGGTGACATTCTGAACACACGTCAAGATGTATGTCTTTAGTTACAGTTGAACGAGTTGTAATAATGTTACCACAAGAACAAGTTGCCTTGAACTCTGCATAATTTGGATGGATACCGTCTTTCATGGGAAACCTCTGTTAAGGCCGCATCGCCACTCGGTCAGTCATTATTGCTGCCAAGCACCATACGAGTTTAAAATAATGGAGGCGAATGTTATAGTATCGCTCTTCCTATGGCAATGAAAATTGCTAAAAAATTGAGCAATAAATCGCTTAATTTCATAAAAATCCCCCTAGTCTAATTTTCGAGCTTGGCATTGCGTCATTAAGCAGTAGAATATGCATAACATTTTATTTCTATATGGCAGTATTTTTGGCAATAACTTCAACAGATATATACCTGCAAGTTGCAATACCCGTTCCTATGCGCCAGTTGTTTACTTACAAACTACCGGCGGAACTGAACACTAACGCCGTGCAGTTAGGTGAACGAGTTATTGTGCCTTTTGGCTCTCGCCAAGTGGTTGGTATTGTTTTGTCGATAGATGAAAGCACTGAATATGCGGCTAAAAAATTAAAATTAGTGCTCAGTCGCGTTAATGACAACTTCAGTTTTTCACCCCAATTGCTGCATTTTATTCAACGCTGTAGCGATTACTATCATCATCCTATTGGCGATGTGTTCCAGCAAGCATTACCGGTTTTATTGCGACAAATAAAACAACCTGATGTTGAACTACCGCTAGTTTGGTTAACAAAAACAGACTTAAGCGAAGAGGAACAAACAACTACCGCCAAACGCTCCCCGAAACAGGCTGAGTTACTCACTATGCTCAAGCAGCATCAAGGCATGACGTGGTCAGAGTTATTAACCCTTGGCTTTAATAAAGCACAGCTTAATGCCCTTGAGAAAAAAGAATTCATTTATAGTAAAAGCCGTGCGGTAACTTTATTTCAATGGCAAGAGCAAGCATTACAGCAAGATAACCGGCTAGCATTATCAGCGGAACAAGCGCTAATTGTCGCCACCGTGAAGGAAATGCAAGCGCAGTTTTCTTGTCACTTAGTCGATGGTATAACCGGTAGTGGTAAAACCGAGGTTTATTTGCAGGCCATGGAGCAAATATTGGCCAACAACAAACAAGTGCTAGTTTTAGTACCTGAAATTGGCTTAACACCGCAAACCTTAAGTCGCTTCGAACAACGCTTTAATGTGCCGATAAGCCTGCATCACTCAGGTTTGAACAACAAAGAACGTTTACAAACTTGGCTAGAAGCACAACGAGGAACCGCGGCGATTGTTATTGGTACCCGTTCAGCTATCTTCACTCCGCTTAATGATTTAGGCATGATCATTGTTGATGAAGAACACGATGCTTCATTTAAACAGCAAGACAGCTTTCGCTATCATGCGCGCGATATTGCCATACTCAGAGCTAGGCAACTTGATATTCCCATTATACTCGGCACTGCCACACCCAGTTTTGAGTCACTGCAAAATGCCTTGAGCGGAAAATATCATTATCATCAATTACGCAAACGTGCCGGTAATGCCTCAACCGCAAAAATCAGCTTAATCGATGTGGCGCAACAACAAATGGAACATGGCCTTTCCGGTAGCTTAAAACAAGCCATAAAAAATACCTTAGCTCGTGGTGAGCAAGCATTAATTTTTCTTAATCGTCGTGGTTATGCCCCCGCCATTAACTGCCAAGAATGCCATTGGATTGCTGATTGCCAACGCTGTAATAAAGCTTTTACTTTACATCAGGGCCAAGGGTTGCTGATTTGCCATCATTGCGCCAGTCAACAACGCATTCCACCACAATGCCCAAGTTGTGGCAGTGTTCGCATTAAACCCTTAGGACAAGGCACAGAGCAATTAGAAGAAAAAATTGGTGAATTTTTTCCTGATTACTCTACCGTGCGCATTGACCGAGATAGCACGCGTAAAAAAGGTGCGTTAGCCAAGTTATTAACCGAGGTAAGTAATAAAGAGCATCAACTCTTGATTGGCACACAAATGCTCGCAAAAGGCCATCACTTTCCTGATGTCACCTTAGTTGCTGTGCTTGATGTTGATGGTGCTTTATTTAGCTACGACTTTCGTGCGGCTGAACATATGGCACAACTTTTAGTACAAGTGTCAGGCCGAGCCGGTCGAGCAAGTAAGCCTGGTAAAGTGATGGTACAAAGTAAATTCCCTGATCATCCATTACTGCAAGACCTAGTACAAAATGGTTATCAACACTTTGCTAAACAAGCGCTTATTGAACGCCAACAAGCCTTATTGCCACCCTTTAGCTTTCAAGCATTGTTTAGAGCTGAAGCAAACTACCCTTCTTACCCGGAAAAATTTTTACGCGCTATGACCCAAATAGCCTTTGAAGGTTGCCAGTTTGCTGGGCCTGTCCCCGCGGCAATGGGGAAAAAGGCCGGTAAATTTAGATTCCACTTAATTTTACAAGCCAAGTCTAGAAAGCAGCTGCATCAAGCCGTATTTAAGCTAATTCACCATAGCGCCACAAATGAATGGCAATCAAAAGTTAGATGGTCAATTGATATCGATCCAGTAGACTTAAGCTGGTAATTGATGCTGCGCAAAGCACAGCTTACAAGCCTATTTAACCAGAAGTAAAGTGGGAGCAAAACCAAGCTTAAAACTTCTTTTAACTTACTAACAGCTGACAGCTGACAGCTAAAAACTTGTCTTTAAACTACTCTTAATCCAAACTTATGCTCCACCTAGGGTGAGTTTTATGCAATTAATGCACTCAATGGGTGATATTCCTTTAGTAGTTGGTTAGAATTGATGAAAGTTTTCTAGTATAAGTTTTTCATGGCACATCAAGATTACGTTTCCCGCTCTCGAGTAAAAAATAAAAAACAAAGCCCATATAAAAAAAATATTGAACCAGCTCAAGGTAGCTCATTGAAAATAAAATTAATTTCCACTTTTTTAGTGATCGCTTTGCCCAGTTTTGGCTACCTGCTGTGGAGCATTAAAGACAAGCAACCTGCAGTCGTTATTGCCCCTAAAATCATCAAGGTAAAAAAGACCACAGAGGTAGTTGAATTACCTGAACTACCACAGGAAAAGTGGACCTACGTTGATGACCTAAAAAGTAAACAAGTTGAAGTAGGTCAGTACGAAGTAAAGAAAAAAGGCCCCTATAAAATGCAATGTGGTTCATTTAGAACCCGTAAACAAGCAGAGTCCTTAAAGGCAAAAATAGCCTTCACCGGCCTAGAAGCGCAAGTGGGTAAATCTGTTGGTAGCTCGTCAACTTGGTATAAAGTTTATTTAGGCCCTTACGATAAAAAACGTAACGCAGAAAAAGATAAACATAAATTAAAAAACAACGCGATCCACGCTTGTAAAATTTGGGGTTGGGACTAACTTAAGATTGGTACTTTAGCAACGTATGTCTTTATATATTGCTTCAGGCCTTTTTCAGCCAATTTATAAAGGTATCTAGATTAGTATTAAACCATCAGTTCCAAGGCATAACTTGGCGTGGTCAACTAGCACCCCATTTAAAGCGACAAATACTAACTATGTATTGAAAAAACTGGCTCAATGCTTGCTCAGTTTATCAGTATTAATATTGATAAACGCTAACAATAAAGTACCGATAGCCAATCATAAAAATAGTCACTTAATCTAAGAGCTAAAAACTAACTTAACTCTGAACGATATTTTTTTAAACAGACAACAGCAAACTTAAAACCTATTAAAGTTGTCTGTTTACTATTATTCATCACCGCTCCCTTGAAAAAGCTTAAGCCACCCCTTATCTAATCTACATTAGACAAGCCGACTATCTCAGTTGGCAATATAGAAGAGGTTAATTGTGACTACTATTGTTTCTGTCCGACGTAATGGCAAAGTTGCCATTGGTGGTGATGGTCAAGTTTCCCTTGGCAACACTGTAATGAAAGGTAATGCACGCAAAGTGCGCCGTTTATATAATGGCAAAGTACTTGCAGGTTTTGCTGGCGGCACAGCTGATGCATTTACTCTATTTGAACGTTTTGAAAGCAAGCTAGAAATGCATCAAGGCCATTTAACTAAAGCGGCCGTTGAGTTAGCAAAAGATTGGCGCAGTGATCGTGCGCTGCGCAAACTAGAAGCTTTATTAGCGGTTGCCGATGAAACAGCCTCACTGATCATTACCGGTAATGGTGATGTTATCCAAGCAGAAAACGATCTTATTGCCATTGGTAGTGGTGGAAATTTTGCCCAATCAGCAGCCACAGCATTACTTGAAAACACTGACCTTTCTGCCAAAGAGATTGTTGAAAAATCATTGAAAATTGCTGGTGACATTTGTGTATTTACCAATCAACAACATGTGATTGATGAACTATAACCACCAATTTGTAAGGAATTAATATGTCGAATATGACACCACGTGAGATAGTTCACGAACTCGATAACCACATTGTTGGTCAAAGCGATGCCAAGCGAGCGGTTGCAATAGCACTGAGAAACCGCTGGCGTAGAATGCAACTGAACGAAGAGTTGCGCGATGAAGTTACCCCGAAAAACATTCTGATGATTGGCCCCACAGGTGTTGGTAAAACAGAAATAGCTCGACGCTTAGCGAAACTAGCTAATGCACCCTTTATTAAAGTGGAAGCAACTAAGTTTACCGAAGTCGGTTATGTCGGTAAAGAAGTTGAAACTATTATTCGTGACCTTGCTGATATGGCCATTAAGATGACCAAAGAGCGGGAAATGGCACGTGTAAAACACTTAGCCGAAGAAGCTGCTGAAGAACGTATTCTAGATATATTACTACCGCCAGCTCGCAACAGTTCAGGTAACGACGAGCAGCCAGAAAACAGCTCAACTCGTCAAGCTTTTCGTAAAAAATTACGCGAAGGTCAACTTGATGACAAAGAAATTGAACTCGACTTAGCCGCACCACAAGTTGGCGTTGAAATTATGGCACCTCCTGGCATGGAAGACATGACTTCACAATTACAAAACATGTTCCAAAGCATGTCGAGTGATAAAACCAAAAAACGTAAACTGAAAATTAAAGATGCCTTCAAAGCCTTGCAAGAAGAAGAAGCGGCGAAAATAGTTAATCAAGACGACATCAAAGAAAAAGCAATATACGCGGTTGAACAAAATGGTATTGTCTTTATTGATGAAATAGACAAAATTTGTAAGCGCGGTGAAAGCTCAGGTCCTGACGTATCAAGAGAAGGTGTACAACGAGACTTGTTACCATTAATTGAAGGTTCTACCGTTAGCACTAAACACGGTATGGTTAAAACTGACCATATCTTATTTATCGCTTCTGGCGCTTTTCAAATGTCAAAGCCCTCTGATTTAATTCCAGAATTACAGGGTCGACTACCGATCCGTGTTGAGTTAAAGCCGCTCACTGCTGAAGATTTTGTGCGCATACTCACTGAGCCTAATGCCTCTTTAACAGAGCAATATATTGCTCTGTTAGCGACTGAAGGCGTGCATATCTCATTTAGTGAAGATGGCATTAAAGCGGTTGCTAATGCCGCGTGGCAAGTTAACGAAAGTACTGAAAATATTGGTGCTCGGCGTTTACATACCATGATGGAACGGTTAATCGAAGAGCTTTCGTTTACCGCCAATGATCGTGCCGGCGAAAGCATTCTAATTGATGCTGAATTTGTTGCTAATATTTTGTCTGATCTGATTAAAGATGAAGATCTAAGTCGCTTTATTTTATAATAGCTAAAATACGGTTAGGAGTAATACATGAGTAAAATTAACCGCTTTGTGATCAATAATGCTACAGCGAGTTTATCGGTTTCTTTTAGTAGGGCTGAGCTTAAAGATATTAAACAAAAAAACAGTGAAGTGATTGATTTAAAATTCGAATATTTACGTGTTTTTGCTCCAACCACAGACAAAGGTCAGGCTGCAGGTTCAGCGCCAAAGGTTTATCATAAAAAGCAGGTACGTCTGCTAAAAATAGAATCGGTGGGCAAACATGGCTACCGATTTATTTTTGATGATGAGCATAGCAGTGTTTATAATAGTGATTACTTAAAAACACTCGGCACGGAATATCAACAGCGTTGGCAAAATTACTTACAAAGTACAGGCTCAACGGTAAATAGCCGAGAAGCTTCGATAGAAATTAAAGAAGTTAAGTAATAACTCTTAGGCACTATAATAACGGCCAGCACAGTAAAGCGTCACTGATTTTAAATTTAAAAATTTTAATTAAAATTTTTTACGCTTTAGATACTGAGTAAACGCCTCGTGCCTTACTGGTAAAGTCACCTTTCTGATCAAATCCCCTTAAACAGCATCACTAGCTATATAACCTAATAACCATCATGGTTAGTAAATTTATCCTACTTTTGCTAAAGCCATTTACCAAGAGCGATTTACTAAGAACTGACAATAATCCGTTTATTTACTGCACTATCATAGCTTTCGGATGAAAATCAAGCACAAGGTCCCTCCTAACAAGCATAAATATAACGCTTATTAAAAGCTAATAACGATGGTTAAGTCACACTTTTTATTTATGCTTTCGCTAGATTTATTTAGCATCTATAGCGGCTTAGCGGTTGTGCCTGTGTATTCAACCGTTATACTAGTTAATAAGAAATGCGATCTAGGGAAAACTGACTATGGAATACAACACCTCAGAGCTGTGTGATATATACACTGATTTAATCGATGTACTTGAGCCCTTATTTAGTAATTATGGTGGCAGAAGTTCTTTTGGCGGTAAAGTTGTCACAGTAAAGTGCTTTGAGAATAATGGCTTAATTGCCGAGTTAGCTAACACTGACGGTACCGGCAAGGTCTTGGTTATTGACGGCGGTGGCTCAACACGTCGCGCACTGATTAATATTAGTATTGCTGAACAAGCAGCAAAAAATAATTGGGAAGGCATTATTTGTTTTGGTAGCGTACGAGACGTTGACGCCTTAGAAGATATTGATATTGGCATACAAGGTTTATTGTCGATCCCCGTTGGTGCCAGTACCAGCAAGATTGGTGAAAGCGACTTGGCAATAAACTTTGCCGGCGTAACCTTTTTACCTGATGATCATATTTATGCCGATAATACCGGCGTTATTTTATCGCCTGACCCCTTAGATATTGACTAGTTTAATCTAATTTGAATGTGTAAATACTATTCATAATTCGGCTGCCATACTTAAACTGTATGGCAATATATACTTGTTTATCTTTGCTATAGTGGTTGCTTTAAACAAAGACCTTATCTGTCGTGATCAAGGTTTTGACGATTACGATTATATTAATGTGCCCGTTACGCAGACTAAGTAGGCTGAGTGCTCACTAGCTGTTCCAATTACCCATGCCATTTCAAGTTAACTCGCTCTAGACTAAATCACTATTTCCCCGGCTTTCATTAGATGAATCAGCGGATTCACACCAAACTGATAACATAACTCAGCCGGCTGATTAATATCCCAACAAGCAATATCCGCATCATAACCCACGGCTAACTGCCCTTTACTACTCGACATCCCTAGCGCTTTAGCACCGTGACAGGTCACTCCCGCAAGAACTTCAACCGGCGTTAACCTAAAAAATGTACAAGCCATATTGAGCATTAGCTGCAGTGAGTTAATCGGCGACGAGCCTGGATTTACATCGGTAGCAATAGCCATACTCACGCCGTGTTTACGCAATAGCTCAATCGGGGGTAACTGGGTTTCACGTAGGAAATAAAATGCACCCGGCAATAATACCGCGGTCATATCAGCCACTTTCATTGCCACGATACCTGCCTCGTCTATAAATTCAATATGATCAGCAGATAGCGCTTGGTATTCTGCTGCTAACTTAGTGCCACCAAGGTTAGACAGCTGTTCGGCATGCACTTTTATTGGTAAATTATGCGCCTTGGCTGCCGCAAACACTTTTTCGGTTTGCACTAAATTAAAACCAATACCTTCACAAAATACATCAACTGCATCAGCTAGTTTACTTTTTGCCATGTGCGGTATCATCTCTTTACAGACCAAATCAATATACTCATCCGCACGACCTTGATACTCAACAGGTAGCGCATGCGCACCTAAAAATGTTCTTTGTACTGTGACCGGTAATGTTTGCCCTAGTTTAGTAGCAACATTGAGCATTTTAATTTCAGTATCTGTGTCTAAACCATAACCCGATTTAATTTCGATACTAGTAACACCTTCTTGATGCAAAACCGTTAAACGTTTTAATGCACTGTTAAATAACTCATCTTCACTAGCAGCACGGGTTGCTTTAACCGTTGAAATAATACCACCGCCAGCCTTGGCAATTTCCTCATAGCCCTTACCTTCAAGACGCATTTCAAATTCATTCGCGCGGTTGCCACCATAAACAATATGGCTATGACAATCGATAAAGCCGGGCGTTAACCAAGCGCCCTTGCCGTCAATTACCTTTACCTTAGCAGTATCAAAGTCAGGCAGTTCGGTGATTGTGCCCAGCCAAGCAATTTTTCCATTCGTAATCGCTATAGCACCATTTTCAATCACGGCGTAAGTTTTTGCTCCATCGGTCATAGTGGCTAAATTGACATGAGTCCAAAGGGTTTGCCAGTGTTGTGTTTTCGTCGACATAAAATTCCAAATTGCTTATTTATCACTAACCTTAATACTATTTTTAGGATACTTTTCAATATGCCATGACTTATGGCATATAAATATGACCCAACAAAGCTCAGCGTTTATTTATAATTTCACTTTAACTGATAGCAAATTAACAAGCAAGCTTGTATATACAACTCTTGACCTCGCAGAGAAAAAATGAGATTGTATATACAAGTAAGAGTTTACTCTGCACATTATCCCGTATTAGGTATGACAATGACACAAGTAAAAACCGCAAAATACCGTGTTATCAAACAGCACATCTGTGAAAAAATAGAATCTGGCCAGTGGGTTGAACACAGTAAAGTCCCTTCAGAAAATGAGCTTACCGAGCAGTTTTCGGTCAGTAGAATGACCGCTCGACGTGCTTTACAAGAACTTACTGAGCAAGGTTTATTGGTACGTTCTCAAGGCTCTGGTACTTTTGTCGCAAACTTTAAGTCACAGTCTTCATTATTAGAAATTCGCAATATAGCTGATGAAATACAAGAGCGTGGTCATCAATATCGTGCTCAACAACTTATCTTAGAGGCCGTTAAAGTCAACGAAGAAGTGGCAATTTTATTAGCCCTTAAAGCCGGCGATATCGCCTATTACTCAAGCGTACTGCATTTTGAAAATAATGCTCCCATACAGTTAGAGCAACGATTTGTTAATCCAAAATTAGTGGCTAATTATCTTGAACAAGACTTTACACAAATAACGCCACATGAGTATTTATCATCCGAAGCCCCCTTGACCGAAGCAACACATGAGGTGGAAGCCATATTAGCCAGTCAAGAGATTGGCCATTTATTAGCGATTAGCCATATTACCCCTTGTTTACAGGTTAAACGTCGCACCTGGTCAAGCCAAGGTGTGGTGAGTTTAGCCACCTTAACCTCACCAGGAAATAAATACCGTTTAGGTAGTCATTTAATTTTTTAATTTACGCATATTGAAGAGAGAAAAATTCTCATTTCAGTCAACAAGTTACATTTGTAGAGGTCCACCATGACAATGAATAATAGAATCGACACTAGCCGTAAAATTCGTGCCGCACGTGGCAGTAAAATCACCGCAAAAAGCTGGTTAACTGAAGCGGTAAAACGCATGCTAATGAATAATTTAGATGAAGAAGTTGCCGAACACCCACAGTCATTAGTGGTTTATGGTGGTATCGGCCGTGCTGCACGTAATTGGGCATGTTACGACAAAATTATAGAAACATTGGATCGCCTAGAGGATGACGAAACCTTGATGGTGCAATCAGGTAAGCCGGTTGGCGTTTTTAAAACTCACGCCGATGCACCACGGGTATTAATTGCTAACTCAAACTTAGTGCCACACTGGGCAAATTGGGAGCACTTTAATGAGTTAGATAAACAAGGTTTAATGATGTATGGCCAAATGACCGCCGGTTCATGGATATACATTGGCTCGCAAGGCATAGTGCAAGGCACTTATGAAACTTTTGTCGCCATGGCAAAACAGCACTTTGCTGGTAACGCTAAAGGTAAATGGGTACTTACTGGTGGTTTAGGTGGCATGGGTGGAGCTCAACCACTAGCAGCAACTATGGCGGGCTTTTCTGCATTAGTTGTTGAATGTGATGAGTCTCGTATCGATTTTCGCCTAAAGACCCGCTACGTTGATAAAAAAGCCACCTCGTTAGATGAAGCATTAGCAATGATTAATGATGCCACAGCAAATGGCGAAGCCATCTCTGTGGGTTTATTAGGTAATACTGCTGATATTTTCCCTGAATTAGTTAAACGTGGTGTTACCCCCGACATCGTCACAGACCAAACTTCAGCACATGATCCGCTCAACGGTTATTTACCACAAGGCTGGAGCATGGCGCAAGCGGAAAAAATGCGTCTTGAAGACGAAGCTGGGGTTGTAAAAGCCGCTAAACATTCAATGGCTGTGCAAGTACAAGCCATGCTTGATCTACAAGCAGCTGGTGCTGCTACCACAGATTACGGTAACAACATTCGTCAAATGGCCTTAGACGAAGGGGTGAAAAATGCCTTTAATTTTCCTGGCTTCGTCCCTGCTTATGTTAGACCACTATTTTGTGAAGGCATTGGACCCTTTCGCTGGGTAGCATTATCCGGTGATCCAGAAGATATCTATAAAACTGACGCCAAAGTGAAAGAGCTTATTCCAGACAATCCACACTTACATAACTGGTTAGATATGGCGCGTGAACGTATTGCTTTTCAAGGCTTACCTGCTCGTATTTGTTGGGCAGGTTTAAAAGACCGTGCTCGCTTAGCATTAGCCTTTAACGAAATGGTAAAAACTGGCGAATTATCAGCACCCGTTGTCATTGGGCGTGATCACTTAGACTCTGGCTCAGTTGCTTCACCCAATCGTGAAACTGAAAGCATGCTTGATGGCTCTGACGCGGTATCTGATTGGCCACTGCTCAATGCCTTGTTGTCAACTTCAGGCGGAGCTACTTGGGTCAGCCTACATCACGGTGGTGGCGTAGGCATGGGCTTTAGTCAGCATTCTGGTGTAGTTATTGTCGCTGATGGTACCGATGCCGCGGCAAAACGCATTAGTCGTGTATTATGGAACGACCCTGCTACCGGTGTTATGCGTCATGCCGATGCCGGTTACGACATTGCAATTGATTGTGCAAAAGAACAAGGCCTAGACCTACCTATGATTGATGGTGCTAACGGCAAGGTTTAGTAACAACCTGTTTAGCTTAACGCATAATTGCACCTTTTTTAACGATGATCTTGGTGCAGTTTTCATTGAATTCATAAAAATTTAAAAATAGGACAGACAACATGTTAGTAATTAACACATTAAATATTATTCCAGGCCAGCTTACACTAAAACAATTACGCGCCGTAACAAAGTATGAAGGTATACAATTTAGCTTAGATGAAAGTGCCTTTGAAGGTATTAACAAAAGTGCTGAAGCGGTGCAAAAAGTTATCGCGGAAGATCGCGTGGTTTACGGTATTAATACCGGCTTTGGTTTACTTGCCAGTACCCGTATCCAAAATGACCAATTAGAATTATTACAGCGCTCAATCGTATTGTCTCACTCTGCCGGCTTTGGCGAGTATATGGATGATGCTACTGTTCGTTTAATGATGGTATTAAAAATCAACTCCTTATCACGCGGTTTTTCTGGTATTCGCTTAGAAGTTATTCAAGCGTTAATTACTCTATTAAACGCAGAAGTCTATCCATGTGTACCTAAAAAAGGCTCTGTTGGTGCTTCTGGTGATTTAGCACCGCTTTCTCATATGGTATTACCCTTATTGGGTGAAGGCGAAATGTCGCATAACGATGAAGTTATTTCAGCGGTTGAAGGCTTAAAAATAGCCGGTCTTGAGATAATGACCTTAGCAGCAAAAGAAGGTTTAGCACTACTCAATGGCACACAAGCGTCAACGGCATTTTCATTAGAAGGCTTATTTCACGCGGAAGACTTATTTGCTGCTGGTGTGGTTATTGGCTCTATGTCAGTTGAAGCGGCCATGGGTTCTCGCGCCCCTTTTGATGATCGCGTACATCAAGCTCGTGGTCAACGCGGACAAATCGATGTCGCTCGCGCATACCGTCACATCTTAGACCACAACTCAGCCATAGGCTCTTCGCATCTTGATTGTGAAAAAGTGCAAGACCCTTACTCACTGCGTTGTCAGCCACAAGTGATGGGCGCATGTTTAACACAAATTCGCCAAGCGGCTGAAGTACTCCATGTTGAAGCCAACGGTGTGACCGATAACCCGTTAGTTTTCGCCAACGAAGGTGACTTTATCTCTGCGGGTAACTTCCATGCAGAGCCTGTTGCCATGGCAGCAGATAACTTAGCGTTAGCGATTGCCGAAATTGGTTCAATATCAGAGCGTAGAATGGCATTATTAATCGATGCAAACCTCAGTAAATTACCGGCGTTTTTAGTTGATAATGGCGGGATAAACTCTGGCTTTATGATTGCACAAGTCACCTCTGCCGCTTTAGCCTCAGAAAATAAATCATTAGCACATCCAGCCTCTGTTGATAGCTTACCCACTTCAGCAAACCAAGAAGATCACGTTTCAATGGCTTGCTTTGCCGGTCGTCGTCTTGCTGATATGGCTGAAAATACTAACGGTGTGCTAGCTGTTGAATACTTGGCGGCCGCACAAGGTCTAGATTTTAGAGCGCCATTAAAAGGTTCTAAAAATGTTGAATTGGCTAAATCAATTTTACGTCAAGTTGTCAGTTTTTATGATAAAGACAGATACTTTGCCCCAGATATTGCTGACGCATCGTCGATTATTGCTGAAGGTGAGTTCAACAATTTCATGCCTGAAGCCTTATTACCTAGCTTCTAGTTCCAGTTCTAGTTAAATTTAAGTTAACTGTATCAAGCCAAACATCCATGTTTGGCTTTTTTATGTTCAGGATGAACGGTATGTTGCGATCACATGGATGTGAAAGAGTGACGATGTTTAGGCTTTTCTCAGACATCCTGCCTTGTCAGGCATTAGTTCCTTCATTAACTAAACCATACTTATACCTGATTGATAACTTAATTTATCAAATAATACTTAGCGCCAGCTTTCTTTCACATAATTACCTATAACTTGAATTACTTGACATAATATGTCGTACTTGCTACTTTAAATGGATCTCTGTTAACGTCAAATTAACCGCATATACATCATAGAGGTGGCAATGGAATACATACTGTTTTTTGAAACTTGGCTCATCCTAGCTATTTTGTTCGCCTGTTTAGAGATTTTTGTTCCAGGCGGTATTTTACTTAATTTAGGCATAGCATCATTGCTTGTCGCTGTCGGTGTGCAACAACAAATACTTGATACTTGGGTATTAACCCTCACCACCTGGTTCATCCTCGCAACATTTTTACTGATTTTAGTTTATTTTATTACCGAGCGATTTTTTGCTGGTGAAACGATTGTTGAAAATATTTATGAAGAAGTCGATATTTATGGTAAAAAAGTACATGTACTCGAACAAATAGGCCCAGGTACACAAGCAGGTAGAGTTGAGTATCAAGGCACAACATGGACGGCGTTAAGTGATGGCTCTATTATCCAAGCGGGTAGTGAAGCCACTATTGTTTGTAAAGAAAACATTTCTTTAGTGGTTGAACCTATCAGATAAGACCATGGAGGTTAACGCCTCAATTTAAAGCCATTTAAAAACTATAAAATAAGAGCAGGAGCATCCTTATGTTAGCTACGGTTACCTTTATTTTTCTAGCATTACTATTTATTGTCGTCAAGCTAGTACTCATAGTGCAAATGAAAGAGGTTTGTGTCATAGAACGTTTAGGAAAATTTCGCGCCATTACGCCACCGGGGCTGCATTTTTTAATCCCTTTTATTGACCGCGTCGCTTATCGTCATGAAACCCGTGAGCAAGTGTTGGATATACCGGCGCAAAGTTGTATTTCACGCGACAATATTCAAATTAATGTTGACGGCTTAGTCTATATCCAAGTAATGGATGGTGCTAAAGCCAGTTATGGTATTGAAGATTACCGTCGCGCTAGCGTTAATTTAGCGCAAACAACCATGCGTTCTGAAATTGGTAAATTAAACTTAAGCCAAACATTTTCTGAGCGCGACACTCTAAATGAAACTATTGTGCGTGAAATTGATAAAGCCTCAGACCCTTGGGGCATTAAAGTATTACGCTATGAAGTGCGCAATATTACCCCCTCTGACAATGTTATTCATACCCTAGAAAAACAAATGGAAGCTGAGCGGCAAAAGCGTGCTGAAATTACCTTAGCAGAAGCGGAAAAAGAGTCGACGATTAATCTATCCGAAGGTGTCCGCCAAGAAGCGATCAACTTGTCTGAAGGCGATAAACAAAAACAAATTAACGAAGCCCATGGCCGAGCACAAGAGATAGCGATCCTTACGCAAGCTTCGGCAGAAGGTATTAACTTCATTGCCAAAGCAGCAGCCCAGCCAGGTGGCGAAAAAGCGATAAAAATGCGTTTATTAGAACAGTTTATTGCCCAAACCGGTAATATTCTCCAAAATGCTGATGTTTCAATCGTGCCAAACGAAGTGGCTAAATTAGAAGGCTTTTTTCAAGGTATGGAAAAAGTAACACAAAATATTCAAGGAGAAAAATCATGATAGCTATTGATGCAAACACTATCGATTTAGCGGTATTGGCTATTTGGGCATTTATCTTCTTGTTTCTAGCCTTTAAGTTTTTCCAAGCTATTTGTTTAGTACCGACAAAATCAGTTTATATTATTGAACGCTTAGGGAAGTATCGTTGCACCTTAGAAGCGGGCTTTCATTTACTCTTACCTTTTATTGATCGCGTGGCATTTATTCAAGACCAAAAAGAAGAAACCATAGATGTGCCACCTCAAGAGTGCTTTTCAAAAGATGAAGTTTACGTCGAAGTTGATGGTGTTATTTACATCCAGGTAATTGATGCCGTAAAGGCAAGCTACGGTATAACGGACTACCGCTTCGCTGCTATGCAACTTGCCCAAACCACTACCCGCTCAGTCATCGGTACTTTAGAGTTGGATCGTACCTTTGAAGAGCGTGATGTCATTAGTGCGAAAGTCGTAGAGGTGCTTGATAAAGCTGGCGAAAGCTGGGGCATAAAAGTACACCGCTACGAAATTAAAAACATTACCCCACCAATGACCGTTCGCAATGCGATGGAAATGCAGGTTAACGCTGAACGTGAACGCCGCGCCATTTTAGCCAAAAGTTTAGGTGATAGAGCCAGCCGCATTAATCGTTCTGAAGGAAAAATGACCGAATTGATTAATTTGTCTGAAGGTGAAAAGCAGCGCAGAATTAACTCGGCTGAAGGTAAGGCGGCGGAAATATTGGCGATTGCACAAGCCACTGGCGACTCTATTAGTAAGTTAGCGGCAGTTATTGAGCAACCTGGTGGTCAACAAGCTTTAGATATGCAATTAAGTGAGCAATACCTGCAACAGATGAAAGGCTTGAGTCAACCATCAACCAAAGTTATTCTACCCGCGAATTTGCTTGATTTTAAACAATGGCTAACAACGGCAGGTATTCACAATAAACCCTAGCACAGCTTAAGTAGGCAAAAACCCGACATAATAAAGTCGGGTTTTTTATTGGCTATTTTCCATTGGTTTTAAACGCTTTATTACCGCTTATTTTTCTTAATTTTGTGATAGCTACAAAGAACACTGTTGTGATTAAGGCAATTAAAAAATGTGTTTGAATAGTCCGTAATTCGCTATTTTCTTGCCAGAGAAAAATCGGCCCACGGTAATTAACATAAAATAAATTCAACAATGAAACATGCGCCCACAAAATAAAAAATAACAAGGTCATTTTATATTGATAAATTGCTTTTAACATTTTGGTCATGACATTATTTGCCATAGTTTTTACACCTTAATCTCTTCAAAACCACAGGTTAAGCGCTATCTAAGTCGATGGGGGCAGACTTTTTTAACCAAGATAATAAGTCGTCATGCCAATAGTGATAAGCCAATTCGTCACGCAATGTGACACCAATAATTTTTTTACCTGAGCTTTGCTCTTGCTCGATGGCAAATTGTGGTATCGGTAAATTTAAGGCTTGCGCGGCTAGCTGATAATAACCTTGGCGATCGCTATTGGTATTACTGACCACATTATAAATGCTTTGTTTACTATCAGCACTATCAAGATGAATAAGATTGTCTAGAATATTCACGACATCGGTTTGGTGAACCAGGTTCACTGTCGCACTAGCATTTTCAAAAACACGCTTTGCTTGTAAAAATTTACCTGGATGTCGATCAGGCCCAACCAATCCAGCTAACCTTAAAATATGCACTCGTTTAGAGAAGCTTTTAACCGCTTGCTCTGCTGCCAGTAAGCTAGCGACTTTTTCAGCATTCATATTTAACTGACTGGCTTCATCTACTTTACCCACTAAACCATTATAGATGGCTGTCGAATTCAATAAAATGATATGTTGAGTTTTGCCAAGTTCAGCCAGATGCACTAGCTGTTGAATTTTCAAGGGATAATCTACCCGACCTTTTTTCAACTGGGGTGGTATGGCAATAATCAGCACATTTTGTTGAAATAATTTGGGGTCAACGCCAGCAATATTATCTAGTTGCTTACAGCTCATCACATCATCAACAAGCGGTAAAGTAAGCTGAGTGGCTGGAATATTAAGCGCCTTAAGTTTGTCATAGCTTTGCGCTGATTGGTAGCTGGCAATAAGCTTGGTATCGCTGGCAAGTAAACGTTGCGCTAACGCCTGCCCTAACCAACCACAGCCAATAATACTAACACTGGTCATTAAAATCTCTCCATAAAATTACACCACTAACCGTGATGATTAAGCTGACTTTATTTTGTAATAGTAGTGGCTTGATAGCCCTTAATAGACGCGACCACCTGCAGAGCAATAGCATTTGGCACCAGAATAGATAAATTATATTGCAATATTTTCCATCCATTTTCAGTGTTAATTAACAAACCACTGCCACGACACCGGCCATAATTTTTATTTTCCAGCAACTCATCAAAAAAGAAAATATTACGCGCTTGAGTTGGTGTTATATGACGTTTAACTGGCTGATATAACCAACCTTTACCTTAACTAAAATAAGGTTTTACAAAAGCTGAAAATTCGCTTTTATTCCAACGTTCAGCACTGTCTGTACCCAAAAAAATAGCATCTTCTGCCAATAAGCCAAGATATTTTTTATGGTTAGCTTCGCCTGCCGCTTGATGAAAACTATTTAATACCGCATTCAGTTCGCTGTTTACCGGCACAGTTGCCGTGGCAAAGAAGCTGAAAAATATAAATCCGACAAAAATTTTATACATATTGATCTACTTTTAATTTTTCACTCAATAATAACTCAGAAATAGTGTTATGCGAGCAAGGTTATTACCTTGAGTACCACAGCCAACAGGTTATTGTCGTTTTGCCATGGCGACATAAGCTCCGGTAAAAAGTGCTACCACCTTATCATCACAACACACTTCAACTTCGATATTAAAGCGAGCATTTTTCCCATCTAGTAATGGCTCTAAGCTACCCGTAACTCGATTTAACGACGTTTGGGCATAGGCAACACCAAGCAGCGGCGCAATATAGCGAATATTTCCTTCCGCTAATACAATGTCAGCTTGCTGTGCTTGTGCTTGCAGAGCCAAATACACCCAAGCCCAACCTGTTAGGGTTGCCAAAGTATAAATGCTGCCTGCAAACATCGTATTATGAAGATTTTTATTAAAGTTTGGCTCACAATTAGTGCGCAGTTTTTGTTGATCAAAATAGCAAATATTAATATTCATGGCTTTACTAAGCGGAATAGTTTGATGCCAAAGTTGTTGTAAGTTGTCGGCAAGTTCAGCTAAATGACTATCGGGTTTTACTATGCTCTTAATCATTTTGTTGTGCTTTACGTCACCAAAAAGTGTATGTGAATATCCTTCATCACTATAACCAAGTCGCTGATAAAAACTAATCGCATTAACGCGCGCATTTAACGCTATGGTTTTCACCCCAACTTCTGCTGCAATCCGTTCCAACTCACTAATCAGTAATTTACCCAGCCCTTGACCACGGACAGGATCACTGATCGCCATATAGCGAATTTGTGCTTGCGCTTGACTAACATTGTGTAATCGCCCAACACCAACAATGTTATCCATATCGTCCACGATGACCCGATGGTATGATTGCTCCTCAAGCTCATCTTTTTCGCTACCCATAGCTTGTTGCGATGGCTGGCGAAGTGCTTGCCAGCGTAGTTGGTAATATTGTGCTAGTTCAGCTTGATTTTTTGGCGCTCTACATTTGTACATCGTCTATTATTCATCTTATGGCAAGTGAAATATATTTATTTCAGGAATTTAACAACACGTGAAACTTAACCAACATGTTAACCAAGGTCAACTAGTGTACCTTAGTAACACTACAGACCGAATAGCCATTAGTGAAAATACCCATTATCGCTGGTTAGCATTTGACGACGTTATTCAAAGTGTTATGCATTTACGGTGTCCCAACAAACTAACCTTGCCTCATCACTACGCGGCTTTAATGCCTTTATTGTTTTTTCAACCAAATCAGGTGGTAGAATTGGGTCTTGGTGGCGGAAATTTGAGTCGATTCTTAAGTGCGCTACAGCCTAATATCCAAGTCACGAGTATCGAACTGTCTCAAGCGGTGATCGAATGCTTTCAACATTATTTTAATCCGCAACAACAGCAGATAGTGATTGAAAATAGCGAAGCCTTAGCTTGGCTGCAACAAAGACAATGTCCAGCAAAGTCAACCGCTGATTGGTTAATTTGTGATGTTTATCAACACCATGCTAATAGTTTTCAAAGTCGAGTTGCGCTGTTAACCGCGCTGATAGATAACTTACAAGAGGATGCTTGTTTAACTCTTAATTTGCCTGACCTTGACGATCAAGAAATTAACTTATGCTTGACCATTTTAAGGCAACTACAAAGTTCGCATCATATTATCTACTTTCATATTCCACGCTATCTCAATGTGATTATTCATTTGTTGCCAAAGCATTGGGTGATAGATAACCTAAAAAAGCGTTCAAAGACATCCTACCTACCAGCAACACAATACCTTAGATGGCGAAAATTTTTTAGTCATCACATGAGCGCTAACTAGTAAGTATTATTTGTATTAATTTTGCAGATTTATCGTTACCGGACCGTCATTTAATAATCGCACCTGCATATCAGCACCAAAAACTCCTGTGGGAGTTCTAAAACCAAGATCGCGCAATTGCTGACAAAAATATTGATATAGCGCGGCACTCAATTTTGGCGGTGCTGCACGAGTAAAGCTCGGTCGCATTCCTTTTGTGGTATTCGCCGCTAAAGTAAACTGTGAAACGACTAATATTTCACCTCCGACTTGCTGAACATTTAAATTCATTTTACCCTCATCATCAGCAAAAATTCGGTAACCGGCAACACGTTCAGCTAAGCGCTTAGCCTTTGCTTGGGTATCTGCAGGCTCAATGGCTAAAAACACCAACAACCCCTGCTCGATTTCTCCCACAACATTATGATTAACGCTAACACTTGCTTCGGATACTCTTTGCATCAAGGCTATCATTTAATCAAGTTCTCTGCGTTCTGCAATAAAATTAGCCATAGTGTCTGTTGCTTTGCAAAAGCCATCAATCGTTTGAGATTCAAAGCCGCTATGCCCTGCTTTGGGTAATATTTGTAATTGTGCATTCGGCCATTTTTGCACCAACTGATCCGCGTTACCCAATTGGCAAACCATGTCGTAGCGGCCATGTAAAATAATCGCTGGTATCGCTTTAATTTTTTCAATCGACGCTAAAATCAGGCCCTCCTCAATAAAACATTTATTGACAAAATAATGGCTCGATATTTTCGCCATACATAAGGCTTGATGTGAATCTTCTATGTGATGGATATCAATAGGGTGATGTTCAATGGTTGACAACCTAAGCTCCCATAAGCACCAAGCTTTACTGGCGGCAATAACGGCAATTTCATTGCTTCCAGTCAGTACATCATAATAGCCTTGAACAATATTATCAGCTTTAACGTCGATAAGTTGCTCGGTAAATTCTCGGTAATATTCAGGAAAAAATACGGCGGCGCCATCTTGACCATACAACCAGTCGTATTCAGCTGTTGTGCCAAGGAAAACTCCTCTTAAAATAAAGCCCAACACGGTTTCAGGATATTGAATGCCATAAAGCAATGCTAAAGTTGTGCCCCATGAACCTCCGGTAACTAACCAATATGAAATGCTTAAATGTTGACGGATTAGCTCAAGATCAGCAACTAAATGCGCGGCAGTATTTTGGCGAACACTGGGCGATGGTGTAGAGCGTCCACAACCGCGTTGGTCAAATAAAATAATACGATACTTGTCGGGATCAAAGTATCGGCGATGATCTTTACTGGTACCGCCGCCAGGGCCACCATGTAGATATACCACGGCAATACCATTGGGGTTACCTGACTGCTCGAGGTAGAGTTGATGTCCATCTCCAACATCAAGCCATTGTTGTTGATAAACCGCAATATTGGGGAAAAGCACTCTAGACATATACCGCTCCTTATAGATAATCTATTCAGTTTACTTATATTTAATCAGCATCTTGCTAAGATGATTTTGCTTTTTTTTTGCTGTCATAATCTTCTAATGACACGGTAAATAATGCCCCAACAAGCACTACAAACCAGCTCAAGTATACCCATAAAAATAGAATAGGAATACTTGATAATGCACCATATATAGCCTCATAAGAAGGAAGTTGTGTCACATAAATTGCAAAAGATTTTTTTGCTATCTCAAATAAAACCGCGGCTAAGGTCGCACCCGCAAGCGCAAATCTAGCAGGAACTACCTTATTGGGCACTACCATATATAAAATAAAAAAAGCGGCTATTGAAGCGACTAACGGCAGAGCTTGAACAGCAATATTGCTTAGCCCTAATAAATCATAATCCCCTATCGATACCAAAGACAGAATATAGGAGGTCATGACCAAACTACTCCCCACTAATACCGGACCTAAGCTTAACACCATCCAATACATTGAAAATGAAGTGATGATTCGACGTTTTTCATTTACTCGCCATAATTTATTTAAACATTGATCAATCGCTGAAATAAGTAACATGGCAAAAATAAATAGCGCAGTAATAGCTATAGCCGACATTTTAGAGGCGTTGCTGACAAAGCCAGTAATATGCTCTTGCACAACATCACCAGAAGCTGGGACAAAGTTCTGATAGATAAAATTTTCTATCAATTCTCTTATTTCAGAAAAAATAGGGAAAGCGGTCATCACCGATAACATCACCACCATCAAAGGCACCAAAGACATCAAGGTAACATAAGATAAATAGCCGGCAGTGACATGAATACGTTCTTTTTGAAAATTTTTAAAAAACAATAACAAAAAGCCAAGTATTGATTTGACGTAGCTATGCTGCTTTATTTCTTCTATTCTCGGGTGCATATAAATTACTAGTTAGAACCATTATATTTATTTTAAGGCAATGACTAAAATAACGGTAGTCATAATCTCAATAATTTTACCTTAGGCCTAACGTCATCAAGGTTATCTATGAAAGAATTTAGAGGTATTTAGAACTATTCGAGGCTTTTTTTACAACATTGAAAAAAAAAGCCACCTAAATTTCTTTAGGTGGCTTTATATAAATATTAGCTTATCAGGTTATTTTGCTCCACGACCTTCACGCTTACGGTCATTCTCTTTCAAAAATTTCTTACGAATTCGAATGTTTAGTGGTGTTACTTCTACCAACTCATCGTTATCAATAAATTCAAGCGCTTGCTCAAGTGACATAACGATAGGCGGCGTTAACGTTTGTGCTTCATCAGTGCCTGATGAACGGACGTTAGTTAACTGCTTACCTTTAAGCGCGTTTACGGTTAAGTCGTTGTCACGACTATGAATACCAATAACTTGACCTTCATAAATATCAACACCGTGTCCGATCAACATGCGACCACGAGATTGTAAGTTGAAGATAGCGTTAGTTAAGGCTTTACCCGTAGCATTACCGATCATTACACCATTTTTACGTTGGCCAATATCACCACCCTTGTGAGGTCCGTATTCAAAAAATGTATGATAAATTAAGCCAGAGCCTGAAGTTAAAGTCATAAATTCAGTTTGGAAACCAATCAAACCACGGCTTGGCATGATGAAGTCCATACGAATACGGCCCGTTCCATCAGGTGCCATATCAGTTAATTCAGCTTTACGAACACCCATTCTTTCCATGATAGGTCCTTGATGCTGCTCTTCAACATCAATAGTTACGTTTTCGTAAGGTTCTTGTATTTCACCATCAATTTCACGAATAATAACTTCAGGACGTGATACCGCTAATTCAAAACCTTCACGACGCATATTTTCAATTAAAATACCTAGGTGAAGTTCACCACGACCTGACACTTTAAATTTATCAGCATCAGGTAATTCTTCAACACGTAAAGCAACGTTATGAACAAGCTCTTTTTCTAAGCGATCTTTGATGTTACGTGAAGTAACATATTTACCTTCTTTACCACAAAATGGTGAGGTATTAACTTGGAACGTCATATTGATAGTAGGTTCATCAACAGATAACGCTGGTAAACCTTCAACAGCTGTTGGACAACAAACAGTATCAGATATTTTTAATTCGCCTAAGCCAGTAAGTGCAATAATATCACCAGCAAAACCTTCTTCGATATCTAGTCTTTCCAAGCCTAAATAACCAAACACTTTACCTACTTTAGCGTTATGAACCTTGCCAGTCGCTAATTTAATAGTCACTTGTTGATTCGGCTTAACTGAACCACGTGTAACACGGCCAACGCCAATTACACCTAAGTAAGAGCTGTAATCAAGTTGAGAAATTTGCATTTGAAATGGAGCTTCAGGATCTGCGATTGGTGCTGGCACTTCTTTAAGAATAGTATCAAATAAAGGAGTCATGTCTGTGCCAGTTGCGCCTTCTTCAAGCGTAGCCCAACCATTGATTGCTGAAGCGTAAACAACTTTAAAGTCAAGTTGTTCATCAGTTGCACCCAGGTTATCAAATAATTCAAAGACTTGATCCATAACCCAATCAGGGCGAGAGCCAGGCTTATCAACTTTGTTAATAACAAGAATTGGCTTTAAACCTTGAGCAAACGCTTTTTTGGTAACAAAACGCGTTTGTGGCATAGGGCCTTCTTGTGCATCAACTATCAGTAAAACTGAATCGACCATTGACATTACACGTTCAACTTCACCACCAAAATCAGCATGGCCAGGAGTATCTACGATGTTTACACGGTAGCCATTCCAGTTAATAGCCGTGTTTTTAGCTAAGATTGTGATACCACGTTCTTTTTCGATATCATTTGAGTCCATTGTACGTTCTTCTAGACCGCCTCGGGCGTCTAGCGTACCGGACTGTTCTAATAATTTATCAACTAAAGTGGTTTTTCCGTGGTCAACGTGTGCAATAATTGCCACATTTCTTAATTTATCTAACACTGGCGTTACTCGCTTTTACTTTCGTTTATTGCTACTTTCGGCAAATTAACGAATAGGGCTACAATTGGGCGCATATTATACAGCACAAGTCTCAGCAAATACACCGCAATAGAAAAATATAACCAACAAAATATTATTCAGTTGTTATACTGCCGATGATCAGATTAGAGTACACGCACCAAAATACAGCAAATAACGCACTGTGATGGTGCAGATTAAATTAATAAAAAATATAAAAATCATATATTTCAATGGCTTTAGCTTTGGCACAGTATTCGCTTAAGCACAAGTAATAGAGAATTAAGTTTTTGAGTATTTAAGTACTAACTACACTGGAGACATTCAATGTCAAACGCAGTTTTAGATCTAATTAAAGAACATGACGTCAAATTTGTTGATTTACGCTTTACTGATACCAAGGGTAAAGAGCAACATATTTCAATTCCTCATCATCAAGTAACAGAAGATTTTTTTGAAGACGGAAAAATGTTCGATGGGTCTTCAATTCAAGGTTGGAAAGGTATTAACGAATCAGACATGGTGATGATGCCTATTGCTGAGTCTGCGGTACTTGACCCTTTTACTGAAGCAGTTACCTTGAATGTTCGTTGTGACATCCTTGAACCTACAACAATGCAAGGCTATAGCCGTGATCCTCGTTCAGTGGCAAGACGTGCTGAAGATTACATGCGCAGCACCGGTATTGCAGATAACGTTTTAATTGGTCCAGAACCAGAATTTTTTGTTTTTGATGATGTTCGTTTCCACACTGACATGAGTGGTTCATTTTATAAAATAGATGATAAAGAAGCGTCTTGGAATTCGGGTACAGAATACGAAGAAGGCAATATGGGACATCGTCCTGGCGTAAAAGGCGGCTATTTCCCTACGTCACCAGTAGATTCATCACAAGATCTTCGCTCAGCCATGTGTTTAGTGATGGAAGAAATGGGTTTAGTCGTTGAAGCGCATCACCATGAAGTCGCTACTGCAGGTCAAAACGAAATCGCTTGTCGCTTTAATACTATGGTATTGAAAGCCGATGAAGTGCAAATATATAAATATGTTGTTCACAACGTTGCACACGCCTACGGTAAAACAGCAACTTTCATGCCTAAGCCATTAGTAGGTGATAACGGTTCAGGTATGCATGTCCATCAATCTCTTGCTAAAGACGGTGTTAACTTATTCGCTGGTGATAAATACGGCGGATTATCTGAGATGGCACTTTACTATGTTGGTGGTATCATCAAGCATGCCAAAGCACTCAATGCTTTTACTAACGCCTCTACTAACTCATACAAGCGCCTTGTACCTGGTTTCGAGGCACCTGTAATGCTAGCTTACTCAGCACGTAACCGTTCTGCATCTATTCGCATTCCAATTGTGCCATCACCAAAAGCCATGCGAATCGAAGTTCGTTTCCCTGATCCAACAATGAACCCTTACTTAGGCTTCTCAGCTATGTTGATGGCTGGTCTTGATGGTATTAAAAACAAAATTCACCCTGGTGATGCCATGGATAAAGATCTATATGACTTACCTGCGGAAGAAGCAGCAGAAATTCCACAAGTGGCCACTTCGTTAACTGAAGCATTAGACGCCTTAGAAAATGACATGGACTTCTTAACTGAAGGGGGTGTTATGGATAAAGACATGATCGAGGCCTACATAGGCATCAAACGTAGCGAAGTAGAATTATTGAATTTAACAACTCACCCAGTTGAATTTGATATGTACTACAGCGTATAACGTTGCAAATAGATAGATAAGTAAAAAGCTCACTTCGGTGAGCTTTTTTTGTGGTAAATTAGGTGTTATTTGGATAGATTAAGATTGGATATTTTTAAAAGGAATATTATTTTTGATTCATACCGCACGTTTTTGCATTTTTATTGTCTTGCTAACGCAGGCTTGTGCTGTATTTGCAGGCTCAGCTCAAGTTTATGTCTGGCGCAGCGAGCAAGGAGTACTGGTTTTTTCTGATAGCCCTAAACCTGGTGCGGTAGAATTAGATGTCAAAGAAGCTAACACCATAAAATCCTCAATCGATACCTCAATTTTAGACATAAAACCCAAAGCCATAGATAACAATTATCAAGTAGAAATCATTCAACCCGAGGACAAAGCTACCATTAGAGATAATACGGGTTCAGCTTATGTTTCAGGACGAGTTAAGCCTATTTTCAAGCTTGGTCTTACCATACAATTATATTTAGATGACAAGCCCTATAAGAAGCCACAAACACATTCAATGTTTGTTCTGCGAAATATTGACCGTGGTGAACATCAAATAAAAATGGCCTTACTTAATGATAAAGGCAAGGTTATTGCAACGTCTTCTCCAGTAACGTTTTATATGCACAGAATATCGGTTAACAAGGCAAACTAACCGGATTTCAGTGCATATTGCACCAACTTTATTTACACTCGTTACTTAACGCACCATCTTAGTGCAAGGAAAAGTGATGTTTAATAATGTGATCAATTTAAACAAAATAAAAAAGCATTATCAACAAGCGTTACCTAACCAAATGGTAACAGCTGTTGTTGTGTTAGACCATGAACTGGCTATTTGCTATGTCAATCCTGCTGCTGAAGCATTGCTAGTTAAGAGCTTAAGTAAAATATACCGACTTCCCATTGACCAAGTTTTTTATAATACCCCAATTAATAATAATCGTTTACAACAACTACTGACGACAGGACAAGAGTTTAGTGATAGCGATGTAACGATTGAGTTTTTTGATCAGCGACAAATCACTGTTGAAATTACTGCCTCTTCAGTTACCTTTGAACAATGTCCACACATTTTGCTTGAGTTTAAACAAATTGATCAACAAAAACAGATCAGTGCAGAAGCATTTCAACAACAACAATGGGAGTCTGCACGCGACCTTATTCGTGGTCTTGCCCATGAAATTAAAAACCCCCTCGGTGGCCTGCGCGGCGCAGCACAATTATTGGATTTAGAACTTAATCTCGAACAAAAAGAATACACCGCAATGATCATAGAACAAGCCGATAGATTAACCAATTTAGTTGACCGTTTGTTAGGGCCTAACAACCGGCCTCTAATGAAGTTACAAAATATTCATATCGTGATTGAAAAAGTATTTCAACTGTCAAAATTTGATAACCCCAAGGATATTACTTTAGCCCGTGATTATGACCCCTCCATACCTGAATTAACCTTTGATCAAGACAAGCTCCAACAAACCGTTATCAATATTGTCCATAACGCCATGCAAGCATTAAATGGTGAAGGTAAAATCACCTTAAAAACTCGTGCAGCAAGCAATAAAACTATTAATGGCAAGCGTATCAAGCTTTGTGCAGAAATAAGCATAATTGATAACGGACCCGGTATACCGGAGCATATTCGCAGTACATTATTTTATCCTATGGTGTCAGGTAGTGCTTCGAGTACCGGCTTAGGACTTTCCATTTGCCAAACTATTATCCATCAGCATCATGGAAAATTATCCTGTAAAAGTCGACCTGGGCATACAGAGTTTACTATTTTAATACCTTTTGAAAGTGAGAAAAATTAATGATCACCGAACAAGTATGGATCGTCGATGATGATAGTTCAATCAGATGGGTGCTAGAAAAAGCCCTGTCGAACGCCAATATAAGTGTAGGTACGTTTCATAATCCAGAAGATCTTTTAATTGCTTTAGAACATCACCAACCCGAGGTAATTATTTCTGATATTCGTATGCCAAATATTGATGGCATGACCTTATTAGGTAAAATCAATGACCAGTTTGCCCACATTCCTGTCATTATAATGACCGCTCACTCAGATCTAGACAGTGCAGTAAATGCTTATCAAGGTGGAGCATTCGAATATTTACCAAAGCCTTTTGATATTACTGACGCAGTGACTCTGGCCAAAAGAGCTTTAACTCATGCTAGAGAATTAAAGTCAACAAAACAACTTAATACCCCATCTGTTGACACTGTTGGCATAATTGGCGCTGCGCCATCTATGCAGGAAGTATTTAGGACTATTGGCCGACTATCTCGTTCAAGTATTAGTGTACTGATCAATGGCGAGTCAGGTACGGGCAAAGAACTCGTGGCACACGCATTACATATGCACAGTCCACGTTCATCAGCACCTTTTATACCACTAAACATGGCTGCTATACCGAAAGACTTAATAGAATCAGAGCTATTTGGTCACGAAAAAGGCGCTTTTACTGGCGCAAATGCCGTAAGACATGGCCGTTTCGAACAAGCGCATCAAGGTACACTTTTCTTAGATGAGATTGGTGATATGCCACTCGATATTCAAACAAGACTACTTAGAGTGCTATCAGACGGTCAATTTTATCGAGTCGGTGGTCATTCCCCGATAAAAGTGGATGTAAGAATCATTGCCGCCACGCATCAAAATTTAGAAGAACGGGTTAATAGCAGTGACTTTCGTGAAGATTTATTTCATCGACTCAATGTCATTAGGATCCAAATACCTAGCCTGCGCGAAAGAAAGGAAGATATTAATCAATTAGCACAACACTTTTTAAAACAGGCGGCAAAAGAATTAGCCGTTGAAATTAAAACATTACACAAAAGTACCCTAGACTATTTAGAGCAATGCGAATGGCCAGGTAATGTTAGACAATTAGAAAATATATGTCGGTTTCTCACTGTTATGGCCAGTGGTAAAGAAATTTTAATGTCAGATTTACCTAGTGAACTTAATGTAAAACCACTCAGTGTGAAAAATTCACATGATAACTGGCAAGATAACTTAAAAACTTGGCTCGACAAAGAGCTGTCATCAGGTAAAAGTAATATTATCGAACAAGTCCTACCTGAATTTGAAAAGATATTGCTAGAAAGTGCCTTAAAATACACCCAAGGACATAAACAAGAAGCGGCCAAACGCTTAGGATGGGGGAGGAACACTTTAACAAGAAAATTAAAAGAATTAAATCTGCCTGATTAGCTAATGAATCGGGTAACACAATAATGTAAGTTGAAAGAAATAGCACATTAGCCAGTTTAACAAATGGCTAATGTGCTATTGACGACAAAATCACTCGGTAATTATACCGACACAATCCCTTGGCAATTACATTCATATATGTTGGTTAAGCATTTGCTATCGAAAAGGTAATAACTTGATCAATTTTGCTCGCTGATAGAGCAAGCATAATCAGTCTATCAATACCAAGAGCAACACCAGCACAGGATGGCAGACCATGCTCAAGTGCTGAAATAAAATTTTCGTCAATCATATGCTTAGCTTTACCTAATTGTGCACGAATTTCATTATCCTGCCCAAAACGTAATTTTTGTTGCTTAGCATCGGTTAACTCATGAAAGCCATTCGCAAGCTCAATACCTTTAAAGTAACACTCAAAGCGTTCTGCAACACGCAGATCCTGTGAACTAATCTTAGCTAACGATGCTTGACTTGCTGGGAAATTATAAACAAAGCAAGGCGCATCTTTACCTATATTGGGCTCTATTAACTCAGCCATGACAAATTGCAGTAAAGTATCAAGTGAGTCTTCTTTTTCTAGCCAATCACTCAACTTACCACGGTCAGTAATAAGAGCAATTAATTGCTCTTTATTGGTCATGAGGGGATCAATATCAACTTCTTGAATAAAAAGTGCTTGGTAGCTAATACGTTCAGCTTGGTCACAACCTAAGATTAATTCTATTAACGTGGCAACTTCATCCATCAATTGGAAATGATCAAAATCAATTCGATACCATTCCAACATAGTAAATTCAGGATTATGATAACGACCCTGCTCTTCATGGCGGAACGCTTTACAAATTTGATAGCAACAACCATAGCCACTGGCTAAAAGGCGCTTCATCGCAAACTCTGGTGAAGTTTGGGCAAATAAATTTATCGACTCATCGCAATGGCTATCTTGTGAGTAATTATAGTGAGTTACGAAAGCATCTAAATGTGCATCGGTTACGGTTGCATGAGCAAGTATTGGGGTTTCAACCTCAATCACATTTCGTGCTAGGAAAAATGCTCTTATGTGACCTAAAACCTGTGCCCGTTGCTTGGCATGTGACCAATTCATACTCGGTTGCCATGACATAAATGCAGTTACCTATAAGCTTAGAATTTAAAAGAGCCATACTTTAAACGAAATAAATACAGACCGCAAAAAATACAGCACGTTAAAATTAAGCTAGTTTAATCACAGTCTGATAAACGGGTAAGTAAATTTACTATTAATTTAAGCGTATAAATGTGCTCAAATAATAATTTACACTGGTCAGTAGTTTCATCAAAGTATTGGCAGCATTGATAACTTTGAACGACCTGATATCAAGAGAGAAAAATTCATCTTTAACTCTAGTTACTTATATACACAACATACGAAAGTACTAATGTTGTGTAAGTCTATGCTATAAAGCAGTTATTAGTTAACGCTTAGACCGCAAGAAGAACATCAAGTAGATTAGAGTTAAGTCACTATATTGATTTCAAATTGGCTTATTATAATATTTAAATAGTAGACAGCAAAAAGCCCGACTCTTTCGAATCGGGCTTCTCTAATAGGAGTCTGATAATGTCCTACTCTCACATGGGAACTCCCACACTACCATCGGCGCTAACACGTTTCACTTCTGAGTTCGGAATGGGATCAGGTGGGACCATGTCGCTATTGTCATCAGACAAAAAACTTTATGAGTTAATTAATTTAAAAATTAGCTAAGTCATAAGGTCTAGACAAAAAACCCGTAGCGTTAGCTACGGGTTTCTCTAAATAGAAGCCTAGCAATGTCCTACTCTCACATGGGAACTCCCACACTACCATCGGCGCTAACACGTTTCACTTCTGAGTTCGGAATGGGA
>NZ_JACGVG010000029.1 GCF_014077095.1 Colwellia sp. MB02u-6 | reverse complement strand
AATAAAAAATATAAAGCATGGATATTCATAAATATCGGCTTCGCTACGCGAAGCCTTATAAAGAGCTGATATAAACCCTCAATAATGAAAACTTACAATAATTAGTTTTCACACAGGCTGGGCTAACAGTTGATCTAAAGAACAAACAAGAGCTAACGTCACCAAAGCCACTTTGAAGTAATACCTATTCAACTATGTGACTGTCGGCAATGGTGGCCTTGTTGCCAGTCGATAAAAGTACAATATTTAGAAGTGAGGTTAGTGTCTCCTGCAAGCTCATAGCTGCCGTTGGTGTTTCGTATCTGAACATTCACTTTTGCTACATTCGAGACATTAGCTTTTAAAGACACTTAATACTTCAGATTAGGTTTTGTATCAATAACCTCCAAATAACAGGCTAAGTAATAGTTGGCTAAAATGTGTAGCGGAGCAAAACCGAGAAAACTGTTAGCAGTCCCGCTTGAAATTTTTGTTATGTGCTTTTGACTAGCACCGATGTCTTTCTTGAACCAGAAGTACGTTTCTGTGGGTCATAAAAGGTATCAACAATTTGAAAGTATGCTTTTCACATCATACCTGCTAATGCTAAATTTTCTTCGTAGCGTTCAATATATACTTTTTCACATTGTCCTTTGTGAGCCAGCTCAATTGCCTTTTTTAATAACGTGCTTCCAATCCCTTTACCACTATAATTTATGTTAACTACCAAATCATTAATGTATGCCATTGTTGATAAATCAGAGTATTGACTAAGTTTTGAAGGACATGCTTCTTTAAAAATTAAAATAGCGAACCCATTAATTTCATTATCTTCAGCTAAAACAGCAAGCGCCTTTCCATCGCGTATTAGCTGAAACTGTAGATTAATGCTTTCATGTTCCACCTCTATCTGGCAAATAACGCCTTATTAAGAGGCTGAAAATAGTTGGCTAAAATTAGCGTCGAAGGAGCAAAAGCCAATTTTTTTTGTCCTTTTAAACGACTTATAGTTATGTACGAACTACGACTGTCTTCCCAATATAATCATGAACAGCACGTCGTTTATCGTTAAATAGCATAGTAACAAACTCAGATATTCCCCAAACCATAGCTAGAATACCAAAGCCGATAACTGCATAAGATAAACCCTCAGAGATAACGCCGGACATTTCTAATGATGTTGCTACGATTAAGATAATTAAAACCCATGAAATATTTAAAGCTAAGTTAACTGACTCTCTGCGGAGTGCCTGTTTAACATTGATCTCAGTCTCTGTGTCATGATTAAGGACTTTAACATCCATAAACATCTTTCCGAGCGTTTGACCAAAATAACCGTGCATGAAAATAGCATAGATTGCGAATTGAACACCATTTAAGGCTTGAAGGAATTTATCTTGCGTACTGTATTCAACACCAAAGATCAAACATTCGATATACAATATTATTGCGAATACAATTCCATCGATTGTAGCAGCCCAAAAACGAGGCCAAAATGTTGAATATTTATTTACTTCTTGCTGCTTTTCTATTTCTTCTTTTATGTCAGGATCTTTCATTTTATTTGAAAGAGCTAACTCTATATCTTTAGCTCTTTGAGGATATTGTTCTTTGTCGATATGATTTTTAACATCTAAAAGCTCATCTAGTGTGTAGTTATTATAATTAGGACTAGAATCCATGTGCTTAACTCTCCTTGAGTACATAACACCTCAATAAGAGGCTAAAAATTGTTTGCCAATAAAGTTCGGTACAAACAACAACAAACTATTTTTAGTCCTGCTTTATTGACTTGTAGGTATTACTACACAACGACATCATAAGTACATTTTGGACATTTAGTTACGTCTTGATTTATCAACTCCTTACATGATGAACATTTAATTCGATTACCTTTTGTAAAAAGAGCAATAATGATCCCTAACGGACCCAAAAGACAACCAACAATGAATCCCGAAACACCTTCACCTTTTTTAGAGTCAATTAATAAGCAGATAATACTGCATAAAATCATTGAGATAAATAATATCACGTTCAGTAAAACTCCTTGTTTGAAGGTGAATTAAATTAACACCTAACGCCCAAATAACAGGCTAAGTAATGGTTAGCTAACATATGAAACGAAGTGGAACGCAGCCAACTTTTACGTGTCCTTGTTAGGCTATGACAGTTATTCAACTACATCAACAGGATATATGATACCAAACCCATCATATTTATGGCATTTTATATCAACTCGTCTATATGCATTAATAGCTTTTGTACAGGTTACATCTTGGCTGATTAAGCCATAACGTTTGATATATTCTTCAACGATCACATCTATTTCCTTCTTTTCTTTATTCGATGCCGTCGTATAAAATGTATTGTATTGCTCTGTCCATTCTTTGACATTTGCTTCTTTAGCAACTCCCAACCAGCCCATCCCTAGCAAAGTTGATTGTTGGACGTAATTCCCTTTTAGGAACATAAAAGCTAAAGCGTACTGAGAGCCTTTATACCCCCATGCAGCAGGTTCTTTAAGCAAGTTAAATGCTTTTTCGTAATTACCTTTCTCGTATTGCTTAATTCCATTTATCTCTTTCATTTCCAAAAAGACCGTACTTTTCCTTTCGATATCAGTTGAATTACATGAAGTTAAGAATATAGAAATAAACATTACGAATGCTAAAGTTTTGATATGCATTTAAACTCCATTGATGCAGTGAACACGCTAGTAGCCTAACGCCTCACTAAGAGGCAAATAATAGTTGGTTAAAATAAGCGACGAAGGAGCAAAAACCAACTGTTATTTGTCCTTTTGAGTGACTTGTTAACTTCCGTATTCATGACTGTAACAACATTGTATGAAAAATTATACCGTCTGTATTTTGTTGAACCGAATCAAGGCGGAAACCGAAACGCTCATAAACAGGAATAGCCATAGTTGAAGACTTTACCCAGTAATTTCCATTACCTCCTTGAGCTATACAGATTTCATTTGCTGCTGACCACAATTGTTTAGCGATATTTAACTTTCTAGAAGTAGGGTCAACAAAAAGCTGACTTAACTTTTCTTTTTTGAAAATTGCTATTATTCCGACAATTTTGTATTCCTTGATAAAACATAACATCAAATAGTTTTTATTTTGGATGCGTGCTTTTATAGCTTTCAATTCAAGGCTTTCTTTAAAGTGTACAACACCTTCTTTATTAAAGTCAGAGTTGGTTTCTGGTTCAGCGGCGCTCAGGATTAGAGATCGAATTCCTACTGCATCATTAATTGTAGCTTTCCGTATACTCATTCTATCCCTAGGAAGTTAACGCCCAAATAACAGGCTAAGTAATAGTTGGCTAAAATTGTGTAGCGAAGCGAAACGTAGCCAACTGTTACGTGTCCTTGTTGATTTTCTTGTTATGTTACGATATATAAGGATCAATGAGGAGTTTCAAAAACCACGCGATTGTAATTGCAGAAACTGAAATAAAGATCATCCCGATTGGCTTTTTATACCAATCAGTTGTGGTGTCAACTTTACTGTTGTGTTCCTCTAAAAAAGCGTCACCATCCATACTTATCGAAGGTTCAATAAACGCCTCATAAGATTTATTGCTAACATCAATTGCGTTAACAAGACCCTTATTGTGTAGCTCTATGAAAACAGCAATATCAATACTTGAATCATTATCAATTCTACTGATATCTGGGTTTTCTTTTAGCTGATTTAGTGCGCAAATATATTTATTCATAATCCTAGTAACATAACGCCCACTTAAGGGGCAAAATATAGTTGGCTAAAATAGGTGAACGGAGTGAACAAAACAGCCAAATTTATTTTGTCCCTCTTTAAGTTCTTGTTATAAGTACATTACACCACTACAGTTTTGACTTTTCTAATGGCACGTACTTATTGTGAAAATATGAAGTTAAAACCAAACTTAATATAAACAAAATAATAACGATATTAACGCTAAAAAAATTAGAACCAAACAGAATTATTAACAAAGACGGTAATGTTAAAAAGATTGATTTAAATGGAACAGTGATCGGTTTATCACAGCTAGAACATTTATGGCTAACGATTGGACTGATTATTAACTTTCTAATAAAGCTAACTGACTCTTCATTGCAATGTGGACATCTGAATTTATTCACCGAACCTCCGTGTACTTATAACGCCTCGTTAAGAGGCAAATAATATGTTGGCTAAAATAGCGACGCAGGAGCAAAAGCCAACTGTTATTTGTCCTGCTTTAACAACTTGTTATGTAACATTAAATACAAATATACAAGGTTAAATTATGACAAACAAAACAGAACTAGCAATGATTTTCGCTATTTGCTTTTTAGTTGGCTTATTAGTAACTATCCCGTGGGTAAATATGCCGCCAAGTAAAAAGTCAATGCACTACCAACAACAGCGCCAATTAATGTGCCAAGTACTCCAAGTAGTGCAGCAAAACGCGAAGAATTTACCTGAGCAACAATTAAGCGCCGCTGCCATTCATGTTCCGCCATTCTGTATCGCGGATCTTGAGACTCAAAACCAGATTGCCAAAAAGCCAGATCCGAATCACTCATTTTAGATAAGGATTTGCTTGTGATACGCTGCATTTTATCTTTCAAAATACCGCGCGATAATTGCTCTAACTCTTTCTCAGGGTACATAGTTCGATTTGTTATATAACGCCCAATTAGCAGGCTAAAAATAGTGGGCTAAAATGTAAGCAAAGCGAAACAGCCCGCTTTTTTTAGTCCTTGTTGAATTGCTTGTTATATTTTTAATTACTCAGGCTGTCTTGCTTTTTTGCTTAAACCATTTGGTGATACTTTTAAGCATATTATCAAAAGTATATATGCAAACTGAAAACAGAACTAAGATTGCAAATGAAAATTTATCGAATGAAAAAACATTCGCTTTTGTTGCATCTATACCAGAAAGCTCAAGTAACGCTATTGATAAAGATATTGAGATTAAATATTTTATAAATATCCAATAAATACTTTCAGTTTTAGACTTATCCATATTTAAAACTCCTTAATTTGATAAAAATATAACAGCTTATTATGGAGACTTCTTAGTAATGTCCGTTCCATAATTTTTATTAATTATCACTTAATATTCCACAATTTCAATAAATTAGAAAGATTAATTTAGCCAAAACTTATTGTGTTCGGATATTACTGAGAAGTCTCAGTAATATCCTGTCAACACAAAAATCTAAAACACGTTTGTATTCAGCAAGATAACTTGAAATTTTAATGATGTATCAGGGTTTTGGTCATTTACTGAGACTTCTCAGTAATATCCATTTGATAAAATATTTGATCTTTATTTAATTGAAACCTATAACTGTATATAAATACAGCTACAGGTTGGTAATAATGTCTACATCGCCTTTTCTTGAAAGTATCCGTAATATCCTTCGTACAAAACATTACAGTATACAAACTGAAAAAACGTATTTGCTTTGGATTAAACGCTTCATTCTTTTTAACCAAAAGCGACACCCCAAAGATATGGGCGAGCAAGAAGTAAGTAATTATCTCACTTACTTAGCTGTTGATAGGCAAGTAACGTCTTCAACCCAAAACTTAGCGTTATGCTCAATTGTTTTCATGTACAAGCATGTATTCAAAAGAGAACTAACCCTCTTATCTGATACGGTTAGGGCTAAAGCGCCAACTAGGGTGCCAATGGTATTATCAAATCAAGAGGCTACTGCGATTATCAAAGAGTTAAAGTCTCCGTACCACCTCATGTTCAGCTTGTTATACGGGTGTGGATTAAGAAAAGCTGAACTATTGAGATTGCGTATAAAAGATATCGATTTTGACGGTAATTCAATTTACGTTTTTAGGGGAAAAGGGGCTAAAGACAGAATGACCTTATTGCCTAAAATACTCATAGAGCCACTCAAGACCCAAATAGACAAAGTCGAAGACTTGCATAGTAAAGATTTAGCTGAAGGAGAAGGTAAAACGAGTTTGCCTTCAGGATTATCACGCAAATACCCAAAAGCAATTACTCAGTTTAAGTGGCAATACTTATTTCCCTCAACCGTAAGATGTAAGCATCCAACGGATGGTTATTTTTGTCGTCATCACTTACATTGGACCTCATTAACCAAAGCTCTGAGATCTGCCGTAGTGAAAACTGAAATAAGAAAGCATGTCACAGCACATACTTTCAGACACAGTTTTGCGACTCAGTTGCTGTTAAATGGAGCTGATATTAGAACGGTACAAGAATTACTTGGCCATATAGATTTGAAGACTACTCAAATCTATACTCATGTGATTGGCCAGCATTCATCAGGGACCCTTAGCCCCATTGATAGATAACTTAACCATTAGAAAAAGTATCTCTTTTTTATTTTGCTGATGTCCTCATTTAGCATTAACTATTTGATAACGAATAACCGCTGTGGTGGCTTTATTACCAGTCGAGAGGGCACTGGTTAATAAATGAAATCAGTGTCTCCTGCAAGTTCAAAGCGGTCTAAAATCACAAGTAATAATCACTATAATTAATGGTAACTAAGATACGCTAGCTGTCATTTCAATATCTATTTTAAACTTCTATCGTTTTCTAACTTTTTTGTTCCAACTATAGGCTACAATGTACCTTGTTAATTTAGTGCCTATTGAGTAAGTCATAAAGTATGAAAATGAGTAAAATCTGCCACCGTTTGAACAATAAGTTATTGGCTGTATTAGACCAAATCAATGAAGAGGCAAAGCAAGTCGATGGTTTTAGTCATATAAGTCACACTGTTCAGTTCGATTGCTTCCCTGCCAGTTTATTAGTGCACTGCCATTTTAGTGAAGCACAAAAGCTACGTGTTGCACAGAGCAGTCATGCTGAAACCAAATTACAAAAGCAGTTGCATAAATTACTTTTTAAAAAAGGAATCGTGTTAAAAAACCCTAAAATGAATTTAAAACTGCAAGGTCCGGCTTAGAATCAAACAGACTATATTTCACAAGTTGTGTAATAAATATTTAGCTAGATGGATAATACTCTAATACTCACTGACCAGATGTCAACAAAGCTACGAAAGCGGTCAGACACTTTTGAATTATTAACGATCACTTTCTGCGCAAAGCGGAAATTAGCAACTCGTTAATCCTAACATCCGCTTCGTGCACAAAGTTAGCCTTAGCAGTTTTATGATGAACGACCGCTTTGGTGTTTTTCAGACTGTCAGTCTTAATCAAAACCTATAAAGCCAAGGTAATAGTTCAAGTTTGAGCTAATACAATTTATATGCAGGCACGATACTATGATTCAATATCCGTATATTTCTTTTCTTAAAACATCAAAATCACATATAAATTACAATATCTACCATCTTCTTGGTGCGCAAAGAAGAAGTAAGGGTTTGAAATTTTTATTGCTTGTTGATGTCAACTGTACACACGTTAGTTGACCTAAGCAGCTCAACAGTTGACTTCAAAATATTCGGGGCAGTGGACGTTGACGTTGACGGAATGGTTTTTGAAGCTCATTCATGACCACAAAAGCAAAATACAGTTATAAACCGAAAACAAAATCTATGTTTCCTAAAGCAAAGTGATTTTCTACCAACAATAATTGACAATTAGCCATGGAAGGGTCATCGCCTTTTGAGAGTTCTATACACTCATTAGCATATTTGATGGACGCATCAATTTTACCAAGCTCAAGAGATACGGAGCCTAATTAAGCTTTTATGATGGGTAAAATTTTTATCCTCATGAGGACAGGTTTATAACTCTTGCAGTATACTCTCTGCTGCCAAATAACTTCCTTGAGCAGAATATATAATAGCAGTATATTTTTTAGTCATATAAAGCAGGTCGTTCTGTGATTTTTCATTAATGTGGTTGAGTAGGTCCATTTAACGCTAAGAATGCAGTTGGTAGATAGAAGGTGAAAATATATTTTCATTTACCCTTAGCTAGTTGCATTCTTTTAAATTAATGCTCAATCTAGGCTATGGTAAAGATAAGTGTTTTTTTATAAGTGCTTAACCTCTAACCATCGAATTAATACTCGCATTTTTTTAATAATTGAGACAACAACTGAGTTAGTTAATAAACATAGTGTAGAGTTAATAAACATAGTGTAGAGTCGATCAGTCACTTTCTTTTTCTGAATAGTTAGATAAATTAGGTATTGTAAAAGCTCTAATTTGAACGCAAAAGATACCTATATTAAAAAAGGCATTAACTAGTATCATTAATTGAATGTTTATTTTTTGCTTAAAAACGACATATTAGATGATATTAATAATTATAAAAAACGTTAAAAGAGATAATTATGATAAACAAAAAACGCACTTTCAAACTAGCATTATTGCCATTGATTATCGGTTCTGCTAGTCATACAGCAATGGCTTATGCTGCAGAAGAAGTAAAAAAAGACGATGTTGAACAAATTTCAATAATCGGTTCTCGTAGCATGAAACAACGATCAGTTGCAGACTCACCTGTACCTGTGGATTTAATTTCATCAAAAGATTTAAATGCTGTTGGCGGCACTGCAGATATGACAGATAACTTGAAGGCATTAATTCCAAGTTATACAGCTTCGCCAGCAACGGGTGATGGTAGTGCCTTTGTAAGACCAACTTCGCTTCGTGGTACATCATCGGATCAAACTTTAGTGCTAGTTGATGGCAAAAGGCGCCATCGTTCAGCATTAGTACAATTTTTTGCACCTGCCGCAGGTAATGGTGCTCATGCTCCTGACGTAGGAATGATCCCAGCAATTGCATTAAAACGCGTTGAAGTTCTTCGTGATGGAGCAGCATCGCAATATGGTTCTGATGCTATTGCCGGTGTTATTAACTTTGTTACCAAAGATGCTTCAGAAGGCGGTGCTGTTGAACTTCAGTACGGCCAGCATTATGACGGTGAGTCAAATATTAAATTGGCTGTTAACAAAGGTTTAGCAATTGGTGAAGATGGCTTTGCAAATATAAGTTTAGAGTATGTTGATAATGATGCTTTATCGCGTGGTGTAATTCGCGCTGACGCACAAGAGTTGCTAAATAATGGAGTTAAAGGCGTAGGTGCGGATTCGCCATTTGGTGATGCGCCATTTACACAAACATGGGGACGTCCTGAGACTTCAGCATTGCGTATGTTTTTAAATACTGGTGTGGAGCTTGATGGCAATAAAGAGCTTTATGGTCGTTTCAGCTATGCCGATACATCAGGCCGTTATAGATTTTTCTATCGTAACCCAGCAATTCCTTCAATAGGTAAAAGTGCAAACTCAGCTATTTCTGCATTAGAGGAGCTAGGCTATACTGGCAACATTGCACAAGTTGGTTTTACTCCTTATCTTGATGGTGAACAAACAGATTATAGTGCGATTATTGGGTTAAAAGGAGAACTTGAGAATGATACTTCTTACGATTTCAGTATCAGTAAGGGTTCAAACGAATTAAATTATTTCTTAAATAACAGTATTAATCCTGGCTTAGGATTAACCACTGATTTAGAGATTCCTCAAATGAATTTTAATACCGGTGGTTATAAACAAGAAGAGATCAACATAAATGCTGACTTCTCTCTTCCTGTTGGCGATAACTTTAATGTTGCGTACGGTGCTGAATGGCGAGAAGAAACTTACACTAGTATCGCAGGTGAGTTAAATTCATATTCTGATGCAGACGGTCAACCTAATGGTGGCGTGAGTGGTATGCGCGGTATTGAAGCTAAAAGTGCCGGTTCTTTTTCCCGTGATAACTATTCAGTATATGTTGATGTAGAACATGATGTTACTGATGAATTATTGATGCAATATGCATTACGCTATGAAGATTTTTCTGATTTTGGTAGCACAGCCAACTGGAAGATCGCGGGTAATTACAGTGTTACTGATGATGTATCGTTACGCGCAGCCGTTTCAACAGGTTTTCATGCGCCAACGCCAGGTCAAGCGAATGTAAGTACTACTATTACAACATTTGATGGCGTCACAGGTGCCCAAGTTGAAGAAGGCTTGATCCCTGCAACATCAGCTTTAGCTATTGAGCTTGGAGGACAAAAACTAAAAGAAGAAACCTCAACTAACTACAGTTTTGGCATTTCATCTAATTTAGGTGACAACACTAACCTAACGCTTGATTTTTATAAAATAGAAGTAGACGACCGCATTTACCGCACGGGTAATATTGCCGTTGACGACCCTCGATTTGGCTCAGTATCTTTTTATACTAATGTACTCGATGTTGAACATTCAGGTATCGATTTAGTTGTTTCAAGCACATTTGATTGGAGTAACTCTATTTCTACAGACATTGCATTTGCTTATGGTTATAACAAAATTGATGTTGTTAATGTTCGAGAAGTTAATGGTAACGCACCTGTTTCAGAATCTACTATTGAAGATATTGAAAATAACTTTCCTAACTCACGCTTTGTATTAACAACAAATACTGCAATAGCTGATGATTGGAACTTAATGGTACGTGCTAACTATTATGGCTCACATTTCGATGAACGTGGCACTATCTCAGGATCAGATGATGGAAGTGGTGGAATTTCTTCAGGTAGTCAAAGTGCTGAAATTGATTCAATTATTTATCTTGATGCAGAATTAAGTTACCAAGTAAGCGATGCAATGATTGTTAAGCTAGGCGCTTCTAACATCCTTGATTCATTTATTGGTGAAATTGATGCACCGAATGCTAACCGTCAAAGTGTTGGTCTTCAATACCCGCGTAGAAGTGCAGCAAATTATGAAGGTGGTAGCTGGTACTTAGGTCTTTCTTATGCTTTTTAAATTATAAGTATATGACAAAAGAGCTGTTGCACTTTGTGTAGCAGCTCTTTTTTTATGTGTGATGAATTATAGCCGCTGAAAATTCTTTAGTAATAATCAGCCCTTTATATATCTTCAACACTTTCAAAAAACATATTGAATATACATTGTCATCATTTGGGTTTATACCAATATGGCTATTTAGTTTCTGTACTTATGTTGCTTCATTTAAATGACTTAAAAGAACCTCATGCCTTTGTAAGTTATTTACTGCTACTTGCCCTAATTGTGTTGCAGTCAAACATAACAAACCCTCAATAATAAACGTACTTGTCACCGTGCTATTTGTATAAAACTGTCCTTCCGTCGGAATTTGAAGAGCAACAGCTGCATACTCCATAAAAGGAGATAATTTAGAATCAGTTATAGCCAGAATCTGACAACCCTGCTGATGTGCAAGCGTGGCAATTTTTACCGTTATATTTGAATAGGGTGATGAGCCAATAACAACTAATAAATCTTCTTTTTTTAATTGCCCAAGTGCAATCGCTACACCATGGTCTGCTTGTACCAGCATTTGAACATTAGGCCTTATTAATGCTAAACCATACCTCAAAACGTTGGCGATAGCTGACGATTGTCTATGACCAAAAATAAAAATTCTATGTTTCTTTGCAAGCAAGGAGCTGGCTAATACCAGCTCAGCTTCATGGGTATTTTCAATACAGCGCTCTATACTATTTTTAATTATTGTTAATTGTTGTGTTAGCAACTCTTTTGCGGAAGTTGACTTATTATCAAGAAGCCGTTTGACTCGATCGCTATAAAAATCATTAGGTAACTTACTTTTTTGTTTGAATATAATTTTAAATTTATTAAAGCCCTGAAAACCCAATAATTTAGATAAGCGCGTAATTGATGCCGGACTTAATAAGGCCCATTTAGACAATTCAACGATGTTACTGGTTGCAACCATTTCAGGATTATTAATCATCAGTTCCAAGCCATGTAATATTTTTCTACCTATTGGTAGTTCTAAATCACCTTGACGGAGTAAAATAACGATTTGACGAAGCTCTTCAAAGTTACTTGGTGGAAAATTCATCTATTACGATCCTCTTACAATTATCTACTTTTGTTGAGTAAAGTTCATTTGAAGTTCATGAAATAAGATTAAATGATCGATTTTAAAACTTTTCAAATAAAGCCTTTCAGAGACAAAAAAGCCATTTAAAACAAGAAAATGAAAATATATTTTTATTTTGTTATTCCCATTGTTTTCATCAATAAATTAGCTAAATTAAGTTCATACCTAATTAAACATTTTTTGAAACCATATAGGCTCAGACTACCATGAAAACATTTACACCAGTTAGTCAATACTTAAGAAAAAATAAGCATTCAGAAACATTACATGTCAATCAACTATCACTTTCTAGAGCGGAAAATTATCAACCTGTTTTCAAATTTGGCTTTGGTCAAAGTCCCTTCCCAGTTCCTTTAGAAATTACAAAAGAATTGGCTAATGCCGCCTACAGAAAAGAATATATGAGTGTTCAAGGGCATGTGCCGCTTAGAGAGGCTATCGCTAACTTCCATAAAGAAAAAGAAGGGAAAAATTGGAAATCTGAAAATATAATTGTTGGCTCTGGAAGTAAAATCTTATTGTTTTGTGTCATGGCTGCATATGAACAGGCAGAGATATTACTGCCTGCTCCTAGTTGGGTTTCATATGAACCACAAGGACAACTCGCTGGCCATAAAGTAAGCTGGCTAACAACAACGTTTACTGAAAAATGGCATATTACGCCTGAGCAATTGGATCAACATTGTGCTCAGCGTGAAAATCCAGACATTCCTTTGATTTTAGTCCTTAACTACCCAAGTAACCCAACGGGCCAAACTTATAATACTGAGCAGTTAATTGCACTTGCTCAAGTCATGAGAAAACATAATGTTATTGTTATTGCTGACGAAATTTATAGCCTGTTGAGTTACGAAAAAAATTACAGTTCCATTGCCGATTTTTACCCAGAAGGGAGTATTGTCTCATCGGGTATTTCTAAGTGGTGTGGTGCTGGAGGTTGGCGCTTAGGTTTTATGCATATTCCCCCAGAGCTTGAAAATTTACTTTCGACGGTTATTGGTGTCGCTTCTGAGACTTATTCATGTGCACCAAGCCCAATTCAAATTGCCGCAACAAAAGCTTACGCTATCTCTAGTAAGACAGACATTTTCTTATCTAAGCAGATTGAGCTGCTATCTGAAATTAGTCTTTTCTGTACAAAAAGATTGCATGAAATTGGTGTGAAAGTTCATGCTGCAGAAGGTGGTTTTTACCTGTTCCCTGACTTTTCAGTTTTCGCTAACAAAATGAAAGAGCGAGGCATTGAAACCAGTGAGCAACTCACTTCTGTATTAATGGAAGAAACGGGAGTTGCACTTTTGCCTGGTAGCGCTTTTGGTATGCCAGCTGATAGCTTAACTACCCGATTGGCATTTGTTGATTTTGATGGTTCTCAGATACTTTTTGATGATAAAAAAGAACTCGAATATGCGAAAGTAAAAGAAGGTATGTTGTTGCTTTGTAATTGGTTCTTGTCTTTAAACTCTAATACGATATAAAGTTATGTATTTGGCGGGTAGTATTACAGCCCCTAAAAATTGCTTCATCAATGAATAACTAGCGTCACAAAAAGGATGTTTTGACCAATAAAATTATTAAACTACTTAGCAGGCTCATGAATTTGATAATTAACAATCAACAAAGTAACTTGCAATAGTCTACCCTAGCCAAACCGTCTCATGATTACTGATGTAGTTGTACTTAACGTTCAGCGTTATTATTGATAAACCTATAAGTAAATTTAATTAAGAATAACGCAGAGAATAGGGCGCTATGTAGACAATTCGACAAATACTGTAGTAGAAATAAAGGCTGTGACCTGGTCAAGTAAATTCAGTTACCTTAATTAAGCTACTTTATCTAACTCATTAATTTTCAATTCAAAATCGTTAGGGCTTTGATACCCTAAGTAAGAGGGTAGTCGGTTACTGTTGTACCACATGGTTATGTAATTCATTATATCTTGTTGCGCTTCATAGCGTGTTTCATAATTTCTCCAATGAACACGCTCTTACTTTAGGCTACCAAAGAAACTTTCAGCAACGGCATTATCTCAACGGCAGCCTTTTTTACTCATACTGCAAATAAAGCCATTGTTATTAAGTAATTTCTGGTACTGGTGGCTTGCATATTGAACACCTTGATCGGAATAAACAATAAGTCCTTTCTTAGGACTTATTTGCCAAATAGCCATTATTAACACATCACAAACAAGCTGCGCTTTCATTCTCCAACCCATACTCCAGCCAACAACTTTGCGAGCGTATAAGTCGATAAAAACTGCTAAATAGAGCCAACCTTCAGCTGTCCAAATATAAGTGATATCAGCAACAAACACTTTAGTCGTTTCGAACTTTAACTATGCCACTACAATTACCCAAACATCATTAGTATATAAATACTGCTTAAAGCCACTTTCTTGAAGATAGCACTCCAGTACATACGTCAAATATTTCCCTCTTAAAAATCTCTTCTCCAATAAAGTTAAAAAAATAATAAATTATCATTTTCTTATAAGGCAAATTTTTCTGTATGAAGTAGTGCGCTGTTTGAATTTTAGTGTATGAGAATTCACGACACATGAAAGTAAAAATGTTACTGTAGTAAATAGTTATTTGCCACAGTAACTGCCGTTTTTACGAGTGTGTAGCGGATAGTTGTTCAATTTAAGTATTATTTCTTAATTTTTAGTAAACACTAGTGTCACCGTGGTTTAATTGTCTATATATTGCTAATATTGAAAAAAATTAAATACACATTGAATTTGAAGACGCTCAAAAAATAGGATCGGCAGTGTTGTTGGCCAAGTTGGTCAGTGATAGATTTATCGAATCTGTAAAGTCGTATATTAGTCACATCCCCATTCCTATAAATATAAAAATACCGCAAGCGAATTTTATTTGGTACTCGTGGTCTTTAGTGCGAATTATTGCGGGGGTTATATAATGCTATTTAACTTTCGCTTGGATATAATTCGGAATTTATGACGTTATGTGAATTTTACGCCCAAGCAATGCAAATTCCCACAAGACGATAAGTGGCATTGTTGCGCAAATAAAGATTGACCCCATACTAGATTTACAACAATAAAGTTATTCAGGAATATATGTTAAGTACAAAAATGATTACTCCTAAAACACAGGGGAGGGGCAAAAGCTATATCTATGCAATTGATAATAATCGAGATCCAGTAGTTATGTATTTAAAAAGTCTTGGTTCCATAAATAGCCAGTCTACAATATTAAAGGCACTTTTCTCTTTTTCAAAATGGTACTTAGGAAAACCTAAAATTTCTCCACAAGAGATTAAGTGGTCTACTGTTGAATATTCCGACATTGTAGATTATCAACGACATCTTTCAATCGGACGAAAACTACAGCCTGCTACGGTCAATCTTTATATCAATGCTGTAAAAGGCGTGCTCAACAAAGCAATGAAAATCAGTAAAGTTGAACCGATCAACAAGGTGACAAGAGAAACATACGATGAAATTGGTGAAATAAAAAACGCCAAAGGAAAACGCCTTACAAAAGCTAGAGCTGTATCCGCTGAAGATCAACATAGCTTGTTTAATATAATTGATAACTCAACAGTAGGGGTGCGTGATAAAACAATATTATATCTGTTCTTAAAATGCGGATTAAGGCTAAATGAATTGTGTGATTTACAATACCCTCGTGATGTTGATGTTATTAATAAGGTATTAACACCCATTGGAAAGGGTGATAAAGAGCGCGAAATCCCACTCGGCACAGAAGCATTTGCCTGCTTAATTAAATGGATCAGAGAAGTCAGAGGCGAGTATAAAGGGTATTTTGTTTGTCGCGTTTGGCGGTCAGGCGAGTTAAAAGAAAATGAACCTTTATCACATTCAGGGGTGAGATATATTTTACAGAAGTGCATTAAAATAGCACTCGTACAGACCTTTAGTCCACACGATTTACGACGGACTTTTGGGACAGATTTGTTAAGAAAAGGGGTAGATATATTTTTGGTTCAAGAACTTCTTGGGCATTCAAATCCTGCCACTACAAAACGATATGATATGCGAAATATGGTAGATAAAAGAAAGGCTATTGAAACAATTTAAAATTTTTCACACAAGCTACTAACTATATCAAGGCGCCCATAAGCAGTATGTTAACTATCTGCAGCAAGCGCTTTATTGGTCTATATTTTTTTATTCACATAAAAAATCAGACTGGTCTCATTTTATTATTTTTTAAAGGGGTACAGCCAGTATTGTTCTCTAATAGACGAATACGGTGTCGTGACACGAAAGAACTCCAATCGATGTTTAATGGTTGTATCAGGATGGTCTTGTAAATATAGCTACTTTTGTTCAACTCTATTTTTTTACATTTATTCTAATAAGTGAGCCTTTAGGAATAGCTCCTTCAGGATGGCTTAGATTAGCAATACCAAACGTATTATTTAGTATAAGAGATAACAACTAATGCTTCAGCTGTTTGGTCTAAAATATTAGCTAATATTCTATCTAAAAAACTTGATGTTGAACCATCACTGTTAGGTAAGGGACTTGATGCTAGCTCTGTAATGATTCCGTTAGTTTTCTGCTTTCTTCTACAGTCATGAATTTTTTAAAACCCAGCAATATTAGTGCTAACTCTTTATCTTGAGATTCAGGCTGATCTAACCAAGATACCCAATTTGACATTTAACTCAAACATGCATGCTTAAACAGAAACATTAAGTTTGAAGTTTCTGGTGGAGTTAATAAGGTTCTCCACATATCTTGTGTTGTTCGAATTTGAATGTTTTTTGCAAAAAGAGTATTTAGAATGTGTTCGCTTTTTGTTAGATTGCACAGCGCTACGATCCCCTCTGACTTAATCATTTTTCTATGGGCAGATTCACCACTACTTAGATATACAGGGTAAGTACTTAGGGTAGCTGACAGGACTTTTAAAAAATGTGATAAACGTTGCTTGTTGGATTTTTAATTATGTTTTTCAATGTTTGAGTTGGGAATTCCTTTAACCCGAAGTTCGCACTCTATTTGCTCTGGTAACTTAGCACCATAGTGAGAATAGTAATGTATGCGTTCACTACATTCTTCAAATTTACGGGAACATTTATATGTAGGCACGATAGTATGATCAATTCTTCGTATATTTCTTTTCTTAAAACATCAAAAACTACATATAAATTACAACATCTACCGTCTTCTTGGTATGCAAATCAGAAATCAACTTAAAAATTTTCCATATTTTTTTAATGAATCATAAGAATAATATTACTGGAAATACCTAGTAATAACATTAAAATACAATAGCTTAGAGTAGGTTGGTTGAAAGTAAAGATAATAATAAAGCATCTTATTTTGGATATTACTGAGACTTCTCAGTAATATCCTGACATACAAAGTTTTTGCATAACTTAGTCTTTCTAATTTGTTGAAATTGTGGGATATTAAGTGATAATTAATCAAAATTATGGAGCAGACACTACTAATAAGTCTCCATAATAAGCTGTTAGGTTTACCATGGATAGGTTCATTTTCATCACATTACTCTTTGTTGTAATCTCTGGTTGCTCATCAAAAGTAGGTTTAGCTCAATACGCTAATCCTGACGAACTATTTATTGATATTCATGGGGAAATTGAAAATCCTCTCATTTATGAAATCAAGGTTGAGTACAGAACACACTCACAAATAAACCAATGCACTAATTATCATATAGCACTAGGAAAAGACGTTGCTCAACAATATGAAGTCAATTATCAACCGACAATTATTGATGAATCACATTCGATTAAAGTACCTTTAAAAGAGTTGGATCCTTCTACCATTTGTAAATGGAAACCCGTAATGGCTTTTGTTTGCATAGGTTCTTCAACTAAAGAGCCTATAAGTTGTACTAGCGTTTTCTCGTTTAGAGGCATTCACGATATTGATCCGATTACCACTTTGGAATGTTCTGAAAATCGCTTTTGTTTTGACAGTAAAAGTAATTTACGGTCAGGTGCTATTAATGAGTTTAATAAAAAGTATCAACTGGACTTGGTATTAAAGTAAACCTAACAAGGGTTTTCAAGTCGGACAAATTACAGTTGGCTTTTTGTTCGTGCCTCACTTATTTTTGCCAACTGCAATTTGCCGCTTAAAACGGCTTTATGCATTTAAATCTAAAACTAAAAAGGAGCTAACTTTTGAGCTTTTATGAAAACAATATTCTTCCGCATATTATAAATTGTGCTTGTTCTTCAAGTGCCATAATGGAGACTCGAGAAAAAGTAGTTCCTTTAGCTTTTGGAAATGTTTTAGAGATTGGTATGGGGTCTGCCGTCAATCTGGATTTATATAATCCAGATAAGGTTACCAAGATATGGGGACTGGAACCATCTCTTGGAATGCGAAAAAAAGCGAATAAAAATTTAGCTAAATCACAAGTTAAGGTTGAGTGGTTAAGTCTTCCGGGTGAACAAATCCCCCTTGATGATAATTCAGTGGACTCAATTGTTTTAACTTATACCCTTTGTACTATTCCTGATTGGTCTTCAGCTATGAAGCAAATGCATCGAGTATTAAAACCAGGAGGTAAAATCCTGTTCTGTGAGCATGGTCAAGCGCCAGATGAATCAATTAAGAAGTGGCAAAATCGTTTAAATGGCTTATGGGGTAAGGTTTTTGGTGGCTGTAATTTGAATAGGACGGTGATTGAAAATATAAAAATTAGTGGATTTTCTATAGATTGGTCTGAGAGCAGTTATATAAAAGGTATACCCAAATTCGCATCCTATATCAGCTGTGGTGTAGCAATTAAAAATGCATAACAAGTTACTTAAACGGAAAAATATCAACTGGTCATCGCTTCGCGATTATAGCCAACCATTATTTTCCGCTTAGCAAGGCGATAGGTTTACAAATGGGTTTTGAACGGATTCAGGCACAGCGCCATAAAATTGGAAATTTAACACTTGAAGCTTGCTATGATCGCTTCACTACAAAGTTTGAGTTAAAAGAAAATGAAAAAATTATTTATTCTGCTTTTCTTTATGCGGGTCCGATAAGGACAAAAGAGATATTAATTAATGGAACAGCTTTTACTCTTAAGGTTTTTTGGCTAGTTTTATGGCAATCCAAATTAGAGAATAATGATGGTGTCGTTGTTAAAGAATTACTTTGTCGCAGGCGAACAAAATCTATCGGTGTATTGATTTATATTGCTATCATAACAAGTGTAAAAATTGGGCTTGGGGTGTTATCGCAAACCTAACAAGTCAATTAAAAGGAAAAAATACAGTTGACTGTTTTTGTTCCTAAAAATTCTAGCCAACTATATTTAGCCTGTTAACAGGGTGTTATGTGTAATAAAAGGTTTCTCGAAATTTATAACAAGGAAGGTTTATCAAATGTTTAGCGCACAAACTATTATGTATTGGTCAGTTGCTGTATCAACTATTATGGTGTTTATACATATTGCATTTAGCGTAATCCAACCTTACAACAAAAGTAAATTACACACAATAAGTAAGGAAGTTTAATGCAAATTCAGGTCAGTCCTCATTAAAAGATGTTTTCACACTCACAAAAGTAGCCAGAGTTAGTTTTATTAACTGAGATAAAATAAACAGAAGAGTTGTTTGAGCTTTAGAAACCCCAGGTATTCAGGTTGCTTTATAGTCACACAGGGAGTGGTAAAAAAACTTACTAGAAAATAAACTTTATGAGGTTTATGAGAAGCATATTCGAACAAACTGCATAATCAGTTCAAAATTTGAGCCAATGTTTCTAGATGTATTTGTACAATTGGCTGATTTCTATGTAGATGAAGCTACTAATAATACAAAAAAGCGAATCCTACCACCTCAATTATCACCACATGGCTTCTTTCCAAGGCTCATTATTTACTGCGTATATTTGTGGAAATGACTTAATAACCTTGGACTTAGGCTTTGGGATACAGCCATACTTAGTTTCAGGTGACGAAGGATTATATATCATTGATTGATGATGAATGGTTTCTAGAACTGACATAATTCATATCCAAAGTTATTAAATGATAACAATATTAGTATATGTACATCAAAATGTCTTTCGCTAGTAAGTCTATATATAGTGGGTATGGTTAGTAAGTTGGCTGTCAATACAAAACCCTCAATTGAGGGTTTTGTATTATTATATAAAACTAACTTAGAAAGCTGCGTTATTAGGCGTTCTTGGGAAAGGGATCACGTCACGCACGTTTTGCATGCCAGTTGCATAAACGACCAAACGCTCAAAACCTAAACCAAAGCCTGAATGTGGCACGGTGCCGTAACGACGTAAATCACGATACCAACTGTAATCTGCTGGATCTAAATTCATTTCCGCTAAGCGTTTGTCTAACACATCTAAACGTTCTTCACGTTGGCTACCACCAATGATTTCGCCAATACCGGGTGCTAAAATATCCATAGCAGCAACAGTTTTACCATCGTCATTTAAACGCATGTAGAATGATTTAATATCTTTCGGATAGTTTTGTAACACTACAGGGCCATTAAAATGCTCTTCAGCTAAATAACGCTCGTGCTCTGAGTTTAAATCAACACCCCAAGCCACTTTGTTTTCAAACTTCTTACCACAGTTTTCCAAAATGGTAATCGCGTCAGTGTAATCTAAACGCACAAAGTCGTTGTTGATCACTGAGTTTAAACGCTCTACCACTGTTTTATCGACACGCTGTTCAAAGAAAGCCATATCGTCTGCGCGTTCATCAAGTACGGCCTGGAAAACATACTTCAACATTTCTTCAGCAAGATCAGCCGCATCAGAAAGATCGGCGAAAGCAATCTCGGGCTCGATCATCCAAAACTCAGCTAAATGACGGGTAGTATTTGAATTTTCAGCACGGAATGTTGGGCCAAAGGTATACACTTTAGATAGCGCACAACAATAAGTTTCAACATTTAACTGACCTGAAACGGTTAGAAAGGTTTCTTTACCAAAAAAGTCTTGGTTGTAATCAACTTTGCCTTCATCATTTAACGGTAAGTTTTCCATATCAAGCGTACTAACACGGAACATTTCACCCGCGCCTTCACAGTCACTACCAGTAATTAATGGTGTGCTAATCCAAAAGTAACCTTTACTATGTAAAAAACGATGTACTGCTTGTGCCAAGGTATTGCGCACACGTGCTACTGCGCCACCGATATTAGTACGTGGACGTAAATGTGCTTGTTCGCGTAAAAACTCGATACTATGGCGCTTTGCTGCCATTGGGTAGGTATCAGGGTCTTCAACAAGGCCTAAAACTTCTACCTGCTCTGCTTGGAGCTCAAACGACTGACCTTTACCTGGAGATTCAACTAAAATACCGGTAACTTTTACTGCAGCACCTGTAGTAAGTTTTAATATATCAGTCTGATAATTATCCAAATTGCTCGGAGCAATTGCTTGAATAGCGTCAAAACATGAACCATCATGTACCGCTAAAAATGAAATACCTGCTTTTGAATCACGACGTGTGCGGATCCAACCATGGATAGTAATTGATTCATTAACAGGATATTTTCCTGCCAAGATATCAGTAATGGCAATGACTGACATTTACAAACCTCTTTTTGTCAAAAATGTACTCAAATTTTAAGGAGTGCTATGTTACCTTGCTTGTAAGGTTTAACAAGTAAAAATTTTTAAATCGGGTCTTTATAAAAAAATAACGTAAAATTAAGGATGAAAATCGGTATGAATTATCAAATATCGGGCAAAGAGCGCAGAAATGCTGCTGATTTATGGACTTATGCGTTAAGAGTATTGGCTATCCTTGGTTGGAGCCTGTTTGTGTGCGCTATCATTGTTTCTTATTATGCGGCACCTGATGTTGACTATGGTATTTTGCGTTACCATCATATTGAAATTAGAAAGGTATGGCTGACACCACTCACCGGTTATTTATATATTGTTTTATTGTTAAGTGCTTTAAGTAGTTACTTTTGTTTAATCATTGATAATTACCGTAGCCGGCGTAAAAACGATGGTAAGTATTTTAATATTTTATTATTACTTGTGATTACCATCGCGTGGGTAAGCTTTATATTGGTACAACTTTAAGTCGCCAATATTATTTTATAGCGCAGCGCTAACAAGGTGTTTTAGTTGCGCTTAAAACACTTATCTTCATCTAATACGGTACTAATGGCATTGATCAGTAAGCTTAGTTGTGTTTTATCGCTAATAAATGGCGGCATAATATAGATAAGTTGTCCAAAAGGACGTATCCATACGCCCAACTCCACAAAGCGCTTTTGAATCTCGGGCACGTCAACATGCTCAGTGCTTTGAACTACCCCTATAGCACCTAACACTCTTATATCTTGAACTCTGTGATGATTTTTTAAAGGCAATAATTTTTGCTTAAAAACATGCTCAATATCAGTTACTTGTTGTTGCCACTGATTACGTTTTAATATCTTTAGGTTGGCGTTAGCAACGGCACAAGCCAGCGGATTACCCATAAAGGTAGGTCCGTGCATAAAGCAGCCCGCTTCACCATTACTAATAGTATCCGCGACTTTGTCAGTGCATAAGGTGGCTGCCAGTGTCATGTAACCACCGGTTAGGGTTTTGCCTAGACAGATAATATCAGGACTAATATCTGCCCATTCACAGGCAAATAATTTGCCTGTTCTGCCTAAGCCTGTCGCGATTTCATCAGCAATCATTAAAACATCATATTGATCACAAAGTTTGCGGCAAGTTTTTAAATAGTTAGGATGATATAAGCGCATGCCACCCGCACCTTGGACTATTGGCTCGATAATAAAGGCCGCTATTTGCTCATGATGTTGTGCAAACATGGCGGTTAACGCTTCAACGTCGGTAGCATTCCATACTTGGTCAAAGCTAGTTTTTGGCGCGGGAGCAAATAAATTTTTCATTAACACAGGTTCAAACAACTGGTGCATGCCATTAACGGGGTCGCATACTGACATAGCAGCAAACGTATCACCGTGATAACCATTTCTCACGGTGAGTATTTTATGCTTTTCAGGCTTATTTTTACTGTGCCAATATTGTATCGACATTTTTAACGCCACCTCTACTGACACTGAACCACTGTCACTTAAAAACACTTTATTTAAGCCCTCAGGCGTCAGCTCAATTAATGTTTTGGCAAGTTCAATCGCGGGTTCGTGGGTTAAACCACCAAACATCACATGGGCAAATTTTTCGGTTTGCTTTATTAAGGCTTGATTTAATTCTGGGTGATTGTAACCGTGCAGTACAGACCACCACGACGACATACCATCAACAACTTTCTCACCACTAGCTAAGGTAATATAAACGCCCTCGGCAGATTCGACCAAATAAGAAGGTAATGGTTTCGACATAGAAGTATAAGGATGCCAAACGTGGTTTTTATCAAATTCAAGGCTTTCTGTTTGTTTAGTGTTCATATGTAAGGTTAACTTCATTAATTCAGTTGACATGTTTGAGTTGATGCATAGACTACCGATTAATATTAATAGATGCAATTTACACACGAGTGAATAACTATGACACAGCAAACATCAGCGGTAAGTGAAACTAGTGCTAATATCGCCGTTAATACCCCAGTTAATAATACCAACCAAGGTAGTAGTGAAGTACGCCATAACTGGCAAGCAGACGAAGTTAAAGCACTGTTTGACATGCCATTTAATGATTTGATGTTTAAAGCGCAAGTTATTCATCGCAAAAATTTTAATCCCAATGAAGTGCAAGTGAGTACTTTGTTGTCGATTAAAACCGGCGCATGCCCAGAAGATTGTAAATACTGCTCTCAAAGTGCACGTTATAAAACTAACATTGATAAAGAACGCTTGATGGAAGTAAGTAAAGTGCTTGAAGCGGCACAAGCGGCGAAAGATCAAGGTTCAACACGTTTTTGTATGGGCGCTGGCTGGCGTAACCCAAAGGCAAGAGATATGCCTTCAGTGGTCGAGATGGTTAAAGGTGTAAAAGCACTGGGACTTGAAACCTGTATGACACTCGGTATGTTATCTGTCGAGCAAGCTGGTGAGTTACAAGGTGCAGGCTTAGACTACTACAATCATAACTTAGACACATCACCAGAGCATTATAACCAAATTATCACGACACGTACTTTTCAAGACCGTTTAGACACTTTATCTAATGTACGAAGTTCAGGCATGAAAGTCTGTAGTGGTGGCATAGTAGGTTTAGGCGAACAAAGTAAAGACCGGGCGTCATTATTGGCACAATTAGCTAACCTTTCACCGCAACCGGAAAGTGTGCCGATTAATATGTTAGTAAAAATTGAAGGCACGCCGTTATCTGATGTAGCAGACCTAGATGATTTTGAATTTGTTCGCTGCATTGCCGTGGCACGTATCATGATGCCAAAAAGCCATGTGCGTTTATCAGCAGGGCGCGACGCGATGAATGAACAAATGCAAGCTCTGTGCTTTTTAGCCGGCGCGAATTCAATATTCTACGGTTGTAAATTATTAACCACAGGTAATCCTGAAGCCAATAAAGATATGATGTTATTTAACCGCTTAGGTATTAATACTGAAACCATTGCCAGTTCAGCAGCAGACGAAGCAAAAATTACTACCGCTGTGGTTGATCAAAAAAATAGTGATCTATTTTATAACGCGGTTAATTAATATTTATGGCGTTTGATTTCTTAACGACAACTATTGCCGAGCAGAAACAGCGCGCACGTTATCGTGTGCGTCAGTGTGTTGCTGAGCAAAATGGTCGTTATGTTAAAATTGATGATAAAAGTTACTTAAACTTTTCATCAAATGATTATTTGGGTTTAAATCATCATCCAAAAATTAACCAAGCATTGCTAGCAGGGGCCGAGAGGTTCGGTACTTGTGCTAGTGGCTCAAGTTTAATTACCGGTTACTCTTATGCGCATCAAGCACTAGAAAACGATATTTGTGATTGGCTCAATAAAGCTAAATGTTTGTTGTTTGCCAGTGGGTTTACCGCTAATAACGCGCTTATGCAGGCCTTGGGTGATAAAAGCTGCGAGTTGTATTTAGATAAACTCAGTCATGCTTCACTAATTGATGGTGCGCTATCTAGTGACGCTAAACTAAAACGCTTTTTACATAACGATACTGAGCAATTACAAAGTTTTTTAAGGCGAGGCCAAGCGAAGGCTAATGATGACGGTAAAGAGTTAAACCAAGTTATTGTCTCAGAAGGGGTTTTTAGTATGGATGGCGATCAGGCTGACATAATTAATTTGGCGAAAATTGCCCAAGAGCATAAAGCTTTATTATATCTAGACGACGCGCATAGTATGGGTGTTGTCGGTGATAAAGGCCAAGGTAGCAGTAGTATCGCAGCCCCTGATATTGTGATGGCAACCTTTGGTAAAAGTATTGCCACGAGCGGCGCTTTTGTGGCTTGTGATGAATTACTGGCTGATTACTTAGTTAACTTTTCTCGGCATTATATTTATTCAACTGCGATATCTCCGGCCTTAGCTTGGGCAACAAAAAAGAGTATTGAAATTATTCAAACGGAACATTGGCGTCGTGAAAAAATTGTCGAATTAAGTCAATTACTCGCGTCAAAATTAAGCCATAAGGTTCAACTGATTAAAAATGCCTCATCAATTAACGCCATCGTTATTGGTGATGAAGTTGCCACACTTGATGTTTGTCAAAAACTTCGAGATAAGGGCATTTGGCTCAGTGCTATTCGTCCACCGACGGTTCCAAAAAACAGCTCGAGGTTACGCGTAACCATAACCTCAAGTCATGAAGTGAAAGATATCAATTACTTAGCTGGTTGCATTAACGAGGTTGTAGCATAATGTCTGAAAAGACTAACCGTTTTAAAATAGCGAGATCTTTTGGCTCGGCCACGACTTCTTATGATGTTTCAGCACGTTTACAACGTTATTGTGGCAAGCATTTAATGCCATGGTTACCTAGTAGCCATGATATAACCGCCTTAGATTTGGGCGCAGGCACAGGTTTTTTTACTGAGCTGCTATCAAGCCGTTACCGACAAGTTATTGGTTTAGATGTATCGAAAAAAATGCTGCACTTTGCCAAAGATAATCGCCATAAGCGTATTCATTGGCTTGAAGCTGACGCTTACAAAATACCCTTGCAAGATAACAGTATTGATTTTGTCTATTCAAACCTAATGATCCAATGGTGTGATCCGCTAGACCAAGTGTTAAATGAAATAATACGGGTGTTAAAACCGGGTGGCTTATTTGCTTTTAGTACCCTAGTTGACGGAACTTTATTTGAATTAAAGTCTGCTTGGGCGCAGGTTGATAATGACCAGCACGTTATTGATTTTCAAGTAGAAAGTGAAATTATTGCTTTATTTGATGGCGCGGATCGAAAGCTATTGCACGCTAAGCAGCAGGATATTGTTTTAGCGTATGAAAATGTTTTACATTTAGCCCATGAGTTGAAAAACCTTGGTGCTAATCATCTGCCTAAAAAGCAGGGCAAAGGACTTGCGGGTAAAGATAAATGGCAACAAATGACCCAAAAATATCAAGAATTTTTGCAATCCAATGGTACATATCCAGCTACTTATAAAGTTTTATCTGGGCTGGTTGTTAAGTCAAAGGACTGAGCTTTGTCTCTGATCAAGCCTAAGAACCTCGTAAATAGCCCATCATAAAAACAATGATTGAATTTTAAGAGTGACCTATTATGTTAAAGTTATTTATTACCGCTACCGACACAGACGCAGGTAAAACCTACGTAGCTCAAGCGCTTGTATATGCCTTAGTTGCCAATAATAAAAAAGTGGCGGTCTATAAACCGATTTCCGCGGGTTGCGAGCGCATTAATCATCAGTTAGTTAATAACGATGCTTTGTTATTACTAAAACAGTCTAATTGCCAACAAATTATTTCTCAGGTTAACCCGATCGCTTTTGAACAAGCTATTGCACCACATATAGCGGCAGCTCAGGTGCAACAAGCCATTTGCTTAACCGATATTCTATGTGGCTATGAAAAAATTACTGCTTTAGCTGCTGATGTTGTTATTTGTGAAGGCGCAGGTGGCTGGCGTTTACCGCTAGGGCAAGGGCAATATTTATCAGCGTTTGTGCAAGCAAGTCGTCAATATGTTGTACTTGTGGTGAATATGAAACTAGGCTGTTTAAACCATGCGGTATTAACCTATCAGTCAATTGTAGCCGATGGCCTAAACTGTGTGGGCTGGATAGCCAACTATCCAGAAAGTATGCCTTATTTAGCGGAAAATATTAGTGAGTTGACTACACTACTACCCATACCTAAATTGGCAGAGTTACCTTTTGAATTAGATATAACTAAAGCAGCGCAGCGCATAGATATTAGGCTATTAACCTCACTGATTTAACGTCTAGCATAAGGTTAAGTTATATAAACTTGAAATAAAGAGGATGAAAAATGTTATCGATTAAAAATTTAACCTGCCTAACTTTTTGCTTTACCTTAGTGGCGTGCGCCTCCATGGGGATAGGTAGTAAAATGGAAAAGCAGCAAGAGATACTTACCATGAAAGATAATGTCTTAACCCAGCTTTTTGCTAATAAACCTGACACTCGTGCACAAATAAACGCGGCTCCGGGTTACGCGGTATTTTCTAATGCCAATGTGAATTTGATACTGATCGCAGCAGGTACAGGTTATGGCGTCGTAAAAGATATGAAAACACGTAAATATATTTATATGAATATGGCTGAAGGAGGCATTGGCTTAGGACTTGGAGTGAAGGACTACCGTATCGTAATTGTTTTTCATACAAATGAAGCAATGAACAACTTTGTTAATACAGGTTGGACCTTTGGTGGCAATGCGGATGCCTCAGCAAAATCGGGGAATAAGGGGACATCAGTTGAAGGTGAATTATATTATGGTGATGTTACCGTATACACTTTCACCGAAAATGGTTTAGCACTACAAGCTACGATTAAAGGAACAAAGTTCTGGAAGGATAGTGAGCTAAATTAAAATTTATTTGGACTTTAATAACCCAGATAAAAATGAATTCAGTGGCTGTCGTATTAGAATATTATCTAATTCAGTACATATTGCTGTGTTTCAAACCTGTTTCATGATGGTGCCAATGAAGGCGTTCCTGCTTTAAACGACTAAATAAAATTTCAGCAATGGCATTATTCCAACAATAATTTTTTTACTTATGCTAGCCATAAAATCATAAAATCATGAGATTTGAGCAATTGACGATGTTGGTTGCTAACATATTACTTCCTGTTCTAAGTTAACTATCTGTTTTTATTTGTCTTGTAGTTGCGAAATAGTCACTGTTAACGTATCAAAAAATCTGCACTTTCATTCTAGACTCAAGTCGGCCACCGTAAATATTAACCAATTATTGCCTTGTTTTACAGTAAGAAAAAAACAGCTATCTCCAAATTTGATCAGCAACATATAGCATACAAAGCTAAAACACTTATGTTCATACCAATGGAAAGCATTTTGGCAGCAACCACAAATGCGTGAATTATTTTTCTTACTAGGACAGATTGATTAATTATTGCTTAGACTGATTGGACTTGAAATAAGTGAGCATAAGTTTTTGGCAACACTATACTGAAATTTAAACTTGGTTATGGTTAAAAATCAATAAATAGATTAAATAAGTTAATGGTGATTCAGCTTTAAGGGAAGTAACTCAATATCAGTTAAAAGCAACATAACTTAAAAAAAAACGAACTTTGATGTAGAAATAGTAAATTATCACAAAGTTCCAGGACGTTGAGTAGTTATTAATAACGACTGATATTAATAACTACTCATGTAAGGAAAGCAGGAAGTAGTAGAGCTTAAAGAGTGTTCACTATCGCTATTATTAATAATAACGTTAAGCATAATTAAAATTTGGTGTGAAAAATTTAGTACTACAACCATGAAAAAAGGACGAACTTATGAAAACAGTAATTAAAGCAATAGTTATAGCTAGTGTATTGGCTTCACCGGTATTTGCCTATGATAATCATAAAGCTGAAATGAAAGATGAAGGTAAGATGATGGGCGGCATGATGGGAATGATGAATCATGACCAAATGATGAAAATGCATCAACATATGCAAGAGATGCAATCATTAATGGAAAATATTAAAAAAGAAACGGATCCAAATAAACATCTAGATATGATGGAGCAACATATGGATATGATGAAACAACACATGGATATGATGAAACAACACTTGGATAGGATGCCAATAGACATGCCTATGATGAAGGGCAAAGCTAGCATGATGGGAAGTAAAGGGGGCATGGCACAAATGAACAAGAGTAAAGAAATGAGTATGGAAAAACGTATAGGCATGATGGAAAATCACATGAACATGATGCAAATGATGATGGAGCAAATGATGAATCATAATGCAGAGGAGGGTAAATCACATGAATATGATGATGAAAAATAATGCAGAGGAGACATAAACTGAGTAAACATAAAGGTTAGTATGCTTTCCTTTTTTCATAGGAAGTTGCTGATTTAGGTGTAGAAACATCATTTTATAGTTTTATTTTTCAAGTGCCTAGTTACACTCAAACACTTCCTGACAGTCAGCAATAAGCTCAAAGTTGCCGTTGACTGTCGTTCAATTAAAAGGCCGTTCATGCATCAGGGAGGTGATTAGGTTCTAGCGTAAATCAACAATTGCTGAATCTTTCTATGCGTTAACTCACTTAATACTAAAAGTGAATACAATGGTTCTTAATTAATGAATAAGGATCAGTGTATTTAACTTGACGTGGGGAGTCATACCAACGCCTCGCTAAGAGGCAATAAAATAGTTCGCTAAAATTAGCAACGAAGGAGTAAAAGCCAACTGTTTTTGTCCTTGTTTAACAGTTTGTTATATTTATTTTATACACTTTTGTTTATATTGATCAATTTTCTCCAAAGCGAACTCATGGAGAACTTTATTATTAGTAAAAAACTCAGTCGTCAATTTGTTTATTCTCTCCATGGTGTACTCGACGCCATCACGTTCAGCTACATAAGTAGCTTTGTTCTGGTAGATAGATTGAACGATATAGTTAAACCTTGGTGGATTACAATCAGGTAAGTTTTTAACACTTGTAGCACTTGCGTACACCACAAAATCTGTCCAGAGTTTATCTTCAGTTTGTCCCCAAACACCGTAATTATGTAACCACCTTTTCATAACACCATCTTGGTAATATTCATGTCTTGAATAATAGTATCCGTCTTCTTTTCTGACGGTATATATTTTTCGGTGCTCAGTAGCAGTGATATTTTCTCCAATCCATATCCCTGCCATATTAAGATCATTACTAAATAAGAGAAAAGAAAAAAAAAGGGCGATCGTAGTAATAACTATTTTGATGATTTTCATCCAAACTCCATTTGAAATATAACGCCCAAATAATGGGCTAAAATTGCGAAGCAATGGCCCGCTGTTTTTGTCTTGTTAATTTGCTTGTTATATTTTTAATTGCTCAAGACTGTTTTACTTTTGCATTTAAACCATTTTACAAAACTTTTAAGTATATTATCAAAAGTATAAATGCACACTGAAAGCAGAATTAATATTGCAAATGAAAATTTATTAAATGAAAAAATATTTGCTTTTGTTGCATCTACACCAGAAAGCTCAAGCAACGCTGTTGATAAAGATATTGTGATTAATGTTTTTATAAATCTCCAATAAACATGCTCATTTTTCGACTCATCCATAATTAAGACACCTTAATTTGATAAAAATATAACGCCGTTTTAAGCGGCTAAAAATTTGTTGGATGAAATTGTGAACGGAGTGAAAAAGCCAACTGTTTTTTGCCCGTTTGAACGCTTGTTAGGCGAATTTTTCAGATGCTAAGTTTTTCTTAAATACCACACTAGCACCTAATAATAAAACACCAATAACAAAAGCTACTCTTAGTTTATGTGAATTTAATTTTTCAATTAAATCAGAGTTTTCCAAAAGATAATTTATCACTTCACTATTATTAGGGAATCTCTTTTCTGTCACGTCTAGTGGATGGTTTAAATTGAGCATTTTTGATACAGCTTGTTCGGTTAAAATGAAAAACTCATCGGCTTCTTTATCATCAAATAAGTATGCCAAACTTGAAAACTCCTCGATTCGCCTAACAGTTTATTACGTATCAGTAACACACGGACCATAATTAACACTTAATTAACATTAATACTACATACTTTCAAAGTATTAGAAGCTAGTAATGCTAAATCACATGTATATTAGGGTGTATTACTAAGACCTCTCAGTAATACACCCTGAATAAAAAGCAAATAAAATACATTTAATTCAATTGGTTAAGTGGCTTTATTTGGTCTTTGTTATTAAAGCTGGGGTCAGGGTCAACTTAACTTAAAATCCTAAATCCTAAATCCTGGGCTATGCGCTATACTTTAATTTCGTCAATTTACATGGATGTAAACAAATGGGCAGATTGCCCCGAGTCAGCCCGGTAAATATTCCTCAACACATTATCCAACGCGGAAATAATCGCCAAATATGCTTTGCCAGCGAACAAGATTTCGCAAGTTATATAAGCTGGTTAAAAGCATATTCTAAAAAATACTTGGTCGATATTCACGCCTAGGTATTGATGACCAATTACGTGCATATACTGTGTACTCCTCACATGAGCAATAGTATCAGTTTGATGATGCAATCTTTAGGCAGGCAGTATGTGCGTTATTTTAATTGTTGCTATGGACGTACAGGAACACTGTGGGAAGGCCGCTATAAGTCTTGCCTGGTACAAGTCGAAGATTACCTTTTGCAGCTCTATCGATATATAGAGCTTAACCCCGTTAGAGCAAACATGATTGAAGACCCTGCTGACTATCATTGGTCAAGCTATCAGATTAATGGCTTTGGAAAAGATTCTGACTTATGTACACCACACCCAATATATCTTGCGCTGCATAGCAATGCCATACAACGCCAGACGGTCTATCGCGCCTTATTTACATCCCACGTAGAAGCTAAATTACTTGCAGATATTCGCGTTAATTCAAACAAGGGAATGGCTATTGGTAATGATCAATTCAAACAAGAGATCGAAGCCTTAACAGGCAGAAGAATGAGAGAACAAAAAAATGGGTCGCCCAGTCCACCCGCAGAAAAAAAAGAAGCTAACTGGGTTGTAGGAGTTAAGTCGACCCTGACCCCAGTTTTACTGACCCCAGTTTTATGTTTCAGGTGGTTTAATATTAAAACAGTGTTCTGTGATTTTAATAAAATAACGACTGCCTGTTTCAATGAGTTGATCTGGAAAATCATAGTCTGAATTATGTAATGCTGGAGTGTCCTCACCTGCACCTAATCCAAATAATGCGCCACAATACAGTTTGGTAAACTGACCAAAATCTTCTGACCAAGGAAAGGGATCTGGTGTGAGATGAACAGGTTCTTCACTCAAAGCGCTGGTAATAATTTCCACTGCCGCTTCATGATTGACAGTTGCATCAAAAACATCTTCACTTTCAATTGAATAAGCTAGCTTGTGCTGTATTGCTAGCTCTATGACTTTGTCATTGACAATATCGACTAAGCGTTTCATTTCATTATTATGTTCACTGCGCAGCGTAACATATATTTCGGCCTCAGAGGGTGAGGTGCCAAAGGATTTTTCGCCTAATTTGACGCCAACAACAGTTGCAAAAGTAAAGTCACTTTGGCTGTTAATTAACATTGGCAATTGCTCAAATAACGGCAGTAACTGATAAACAGCCTTAGTTGGACTGTTTCCTGTTTCCGGTTGTGCTGCGTGAGCTGTTTTCCCCGTTAAGCGGATAATCACCCCACGGGATGCACAACAGATTGTGCCGGTTTTGATTAATACTCCGCCCATTGGATATTTAGGAGCATTGTGTAACGCAAATACAAAATCTGGCTTAAATTGCTGTGCTATTTTATCTTCGAGTACTTTTTTTGCCCCTTCACCCGTTTCCTCTGCTGGTTGGAACAATAAGATCAACCGGCCCTTTTCCAGCCTGTTTTTAGCATAATACTGAGCCACTGCAGCTAGTATTGCCATATGGCCATCATGGCCACATTTATGGGATATTCCTGCCGTTATTGAGCGATAATCAAAAGTATTAGTTTCAGTAATGGCTAGGGCATCGAGTTCACATCGTAACATTACCGTGCTCCCTGTTGCCCCGTCACCAAAACAAACCGCGACACCTGTACCACCAATACCGGTAATAATGTGATCGGGTGCCAATGGTGTTAAATATTCAACTAAACGAGCCGCAGTGCCGACCTCGCTATTAGAAAGCTCAGGGTGCTGATGTAACTTTTTTCTTAACTTTATGCAATTCATTATTTGACTCCGAATATTTTTTTGGTGAATGTGTAAATCTTGTTTAATCTGAGGGGCTAGCATGTATAAGCCAATGATGTTGGCAATCGACATAGAAAAGAACATAGAATCCAAACTAATGTACGCGTCAATATGATAAATAAACAAAATTTTTCAGGATTGTGCCGACTTTTGCACTATTCAGTTGGTTCCATTTTGGAACATACAGTCATTTGCACTTTTGTAAGTCTGCTATTAGCACATAGAGACATCCTTCTAGGGGCTTTTAGTACCTGACGTATATCGGCAAAGGTGGCTTTTCCGTCTGTCAGTCTTGATCAAAACCTATAAAGCCAAAGCTATTAATTCAAGTTTGAACTAATACAGCTTAGTGTCTCTAAAAAGACAATCTATTATGACAAATAACCACTGTGGCGGCCGCTCTTAGTAGTGGCCACATTAATTATGCCACTACAGCGAACATCTTTGCTAGCTTCAACCTAGTGAGCTTTATTTGACAGTCACATACATCACTTATATCGAGTTTATAAGATATAAAAGTTATAAAAGTTATAAAAGATAATCTAAGTTGTCTTCAGTTGTGATAATAGTTTTTTTACCTGCCCTAAATAAAAAACCATTAGTGGCAGTTGCGGAGCCTTTTATCTCAGCTAAGCCCGATACTAACTTAATGGTATTTTGCTTAATATCTAACGCTGTTCCTTCGACAATCGCAACAATGGCTGTAGTCGTGTTTAGCACCATAAATTCGGCTAAACGTTGTGCACGAGTTTCGCCATTATGACCCGGAGGGTTAAAGTCGGTATAATGTGGATTCAGCTGAAAATCAACAAGTTGCAGCGCATTGAAACTTTCAGGTTCAATAATTGGCATATCATTTGTCGTGCGAATAGAAAGTCCCGCAATATTTGATCCTGCACTCCAACCTATGTAAGGCGTGCCTTGTGCTACTTTGCTTTGAATGGCTTTAATTAACTTATTTTGATATAACTGATGCAATAAATTAAAAGTATTACCACCACCAACCGCTATTGCTGGCGCGGCATTAATGGCGCTGACGGGATCAGCATACTGATGAATACCGGTTACTTTAATGTCTAGCTCAGTTAATGCATTTTGCACCATTGCCGTGTAATCATCGTAATTTACTGTCACACCGGCATAAGGAATAAATAATAATTCAGTAACCCCCGTAAGCTTTGCCTTTATTAAGGCCAATGCATGTTGTAAATAGGTTGTATCATCAACACGAGAGCTACTTAATAGTAGTAAATTTGCATTTTTAATGGTCAATTTTTTAGCCTTTGAAATTCATTAAGTGGTATTATATTACTTGATTTATAAAGATAATTTTAACCATTGTTGGTTTTTATATTCAATATAACTCAGCTAGAACAACGACCTCAAACGTTAGTTTCAGGTCGTTTAATTGTGTTTAGTATTTAACTCGGTTAAACATGCTATGGCAATAAAACCAGAACGTGTTTTGTAATTTGAAGATTTAGCCACCCGATCATCAATTTGTTTTATTAATAGTTCAGGTAAGGTTACATTTATTTTATGGCTTTTCCCCATGTAGGGGATAATATCAAAATCAAGCATAGCCCAAATAGGTGAGACGGCAGTAGACAACAACATATGCTCTTCAATAGTTTTTGCCTGTGGCACTTTTTCACCGTATTCAACCAATATGTTTAAGTGTGAGATCATTGCGGCATGTAACAATAAAAAACCCTCGTCCATGGTCGCTGCTTTTACCTGACAACCCGGTAAATCAACCACTGAAAGCAGATGACTTTTATCATCGTTATTGCGTAAAACCAAGACTGGATATTTCATAGCTTTGTCCTCTATCTTATCTATACCAAGCATAACCCCAAGACCTCAATCTGTAAATGCAGGGGTAACCCTAAGGGTTATCAAGAATAGTCCCAAATAACCCCGGTAACTCCTTGTGGTTAAAGTAAGGTAACTCTAATAACTCCATTATTTAAGGGTGTGATTATTCACTTAACTGAATATTGTTTATTAACCGAGTCTATTTTTTTATTATTGGCTGTTTCATTACGTTTTTAATAAAGCCTGATATTTAAAAAAGGTTATGTATAGAGTTATTAAGTGCAAGAATGTAGTCAAATAACTTGATTGAGAATGAATTATTTTACCATTGAGTCGGTAGTACCGGGCTTTTATGATATTTTATCTTTACTGATACTTGTGAATTTTGGTTTGAATTAGCACAGGGTAACATCATTATAAGATGCTAAAAACTGACTAATAAAGTTGACGATTAACAAAGCTATAAGTGAGTTTATTTATGGCTTTTGAACCAAAAGATTATCCGATTAGATTTAGTGTTTAACTGTGGTAGGTAGTGTAAAATTTATTTTTGTATTAAAAATAATCACATGGACAGATGAAAAAGTTGTAATTTTTTAGGTGATTAAGGCAATTACTGACCCAATGAACTCGTTTGCTAGGTGAGTTCTTTACCTTGGTTTAATTATGCTGAGTAAGCAACTACCAATAGCTTTCAAAACTAAAATGTCACGAAGCGCGTCTTAAGTGTTTTTGAAAATATAGCTCAAGTAATACATCTCGTGTGTTATGCACCATGGCGGGATTATCACATAAATAGAAAAAGCAATTTTGCTTATCGGGTGTTAATTTTACCGCTCGCATTAAGCTAGCATCCTTTAACAAGGAAGGAATTCTCCCTGAAATTATATGCTGATGATTTTCAAGAGAAACTATCGGCAGGTAACTTAGTTTGCCCGCATATGCCTGTTGTAATTTTTCAATCAATACTTGATAGACTAATTCTTGTTGGGTACGAACGGCATGGACTAATATAACGTGATCAAATCCTATGTTGGTTTTTTTTCAGCCAATATTGAAAGGAATAGCCCAATGGCTGTACCCGTGGACAGTAACCAAAGGTTGGTCGCTGTTTCAGGGATTTCATCTAATGTCATAAAACCACTGGGTTTGTCACCAACATAAATGCTATCACCTGGATGAAGCTGGGCCAGTTTTGGACTCAAACTTCCCTCAGGTACATCTATTATCAGAAACTCCATAAAATTTACACCTAAGCTATGATTTGGTGAGTTAACAAATGAATAGACGCGCCTAAGCCAGTTACTGTTTTCATCTGGTAGGGCCAACTTAGTAAATTGTCCAGCAACATAAGGCCCAATCTCAGCTTTTACCGTGATAGAGACTTCACTATCAGTCCACGGTTTGTAGTTAATAATTTTACCTTTGGCAAAACCAGCGAGTTCCGTCTTTATAGAACTACGCATTATTTCACATAGAAATTTTTATAAAAAAGACACGGAATATATAGGTATATAGCGGTCATCAATCAGGAAGTTAATTATTTAGCTGCTCATCTTTAATGCTTAAAATTTATGTTTTTCGACATCATTAAGGTTTATTTCGTAGGCGTTCCTGCCAATACCGAAAAACTCTTCGTCAGTAAAAACAATGACCTCTTCATTAAGAAAGGTTATCGCTTCTTTTTGTGTCACAATACCTAAATCAATGCGATACCTATCTCCAGAGAAAAAATCATCACCTTGCCAATTTTCGAACAGCCAAATACGTTGCGAGTCGAGCAATACCAGTTTTTTTTTGCTCGGACTTAAAGCCGCTGACGTTATCCAACAGAGTTTTTCGGCAATAGTGCAGGTTTTAAATTTACTTATTTTTTCTGCATCATAATTAGCCGCATAAGCACCAATTTTATATAAGCTAGTTATACCATTAAAAGGTACTGTACGGTTTTTGGTAAATAAATAAAGGTTCTTTTTATAAAAAACAAAAGCTTCAACATCAAATACCATTTCATCGGCTTTAGGTGGAAAACTGGTATGTTCAGGGTATTTAAATTTAATAATTTCTGCCTGCGTTGTTTCCCCTTTTATATCGATCGGGTTTTCAATTTTATAAATCGTTAACCATTTACGCAGATTATCATTATTACCAAAGTCGCCTAAAAAGAAATGACCAAAATCGTCTTGAGTCATATCTTCCCAGTCAATATTTGTAGCGTTAGTAATGGTAATTTCTCTATCAATACCACCCGTTTTATTTAGCTGGTATAACTTTGCCTGGTCGCCACCATCATTGATTGCCCAGAGTTTATTGTGTTTATCAAACTCAATACCTGATATTTCATTTAGTTGAGCATCAATCGTGGCATATTTGTTCTTATATAGCTGATAGCTGGTGGTAGCTATGATTATGATCACGGCAATAGCACTTCCGGTAAAAAATCCGGCCAGTGTTTTTTTCATAAATGTGAAACCAATAAAATTTAGCAAGTTAATTAAGCCAAAGCATAGCAGGGAATAAAAAAAATTACTTGTCCATTTGTAAGCAAGGCTTTGAATTGGCAACTCAATATAGCGATGATAGAGATTAATCAAGTGTGATTTTTTATTAATATAGGGCAAAAAACCGCCTTAATATCGTAATAAGTAATATGCTTAAAGTATATCTGAGTTGATATTGTCTGGAGTGTAGATGAAACAACGAATAATATTCTGCGGCATAGGCATAACATTTATCTTATTAACTGGCTGCCAGTCGGGTAATAGATTACAAAATTATTATCTTGGCGATAACCAAGCTAGTGAATTTTTAGATGATAAATTTATCGGCTATAAAAATATTTTAATAGAAACTGAAACTGAAATATTTGCCTTAAGTACTGAGATGAAAGTTATGGCAAAAAGTATGAGTTTAGAGCGTGATGCTCGCAAAAAAGCCACTAAACTACTTCAGCATTTATTTAGTCCTAAAGACAGCAATTTATCTTATGAATCTGGTGCCAATGTTACTGCTGCCCAAGCATTTAAAAACCAAGCGGCTAACTGTTTATCATTAACTATTATGGCTTATGCGATAGCGCAAGAGGCGAAGTTAAACGTCGCATTTCAACGCGTTGAAGTACCTGAATACTGGGTGCGTAATGGTCGAGTAAATATGCTTACTGGTCATATTAATCTCACTGTTTTGGATGAAACCTTTCCTGATAAAAGGGTACTTTTTCAGCGTACAGGTATTGAAATTGATTTCGACCCCTTTGTAAATAAAATGCCTTTTGAAAAAAATAAAATAAATAAAAACACAGTGCTGGCGATGTTTTATAATAATAAAGCCGCTACGGCTATGGTTAATGGTGATTATGTCACTGCTTATGCTTATTTAAAAAAAGCGACTAAAGTCGACCCTCTTTTTTCTTCAGCGTGGGGTAACTTAGGTATTTTATACCGTTTTAATGGTTATCAGCAAAGTGCGATTGACACTTACCGATACGCAATAAGTTTAAACCATAATAATTTAACCACGATGGATAATTTGAGTATGTTATTACATGAAAACGGGTCGTATGAAGAAGCGAAATACCTAGACAATTATACTATGCGCAAGCGAGCAAATAATCCTTATTATTATGCGTTACTCGGTGATGAAAAATTTTACCAAGGCGCTTACAAAGAAGCAATAAATCACTATAAAAAGGCGATAAAACTTAATAAAAACATCCATGAATTTTATTTTGGTTTAGCAAAAGTTTACTATATGTTGGATGAGGTAGGAAAGGCGAAAAGTTACATCAAAAAAGCCATGGAAAAAAATCATATCGCTCAACTCGATAAGCAATACTTAGTGAAGTTAACTATTTTAAATCAAAAAGATTAAGTCTGATATTGAAATACAGTAGCGAGTTTACTATATTTCTGTATGTTGTTGACTACATTTACGTTTGTTTTTATCAAGCAGGTAGCTGAAAAAAAACACCCTTGTTTTTATTATAGCCTTTGCTGTTATCTTTCTCAAAGTCAGCTTTGTGGCTCAAAATATATAAATAATTTAACGGGGCTACTCAGCCGATCAAAAAACACGTTATAATGTCCCCCAGTCAAAAAATTAATTAAATGAGGTTAGCTCATCAATGGAAAAGCGATTTATAACAGCACAAGAGTTGCTTGAAGATTCATTTCGTGTCGCTGCGAAAGTTTTTGAAGACGGTTTCAGACCACAATTTATTGTTGGAATTTGGCGTGGTGGCGCACCTATTGGCATTGCAGTACAAGAATACTTTGACTTTAAAAAAGTAGAAACTGACCATATAGCGGTTCGCACCTCTTCTTATTACGGTATAAACCAACAAAGCAAAGAAATTAAAGTACACGGTTTACATTATATTATTGAAAATGCCAATGCCGATGACGGGCTGTTAATTGTTGATGATGTTTTCGACTCTGGTCGAAGCATTGAAGCGTTAATAGCTCAAATGAAAAAGTTAACCCGCAATAATATGCCAAAAGATATCAGAATCGCATGTCCTTGGTATAAACCCACAAACTCTAAAGTGGATTTAGTGCCTGATTATTATGTTCATGAATCAACAGAATGGTTAGTTTTTCCACATGAATTATCAGGTTTAACATCTGACGAAATAGCCCATGGTAAAAAAGACTTGGTCAATATTTTAGACTTATTCGAATAACCGTTATTTTATCAGTTAAAGCAACTAACATATGGCCTTAACCTGTGTTGGTTGTTATATCAACAAAATAGGTAGAATGAAATTTTCAGTCGTCTAGTGTAAAGAGCAAAAGCTTAAGCTACTCGCTTGTAAAAAAATTATTATTACCTTATCTTACACAGTCTAAAATTAAAGTGTACTTAACCTGGTTGCGACGAATGAATCTAAAAGCATTAATACTTTTGAGCTGTTTTTTTTGCTCTGTTAGTTGGGCTAAAACGCCGCTCGTATTATTATCCATCGATGGTTTTGCTCAACGTTACATAGCACAATACCAACCTAAAAATTTAATGTCGCTCATGCAGCAGGGCACGAGTGCCAAAGCTTTGTTACCAGTTTATCCTAGTAAAACCTTTCCAAATCACTTAAGTATTATTACCGGTCGTTATCCAATAAATCATGGCATTGTGCATAATAGCTTTTACCATCGAGATATTGATAAAGATTATAAATTTGGTGATGGAAAGAACGATGCCCGCTGGTTAACTGCCAAGCCACTTTGGCATATCAATGAAATGCAGGGCAATAAATCGGCGGTTTATTTCTGGCCAGAATCTGAGACAGCCATAGATAATAAAACGGCTAGTTATTATTATCCTTATAAGCATTCCACCCCTAATAAAAAAAGGCTTGAACAAATACTGGCATGGTTACGCTTACCCGAATCCGAACGACCAAATTTTATTGCGGGTTATTTTGCCAGTGTGGATGATGCGGGTCATGAATTTGGCGAAAATTCTCCACAACTTATTGATGCTATAAATAAACTTGATGTTTTACTTGGAGATTTTGTCCAGCAAATTAATCAGGAATTTATGGGTAAGGTTAATTTAGTAATTGTTTCAGATCATGGTATGACTAAAGTTAATAAACACCATGTTATAAAATGGCAGGAAAATATTGTCGAGGGTGTAAAAGCCATTAATGGCGCCACACAATTATATTTGTATAGCGATAATGAGATTAAATTACAGCAAAGTGTTCAGCTATTTATTAAGGCTCAAACCGAGAACAAACGAGCCCAATATCGTGTTTACCAATATATTAACTTTCCAGCCCATTGGCATTTAAACCGAAAAACAGCGGTAGTACCTAATGTTATTATTGAAGCCTTGCCATCCTTTGTTTTTAGTCGAGGTAAGGCGAATGTCACAGCAGAGACACATGGTTACGATCCCAAGTCATCTCAAGACCTTGAGGCTATTTTTATCGCAACGGGGCCTGCATTTAGAAATAACAAGCAAATTTCAGCGTTTGAGAACATACATGTATTACCTATTATTACCCGAGCATTAGGGTTAAAAGATGTCGATAATATTGACGGTAGCTATCAAGTGGCTGAGCAAGTTGTTACGCAAATAGTTAAGTAAAGGGTTAAATATCGAGACTAGTAATGCAAGCACAGAACTTAGTTAAGCTAACCGGTTTTACTTTGCTCAGCAAGCTAGGCTCAAGCCAAATATAAAGGCAAAAATGGCGATATATAAATTTACTGTGGTAAAAGGGCATCAAGTTGCGTCAGGCCGTGCAAATGACCCTCGGTTCCCTCGAGGTACCATCAGCGCACAGTTACCATTTTTTCAAACGCTGGGCTTGGATCTTAACGGATATTATCTCGCAACAATAAATGCTCAATTTAACTGCCATGCAATTGTTCTGAATCTTTATGACCACTATTTTAAGCAAGTAAAATGGCATGAAAATATGCCTGCAGAAAACTTCAAATTTTGTCGATGTCATATTTTAATGAACTCTACCTCTTATCCTGCGCTAATTTATCAACCACAAGTTGAAACTAAAATAGAGCACTTACAGCCAATAAATCAACTTGAATTACTCGCGCCATTCATTGAGCACCTTCATTACGGTGATGTAATTAGCTTAGAGATCGCAAACGCTAAGGTTACTTTAGTTAACGTTTACCCATAGTGTGTTTTTTACACTTACTACATAGCGAATAAAAATTTATAAATTAGCTGTTTTTTTTAACTGGTGTAAGTCTTTAGATTTATATTAGTGTTTGTACGGTATGATCAAAGAGCGCATTTATCATACGCTCTTTTGCTTTTAAACTACTCTTCGGCTAGTTTATCTTGTGTACGTTCTAAAAAGTCGCTGGCATCATGTCGTTCATGTAACTGGCTCGCTAGCTCTCCCCAGGTTTTATTGACCATAACACCACGTTTTACTGCTGGTCGCTGATTTATTGCTTCTGCCCAACGCATTAGATGTTTATAAGACGATAAATCTAGGAATTCCGCGGCATCATATAAACGATTTAAAGCAAGTGCACCATACCAAGGCCAAATAGCAATGTCGGCAATGGTATATTCATCACCACATAAGTAATGATTGTTTTCAAGATGCTTGTCGAGTACATCGAGTTGACGTTTAACTTCCATAGAAAATCTATCAATACAATATTCTATTTTATCAGGTGCGTAAGCATAAAAATGGCCAAAGCCACCGCCAAGATAAGGTGCGCTACCCATTTGCCAAAATAGCCAAGACATACATTCAGCACGTTTGTTGTTACTGGGTAAAAAGGCATTAAATTTTTCAGCTAAGTGAAATAAAATAGAACCAGATTCAAATAAGCGAATTGATTGCTCATTACTGTTATCTAGCAAAGCAGGTATTTTTGAGTTTGGATTAATTTCAACAAAGCCACTACCGAATTGATCTCCTTTGCTAATATCAATTAAAAAGGCATCGTATTGCGCTTCCTGTATACCTAAGGCCAGTAACTCCTCAAACATAACGGTGACTTTAACGCCGTTGGGCGTTGCGAGTGAATACAACTGAAAAGGGTGCTTACCTTGTTCTAATACTTTATCGTGTGTTGATCCAGAAATAGGGCGGTTAATGTTTGCCCAATTACCACCATTGCTAGTATTCCATTGCCATACTTTGGGTGGGATATATGGATTTTCGTCACTCATACCTGCTCCAATATTTATAAATTATACGGTTGATACGTTATGCTTAAAGTTAATAACATACTAGTTTTTTTATTAAAATTTTATATTGATTGCGACCAGTGAAATAATAACCAGGCATATTATATTTTCGGATTGAAAATAAAGAAAATTACCATGCTAGAATGTGGCAACATCCCATTCATGGCTTTAAAGATGCTTACGTTATCAGTGTTACTGCACCGAAAGATAAAAAATAGCTTACTTTCGCTAAGTTATAGACCATCTTGGTTATGACGCCTGTGTAGAGTTTACAACACTAACACTAGAATATTTGCCTAATGAGCTATATCTAAGCGAAATATCGCCGACAAATTGTAAAAAAAAATGGCAGTGAAGTCAAAATATTGCATCTGATGTTACTTGGAGAAGACAGCTGTTATCATGTCCAAAAAATTTAGCAAGACAACTTTATCAGTGGTGATATCGAGCAATGGCAAAGCTGTTTTAAACAAATTTATCTCTGTGACAGCAGGGCAACTGTCATTGTTTGCCCTGATGTTTATTCGTTGTAAGTTATTTTGATATTTTAGATTCTGAGATTAATCAACTTTTCGGCGTTTGCCACTTTCAGCACGTTTTTTGTTTTCGGTTTGGACATAAACAGTATCTGTAGTTGCCATGCTAGCATGACCAAGATCTTCTGAAAGATCCTTTAAGGCGCGACCTCTTTCAATTTCCATACTCGCACCTGTATGCCTCAACCAGTGGGTAGAAGCTTCTTTAAGTTTTAGCGCTCGGTTTTCACCTTCAACTTGCTTCATGTTTTGATAAGCCAAGTCAAAAACTTCCTGTACAATACGCCTTAAATGACGAGAACTCATGCCTCCTTGCCCGCGTATTTTTTCAACTAAAACGGTATTTTCACCATTCGCCGGGAGTTGAGAAAGTCCGCGAGACAATCGATACCGGCTTAGAAAACTCATAAAGTCGGGCGGTACTGTCGTATCACGAAGCTTACGGCCTTTACCAAATACCTTAAACCACCAGTTTTCATCTTCGTCTTGCCAAAAATGCCCCATTATAGGTGACCAAAATTCACGATCACTAAGCTCTGATACCCTTAGGAATAGGGTTTTTAATGCGGCAATAACGAATAAGTTTCGCTCACAAGACTGGTTTTCGTCTGCCATATCAGTGGCAGTATCCAGCAAATATTGCCACTGACTATTGGTTAAGCGTTTAACTTCTTTAACTTGAACGTCATTAATGAAATGTTTGCAGTCTTTTTTAGCAATTTGTGCAGGGTTACCGTAGCAAAGTTCTTCAGCCATTAAGTAGTTGTAGAAAACAATAATAGCAGTGAATGAAGAAGTTAATGTTTGTTGAGACGGACGATATTTCTTCTTATCAACATCTTTAATAACTTGACTTTTTGCTGCTTGAATTTTAAAAGGTTGCCAATGCTCATTAATGACAAAATAGCCGTTAGCTAATTTGAAGCGTTCTTGATTGCTGGTACCAATCCAGGTTACGGGTGGTTTCCAACAAAAATCAGCATATTGTAAGATGTCAGTTTTTCTTAATCTGTCTATGGGGGTTTTGTTTATAAAGAAACTCCAGAGCAGAAACTTTTCAATTTCATTGCGAAAACGATCGTAAGTATGGGCAGATTTATTTCGACCTGTGTAGGCTAAAAAATCTTTTCCCCAATGCCAATGTTCTAACCACCATACTTGAGGTCCAGATTCTATTTCAGACACAGAAATAGACTTAGAGTCTAATTCAGAGTCCAATGCAATGTCGGGTGTTAATAAAGTTTTAACGGTTGGATAATCTTCAAAGGTAAATTCACATAACTCAGGGTAAGTTGGAAATAATGGCTCAGGTCGATTTTTCAATACAGACATTAGCTAGCTCAATAAAATACTACGTGAAGCCACTATAAATGAACTACCCCACTATGTCCAATATTATAGAGTATCGGACATAGTGGAGGTGATTACAGGGCAGTCCTATTGCCCTGTAATCACCTCTTAAACTAAACATACTATTTGAACATTCCAGTCAATGCTTGCAAACGTATTCACATATTTTTAGTGGCCTGCTTTAACATTTTATGTTTTAAGTAAAACGGATTTACCAATATAACGCTGATTCACATTTGAATTAGCGGCTTTGTATTCCCTATAATAATTACCACTATTTTTGAGCGTGCGCTACGTGCATGAAATGTTTTATTGTGAGGCTTACCTCATTACTTTTGACGTAGCATCACGTTTACTGATGTAATTTGATTACCAAATAAGCCTATTTCACTAAAAGATGTTTTGAATGATTTCGTGTCATGGCATTCTACCGATATCAAGCCTTCTGTATTGCCGTCATCTAAAACTACAAATAATGAATAACTGCCTTCTGTGATAATTCATATATTGCGTTTAAACTTCCGTATCTGTAATCGCCCAAGCAACAGCAAAAAAACCTTTTCATGCTTCTCGGTTAAGTTAATTTTCGCATTATTGTACCGAACCTTTTATAAGTTATAATTAAATTAATTTTTCATCAACTTTTTTTATTACAAAATATCTTAACAAAAAATTGTTTAAACCTACTTTCTCTATGAAAAGCCAAGTAATTTTGGTGTTGCTCCTTCTTATCCATGATGAGATTAAAATAGTGTCTCGTTTTCACAAGGAACACCGTCTCTATCACCATCTATTTTTATGTTTGGAAGTAATACTCGGCTTCTGCGCGAGATGTTATTTAGCTGCAATACTGCCTGACGTCACACTAAAATCATGCATCGGTACTAAAAAAATAGCTTTCTAATAAGGAATACTTGGTTTTGAAATGTTTGGAATTCGCTGTGTGGGCCTACTTGAAGGTACTAAGCCTAATCGTTGAAATATAAATACACGAATTTCTGTTACCAGATGTATTAATACAAGATTATTTTTAGGCGACGAGGTCTTTCTATGAATACCAGGCTTATGTCTTTGTATCGCTTTAGCTGCTACATCTTCAATATGGTAGTTAATCGCTCTGGTTTTACCGTTACTTCATAGTAGATGAAATTACCTATTGAGGATTCCTGCTCATGCTTTTTAACTGTCTTTTGTACATCAGGGTTCCATTGCAAATGTTGTTTTAATCAGGTATTAATTTACTAATCCAATATGTATTTATGTATTTAAACATCATCTCTGTTGATGATGTCATTTTCATGTTTAAATAATATCAGTGATCAATTATATTTCTTTTTGCATTTAGTTTAAAAGATAAAATTAATATTATTGAACACCATAAAAAATATGGCACTAAGCACCCTTTTTAAGCTTCATCCATTACATAAGCACTTCTCTGTTCTCAACCAATATTTATGCTTATGATATTCATAAGCATAAAAAATTCTATTTTAATATATCAACATTCGTTACCAAAAATTCACTTTCTTTACGTGATGTCTCTTCGCTACAGTACCAAGATACTATAAGGGATATATCGATCAACATTTACCTAAATAACTCATTTAAATTGGCTTATAGCCCTTGACAACCTTATGTATATTATAAAAAATCGTCCACTTTAAACCTAAGCCGAAAGATATGATAAAAGAATGGGCGCTTGCTGAACCACCGCACTTAACCAAAAAAGTTGTTGCTAACTAAACGAAGTAGCTTTGTCGGTGACTCAGTAATTGTCCGCGTGAACTGACGTTTCAACATGCTCGGTAGAACTTCGCGTAGAATTTAGCCCCCTTTCTTTCGGCTTAGGTTTAAATTTGGGTTGCTTTGACTTTATTCAGACCTGTAAGGTTCGTGTTGTGTGTTGATTCTATATGTTTTTCAAGCTAGATGGTCACAGTGTTTGTGTAACATCACGTTAAAAAATATATTCTTTTGTTCTAACCCTAATCATAAAAATTATTTATATCGCTTTTAGATGCTCATTATAACCTTTAGTCATCAGAGTAGTTGTTGAGTACTAATAAAATCAATCAACCTTTAATCAGTTATTCCTCATGATATAAATAAACCGGCACTGACTTAAGAATAGGCTTTTCTTCAATCACCACTTTAAACGAGCTACGGGTATTTTTATTTTCTTTAATTTTATAGCGAACCTCAACATCGACATCTTTGACATCACCTTCACACAATAGATAAATAGGAGATGAAATCTTTTGTGTCAAAATACTTTTTTCTGATTCACTGCCATCTTTATGCTTTACTATGACTGGTTCATTTAGTTTAAAGTTACCGTCCATTGAGCTGTAATGTTTATCGTAATATAACGCGAAGCTTTTAAGGTGTTTATATTTATCCAAAGTTTCTCGGTCATATTTAGCTTGCTCTGAAGTAAATTGAGATAATAAGGCTTTAACATCTTCGTATGTTTTACGATAGTTTGGCCGTTGCCAAGTGCCACTGTATGAAATACGGCTATATTGCTGTTTATGCACATTCAAACGACGTTTAACTTGTTTAATATTGGCTCTAGGTCTGCCAATAGCGCGCAATAATTCTTTATTCATCGGTATCCAATTGCCATCAACTTTTGTTCTAGCGTCAACTGTTGAAGCTAGTAACTCACCAATAAGATGCTTTGTCTCATTGATATCCATAATGGTTTCTGCACATTCTGTTGGCAGTGCAATAACCGCGTGAAAAGTTTCCGTACTACCCGGCAACGCATAAGAACTGGGTGCATCGTTATACTCTAAAGCAAGAACTTTTTGTAAGGCTGTCACTATTTTATATTGTTCTGAAAACCCCTGCTCTTTTTCGTTGAACCTTTGTTCTTCTATAAATAATAATCGGCCATTAAATTTGCAGTAATTTACAAAGGTTTTTTGTGCTAGGTCTAAAGTAGCAAAATAGCTTTTAAGGCTTTGGCCTATTTCATCATAACGTTGTTCAAAGCTGATTTTTTGTTTTGTCATGGTCACTTGAGATGAGCTAAATAAGGTTTAAATGATATTACCAAAATACACTGTATAAATAAACAGTATCTGGGTAAAATTTAATTATGGCTAAGATAATAAATATAACCTCTGCAGAGGCAAATAATATTCTAACCTGTCTTAAAAATCATACTGCAATAGCTAAGAATACAAACTATCTCTTGATTACAAAGGCATGCTACCGAAAGACAACTAATCTGACTCAAAAGTTAAAACTAATTCCACTGATAATTAATTTTATAGTTTATAAAAACATCAAAATGTTAACTGTCTTACTAATTGGTGCACAGCTGGCACTCACTTTAAAACAGGTTAGTTATTTATAAAGGCTGCTGAACGGCAGGTGTCTAAACACATATAACAGTCGAGTATAAACTTAGCATCTTTGATCATAGCTCAGTAATTACCGTAACAAATACTGAGCTATGCAATGTCACCTGCACTATTTTTGTAACCATAATTCGATATCTTGACGATGGGGAATAGAGCCACTGTGCACATTTATTTCATCAATAATTATGGCCGGTGTACTCATTACGCCATAAGCCATAATTATTTCGGGATCAGTCACTTTATTTATTTGGATATCTATATTAAGTTCACTGGCTATTTTTGAAATTATTTCTACTGTTTTAATACATTTAGCACAACCCGTACCTAGTACTTTTATTTCTTTCATTAGCGTTTCCTCTTTAATGTAGACCTAAAATAACGCGTTGAAATTCAACGCTTAAATAAACGGTGTTAAAAAATTAAAAATCCAACCAATTAATGTAAAGGCGATAAGTAATAGCACAAAAATCACGGCTAATAAGCGCCACTGCATTACTTGCTTTAACAAAATAAACTCAGGAAAACTTGCCGCAACAGTGCTCATACAAAAGGCGAGTGTTGTACCAATAGGCAACCCTTGCTTAATTAAACCTTCCATAACAGGAATAACGCCAGTGGCATTAGAATATAACGGGATGCCAAGTAATACCGCAGCAGGAACCGACCACCACTGACCATCACCTAAATGAGCTTGAATCCAACCATCAGGCACAAAACCATGTAAAGCAGATCCTAAACCCACACCTATGATGACCCATTTCCATACGCGAGAGAATATTTCTAACATTTCTTGTTTGGCAAAAGCATGTCTTTCTTTTAGGGATAAAGCTGCTGTTCGTTTAGCTTTCTCTGAAGAAGTGTTTTTGCCTTGTGCTAAAGCTTTTGCAGCAAAAGATTGCAACCAACGTTCAGCTTTGATTGCATCAAGAAAAACGCCACCTAAAATACCTACCGACATACCCACAACAACGTAAAGCACCGTAAACTTCCAGCCTAATAAACTCAATAACAATAATACGGCTACTTCATTAATCAGCGGTGATGTAATGAGGAATGACATAGTTATTCCCACAGGAATACCCGCAGAAGTGAAACCTAAAAATACCGGAATGCTTGAACAAGAGCAAAATGGTGTTATTGCGCCAAAACTTGAGCCTAATAAATAACCAACACCTTTATGTTTATCGGCTAAATAATCACGAACACGTTCGATATTCATTGACGCTCTTAACAAGGCAATAGCGTAAATCATCACGAGTAACAGAAAAAAAATCTTAGTGGTATCTTCAATAAAAAAATGCAATGCGTCGCCTAACTTTGTTGCTTTTGACAGGCCGAATATATCAACAACTAACCACGAAGCTAAATCTGTAAATACTTGAAACATAAGCATTCCCTATTGGTTTACCTATAACTGATAAACTAAAAATCAACACAGTTAGTAAAGTTTATCCTTTAAAGATAGATATAAAGTGCTAAAACTAAAACATCGGGTAACAATAAATTTATCTAGCACAAAAAAAATAATGCCCTGCTAAGAAAAATGATGAAATAATAACTTAGGGTCTTTAAACAAGCGATGACCTCAGAAAATCGCCATTAACAATGGAATCATAACAAAGAAAAATTAACCAAATTATTTTTGAAATATACTCGCTTTACTTCATGAGTTATCTGGTTAAAAAAAAATGATGAGTTAACTGAGTGTCGATATTTCTTCTTGCAGTTTAAAGCGTACAAGTTCTGCTAAAGTTTTGACCTCAAGTTTTTTCATGACTTGTGAGCGGTGTACTTCAACTGTCCTTTCACTTATGCCAAGGTTATGGCCAATAACTTTGTTCATTTCTCCTTTTGCCACACGCTCAAAGATTTGCCGTTCGCGTTCAGACAGTAAGGCCAATTTTCTTAGTGTCATGCTACGATCATGTTGTTGCTTACTCCTACTAGCATCAATCAAAAGGGCTTGATTAATTCTGTCGAGTAAGTCTTGCTCTCTGAAGGGTTTGCGGATAAAGTCGAGCGCGCCTTGGCGCATAGCCTCAACCGCCATAGGAATATCGCCATGACCGGTAATAAAAATGATGGGTAGCGAAGCGCCATAATTGTTCAGTTGTTTTTGTAAGTCTAAACCGGTCATACGCGGCATGCGTATATCTAGAATAAGACAACCGCGCATTGTCTTGTCGTAGTCATCTAAAAAGTCAGCCGCATTGCTGTATGATTTAACTAATTGCCCAGTAGTTTCTAATAACAGGCTTAAGCCTTCTCGAATCCCTTCATCGTCGTCAACAACATACACTATTTGTTCTACTTGCATATTAGCTGTCTCGCTTAGTGGTAGGCAAAGTAAAATAAAAGGTCGCACCACAATTTTTATTATTAAAAAATTTAATCAATCCGTTATGTGCCTCTATAATCGCTCGGCTGATCACTAAACCCATGCCTATGCCCGTTTCTTTGGTGGTTGAAAAGGCTTTAAATAAACTGTTTCCAGCTTGCTCTGATATACCATCGCCACTGTCAACAATTCCAATTTCTAATTCATTACGGTTATTCATCTTAGCTTTTAAGAAAATTTCATTACCATTACGACAATTAATTGCACTCATGGCCTGCATACCATTGCGCAGCAAGTTTAATATAACTTGTTGAATTTGCATTACATCTATTGTGACCCCAGGCAGTTTTTTTGCAATAATTAGCTCTATTTTAATATCATAAAAGCGAGCTTCAGCTTGGGCGAGTTGAGCAACCTCAGTGATTAAATCATAGCAGCCTACCAATTTTTTGACCCGATTATGTGGCTTAGCCATTGACTGTATACGCTCAATAATTACACCAGCACGCTGCGCATGTTGACTTAATTTGTCAAACACCTCGGGAACACGTTCGTATTGACCACAAGCCAGCAAACGTTTTCCTGCTTGAGCAAATAAAGAGATTGCCGCAAGTGGCTGATTAATTTCGTGGGCAATGCCAGACGCTATTTCTCCCAGTGCATTTAAGCGAGCCAAATGCGCCAACTCTTCTGTCTGTAAACGAGCACAATCTTCAGCAATGCGTTGTTGATAGATATCACTCGAAATTCCCTCAATACGCACCTCATTTGCATCCATAATAAAGCGATGAGTAGTTCCCGCTAATTTTTGAAACAAGGTTGTTAAATACTTGGCTTTGTTTTTTAATTGCTGAGTTCTAATTCTGTATATCAATCCTTGATAGACCAACAGCCCAGACAATATGCTCAGTAACAAACTAATCGTTAAATGACGATTGAATTGACTGCCTTGAGCAAAGCTTAAAGTAAAAAGCGAATACCCTTCCCCTATGCTATGCAACAAAGTGGCATATTGAATGGCCATCACACCAAGTCCAGTTAATAAAGCCAGCCACAAAGCCACCGTCTGCGATAAATTTTGCAGAAAAACAGATAGTTGTATCAGGCGTGGTTCAGTCTTCATAAGGATCTGAATGAACTTGAAAATGAAATCAGTATATTGAATTTTAAACCCTGAGCCAATTGTGGTTATCCACATGTGCGTGCGGCAATCACCAATTGTTAAGGGAAGTTATTCGCTGATAAATTATAGATACTTATTAAATTATTGAGCATGTTCGACAAACACCATTAATTTAATTGGGCAAAATAAGCTAATACAAGGCCACTTAACCAAATAAGCAGCAGTAATTGCCGATGACTACATATTTAAGGAATATAAAGTGAAAAAAGAAAATTCGCAATATGATGCTATGGATAAAACGCTACATGCCGCCATGTCTAAATTGACGTCAGGGTTATCACCAAGCTCACTCATGGCGGCCTATGCTGATTGGGCTGTTCATTTAGCGTTATCGCCAGGTAAACAAGCTCATCTTATGGAAAAAGCGACGAGAAAGTCTACTCGACTCACAGGCTATCTTAGCGAGTGCGCAACACAGAAAGGTCAAAATCAGCCTTGCATAGTACCTTTACCCTTCGATAAACGCTTTAGCGACCCTAGTTGGCAAACGTGGCCATTTAATCTTTTATCCCAGTCGTTTTTACTCAACCAGCAGTGGTGGTCAAATGCAACAACCGATGTCAACGGTGTCACTCAACAGCATGAGAATGTGGTTGAGTTTGCCACTCGGCAAATGTTGGATATATTTTCACCCTCAAATTACTTGCTAACCAACCCGCAATTACTGGAACAAACTAAACAAGAAAGTGGCAAAAATTTAGTCCGGGGTATGAAAAACCTGATAGACGACATGCAACGCAATATAGGTAATAAAAAACCTATGGGTACTGAAGAATATACGGTTGGCAAAAATATTGCTGTTACCCCAGGTAAGGTGGTTTATCGCAACCACTTAATTGAACTAATTCAATATGAACCCGTAACAGAGCAGGTGCGTCCAGAGCCCATTCTAATCGTCCCGGCATGGATCATGAAATACTACATTCTTGATTTATCAGCTCAAAACTCGCTAGTAAAATACCTAACCGAGCAAGGATTTAGCGTGTTTATGGTCTCATGGAAAAACCCAGACCAAGACGACCGTGATTTAGGCATGGCTGATTACCGCAAGTATGGCGTTATGGATGCCATCGATACCATAGGTAAAATCACCAGTAAAGCAAAAGTCCATGGTATTGGTTATTGCTTAGGCGGTACTTTGCTTTCAATAGCCGCGGCTGCCATGTCTAGAGACGGTGACGATAGAATTCAATCACTTTCATTGTTGGCCACTCAAGTTGATTTTTCAGAAGCCGGTGAATTAATGTTATTCATTAATGAAAGCCAGGTTAGCTTTTTAGAAGACATGATGTGGGAACAAGGCTATTTAGACGCTAAGCAAATGTCGGGCGCTTTTCAATTACTGCGCTCAAATGACTTGATTTGGTCGCGCATGGTACATGATTATTTAATGGGTAAACGCACACCGGTTAACGACTTAATGGCGTGGAATTTCGACACCACTCGTATGCCGTATAAAATGCATTCACAATACTTACGTAAGCTATTTTTAGATAATGACCTGACTGAAGGTCGCTATCTTGTAGACGATAAACCCATTTCTATTTCTGATATTCGCGCTCCTGCATTTGTTGTTGGCACGCAAAAAGACCATGTTGCCCCTTGGAAATCAGTCTATAAATTTCATTTATTGAGTGATAATGACATTACCTTTTTGTTAACCAGCGGTGGTCATAATGCCGGCATAGTGAGCGAGCCTGGGCATCCACGCAGAAGTTACCAAATAGCCACCACTAAAAAAGATGCTAAATATACTGACCCAAACAGCTGGGAAGCTAAGCAAACACATCATGAGGGGTCGTGGTGGCCAGAGTTAACAAAGTGGCTGCATAACCATTCCAGTAAATTAACTGCCCCACCTACCATGGGTGCGCCAAACAAAAAAATTAGTGTACTGTGTGATGCTCCTGGCACTTATATATTGCAAAACTAAAAGCTTGAGGAAAATCAAGATGAAGATACTCGAAGGAAAACGAGGGTTAGTTGTAGGTATTGCCAATGAGCAATCTATCGCAGCAGGCTGTGCTAAGGCATTTTCATTAGCAGGTGCAAAACTCGCTATCACCTATATTAATGAAAAAAGTAAAGCCTATGTCGAACCCGTGGCAACTGAGGTTAACGCTGAAATGTTGTTACCACTGGATGTGCAAGATGACAGCCAACTTGATGCTGTTTTTCAGCGTATTGCTTCAACTTGGGGCGAATTAGATTTTATTTTACATTCAATTGCCTATTGCCCAAAAGACGACTTACATGGGCGGGTCACTGATTGTTCTCGAATAGGCTTTTCTCAGGCAATGGATATCTCTTGCCATTCTTTTATTCGTATGGCACGTAAAGCAGAACCTTTAATGAAAAATGGCGGCTGCTTACTCACGGTTAGTTACTATGGCGCAGAAAAAGTGGTCAAACATTACAATATTATGGGGCCAGTAAAAGCAGCGTTGGAGTCGTCGGTACGTTATTTAGCGGCCGAACTTGGCCCAGCAGGTATTCGAGTTAATGCGCTTTCTCCGGGCCCATTACAAACACGCGCAGCCTCTGGCATTGCTTTTTTTGACGAACTGATCAATGACGCAAGAGCGCGAGCACCTAAGCGCCAACTAGTCACTATCGAAGATGTAGGCAACATAGCCACCGGCCTTGTAAGTGACGCAGCTAAAAGTGTTACCGGCAATATTACCTTTGTTGATGCTGGTTATCACGTATTGGCTTAAACGAGAAAATATCATGGAATATATTGAAAACAAGACCTTTGATGAAATAGCTGTCGGCGACATAGCAGAACTTACTCGGGTACTTAAACCGCAAGATATTGAATTGTTTGCCGTCATGTCAGGCGACGTTAACCCTGCCCATGTTGACTTAGAATATGCAAAAGCGGATATTTTCCATAAAGTGATTGCCCATGGTATGTGGGGTGGTGCGCTTATTTCAGCCGTATTGGGTACGCAATTACCAGGTCCAGGTACCATTTATTTGAATCAATCTTTAAGTTTTCGTCGTCCGGTTAGCATTGGTGACAAGGTATTGGTAAGAGTAACAGTGAAAGAAAAAATTGCTGACAAAAAACAGGTCTTGCTTAAATGTGAATGCCTAAATCAGGACGGCGAGTGCGTTATCATAGGCGAAGCTAGGGTTATAGCGCCAAGCGAGAAAGTACGCCGACCCAGAGTGATATTACCTGAAGTGCATTTACATGAACACGGCGCGCATTATCAGAAACTACTTGAATCAACCAAAGATATTGCTCCCATTAGAGTGGCAGTGGTGCACCCTTGCGATGAAATATCATTACTCGGGGCCATTGAGGCGAAAAGCCAAGGTGTTATTGAGCCCATTTTGATTGGCCCTAAAGATAAAATTATTGCGGTGGCAGGCGAGGCTGGATGCAGTTTGGCTGGCATAAAAATAATTGAGGCACCACATAGTCATGCTGCAGCGGAAATTGCGGTTGAAGAAGTGCGAAAACATAATGTGGATGCCATCATGAAAGGTAAATTGCATACCGATGAATTAATGCAAGCTATACTACATAAAAGCAAGGGCTTACGCACTGAACGCAGAATGAGTCATATATTTGCATTAGACGTGCCCACTTACCATAAGCCACTATTTATTACTGATGCCGCAATCAATATTGCTCCTGATCTAAACGCCAAGCGTGACATTGTACAAAACGCTATCGATTTACTACATACATTAGGCATACCCCTGCCTAAAGTAGCGATTTTATCTGCGGTTGAAACGGTTAATTCAAAAATACTTTCAACCCTAGACGCCGCTGGATTATGCAAAATGGCTGACCGCAAGCAAATAACGGGCGGTATAATCGATGGACCCTTAGCATTTGACAACGCTATTTCAAAATCTGCTGCGGCGGCCAAAGAGCTGATATCAGAGGTTGCCGGTGACGCCGACATTTTAGTAGCACCCGACTTAGAAGCTGGCAACATGATCGCTAAACAGCTGATATATTTAGCGGGTGCAGAATCTGCCGGTATTGTACTTGGAGCGACAGTACCCATAATTTTAACCAGTCGGGCCGACGGAACGCTTTCACGACTTGCCTCTTGTGTGTTAGCTCAGCGCTATGTCGATTATACTAAGAAGACTATATAATGAACGATGCGATACTGGTTATTAACGCAGGATCGTCGAGCATCAAGTTTGCGCTTTATAGCTTTGCCACACCTAGTTCGCAGGTATTACTCAGTGGTAAAGTCGTCAATATTGGTCAAAAGCCGACACTTTATGCCATAGACGCTAAAGGCAGTGATTTAACCGACAACGACCTTGATGCATTTAATGATCAAACGACACATGGAGCGCTAATAAAATGGCTGCTTGAGTGGCTTAATCATCATGACCAAGGTTATAAAATTAAAGCTGTTGGTCATCGTGTGGTACATGGCGGTCGCGACTTTTTAACGCCAACAAAACTTACGGTCAGCATGATTGAACGCTTAAAAATACTGATACCACTGGCGCCACTGCATCAATCGCATAACCTTGCCGCTATTGAAGCCATTTCCAACTGGGCCCCTAAATTACCCCAAGTAGCTTGTTTTGATACCAGTTTTCATTCGACACAACCCAAGCTTGCAAAGCTATTTGCCCTACCGCGCGAATATAGTGACAAAGGCATTATTCGTTATGGATTTCATGGTCTTTCTTATCAGTATATTGCTAGCTGTTTACCGCAATATTTGGGCACACTTGCCACAGGACGGGTTATTGTCGCTCATCTAGGCAACGGCGCGAGTATGTGCGCCTTAAAGCAAAGACAAAGCGTAGCAACAACTATGGGCTTTACAGCGCTTGATGGTCTAATGATGGGGCAACGTTGTGGCAGTCTTGATGCCGGTGTTGTTATCCACCTTTTACGCCATTATAAAATGAGTGTCGATGACGTAGAACACATGCTCTATAACGAGTCTGGACTACTGGGGGTTTCGGGTATTAGCAGTAACATGCAAGTACTACAACAAAGTAACGACCCACAGGCAAAACAAGCCATTGACTTGTTTTGTTATCGCGCCGCTCGTGAACTTGCTGCTCTAGTTAGCACCTTATGTGGCATTGATGCCATTGTGTTTACTGCCGGTATTGGCGAAAAATCAGCCCCCATACGCGCACAAATTTGTCAGCACTTAACTTGGCTTGGGTTGATTTTAGATGAAAATAAAAATAATCAGAATAAAAGCGTTATTAGCCAAGGTGACTCAAGCGTTAAGGTGCTGGTAATACCAACAAACGAAGAAGTTATGATCGCCCAAGCGACCCAAAAATTACTCATAGGTCGCTAAACGAGTTACTTTAACAGCAATGAATACACGATCAAAGTCGCGTCTTCTGGATGAACTTTAGCAGACATCCCCAGACGTTCAGCTAATTTGCGTATGCGATTATTACTGCTTAGTTCAATTGAAAAAAGACGTTTTATATTATTCGCCTTTGCATGCTCAAACAACGAGTGCAGTAACACAGTCGCAACATCCTCATAGGGGTAATCATCTGCAACAGTTATTGCCATTTCACTTTCGCCCGGCACTTTGTCAGCCGAGTAGCGACACATGCCAATTTCTTTTTCGCCTTCTGCAGTGTTAATAGTCGCGATATAAGCCATGGTATCTACATAATCGATATTACTCAGCACATTCAACATTGAAGGCGATAGTTCTTTTATACCTTCAAAGAATCGTTCGTACTTTGTTTGCATCGATAACTTTTTTACAAAAGATGCTTCTAAGTGTTTGTCTTCAGGAGTGATGGGCCGGATGGTGATCTCAAGATCGCCAATAGCCACGTTTCTATGATCGCTGGTCAATTTTTCAGTCATGCTAAATCCTTTTGATACAAACTTAATTGTTTATGGTGATTGCAAGTAATGATAGAAGAATTTTATGACTTAGCCATTGGGGATTCCCTCTAAAACACTGTGGTTTGTACTTATACCAATAGGGATTACCTATTCTGAAGATTTTTATTTAAGACAATGAGCTGCATCTACAGTGATCATTTAGGTGCTTAGTGGGATAAGGTAGAGTTTGTTCGATCTCAACACTTAAAGCGCACATTACAAGCCAAATATTGCAGATCAAAAAATCCCTCAATACATGCTAGTTGCCGCTGATTCAATATAACAATTATAGACACTCCCTTTTATGAAAATGAATGATGAAAAAACCTGTCATTAAGTTAATGGCGTTTAGCCTTGTTCTATTGTGATTGCAGCTTTTTCTTGGCAATGCAGGCAATATCAACAAACATTATTTGCCTGCTGATATTGCAACAGGTAACGGAAGAATAGAAGCGGACCAGATTGATATTACGACTAAGTACGCCGGCTGTGTTAATAGCGCAAGATGAATCTACCTTGGCAGTGTTTGAATTCAAGCGTGTTGCTGTAGTTGATAATCCACCCCTTTTAAAAAAGTATCGCGTTACCTAAAGTTATTACTAAAAATTTATCCTAATGTTGTGGTGACATTACCGCAGTAAATGATGGTAGCTTTTTCGGTCTTATGCTCAGCGCCTTGTTTTATCTATTTGCGCAATAGGTTTTTGCTTGCTAGTGGCTTAAATCACCCAAAGGCAACTGGCTTCAATTTTTGCTAGCGTCATCTTATGTATGCTTATGATAGCCACCTTACAATTTTCAGGAATTGTGCATCACACATCAACACTTGACAGTACAGGCATTAATTAAGTCTCGCCGCAATTAACTATTATTATCACGCTAGGTGCAACATTTTCTCGCCAGCCTTGCCATATTTTAACGTTCTTTAAAAAGCATGACATAAAAAGGTCAAGCTCATACCTATTGTCACTTATCCTAAATTTTTTTTGAATTGTTGCCCTTTTTTAGCAAAATAAAGCCTAACGGTTAGAAACTTGATCATTATCAAAGTTTATTAGCGCACTTATATGATAAAAAAGATCACAGCTAGGCTTAACCAAAGAGAATATTATGCGATTTGAAAGCGCCAGAGATGCACTTAAGCATGCGAAAGAATTCCATCAGCAATTATTTGTTTTTTATCAAAAATTAGCCAAAGATGAAAATATACCAAGAACACAGTTATTGTTGGAATACATGATCAGTGAAGAAAAGAAATTAGCGGAATCACTAGCCAATTATGAAAAAAACACACCATCGGGTGTTTTAGATACTTGGCTACAATATGCCAATGATCAAGAAATTTTAAAACTGCCAATAGTAAAATATCATCCGTCAACACAATCGATGGATGATATTTTAGAATTATCCATGAAAATGAGTGATGAACTCATAGCAGTATACCAAGTCGTAGCAGAGCAAGTTGATGAGCACAAAGTCAAAGACATTTTCAATAACTTAGCTGATATGCAATGGCAAAAACAAAAACGAATATCAATGAATTTTGATAGGTTTATGGATATCTAGCATACCTGAGCAGGCCACAAGTTTTATCTCAAAAGATGCAATACACAATAACTTTGCCTTAGCATGCAAAATAGCGATATCTGCTACTGACAACTATTCGTTATCTTGATTTGTATCAAAATATCGCCTTCAAAAAAGTGTAAATTGGTGCTTCTAGCCATATAAAGTCAACAAAACTTGGGGCACGGTCAATCAATGAAATTTAAAGATTACTACAAAATCCTAGGTTTGGCTGAAAATGCTGATCTAAAGGAAATCAAAACAGTCTATCGCAAGTTAGCCGTTAAATATCATCCTGATAAGAACCCTGAGCCCGGGGCCGAAGAAAAGTTTAAAGAAGTAGCTGAAGCCTACGAAGTATTAAAAGATAAGGGAAGAAGAGCCGAGTACGATAAAATGAGACGCTATGGTTCAGGTTCATCAGACGGTTTTGATGTGCCTCCCGACTGGCAATCTTCGAGCGGTAACAATCAATATCAGTCAAACGAAAATGATGATTTTTCTGACTTTTTTAATTCATTTTTTGCTGACCGAACCAAGTCTAAAAGACACTCACGAGCTCATAGCGAGGATCTATTTAAAGGCCAAGATTTTGAAATGGAATTACCAGTTTTTTTAGAAGAAAGTCTCTCAGGTGTCACTAAACCCATTGAATATCATGTCCCGGCATCCACCAATGGTCAACTCACTAAAATCAAAAAATCGCTTAATGTGAAAGTGCCTAAAGGGGTTAAAGATAATGAGCGAATAAGGTTAAAAGGCCAAGGCGCACCTGGCAGCAACCATAAGTTAAGCGGGGATTTATATCTTATTATTAGATTGGTGCCACATCCATTATTTGATGTACAAGGCTCAAACTTATTATTAAACGTGCCGCTGACGCCTTGGGAAGCTGCACTGGGTATTAAAATTGAAATACCGACACTTGATGGCAAAGTTAAGCTCAACATTCCCGCTAACTGCCAGAGTGGTCAAAAACTGCGAGTAAAAGGTAAAGGACTCAATAGTAAGTCCGGCCAGGGTGACCTAATTACCGTCATCAAAATTGTAATTCCGCCATCAACTACCCTTGAAACAAAACAGTTATGGCAACAACTTGCAGAAGTAGAAAAGTATAACCCCAGAACAGAGTGGAGTTAGCCAACATGACAGACATAAGCTTACATATATCAGTTAATGAGTTGTGTGAAATAGCCGGTATTGAAAAAAACATCATAATAGAAATAGTTGAATACGGCATTGCTGCTCCTATAACAGAGAGTCAAGATTCAGAATGGATTTTTGATTTGGAGAGTGCTCATTGGATCAAAAAAGCCATTAAATTAAACCAACAACTTTTAATTGACTGGGTCGCCATTAGTTTAGTCATAGATTTAATGAAAGAGAAAAAAGCTTGAACAGAAAAATAAGCTTTTAAAAGCTAGACTGAATCGAATTGATTAGTTTAATTGAAATCACTCTATAAAATTAGTCAACAACTGAGTGTTAATGGAGTTTACAACTATGAATAAACCAAGCATTTTTTGGACTGCGAGCATCGTCGTTGTGGTGAGTTTAACCACAGCGAGTTGCAGCAGTAAATTTGCAGAGTCTATGCGTAAGATAACTTACCCCCCGGGTTTTAAATACACTGAACCCACTGAGCTTAGATCTGACATGGCTAGATTATCGCAGCAAATGCTATTACTCGATAAAGCACTCATTAAGGGTTATGAACCAACTCAAGCTGGTGCCAAGGACCAGCGCCAGCAAGTACTGCAAGCATTACAAAACATGGGAAGGACTGCCGCTAAATCAATTACAGGAGAAGCAGGAGGAAATCACCCATTTATGCAAGATCACATGCAAGACTTTGTCGCTGCTATTGACCAAGCAAGAGCCGCTGCCGCTCTTCAAGAGCCAAATTATTATTTTGCAGGTAAAGTTTCTGGTGGCTGTACCAATTGTCACAAAGTAAATAGATGATTTTTTGCTGATATAAGCCTAATAACAATAAGGAAATCAAACGAGAAAATAACAATTGACCATCGTATAACAATTATAACCAAGCGTTACTTGCACTTTATTAATCTGTTAAAGCGATAGTCTTGCTGTAATTGTTGCACTTGAAACTTGACACTAAGGTTTATATATCAGCTCTCCCCTTTGTTTGTAGACTGCCCGTAACTAAACAAGTGATAACCCTTTAGTTAAGTCTATTAATCACGTTAAGTAGTTTCCACAATTCATTAAGTATAATACCGAATAGTATGTAACACGGGTTTGAGTAATTATCATATTAATTTATAGTAAATTTTTAAAGGTAACTCACCATGGAAAAAAATGAGCAAAAAACAGAATTACAAGTCAGTTATAAAGCAATGGTTGATGCCATCGAAGACTTTGTGATAACAGAAGGTAAAACTTTACAGCAGGCCTTTCATGCCGCAGAAGAAAAGCTCAAAGATGCCAAGGAAATTAGCAAAGATAAAATTGAGCAAGCTAGCAAAGACTTAAAAGATAACTTTCGAATGTTAGGTGAAGCTTTCGAAGGTGCAGGTGAAGCCTATAAAGAGCAAATAAAGTTGGAGCTGGCTTTTGTAAATAGTTCAATTTGGGACAAGTTACAAAGTATCGCTAATTCAAATACAGTAGAGTTAATAGCGTTTACCAAGAGCCTTAGAGAACAAGCACAAACTATCATTACAGAACAGCATCTTGCGGCCCACCAAGAACACAGTCAATGGGACTCTGAACATGCTTTATGGCTAGATGAGATAAAGTATTGGACAAAAGAGCAGCAAAAAGCGTTGACTAAACTAGTCGCCATAGAAGAAACCATGCAGCAACAAGCATCAATATTGATGGAGCATACTCAGGCAATTCAAGCTCAAACTAAAGTTGCTCATGAACACGAAAAAATCATGAAAAATGCTGAACATAACTTAAGTAGCGCGAGTAAAGCCAAGGAGAAAAAATCCGCCCCAATGCATCAACACGAGCGGAAGATACACACACAACAACAAGCATTACATCATAAATTAAAAACTCATCATTTTAAAATAATGGCGATGATCAATATGCTTTATAAAGAAACACATAAAGCAGGTTAAAGATAAAATGAACATGAACTAGCTGGGTAAATATACCCCTATTAGACAAATATATTATAGCGCTGAAGCAGTACCTTGTTTTTAGTCGTGTCAGCTCAGCATACGCCATTGATATGACCCTCAAGATACAGTCATATCAATGGCGCATTTCTACATATGCTTTTTTGCCAACATAATAATCTGTGCTATACCCTTTTAGGCTAGTCATTAGTTTACTCAACAGCTAGCTTTAAAATGCTAGCCTTTGGCTTTTTTCCTGTTTTGCAACCTTCTGTAGCCTTTAGCTGTTTGTAATCTACCAATAGTTAAGGCTTATCAGCTGAAAAGTCGATGGATGATATTTTGCGATTATCGATAACAAAAAGTAAATAATTCGTCATGGCATACCGCTGGGCTTAAGATTAGCTGATGATAAAGTGAAGTTAATTTTTAAATCACAATCTGTATACTAACCGAATATCAATAAATTTTGACAGTTTTATGGATATCTAACCTAGCTTAAAAGTTGGTGAATGTTGAACATTAAAAAAGTATTAATTATTGAAGGGGTTATTAACTTCTTATTGATGATGATCAAATTAGCTGTTGGCTTTTCTACCTACTCAACAGCCATATTAGCTGATGCACTCCACTCATTAACCGATATAGCAAACAATATTGTTGCCTGGTTTGCGATCAATCAATCTGAACAACCGCCTGATGAAGATCATCAATATGGTCATAAAAAATTTGTGCCTTTAGCGATATTTTTTCTAGCGACTTTGCTCAGTGTTGTTGCTATTGAGGTTATAGTTCAAGCCGCTAAACGCTTTGGTGAGCCTGTGATAAATAGCTCGATTGGCTTAGGGGCAATGCTTATTGTTTTAGTGCTCAACACTGGCCTTACTTTGTGGGAATCTTTTTGGGCAAAAAAATTAAATTCGACTTTATTACAGGCAGATGCAAGTCACACATTGAGTGATGTACTGACTTCTATTACCGTTATCATTGGCTGGCAATTAGCAGCACGCGGATACTATTGGCTTGATACAGTTTTTGCTATTGCCGTTGCTGTTATTATTATGTTTTTGGCCTACAAGCTATTTTTACAATCCATTCCAATATTGGTTGATAAAAGCCTATTAAACCAAGCTAAAATTGCACACACAGTAACAGAGCTCCCCGAAGTAAAATCAGTTAAATTGGTACGTACCCGTAATGATGGCGAGGCTAATTTTGCTGATATCACCATTAAAGTTGACTTGAACCTTTCTTTAGCTAGCTCACATGAGCTTGCAGATAAAATCGAACACCTTTTAGCAACGCAGTTTAACATTGTCGATACCACTGTTCATATTGAACCCGCTCTTGATGAAAATAAACAAACTCAAGATTGAAAATAAGTTTCATTGGTCAGCGAACTATCCTCAATTAAGTAGTCATTCTCAACAAGGGGTAGCATAAAGTAAAATACTGAGCCGACAGGAATATTTTTAGTATAATGAATGCTGCCGCCGTGCTCTTCAATAATACTTTTTGAAATAGAAAGCCCGATACCCATGCCATTCTTTTTTGTTGAAGAAAATGCTAAAAACAACTTATCTAGCATATGGCTAGACAAGCCACATCCGCTATCAACAACTGATATTTTAATACTCTCAATAGCGGTTAACTGAGTCGTTACTTCAATAACACTGCCATTTTTAAAATCGATGGACTGCATAGCTTCCATGCCATTGCGTAATAAATTTAACAAGACTTGCTGTATTTGTACGAGATCGACCAATACGGTTAATTTTTCGCTACTGTGGCTTATTTTAATATTGATATCACGCATACGAGCATCGTGTTCGGCTAATCTTGCTACTTCGTCAATTAACTTATTGCAATCAAGTAATTCTTTTTGCCTTGCCCCCTGTTTTGTCATGATTTGCATGCGCTCAAGCACTGCACCGGCTCGGTGTGAATGTTGATTCAGCTTTTCGAATATCTCTGGCAATCTTTCGAACTTACCGCTATTACACAGACTTTTACCCGATTGAGAAAATAATGAAATAGCGGTTAACGGCTGATTGACCTCGTGCGCAATACCAGCCGCTATTTCCCCTAATGAATTTAATCTATCGGCATGAGCCATTTGTTCAATGTGCATTCGTCTTTGATCTTCAATGACCCGTTGCTGAGTAATATCTCTGATTAAACCAACAAACATTCTGTCTTCATGGCATTGAATATCATTTATTGAAAGGTGAATGGGAAATACACTGCCATCCTTGCGCTTGGCGTCTAACTCTCGTCCAAAACCAATAATATTGCTTTGGTTGGTACGTATATAGTCAGTTAAATATTGATCATGGTGATTTGCATAAGCGCTCGGCATCAAAAGTTTTACATTGATGTTTTTCACTTCGTCAAAGGTATAACCAAACATGCGTTGCGCCGCGTTATTAAAGCTTTTTATAGCGCCGTTATGATCTATGGTAATCACAGCTTCAACCACTGAATTGACAATAGCATCAGAAAATTTATGACTGCGAATAAGGGCTTTATCCGTGTTTTTAATATCGGTAATATCTGTGATATAGCCCTCGAGGACAGTTTTATTGTTTAACAGTGAGGTAACCGCTTCGCCTTTTTCCCATACGATACGCACCGACTTATTTTTGCATATTATGCGATATTCAAATTCGTAAGATTTTTTCTCACTGACCGCTTGCCTAATAATTTCATATACCCGCTGGTAATCGTCGGGGTGTACAACACTGCGCCATAAAACGCGATGAGACTCAAAGTCGTGCTTAGCATAACCCGTTAACACCTCACAACCTTCACTGACGAGCATCATGGGTCCGTTAGGTTTGTCATAAGCTTGGTATGCCATGCCAGGTAGGTTTTTCAATAAATGCCCTACTTTGTTGCGCTCATCTATGATGATTTTAGTTTTATTTCTTGCCGTTAACGCTGTGTATGTCGCCAAGGTAACAAATACACTCAGCAAAACACCCAGCAAAAATAAAGTCCCTATCATCCAATAATGTGAGCGACTTAAAAATTCGGCTGTGGGTACTATATCAATTCCCCAAATCTGCTGCTGTAATTTAAAATTTGCTTGGCTGCGCCAATCGCGAGTATTTATTGTGGGGGTTGTTTGGTCTGAATATATTTTTTGACCGTCAATGTAGAGTGAAAAATCATGTTCCATCAGCAAATACGAAGGTAAGATTTCAGCTATATAATCCTCGAGAAAAAGTAAGCTACTAATAAAGCCTGCTAATGGTTCATTTAGTGACTTATCATCAAATATTGGCGTGTATATTCCGATTGCCCCGCCACGAATTGAACTCAGTGGCATAGTGATAACGAACTCACCTTTTGCTTTTGCTTTAAATGCGGCAGATAAAGTCTCAGGGTTAAGCGCCAAGTTGAGGTTTTGGTTGATTTTGTTACCCTCAAATGACTTGACTCTGGCAATATGGTAGTCGTTACCAAGCCAAGCAATGACTTGATAACCTCCGCGCGTATCATAGAAATTTTTGCTAATGATGTGCCAGTCGTCATCTGTTATAATTGAAGTAAGTCGAGATGACTTGGCAAATTCTGTTAGGGTTATTATACGGTTTTTTAAGTCGTCTTTAAGTAACGAAGCTATGCCATTAGCTGTACTCTGCGACAAACGATTAATGTGTGCACGGCCTTGCGATTCTATAGAAAAAACCATAAAGGCAATTAAACAAGCCGCCAAAACCCCAGTAATAATTGAATAAAAAAGAAGGCGTTGTTGTGGTGACAAGGATACTCTCCCAGTCTTATCATTTTGTTCATAATCCATATAAACTCAATCTTCCTTAATTTTGACGACGCATTGCCATGATGCCCTTGTTACCCTCACTACCCAGAGAATAATAACCCTAAACATTCACTTTGCCATATAAGCATTTAATCAATAATAGCTTGCTTTATAGCTATTGAAATTAATAATTCAGCACGCTAATTCAGTATTTAAAATAACAGTTTTAATGCTCACAACAGAAGATAGCGTCACAACAGACTTTTAGTCTTCTATATTTATTGATCTATATTTATTGATCTATATTTAGTTTGTTCTTTAACTGTGTTAATAATAGTCGATATCACACTTTGTTAGCACTGGTGATTTTGGTATGGGTTTTTACTGGCTTAATGCATTATTTTAATCACTATCACTCAAGGCTTCAAAGCCAGAGATCACATCAAATAACTCTTCATCTATATCGCTTTGGCGTAGGCGATGAAAGCTTAGGTTCAAATCATTCTGTTGTTCCTCAATATTTTTTTCTGCTCGTTGCATCGCCGCAAGACGACTAGCATTTTCGCTTGCCAATGACTCTGCGCACGCTCTGAACAAGCTAACAAAAAGGTATTCACGTACCAATGCTCTTAGGGTTTTATCTCGTTCAGGTAGCACTTCAGGTAGATTATTCGTCGGCCACTTAAGATCAGTGAAATTTTTTTGTAAGCTTTCACTCAAGGGTAATAACTGTTGACTGACTGGCGTATAAATAGAGTCGACTTGAGGACGATGATGAAAGAGATAAACTTGATCTATTGTGCCTAATTCACGCTGCGCTTCAATGTCAGTCAATATGTCACCTACCAGTGCCGTTATAGCATTAATTGAATTGGGTAGTATAAAGTCGTCTTTAAGGGTGACTTTTTTTTCAGCCCAATGCGTATCAGCTAAACGCGACTTTATACGCTCGCCTACTGCCCAAACAATTTTATGCCCTGTTTTATGCGCTGATATTGTTGCCAAAGTGCGAGTAACAAATTCTGCCATCACTTCATTAAATTGACCCACTAGCCCCTGATCTGAACCAAACACGATCACGCCCACACCAAGTCTATCTTGCTGATTGCTGATTTTTATAACATTAGGGGAGTGGTGTCGTTGAAAACAAGCTATCAGCCCAAATTGAACGGTACGATAATAATCATCAAGTGAGTACACAGCATGCTCATATTGGCTAATACTTGAAGATGCCATAGCCTTCATGGTGCTTACCACGGACTTGAGTTCTTCTGTACTGGTGATTTTTCGCCGTAGACTAGCAACACTGTCAGTCATGTTTTATTGCTCATAAATAATCACTTATCCTTCGCTCTGCATCGTTGATCCTTTATAGTTATTCACTGATAGATAGTTATTCACTGATAAAGCCTCATTAATTAAAACTGTGTTAAGCAATATTACTTTATTGCTTTAACTTTTCATCCTTGGGTGAGTCATTAGCTGAATTATTAGGCAAATATCCTGGGGAATCACTACTTGAATTACTGCTTAAATTACTGGGCCTATCACTGGGCAAAAGTGTGTTCAACGCATCACGTGCAAGCTCAATAATACTCAATCTATCTTCCTTACTTAATGTTTTAACACTTTGTAATCGCTCTGTTATCTCAATAGAAATTTCAGCCGCTGAAACGCGGACCAGATGTTCGGCAGCAGCCATAGCTGTTAGTGGGATGTCATCAAATAGCTTTGCGGTCAAAGCGAGCAGAACAGAAATTTGTTCAACCATAGAAACAGGACTGAATTCCGACTGTTTCAGGCAGGCACGAATACGCCGACCATGTTCAATGATTTTCAGTGTACTGTCATCGAGTTTAGCGCCAAAACGGGCAAAGGTTTCAAGCTCTTCAAATTGTGCATAAGCCAGCTTTAGGTTAGCTGTTACCGCACGGTAGGCAGCGTTTTGTGCCTTACCGCCAACACGTGATACAGATCTTCCTACATCAACCGCCGGCAAAACACCCAGTTCGAACAGCGATGGTGAGAGATAAATTTGGCCATCGGTAATAGAAATAAGATTGGTTGGAATGTAAGCAGAAATATCCTGCGCTTCGGTTTCAATAATAGGCAAAGCAGTCAAGGATCCACCGCCAAGCTCTGCACGCAAATGTGTCGCGCGTTCCAGTAAGCGAGAGTGAATATAAAAAATATCACCCGGGAATGCCTCGCGACCAGGCGGGCGCCGCAACAATAAAGACAGTTCGCGATAGGCACGCGCATGATGGGTCAAATCGTCATAAACAATCAAAACATCACGACCCTTTTGCATAAAATACTCGGCGATGCTTGTTGCCGAATAAGGGGCAATATAGGCAAGTCCCGGTGGTTCATTACCTTCAGTAACCACCACTATAGTATAGGCTAACGCACCTTTTTCGCGAAGCGTTGCAATGACTTTAGCCACACCTGAAGCACGCTGGCCAATGGCACAATATACGCAGAGTACGTTCTGATCTTTCTGATTTAAAATAGTATCAAGAGCAATCGCTGTTTTACCCGTCTGGCGGTCACCCAAAATTAATTCTCGCTGGCCACGCCCAACAGGCACAAGGGCATCAATAACTTTGATACCCGTTTGCAATGGTAAGCTAACCGGTGCGCGATCCATAATAGGCGCAGATGGTCGTTCAACAGGAAGGCGTGTGCTAGTCAGTAATTTCCCCTTAGAGTCTAGCGGTTCACCAATCGGATTAATAATACGACCGATCAGTGCATCGCCCACAGGTACATCAACCACATTACCGCTGCGCTCGACTTCATCACCCACCTGCAAATGCCAATAATCACCAAGCAGTACAACACCAATTTCATTTTCATCCACATTAAAGGCAATACCAGAGATACCGCCTGGGAAGCTAAGTAACTCTTCAAAACCTACGTTAGGCAAACCTGAAACTATGGCAATGCCCGTTGTGATGCGGATAATATTACCGACTTCTTTGGCCTGAAATGGTGGCGTAAAAGCTCCCTGTGCTTTTGCCATGCTTGAAAAAACATCATCAAAGGTTGTTTGTAACACGTTTGCTTTGATAAAATCAGCTTCGGGTTTCATCACCGCCCCTATCAATCATATTGCTGGCTGTTGCCTCAGTAATAACAGTAGTTTCGTTTTTGCTGATTGCTTTTTCACTGATTTGGCTATGATCTAAGCTACTCTCTAAGCTATTGCCTTCACTATTACTCTGTGCTTGGCTTTCAACATGAACTAAGCTTTGTAATATTTGATCAACCCCCTTAGCCAAGGAGGTAAGATAATCACTGATACTCCAGGCTACTTTTTGGCCATTCGCACTGATTTCAATACCACTAACAACGGTTGAATCGATGACAAATTCAAAGGCTATTGCCTCGTTATCGTCATAGCCAAGGGTATGTTTAATCATGCTTTCAATCAGCGCACGCTGTTCCTCTGTTAAAGTAAAGCCTGTACGCACGACCAACGGGGTTTTATTGGTTGGCATCAATTGTTGAAATGCCAACTTAAAGGCTGCCTTTTCTTCAGCGCTGATTGTTTGAAAACGTTGAAGAAACACTAAAACTATTTGTTCTTCTAAGCTTGCTTCTGCTAAATCATTAAGTACCTTGCGAACAATGTTAAACACCTCTTCACTTGCACGTTGGCTAAGAGCATCTTGCAAACTTAGTTGCTCATTTTTAAGTGCAAGCTGAAGTTTTACACGTAAGTCATCTGATTGTTGTCTAACCTCGTCGAGCAAACGCGCGCGCTCAGTTTTAACCTCAGCGCTAAGCTGATTGGTGCGCGTTGTCTGTTGGGCATCAAACACAGCATTTTTATGCACAAACTCATTACGCTGCTGCTCGGCTTCAACGCTTTTTTTATCCGCATTAGCAAGCGCGCTAGCAATGCGCTTTTCACGAGCGTCAATCGCATTGAGAATAGGTCGATATAAAAAACGCTTTAATAACCACGCGAGTATCAGAAAGTTGATGACTTGCGCAAGCACGGTAAACCAATCAATAAGCATAATTTATGGCCCTACCACCTGAGCAGCAAGCACATAATTCCAAAATGGATTGGCGAACAACAAAATCATCGAAACCACAAAACAATAGATGGCAGTAGATTCGATCATTGCCAAACCAACAAATAATGTACGGGTGATGGTTGCCGATGCATCGGGCTGCTGAGCCAAAGAAGACAACGCAACCGCCACTGCCTTACCTTCAGCGAGCGACGGGCCAACAACACCAATAGCAATAGTAATCCCAGCAGTGATAATAGATACCACTGCAATTATAGTCATGCTGTCCATAAGTTCTCCAAAGTTAAGCCTAGTTGTTTATGCATTGTCTAACTGCCCTTGGCGGTAGGTTTTATTGTGCTCGTAGCCGCAGCGATATAGACAGTGGCTAAAATAAAAAATATATAAGCTTGCACAATACCCGTCAGCAAGCCAAGTAAGGTCATCACGATTGGAAACAAAAAAGGTGTAATACTGACAAGAATAGCGATGATCATGGCACCGCTCATCATGTTGCCAAAAAGACGTACGGCCAGAGCCAGCGTACGAGAGATTTCACTGATAATGTTAAAAGGTAGCATGATAAAAGTTGGTTTAGTATAAGAAGCAAGGTAGCTAGCTAGGCCTTGTTCTCGAATACCGTATAGTGGCACCGCGATAAACACACATAGCGCTAGCGCCGCTGTAGTAGACAGTGAACCTGTCGCGGGTTCAAAACCTGGAAACACAGTACCCAAGGCAGAAATGGCAATAAATAAAAACAGTGAACCGAGAAAAGCTAAGTAATGGTGAGGGTGCTTTAAGCCAACGTCTTCGATTTGTTTACTGATATTAATCACCACGACTTCAAGTATATTTTGCCAGCGTGAGCGATGTAAATTAGTGCTTAACTTACGGGTAATCAGCATCGAGCTCAGTACCAACACCAAGATCACCGCCCAAGTGGAAACTATAGTAGCGTTGAGTTTTATAAACCCCAGTTGCCAGAAAATGATTTGATCTGGGCTAAGATTCATAAATGACGGCCATAGGCTGTTTGTTTTTGAACTGGTTCTAACAGTTTATTTTTTCTCGATTCTTTTTGAGGATTTTTATCAACACTTTTTTCAGTACTTTTTTCAGAATATCGTGTTGCCAAAAAGCGCACCACCATAAAACCGACTAAGCCAGCAACCAAGTGGAGCCAGTTGTCACCAAGGATTAAATAAAAACCAGCAATGACCGCACTGGTTCGAAACAACAGGCTAAAGACAAATAACAGCACAACATATTGACTTGATCCAAGCTTACGCACAGTCCACCAAAGGCCTGCAAAATAAAATACACCAAGCATTACCCCAACTAGCAAGGCAAGTAATCCCTCTAAATTATCAATCATCATTATTTTCGTCCTCGTCTCGGTGAATTTCTTTATATTCCTTATCGACCCAGCGCCAAGCAGTAAAACAGCCAAGGCATAAACCGATAATGAGTAAGGTTAATGTCCAAGAGTTTTCGCTTGGATAATGCTCATCTAGCCAAATGCCTAATGCAGCGCTAAGTACTGTTGGTATCGCCACCGACCAGCCCACTAGCCCCATCATACCTAGGCCAGACCATACGGTTTGATTAACATGTCGCTGCGCTTTAAGTTTTCGCGCGGCCATATCCCCAACCTGTTGACTAAACTTAGTGTCACGCTGCTTAGCTTGGGTTAATTTAGTATTGGCTAACTTAACCTCAGCCAATTGCGCTGCATTTAACCTAGCCCCAGGTTTGGGTATGGATTTGGGTTTATCAGGCATCACAATTACCGCTCTTGCTTAAAGGTCACTAGGCGACGTATAAAACCACTTTCAATTTTTACCAGTACCGAGCGCAACTTTTGCTCTTGTTCGTCAAGCTTTATAAATTCTTGCTCTATGGCCTCACGTAACTTAGTCAGTGCTATGCCAGAAATAGCATTACGCACTGAAATCAGCACATCAAAACCTGTTTTAACCAATATACCTTCGTCAACGGCAATATAGACTTCATCAGCGCCTTGGGTTTCAAAGACTAATATTCCTGCAGATAGTGCGATAACACAGTCAAGTCGGTGCGGTAAAATGCCAAATGCACCATCGTTTGTCACCGCAATAATACGCATGACTTGGGCTTGCTCAATAAACACCTTATAGGGTAATAAAACCTTAAGCTTCATCTGTGCTGCTTGCATCCACCCCCTCCTTGGCCATATTTTCATTATTCTCTGCAGTTTGATCATCGGGTGCTAGTGGTTTAACTTTTTCACTAGCCTCCCTAATAGCACCAATCATATACAGCGCATTTTCTGGTGTATCTTTAAACTCGTCTTGGAGTATGCGTTCGCAACCATCTAAAGCATCACTCAAACTCACTAACTTACCCGACATACTAGTGAACTGCTCTGTAGTAAAAAAAGGCTGAGTAAGAAAACGTTCCAGACGACGAGCACGCCCCACCACGTTATGATCCTCGGGTGACAGCTGTTCCATGCCAAGCATGGCAATAATATCTTTAAGATCAGCGTATTGTGCTAAAGTACTACGTATTTTTTGTGCTAAATCATAGTGTCGCTGACCAATAATGCCAGGGGTAGCCATTTTTGAATTGGATTGTAACGGATCGATTGCCGGATATAGCCCTTCACTAGCACGTTTACGCGATAACACAATTGAGGCAGATAAATGCGAAAATGTGTGTACTGCAGCAGGATCAGTAAAGTCATCTGCGGGGACGTATACCGCTTGAATTGAGGTAATCGCTCCACTACCAGTATTGGCAATACGCTCTTCTAGTTGTGACAACTCGGTACCCATGGTCGGCTGATAACCAAGCCGAGCTGGCATATGCCCCATCAAACCAGACACTTCCATACCCGCCTGAATAAAGCGAAATATATTATCAATTAGTAACAGAACATCACGGTGTTCATCATCACGAAAGTATTCCGCCATGGTTAACGCCGCATGACCCACCCGAAAACGCGCTCCTGGTGGCTCATTCATCTGGCCAAACACCATCACCATGTTGTCTAAAACGCCGGCCGCTTTCATCTCTCGGTAGAGTTCTTCACCTTCTCTACAGCGCTCACCAATACCACAAAAAATACTGACCCCCGCATGTTGTCCAACCATGTTGTGAATCATTTCTGTCAGCAATACCGTTTTGCCAACACCCGCACCACCAAACAAGCCAGCTTTACCACCGCGCTCAAGGGGCATTAAGACATCAATTACCTTAATACCGGTCTCAAACACTTCGCTTTTAGTCGCGCGTTTGTCTAAGCTTGGAGGCACATTGTGAACTGAACGCCACTGCACGTCGTTCGGTGGGGCTTCGCGATCAATCACGTTACCAAAAACATCAAACATACGAGACAAAATACCTTTACCTACTAAGGCCTGTAACGGCGCCCCCGTGTCTTGTACTAACATACCACGAGCTAAACCTTGGGTAGGTGTCAAGGCAATACCCCGCACACGACGGATATCGAGTTGTGAAAAAACTTCGATTGAAATTTGATTACTCTCGCCCGCATGCAACAAGGAACGTATGGGGGGAAGTTTATCCGAAAATGCTATATCTACCACACTGCCGCGCACAGCTATCACACGACCCATATTTTTAGTCGCTGTGGCTGGCTTTTTTGGGCCATAGTTTTGAGCATGGCTCTGGTCAGCGTTTTGGTCATTTTTTTTCTCTGACTTTTGCTCAGATACGCCTATATCAGCACTCTGTGAGGTTTTACTTTTACTGTCCATAAAATGCTACAGCATTTTCATTAGGCTGGTTAACATCCAAAGGGGGTATGTTATCGCTATGCTCAAGTGAGCCAAACTTTCGATTAAAACAACCATAGAGCCGCTGATAAGGCAAACCCCAACCGAAATACCTGCGCTTGTAATATGGTTGAATCATGTTGATCTCCTGATAACAAATTTCCATACAGATAACGGCTTACCTAACAGCTGTCTGTTGATCCTTAGTACTAAGTAAAATTATTATAGGGTAGTATTTTTAATAGTTCTTTGCGTTAGCTCAATAAAAGCTGCACTAAATTAATTGGGTAGGTTAGCTAACTGTTTTACCAGTTTATATTTTTATACTCGTCTAATTAAGTAAGTAATTGAAATGTTCTGCATACAACATAAAATGGCTAATAACCTTGGCAATACTTTGCCAATAACAACATCATTTAAATTACCGTTAAGCCACTATCGCGCAAGCAAGTTCGCCATTATTAAACATTTATCCTGCTTGCTTATATTGAAATGCAGTTGAACCATTAAGGAATTTATTGGCGTTTACTAAAAAATAAAAGGCTTTTTCTTCGCTTTCATTCTAATCCAATTTAAGGAATACCTAACCGACTTATGTGCAACAATGGTCTGTTCAAGCTTTTTTTTACCTGGAAACGGCATCAAGCTCAGCCCCATTAACATGGTGAGTAGACCTTGCCCCGGTAAAATTAACATCACCAGCCCACAGATTAACAAGAATAGCCCAACCATAATCTTCACTATGTTGATCATCAAGCTTACGCTCCGATTTATGGGAGTTAAGCGCAAAGTTTCACTCCTATCATCGGCAGAGCTATTTTTTCCAAGTTTATTTTTATGAGCTATATTTTTAAGGCTTAAGTTGTTTCGGACAAAGTATCGTGAATCCATTTGTGTAATGACATAACTTATTAGGATGAAATAAACAATTGCAGCGGCTGTCGTTAAAAACAGGGTTAATAGTATAAAATTAGCATCAAAAGTTGCCATTAAATAGCTTACCACTTGATTATAATATTCTTTAAGCACCTTGGTTTTCCATCATTAATTAACTAGCTGATTTAGCAACGTATTATTTGAGTTGATCTTTATGCAAATATTTGAAGAAGTGGTTCAATGGCTCAGCACCTATTGGGTAACCATCATAGTTATTTTCCATATTAGCTTATCTTTTATAACATCGATACATGTACTTCTGTTCAAAGAAAACGAACGCACATCACTGGCATGGATTGGTCTTGTCATACTTTCGCCTGTTATCGGCAGCCTATTTTATTGGTTATTTGGCATAAATCGTATCCAGCGTTTAGCACAAAAAAAACACCCCCCAACACTTAAGCGAGACTTCTGCTCAACAGAAAAAAACATTAAATTTCACCAGTTACCTAAAAGTTGGCATTCAGCCATTATCGCGGCTCATACTATTCACCCAGTTAATTACCTTGCTAGTAACAGCGTTGAGCCACTGATTAATGGTGATACCGCTTACCCAACCATGATCCAATCTATTGATGACGCTAAGTATTATATTGTTTTATCCAGTTATATATTTGCTTACGATTCACTGGGTCGGCAATTTGTTAATGCTTTAGCTCGAGCGCATCAACGAGGTGTAACGGTAAAGGTTTTACTGGACGGAATTGGTATTGGCTATAGCTGGCAAAAAGTAGACCGTGCCTTAAAAAAAATGGGGGTAAAAACGACTCGTTTTTTACCCGCTATCTCCCTTACCAGCTTTCGCTTTATTAACTTACGAAACCACCGAAAAACACTGTGTATAGATGGTGAAGTAGCCTACATGGGGGGCATAAATATCAGTAAAAGTAATATCATTAAAGCAGCAACACACCCCATTGATGATATTCACTTTAAAGTTACCGGTCCAGTGATTGACCAGATTAGTCAGGTATTCATCGAAGATTGGTTTTTTGCCACCGGCGAGCTTATTAATTTTCCATACGGTCGGCCAAACACTGCTGAGCAAAAAAACAGTCATTCTGTTGTTGCTCGAGTCATACAAGATGGGCCCGATGAACACCATAACAGAGTCAGGTGGACATTAATTAATGCCTTAGTTTGCGCCAATAAGAGTGTAAAAATAATGACACCTTATTTTATCCCGGACCAAACATTAATGACATCACTTCACGCTGCGGCATTGCGTGGCGTGTCAATCGAAATTATTGTGCCTGAGCACAGCGACATTACTTTTATAGACTGGGTAATGGCAGCAAATTTTTCACGAATAATAAAACACGGTATAAAGATATACCAAAACCAAAGACCTTTTGACCACAGTAAAATTGTGATTATCGATAACATTTGGTCGTTTATAGGCTCCAGCAACTGGGACGCCAGAAGTCTGGAGCTGAACTTTGAAATAAACCTAGAATGCTATGATACGAATCTCAATGCAAAACTGACCACCTTTTTTGCCTTAAAAAAGCAGAATGCTAGACTAGTTATTGCAAGAGAATTTAATAGTCTGCCAATCTACAAAAAAATTCGCAACAACTTATTTCGTTTGTTTTCACCTTATTTGTAGGTAGAACCAAACCAAAACCTAACGGTCATAAGTTTTATTAAAGAGGGTTTTTTCATGATTAAAGGTCGATACAGCAAAGTAGAATCGCTGAAAATTATGGGCCACGCTTCGAAGCAGGTATTAGGACCAAACATAGAGATATTGATGTGGAATGTTTTTAAATGCAAAAAAAAAGGCTGGCAAGAGGATTTTATAACACTAATGCGCGACAAAGATTTAATCCTCTTGCAGGAAGCTATTATCAACTCTCCCTTCGACAGCCATTTCAAAGCATCGTTGCAGCATCAGTGGATTATGGCGCGTAGTTTTAAAAACATAAAAACCAACATAGAAACAGGTGTTAAAACCGGATCGACTGTTGCGGCAAAAAGACATTATTATTTCGTGTCTGAACACAGTGAACCCATTTCTAAAACAAAAAAAATGTTATTGGCAAGCATATATCCATTACATGCCCTTGAGCAGTCGTTGCTGGTGGTCAATGCTCATATTATCAACTTTGTTTCTTTCGAAAAATTCAAATCACATTTAGATCAAGTATTTAATACGCTTGAACATCATGACGGGCCGATATTAATGGCCGGTGATTTTAATACCTGGAATAGTAAAAGATTGAAGTATTTTAGTCAGCTCACTGCGTTATTTTCATTAAATGAAGTAAAAATGAAGCGTCAGCCAAGACTAAAGCATTTATTTCAGCACCTTGACCATATTTACTGTCGCGGATTAACTGTTGTCGATGCACATGTAAATACACATATTCACTCTTCTGATCACTACCCTATCAGCTTATCGTTAAGGTGCTAAATCCAACAACAATAAAATAATCGCTCTTGTAGCGGTCATTTTATAAACCACCTTTGGCTATTCAAATATCAAGATTTAGCATGATAGTTCTCCTATTTATTACCTTACACAATTACCTAAATCAAAGTAGTCACAGTCCAAGATAATCAATGATGATAAATCACAGCACAAAACAACCGTAATGAGGTATTACTGTTCATCATATTTTATAAAGAAAGTATTTCTCAAAGGCAATCTTAGCAAAGTGCACCCTCTTGCCTTTTGATGAAAAATTAATCTTAACTATACTCTATCAAGACAATTTTATTTTTGCCGTTGATAAACCCGCTGGTTTATTTGTGCATCGAAGTTATATGGAAAAAGATGAAATTTATGATGCATTACAGGTTTTTGTTGAACTTTCTTGGGATGTAGAAAAATTTATTCGCTTTGTTCAGTGAAATAACTTTATTCAGCTGCAATTATAATGACCGAATTTATATCTCTTTCTATTAACGCAGCATAAATATGTTGCACCTTATTGTTATTATTATCTGTAAATTTAGGACCTTTTATACTTACCGTATTCACGAACATTTCATTACGGTAACTTTCGCGTTCTTGAGCAAAAGCTAGCATCATTTTTTGATCCTCGGTTACGGGGCGATTGAGTAATGACATCATTAAATGATGATCAGAGGTCAATATTTTTCTCTCTATTTTTACGTTATTTGTTGAGCTGCAAGCAGTAAGTAATAAAGTGAATATGATCGTCATTAAGGTCAAAATATTTTTCATGATCTGTCAATAATAAAACAAGTGATACATGTAAACGGCAAATGATATGCCAAGTATATTTTTGAAATTTAATACTCAGTGGTCTTTTCAATTATTAGTCATCTAAGCTTATGTTACTAAAGTGAAAAATCGAAAGTGACATTATTCTATATTCTTGATGAATTATGTTTTTAGTGCTGGTAAAAGAGCTCGTTGATGTTTTTATTTTTAATGCGTCAAAGAAATAGCGATAACAAATCATTGCTATTTTTATAATTATTTCAAATGATTTTTCTTCAGAAACAGAACGGAGTAACGTATTAATACCTATCTTAGCACATGTCTTTGCGTTAACTTTTTTAACAATAATGGCAGCATATAAACTATAGGTGCCACATTTTGATGGTAAGTTGCCTGGAACAACAACAGAGTCCGCTGGTGCGCGACCCTCATGTATTTCACCTTTTTCTCTGACAAAAAAACCTGTGCTTTGACCAATATAAACTCCCATATTATGACTTACCCATTACATTTTTAGTCTAGTATTGTTACTGTTGATTTACTAATGTGATGCGTTATACCAATCAAACTAATGCTTTTAAATGGAGATAACTACTATGACCAAGTCGATACAATGTTTGAAGCAACTTGAAATTAACGGTGAAGTTTGCAACTACCACAGTTTTGATGGTTTGGCAGATAAGTATGATCTTTCACGTTTGCCTTTTGCCGCTAAAATTCTTTTGGAAAATTTATTGCGTCATGCGGATAGTGACTTTGTTCAGCAGGCGGATATTGAAACCTTAGCCAAATGGGATGTAGACAACTGGCAGGATACCGAAATTGCCTTTGTACCTTCTCGTGTTATTTTGCAGGACTTTACTGGCGTGCCGGCTGTAGTTGATTTAGCGGCGATGCGTGATGCTATCGTAAAAATGGGTGGCAAAGCAGAAAAAATCAATCCGTTAAATCCGGTAGAGCTGGTAATTGACCATTCGGTGATGGTAGACGTATTCGGTCAAGCCGATGCAATGGAAAAAAACACCGCCATTGAATTTCAACGTAATCGTGAACGCTATCAATTTTTGCGCTGGGGCCAACAAAGTTTTGATAACTTTAAAGTAGTCCCCCCAGGGCGCGGTATTGTCCATCAGGTTAATCTGGAATATTTAGCCAGAGTGGTATTCAAAAAATCGGATGAAGATAATTTACTTTATCCAGATACCTTGGTTGGTACCGATTCACATACCACCATGATTAATGGCTTAGGTGTTTTGGGTTGGGGAGTTGGCGGCATAGAAGCTGAAGCAGCCATGTTAGGGCAACCCGTCACCATGTTATTACCAAAAATAGTCGGTTTTGAATTAACCGGTAAGTTACCTGCAGGTACTACAGCCACTGATTTAGTCTTGACCGTGACCGAACAGTTACGTGCTGCCGGCGTAGTAGGTAAGTTTGTTGAGTTTTTTGGTGCAGGCGTGAACGAACTAACCTTGGCCGACAGAGCCACTATTGCCAATATGGCGCCCGAGTATGGGGCGACTTGTGGTATTTTTCCTATTGATCACCAAACAACAGACTATTTGCAATTAACCGGGCGTAACAGCGAGCATATTGACCGCATTAAAACTTATTTAAAAGTAATGGATATGTGGGGCACCGAGTCTCAACAACATGCGGTTTATCACAGCCGGCTATCGTTAAAACTAGATGAAGTGGTGCCTTCTATTGCGGGTCCCAAACGTCCACAGGACAGAATTTCATTAGACCAAGCAGGCCTTGCTTATCGTGACTGGTTGGCTTTACAAAATGGCATCAAACAAGTTGATTCCAACCAAAGTGAAAGTGGTTTTGAAAACGAAGGCGGACAACCCTCGGTAATGCTACCTGCAAGTGATGAAACTTCAGGCGTACCTTGTCAGTATGCGGGTGAAAATTTTACATTAAAACATGGAGCAGTGGTAATTGCGGCAATTACTAGCTGTACTAACACCTCGAATCCATCGGTATTAATTGCCGCAGGTTTGTTAGCTAGAAATGCCAGACAAAGGGGATTAGATGTTAAACCTTGGGTGAAAACCAGTTTTGCACCCGGTTCACAAGTGGTCACCGACTATTTGTTAAAATCAGGCTTAAATAAAGACCTAGATGCCCTTGGCTTTCAGCTAGTGGGATATGGCTGTACTACTTGTATTGGTAATTCAGGTCCCCTACCCAGAGAAATTAGTGAAGCCATTCATCAAGGTGACTTGTCTGTTACCTCGGCTTTATCGGGCAATCGCAACTTTGAAGGACGTATTCACCCCGAAGTACAGGCCAATTATTTAGCCTCGCCACCGCTAGTGGTGGCCTACGCACTGGCCGGTAATATGAAGATAGACATTACGACTGAGTCTTTGGGTAATGATACTTCAGGTAAGCCAGTTTACTTGCATGACATCTGGCCAGATAGTAAGGAAATTAAGCAAGTTATAGAAAAGGTTATTGACAGTTCAATGTTTATCTCTCGCTATGCCGATGTTTATAGCGGTAATAAAGACTGGCAAGCACTGGATATAGTAGAAAGCCAAAAGTATGATTGGCCAGATTCTACTTACGTCAAACTACCCCCATTTTTTGACAATATTACCGCTAAAATACCCGATATTAACCCGATTAAAAATGCCCGATGCTTGTTAAAATTGGGCGATAGTGTCACCACAGATCATATATCACCTGCCGGTTCAATTGCGTTAGATAGCCCAGCAGCTGCATATTTACAAAGTGCTGGAGTATCGCCTAAAGATTTTAATTCCTATGGTTCTAGACGCGGAAATCATGAAGTGATGATGCGCGGTACTTTTGCTAATGTGCGTTTACGTAATTTATTAGCGCCAGGCACCGAAGGCTGTTGGACTCGACTAATGCCATCGGGTGAAAAAATGAGTGTTTTTGATGCTGCCATGCAATACCAACAACAAAAAGTTGCTTCGATTGTACTCGCTGGAAAAGAATATGGTACGGGCAGCTCTCGTGACTGGGCCGCTAAAGGGCCAGCCTTATTGGGCGTCAAAGCGGTTATCGCACAAAGTTATGAACGTATTCATCGCTCTAACTTAGTCGGCATGGGGATTTTACCATTACAGTTTATGCCTGGTGATAGTGCCGAGTCATTAAAGCTCACAGGGGAAGAGCAATTCAATATTCCAGCCGTGAGTGCAGGACAAAAAACAGTGAAAGTGTCGCTCACAACTCAAGATGGCAGTAACCGCTCTTTTGATGTGAATATTCGCATTGATACACCAAACGAGTTTAATTATTACCAACATGGGGGCATATTACATTTTGTGCTACGTAATTTAGCCGCCTCAGACTAGCCTCATGACTGTTTCGCGATAGATAAAAGATAGGCCATACTTTATTGGTCTGTCTTATGATTGGCGCAGGTGTCGTTGTTTAACCCTCTGCGCTTTTTTTTAGCTATTTCAACCTAAATAATGTCACGAATTAACTACTACTAAATTTATTTGCTCGCTTTTTCTGGTGAATCTACTTAAAACTGATATTTTTTTATGCGAGAAACGAGCTGTTAATTTTTTATATAGGTTAAGCTTTATTAATAAATTGTGTTGGCGTTAATCTCAGCTATTTTTTGCCAATCCAGCCTTTGTGCCAAAAATAAAGTAGCATCACGATAGTAAGCAATATAAAAACACACCATATTACTGGATAAGCCCAGCGCCAAGTTAATTCGGGCATATACTGGAAATTCATCCCGTAGACACCGACAATAAAGGTTAATGGAATAAACACTGAGGCCATAATAGTTAACACCTTCATGATTTCATTCATACGATTTGACACGGCAGACATGTATAAATCGGTCAGGCCACTCGCCATCTCACGATAGGACTCTATAATCTCAACAATTTGAATTGTGTGCTCATAAACATCACGTAAATAGGGCTTGGTGGCATCAGTGATGCGACCATCCTCTTCACGATAGAGTTGATCAACAACTTCTCGCATTGGCCAAACCACACGTCGCAAAAGGACAAGTTGCTGTTTAACACTATGGATGCTGTGCAAGACTCCCTCTGAGGGGTTATTCAGCGTGACCTGTTCAAGCTCTTCAAGCACATCACCATATTGTTCGAGCACCGGAAAACAATGATCAACAATGGCATCAAGTAGTGCATAGAGCAGATAATCTGTGCCATATTTGCGAATGCGCACATTATCTTTTTGCAGTCGGTCACGGATAGGTTGCCAGACATCACCTTTTTTTTCCTGAAAAGTGATCAAGACATTATCATAAAGAAAAAGACTGACTTGCTCAGAATCTAGTGCCTTACTCCTTGCTATGTTATGGGTGTTACTAGGTTCGATTTGAATCAGTTTCATTATACGCAAGATGATCGTCGAAGAGCTCGACTCTAGGACGTTGAGGAATATGCATAACGTCTTCTGCCGCTAGCGTGTGAAACTCAAAATGTTGCCGAAATTGATTAATGACATAAGGGTGCGGTGGACTGATGTTGATCCATCTGACGGTCACCCAGTCGAGCAGTGGTTTAGCAAGAAATTCGTCAAGATCAGTAATATTACCGGTTTCAAGTTGACTAGCACAATAATCGATATAATTAATAAAAATACTGTCAGATGCAGGGGCAGTAGAAGCATCGGCAATATGTTCAATACCAGGTAAGGCTCTTGGTTTAACTGGGTGCTGACGATTTTTAGACCTGACGCCAGACAGGCTTAACGTAGAACCAAGTAAATTAATGCCTTGGTTAGATTTGCCAATAACAACCTTAGCAGTGCTATTTTTACTATTATGTGCTTTTTTAGCCATATTCATCCCTTATACCTATTGAAATAATCAATCCGGATCAAGAAAACGCTAGTACGGACTTTGCCAAATGCATTCAAGGCGTAACAGACTTTACACGCACCAACCTATAACTATAATTTATGCTAATAAAATTAGCAGCGATAAATAACAATAAAGCCAATTTAACTTCCTAATCTGTCTGAGGTGTTTTCGACCATATTTTGTGCCTCATGAAATATTTGATACAAACGTTTTACACTGAGAAAATATTCTGTATAAATGTTTAAGAATCTCTAAGTAGTAACAGATTTTGTAATATTAGCCAATGTCTGCGCTGATGCTAATTTAACCACTAATAAACTGACCAAAGCTTTGACTTATTCAGTTATTCTGTTCAAAAACGGTATTTACTCACTACTCTTGTTTATTAATGCAAATATATTGCCTGTGTCATTACTTATGCTCGCTATAAAGCATAGTTTAACAGCCTAAAGATTACGCGTGCTACCAATAAAAAAGTAAGTCATTGTTTTTATGTGAAATTAATACAAGATATTCATTGCTATTATTCTGATATAAAAATAAACACTTAGTACATTTAATTTTTAGTCACACAACAATAGCTATATTATTGCTATAACTTCACCTTTTTTTTGCTGAAACATTACTATTTTTTTGTTTTCACTGTCTTTGACTATCTTTAATAATCAGATGTTCTTAGCTCTGAAAGCTAGCTCAACATGGCTTATTTCTGTAATAAAACATTGAAATACCATCACTATAATTATCGCTATAAGCTGACAAGAACCTCTCAGAAAACACCAAATAAGGCACGAGTGAACACCCAAATCAACACTATTTTTTTCATCTATTTATCTAAATCATTTGCACTCGCTCTTGTCAGTACCTCCTCAGTATTGGCTTAACTACCTACCAATTAAGCCAATATTGATCTTAATCAATATTGGGCCTTATAAACTAGTGATACCTGAGGAACTACCTGCCAAGCTAAATGCAATTAGATTGTTAAGTGCTCTGTAACTGATGTTTCTGTAACCAGATTAATGGAACAAACTGCGAGTGAAATTTTCACAATACACTAGTTTGTATCGTGCGGTAATCGCAGCATATATTTACTGCTTAAGTGGGTCGCTGAGTAGGCTATACCTAAGCAATTAAGTGTAATACTTTGCTATGGAAGAGGAAACTATATGTTTTATTATCGCCGTTATAAGGATTTGTATTAAAGATGACAGTATTTCAAATGCTCTAGAAAAATTATATCCCTTATTTTCCATTACTTATTGAATAAGTAATGGAATTAATGAGTGGTTTAGTTAAACCGGCCAAAAAATTAAGGATTAATAATGAAATATACCCTGCTGACTTTACTTATCATAATGTCATTAACACTACTGAGTTGTAGTAAAGGTGTTGATTCACCACGAGGATTTAGTTTACCTAAAGGCAATATTGACTCAGGAAAAAAAGTGTTTTTAAAGTTTAAATGTTCAGCTTGCCACACACTTAACAATATTAAAGATATTGGGACTGCAGAGGCAAAGGTTGCAAAACATCCAACTATTACCATTACTATTGGTGGTAATAAAACCAAAATAGTCACTTACGCAGAATTAGTGACTTCAGTTATCAATCCTTCGCATAAATTTGCTAGCCCATCTTTACCAGCAGCAAAAGCTGCAGATGGTAAATCAAATATGAAGATCTTTAATGATGTTATGACCGTCACTGAACTTATTGATTTAGTATCTTTTTTACAGCCCAATTATCAACTAGTGCCTTATCAACACACCAAATATCAATACTATCCACATTAATGATTACGGGAGCTTTAAATGAATATTAAATTTTTTGGTGCTACCAGAGAAGTTACTGGTTCATGCTATTTGATACAAGTTAATAATAAAAACATATTACTCGAGTGTGGCATGTTACAAGGCTCTAAAAGTCATGAACTACACAATCAGGACCCCTTCCCGTTTGATGTTGCCCAACTTGATGCCGTGATTGTTAGCCACGCTCATCTTGATCACACAGGGCGTTTACCCATGCTAATAAAAGAAGGTTATCATGGCAATATATACACCCATAGTGCGACCGCAGATCTATGTGAAATTATGCTGGTTGATTCTGGTTATATCCATGAAAAAGAAGCACGCTGGGAAAACAAAAAACGTGAACGTAAAGGCATAACATTAATAGAGCCACTTTACACCACTGAAGAAGCGAGCAGAACACTACAATATTTTCAAGGCCTTAGCTATGACAAAGAACTAGAAATTTGTTCCGGCGTTAAACTCACCCTTAGAGATGCAGGCCACATTGTTGGTTCAGCTATTGTTGAATTAACGCTTACTGAAAATGGCGAAAGTAAAAAAGTTGTTTTTAGTGGTGATTTAGGTCATAAAAACGCCCCTATTTTACGTGATCCTTTTCAAGTTAAATATGCTGATCTTGTGATAATGGAAAGTACTTACGGAGACCGACTTCATCGCAGTTGGGCGGATACTTGGCAAGAAATGGGCGATATTATTGCCCACGCTAAAAGCGGCAAAGGCAATATATTAATTCCAGCTTTTACTGTGGGTAGAACGCAAGAGTTACTCTATGAATTTAAACAACACTTTGAAGCGTGGCAAGTGGCTGACTGGCAAATTTTTCTCGATAGCCCTATGGGAATAAAAGCGACCAACGTCTATGCTAAATATAGGGAGGTTTATGATAAAAAAGCGACAGATATTGAAGAAAATCATCAGGGCATATTTGATTTACCCAACCTGCACATGTCAGAAACAACTCAATACTCAATGAGGATCAATCAAATAAACTCAGGTGCTATTATCATTGCCGGTAGTGGTATGTGCACAGGAGGCAGAATTAAACACCATTTTAAACATAACATTTGGCGGAAAAATGCCCACGTGATTATTGTTGGATTTCAAGCCAGAGGCACCTTAGGGCGGTTACTTGTTGACGGTACTGAAAATATTAATTTATGGGGTGAAAAGGTACAAGTTAATGCCCAAATTCACACCATCGGTGGTTTTTCAGCTCATGCCGACCAACAAGGATTATTAGAATGGTACCAAGGCTTTGAAAATACACCGCCAGTAGTATTGGTGCATGGCGAGGAAGAAGCCATGAGCGTACTAGCAAAAAAATTGAAACATCAATACCAAGCTAATGTCGTGCAAGCCAGCTATAAGCAAAATATTATTATCTAAACAAGGGAGAAATTTATGTATAAGCATATTTTATTTGCGACAGAGCTAGATGAAACTAAAAGTTATATTGAAGATAAGGTCGAAAAATTACAACAGCTGACTCAAGCTAAACTGAGTATTATTCACGTGGTAGAGCCAATGGCTAACATTTACTATAGTGGTATGTATGGCGTTGTGCCTAACCTTGATGCTTCATACAGTGTTAGTGCAACAAAAGTATTTCAAGACCGCGCCAAAGAGGGCCTTCAACCTTTGATTAAAAGGCTTAATATTTCTGAGCAAAACCTACATATACCCGTAGGACAAACGAGTGAGGAAATATTAGCGTTTGCCGAGCAGCATAACGTTGATTTGATTATAACCGGCAGCCATGGCGTGCATGGTTTGCGATTATTATTAGGCTCCACCGCAAATGCCCTTTTACACGGCGCAAAATGTGATGTACTCGCCATACGTTTTGATGAATAACCTCATCAAAACAGTGTGTTCGGGGCCCTAAAATAAGTAAAGCTTTTAGACGTTCTAAGCATTAATTAAGTACTGGGTCTATAAAGCTGTAAAACTAGTTTTGCAGCTTTATCACTGACCCTATTTATCACTGTCCTGTCACCAAAAAATATAATCAGCCAAATAGTTTTAATTCACCATACTCTTAGTGAGAAGGATTTTCACCTTATGTTAAAACTAAAAGCTGTTGCCATTGACACCTTTAAAGAAAATGTTGCCTACTTACATCGCGATTGCCCACTCTATCGCACTGAAGGTTTTCAGGCGTTAATGAAGATAGAAATTTACATAGCGGGCAATGGCGGCCCAGTGCTTGCGGTATTAAACATTGTTGATGACTGCACTATTGTTGATATTAATGAGCTGGGTTTAAGTATCCAAGCTTTTAAACAATTAGTTAAAGAACAAGGTGTTGACGTAAGAATCGCGCCAGCTAAGCCCCCCATATCACTTAAAGCCGTACATCGTAAAATTGCCGGTGAATCGTTAAAAAAAAATGAGTTTCACCTTATTTGCCAAGATATTTTAGAAAACCGTTATTCCAAAATGGAAATTGCCGCATTTTTAGTCGCCTGTAGCCATAATGGCTTAGAGCGACAAGAAGTATTTTTTTTAACAAAAGCCATGGTTGATACTGGCGAAGTTTTAAACTGGGGTGAAAATATAGTGGTTGATAAGCATTGTATAGGCGGGATACCTGGTAATCGTACGACTATGATAGTGATGCCCATTGTAGCGGCACATGGTATGTTAATGCCTAAAACGTCTAGCCGAGCTATTACCTCACCTGCGGGTACTGCCGACACCATGGAAGTGTTAGCTAACGTAGAGCTTTCTATTGAACAAATGAAAAAGGTAGTACACCAAAATCGTGCCATGTTGACCTGGGGTGGCACAGCAAGGCTAGCACCTGTTGATGATATTTTAATTTCGGTTGAACGCCCTTTATCAATGGACTCAACCGGACAGCTGGTTGCCTCTATTTTATCTAAAAAAATAGCAGCAGGTTCAACACATCTACTCATTGATATACCTGTAGGTCCATCTGCTAAAATTCACAATAACCAAGCTGCGTTAGCCCTAAGGAAATTATTTGAATATATTGGCGATCTCTTTGGTTTACATATCGATGTAGTGATCAGTGATGGTTCTCAACCAATCGGCAATGGTGTAGGTCCTGCATTAGAGGCAAGAGATGTCCAACAAGTGTTAACTAACCACAAAAATGCACCCAGTGATTTACGTGAAAAATCGCTACGATTAGCCGGTAGGATTTTAGAGTTTGATCCCGATGTAAGAGGTGGACAAGGTTACAATATTGCCCGAGACATTTTGGAATCTGGCCGAGCCTTTGAAAAAATGCAAGCCATTATCCTTGCACAAGGAGCACAACCAAAAAAACAAGTTAAAGCCCCATTAGAATATGCAATGCTCGCAAGTAAAAGTGGCTATGTTAGCGCTATAAACAACTTAAACATTGCCCATATAGCGAGTTTGGCGGGTGCTCCTATAGAGAAAAATTCCGGTGTGGATCTAATTAAAAAAGTAGCCAATAAAGTCAAAAAAGGTGACACACTTTTTGTTATCTATGCCAGTTTTAAAAGTGATTTTGAATTTTCCACACAATTTGCACATGAAAACAATGCTTATGTTATAGCGAAAAATCCCCCCTCAACAGATGATAACTACTTTATTTAATAAGAGTCCTTAGGAGCAAAAATGACCTTAATACTAGGCTTTGATGATTATTTGTTACCTGCTCAGCAGCTAGCTAAAAGTTTATCAGCGGCGTTTAAGCAGGTAGAGTTACACCAATTTCCTGATGGTGAAACCAAGGTAACATTGCCAACAACGCTGCCAAAGCATATTATTATTTGCCGAACATTAAATAACCCCAATGCAAAGATTACTGAACTGATCATCACGGCAGCAGCCGCCAGAAATCAAGGCGTTAAGCACATCACCTTAGTAGTACCCTACTTATGCTACATGCGGCAAGATATTGCTTTTAATCCCGGAGAAGCCGTTAGTCAAAAAATTATTGGCCACTTACTTGCCGCTTATTTTGATAGCGTTATCACTATCGACCCACACTTACACCGTATCAATAACCTAAGTGAAGCCATTCCCATTACTCAAGCCTACGCTCTCCATACCACGGGGGCTATGTCACAATTTTTACAACAACATTTTAGTCATCCTGTTCTTATTGGCCCTGATGAAGAGTCTGAGCAGTGGGTAAAAGCTATCGCTCAACCACATCAGTGGCCTTATGTTATTGCGACAAAAGCGCGTTTTGGTGATAAAAATGTTGCGGTCAGCTTGAACACACATGATAAAAATAACATTAAAGCCGTAAGCTTAAGCAACCGAGACGTGATCATTGTCGATGACATTGCCAGCACAGGAAAAACCCTAGAACAAGCCGTGAAACAAATACAACAACAAACCCCTGTCAGTATTTCAATCATAGTCACTCATGCCTTTTTTGTTGATAACGCCTTAACAAGGCTAAAGGAAATGGGTGTGGCAAATATTTGGAGCTCAGACAGCGTATTGCATAGCACTAATGCCTTTAGTATTATCGATACCGTAGCAAGGCAGTTAAAAAAGATAAATATAGCAGACTAAAGCCAACCAACATTAAACCTACATAGTACTACGGGGATAACAGCACCTTGGCCAATGCTTTGCAGCTAAGAATTTATTCCATTAACCGCTAAGCAAAGACAAACAGACCAGAAATCAAAAACTGTCAGCTATTATTTTCGGTTAACTGAAAGCTAATGGCTATTTTACTGACAGCTATCGATTAAAACCTAAGGCACTAAAGTCCAAGGTAAAAAAGACTTACAAGCGAGCCTTATGATCTTAACGTTAATGTCACTAACACAATACCATGATCGGTACTTTCGCCATCACGTTCAAAAATAGGATTAATTAAATGTCGGTCATATGTGTGATAATCACTGACTTGATAAAGACTGTCGTGATAACCGGCATCAAATTCACAGGAAAATAAAAGGTAATCGAGTACCGAGCTGCCAGCACCAAAGTAATGAGTTGGGGTACGCGTTACCTTTTCTGCTTGACTAGCTGGCTTAATTTCATTGCTGTCATTAATTTGTGCTACTTGAAATAAATCCCAAGCGTCGTTTAAACAATATTTGGCCAGATAAGCATCACGGTCAATCGCAGAAACAAAGCGTAAGGTATTGGTAAGTAAATGACTTAACACGCCATCAGCTAAGCTATTATTAAAGTCACCCATTAATATCATAGGGTGATCAGTTGCCTCTCGCCGTTCAATCATATCAATCATTAATAAGGTTGCTTCGCTACCACGTTGTATAGTGGAGCCCCAACCGCCCGCTACTTGTGCTTTTAGGCTCTCAATAATGGTTTTTTCTGCTGAGCGTTTTTTATCTTGCTCATCAACTTCAAGCATTGAACGTTTAGATTTAAAGTGCACCACATAACAATCACAGTGACCCATATGAGGTACTTCAATCGTTGCTCTGATGACTTTACGACTAAAAGAAAAGTCGTTAGCTAAACCTAAACTTTCGGCAAGTTCAGTGTTTGGTTTTACCGCATTTACCTCAACAATAGGATAACGTGAAGCTATGGCGACAACAGGACGTTGGTAAATAAAATCATCAATGACCCGCGGTTGATCAACCACGGCAAAATAAGCATAACCCTGCCCAGTAACTAATGCTTTTAACGACTCTGTACTAAAAACCTCCTGAAAGCCAATAATATCGGGCTGATGTTCAGCCAAATAATCAGCCACCCACTTTTGCTTTTTTTGCCATTGCTCTGCACTATAAATTCGCTCAAAATCATAAAAAGCATTAGGGGGTTCAAGGTAATTGAACAAATTAAAAGTAGCCACTTTAAGTTTGGTATTTGTTTCTGAGATAGATACAGCGTCAGAGGAAAGTTGCTGATTTATTGCTTTTTTATCTGCTTGGTGGATAATATTAACTCTAAGAAAAAGATGATAAATAATTATACCCTATCGTTTCTTAAAATTATTAACTTAAAAACCAGCAAATTAAATTATCCCACGTTTTATCTTACTGGTTTATCAAACTACTAGGGTAAAAATTCCTAAAGCTTTATTTTCGGTAAGGTAAATGCGCCACGAATATCACCCAACTTGAAACCTGTGGCTTGATCGTTTGGATATAACTCGTTAACTTTATTACTTACGTCATCAGCTAACTTGCTGCCATGGCATGCTAGACATAAGCCACCCATAGGTATTGCCTTCATATCACGCAACACAGTTTTATCAGCTACTTGCACTACCTCAGAATATTCCATGGGGTTTATATCTTCTCTTACCGCTTTGCGAATTTAAAACTGGCGTAAAATAGTACCTCCCAAGCATAAGGTGCATTGCTTTTACTAAAGATCACACTTGCTGAATATCTTGCATAAGGAGGGTTTCATTAGCATTAACAAGTAAAGCTGTTGTCTGGGGTAGCTAAATAACATACTTGTCAAAGCACACTGCAACAAAACAGGCCAATGGAGCATTTTATTTTGTTGGTATTTTAATGCCCCAGAAAACGCAATTAGGCCTGCAATGACCAGTAAGGTTACAATAGCGGTTTTTCATCTTAGCCAAAATATAAGTCAACGCAGGCACAGTCAATATCGAACCACCTGAGCCTAATAAACCTAAGCTCAGACCAATAAGTATCGCAACAAGAATAATAAGCACAAGTTCGATCATGGTTAATTACTTAAAGGCATTTATAGGTAGCGTTAAATACTGCAAGCCATTATCTGCCGCTTTTGGAAAATGCCCTGCTCGAATATTGATTTGCACCGAAGGTAAAATAAGTTTTGGCATAGCCAAGGTCAAATCTCTTTTATTTCTAAAAGCGACATATTCTTGCGCTGAAACATGGCTATTAATATGGATATTTTTCAACTTTTGCTCAGCGACACTAGTTTGCCAAACATAGTTGTCTCTGCCTTCCGCTTTATAGTCATGTCCAATGAAAATACAGGTATTGTCGGGCAGCGAAAATATTTTTTGAATGGAGTGATATAAAGTTTCAGCATCACCACCGGGGAAATCACACCGAGCGGTGCCATAGTCAGGCATAAATAAGGTATCGCCAACAAAAACGTTGTTATCAATAAGGTAACTTACACAAGCTGGTGTGTGTCCAGGGGTATGTAATACCCTAATGGTGAAACGGCCTAATTCAAGTAGATTACCCTCATGAAGAAGTTGATCAAACTGTTGTCCGTCAGTGAAAAATTCAACTTCAAAATTAAAAATAGGCTTGAATATTTTTTGTACATCCACAATATGCTTACCAATGGCGATTTTACCAGCTAATTTTTTTTGCAGGTATGGCGCAGCTGTTAGGTGGTCTGCATGGGCATGTGTTTCTAAAATCCACAAGCACTGCCATTTTTTTGCTGTGACAAAATCAATAATTTCATCCGCTAACGCCGTTGATGTCGCGCCTGATGACATATCAAAACCTAATACCGAATCAATAATTACACATTGCTTTTCAACACTATCTGCTACTAGGTAAGTTGCCGTATTCGTTGTTTCATCAAAAAAACACTTTATGGTTAAATCAGTCATTTTAATCTCTATTGAATGCGTATTTAGGTTTTAGACGTTCAAATAAAAGTGAGAACGAAATCAACAAGACAGCTACTATCTAGATTTAATACTGTCAATTTTATTAGCGGTGACATCAGCTACCTCGCCATTATATTAGTACAGACTATATTAGAAATCACTAATATAAGTTAATTAATTGTAGCTATGGTTAATCTTAGCTTACAAGAGTGATAAAGTACTGATCCGCATTGGTGTAACAAGCCATATTTTATCTACTGGTAATATGGCATTACTTGCTGAAAAGGTATTTTCTTGAATACAAAGCCTGTAAAAATGATTGTCAGTACCGTTTTCGCTCTTTTAGCCTTTGCCGCTAATTCAGTGCTATGTCGGTTAGCCTTGGGCGAAAACACCATTGATGCCACAAGCTTTACGGTTGTAAGACTGGTTTCGGCTATTATTATATTGTTAGCGTTAATCAAGGTAACAAGTAAAGCAAAGCCAGAAATAATAGAGAGTAAGTCGAAGGGAAGTTGGTTAGCCGCCAGTATGTTATTTATTTACGCGGTAAGTTTTTCCTATGGTTATATTTCATTAGATACCGGCAGCGGAGCACTTATTTTATTTGGTGCAGTACAAATAACCATGATTATTACCAGCGTAATTTCAGGTAATAAGTTGCATTTGTCAGAATGGTTAGGCTTAAGTATTGCCTTTGGCGGCTTTGCCTATTTAGTTATTCCTAGTTTGACCACGCCATCATTGATGGGTTTCATGCTGATGAGCATGTCAGGTATGGCTTGGGCCTTCTATACCTTGTTAGGACGACAATCTAAAAATGCGCTTAGCGATACCGCTCATAACTTCCTTAAAACCTCACCTTTTGTTTTGGCCCTGATAATTTTTGGCTTTAATAACGCATACATCACTTCGACAGGATTTTTGCTCGCGGTATTGTCTGGCGCTATTGCCTCTGGCATCGGATATTTTGTCTGGTATATCGCACTGACAACACTGTCAGTGACTCAAGCCGCAGCTGTTCAGTTGTTGGTGCCAATAATTGCGGCTATGGGTGGAGTTATATTTACCCGTGAATTAATCACCCTGCGCTTAATTGAGTCATCAATATTGGTACTTGGTGGTATTTTAACGGTGATACTCGGTAGATACTATTTTGTGCACTTGCCTGCAAAAAAAGCAGCGAAACTATAGTATAAACGTAAAGGGTTTTACCCTATTTCCGAGCAAGTTATTAATACCTTGGTAAAGCTACAAGTAAGTATGCGATACCGACGTGTTAGCTTAGCTAACAAACTTTATAAACGCGAAGAATATGTAAAAAGTGATTTTACAATGAGGATAATAGCGTAACTGAAGCAAAAATCAGACCATAACCTAAAGCCAAATTTAAACCAGAACTTAAACCAAAAAAGCACTGCTATGTATAATGTAAATTTAATAAGCTATTGGTATAAAAGCTTATCAATAGCTAAAAAACGGTGGAGATTAGCCTCACCTTTCTAGGTTTTCTATCTTAATTAAAACGCTTCATCTTCGCTATAGACACGAACGCTAAGATCACCGTCCATACTGCTAGTTACCAAAAAATTTATGGGCTTACAACATACTTGGCAATCTTCAATGTATTGCTGTTCCATATCAGATGAGTCGATGAGCACTTTAATGGTCTCACCACAATAAGGACACCCTATTGACTGCTTAGTTAATTCATTCAATTTACGTTCTCCAATATTTTTTAACGAGATAGCGAGCAAATATAATTACTCGTTTTTACTCATATTAATGACTTCATAATACGCTAACTAAACTAATTTTTTATTTTTATTTTTTAACAATATAAATTGCTGTTTTAGTCAATTTTATTTTTTAACCTAAGTAATGGATGAATAACGGCTTTGGTGATTTTACCATGCTGATACTTAACCAAAGGTTTGTTGATATAGCCATTAAATTTATCTGACTGCCAGGGATTTAATAAGGCTGACACTGCGGGTACATTAGCAATTAATCCTGTAGATTTTTTTTGTTTTACTTTTTTGTTGTTTGAACTACTACCCTTAGCTACATCACGGTTCTTACCAGAAGCATCAGCAGAAGTATCGATAGGAGCAGATTCGGCAAAGCTTTTCTCGCGACTGGCCGCAACGATGCAAATTTTATATTCTGCGGCGTAAGATAATAAGCTAAATTCAACCTCATTTGCTTCTTGAATATCGAACGGGACGAGTAACACCTGAATATTGTTTAAAGCTGCCTGCTTAACCATTTCTGGTATATTGGCGTCATCACCCGTTAGCATAGCAACCTTGATCACGCCTTGCTCTAACGGCAGCTCTATAATCTCCAGCTCCCCCCCTAGCGCAGTCCATTGATATCTTTGACAAAAATGTAATTGTTGTTGTTTTGCAAATACCCCCTGTTCGTTTATTAGCACAGCATGATGCGTTCCATCAATAACTAAACTCGTGCACACATATTGAAAAGGTCTTAACACGGCACTGATTTTTTTAATGAGCCCAGTACACAAACAGGCCACTTGAGCGAGTTGCTCAGTGTTATTAGTGATTGCTTTATCTGCGATAAAAAATAATTCGGGTAGTTGAATAATGTCACTAAGGTTGTTTTCAATGTAATGACAAACATCTTCAATAGCTTGCTCGTTAGACTTATAGGTGGCAAATATCGCGACATTGGCGGTTTCTGGTACGGTATAATTGAGTGTTGTTTTAGTTGCTTGTTGCAGGGCTAGTTTTTGCTGTTGATAAAGTTCAGGACGTCGTTGTTTTATAAGCTTAGTCCCATCAGGACGCAATTTTTTGCTCAACCCTACCCCAGCTAAGTCGATATCAGCAAAAACAAACCCTTCTTCATTATGATCTAGCTTTGCTAACACCTTGCCATTGGGAGAAACTATTTGGCTATGGCCAACGCCCATCGGGTGCTTTTCAGCCCTTGAACTTTGACTTGAAAAACAGTCACTTTCTGCTGGTGTTTGCTCTTGTAAACGTTCTTGTGCAGGCTCTTGCTGCCTGAGCGAACCAATTTTATTCGCTGTTGCGACAAAAATATTATTTTCACCTGCTCGAGCAAAGTCATGTAAATGGCTTTGATCTAATGCAAATGAACTCTGCGAGTTGCATAATAATTGCCCCCCGCCTAAGGCAAGCCTACGCGATGGTTCAAAAATAATACCATCACTACCAGCTAAAAGCCCAAGTTGTCCAAAAGGGGTTGTTACAATGTCAGAAACTTTACTGGTGCTAATAAAAAAATCATTTTCTTGGGCTGTCAGCGCCTGTTTATCCGCTTGATGAATAAGCTCTCCGAGCGGTGAAAATAAACAAGAGCTAATACTAATATTTGATTTAATCGCCGGATTTTGGTGATCGCGTGTTAGGTCTTGGCGTAGTGTTACGTTAAGCATAATATAACAGTGATGCTTTTTTGCTTGCTGTGCTATCTCTTGTAAAAAACCACCATCAAGTGCTAAAGCTTGATGCCAAGCTTGGTTATGGTCGACGTACGAAGACTGAGTATTACAAAATTCAGGCAAAACGATTAACGATGGCTGGCAAACCGCCGCCTGATTTATCATGCGAACACAGCTTGCTAGGTTTTCTTGAACATTTAAAGCGGTGGCAAACTGAGATACGGTGACGCGCATGATTTATATTTTCCAGGTGACTAGGGCATTTTTTAATTGAGTAATGTCACAACATGACACTTTATACGCGAGATTATATCATTTACATTATGTTTGTGAGCTTGTTGTTCGCAGATAAAACAACTCAAGTGAGTAATAACTTTATAAAAGTGGACTAAATATGAGCAACACACTCAAATTGATAGTCATTTAGCTACCATAAACTATTGGGGTAAAACAGAGATTAAAGCTAACAACCTAATAACAACTGACCTTAATACCTTTAACAGGGTTATGAATCAGCTAACAAAAGCAATAAAACACGGCATTAAAATACAGTGCTCTTATGTTAGGGCTTGCTTAACCTTGTCTTTAGCTAAATATCGATGAATGTAGTAATGGTATTGTCCATTGAAATACCCATAGCAACGGCAGCAATGGTAATAGTCATTAAATCTAATGGAATCGAAAAATATCTAATATACCCATAATCACTGAGGTGGTAATTAAATTAGGTATAATGGCGATCAAGGCCACTTTAAACAATGAAAAAAATCAACGGTGTTATTGCCATAGCACTGTAAACAATCAGTATGATCAGTATTTACAAATCAGGTAAACGCGACAATATGTCATGATAAAGGATAAACAAACCCGTCAGAGTATACTGCTGTTTGTCGATGCACGTGGCTAATAATTCCTGATGAATATCTGCTAACAACTCAGCTATAGTAAACATCCTCGGGGCAAACCCTTCTGCTAATGCAGAACTCACTTTGTGAGCGAGTATTATTGAGAATATCACTAGTTGATGATCATAGTGTATTGGCAAGTTCTTTATTATTAAATAAGCATTTAATATTCGATATTAGCTATCTAACTTAACAATATTTCAGCTATTAAGCAGATTTAAGGCTACTAGACACTATAGCTCTACCAAGCTTAAGGCTGTATTTTACAAATAATAAACATAAAAGACCGTGACTCGTTAAAGTAGCGGTTTATTCGCATATAGTGATGATATTGTGACAAGAAGTAATGAGGCGGTTAGGTCTTTCGTTTCATAACTTATCTGTGTACATATCTAGACTGGCTAGATGAGAAAGTTAATTTGGATGATTACTTAAAAAAGGAATAGTTAAAAATACATACTTATAGCCAATCGAAATTCATTTTTTTTACTAAAGAAGATTTATATATTTTATGGGCTAAGTGGAATGTCTAATTTTTCATACCAAACCAGTACAAAATCACATGCCTTATAACAAAAAATGGGCTGAGTAATAATTCGCTAAAATTGTCTAGTACGACAGGTTGTAGCAAACCATTACAGACCCATGTTTAATTTTTTGTTAACTGTACATTGCACGTTGCTCTGCGTCTTGCGTTTTATTAGGGTCTTCTAAACACACAATAGACTCAATTACAGCAAGGTAGTCAGTAGGCAGCTTACTTTCCTTTGCTCCGATAATGACGTGATTTAAATACCAAGAATAAGGTTTTAATGAGTCGTCTATATTAATTGCGCAGTATATTAAAGCATTAAAGACTTCACCTAAGTCATTTTGTACAGAAACTATTTTTTCATCATATCCATACCCTAAGCTTTCAGCGCGATCTAAGATTGTTTTTTCAGCTCTGTTTATCTCAAATAAAGCACCAATGACTATGTCTTCGATATTATTTGTTTGAAAAGAATCACACTTTCCAGAGCCATCAGTGCCACTCATATTAAAGCGTAATTGGTGGTTTTTAAGTGTTACTGTATCAAGCCTTTTGGCACTTGGTACCCGCTCTTGAAGTCTTAAAATTGACATGTTTGAACCGTATGCAAAATACTTCATCAAATCTCCTGTGCAGTTAATAGCACATTTAGTTGTTGTGCATGTGGGGATAAATTTTCTGTACTGTTAAAGTACAGCTTTTTGTTATACCGGTTTCATTAATTATCCGGCCTTCGAAGCAGAAAAAAAAACCAATATAAGGCAGTTATTTTAATAACGCGTTGTTCAGGACAATAGGTGCTTGAATTGTCTAATAAACTGCAACCATGCAGCGGTACTTATTAAACAAACAACGCCATAGTTGGTTGTTTTCATCAGGTAAAATGATTAGAAAACCAATGAGATTGACATTAGTTGTTTTAACTTACTTTTCCAGCTTCTGTGGCTTCAAGCACCTCATTAAGATTGCCAGTTTTGCAGTCATAAATATAACCATAAATTGGAATCTCGCTGGGCACCATTGAATTACTTCTTATCCTTTGAACGTCTTCCAAAACACTTTTGTCTTGATCACTGATGGTGAGCCAATTAATGTACTTGCCATCAGTTGTACCACCGCCTGCTTTACTGTCATGCCAACCAGAAGCATCAACACTTGAGGTTTTAAGGCTACTCGAAAGTAAATCTGCTATTATTTCAGTTGAGAATGTTTCCATACCACAATCAGTATGATGGATAACAAACCATTCTTTTGTGCCGAGTAATTTATAAGAAATCACTAATGAACGAATAGCATCATCGCTTGCTCTGCCGCCTGCGTTACGAATTACATGTGCATCACCTTCAGCAAGACCTGCATATTTAGCTGGATCCAAGCGTGCATCCATACATGTCAAAATGGCAAATTGCCTACCAGGTGGCATTGGCAGATCACCTTTATCTCCAAATGCAGCGACATAATCAGCATTGGCGGATTTTACTTCATCTACAATTTTACTCATCTTATTCTCCTTTGGTAGGGCGTTTATATTACGCTTGTTTCCACTGCGGCAATAATGGAAACAAGTGATGGTCATAAAAAATTCACCACTTGAAATCTACATAGCTATATTTCTGATAACCTCCATCTAATATACTCTTAGTGTGGTTAAAAAGTTTACACCAGTAATGACGTTTAAAGGTTGATTACTGCAGCTAAGTTTGAATAGCTCTGCTCGTATTTTTTATATCTATAAAAAACAACAGGTTAATTTAAGCAGACAAAAAATATCACCTAAAACTGAATAGTAAAATAATTACTGGGTACTAAATACAATATCACCCTAATAAGACTCTGCTTTTTCCCCACTATTATCGGTGTCTGTCAAAATAGCTATAATGTCTATGTAGTTATAAGCTTTTAGGTTTGCTTTTTCACTACCTTGATCATCAAATGTATCAATCAAATCTCGGTATACATTACGCTTTTCTTCGTACCACTTACCTGTTTGAGATTGCTTCCCTTGAACAGACATCATTTTAACACTTGAACCAGCAAAGGGATTATCCCAAACCAAGTCTTTAGCCTGATTACTCGACCACACATAGTTTAATGATTTGGTCTTCCAAAGCATAAAGCCACCATCGATGACCAGGTAAACTCTAGCGACGAAGTCATCCCCACTTTTACTACGTTCGTTTAACCCATGTAAGGTTTTTTCTACTAACCAACTCCAGTTTATGTAAGGCGTTATAGTCAGATCAATTTTACTTTTCAACACCAATCCAGATGCAGAACTCTGACTGAGTGCTTGCAGTGCCAAGCGTCCTTGATGCTGGTTTATAGTGTAAATCGATTTGCCAGAGAATACTTTAGTTTCCCACAGTGCAATACCGTTGTTGTTTAATGAGGTTAAATTGGTAGAAGATTTAGCATTAATACAGGTGATTACGCTAAACAGTAAAATAATCCATCGAAGCATATAATTTTCCTATAACGCCACTGATTTGTATAAATAGCTTGTAGAATAACCCGTTGGTATTTTTATTTATTCATCGTAACACTTTAGCGGCATTGAACTTTTTAACAATCAATACCATTTACGTTTTGACAATTTTAATTTTATCTATCGTTGGGATTTAATCATGGCTGGCTGTTTTACTTGTTTTATAAGCTTAAGTTTTTTTATACGTTTAAGGTTATTTTTGAGATCAATTACCGCAGTTGTATCAGCTTTAGTGTCACTTAATTTCACAATTTTTCAAGATGACGTACTAGACAATAAACTAACGCAATAACGCTTTGAGTTTTTAAATGCTTTTGCTAAAAATAAAAAAATTAATTATATATAAAGATAACAATCACTTTTTTACCTTGCGTTAAAATGTCTATAAAATTTAAAGGTGCCATATAAAACCTTCTATTCATAACATTCTCCTTTAATTATTTTGTTATTTTTTATTACACAAGCTAGTTGTGTCGTTGGATCTAAAACATTGATTTCAACTTAACCATATTTATAGAGACTTGTTCCCTTTATTGCAGTGATAGAACACCTATTGCGCTGTTCAATAAATTTAACACCAAAAAACCTCTAACCTTTCAATTAGTAATTTTATAGTTTGACAGGAAGAATGGCCAAATATGGCATTGACTTTATTCAATGAAATTACCACTAGAGTAAACTCATGATCACTATAGATAAGAAATCAAACAGATAAATACCCGGTTTGATTTTTATGAAAAACTTCTTAATTATTGGCAGTGGACTGAAAAAAAGATTGTGCAACTGCCTCTCACTACTACTTTGTATTACTTTTTTGTAGAAAAACCTTATTAAGGCTCAATTACCTCTATGATATTCCCAGTTGTGCGCAGCAGTTTACTCTCTTTTTAAGCCCTACTCTCTAAATTACCCCCCAGCAAACTAATGAAGGCTTAAAGTTGGCTTTAAATTTTAGAATTATCTACTCTTTTGCTATTATAGCGGCTATCCGTTCCCTATAAGGCAGTAGCACTGCGTGGCAGTTTTTCAACTTAGAGATTATCAACAAGAAGCCGTTTCTGCGGTGCTCAAACACTTTCGAAAAACCAACGAATCTGCGGTGATTGTTTTACCTACAGGCTCGGGTAAAAGTCTGGTCATTGCCGAGCTTGCTCGCTTGGCAAAGCGAAAAATACTGGTGCTCACCCATGTGAAAGAACTGGTCGAGCAAAATCATCAAAAATATGAAAGCTATGGTGTTACTGCCGGTATTTATTCTGCGGGATTAAAACTAAAAGAAACTCAGTACCAAGTCACGTTCGCCAGCATACAATCGGCAGCCCGTAATCTAGATGACTTTAGTGAGCCCTACTCCTTAATTATTATTGACGAATGCCATAGAGTTAATTTGGCCAGCACTGAGTTGGCTAAAGACGAAGCTAAAAGTAAACCTAAAGGTGAGTCCAAAGAGCAATCACAAGAAACAGCAAGCAAGCTGTCCAATAGTAATCAGTATCAACAAATCATTGAAAAATTAATGCAAGTGAATCCCGAAGTGAAATTATTGGGTTTAACCGCAACCCCTTATCGTTTAGGCATGGGCTGGATTTATAAAAAGCATTATCGTGGTTTTATGCGAAGTGAAGAAAAGCGACCTTTTGAGCACTGTATTTATGAACTACCACTTCGTTACTTAATTAAACGCCAGTATTTAACCGAACCCAATTTAGTCGATGCCACCATAGAGCATTATGATTTTAGTAGCCTGCGAGCAAACGCCTCTGGTGAATATAGTCCTACAGATATTAATCATCTACTAAACAAAAATCCTCGGGTGACTCAAGGTATTATTGAACAGGTCATCGAGTTAGGCCATAAACGTCAAGGTATTATGATATTTGCCGCTACCGTTGAACATGCAAAGGAAGTCTTTAGTTATTTACCCGCCAAATTGAGTGCGTTAATTACCGGGGCTACCGACAACACTGAGCGCGATAAGTTAATTAAGGCATTCAAACGTAAAGAAATTAAATATCTGGTTAATGTTTCAGTATTAACCACTGGTTTTGATGCGCCCCATGTCGATATGATTGCGATATTACGTCCAACACAATCAGTTAGTCTCTATCAGCAAATCATCGGTCGTGGTCTGCGTTTGAGTGATAACAAAAAAGATTGCTTGGTGATTGACTATACGGGCAATGATTTTGACCTCTATCATCCCGAAGTTGGCGAGAAAAAGCCGAATGGTAAAAGTCAGCCAGTTCAAGTTGTTTGCCCAAGTTGTCAATTTCCCAATATATTTTGGGGTATTTGTGATGATGACGGTTATTTAGTGGAACACTACGGCCGACGATGCCAAGGTCTCGTCGATGCTCCAAATGAAGAGCAAGCATACCTACTAGAAAGCCAGAGTCAATGTGACTATCGTTTTGTATTTAAAGAATGCCCTCACTGCGGTGGTGAAAATGACATAGCTGCTCGTAACTGTTTACAGTGCCTTCAGGTCTTGGTTGACCCCGATGATATGTTAAAAAAGGCACTGCAACTTAAAGATTCAAAAATTATTCGCTGCGCAGGTCTTAATTTAACCAGAGTTAATGGCAAGGTTAGTGATAAGGACGCTGATAAGTTAAAAGTCACTTACCATGATGAGGAAGGCGCTGAACTCAATGAATCTTTTGACTTTACTAAGCCGAATCAAGTTAAAGCGTTCAATGATATTTTTTCTAAACGCCTTAGCGCTAAAATCAGTGTTCAACTGGGTTCAACGGAGTCGTTTGAAGTCACTAATCTTGAACAAGCATTAAAGTTAGCTAACATATTGCCGTGCCCAGATTTTGTCATTGCCAGAAAACAAAAGTACTACTGGCGTATTAAAGACAGACTTTTTGACTATCAAGGTAAACACCGAAAAGCCAATGAGCTCAAATAAACTCAATGACTAAAAGCACAATAAAAATAGTGATTAGCCTAATGAACTTAACCTACTGAACTTAGACGTACCAAGGAAAAAACATGAATGCACAAACTTAACCAGAATGCTTTAAAAAAATAAAATTAACTGGTTGTCTAAATGTAGCGTTGAGATAAAGATTTGAACTCTAAGTATCGGATTCGCGCTAGAGCTCTAATAATCATTTTTGCTGTAGAAAACAAAAACCCGCTAATCTTTTGATTAGCGGGTTTTTTAATGTAACGGGCTGAATGGCAAGAGTTTAGGCACTGGAATGAAATAGTTAAACTTTCTTTAGAGTGGATAGCTTAACTTAATAAATGAGTTTATATTGTTCAACAGAAACACATTTACAATTGTTATTAGCAACTAATATAAGAAATGAATTGTACAATCGGCTCGTAAGCGAGAGTCAAAATTACTAAACCTGACAGGCAGTAATAAGCGGTGAGTTCAGTTGGATCTGCACATTCACTTTTGCTACTTTATAGACCTTAGTATTCGCTGGTCTTAACTATAATTAAACCCGCGCTCTCCATACACCTCGGTCGATGCCTTTCAGTACCAGCTCACTCACTGCTTTTTCTATGCTTTGCTTAACACATTCAAACATAGGCTCATTAGTTGTGTATCCAGCCTCCAATTCAAGTAAACGCTTGTATGATATATACCGAAACAAACCTGCTCGAACTTCTTGGCTGAGTACTTTTTTACTGGTGGACACCGAGACTAAAACCTGCCCGGTCCTCACATCAACTGCACGCATAAATACGGTAATTTGGTCTTCTCGGTATAAAGTCGAAGAGCTAATACCAAAATATTCAGCACCTAAACCACCTGTTCTTATATTGGTATCATAGCTAACAATACCACCCTCAATGATAATTTTAGCTGTCGTCAATGGCGGTAATGCTGAATTGGTGTTATCGCCTTTAATCGCGGCCCTAACTATTTTACGTTCGGTTAATATGTTTTGTAATCCCTCTCGTTCAACAGGCAAGAACCAATCCGTTTCTCCCAGGGTCTGCACGAGTATAGACGTAGCCCCTTGCGTTACGGCGGTAGAGAAAGAACTGGAACCAGACGATGCCTTGTATTGACCTGTTTGGTCTCTAAATCCGTAAACGGATACCGCAATTTTGCCACCCGCTTTAGGCAAGTTTTTTAAATCACTTAACGTATCGGCGACTTCAATAACTGTGGCGGGTTGTTTATTTGGCGGCATCAAATTTGTAATGGAGGAGCAAGCACTTAACACCATAAAACTGATGGCTACTATTAAAGAAGTCTTCATTTTTTTATCCAAACCTGGGAATTTCAACAATAGTTATTTCACCCGTCAAAATATTGGTTATTTGAACGGTTAAACTATCGGGATTAGAGGTAATAAGTTCTACCTGAAAGTCACCACTAACAAAAAGAGAATTATTATCAAATATACTCGCTACGGGCACGCCATTTTCGTCTAATTGCTGCTCACCAAACGCGAGGTCTGTCACCTCCCTAACAACTTTATTAATGTATGCTCTTTCTAGGGACTCTTGTAATCTATCACCATAACTTCTTTCATTGCTTGACGCTGAATGGGTATTTTGCCCGTTGGCTTTATTCAATAAAATGCTGCCATTCATAGGGTTACCGCCAAAACTAGGGTTAATGGGGGTATAAACAAGCTCTGAACTTACTGCCTGTTCCATTAGGGCAAATAGGCTAAATATTATTATCATATTTTTCATATACTTACCACTCATCACCTGCCAAGTCGGGATTTTCCTCTTCAGCATATGTTTGCGCAACCGCATTCACTAATCTGACCACTGCTTGATTTACTTTTTCGTCCAGTGGCAATAAGCGTCTGCCAAAATTAGTACGATAGATAATTTTTTTATCAAAAATCACGTCGACTTGTGTGCCCGCTTGAGGCAGGATAATTTCTTTAACCACAACATTTTTACCAAAGGTATTTGGGATATCTTGCCAAAAACGACTTAATTGATTGGCGAAATCGTGACCCTGCCGGCTAATAGTGCTATCAATAATGAGTCCTGAAATTGGAATCTCTTGGGCCATAGTCACCGTTGAGCAGCATAGCCAAGCCATTAGGCCATATTTAAAAATGAAATTCTTCATATCACCATCATATAAGTTTGCTCATGTTTATTTTAAAAATGGATGGCAGTGCTTTAAAAAAAGGGCCCTATTAAAACAGGGCTCTTTAGCTAGAGGTTTGCCTTACATTTGGCTAATGTTTACGACGTTAAAGTCTCCTGTTTGTGAAATTGATACTGTTCCATTAGCACCCGCCATCACGCCCGTAACCAGATTATTATTACCAACTTGTGCAAGATCAAACGAAGCAAGGCTAGCCGTCACCTGGAAAGCACCGCCGTCTTTTGCAGTAAACCCGTTCGCGCTGCCTTCTTGCCTAATATCTATTGAGTTGCTTTCACCGCTAGCAACTAAATCAAGTACGTTTAAAGCACCTTGTTGCTGGGCGTTAATGTTGTTGCCCATACCCTCAAGATCGTCAATATTTGCTTGGTTTTCGGTACCAGATTGCCTAAAACTAACTCTAGTGTTCTCACCAGAAGCTATCACCGAAGCAAAGTTATTAGAACCGTCTTGCCCAACGTTTAAGTCATTGTAGCTACCAGATACGTCCGCAACAAGCGTGTTTAAATCACCACCTTGATGGAAAGAGCTATGACTAGAGCCAGCATTGCCAAGGGAACTTAACTCTATAGTGTTACTCTCACCCCATTGCATAATGTCAACATACTGACGGTCACCAACTATGACGGCAGAAACGTTGTTACCACTTTGCCCAAAATTATGACTATCGATCCAAAGATTGTTGAATGAACCTTCAATTAAGGTACTAACACTGCCTCCAGCTATAAAACTGTGAACACTGTTATTAAAACCATTGATGGTGACAACTGATTCACCGGACTCATATTGGTAATTTCCTATGCGGTTGCTTGAACCATTGATAGTGTAATCAGTCAAGTTATCACCTTGGTCAGAGTTAACATCAATGCGATTGTCGTCACCATTGACAGCACCACGTATTATACTTGAAGACGAGTACCTCTGGCTAAAGCTCACCTGGTTAGCATTACCGGTAATAGTTGTATCTAAAGTATTGTTCTCACCCGCTTGGCCAACATTAACGCTGTTGTTTTGACCATTAACGGCGGCATTCACAATGCCGTAAGAACTATCCTCTTGGCTAATATCTGCGGCGTTAGCATCACCCACGATCATTACCTGCGCCCTATTCATATCACCGCCTTGAACAACGCTGGTAACATTGCCTAATTCTGCGCCTTCAAGTGTTTCTTGGCTGATGATTACTAGGTTACCAGGCACATCTTTTGCCATTAGGTCACCAAGTACATCTTCTGCCGTGGCGCTGCCAGTCACCGCAAATGCAACGATAAGCGCAGTTGCTATTCTTGTTTTTAATAATTTCATTGATTTTTCCTTTGATTATTTTGATTGTTTTGATTGTTTTAATTGCCACGCTGTCACATGACTAGTTTTGGTATTGGGTGATATTGACGCGCATTTCATTTCCTGTTTGACGCAGCAAGAAACGTTGCCCGCCAAATTGATTTACATTAGCGCTGTTAGCGTGGCCATCTTGGATGATTTGAAACAAATTATTTTCACCGTCTTGCAGCAAAATCACTTCGTTATTAAGCCCAAGTTGGGTAATTTCAGCTTGGTTATTATTGCCTTGCTGAGTGACCTCTATGACGTTGCTATTAGAGCCGGCTTGTATAACATTTGTCGTGTTATATGCACCAAATTGGTCAATTGTAATGGTGCTGCCTAAAGCCCCATTGAGATTGACTGTTGTTGAAAGGCTTAAAGATAATACAGAGTCTTCTAAGTCTGTTATTGATGATAAATCTTGCGTATTTCCATTCAATGCATGGCACGATAAGTAAAACAAAACCGACCACTTACCCAATACTGGCAAACAATGCTTTGCCTTTGTGGTAAATAACGTTTGAGTATTATGGTAACTATTCACGGTTGTATGTTTCCTTGTTAAATACAGCTAAGAGGTTTATCAACTTTATAGAGCAATAAATACAATTAATGCATTAAATTTCTATCACCCGAAATTACCATCTTAAATATCAATTGTAATTTCTTTGTAAATAATTTGTATGTCACTGAACAATATAATGTAACATCGGTAGTGGTATACTGTTACTAGAAGTAATATAATATGACTAAAGGTAATAAATTGTGACATTTGCAATAACTAGTTACTTTCAGTAATACTTTGTTACTTAATTAAACTTATTGTTACCAAAAAAATCGACGGGGTCAAGTCATTTGATTATTTTTAGTACAATTGACTGACAAGTTTCCAGAAGAGGTAGTGATGGTAGATAGGTTTAAGTGCTCTTAAAAGAGGTGACAAACTGACTAAGTCGCCTGATGGCAAGCACTGTGAGTATCTCTCTAATTTTTTTAAACGAAATTATTTAAATCGTGTTGTAACTATGACAAATTAGGCATTATGCATAAATCCTAGTTTCGCTGTTAAGCTTGCAGAATCTACTGGTTTTATAAGGGACATGATTAGGACTACAGTATAAATACGACCAGTGGCTTGTAGCCTTATAAGCAGTAATTATGAATATGGACACTGAAAAACGAATACGATTAGGTCAAGAATTACAAGCTGAGCTAGGCTTTCATCCAGAAGTAGGTTTAACTCAAGAGCAGTAAGATGAAGTGCTTAAACTCTTACACATACATGCTGTCATGATAAGAACTGGGCACTACTTGACGTGTTTTTAGCTACTTTTTTTCGTTATGACGACAAGCACGACTAAAAAAATATGCCGTGGTCTAGAACCCTGTAACAAAATATGTGTAACTGCCTATTATTAATACCCATGTAGGGTTAAGGATAGGCAGACTATGAATAAGAAAGCACTTGAAGCGCTTGTGAAGCAAGCCGCCAAATCAATTAAAACCGAGCCAGACTTAACTGACTTTCGTAAAATGTTCACTAAGGTCACCGTTGAAGCAGCACTCAATGCTGAATTAGACGAGCACTTGAGTTATTCAGGTTATGAGCAATCCCACAAAGATAATTACTGTAATGGCTATTCACCTAAAACTATTCGTACAGAAGATGGTGAGGTAGCTTTAGACACGCCACGTGATAGAGACTCCAGCTTTGCGCCTTAGCTTGTTAAGGAAAACCAAACTCGCTTTACCTCGATGGATGATAAGATTTTATATCTGTATTCCAAGGGTATGACAAAGCGTGATATCGTCTCGACGTTTAAAGAAATGTAGAATGCTGATGTGCCTCCAACGCTTACTTCTCGGTTAACGAACGCCGTTATTGAGCAGGTTGTACAATGGCAAGCTCGACCGTTAGATGCGATTTATCCCATCGTCTACTTAGACTGCTTAGTGGTTAAAATCAGGCAAGATAAGCAAGTCATTCACAAAGCGGTTTATCTTGCCTTAGGCGTCAATGTTGAAGGGCATAAAGAATTAATCGGTATGTGAATATCAGAAAATGAAGGTGCGAAGTATTGGCTTAATGTACTGACTGAACTACAAAAGCGAAGCGTAAAGGATATCCCCATTACTTGTGTGGATGGACCTAAGGGATTTCCTAATGCGATTAATACTGTTTATCCTTAAACACAGATACAGCTCTGCATCGTGCATATGGTGCGTCACTCACTAAAGTTCCTGCCATAGAAAGACTACGAAGCTATCACGGCTAATTTAAAGCAAATATACCAATAAGTTACGAAAGATGAAACCTTGTTGTCGCTCAAGAAATTTGAACAGCTATGGGATAACAAATACCCAAGTATATCGCGCTCATGGCTGAGTAACTGTCAATACGTCAATACGTCAATACGTCAATACGTCAATACGTTATTTAACTACCTTGATGATACACGTAAAGCCATTTATACCACTAATGCGATTGAGTCACTGAACAGTGTCATTCGCAAGGCCATTAAAAAGCGTAAACTATTCCCGCATGATGATTCGGCTAAAAAAGTTATCTACTTAGCGATTGAACAAGTATTGAAAAAATAGACGATGCCGATAAGAAATTCGAAAACGGCCTTTAATCGTTTTATGATTAAATTTGAAGACCGTTTGAAAGATGTTATTTAAACCTAGCAGTTACACAAAATACGTTATAGGGTCCCGAAGCGAGCAAAGCTTTTCTAAAGGCAATAATTACAAAAATTGTTGTTACCCAAAAAAGGCTTAAAGTTGAGGGAAGTAACTTTCAATTGGTATCAGCAATTTCACAAACAAAAATGGGCACCATTAATATGAGGCCCATTTTTGTATCTATTTGGCGGAGAAATAGGGATTGAATCCCTACTCAAAAGATTAGCGCTATAAACCTTACCTTGTCGTAGAACACTAAGTTCTAGACGAAAAAAAACCGCTAATCTTTCGAGTAGCCGTTTTTTTATAGTTTGCCAGTAAGATAGGGAGTTGAACCCTGCTCGAAAGATTAGCGCTATAAACCTTACCTTGTCGTAGAACACTAAGTTCTAGACGAAAAAAAACCGCTAATCTTTCGAGTAGCGGTTTTTTATAGTTTGGCGGTGAGATAGGGATTTGAACCCTGCTCGAAAGATTAGCGCTATAAACCTTACCTTGTCGTAGAACACTAAGTTCTAGACGAAAAAAAACCGCTAATCTTTCGATTAGCGGTTTTTTATAGTTTGGCGGTGAGATAGGGATTTGAACCCTAGAAGGGCTATAAACCCTTGCTGGTTTTCAAGACCAGTGCTTTCGACCACTCAGCCATCTCACCAATGTTCTAAAGCATTGCTGCTTCAGAACGGGGCGAATAATAGATACTGTTCACTGGTTTGTAAAGTGCTAATTTAACTTATTAGGCTTTTTGTTTGATTTTTATTGTCAAGTGTTCAATAAAACATCATTCGGCGATTTTTCCTCACACTTTTTCACGTTTATCTCATTTTTCAGTACGCTTAACTATCGCCGCACAAGTACGATTTGTAACAATCGTATTCATCAGTAATGACCGCGGCAACTGTTATACTATGCTATTGCGAGTTTCCCGGAGATAATGTGCCCAAATCAAGTCAATCAGTTGCTGACCAAAGTCTTTTAAGTTTAACTTGGCCCATTTTTATTGATCTATTTTTCATTTTCATGATCAATGTTACTGACGCCTGGTTTTTGAGCCGTATATCTGATTCTGCAGCTGCGTCAATAGGTGCTGTTATGCCTATTTTAGGCATTGCCTTTGCGCTTTACAGTACTATGCATCAAGGTGGCAGTAGTGTTGCATCACAGCGTATTGGCGCTGGAGATCATAACAAGTTAGCCACAACTTATGGTGTGCTGTTTGCCATTCTGCTCTTTGTCGGTATCTTATTAAGCATTATTATGATGGCTTTTGCGCCTGCATTCGCGCAATGGATGGGTTTAACCGATGATATGTCAGGTATGGCAAGCATATACTTAAGCACCATAGGTATGGGCACTGCGATATTAGCCGTACGCTTTGCTGCTGCCGCTGTTTTAACCTCTCAAGGTAAAACACATTGGAATATGTGGTCGACTTTCGTAATGACCATAGTCAATATATTATTTAACTATCTATTGATTGACGGAAAACACGGTTTTCCTGATTTAGGAGTACAAGGTGTTGCCTATGCATCGGTTATCGCTTGGGTTGTCAGTTTATGCTTTACCCTTGTGATCATTATTAAACATTTACATATCAAGATTACTTTACCCAAGCGCTGGCTATTATTTAAAACAGATAGTGCGCCCATATTAAAAATAGCACTGCCATCGGTGTTAGAGCCTATGTCGTGGCAACTAACCCAAATATTGATGACAGTTATGATCGTCACTATGGGTGAGCTTGCTTTAGCCACACGTATTTATAGCTTTAACTTACTTTTTACCGCTATTTTATATGGCTTTGCTATCAGTTCAGGCGTACAAATTAAGGTCGCCCATTATATCGGTGCTAAGCGTTTTGAAGAGGCTGATAAACAACTGATGTTGGGACTGAAGCTGGGTATTGCCGGAGCGATGTTTTTTGTTTTCACCTTATTGGCATTTTCTGACCAGTGGTTTGCAATATTTACCAGCAATATTGAAATTTGGGCGTTGGGCAAACTGATATTAATTATTGCAATCATCGGTGAGTTTGGCCGAAGTTTTAATCTCATTGTTGGCGCATCATTGCGAGCGTCTGGCGATGCACGTTATGTGTCAATGGTTGGCTTCATTATTATGTGGTTTATGGCGTTACCCTTAGCTTGGCTTTTAGGGCTACATTATGGCTATGGTTTAGTGGGTATTTGGCTAGCAACCAGTCTAGATGAATGTATTCGCGGAATGATAGCCTTAAAGCGTTGGAATACAGGAATATGGCGCAGCAAAGGCATATATGTTGCCGAGATACCCACTCCACCGAGTATTAATAAGCGTACTGATGACCAAGAAGTTAGTAATCGGTAGATAACACAAGGGCACAAAGATCAAGCGTCAAAAACTTGATAAGACACTTAACAAAAAAGCCAGTATCATTTTAATGGTTTTCATCTGTTGGTGACAAAACCCATTATCGTCTTAATTAGAGCGAGTAAAATGACACTTAAAAAGCAGGCTATTCAATATCTCCGTCATCATTCTCGTACTCGCTCAACATTTCATCAAAATGATCGAAGTCGATGAAATCTTCATTAACAATCAGGGTATCAGTCACGTTATAACAGATACTTGCGGGCTTCGAATAGTTTGGCACCACATCATAACTAAAAACAGAATAGTATTTGGGTATGTTGGCGTTCCCATATTTATCGTAGGTATATTGGTCTCTTCCCGCATAAAGCTTAACCCCATCGAATGGTGACATAGGTGGATGAAAACAATTTCTCACCACATAACAACCAATAAAATCTTTATCTTCTGGGTTATCCCAACTCAATTTCACTAATGAATCTTCAATCGTTAGCGTTAAATTAGTAGCTGGCGACACGGCATTTTTACGACGTGTGACATAGTTAATCATTAAACTCGGTTCGTTATTTTTGTCATGGCATGACCAGTCAATGATAGCGTTACGTTCTTGAGAGTTCGCCGTCGGTCTGATAATGAAGTAGACGGGCTTTCCTTCAGAGTGAAGCCGTTCAAGATCTTGACGACAATAGCTGTCAAAAATCAGATGGTGCTGGGCACTTTTTTTAAGTTGTGTGTTACTGATTTCATAACCAATAAATTCAATTTTCTGTCGTTCCTTGACGCTAACATAATCCAGATCTTTAAGCTCTGCCAGTTCAATCGTAAAGCGAATATCTTTGTTTGTATTAATACTATTCTTATTCTGCATAACAAGATAGGCATCAGTAATCACCGTTTCCTCGGGGTCTGGTAGCTGATCCAAGGTAAAAGCCATTTGACCATAAACAACCCCCCCTTCACTGTCAAACCCGCAGCTCAGACAATCTTCGTCAATCTTGTGTATTGAAATGGTGTTTAAGGCTACCGGCGCTAATCTTAGCTCGGTTGGTTTCGCGCGATAAATAATATCAAGGAAAGGTCGATAATGGACCCCTCCACCAAATGGACCATAACCAATATCAAACTGCATAAGTTGAGATTTCTGCCCTAAGGGCAATTTGTTTGGTCCCTGTATTCTAAATAAAATATGTCCACCCGTAATTTGATTTTGTAATAACGTGCGCTCAACACCGTTAAAGCGCCATTCTTTCCATATACCTTGTCTGAGATGATCAGACTCAATGGTTTGCCCTAAAGTATGTAAAGGTATAGCATTTTGAACCTGATTAAAGTCAGAAATGTCTTCCAGCGTATTAGCGTCAAGGATCGAAATACTCCATTCGCCATATGTTTCAATTTTGGCACCCACTCTATTCATCGGATATAAAGAAAAAATGGCCGATTTGATGGTTAGTTCAGGGGATAAGTTTTTCAGTGAAAAAGCAATTAAGCCAAAACAGATCCCTTTTTGACTAGAAACACCAATAAACATAGAATTTCGACCAAAATGTTTTTTATTGGCATCAAGACTATATTCGCCAAGGTAACCAATATCGCTTTTGGCAGGGAGTAACGCACGAGAAAATTCATCCGGTGCCAACCTTGTTTTTAACCTGATTTCGGGGCTAAACGGTGAGTTCAGCATATTGCTGGGATCAATCGCGTGAAGATTATAATAATATATCTGACCGCTCTTCAATTGAATATCGGTAAACTCGCCACTATGAGTGATCGCAATCAAATTCTCTCTTGAACAAGCTGATTTAGAGGTGTCGCTGCGAAATATTTCGTAATATATCGCTTTATTTTCCAGACCGTCCCAATTCAAACTAACGCTATCAGCAGTGATATCGGTCACATTGAAATTTGCAATACGCGGTGGAGCCTCTTCAACATAATTTCTAACTGTTCTGAAAGCAAGTAACAAGGCGGGAATATTTTCATCAATCGATTGCGCCATATATTGCAAATAATCGGGAATATTTCGGCTACCCACTTCAACTACTATACTCATTATCCCCCTATCATAATAATACTCTCGGCCGCTACCGTGGATCAAATTAAACGGTGGTTTTCCTCGATGAATACCGTATTCTCGTCCAGTAACTTTTCTGATTTCATTGTTCATGTTGGCACACAACACATTCAAATCAGTACCTTCAATTTCTTTCTCGTGATTGAATTTATGCGCGGGGAAAAAAACATTACCTTGTGAATGATAATCAAGAGCAACACGAATATTGGGGTGAGTCTCAACAAACACTTTGATGGCTTGAGTTTCAGGTTCAGAAAATGCTGCTGGGCCTGAATATATCGCCGAACTGGTATCTGTTCCTTTTTTAAAGCGTATGCCAAAATTACGATTAAGGTCAACACCAAAGGTATTGTCGCCGTTGTCCCTCCTATTTTTGCGCCAAAATGAAAAATGGGTATGCGAATATTCAAAACCATCAGGGTTAAGACAAGGCACAATATAAAGACTACTGCTATTGAGTGCCGATGCTAACATCGGATGATATTGATGGTTATCGATAATATATTGAATAAACTTAATCGCCAACTCATTGCCAATCCACTCGCGCGCATGAATTGAACCGGTATAAAGCAAAGCCGGCTTATTGCTCGCGTTACTCACATCATTTGAAATGGTTGCCATCATAATGGGCCGTTTTTCCCACGTCTCACCAATGCTATTAACCTGAATCAGATGAGGGTAGTCGCGCATCGCATTGGCCAAAAATTCACAGGTTTGCTGATAAGTTGAATATTGTTTTTTCATAATAGAAGGCCATTTTATTTTTCAATCCAATAATATTACTGTTGTTCGCTTATAACAGGCATTACTAGCGACAATTGCTCTTTTACTTGTATGTCTTCTCTGCCTATATTTTCCAAAGTAGATATATCACTTTCCTGTGCATCAACTGATTGAACAGGCACTGCAGAGGTTGTATCAAGGCTTGATTGATAACGCGCATAATTATCTTGATAATTCCAAATATCACTCGGCCATTCTTCGTAGTGATTTGGCTCAGTATTAAGTAATGGAGAACCGTCTATACTTATTTTTTCGAAGGTTTCACCACTATCGTTGACACTCTGGTGACATTGTTGTGAAAAACTGATGTGACGCATACTGCGAAGCAAAGCAGAATTTATTTTCCCTAACTCTTCCCAGTTATAAAGCGGGATATAAGGCTTAGAAAATTGGCCTGAAGACAAGGTCCACATTAGGTACTGGCCTATCCAGTCTCTGATATAAGAAAAAGCGGCAAAAGCCGTGGCACATTCTAAAATACGGTATTGACCATCTTTTCCTACGGCGATATCACATGCCCAAAATTCAGCGTTTGCTGCTTTTGATGCCTTAACAGATAATTGCAAAACTTTTCGGGGTACTGCTTGATAATCCATGGAGCCACCTTGGCTCGTGTTGGTTAACCATTTTCCTAGCGGTGGTCTTCGCCAAAAGGCACATACTGGTTTATGACCGATTAACATCACCCGAATATCTGCTGCCATCGGGATAAAGTCTTGCACGTATACAGGGTAATATTTTTTGCACTGCAAAAGTTCACAGGCCTGCGCAAATGAATCTACTTTGTGGACAAAATAACCACCATAGTTAGAGGGGCCATAAGATTTTTTGATGATTAGCGGGTACGCTGCCTTAGACAGAAAATCAAATGCCTTTTGTGGTTGATAAAAAATATGCGTATTAGGGATAGGCAGTGCATATTTTTTACAAAACCGAGTCACATTTTCCTTCGATTTATTTGAGAATTGGCTATCTAGAGATGGGATAAATTGTACTCGCGGTAAGGCGCGCGCAATCTCACGGAATGTCTCATAAGCGGTCGCCGGAATATTACCGATTAATACGTCAATTTCTTTACTTTTCACCGTAGCAATAAAGCGTTCTTTGTCTTTACCCCAATGGTAAACCACCTTTTCTATTTTATCTGGCCAGCCTTTAAAATTAGAGTAATCAAAAAAACGTTGCACATGGTCCAGATATAAAAAGGCAATTTTAGGCAGTGTATTTGGCAAGTACTTGCTCATGAATGTTTCCTATAGAATTAAGTTTAACTTTGCGTTTGATTAAGTTGACAATTTTATCAATTTTTCGCGCATTAAAATCCAGTCCAAATTTTTCTTGCTCCGGTGTAGCAAAGGCAGGAATGCCGTTTACTTCCAATACTACGAATTGTTCCCGTTCTCGGTCATAAATCAGGTCAACCCCTGCAATATCTAAGCCTGTTAACCTAGCTGCACGTAGTGAAAGAGAGGCAATTTGATCGTCTAGCTCCCGTAAAATTATCGAACCACCACAAGAAATATTTGTACGCCAATCATCTTGAGCTGCTTTACGTCCGTAGCAACCCACAATCGTCCCGTCAACCACGTCTACTCTAAAGTCTGTAAAATCATTTTCTATCCATCTTTCGAGATAAAAATAACTAGGTTTAATCTCATTCAATAACGGTAATAGTCGTTCGAATTCGGCTGCACTTTCAATTTTAATAATACCCTTGCCACCCCAGCCGTTAGTGGGTTTAAACAGTGCCTTCCCACCCCAGTTACACAATATCTCTCTGGCCCTTTCCAGCTCTTGGCTGTGACATAATTGATAATTAGCGGTTGGGACATCATTACGATTAAGTAAATGTGAGGTTTTAAACTTATCTTCCGACACACAAAAAGCTTCAAAGCTATTAATACAAGGCACCGTCATATTGAGCGCTTGGTAGAGATAAACCTGATAATCACTCTGCTCACTAGCGTTATAGGAAAAGTAGAGATCAAGGTTTGCCATGTCCACCTCTCCAGAAAAAATATGACCATTATTTGCGTAGCCATTTTTCAAACTTAAGTTATTAATAACTGCGATCCCGTTTTGATTTAGTTGTTCAATAATACGTTGCTGTATTAATGCCCCACCGCCATTTCGGTACATCCACATTCCAATAGTGTAATCAGTCATATATTTGCCACTCAGCAGAGTTAATCTAAAAATAAACGCTCGTATAGTTATTAAATATCAACGCTGGTTCGAACGGTTATTAACCTCATCTGAATAATTATAAATTAATTAAGCTGCAACTAATTTGACAAATGTCAGGGTGAGGGATTATTAAATTTTTTAAGCTTTGTAATAAGTGTTCATCCGTATTTTTATCGCCTATATTATTGACCCATAAGGAGCCATATGAAGATTAATTTAGACTTGAAACCGGGCACTGAGCCAATTAAATCTGACGGATCAAATTATGATTTTTCGGAGCTCGCTGAACTCATAAAAATGAACTCTAATACCCACAACAAAAAAGGAGTCGATCTTTTAGGTAAGCGCTATCAAAGCCTCTTTGAAACATTGGGGTATCACACCAAACGATACCCCAGAAATCATATCGGCGATCATCTACTATTTAGCTCACAAACTCACAGCGGTAATAAACTTTTACTGCTTGGTCACCTCGATACTGTTTTGCCGCCAGAAGTACCTAACGTGTTTAGTGAAGATAAAGATTGGATCTATGGACAAGGTGTCTGCGATATGAAAGGTGGCATTCATGTCGCCATTTGCGCCCTTAGGGAAGTAGCGAAAAGGTATGGAAGTATTGCTGATATCGACGTACTGCTAGTGAGCGATGAGGAGACAGGCAGTGATGATAGCCGACAGATCACAGCCGTATTAGCAAGAAGCTATCAGGCCTGTCTGGTATTTGAAGCCGCAGGTAAAAACGGTGAAGTGGTGGTTGGGCGCAAAGGTGTTGGTACTTTTGTTATTGATCTTAGCGGTAAAGCCGCCCATGCTGGTAACAATTATCAACAAGGTGCTGATGCTAATTTAGCGGCAGCAAAGATGGTTATCAAACTAAATCAGCTCACCAATCTTGCACAAGGCACAACCGTAAATATTGGAAAAATTAGCGGCGGAATCGGTGCCAATACAATTTCACCCAATGCACATCTACTTCTGGAAATTCGTTACCACAAAGGCAACGAACGGGATCGTTTACTCGCTGCAATCAATGGTATCGTCGCAACCGAGCAGGTAAAAGGTGTCACCGCCAAATTGTCTGGCGATATCCAACGCGACGTTATGCAAGCTAACGATAAGCAGGCTAAATTTATCGCCAAGCTAGAATCTATTTTAGGTGAGAAATTACCGACAGAAACAAGAGGTGGAGTCAGTGACGCCAACATTGTTTCAGCAACGGGCGTAGTAACACTTGACGGATTTGGTCCCTTTGGAGAACACGACCATACAAAAGACGAGCGAGCATGTAAAAAGAGTTTTGTACGGCGTGTCCAACAAGTCAGCCTAATTTTACTAGAATATAATGGTGTAAAAACGAATATTTAGTGGAACATAGATCACATAAAGCCCTTAACCTTGCGCCTCTTTATCGGCGATTTGTTTACTTTTATTTATTCTCAGCGCTAAATACAAATCAGAATGAACATAAATGCCATCGCTACCTGATTTAATATCTGCGTTTTTAAACCACGCCAGCAGTTGGCGTTTTCTACCGGCAAGTTCAAGGCGTACCCCGCGTTTTTTAAAGATAGTATTCAAATCCGCCAACATTGCCATGACACTTAAGTCTAAGTGGGTGAAGCACGGAACCGCGTCAATAATGACACACTGAATATCATCTTTTTGTCGGGCATATTGCTCTAATAACCTACGTTTAAAAAAACTAGAATTAAAGTATGTTAAAGGTGAATTAAAACGATAGATGAAAACACCATCTATCGCTTTGGCTTTATCGCTGGTATCTAAACTTCGCACCACACCATTGATATCAACACCGAGTATATTGTCTGTAGGGCGCATTACGGTACGAATAAATTGAAATAAACCCAGTAATACCGCCAGCGTAATGCCAGGAATAACACCAATAAACAGCACCGCAAATAATGTGATTAAGGTTAAGTAAAATGCTTGCCGGTCTTTTAATCTTAATCGCCATACCGCTTTTAAATCTAAAAGGTGTATTGACGCAATAATCAATACAACCCCCAATGCCGCGCTAGGAATAAACTCAAGCGGCGCCGTTAAAAAAATAGCAATAATGGCAATAATAATCGCCGCTATAATAGAGACTAATTGTGTTTTTCCGCCATTGGCATCATTCACTGCCGTGCGAGAGTCTGCGCCGCTCACTGCGAAGCCTTGGGATAAAGCAGACGCAAAATTTGCCATGCCCAAAGCCATAAACTCTTTATCTGAGTCAATATCGTAGCAATTTTTTTCAGCAAAGCTGCGTGCGGTCAGCATCATACTCACAAAGCTGACTATCGCTAGGTTAAGTGCTGGCATAACTAGTCCACGAATAATACCAAGATCAAAATCAGGCGCTTTAAATAAGGGTAAACCACCCTCAACAATACCAATGGTTTTTATCTCAAACTGCTCTAAATTAAAAAACCATACTAACGCAGCTGCAAAAGCGATGGCGAACATAGAAGCGGGAAAAGTGGGTTTTAAACGTTTAATAAGAAAATAAATGCTGACAGTAAATAAGGCCATTAATAGCGTTGGCACATGCGCTTGCGAGAGATAATCAGGCACACCCCCTAAACGCTCAAGCAGGTACCTTTCATCAAATGTAAAACCAAAAACTTTAGAAAACTGACCCACAATAATGGTAATGGCGACACCATTTAATAGTCCCATCAAAATAGGTTTGGATAAAAAATCCGCCAATACGCCAAGCTTAAAACGACTAGCAATTATGCACCAAAAACCTGTCATCGCCGTCATGGTGATCACTAATTGCCAATGCTTAACAATGTCACCTGCGGCTAAAGGCGTTACCACGGCGGCAATAACCGCACACGTCGCGGCATCAGGGCCAACAATCAATTGCTTGGAGGTGCCAAATAGCGCATAAATGATCATGGGTAAAACACAGGAATATAAGCCAACAACAGCATTAACCCCAGTCAGCTGTGCATAAGCGATAGCAACAGGTAAAGCAACTGCTGCAACCGACAGTGCCGCTTTAGCATCATCAGCGAGCCATTTACGCTGATAATTGAACAAAACGTTCAAGCCAGGCATAAAGTTATATAAACGTGAAAACAAAGCCGTTTCCTTACTGACAAAGTGAGTGTCTAAATAATAGAATAATTAAGACACTTAATGTAGCAAATATAGGGTCTCGACGCTCCTAGCTGCTTTAAATTCTCAGTAAGGAATGAAGACAGAAAAACGTCTAAAGCATTGAAAAATTAATAAAAATTGTTAATAAGCCAGTTCATAAAAGCCAATGATAACCACTTTTTATCACCAAAGCCTTTAGCCTTTAGCCTTTAATCGTATAATAGCCCTTAATTGATAACGAAACTGTTACCGCTTGTTGCGTGGTATTTTTCCAATACCAACCGTGAGAGCCTTTAAATGGTGTAGTGAGTGAACCTTGCATATTGTTTGTAGTGGCAATTGAAAAGCTTTCAAAATATCCCGTTGTATCCCCTGCGGGTTCACCGTGAAAATCAAAATAAAGTGCTGTATCACCAGATGTCCACTCGTACTCCACATGGGCATATTTATCCATAAATAACTTATATTCTAACCCTTCGCCTGCAGGGATAATAATCTCAACGTTATCAGTTCGTAATAGATCATTTTGTTTACCTCGCTCTACTATCGAGCTTGGCGACTTTTCTGACGCTTCGGCTATTGCCGTTAGCCCTAATGCTTTGCCTATACCTATTGGGTCAATATTATATTCTGCCGGTAAAATGCAGGTAATTAGCAGCGTTATTGCCACTAAAAGCGCAATAGCAGTGGCTTTAATTAAAGTTGTTGTGCTATGTACAGGTATATTAAATTTATGCATGTTATATCCTAAATATCTTTTTATTTGTTTTATTGATTTACTTGCTACGGTAACAACTCCCTAAAATAACCCTAAGTTAATGGTACTTTAATAAGAGTAAATCACTAACGCTAACTGATAAAATAGCCAGTGAGTTGTAAACCTATCAGCATAAAGCCGGCACTTATTAGCGCGGTATTGGTGAATGTTGCAAAGCTTAAGTAGCTACTATGTTTTCGCCAAAAACTTAATACGATTAACACCATGGCAAGTGCTAAAATCTGACCTATTTCGACCCCCAGATTGAATGAAATAATATTGCTCACTAAGCCATTACTGGGTAACTGAAATTCTTGTATTTTAGTGGCTAAACCAAAACCATGAAATAAACCAAATACTGTTACAGCAATTTTAGTGTTGGGTTGGTAGTTAAATAGCCGTTGAAAACCGCCTAAGTTATCAAAACCTTTATAGACCACAGATAACCCGATAATGGCATCGATAATATAGGGATTAATTTCAATCTGGTTAAATACGCCATAGAGTAAAGTTAAACTATGGCCTAACGTGAATAAGCTGACATAAAGCAACACGTCTTTGCTGCGAAACAAAAAGAACACCACACCAACCAGAAATAATAAATGGTCATAACCTGTTAGCATGTGTTTTGCGCCAATATAAATAAATGGAAATATTGCGGCCCCTTTATTAGCTTCTAAAAACTGTTTTGTAACATCGTCTACGCCGTGAGCCAACAGTGAAAATGACGAAAAAAGCCCTGTCGTTATTAAGAGTAAAAGTATAAAATTTGTACGGGTGTTATGCACTGAGTGTTCCTTGTTACTAGAGCTTGTTACTAGAGCTTGTTATTAAATATTTAATCGTCGTGTTATACACTAAATTTGTATCTAAAGGTAATATACTAAATAATAGCTTCACCTTTATAAATAATTTGATCAACCCATAAGCGAATTTTACTAATAGCGCTCTTTTAATGCTTGTTATTGATGACAAAACGTTTATGCAGACCTTAGGTTAACTACTGTTAATGCCCATGAATGATACCCTGCAAATGATTAGCTTAGTTGATATATCTATTGCTTTTATCCCCGTTGTAATTGCGCTGGCTTTTTTATATTTATGGTCACTTAATGTAAAACAAGCGAGCTATGCCCTTTCACGTATGCTCGTACAGCTATTATTTATCGGCTACGCACTAAGTTACATTTTTTATTCCGACAATGTCTGGTTAATCACCTCAATTTTATTAGCTATGGTCAGTATTTCTTGCTGGATTGCCTTGCGCACATTGCCTGCCTATCGACTAGTGCTGTTTAAACAAGGTTTTATTGCCATATTATGTGGCGGTGGCTTTACTTTATTGGTGATCAGCCAAGGCGCATTGTCTTTAAGTCCCTGGTATCAAGCACAAGTTATTATTCCACTGGCGGGTATGATATTTGCCACCGCGATGAACAGCATTAGTTTGTCTGCAGAACGAATATTTTCAGAACTGGACAATAAAACCCCCTATCCAATAGCACGTAAGCAGGCACTTAATGCGGCGACAATACCCGTCATTAATTCATTGTTCGCTGTGGGTTTAGTCTCATTACCCGGCATGATGACAGGACAAATTCTGTCAGGAATTTCTCCTTTAATTGCCGTAAGATATCAAATTATTGTCATGTGTATGATTTTCGCCTCCGCCATACTTTCTGCGGTAATATTTTTACTCTTAGCAGAAAATACCTTTAAAATAATTATCAAAAAAAAGCACAGTACCCAAGTATAACTAGCTTATTAAATACCTGATCATTTAAAAAAATCGCATCATTTGAGGCAAATTATTGATAAAAGTACCATTTGAAACTACACTTAAGTTGGTAATAATCAGGTTAACAATAATAAAATTAGCGACTTTTATGGCACATCGATTTTATCAGGAGATCTAAATGAACGTTGCAAATAAGCAAAATCAAGCACCTAAAATTAACAGCGCCGTGGCCTTTAAACTCGGTAGTAATATATTAGAGAAGTGGCAATGCAGTGCCAGCGACAAGCAAGCTATTCTAGGTTTGAGCAAAAGTAGCTATTATCGTTTTAACCATAATGAAAGCGCCAGCCTTTCTAAAGACCAATTAGAGCGTATTAGTTACATTGCTAATATTCATCAAGCATTAAAAATGGTTTTTTCTAATCCTGACAATGTTTATGGTTTTATGGCGATGAAAAACGATAATCCTTACTTTAATGGTCATTCGCCACTGTCGCTGATCTCAAGTGGAAATTTTGGCACGTTATACGAAGTTTTCAAGCGTATAGACGCCATGCGTAACGGGCAGTGGTAAGATGAAGCCGAACACTAAAAAAGTAAAGTTGCTGAACAAAATTGCCTTTAGGTTAGTAAACTCAAAATTTCCTCCTATGACGCTGTTTGATGATGTTGTCAGTCAAGAAGACTTTGCAACGGTTTACACTATTCAAGCGCTCACCAACCCAAGAATATTAAATGAGCTTGGCAACTTATCACTACTATCAAGTAATGAAATTCCTTTTGGCATTGATGGTGTAAATTATGTAACCGCGCCTTTTACCCATATTAATCCTGAGGGCTCACGCTTTAGCAATGGTGACTTTGGCGTGCTTTATCTCGCCGACACGATTGATACCGCCATTAAAGAAACCCTTTACCATCAAGACAAATACTTTCAAAACCTGCAGGGTTTACATTATGATACTGTGGATATGCGTTGTTTAAAAGTAACCTTTAGTGCCAGCATTGTTGATTTATTTCAGGTTAAAGGTATTTATGAACCAGAAGATTACTCGCTAGCAAGGCGGCTTGGCGCAGAGCTTAAAAAAAATGCTCAGCAAGGTTTTCAATATCACTCGGTAAGAAATCAAGGTGCCACCTGTTGGGGATTATTTTCACCTATTCATGTCACTAGCGCTATTCAAACTAAACACTTTGAGTTTATCTTTGACGGAAAATCAATGTCTAAGGTTAGAGAGTTAGTTAATCAGTAACTGCACTTAAGCTAGCTTATTTCTAATTCAGGGTATGAGTTGATAGCCATTCGCACTGAAGATTAACACCTGATATAAGGTAAAAATGGTTATGTCTTGCTATTTAAACAAGACATAACCATGAATTACTTAGCGAAAAAGAGCCTATCAACACTAAGTGTTACTGTTATATTTTTTAGTAAAACATCACCTTTTCAAGCGTAAAGTAATGTCAGATGCTGTTGTCATTAAATGCCATTAAAAGCAATTAAAAGCAATTAAAAAGCGAAGTCTTCACTCGCTAATGCCATCATTGAATCAACACCACCCTCAATACAAGCGGCGTGTCCTTTTGCACGTGGCAATATGCGTTTAAAGTAAAAGTTTGCTGTTTTAATTTTTGCTTGGTAAAACGCTTTATCTTCATCGCTATTTTTTAATTTATCTTCAGCCACTGCAGCCATTCTTGCCCAGAAATAAGCTAAGGTAACATAGCCAGCAAACATCAAATAGTCGACTGATGCGCCACCAATTTCATCTGCGTTGCTCATGGCTTTTTTACCTACGTTAGCGGTTAATTCTTGCCATTGCTGAGAATAAGCACCCAATGCTTGGATATGTTCTGCCATTTCTGGATTGCCGGCATGCTGTTGGCAGAATGCACCAATATCAGTCATAAAAGGTTTTAAAATCGCACCTTTACTGCCTAAAATTTTACGCGCCAGTAAATCTAAGGCTTGAATACCGGTAGTGCCTTCATATATGCAACTTATTTTAGTATCACGCACTAATTGTTCCATGCCCCATTCTTTGATAAAGCCGTGACCACCTAATATTTGTATACCATGACTGGTACACTCAAAGCCTAATTCACTCAACAATGCTTTAGCTATCGGCGTTAACAAGGCAAGTCTTGTTTCAGCATCTGCTACTTTGGCTGCATCTTTTTCGGCATGTGTTACATCAACTAACTGTGACAAATAACCCAATAACGCTCGTCCGCCTTCAGCAATAGATTTTTGCGTTAACAACATTCTACGCACATCTGGATGCACAATAATTGGGTCTGCCGGGCCGTTTGGGTTTTTAACACCGCTAATTGATCGCATTTGCAAACGGTCTTTAGCATAAGCTAATGCCCCTTGAAAAGACGCTTCTGTTGCTGCCGTACCTTCAAGTGCCACACCCAAGCGCGCAGCATTCATAAAGGTAAACATACAGTTTAAACCGCGGTTAACTTCACCAATTAAATAGCCTTTAGCATTATCAAAATTAATCACACAAGTGGCGTTAGCGTTGATACCCATTTTGTGTTCAATAGAACCGCAACTTACCGCGTTTCTGTCCGCTATTGTGCCATCATCGTTAACGTTGAATTTTGGTACGATGAAAAGAGAAATACCTTTGCTACCTTCAGGAGAACCCGGAATACGGGCAATAACGATATGAACAATGTTGTCAGACAAATCATGCTCGCCCGCTGAAATAAATATTTTTGAGCCAGTTAATGAGTAGCTACCATCATCTGTTAATTCTGCTTTGGTGCGCAACATGCCTAAATCGGTACCACAATGCGCTTCAGTTAAACACATAGTGCCGGTCCAGCTGCCTTCAACTAGGTTTGGCATAAATTGTTGCTTTTGTTTATCAGTACCATGCGCTTCAATGGTAGCCATTGCACCATGACTTAAACCAGGGTACATGGCAAAACTATGATTCGCTGCTGACATCATTTCGCTGATCGCGCCATTCAATGAATGTGGCAAACCTTGACCGCCAAACTCTACGCTTTGAGATAATGTGGGCCAGCCACCGTCAACATACTGTTTATAAGCATCTTTAAATCCGTCTGGAGTAGTTACTACGCCATCTGTCAATGTACAACCTTGTTGATCTCCTATTTGATTGATGGGAGCGATAACTTGCTCAGTAAATTTGGCAGCTTCACTCAGAATAGCATCAACCATATCTTCACTGGCATCAGAGTAACCAAGTTCTTGGTAATGTTTGTTGCAGTCTAATAACTCTTGCATAACAAACTTTATATCTCTAATCGGGGCTTTATACTCAGGCATTTATTTATTCTCCAGTTATTATTAGATACAGTCTTTTTTAATAGAAATTAACTTTACTAGCATTGAAAATAGCACAGTGGTAGTACCAGTACGAGAAATTAAGTTTTTTAGATTACTTTTAAATAAAATAACCCTAAAAAAACCTGTCACACTTAATTTATTTAAAGTTAACCTCGAATAATCAAAAGTCTTCTGGCCATCATTAGTAGTAGTGGTCTTGTAATTTTATGATAATAACAAGACAGTTATAAAACCAATGGATATTTTTTATTACCCACTATTATGTTTTCGTATACAAGAAGCCATCAAATATAACTATAATTTGACTAGTGTCAAGATAGGCTATATCTTATTTAACTACCGTCAAGTTTAGTGCCGTTTTTATCTTATATATCATCACCACAATATGTTTTTATAATACCGTATTATTAATACTATTCATTAGTGTTATAAAACATCAGCTTTAGCAGAAGTAACACTACAAGCATGCTTTCTATGTTGTTGGTTATTATTAAGCTTAGATTCAAACAGAAAATTAATCATCTGCTATTTTAAATCATTATAAAGGACCTGTTATGTCAGTGATTGCCCTGTTAGAAAAACGCTATTCTACCCGTGCTTATTTGGATAAACCAATACCACAACCATTACTCGAATTCATTTTTACACAAGCACAACAAGCGCCTTCAAACTGTAATGTGCAACCTTGGCAAACCTGTGTAGTGTCAGGTGAGAAAAAAGAGCAATTAAAAAATACTTTGATCTCAACAGTCATGAAAGGTGCTGCTCCCAATCCTGATTTTAACTGGCTACCTAAATATGAAGGCGTTCATCGGGATCGCCAATTTGGTTCAGCTAATGCACTTTATAGTGCTGTTGGTGTGACCCGAGAAGATAAGCAAGGCAGACAGCTTGCTATGATACGAAACTGGAGATTTTTTGATGCTCCTCATGTCGCTTTTTTTACCATGGATAAATATTTAGATATTATGGGAGCCGTTGATCTAGGTATTTATGCCCAAACACTTTCATTGATACTCTCAGAGCATGGGTTGTCATCTTGTATGCAAGGTGCTCTTGGCCAATTCCCCGATCCTATAAAAGCAGCACTTAACTTACCCGAACAGCGTGGCATTTTATTTGGTATGTCATTTGGTTATGCTGATGAAAGTGCTGCCGTAAATAACACCCGAACTGAGCGTGAAGATCTGGCCAATGCTGTTACCTTTTTTAAATAACCTTAAAAAGCAGACCAACACTTAATCGCTATAGCGTTATATTGCTAAGGAAATATAATGCTATTTTTAATCTATTTAAAATTTTTTAAGTAAACGCAGATATTTTGCTGGCGATTGTTTCATTGCCGCTGATACTATAATCACAATTATATTAGCAATCGCTGAAAGTTTTGGGTGATTAGCAAATCGCACCATGACCCAAGCTTATCTTGTTAACATTAGCAAAGGTAGCCGACCAAAAAGTAACAAGTTTTGCTTGGTAAGACCATTTCATTCAAATTAGATAACTTTAGGAAGAACCGTGGAATTAATCGATTTAGACATTAATGAAAAAATTGCAACAATCACTTTAAAAAATGGCAAAGTTAATGCTATTTCTCACCAAGTGATAGCCGAAATAAATGACGCTTTAGATCAAGCTGAAACCGCAGGTGCTGTGGTTATTTTAACCGCTCAACCCGGTATATTCTCTGCTGGATTTGACTTAAAAACCATGAAAGAAAGTTCAGAGTCAGCAGTAGCCTTAGTTACCGCGGGTTCTACTTTGTCTCGTCGTATGTTGTCATTTCCTTTGCCAATTATCGGGGCATGTTCTGGTCATGCTATTGCTAAGGGGGCCTTTTTATTACTAAGTTGTGATTATCGTATCGGCAGTTTAGGAAAATTTAAAATTGGCTTAAACGAAGTCACTATTGGAATGACTATGCACCAGGCCGGCATTGAAATAGCCCGCAATCGCATACCTACTCACTATTTAACGCGCTCAGTGATTAATGCAGAATTATTCTCGCCAGAAACAGCAGTTTTAGCTGGGTTTTTAGACACCTTAGTAGAACCAGAACAGTTAATGGCAACAGCGAAAATTGCTGCTACTCATATGCTGACATTGAATATGAATGCGCATCACGGTACTAAGTTAAAAACAAGAAAAAATATTTTAGCGACGTTAGATGAGGCAATTGCCCTTGATGCAGCGATGGTCATCGCTTTATAGAAATTCTTTAAAACCGCTTGATATACCTGCCTATGCACTTAAATCAGAAAGTTAGTTTAAGTGCATAATGATCATCTATAGTAAGCCCTACAGAGAAAGCATCTAGGTGTAAATATAGGTTGGACTTGGGTCCATCCAGTTAAATGAAATTTAACTGCTTTTGGCATTAATACTGATAAGAGACAATACTCGCTGCCGATTTTTTGGCCGATAGCGTTAATCACCCGCCTAGTAGTTGACGGACTAAAGTTCGAACTACAAAATCACCTAAATCTACATTGTCACCCGTAGGCTCTATGTAGGATGGACTTCAGTCCGTCAGGTTAAATGAAATTTAACTGCTTTTGGCATTAATACTGATAAGAAACAATACTCGCTGCCGATTTTTTGGCCGATAGCGTTAATCACCCGCCTAGTAGTTGACGGACTAAAGTTCTAACTACAAAAAAATTACCAAAGCTACATTATCACCCGTAAATTCTCTGTAGGTGATAGATAGATTCGACTTTTTATTTACACTTACATTAGCCTTTAGCTCACTTCTTTAATAGCACGACCGATACCGTCAACCGTTAGTGGAAACATTTTGTCGTCAATTAACCCTTTGATAATTGAAATTGACTGATGATAATCCCATTGATTTTCTGGTTGTGGGTTTAACCACGCCACCTTATTAAAATGCCCCAAAATTCGTTGCATATAATCAATGCCGGCTTTTTGATTCCAATGTTCAACACTGCCACCCGGTGCGATTATTTCATAAGGCCCCATAGTAGCGTCACCGACAAAAAGCACCTTATAATCACTGCCAAAAGTTCTTATTATTTCTTCTACATCAACGGTGTTATTACGACGACGCCTGTTGTCTTTCCATAAACTTTCGTAAACACAATTATGAAAATAGAAAAATTCAAGGTGTTTAAACTCAGTATGCGCTGCTGAGAATAGCTCTTCACAGGTATGAATGTATTCATCCATAGAGCCGCCAATATCAAAAAACATTAATACTTTTACTGAATTATGACGCTCAGGCTCCATATGCACATCGAGTAAGCCACCATTTTTTGCAGTCGAACGTATAGTGGTATTAATATCAAGTTTTTCACTGGCGCCAGTGCGAGCAAATTTTCTCAGTTTTTTAAGCGCAAGCTTAATATTGCGCGTACCGAGTTCTCTATCTTGGTCAAAGTTTCTAAATTCGCGTTTATCCCACACTTTTACCGCTCGTTTGTTACGATTGCCGTCTTGTCCCACACGAATACCTTCTGGGTGATAACCATAGGCGCCAAACGGTGACTTACCGCCTGTACCAACCCATTTGTTACCACCTTCGTGCCGTTTCTCTTGCTCTGCAAGGCGCTCTTTTAAGGTTTTCATTAATTCGTCAAGACCACCCAAAGCCTTTAACTTGTCTTTCTCTTCTTGGCTGAGTTGGCTTTCAAAATTTTTTCTTAGCCATTCATCTGGTACAACCTTATCGAAAATATCGATTTTTTGCACACCGTCAAAATATTCAGCGAATGCACCATCAAACTTGTCATAATGGATTTCGTCTTTAACCATCACGATTTTAGCTAAATGATAAAAGGCTTCAACATTAGCAAAAACAACGCCTTTTTTGAGTAACGCAATAAGATCTAAGAGCTCTCGCAAACTCACCGGTACTTTGTGCTTTCTAAGAGTTAAAAATAAATCTATAAACACGTTTATTGCCTGTTTCTGCGACTAATAAAAGCGATTTTTTCGAGTAATGACACATCTTGCTCATTTTTAAGTAAGGCGCCAAATAAAGGAATGATGTCTGACTTTTTATTGATCAGTACATCTTGAGCAACATCGTCGGCAACTAGCAATTTTAACCAGTCAATTAACTCAGACGTTGACGGTTTTTTCTTAAGACCTTGCACCTCCCTGAGATCAAAAAACACCTCTAAAGTATGCGCTAACAGATCTTGTTTTACATGCGGATGATGGACGGCAATAATTTGTTCCATCTCTACTTTGGTTGGAAATTTAATGTAATGAAAAAAGCATCTTCTTAGAAAAGCGTCAGGAAGCTCCTTCTCATTGTTACTAGTAATGATAATAATTGGACGATGTTTAGCTTTTATTAATTGATTTGTTTCATATACATAAAACTCCATGCGGTCTAATTCTTGAAGCAAATCATTTGGAAATTCAATATCAGCTTTATCTATTTCATCAATCAACAATACGCAGCGCTTATCGCTATCAAAAGCATTCCAAAGCTTACCCTTCACAATATAGTTTGCAATATTATTAACTTTATCATCGCCTAATTGTGAGTCTCTTAATCGTGACACAGCATCATAATCGTACAACCCTTGTTGGGCCTTTGTTGTTGATTTGATATTCCACTGTATGAACTCCATTCCTAAGCTAGCGGCAATTTCTTCTGCTAACATAGTTTTGCCAGTACCAGGCTCCCCTTTAATTAATAAGGGTTTCTCCAACGTTATTGCTGCATTGACAGCAAGTAGTAGTTCGTTATTTGTTATATATTTTTCTGTGCCGACAAATGACATTAACAATCTCTTTTTTTAATGTTTATATTATTGGTTATGGTTCAACTATTTGCTAATACAGTTGTTGTTGAATAAAGTATCGTATTTAATTATTCACTAACCAGTACCAACAAAATATTTAAATTTTGTAAAAGTTAAATATACTTAGAGATTAACACATGTTGTGTAAAAATTAATTATTGTATATTAATTCCAGGTTGAACTTCACAGGTATGAATGTAGACTCACACTGAATAATTCAGCACTGGTTTGAATATAATTTAGCGTTTAAAATTAGTTGTTCATATAGCTACTGTGCTAAACATTAAAAACGTCACACAACATAATCATGGGGTATTTTATTGTATTTCTCTGATTGATTTTCTCAAGTAATAAGAGTTCCCCAAGAAGTCTGACATTAACAAAGTGGTAGTGGTAGTAATATCAAAATATACCCTTATAGTTCAATAATTTAAGCCCCACCCTCAAGCCCGCGCATTGAAATTTTATCGGCCGTCATCGGAGCCGCCTTGGGTTAATTCCCTCTACGTTATTATTTAAGCTACTTAACCCACTCGCTAATAGTTGAATAGCCAACGCCTATAGCCTTGGCTGCACTTTCATGGGTATATCCATTATCTACAACTAATTACGCTACTTCTAATCTGAATTCGGGACTCAAATTCGGTTTTTGGATTTTGCCTTTTGTTATTGGCATCACCTATAAGATAAAACCACAGCTCAATATGAAACAGTAAATAGCGATTCAATTATACATTTTTCCAAGCAAACTAAAGCCTATTATGCGGATAAGAAAAAATTAATTTAGTATTGCATGGTGCTGATTATTACCACCTTATAGTCCCAATCTGAAACCGATAGAGCAGCCTTGGAAAGTTATGAGTTAGAAAGTAAAATTACCGCTATTTTTCTACAGCAAAATAATTTATACGAAATATAGATAATTTTTTTGATATTAACTCGACCAAAGACCCCATCACAGATTAAAAAATAAATTATGATGCTTAGTATTCATAATTAGAATAAAAGTTGTCGTTGTATCGATAGTGTTACATTTTACTTCAGATAATATTAACTATTTTCACAAATTAATTACTTTATTTTAAAATTTAATTTCAAAGTAACTTTAATTTTTTATTTTATTTATTAATTACTTATAATAATTTTTTGGTGTGGCGCCCTTATATCAAATAACCAAATCAACCATTAGCACAGTGTTAACTGAGCTTTTTCTATACTTTATTCGTATAATATATAGTCTAAACATTACAAAGCCTTTAAATAAAATAACTTATTATATTTAAGAGTTTTGAAGTTAGATATCAGATATTCAGTATTTACCTGAAAAGATAAACATTGAAACAGCTGAAATAGAAGTGCCGTATGTCAACTTTCTATCAGATATATTGGCACTAAAAATAATAATAACGCTTTATTTGAAGGGGTTTAAAATGACGAATAACTTGATAGCCGATGATTATGTCGGTATGTCCTTTTGGCTGATATCTATGGCACTTGTCGCCGCCACAGCATTTTTCTTTGTTGAGCGCGATCGTGTTGCAGGTAAATGGAAAACATCTTTGACAGTGTCAGGGCTTGTAACGCTAATAGCGGCAGTACACTACTTTTACATGCGCGATGTTTGGATTGCTACCGGTGAATCCCCAACAGCGTTTCGATACATTGATTGGCTGCTAACTGTGCCATTGCTTATGGTAGAATTTTACCTGATTTTATCTGCAGTAACAAAAGTGCCTGCTGGCGTATTTTGGCGACTACTGCTTGGGTCTATTGTGATGTTAGGTTTTGGCTATGCTGGCGAAACAGGCATAATGAGCGCGCAAATAGCATTCTGGCCATCAATGGCTGCTTGGGGTTTCATTATTTGGGAAATCTTTAAGGGTGAAGCAAGCCGCATTAATGGTGGTTTAGCAAATCTTCATGTACAAAAAGCCTATAAAACAATGACACTCTTAGTCACTGTCGGGTGGGCTATTTATCCATTAGGTTATTTTGTCGGTTATTTCACCAATGGTGCAGATGCTGGCACAATGAACATTATCTATAATGTTGCCGATTTCTGGAACAAGATAGCCTTTGGTGTTGTTATCTGGGCAGCAGCAGTTGCTGATACAGATTCAAAACAAGAAGCAAAGTAAAATAAGTTTTAAAAACTTAAGACCGGGAGAGTCAGGTTTCTGACTCCTCCTTTTTAACAAAATAAAAATAACAAAGTAACCATTTATAGGTTACGTGTTTTAAGGGTACTTATAATGTTCCCAACAATAAAAAATAATGTTCTTACGTTACAAGCATTAGACACACTTTATAGTTGTGAAATGCCGAATTCAAACAGTAGCCTAACTAAGGCTGCTAACTATCATTTTAAAAACCCAGGGAAATATTTTCGAGCTCAACTTGCTTTATCAAGTGGTGTGGCTTTAGGCTTAAATGAGCATGATAATTTGCATTGGGCAGCAGCATGTGAACTTTTACACAACGCATCATTAATCCACGATGATATTAGCGACTCTAGTACTCACCGTCGAGGACAAGAAAGTATTAATAAGCATTTTGGTTCTGACATGGCTTTGTGTTTAGGCGATTGGATGGTTGCTAAAGCTTTTGAATTAGCCTCACGAAATAGTTCTTACGGTGGTCTACTCGTTGGACTTCTCGCACAATCCATGCAAGAAACCTGCAGTGGTCAAATATCAGATATTACTCAACGCCAATGTGCTGAATTAGCCGAGTGGCAACGAATTGCCAAAGGTAAAACTGCGCCACTGCTAATTGCGCCTATTAAAGGTGCTGCCTTGGCTGCAGGTTTAAGTAGTAATTCAGACAGTTTAAGGTCTTTGGAAACGTTAATTGGCTTTTGTGGTCTCGCTTATCAAGGCCGTAACGACATTGATGATATTGTACCTTCTAGCCACAGATCATGTGATTTAGACGGACGAAAACCGAACTTAGTTATTAGTTTATTTGCCCAAGAAGGTCTGGGACGAGACGATTTTAATACCTGGTATCTGTCTAATGATAATTTGTTATTAACTCATTGGCAGCGGCGTATCGCTTCAAGTGACGTCATACTTCACGCTAACGAATCTGTCGATTATTGGTTAGTAAAAGCAGAGCAGCTTGTTAATCAGTTACCCACACCACTTCAACCAGTAGTTTATGGATTGGTTGCCTCAGTAAAACAAAAAACAGTGATTAAACATCAGGGGTGGTCTGGTTGAATGCAAAAATAATGGTAACAGACAAAACAGCAGTCGTGATTGGTGCAGGCTTTGCTGGCATAGCTATGGCCCTGAGACTAAGAGCGTTAGGATATCAAGTAACCTTGCTTGAACGTCTCAATAGTCTAGGTGGTAGGGCTCAAGTATTTGAGCGTGGTGGATATCGCCATGATGCGGGTCCAACAGTCATAACGGCACCTTTTTTATTTGATGAGTTGTTTGAACTTTTTGACGAAAAAATAGAAGACCATTTAGAATTCGTCCCTTTAGATCCTTTCTATCGATTTCATTTTGCCGACGGTAGACAATTTGACTATTGTGCGAGTATTGAGGATACCCTTACAGAGATAAGACGTTTTAGTGCCGAAGATGCTGACGGCTATCTAAAGCTTTTAGAAAAATCTAAAAAAGTTTACGACGTAGCTTTTAAACAACTTGTGCATAGGCCTTTTACACGTGTTTGGGATATGGTTAAACAGATCCCTGCTTTATTAATATTAAAATGTTATAAAACTGTTTCTCAAATGGTAAATAGCCATTTGAAACATCCTTTGATTCGTCAAGCATTTTCAATTCATCCTTTATTAGTCGGTGGAAATCCTTTTAAGACTACCGCTATTTATACCTTGATCCACTACTTAGAACGCCGCTGGGGAGTATTCTTTTGTATGGGTGGCACTGGGAAATTGGTTGATGAATTAGGTGCACTCATGGAACGCCAGGGTATCAAACTTGTATTTGGTGCTGATGTGGATGAAATTATGGTTACCCAAAATACGGCTACTGGAGTTCGACTGAGTAATAACCAAACAATTAATTGTGATTTAGTGGTTTTTGGTGGAGATCCCGAAACTTGTTATCGACATCTTCTCCCTAAAAGTAAACTTAGCCTGCCAAAAATTAAGAAGCAATATAGTATGGGACTCTACGTTTTATATTTTGGTACTAAAAAACTATATCCCGATGTGGCTCACCACAGTATTTGGATGGGTCCCCGTTTTAAAGAATTACTTTCCGAAATTTTTGATGATAAAAAGATGAGTGAAGATTTTAGTTTATATGTGCACCGACCTACGGCAACAGATAAGAGCTTTGCGCCAGAGGGGTGTGAATCTTTTTACGTTTTGTGTCCAGTACCGAATTTACAAGGTAATGTTGATTGGAGCACTCAAGCAGAAGTATTGCGTGATCGTATTGTTACTGCCCTAGAAGAAACAATATTACCAGATCTCTCCTCTGTAATAGAAGAAGTATTCTGGATGACACCAGAGGATTTTGCAAAAGACTATCGCTCTATGCATGGTGCTGGTTTCTCTATTGAACCAAGACTTACTCAATCAGCTTGGTTTCGTTTTCATAATCGTGATAGCGCTATTTCTAACCTTTACTTTGTTGGCGCCGGCACTCACCCCGGTGCTGGTCTTCCGGGTGTTGTAAGCTCAGCTAAAGTGGTCGAAGAGTTATTAACGGGTGTTGAAGTAGGATCGGGGGGATAGATGATGGATAATTTGCAGCTAGATAATTTATCACCAAAAAAATTACTGGCTCGTCATGGAAAATCATTTTATTGGGCCAGTCTATTTCTTGGTCCAAAATTAGCGAGCAGTGCAGCGCAACTTTACAAGTTTTGTCGCTATGTTGATGATCTAGCCGATGGAGACATCCCAGACCGTCAGGCATTACTCGAAAATATTCGTGCGTGTCTAAAGGGTGATAACCAACCTGTGGATGCTGAAATAATTGCTTTTCTCAAACTCGCCACTGATAACAACATTCCTCTTGCTGCAGCAGAAGAATTACTTGATGGTATGTTAAGTGACCAAACTCCTGCTGCTTTTGAAAATGAAACGGAATTATTACGTTATTGTTATGCGGTCGCTGGCACAGTTGGAATCATGATGTGCCGAGTGCTAAAGTGTAAAGAAGATCGTGCAGAAAGCTTTGCTATAGACCTCGGCATTGCTATGCAGTTAACCAATATTGCCCGAGATGTTTTGGAAGATGCACACATGGGACGCCGTTATTTACCTGCAAGTTGGGTAAATTTATCTGCCTCGGATATTGCTGAGATAGATACCACAAGTTACAAGCCTGTCGCTCTGGCGATTAAGCGTATGCTCGATCTTGCAGAGGAATACTATGAAAGTGCTCTACTGGGTATTCAACTCTTACCATTTCGATCGCGTTTTTCTATTACTGTTGCCTTGCGTGTTTATCGACAAATTGGTGTATTACTGAGAAATCGTCACTTTTGTTGGTGGCATGGGCGAGTTTATGTTGCCACGCCCAAAAAAGCATTATTAAGTTTACGCAGTATTATGGATCTTAGACCCATAAAAGTTCCAGCTCATCATGAGCCATTGCATCGACATTTAAAGGGGTTATCTGGTGTCATTTCTCCATAATACTTCGAGTAAATCAACCGAACTTGATATCGCTATTATCGGTGGAGGGAGTGCCGGTATAACACTTGCTGCTAAGTTAAGTAAGTTCTCTGCGGTTGTTGTAGAGCCAAAAACACCCACTGAGCGTGATTGTAGTTGGGCTTTGTGGGCTAACAGCGCACAAAAAAAGCAGTTCAAGGCAGCTATTAAAGGCAGTTGGCAGCAATGGCGAGTTGTTGACCATCATACTGAAGTGCTCCACAGTAGTGAAAAATTTCACTACATCAGCCTAAGTGCGGCTAAGTATATGGCACAATGCGAGAGTGAGTTAGTTGAAGGGGTTGATTTAATTCGTGCTGCAGCTGAAAATATTTGTACCGAGGGAATAGGCGGTTCATTTAATGCTGCAGGACAACAATACAAAGCTAAAAGAATTTATGATAGTAGACCTCCAAAAGTGTCCAAAGACAGTTTAAAGCAACATTTTTTAGGCTGGGATATCCGTACAAAAACGCCCATTACCAATCCTAAAATTGCAACCTTAATGGATTTTCGCGTAGACCAATCTCGTGGACTCCATTTTATTTATGTATTGCCTTTTTCAGACCGACGTTTATTAATTGAATCAACGATGATATCTAAACACCTGGAAGATAAAGAGTGGTATCGGCAGGCTATTCACCAGTGGCTTGAGAAGCAAGACATTGAAATTGAAGAAAAATTAGGTGAAGAAACTGGGGTTATCCCTATGCAGTCATTAAATCCATTAGCTATAAAATCTGGCGCCATTGGTGCTGCAAGTGGTGCTGTAAGGCTTTCATCAGGTTATGCTTTTGCAAATATACAGGCACAAATTAGTGAGCTTTCTGAGGGTATCAGTCGTGGTGATTTTTCAGTTCCAGTGCCTATTGGCCCCTTTTTAAACTATATGGATAAAATATTCAATGGTGTTTTGATGGCACAACCTGAACTTGGCGTTACTATTATGGTACGCACAGCAAAAGCTTTGGATGCTGACGGTTTCGCGCGTTTTATGCTTGGCTCTGCTTCATTTATTGACTGGGCTAAAGTGATATTAGCAATGCCAAAAATACCCTTTATAAAACAGATATTCCTTCAATGACAAACTGGGATATCCTTGCGATTTTCGCTGTTTTATTATTTGGCGTACCTCATGGTGGGCTAGATGGCGCCGTTGCCCGTCGTATTGGTTGGCCAACTAGTATTATTTCATGGTTTGTCTTTCACTTTACTTATATTGTTTTAGCCGCTTTAGTTACTGTGCTTTGGTGGTTATTTCCATTAGCGAGTCTCAGTGTATTTTTACTGATATCAGCACTGCACTTTGGTGCGAGTGATATTATTGATGTAGGTACTGATGTATTACCTTGGGCAGCTCATGGCGGTTTGATTTGCATCGTTATTCCCAGCCTTCAGCCAACATTGGTTGAGCCTATTTTTACAATTTTGGTGGGTGCGGATAATGCGAGTTTATTGATGAACGTCATCACTAACTTATTCTTCCCTTGGTTACTTTGTTTAGTCGGCTATTTTTTCTTTGCTTATCGGCAAGCTCAATATCGTAAACCTTTAATTAGCCTACTGGTTTTTATTGGGTTGGTTTTTATGCTTCCACCATTAATTAGCTTCTCTTTGTACTTTTGTCTTTGGCACAGCAGAGGACATATATTGCGTCTGTGGCATAGTTTAGAGGGAACTGAGCGACATCGCAGTATAACTGAAGCATCGATATATACTGTTATCTCTTGGATTTCAGTAGGATTTATTTTTTATTTTTATCAAGAACCTTCTTCTATCGCATTAATAAATATTACCTTTATTGGCTTAGCGGCACTCACCTTACCCCATATGTTACTGGTCGATTACGCGGATAGAAAACTCTACCTACGAGGGAAGCTAAAATGACTGATATTCGTACCCGCAAAGCGGATCATATTGAGCTTGCATTGCAGCCTAAACATCAGGCTCGTTGCGGGGCTGGTTTTGACCGTATTCGATTTGAGCCTAACCCACTTCCTCAAATGTCTCTTCAAGATGTCGAATTTGATAGTTATTTTTTGGATATGCCTATCGCAGCGCCATTTATGATAGGCGCAATGACAGGTGGTTGTGATAATGGTGAGATTATTAACCAACATCTTGCTGAAGCTGCTCAAGCATGTAATATTCCCATGTCATTAGGCTCTCAAAGAGCGGCTTTAGAACGTGGATTACCACAAAACGTCAGGCGATGGGCGCCTTCAGCTATTGTACTGGGTAACTTAGGTGCCACTCAACTTCAGCAACATGGCGTTGATCTCGCTCAGCGTGCGGTAGAATCTGTAGAAGCTAACGCGTTGGTTATTCACCTTAATCCGCTACAGGAGTTAATACAGCCAAATGGCGACCGAAACTGGAAGCATGTATTAGAGGCGATTCAACACTGTGCTGAAAAGCTTAACGTACCTGTTATCGTTAAAGAAGTTGGTGCAGGTATTGGCCCCAATAGCGTTAAAACATTAATGGATGCAGGCATTAACTGGATTGAAATTGCTGGACGTGGAGGTACCAACTGGGCAAGCATTGAATTAGCACGAAACGGATCTGAACGGGAACAAGAAATTGCTAGCCCTTTTCTTGACTGGGGTATGGACACGATTGAAATACTGCCTACAGTGCATACAGCATGTCCGACCTTGAATTTCATTGGATCAGGTGGTATTCGCAATGGTCTAGATATAGCAATTTGTATTCGATTAGGCGCTAAAATGACCGCTTTAGCCCAACCTTTTTTGGCACCAGCCTTAATCTCCACAGAAGCGGTTATTGAAAGAATCTCTATTTTTAAAGAGCAGTTACGCTGGGCGATGTTCTTAACCGGCAGTCAGAAATTATCAGATTTGCGTAAAGCTTCGCTTCAAAAAGAGGTTAATAAGGGAGAACATGGGTAGAAAAAACATCAAGGTTAACCACCTATTTTTGGTGTACGTAGTAAATATGCTCACGGTTGATAATTAATACAAAAATAATCGCCTAAAGCCTCGTCACATATCCTCAACGTATCAGTGTTAGCTAAATAAAGGGCCTATATTTCATAATGCCCAGTACTGATGCTCCACTTTTTTTCCTTCCGGTATTTAAAAGTAGTTCGCTACAAAAAACTTGTTGAGAAGCTCGAAATTTACTTTTGAAATTTTAAGAACATCTACCGAAACCAGTTAGGAAGCGACATAATTTCATAATTACCGGTTATCGATATGTTAATTTTGTTAGTTAAATCAGTACCAACCTCTTGTATCGTTAAGCAGGACTTATATTAAAAGTATTATCAAAACACACTTTTAGAGAATACACTGGGGTAAATGTGTTTTTATATGGAGTGAACTTGATTAATACCGCTGCATGGGATTGTAGTAGTCAAGTAAAACTGGCCACGGATTTGTATTCTAGCAAATATCTTTTATCTGACTCATTCGTTGTTAATCCTTCGCTATAACTGTGAGGACTAACTTTGCTGTAATATCCAATGATATAGTTAACAACTGCATTTTAAGCTTCAATAAATGAGCGATAACCCGTTATTGGCATCCATTGAGTTTTAAAAAAAGCACATTACCAAGGTTATGGGCATTGAGATTAACTAAATACAAGGCCAAAGCGTTTTTAAACGGCCTTAATTTTGATACTTAATTTCCAAACCACACATGGCTTCACAAATATTACCTAAATTAATAATGAGCAAATCGCTTAGTACTGCTTAAACACCGATATACTCATTTTAGTTTCCTTATATTTAAGTTAAGACTCTCTTTGAATCATCTTTTAATGAAGCCAATGCTAACGATACTTTTCAGCTTAAAAGTACCAGCCAATCACCCTTTTCAGGTACAAGATTACGAAAACCTGGCGCTGAACGCTAAAGTGCCAGGGTGATTTTATGACTATAGCAAATATTTACAAGCAAAAATAATTCGCTAACTGGTTAAATTTTTACGATTAACTTGCCTTTATTTTTACCCGTGAAGAATAAGTTCAAGCCTGTAATTGCGGAATCAAGCCCTTCTAAAACGTGCGCACGATGTTTGATTTTTCCTTGCATCACGTAAGGTGTAAGCTTGGCTAATAAGGCTGGAATTTCACCAAAATGATCTGGCATGGTAAAACCTTGTATCGTTAAACGTTTTTTGATGATCGGGATCCAATTTGGCGCTAAGTCAGGGTTTTGTTTTGGATAATCGGCAATTAAGCCACAAACGACAATACGACCATGCGCATTCATTCTTTCAAAGACATGGTGCTGTATTGGGCCGCCAGTATTTTCAAAGTAAACGTCAATACCATTTGGGGTAAGCTCGGCTAATTTTTCAGCTAAATTATCTGTTTTATAATTAATAGCACCGTCAAAGCCTAATTCGTTAATAATCCAATCGGCTTTTTCATCACTACCAACCACGCCAATAACTCTAAGGCCATCAGCTTTCGCTAACTGCCCAACAATTGAGCCAACCGAGCCTGCTGCACCAGAAACAACCAGTGTTTCACCACTTTTTGGCTTACCTATACTGTACAAACCTTGTGTGGCGGTTAAGCCCGGTAAAGCAAATACCGATAAAATCGCTTCATCTGGCAGCGGCGCAGCAACTTTGTTCAAGCCTGCACCGTCACTTAAGTGATATTCTTTCCAGCCCATCATGCCCATAACGCGGTCGCCAACTTTAAAGTCAGCATGTTGACTTGCTACTACTTCGCCAATGCCTGAACTGCGCATCACGTCACCTAATGCCACCGGCGGAATATAACTTTCGGTGTCAGCACTCATCCAACCAAACATGGCTGGGTCAAGCGACATATGGTTTTGTTTTACTAAAAACTGACCTTCTCCAACGGTTGGCATTGCTACTTTCACAATTTCAAATAGTTCTGGGCCAATGGGTCCAGCACCTGGACGAGCGATTAAATTAATTGCGGTATAAGTAGTCATTAAATTTCTCTCAGTTATCTTCTTTACTGAGTATACAGAGCCTGATTAATAAAGCCTGACAACCAGATAAAGCAGTGGTTAATTTTTATTAAGCCGATAGCGGAAAATAGTGTCGATTTAACAGTTTAGGTGCGTAATTCTTTTCGCAGCACTTTGCCAACGTTGCTTTTGGGTAATTCATCCATAAATTCTACAAACTTAGGACGTTTATAATTGGTTAGCATTTCATGACAGTGATCAAAAATGTCTTGTTCGGTTAAGTTAGGATTTTTTTTAACAATAAACACTTTTACTGCTTCACCGCTAGCATCGTTTTTAACTCCAATGGCTGCCGCTTCAAGTACCCCTTGGTGCATCACAAGTACTTCTTCTATTTCATTGGGAAAAACGTTAAAACCAGAGACAATAATCATGTCTTTTTTACGATCGACAATCTTAAAAAAGCCATTCTCGTCCATGGTGGCGATATCACCGGTTGCTAACCAACCGTCTTTTAATACTTCATCAGTGGCAGCTTGACGATTAAAATAACCTTTCATCACTTGTGGGCCTTTTACCCACATTTCACCAGGCTGTCCTAGCGCAACATCAATACCATCATCATCGACTAAACGAATATCTGTTGAAGAAACTGGAATGCCGATAGAGCCATTGTAGTTTTCTTGGTTATAGGGACTCATCGTCACTAAGGGTGCGCACTCAGTTAAGCCGTAACCTTCTAATAAACGTGTGCCAGTGACCTTTTCCCAAAGTTCTGCGACGGGACGTTGCACAGACATACCACCACCAAAACCAAGTTTTAGTGGACTAAAGTCAAGTTTGTCAAAACCTGGAGTATGTAATAAACCATTAAATAAAGTATTTACACCGGTTATGATGGTAAAAGGGTATTTAGCTAATTCTTTAACAAAACCGGCCATATCTCTAGGATTAGTAATTAATAAATTAGTGCCCCCGAAGGGTATAAAACACAGACAGTTAGAGGTTAAGGCATAAACATGATAAAGCGGTAACGCGGTGACCATAATTTCTTTGCCAACCTCGTAAACATTTTTAGTCGCAGCATTAGATTGCTCAAGATTAGCAACCATATTACGGTGGGTTAACATTGCACCTTTTGAAGGTCCGGTTGTGCCGCCAGTATATTGTAAGAAAGCTAAATCAGTACCCACCACCTCAACTGGCGTAAAATTAAGCGCCGCGCCTTTTGCCATTACCTGATTAAATTTTACTGCTTGAGGCAAATGGTACGGGGGTACTTGCTTCTTAACATACTTTAATACGCCATTAATTATAGCGCCTTTAATTTTACTTAACCGGTCACCAACACCGGTAATAATAACCTGCTCTACGTCAGTTTTATCAATAACGGCGGCAAGTACATGAGCAAAGTTTTCAAGAATAAGAATACTTTTTGCGCCCGAGTCTTTTAATTGGTGTTGTAATTCACGCGGGGTATAAAGCGGATTGACATTAACCACAGTGAGTCCAGCAATCAATGCACCAAATAATGCGATAGGATATTGCAGGGTATTTGGGATCATAATGGCAAATTTATCACCTTTAACTAATCCTAAATCTTGTTGCAAATAAGCTGCAAAGTCAGTGGCTTGTTGTGCAAGTTCTTGATAAGAAATACTGGCACCCATATTAATAAAGGCGGTATTGTTTTTATAAAGTTTGGTGTATTTTAAAAACAAATCTGCCAAAGAGTGATATTTGTCTGGATCTATTTCAAATGCTAGACCCTTTGGGTAACTTTTTTCAAGCCAAATTCTTTCCATTTTATTCTCTCCCCAATTATTCATTTTTTAAGTGACCTTGTTAAGCCACCTTATTAAGTGACCTTTAATCATCGGCACTTACTATCTGATATTTAAAAAGTGATGTTATTATTATTTTTGCTACCCTGCTACATTGCCTTAATGTTTAAAGTACTTCAAATAAACCTGCTGCACCTTGCCCACCAATTCACATGCTGATCACCACATATTTCACACAGCGTCGTTTACCTTCAATTAACCCATACATAACCATACGTGTGCCGCTTATGCCTTATGGATGACCAATTGCAATAGCACCACCATTTACATTCCGAAGATCTTCTAGAATACCCAACTTTTGAGCACAATATAAAACTTATACTTTACTAATAGCATCTGTTGCTTTGTCCATCACTAATTTTGTTGCTGTAACCGGCACAATTTAATCCAACTTATTCGCAAATTTTATATTTAAATAGTTACGCGTGACTATTTTGTTGTGATTTCATAAAAGCCATGGCTTTTAAAACAAACTTTTCACCTTGTTTGGCACCTGATGCTAATGCCACTTGGCCAGTTTGATTAGTTAACTCGGGCCATTGTTCACGCACAGTTTCAGGATTTTGGTTTTGCCCCTCAAGAAAACAACCCTCGGTTTCGATAATACTGGCACTTGAATAGCCGCCTGCGCCAGCACATAAAATAAAGCGATTAGGGGCGTCGTCATCACACAGTGTTAAAAGGCCAGCCGTTACCGCTTCAGGTGCAAAAGCTTGGACAATTTCTGCCGGCATTAAATCTTCCGTCATACGTGTCCCTGCTGTTGGCGCTAGGGCATTGACGCGAATATTATTTTTTGCGCCTTCAAGTACTAAGGTATTCATTAAACCTAACACCGCCATTTTTGCCGCGCCATAATTTGCTTGACCGAAATTACCATACAGACCACTTGAAGAGGTGGTCATCACAATACGGCCATAGTTTTGTTCGCGCATGATGTCCCAAACCGCTTTAGTGCAGTTAACTGAGCCCATAACATGAACATCCATCACTAGTTTAAAGTCATCTAAGCTCATTTTAGCAAAAGATTTATCACGTAAAATACCGGCATTATTAATCAAGATATCAATACGACCCCATTTTTTCATGGCTTGATTCACCATGTCTTGTACTTCATCAAAATTGGCAACGTTAGCACTGTGACTAATAGCTTCACCGCCATTTTCTGTAATTAAACCCACCACGTCTTCAGAGGCTTGTGACGATGCACCGCTACCATCGCGCGCACCACCTAAGTCATTCACCAGCACTTTTGCACCACGTGCTGCAAGTGCTAAAGCGTGTGAACGGCCTAAACCATTACCCGCGCCCGTAACAATGGCGACCTTACCTTCAAAACTTATTGGCATAATATTTCCTTAACAGGCTTTAATTTATTGTTTATTAATTGCCCATATTTAGACAATCCACATTTAGACGATAGATAGCGTTATTTCACCATTTGCACTGAAAGCCATTCCGCCACTAATGCCGGCGTGTCGCAACCTTCAATTTCAACTGTCACTTTGGTAGATAAACGATATTGCCCTGGTTTTTTCTCTTCAATCGCTAGCGTTTTAGCCTGTGCTCTAACGCGACTATTTACCTTAACCGGTTGCAAGAACCTGACGTTATCAAAACCCGCGTTTAAACCCATATAGCAACCCTCAATGATGACACTAAAGTCTTCCGCAAAATGAGAGAGCATTGATAAAGATAAAAATCCATGGGCTATGGTTGAACCAAATGGCGTGGCTTTTGCCTTTTTTTCATCAATATGGATAAATTGATGATCTAGGGTGCAATCAGCAAATTGATTAATTTGCGCCTGCGTTATTTGGTGCCAAGGGGTTGGCTCAGCTTCAAAGCCAATGTAGTTGGCTAATTGATCTTTTGTTATTATGGTTGGCATAGTAAATATCTCTTTAGCGCATGGTTATTTAATGCTCGTTAAGCTTTAAAACCAGTCTATTTCCATGTCATAGGTTGTACTGTCTGCATTAACTAAAATACTCGACCATAGCGCTATTTTTGGTAACTCAAAATGATAAAAATATTGTAATGCTTGCAGCTTTCCGTGATAAAAATGCTCATCGGTTTGATGTAGTTTTTTGCTCAGTGCTTTACTAGCTACTATGCCTTGTTTTAACCATAACCACGCGACAATAACGTGACCAAAAAATTCAAGATATTTTACTGAGTTAGCTAAAGCCAAATCGATATTGTGGGTCGACATTGCACCTAATACCACTTGAGTGGTTTGTTTTAAGGTCTCAACAGCGGCACTAAGTTGGCTAGAAAATTCAGCTAAATTTTTATAGGGTTTTGCTTGTTCAATGGTTTTATAAATTTCGGCTAGGGTTGCTGTGTAGCCGGCCATTTTATTCATCGGTACTTTACGGGTTAATAAATCTAACGACTGAATACCTGTGGTGCCTTCATGAATAGCATTTAAGCGATTGTCACGATAAAACAACTCAACAGGATGCTCATTAATATAACCATGTCCACCCAATACTTGAATAGCTAAGTCGTTAGCTTTAGTACCATATTCTGACGGCCAGGTTTTTATAATTGGCGTTAAAAAGTCTAATAACACTTGTGCATCTTGTTGTGCATCAATTGTGGGGGCCGTTTTTTCGTCGTCACTCAGTTGTGAGCCATAAAGCACCAGTGCAAGTGCGCCTTCAGCATAGGCCTTTTGCGCGAGTAACATACGGCGAACATCAGCGTGTTCAATAATATTAACCATGGGAGAAAGTGGATCTTTGCATGATGGCAAGCGCCCTTGTGGACGGTTTTTTGCATAATCAAGTGAATATTGATAACCGGCAATCGCTAGCGTTGCAGCGCTAGTACCCACCATAATACGTGCCTCATTCATCATATGAAACATGTATTTAAGCCCTTGATTCTCTTCACCTACTAAGTAACCAACTGAGCCATTTTTTTCACCAAAACTTAAGGCTGTCGAGGTATGAGCGCGACCGCCCATTTTGTGAAATAAGCCCGCCAGCGCTACCTCATTGTCTTCCCCCAGAGTGCCATCATGGTTCACTAAAAATTTAGGCACGACAAATAATGAAATACCTTTAATACCTTTCACTGCGCCTTGTACTCGCGCAAGTACTAGATGGACAATATTTTCACTTAAGTCATGATCACCACCAGAAATATAAATTTTATTACCGCTAATGCGATAAGTATCATCTGTAGACTTAACCGCTTTGGTGATTAAATCGCCAAGCCCTGAGCCGCTGCCTGGCTCGGTCATCGCCATGGTGCCCATGAATCGTCCTGAGCGCATGGGTTTAACCCACTTTTCAATCAGGGCTTGGCTACCATGGGCTTGCAGTAAATTTGCATTAGCTGTGGTCAACATGTTGTAACCTAAGCCAACACCACCTGCGGCGGTTAGATAGGTGTTAGCCACGCTTGCAATAATGGGCGGTAATTGCATGCCATTTGAGGCAAAATCTGCACTAGCTGAAGAAATACCCGAGGCTATTAACGCTTCAATAGCAGGTTTTAACTCAGGAATAAGACTGACGTTTTTACCGTCAAAAGTAGGTTGATGCGTATCAAGTTTTTGTCGAATAGGTAAGAAGTGTTTCTCAGCTATGGCTTTAGCCGTATTAATGACCTCATTAAAAGTCTGACGGTCATGGTCTTGGTAGCGTGCTCGTTTTATCAGTGATTCACTATCAAAAAGCTCATAGAGCATAAATTCAAGATCACGTTCATTCATTAATGTTGCAGACATAAAATTATCTTCTCATCTTTTTACTTAACTCAATAACAGCGAGTTATTGCAAGTTACTACATGGTTATTAACTTATTGCGCTGAAACACCGCCATCTATGGCGATACATTGCCCTGTCATGTAGGTATTGGCTGGAGATAACATCATCAGCATCATGGCAACAATTTCTTTAGGTTTGCCTAAGCGATTCATTGGGGCGCCTCTAGCCATTTTCTTTTGTTGTTCTTGGTCAGCAAAATTAGTCACCATAGGCGTTAAGGTAAAAAATGGACAAATGGCATTGATACGAATATTGTCACGACCATATTCAACCGCACCCGATTTGGTTAAACCAATCACCGCATGTTTAGCCATCGCATAAGCACTACCTCTGGCGGCACCACTTAGGCCAGCCATAGAACTCACATTGAGGATGCTACCTTCACCTTGTTGCAACATTTGTTGTATTTGATGGCGCATACCAAATTGAACACCTTTAACATTAATGGCAAATTGACTGTCCATTATGGCTTCGTCTATCTCATGTAGTGGCATAAATTCGTGGGCAACACCGGCGTTATTAACCCCTATATCAACACGGCCAAAGTGTTTAATCGCGGTGTCGACCATGGCTTTACAGTCATCATTTTTTGAAACATCACAGGCCAGTGCAATAACCTCAGCGCCGGTTGATGCTATATCTTCAGCAACTTTTAACACACCAGACTCGTTAATATCACTGATCACTAACTTGGCGCCACGCTTAGCCAACTCTTGTGCTAACAGCTGTCCAAAGCCTTGCGCTGCGCCGGTAATAACTGCTACTTTTCCAGTAAAATCTAATAGTGCATCCATAGTATTTCCCTTACATTACAAATATTGTTGATGAATTTTTTGTTCTAACGCGTCGTTATCTATCAATTTACATAGCGATATTTTTCTTCAACACTTACCTTTGACATTACTTATCTGTTGATTTTTTTGAAGATTTATTTGCTAAGTGTGCTGTTGTTTGTTCAGCTGGTTTTTCGTCCGTTTTTTCAATAATATTTAAAGCCATTTGCGCTAGAGGTTCAACAAAGGCCCCCACTTTATTGGCCTGTTTATTTGATGCGTTACCCTCTGAAGCACGTTTTGCCACGCCTTGCACTATTGCTGCTAATCTAAAAAAGCTAAATGCTAGGTAGAAGGTCCAATTGTCGATATGGTCAATCCCCATACGTTGACAGTAACTTGCAACATATTCTGCTTCTGTGGGTATGCCTAAACTCACCCTATCAACCCCTTGCAGGCCATCGATAGTACCCATTCCTTGTGGCATACGCAGCTGCATACATTGATAAGCTAAATCAGAAAAAGGATGCCCTAACGTCGATAATTCCCAATCCAGCACCGCCATAACTTTAGGCTGGTCTTTGACAAACATTATATTGTCTAAGCGAAAGTCACCATGTACTAAGCAAACTCGGCCATCGTCTTCAGGCAGGTGTTTTTCAAGCCAAAGTATCAGCTGGTCCATCGCCGAAATTTTCTGTAATTCTGTCGTACGATATTGCGAAGACCATCGACCAAATTGTCGTTCAAAGTAGTTACCTGCTTTGCCATAATCACCTAAACCCACTAGGTCAATATCAACGTTGTGCAGAGCGACTAAGGTTTTATTCATTGCATCATATAGTTGGCTACGATAGGCATTGGTTGAAATTTCAGCTAATGACGGACTCCAGTAAACGCTACCATCACAAAACTCCATCAAGTAAAACATAGCGCCAATAATACCGGTGTCGCGACAAAGGTGATAGACTTGAGCAACAGGTACGTCACTACATTTAAGAGCATCAAGCACTGCAAATTCTCGATCAACGGCATGAGCAGATTTTAACAATTTACCCGGTGGTTGGCTGCGCAATACATACAGACCCGATTCAGCCGTGACTTTAAAAGTAGGATTTGACTGCCCACCGGTAAACTTGCTTAATGTGATAGGGCCAATAAAACCTACGACATGAGCCTCAAGGTATTGAGTTAATTTTTCTACATCAAAAGCAAAGCTTGCTGTCATCTGTTTATCTCTTTCATTGGTTTAACCTGCTCAATGTTTACAGCAATTGACCTGAGGTTGTCTTTTTAACTAAATCGCGGCCAAGTTGCATCATGTGTACTTGATCTGGGCCATCCGCTAAACGCAAGGTTCTTTGGCCCGCAAAAGCATGAGCCAAAAAGGTATCTTGGCTGACACCAACGGCGCCATGGCATTGAATAGCACGGTCAAGTACATCAAGTGCCATACTTGGCGCGACGATTTTAATCATAGCGATAATATCTTTAGCGGCTTTATTACCGTCAGTGTCCATTTTTTGCGCCGCTTTTAAGGTCATTAAGCGTGCTTGTTCAATCTGGCAAGCAGAAATAGCGATGTCTTCACGCACTGATTGCTGTTTGATCATGGGGCGACCAAAAACAATACGCTCGTTAACCCGCTGACACATTAAATCAAGCGCACGTTGTGCTACGCCAATAGAGCGCATGCAATGATGAATGCGGCCTGGGCCTAAACGACCTTGGGCAATTTCAAAACCTTTACCTTCACCGACAATAATGTTTTCAACCGGTACGCGGACATTGTCAAAGGTGATTTCAGCATGCCCTTCGGGCGCGTCGTTATAACCGAATACTTGCATTGGACGTACCATAGTGACGCCCGGTGTTTGCATCGGCACTAGCACTTGAGACTGCTGAATATAGCGATTGCTATTGTCAGGATCAGTTTTGCCCATCACGATCATAATTTCACATTGTTTGCGACAGGCGCCACTGATATAAAATTTGCGACCATTGATAACATATTCATCACCTTCACGTTCTATGCGTAATGCAATGTTAGTCGCATCACTTGAGGCAACCTCTGGCTCAGTCATGGCAAATGCTGAACGAATTTTTCCTTCAAGTAGCGGCTCTAACCATTTTTTTTTCTGTGCTTCATTACCATATTTAGCCAATACTTCCATATTCCCAGTATCAGGGGCCGCGCAATTAAACACTTCTGGTGCCCACATCACTTTGCCCATAATTTCGGCAAGAGGCGCGTATTCTAAGTTAGTTAGCCCGGCACTATATTTACCGTAACTTACCGGTAAAAATAAATTCCATAAGCCTTGCGCTTTCGCCTTGGCTTTAAGTGCTTCCATTAAGGGTGGGGTTGACCATTGATCCTGAGCTACTTGCTCATGCATTTGTGCTTCAACAGGATAAACATGGCTGTCCATAAATGTGCCGACACGTGCCATTAATTCTTTCACTTTGTCGCTGTATTCAAAATCCATGGGTGATCCTCATTATTTTTTAATATCTGGCTGTTATTTATGTCGTTTTAGCGCCATTAACCCTCTGCAGTCTTAAATTCACACTATCGCGAACACTTCTGCGATGGCGATTAACTTAATTTCATCAGCGCGGCTTTATTAAATTGTGCGATTTCATCGGCTTTATTGTCTTTAATTTTATTGACCCACTCTGGATCAACTAACAATGCTCGGCCGATAGCGACCAGATCAAATTCATCATTATTTAAACGTGCCAACAAACCATCGATACTGGTTGGGTTTGATGTTGCCCCAAGATCGACACTGCCTTCACCCGTAAAATCACTATCTAAACCCACACTACCGACAGTAATAACCGGTTTATTAGTGATTTTTTTTGTCCAACCAGCAAGATTAAGGGCTGAACCTTCAAATTCAGGTAGCCAAAAGCGGCGTGTACTGGCGTGAAAAATATCAACACCCGCATTGCTCAGTAACGATAGCAATGTGGTTAATTCTTCAGGTGTTTGACAAAGCTTAGCCTTGTAATCTTGTTGCTTCCATTGAGAAAATCTAAAAATGATTGGAAAGTCTTCACCAACAGCAAGGCGAATAGCTTGCACTATTTCAACAGCGAAACGTGCTCTATTTTCTAATGAACCGCCATATTTATCGCTGCGTTGATTGGTGCCTTGCCAAAAAAATTGGTCAACTAAATAACCATGCGCGCCATGCACTTCAATCGCGTCAAAACCAATAACTTTAGCATCAGCAGCCGCTTGAGCAAATGCGCTAACCACTTCATCAATATCTGCTTGGCTCATGGCAATACCGTTGGGCGTGCCCGGCTTATACAAACCTGAGGGGCTATAAGCCGGTATGGCCTTATCTGGGCCTATGCCTTCTTTACGTACTGAGCCTACATGCCATAACTGCGGGGCAATTTTTCCACCGGCGGCATGAACTTCATCAACCACATGTTTCCAGCCCGCTAAAGCTTCTTCACCAAAAATAGCCGGCACACGCTCATAACCGTTGGCGGCTTTATGTGAGATAAAAGTGCCTTCGGTAATAATTAAGCCAACGCTACCTTCGGCTCTGCGACGATAATATTGAGCTACCTCGTCGGTTGGAATATAGTTTGGCGAAAATGTCCGGGTCATCGGTGCCATGACAGTACGATTTTTTAAGGTTAAACCACCGATAGAGATGGGTTGAAAAAGTTTAGCGGCACTAATTACGGTGTTAGTTACGGCTTTAGTTAAGGTGTTAGTTACGCCCTTATTATCAGTTTTTGTTTCTACCTTTGTTTCTGCGTCAATGCTAGTCATCTTATTCCCTAAACTCTTTCATTTTTATTTGCTCTGAGTAAATTAACTAAAGTGGCGACAATAAGTCTGACAGCCTAAGTCACCACTAATTTACACTTGTTATATCAATTTAAAGGGCTATTAATTACTTAGCCAATCAAATAGCCGCCATCAACATTAATCGCCGTACCTGTGGTGTAACTTGAAGCGTTGGAAACCAAGTACAAAACAGTACCCGCCATTTCTTCAGGCTGAGCCACTCGCTTCATCGGTACGTGATGCAGCATTTGTGCTAATATTTTTGGATTATTAACTAAGGTAGAGGCAAACTTAGTGTCTGTGCCACCGGGTAATATGGCATTAACACGAATGTTAAATTGAGCGCATTCTTTCGCGAACGTTTTGGTCATCGAAATAACCGCAGCTTTAGTAATAGAATATATACCTTGATAATCACCCGGTATAACACCATTGATAGAAGCCACGTTAACAATCGCCCCACCGTTATTTGCTTTCATCAATTTAGCGCCAATCGTTGACATGAAAAAGTAACCACGAATATTCACGTCAACCGTTTTTTGAAACGCCGCTAAATCAGTATCTAATACATGACCAAAATATGGATTTGTCGCGGCATTGTTCACTAATATATCTAGCTTACCGTGCTCTGCTGATATTTGAGCAAATATGGCTTCTATCTGCTCCATTTCACCAATATGACAAGCAATGGCTTGTGCACTGCCACCCGCGGCAATAATTTGCTCAACAACGCCTTCGCAACCTGCTATTTTACGACTCGAGACAATAACATGAGCGCCGTTTTCTGCGAGCAGTTTAGCGACATGCTCGCCAATGCCTCTGCTTGCACCGGTAACTAAAGCAATTTTTCCTGTTAAATCAAACAAATTGGTACTCATATCTTCATTCCTTGTTATAAATTTTGTCTTTATTTTTACTTGTCTCTCAACGCTTATCTCACCTAAAAGTAACCCAGTCAGTGCCCGCTTGAGTTAAATGACTATAATTATTAAAATAATCAATGCTTAAGTTTTTTTTTGAAAAGAGTAATTTGGTCACACCGGTATTACGTAACTGTTGAATTATTGCCAGTGTATTTTGATCTGATAAACCTAATATATGTTGAACAAGTACAGAGATTGTACCGCCCGAGGTAAAAATACATATATCGTTTGACCGCTTGGCATTCATTAATTCTTGGTTAATAACGTCTTGCAAAGCTGTGATACAACGTTTTTTAAATTGTGGCCAACTCTCAATATAATCACTGTCGTATGCGCCACCAATCCAGCGTTTAATTGCCAGTGAAAATTCTGCTTGAAAAACTTGATTGGCGTTGGGTAACTTATTTGTTTTTGCTACCTTATCAGCAAAATTTTTCCATTGGGCATCATAACGTGTTAGTACTTCTACATGGTTAAACTCATTAAAACCTGAATGTAAAACCCTCGCGGGTTTACTCACCTGATAACCTAATGAAAAGTTTTCAAGGGTTTGTTCATGGCGTAGTAAATCTCCCAAAAAAATATGATCAGGCGCCGGCAATGACTGCCAAGATTTACCCAATAACTGAGATTGCATCGCCCCTTTTTTGGATAACTGATCATAATCAGCTTTACCAAATGAGGCTTGGCCATGACGAATCAGATAAATAGCGGCCATAAAACTAGGCTGCTGCCATAACGTATTGGTTTTGAATTAAATTTAAACATTCTTTTATGATCATTTTATTGCTTACCAGTTTATTACTTGCCATTGTCATGATTAAAATATCAGCTTAACGCCATTAATCTATGCTAAGTGCCTACAATAAATTAAACAAATGAATAGTTCTTATAACTTACTATTCAAATTATGAATAGATAAGAAGGGAGATTACTTGTAATCTAGCTAACTAGTAGCAAAAAAAGAACTGATATTGAAATAATAACATTGCCAATAGTGGCTTAATGCTTGCTAAACTAAATGGAGAAAGTATGAAAGTAGATTTAAATCTATTTGTGGTGTTTGAAGCGATTTACTGTGAAGGGAATATTACCAAAGCGGCCTCAGCCCTTAACTTATCGCAACCTGCCGTGAGTCATTCATTAAGTAAACTTCGGCATAATTTTGATGATGCTTTATTTATTCGTCAAGGTAACCAGATGCGGCCGACACCGGTTGCCAATAATGTTATTGCCGATGTGCGTGAAGCCTTACAGCAATTAAAAGTTTGCTTGGCGCAGTCTAGACAGTTTGAACCTTTAGTCTCGCGTAATAACTTCAATATCTCGCTACATGGCGCTTTAGAAGCCTCATACTTACCCCCTTTAATGCAACGCATCAGAAAAGAAGCGCCTTTAATTAATTTACAAAGTAGTCGCCGAGTCAATCGCCATGAATTGGAAAACAAATTGGCCAGTGGTGATATTGATTTAGCGATAGATACCTTATTGCCGGTTAGTGACAATATTTTGCATACCCAATTAGATCAAAGCAAATTAGTGGTACTAGCACGAGAAAATCACCCTATTGTAAAATCGACACTTGATTTAGCCACCTACCTCGCACAAGAGCATGTACTGGTTTCATCTCGCACAGTAGGATTAAGTATTGAAGATTTTGAGTTAGGACGATTAGGACTACAACGAAAAATTGGCTTGAGGTGTCAGCATGCCTTTTCTGCCTGCCAAGTCATTGCCGATAACAACATGTTGCTAACTCTGACTGAAACAACAGCGCAAATGTACAGCCAGCTGCTTGATTTACGGATATTTTCCTTACCCGTGAGTTTGCACGATATTGACGTGCATTTATATTGGCACAGCAATGTCGATTTTGACCCAGCAAATAAATGGTTAAGAAATCAAATTATTCAAACTGCATCGACAAGTTCAACATTTAATAGCCAAAATCCTTGATCGAAAACACTTAACCGAAAGCAATAGCGGCAATGAACTTATACCAATTTCATTAATTAGGTGGCCTACTTTATACGCAGGAAAAACAGCCAAATATAAGGCATTTATTTAATAAATAATTGTTCTAATTATTAAATAAATAACGCAGTAGTTGGTTATTTTAACCAGTAAAATGATCAGATAATTAGTGAGATTGATATTAATAAGGAAAAACAATATTAACGGTGAAATTTAGTCTATTGGGTTAGCTGGCCTAAGATAAGCTAAGATTTAAAAACAGTTAACACCGACTCACTAAAGTCAGCTTTAAAGCTCAAATAAGATTTTTATATTATTTTACCTGATCCGGTCTAACTTAACAGCCAACAAGTGTGGCTTTACATTTATTCATCGTACTAAAACTCGATATTGAAAAGTGATTTTACACTTAATTAAGATGATTCCATTTATTAATTATTTTATCTAACTCACCCGATTTTTTTAAATCACCAATGGCCTGATTAATCGCTGTAACCACGTCAGGTTTAACTGATTTTTTGCTAAAAATAAGATGAATGTCTGCCTGGTAAATACTTAAAGCATGTTTTTCAAACTCTCCAGTCATTTTATACTTGTCAGAGAAGGCTTTAATAGTGGCCGGATCAACCAAAAAACCATCAATGTGCCCAGCTAATAGTAATGTTACATTCTCTTCAATATCAACAACTTCAACAATATGTTCTTGAAATTCAACCGTTTTCATTAATTCTTGATATTCATCACCGTAATAATAACCGCTTTCGATACCAATTATGTAATTGCTGTTGGTTAAGTCTGATAATCTACCTAACTTAATGCTATTAGCTTGGCCATTTCTAACAAATAAATGCACGGTCTCTTGCCTATAAGGTTCACTAAACATAGCGTAACGCCGTCTTTCTTCGCTTAATGACGCGCCCATAGCAACATCCATTTCACCGGTTTTTATATAGTGTAAATGTCGCTTCCAGGGTAATTCAGTATATTCTGTTGTATAACCAACTTTGGCAAATATTGTGTTGAAAATTTCAAAATCTAAGCCGACAAGCTCTTGCTGGCTATTACGATATTGGTAAGGAAACCAAAGCTCCCATCCAACATAAAGATCTTTGGCATAACTAGTAAAATTTACCATTAAACAAACTAAGAAGAGAAATTTTTTCATAGCAACCTAATTTATGCCTTAACTAAATTATTTTTACTTTTATTTCAAAGGCTTGAGCTTTAAGACTAATGCTGGATCTAAGCGCATATTAAACCAGTTTATGCGCCAATCTAAGTGTGGGCCTGTAGCTCTTCCACTCGCACCCACAGCAGCGACCAGTTGTCCTTTGCTTACTTTGTCGCCAACACTGACATATGAAGCGCTTAAATGCAAAAATGTTGAACTAACACCATGGCCATGATCTATAATCATTGTGCCACCTGAGTAGAACATATCAGAGACAAACATAAGCACAGTACCATCGGCAGGCGCTTTAACAGCGTCGCCTGTATCACCCGCATAATCTAAACCATAATGTGGCCATTTAGGCACACCGTTATAATAACGTTGACTACCATAAACACCGGTAATTACTCCTTCAATAGGGGGAATAAATCCCTTGGCAAACGCGATTAAGTTACTGTCAATTTTTCGAGCGGCTTTAATCTTTTTATTATCTTCCCTAACACGGATATTGGCCTTTTTGTTAGGGTTCATAATGCTTTTAGCAATACCTTCAACCCGTTGAATGTTGTATTCACGTTTTAGCGGTTTTAATATCTGCTTTTCTATTACGCCACTTGGGTTAATGATGGTGAGTTCACTATTATTTTTTTCATCTCGGCTAAAGCCTAACGCATAGTCGCCGTTTAAAGAGACTTTAATCACTTTACCATTAAGCATGACTTTATTTTCTGGCGCTGTTTTACCTACAATTAACGCCCCTTGAAAAAACTGCTCACTCAGCTGTGTTTGAGTTGATGTTTTTGCTGACAGCTCTTGTGTGGCAACTAAGCTAGCTATGAAGGTGAGTGTTAATAATAATGAATACTGTTTAGCCATTAGCAATGGCTCCTTTAGCAACACCTTCAAAAGCAACTACTTTAAATTCATCGTTCGGTGCTTGCTGTTTAAGTTGGCGCACAATAAAGTCAGCCAATAACTCAACCGTTGAGTCGCAATCAACCACATCTAAAATGTTACTTGGCACGGCAATATCAAATCGACCTTGTGGCGCAAAGTAAGAAAATAATTGGTGATCGGGAGTCAAATTAGTCATCGCAGTAGCTGACAATTCTATCTCACTTGACGCCATGCGGTCAGCTTCACTCGCAAGATATATATCTTGCCAACGTGAACTCCAAGCCGCTTCAAGCGCTGCTGAGCGTTGACCATTTTTATAGATATGAATTTTTGAACGATGACCATGAGCGATACGCTGACAATTACCGTCATGCAATTTCAAACCATGGGTATAGTGATAATACGCACCCTCAATATTTTCTGGCCGTAGATTTAGTGTCAAACCTTGAACATTTTTTGGTAAATGACTCAAAATTATATCGGTTAAATAATTTTTCACCGCGGCGATGTCTATTTGCTTGATATCTATTTTGGCAAATGCACAGCTCGGTGATTGTAAATAGTAGCTACCCTGCTTGGCACTGAAATTTACAAGTTCATGACCTGCTCGATGCGAGGAAACTTCGACACTAACGGTGTCATTTTGCATGGGCAATAATAATTTATGATCAACCGCATCATCTATAATGGCCTTAATTTGCTTTTTAACCACAGCAAAATCAAGCACCATACTCATTTCATTTAAACTACCCTCAAGCAAAACATCAACAATCCAACTTTCGCCCACAATGCCACGTTCCGCACAACAGTACGAGAAGTCGATAACGGTTAAATCATTTACAAATAACTGCATTTAATAACTCTCCTCCAACTTAACTTGCCAAGCAATGGTTTCATTCGCGCGAATAGGCACCACTTCGTCGTTACCAAAAGCCATGGTGGCCGGTACAGTCCATGCCGCTTTAACTAGGGTTATTTTGTCAGTGTTTACCGGTAAGTTATAAAATTTAGGACCATGTAAACTAGCAAAACCTTCAAGCTTATCTAGCGCACCGGCTTGTTCAAATGCTTCAGCATATAACTCGATAGCAGCATGTGCGGTGTAAGCACCGGCACAACCACAGGCATTCTCTTTTGCATGTTGTGAATGCGGCGCAGAGTCTGTACCTAGAAAAAATTTATCACTGCCACTGGTCGCGGCGGCAACTAAGGCCTCTTGATGAATATTACGTTTTAATATTGGCAAACAATAATAATGTGGACGAATACCGCCCACTAACATGTGGTTACGATTAAATAATAAATGATGAACGGTAATGGTGGCGGCTACGTTGTCACCCGCTGCTTTAACAAAATCAACCGCATTTTTGGTGGTGATATGCTCCAACACTATTTTTAATGTTGGATGTTTTGCCACCAGTGGGCGCAATATAGTATCGATAAAGACCGCTTCACGGTCAAAAATATCAATATCGTGACTGGTTACTTCACCATGCACCAATAAAGGCATGTTCTCTGCTTCCATCGCCGCAAATACTGGGGCAAGATTGTCGATGTTAGTTACGCCAGATGAAGAATTTGTTGTCGCTCCTGCGGGGTAAAGCTTGGCCGCATAAACAATACCTGAGGCTTTTGCCGCTTTAATATCTTCTGCGCTGGTTTGATCGGTTAAATACAACACCATTAGCGGTTGGAACTGTGCACTCGGCTTTGCCGCCATAATACGCTGATGATATTGACGCGCTAATTCAGCATTGGTTACCGGTGGTACTAGGTTTGGCATAATAATAGCACGGCCAAAGTAGCGGCTAATATCAGCAACGGTGTTACTTAAGCTCGCGCCATCGCGCAAATGTACATGCCAGTCGTCTGGTCGAGTAATCGTTAATGTAGTCATTTTCTTTCCTAATGTAATCTATTCATGTGCTACTGCCGTTAGTAGACAATATGTTTTATCACTTATTAGCTTGAGCTAATGCTAGTATTCGTTTTCAGAGCCTTCTGAGCTTAGCTCTGACGTTATGGCTTGGCTTTGGCTAGTGCTCTGGTTCGCATTACTTTCTAATAACGCTAGTAGTTGATCTTTTAAATTTGGCGGCACTTTATAAATGGTAATACTTTCATTGGCCGGATTATAAACCACATCTTGGCCAAAATGACTACGCTCAAAGCTTAAACTGATACCGTTACCATAACCCGCATACTTAGTGACTTTATTCACTACGGCTTGATCATGAGGAAACGACTCCTCAATGGGGTATGATTGCTCTTGGCAAAACTTATAAAAATCTTGGCCGCTCTCTTCGGTTTTAATCACATGACTTATTTCTTGCAATGAAACATCTTGCGCCGACTCTTTTTGCTCTTTGCAGTAACTTAAGAGCTCTTTACGACTGTGTTGTTTTTCATTGGCGTCAAATTGATTAACCGCAACATAATCTTCAACCGCTTGCACTAAGGTTTGGGTTTGTTCTTTTGAGTTTAAGCCTTCTTCACAGCTTAAAAAATCTAAGAAAAAGTCAGACACTTTTCTGCCCGCGCGACCTTTAATAAAAGAAATATAACGGTTACCTTGGGCATTATTCTGATAATCGAATAAATCGATGCGAGCCGCTAACTGAAGCTTATTGGTATCAAGGTGTTGATCAGCTGAAATATGTAAATCACCATCAACTGAATAATGTTCAGAAATAGGAATTATCGCCGCTAGTAAGTAGCGTCCACCCATATACTCGTAATGGCAAACAATTAAATAGCCGGTTTCTGCAAGGTCATATTTTTCTAATTCATTTTTAAGTAAATTTCCTGCTTGGCTACTAAATTGATGAAAACTTTGTGAATCACCCAGATAGCTTTCCATAATATCAACAAATCGTGCTTTGTCGCCTTGGGCTGGCATAGCAGAAAAATGTCCGTAGGCCTTACTGCCTTTGCTGTTGTATATTTTATGTAGTGCATCAACAAAACTTTCAATTTTACTGCTAGCTGCAACATTCTCAGGACCTAACCTGAGTACAACTTCGCCAGTTTCTTCTTTTTTTGTTAAAAAATGCAGTGCAATATTCGAAATTATTAAGCTCATAGATAAAGGTCAGTATTATATTGTTCGGGCATTTGATAAACTTAAGTCTGTTTATTAAATTACCATTAAGTGTATAAGATGCCTATTGTATCCAAGTATTCCAACGAACGTGTAGAAAAAATTATTAAAGATTTGCTTGATGTACTCGTTAACGAGTCTGCAACCCCTGATCTAGCGCTAATGTGCCTAGGAAATACCCTAACAGAAATTATTACAAATAATGTGCCGAAAAAGGAACGAGAGGCAATAGTAAACAATTTTACCAATGCATTAAAACAATCTATACAAAATTCTAAATAAAACGTATAAATAATCAGCAACATTCATAAAAATAATAAGAGAATTAAACGACGCAATGGTTTCATTTGAATCAAAACCCTATAGTAAGCGACTATTACAGTTAATCAGCTGGAGCCACTGGTTCACTTTTTTTAATATTATTGCGGCGATCTTATTATCGTCAATTTATGTGTTTAGTGAAGCAATGCCTGACACTTTGTTAGGGCAAACCTACTTAGTTACCACTTGGTTAAGCCATATAGCTTTCTTAACTTTTATGAGTTTTGTGCTCATTTTGTTTCCAATCACCCTGTTGTTTCCTCGAACCCGATTTATTCGGGTGGTCGCTTCTATCATTTTTAGTGCCCAGTTATTGCTTTTGCTGCTCGACGCATTTATCTATACCCGCTTAGGCTATCATTTAAATATTTCATCAAGTGCGCCCATACTTGACCTTATTAATAACGAAATACAACAAAATAGCCGAGCATTCTGGTTTGTTAGCCTAGTATTGACCATGGTGATATTATCGTTTGAACTAATAGCGTCCAATTATGCTTGGAAACACCTAAAAGAATTACAAAAAACTATTTTTGCGCGCTTTATCGTTATTCCTCTGGTGAGCTTTTTCTTTTTTAGTCATATTATTCATATTTGGGCTGATGCCAACCTTGAATATGATGTACTACGCCAAGACACAGTATTGCCCTTGTCTTATCCATCAACGGCCAAAACTTTATTAACCAAATATGGTATGTTCGATCAAGTGGATTATATTGCCCGTCGCACCAGCCCGCTTGCCTTTACAGATGCCGTACCTCAGTACCCGCTTTATCAAGGCCAATGTCTTAATGACACCAAATTAAAACAATCGGTTTTCATGGTGATTACAGACCAAATATTGCAAACTCAACAACTAGATAAAATAAAACAAAGAGCCAAGCAAGGTTTACTATCGCTAGACAATCATATTGATAACGCGTCACCAAAAGAAGCCTGGTTTAATTTGTTTTATAGCTTGCCAAGTATTTACCAAAACGCCTTGTTCGAGCAGCAAGCACAACCGCTACTATTTCAAATTATGGCTCAGAAAAATTTAGCTACATCACTGACTATTGTCGGTGAAGATCACAATGAAGCCTCGGTCATTAATACCCATGGTTTGTTAACCCTGACCGATAAACTATTTCCAACAGTAACAAAACTAGCCGATATATCGAGTTTGATATTTGCGGATAAACTCAATAGTTACGCTCCAGGTTTACACGTATTTTATTTTAAAGGTAACAATAGCTATCAGTTTGAACTGTTTTTAGACGCGTTAATGTCAGTGCAAAATAAACAACCAGACGATAAGCAGCTCAAAGATATTCTTTGGATCAGCTCTATTGGTAACAGCACCACAGAAACAAGTTTATCGATTAAACCTGCGCTACTGGTTTTACCAGCAAGTAAAAATAGATCACTTAATAAACTCACGAGTCATATGGATATGCAACCTACGCTGATTAAAAACTGGCTAAACTGCGATATTAAAGCAACCAGCTATAGCAACGGTACTGATATCAAGAAATTAAATAATGACCGTATTATTGCTAATACCATGGACAACGGCATTGTGGTGTTTAATAAAGATAAATCGATGTTTGTTGACCAAAATGGTAACTTTCAAAGTTATTCTATTCAACTGGCCGCCCCTATTACGGCAACACCTGATTTTCCATTAATGATTGATGGCGTTCATTTTATTAAGCAATTTAGTAAACAATTCGATGAACAAGTGGATAACGTACAATAATTAGACGCTTAGCTCAATTGATGATGTTTTTTAATTGCATTCGAGCGATAAATCATTAAGATAGCCCACATAAGCTTTTATCCCCATTAAGCTTATCAATCGGGGTATAGCGCAGCTTGGTAGCGCGCGCGTCTGGGGGACGTGAGGTCGCAAGTTCGAATCTTGCTACTCCGACCACACAATAAATAATTAAAGCCTTGTTTTTACAAGGCTTTTTTATTGCCTGACTTTATACCAAACCTATAACCTGCAACCCAAAACAAGGCCAAAGCGAAACAGTGACCTTTCAGCTCAAAGTTGGCCAATCTGTTCCAGATGGTTCAACAGTATGCGGTTTCATTGCTGTAGGCCAGGAGCCTGAGGCTCAATTTAATAGTCAGGATGAACAATTTATATTTTGTTCATATAAACAGTCTGATGGGCTTATTCCAATGTCTGAAAAAGAAGCTCGTAAGCAGCTCAATAAACTAAAAAAGAAAAATTTGCCTGAGGGACTGTGTTTACCAAAACAGCTAAAACCTAATAGCCAATTTTTATGTAACTCTGTCATTGTAAAATAATAGCATAGGGGACTAGCCTAGGGAGCAGCTTAGGCTAGTCTGTATAGCAACTTAAGTGCTGATGGATGTATGTCGCTTGTAAAAGATCGCAGAAGAAAAGATCTTAAGCTAGGTACCTCATAAACCAGAGCAAACTCTTTTTTTCAAATTATTGAAAAATATTACACGCAATTTTTGGCTCTCATGGCGCAACAAGATAAATATGTACATCTTGAATGTACGGGCAGACTTTGAATAATATTTAAAATGTGACCTCCTTGGCATGGTCTTTATTGGTGGTCAGTGAATGTCCCCTATCTCAGAAAACCAGTAATCGACGTGAAAGTGTGCGAACGTCCGTTCTTCGCTAGAAGCTTAGAGTAGAAAAATTCAAATATTATGGGCATCAACTGGGCTAGAAAAGAGCAATATGACCGCGCAAGCCTTTTAGATCTAGTGAAGATGGGTCGACATTAGTTCCGAACGGTTTCTCTTACTACAACCTTCACTAACAAGGCGAACGGCAATGGTAAACGAACAAATTTCCATAGGGGGCGTTTGTTTTTAACGTTGTGAAAACAGTTAAACAAAAGGCCAGAAATATTTGACTTTTGCTCTTTAATTGATCTAAAAAATAACGTTCATTCTACGGCATTCGGGTTGTCATCTTAGTGTTTTTTGTTGTTTTTTCTCAACTTTAGCTATAATCAAAGTAACGGCATAAAAAGAGTAATCTATGGACAGAAACTCAAAACAGGGTGTATCAGATAAAGCAATACAAACTGTTTGCATTGGTGGTGTGTATATCATAGATAAACGAATTGGTTATGACAGAAGACTTAAAAAGTACAAATACCAAAAAAAGTATGACCGTAGACTCAGTAAATGGGCCAAAAGTATTAACCGTCGTAATCTATCTATTTATATTGTTATTTAAAACGTAAGTGATCAATATAGACCCCTTAGTTAGGTGCAATTAAAGTGAAGACATACCATTACTAATTTCGAATATTAAATAAAAATGTAAATTAATATTGTCTGAGCAACTCAGTGTTTACTTAAGTTAAATAAATAACTGCTCAGCTAATTTATGGATTCAAATTTATAAATGATTTCCCGCTGATATTGCTGATTTGGCTGCAATACGTTACTGGGAAAGTTTTTATTATTTTCCGCATCTGTATAATTTTGTGCTTCTAAACACAAACCTTGATAGGCAGTAAATTTATCATTCAAGTAGAAACCCGTATAAAGTTGAATAGCGGGCTGATCTGTATATACCGATAAACTAATTTGATTTTTAAGCGAAGTAAGTACTGCTTTAGGCTTCGTAAAAGGAGCATTATCTAAAATAAAACAATGATCATAACCGTGTTTCTCTTTAATAGACTTATCTAAAGTCTGTTGCTGCCTTTTACCAACACAGGCAGGCTCTCTAAAGTTATAATCTGTCTGTGCCACTTTAATAATATTACCCGTGGGTATATTTTCGCCATCACTTTCGAGGAATGCCGATGCCATCATTTGCAAGTAGAGCGATTGGCCGTCTTTTTCAGCCAAATTAAAATAAGCATGATTGGTTAAATTAATTGGCGTGGCTAGGTCAGTATTGGCTAAGTATTTTATGCTGATCTTGTTGTCAGCACTTAACTGGTATGTGACCGAAACATTTAGCGTGCCCGGAAAGCCTTGGTCGCCATCAACAGATGTACATACTAAAGTGACTGAACTCTTGCTATGTGTTTGTTTATCTCTTTGCCAATACCGCAATGAAAAGTTATCATCGCCGCCATGTAAACAGTTATCACCGTCGTTTTGTGTTAATTGATATTGACGACCCTCAAGCTCAAACTTACCGCCAGCAATACGATTACACACTCGGCCACAGGTTGCGCCTAAATAAAACTCATCAGTTAAGTAGTCTTGTGCTGAAGCATACCCCAGTATCATTTCCATTGGTTTAGCATTTACTGGAAATTTAATAGACTTAATTCTGGCGCCAAAGTTGATGATTTCGACTGACATGCCATAGTCATTGCTTAATACCACTGTTTCCAATTCAGTTGCCAATGGTGAAGTCACGGTAGCCATTATACTAAATATCCATTTGGGTTGTTTGACTGCCAACGCCAAGTATCAGTCATCATTTGCGTTAAACTTCTATCGGCTTGCCAATTCAACTCTTTATTGGCTTTACTGGCGTTGGCCCAGAAAGCAGGTAGATCACCCGCTCTTCTTGGGGATACTTCAAAGGGTACTTTTTTATTAATGACTTGCTCGAATGTCTTTACAATTGTAAACACTGAGACACCATTACCTGTGCCTAAATTAAAGGCTTCAACACCGCTAAAATCACTCTGGCGATTTAACCAATCTAAAGCTGCAACATGGCCTTGGGCTAAATCCATCACGTGTAAATAATCTCGTTCGCAGCTACCATCTTTAGTTGGATAATCATCACCAAAGATAGCAAGGTTGTCACGTTTACCTACAGCGACTTGGGCGACATAAGGTAAAAGGTTGTTGGGAATCCCTTTCGGATCTTCACCTATTGTACCGCTTTCGTGTGCGCCAATAGGGTTGAAGTAGCGTAAAGATACGCCTCTAAAGTTATTATCAGAGAGTGCAAAATCAGCCAGCACACGCTCTACCATGACTTTACTCGCACCATAAGGGCTTGAAGGAGTACCTAATTTCATTGTTTCTACATAAGGCACCTCATTTTCTTCACCATAAACCGTGGCAGATGAACTAAAAATAAAATTATGCACATTATGTTGTTGCATAACCTCTAACAAACAAACAGATCCGTAGACATTATTTTGATAATAGCTTAACGGTATTTTCGTCGATTCTCCAACCGCTTTAAGTGCAGCAAAGTGAATAACTGCATCTATTTGAAACCTTATAAATAGGTAGTTAAGTTTATCTGTGTCACATATATCACCTTCAACAAAGGTTACTGACTTACCGGTCAATTTCTTAACTCTATTAATAGACTCAATACTTGAATTGACTAAATTGTCATACACGATAACGTCATAATTATTTTCTAATAACGATAAAACGGTATGTGAGCCAATATACCCAGCGCCTCCAGTGACTAATACATTCATTTTTTGCTCCTTGAAACGTAAAAGGCCGATAACTTGGCCTTTTTCTTTTTATGTTTTGTTTTGTTTTGTTTACCACCAAGTGGCGTACAAAGCCGTAAGGATAAGTACTACCCCTATGGCGGCGACATTAAATGACTTAGTTGTTGCAAAGCTCACCTGATCTAAACTCACACTGCTATCGGCAGTATTAGGTTTGCCTAACATGGAAACCACATAACAAAGCGCTAAACAGAGTAAAAAGACTAAGCCAACACGATCCATAAATGGTAGCTCAGGCCACGTAAATTTAAGTACTAACGAAAATACTGCTGAGCCTAAAGCTGCTGACAATGCGCCCGCTGATGTTGCACGTTTCCAGAACATACCCATAACAAATATAACAACGATGCCAGGGGTAAAGAAACCGGTAAACTCTTGGATATATTGAAACGCTTGATCAAATTTACCTAATAATGGCTGAGCGACAATTAAGGCGATACATAAAGAAACTAACGCAGCAATACGACCAATATGTACGTAGTGACGTTGGCTCTCGTTCGGCTTAAAACGTGAATAAAGATCCATAGTAAAAATGGTAGAAATACTATTGGTCATTGACGCTAACGAAGACACTATCGCGGCAACTAATGCAGCAAAAACTAACCCTTTAATACCAACGGGCATTAATGCCATCATTGAGGGATAGGCTTGGTCCGGGGTAGTTAATGTCGGATAAAGCACTACCGCTGCAATGCCGGGTAATACCACAATAAGTGGCATTAATAATTTAAGGTAGGCTGCAAAAGCAATACCTTTTTGTGCTTCTTTTAAATCTTTAGCCGCTAAAGCACGCTGAATAATATACTGGTTAAAACCCCAATAACTAAAGTTCATTACCCACATGCCACCAATTAGCACAGAAATACCTGGCAGGCTCATGTAATGGTCATTATCTGGACTTAATATCATGTCAAAATGCTCAGGCATTGTATTGGTAAGAATCCCAAAGCCGACTAAAAACCCTTGACCATCAGCCACGGCATCTAAGGCTAAATAACTCAGTAACAAACCGCCAAAGACTAATAACACCACTTGTAATATGTCGGTAAAAGCAACCGCTTTTAAGCCGCCATATAAAGAGTAAGCAACAGAGAATACGGCTAAAAATATCATGCCGAACATCCAATCAACACCTGCTACCGTTTCAATGGCCATGCCACCTAACCATAACACCGCGGTTAAGTTAACAAAGGTGTATACCGCTAGCCAAAAAATAGCCATGGTAGTTTTTACCTTATTATCAAAACGTTGTTCAAGGTATTGCGGCATGGTAAATATTTTATTTTCCAAAAAAATAGGCAACATGTATTTACCGACTAATACCAAGGTAATGGCGGCCATCCATTCGTAAGAGGCAATCGCTAAACCAATGGCGTAACCAGAGCCTGACATACCAATAATTTGTTCTGCTGAAATATTTGCGGCAATTAACGAAGCCCCTATAGCCCACCAAGGCAGTGACTTGCTAGCTAAAAAGTAATCTTCTGTATTCGCACCTTCTTTTTTCTCATTACGAGAAACCCATAAGGCAAGGCACAGCAGCCCTATGACATAGACAATAAAAATGGTGCTATCTATCGTCCCCAATTTATTTGTAAAGTCCATCGTTTGTAACCCTTAATTTTTAGTTATAATTATTTTTTTGCGCGAGTTTTAATTTTATTCGATGCTATATTTAGCCAATTACCTGAATGCACCTTGTGATGCAGTACAGTGATAAATACTGGGGCTTAAGCCAAATTCTTGCTCATATTTACTATTGATAATATCCGTTACCTTGGTCACTAAATCATTAGGCACTAAAGCAACCACACATCCACCAAAACCACCGCCGGTCATACGAACACCGCCCTGGTCACCTAAGACGCTATCAATCATATCAACCAAGCCATCCATTTCTTTGGTCGTAACTTCAAAGTCATCACGCAAAGAAATATGAGACGCCTTCATCTCGGCACTAATTGTTGCCATATCATTGGCTTTTAACGCCTTTAATGTCGCTACCGCACGGGCATTTTCACTAACAACGTGACGAGCACGTTTGAACAATTCTGGCTCAATTTGCTCTTCGGCAGCAGTAAGCTGATTCATGGTCACTTCCCTCAGGGCAGACACACCAAAGTACTTAGCCACCGCTTCACATTGCTGACGTCTTAAGTTATAAGCACTATCAACCAAACCACGTTTAACATTTGAATTAACAATAAACAGTGTTAAATCATCTGGAATAGGCGCATCTTCAAAGGATAGGTCTTTGCAATCAAGTAACATGGCATGACCTTGCTGTCCCATGGCCGAGATAAGTTGGTCCATAATGCCGCAGTTACAACCAACAAAATCATTCTCGGCTTGCTGACCAATAAGCGCAGCATTAACACCATTTAAATCTAATTGATAAAGCTGGGTAAACGCTTTTAAAATAGCTATTTCAAAACTGGCAGATGAACTTAAACCAGCACCTTGTGGTACATTTCCAGTGACCACTAGGTTCGCGCCTTTAATTTCAGGGTGTTTTTTCATTAACGCTTGTAATGTGCCTTTAACATAATTACTCCACATCATTTCTTGATCAAAGCTAATGTCGTCAAGACTAAACTCATTAATTTGTTGTCCACAGTCATGAGCGTATACTTTTACTATCCTGTCTTCACGTTTTGATGCTGCAATGGTGGTACCGTAATTAATGGCTGCTGGTAGCACAAAACCATCATTGTAATCGGTATGATCACCAATGATGTTAACTCGGCCTGGCGCATGACAAACTAGCGCTGCTGAGCCCTGAAATTGCTGTTTAAACAAGATTTGCACAAGCGCTTGTTGTTTAAAGTCTTGTGGGTCTGAAACGGGAAAGTTCATGAGTAATTCTTCTTATAGTGAGTTGTTGGCAAATCACGGAGCCTCTTCGCTGCTTGCTCTGCAGTAAGGTCTCGTTGCGCTTCAGCCATCATTTCATAACCGACCATAAATTTACGCACCGTGGCCGATCTTAATAGAGGAGGAAAGAAACTGGCATGTAAAGTCCATTCATCATGTTGTTGTCCATCAAAAGGTGCACCGTGCCACCCCATGGAATAAGGAAAAGAACAATTAAATAAATTGTCATACTTGATGGTTATTTGTTGGAGAATATCAGCGAGTGATAACTTTTGCGCTTTATTGAGCTCAGTTATACGTGACACAGCAAAGCGTGGTAGTAGCAAAGTTTCAAATGGCCATGCGGCCCAATAAGGAACAACAACCAGCCAATCTTCATTTATCACCACAATACGTTCTTTATTTGCAACTTCTCTCACAACATAGTCTTGCAATAAATTATTGCCATGTTGCGCTAAGTAAGCCAACTGCGAATTTTGCTTTTTCATTACTAGGGTTGGTAATTGCTGTTGTGCCCAAATCTGACCATGAGGGTGTGGGTTAGAACAGCCCATGACACTGCCTTTATTTTCAAAAACCTGAACCCATGAATACGTTTTCCCTAATACCTCACATTGACTCTGCCATGTATCAATAACATGGGTAATTTCTTTTATTGAAAGCTGTGGCAAGGTTTTACTATGGTCTGGTGAGAAACAGATAACTCGACTCTCGCCTTGCTCTGTGGCCATTTTAAAAAGCGGATCATCACTGACTACACTCGGCGTATCTGGTTTGATTGCGGCAAAATCATTGGTGAACACAAAGGTGTCTTTATAGTCATCATTTTTTTCACCATTGATGCGGGTATTGCCTGCACATAAAAAACAGTCTTTGTCATACTTTGGCTTTTCTTGCTCATCAAGCTTTTCAACTTGCCCTTGCCAAGGTCGTTTGGCGCGATGAGGTGAAACCAATACCCATTCATCAATTAAAGGGTTATATCTTCGATGCGGGTGTTCTGTCGGATCAAACTCGATAGTCATAATATTATAAGTCACAATTATTGAAAAATGGGAGGGAGTGAGGTAGGCAAATAGTTATGCCTACCTCCCATTAACTAGAAGAATATTCGACTAGCTAACTGACAAAATGTAACTGGATTATTTTTTAAATTTAACGTCCTTGCTTAACTCAATAAGTGCATCAATATTATGGTTAATAAAAGGCACCAAGGTAAATCGATAGCTCAGAGGGTTATTAGCATTAATTTGATATTCAGCCATGGCTTTGGCCCCCCAGCTATTATCACCGGCCACACCACGTTGCCCATAATCAATATTCAGTTGTACCAGATCTTGTTCCTTAATATCTGTGGTATGCTTACCATAGTTAGCAACTAACTTGCCATCTTCCCTATAATGTGGATTTTTTGTCCCTACATGCTGATAGCCAGTAATGCCATTCGTAACATCAAAATCTTCATTAGGCATATGCAAGGCACTAAAGCTTAAAGGTTTATCTTGTTGGCTAACGATCAATAAGCCATTTTTCTTGTCATCAATTAATGCCAACCAGCGAGTACCTGTTTTGTAGCCATTTTCCTGTGGGCGGATATATGGCACATACTGTTCGCTGACACTTGACTGATAAAGATCGATAAAGGCCGATGCTTTTCTATCAACATAGTTTTCCCATGGGCCACGACCAAAATAAGTTAATTGTGAAAACTGTTTTGGCATTTGCATACGCATACCAAAACGTGGCATATCTGCTTTAGAATGACTTGCTCCAAGCTGATTTGCTATCTTGATCATGCCATTGCCTGAAATGGTATAACTGGTTTTCAACTTACTCTCAACACTAGGCAGATGAAATTCAGTACTGACTAAGTACTGGTTTTCAGAAAGTTTTTTATGACTGAATGTTACTAATTCGGCATTTAACGTGGCTTCTTTCCATACTAAATTACGCTTGTGCATTTGAGCGCCGAAATCATTATCTGTAGGAGCTCGCCAAAAATTAATACTTGGCCCTTGTCCGGTCTTGATTAATGCTTGACCCTGATATTGATAGTCAAGCATTAAGCCCGTTTGACTATTAAAGGTCACACTCATATTTTCATTTTTAATGGTCACTCGCTGTTTGCTATTGTGAACCGTTAAATTTGAGCCTTGTTCAATACTGGTTTTGCTTACCTTACTTAATGAAGCTAGCTTAATTTGCTCATGAGCTAATTCATATCCTTTAGGTAAAAGACCCCAAGCTTGCTTTAGCGTGGCAGAAATAAGCATGAAATATTCAGTGTTTTCTTGAAGTTTAATACCGTTAAGATCAACGCGGATGAGTTGGCCTGTTTGTGGTTCTATACTGACTTGATCAAAAACTTGGCTTTGTATCACTTTACCGTCAGTTTTAATTTCAACCGTAAAATTAAAATCATTAAGATCAGTAAATTCATATAAATTTTCAATCAGTATTCTTTGTTCATTCGCTTGAGTGATGCCTCTGTCTTTAAAATTGATAAATTCATGGGCTTTTTTTACTTCAAATAACGCGGGTTGTGGCGTTCTGTCAGGAAAGACAATACCATTATTTAAAAAGGTATTGTCGGTTGGCATTTTAGTACCATAATCCCCTCCAAACGCATAGAAACGCTCACCCTTTTCATTGGTTTTCCAAATAGATTGATCAACCCAGTCCCAAATAAAACCACCTTGCAAATTGTCATGTTGCTCAATCACATCCCAATAATCTTGGAAGTTGCCTGAGCTATTACCCATAGCATGTGCATACTCACTTGGAATGAAGGGCTTATTCGTTTTTGTATTACCTACATCTTCAAAGTTGGCAACAGAAGGGTATTGGGGGGCAATAATATCGGTATTAACATCCATATCATGATATCGAGGATCACTATCTTTATATGGACGCTCATATTGTACAGGGCGTTTAGTTTTATCAGCCGCTTTAATGGCCTTATAACCATCATAAAAATTAACCCCATTACCCGCCTCATTACCTAATGACCAGATGATTACGGAAGGATGGTTTTTATCACGCTCTACCATGCTGATCATGCGATCTAAATGAGCAGCTTTCCAGCTAGGTTTTTTAGCTAATGAGTGTTCGCCATAGTACATACCATGGGACTCAATATTCGCTTCATCAACCACATAAATACCGTATTGGTCGCATAATTCATAAAACATATCTGGTTGTGGATAATGACTCAATCGAGCGGCATTAATATTATTTTGCTTCCATAAGCGAATATCTTGTTCAATGAGCTCTCGAGAAATAACATGGCCTGTTTCCGGATTATGCTCCTGAGTATTAACGCCTTTTAATTTAATAGCACGACCATTAACGAGTAATAAGCCATTTTTAATTTCAACACTTCTAAAGCCAATTTTACTCGATGTGGCTTCTAGGATTTTGCCATTTTTATCTTCAACAGCTAACACTAAAGTATATAATTCAGGGTGCTCTGCGTTCCATTGACGAACATTTTCAATGCTACCGCTAAAGTCTAGGCTTGTATTTCCTTGTTTTGCATTGATATTTTCACTTTCTTGTAAAACAATCTGATGATTATTATCGAGAAGTTGATAGCTTACTTTGACTTTAGCATGACTCGCCAAATGATTTTGAAGATCTAAGGTTAACGCAAATTCACCATCTTTATACGCGCCATCTAAAATTGATGTCACCTGAAAATCTTGAATACGTACTTTAGGTTGTGCGTAAACATAAACACTGCGCTCAAAACCACTAATGTCCCAAAAGTCCTGGTCTTCTAAATAAGAGCCATCTGTCCAACGGAAAATTTGTACCGCCAAAGTGTTTTTACCACTTTTGGCATGTTTGCTTAAATTGAATTCTGCTGGCGTTTTACTCCCCTGAGAATAACCGATATATTCTCCATTTAACCAGACAAAACCGCCGGCCTTCATGCCACCAATTTGCAGAAATATTTCTTTGTCTAACCAAGCTTCACCTAAGGTGAAATCTCGGCGATATGAACCAACCGGATTGTTTTCCATAGGCACTATACCGGGATTTTTAGGGTAGAAACCATCGATAAATTCCATTTCATCACTTACAGGAAAGGCTTTGTCAGCAAATGCATATTGATGATTCACATAAATAGGTACACCATAACCTTCAACTTCCCAATTACTGGGCACTTTAATGTTGTCCCAGTCGCTGATATCTTTACTTGGATTGAAAAAATCTAAAGGCCTTTCAGCTGGAGAATGTACCCAATTGAATTTCCACTGTCCGTCAAGTAACTGGTAATATTTGGCTTTATTCGGATTATTTAGAATGGCATTGTCGACAGTGGTAAAAGAAGTAAAACTTGCACGTGGGGCTTCTTTGTTCTCACCAATCATTTTCTCATTAGATATATAATAACTAAGATCTTTTGATAATGATTGAGTGGGCTCCCGAGTACTGTCAGCACAAGCACTCAGTGAAAGGCTACATAATAAGCCAGCTAAAATACTTTTATTCATGTTATTCCTATATTGTGGTTATACACCCATGATCATTCAAGATGCAGGTTTTTAATGGTCAAAAAAACTCACCTGCGGCGTTGCTCTCAATCGTGATAGACAGCCATCACTCACTCAAGTGCCTTGCACCTGAAATTTTACTCATCTTCAAGTTTCTGCATTTTGAATGGTCACAGGTTGATAGATTAAATTTAATCTATCAAATAAAATCTATATAAATACGCATATTTATATAGATAATAACAAATGAAAGGAAAAACTCAATCAATTATCTTTCTTTTATTTTCACTATCTTACTTTTAAATATAAAAATACAGAAATAAATATATATAAAAAAACTAAAAACATAATAAAAAGGTTTATTTGACCGGAAAACATGGACTTAACAGGTTATTGTAACACCAACTAATATTATAACTGACACTCATAAATGAAAGCGTATGAAACACAAGACACATCCTAAAAAAAGATTTATCATCTTTGGTTCAATTAGCGACAAGATAATTACAAATTGTAATGATTGGAGTAGGCACTGAACAGATCAAGTCATCATATTGACCTTTAAACACAAATAACCTTTACTTTTTTTAAACACGTTAATTAAATTACAGCACCCTCACCTTGAACGTTTTAAAAATATAACCTACTCGATATTATTTTGTTAACCATTAGTGCTGTGCTATCTGCTGCAGAAAAATGGCAAGTTATTGACTACTTGAGATATGTAAAAATTGATGGTTAAAAATGGAGATTTCAAAGCATGTATGCCAAGGCACAACAGCATTTCACGCGTCTTTTTAGCTTAAAAGCTGATAAACTAAAGAGTGAATCTCAATCTTCTATGCCATTTTTATGAAGCGTATCAAGACAGTGTTCTAACACGTCATCCTTGATATACTCAGGCTTGATCCCTGCTGAAATAAGTCGTTCAGAGGTTTATCCTGAAAATATTGACTGTAGATATGCCGTTTATGGCCAGTAAAGCCTAGATCATTAATAAGCATTGCTAAAGCTAGCGGTCAACAGCTGATATTTTATTAAAAGGTGAGGATCCCATATTCGTCGTTATTACTAGAATCCACCGATCACATGTCTATAACTATCCAGATGAACGATGGATTCTATAATTTTGTTGTCTATTCGTTATATCTAATTATTTTTCTATTGAAAAAACAAATGATAATCAATAAATCTTTCCAATTTGAGAGATCATTAAAGTATTTTCTACGCCTTAAACCAAGCATTAAAAAAACCATGACAACATACAATGAACTTATTGAACCGCCGCTAGCTTTCTTCGAGTCACCACTATCTGAATTGCCTTGAGTCGGTGGCTGCAACGCTTCAATGGTTACTACTACTGACGCACTATTACTGAGGCCATCTTGGTCGGTCACAACAGCGCTAATCGTGTGAGTACCTAAGGTTAAGTTACTCACTGATATTTCACTACCTGTAGCAATGCTACCGTCTAAATCACTACTCCATTCAATCAATGAGCTGAGATCTCCATCTTCAGCATCTGTAGAAGTACCAATAAATGTAATACTGATTCCTTCATCGGCAATGATGGCACTCGCGCTGATATCTACACTGGGGACAGTGTTACTTACCTCTTCATTTGGTAGTAGCAATTTCGCATCCGCCCAATCAGCGTGATCAGAGCCTATACCATTGCCACCATCGGTGACGATTAAGCGTATTTCATTAGCGCCTTCTACACTGATGTTCACATATATTCCGCCATCTGCATTGGTCATGTTACCACTGCTGAATTGACTTATACCATCTACCATCACTTCAAACGCAAGTTCGCCAGCGCTGTTTTCATCATCCAAACCGACAATGGCGCTAAAATGGGTGTAGGCAAAATCTGAAATGTCATACGCTATCTCTGAATAAGCATGAACCCCTAAGCCTTTTTGGAACACGGTACCGCCAATACTGATTTCATTACCATCATTGGCATCATCTTCACCATTACTTGTGTCTTTTTCGATCGGACCCCAGCCATTAACTTGCCCTGGTAATTCCGTTAGATCGCTCAAGTATACGTATTCGCTGACTGCTGGTGGCTCAACCACCACGGTGCCGGCGTACTCTATTTGCTCAAGATAAGCCACTAAGTTCACTCGCTCTGAAGAAGCGTCAACGGTATGTTCGGTGCCCGTTTGCAATACATCATTCAAGGTTACCGCTTGTCCATTATGGAAATAAGGAGCGGTTTCAAACAAGCCAATTAAAGTCGGTGTATCAAAACCAATACCGCTTAATGAATCACTGTTACCTTGACCTGATGATGCCTGAATCGTGCCGACATCATGGCGCTTGTTATCAGTAAAAAATTCTCCTGAGTGACAAGCCACGCAGCCGTTGGTAGTAAAGAGAGCTTCACCCGCTTTCGCTGCGCTAGTTAACTCGCCATTTTGTTCACGCATCGGACTGGCTGAAAACTGATTCAAACTTTGTACGTAAAAGGCTAAATCATCTAAACTCTCGCTTAAGCCAGATTTCGGAGCTCCTAACGGGTTTGAAACGCTAGGAAAAATAGCATCATTGATAAAACCGCGACCACCGAAGCCATTACGGATATCATTTTCAAAGTCTTGAATCTCATCAAAATTTGCAGTCCAGTGTACATTACCTAGGCCTGTACCATGGCGCCCCAAAAGAGAAATGGTATTACGTAGTCCTTCTCCACGGTCAGTAAAATCCCATACACGACCATCGGAGTCGCCACCGGTATGACAACTTGCACAAGAGAGATAAGCGTCTTTTGACATTCGTGGGTCTTTGGCATTGTAAAATATTTTCTTACCGGCCAATACTCGCGCCGACAATACCTCATTGCTTACCGTGTTGATGTTGGCTTTTAAAATTGGATTGGTTTGATTTGCTTCAAAATCATCAACTTTATAAACCGTAATAGAACGGGACATGAAATTATGCACAAACAAGTGAATACCACTTTTTACTAGGCCACGAGGGGCTAAACCAGTATTTTCAAGCTCTCCAGCGCGGTTGTTATCGTATACATCAATAATTTCTACACTGTTCTGCCCTTCAATCGCTATATACATATAATCACCAAATGCACTGTATACAATGGCTTTAGGCTGAGCACGATTATCAAAGTCTAGTTGGCGACTGACGTTTTCAGTTAATAGGTCTAAGTCAAGCTCAGACACAATAGCCCGCACTGTGCTTTCAAAGGTTAAGCCTTTATTTATATCATTATCTAAGTAAACTCCACGCGCTACATTGGCCTTGTTAGAGGGTACTACTGCATGTTTTCCGTCTGGAGAAATAGTAATGGCGTTGAGGTAGTTTGCAATGCCTCGACTACGATCTGGTCCATCAACAGTTGTCGTATCAATGTCTAAACGAATACGGGACTTTACCGTCATATTTTCAATATTAACAGGCACAACTAAAGCATGGTCTTGAGGCGAAATAAAAATCGTCGTATAGGCTGTAGAAGAAAAACTATCTACCGCGATACCGCGAGCCGAATGTCCAACATGTACACGCCCAAGCTCTAAGCCGGTACTTGCATTTAGTTTAAGTAGGTCGCCACTACCTTGTAAGGAAATTAAAGCGTAATAACCGTCTGGCGTAAAAACAATACCGTAAGGCTGGCTAGCGCGATCTAGCGCGATAGTTTCTTTCGCTATGCCGCTGCTGCTTAAAATACTAATACTGTCACTTTCTTGGTTAATCACCCAGATATCCCCATTGGGTGCTTCAGCCAATGTTCTTGGACGAGTACCTACCTCTGTTTCCCAAATTTTCGCAAAACTTCCATTATTATTAATGGCTGTTACGCTATTATTATCTTCGTTTACGGCAATCACTGCAGAGCCTGCAGCTATTATAGTGCTGGTCGTGGTTGGTGCAGTAGGCGTATGCGGGTTATATACAGTGACTTGAACAGAACGTTTAGTGCTTAGATGATTTTCAACTACCGTTAGCGTAGCAGTGTAGCGACCTGATGCTGAGTAAATATGGCCAACATTACCATTATTAGCAGAGTCTGAATTTTGCCCGTCACCGTAATCCCATGAGTACGAGATCGGACCTCCTAATACAGCACTCGTCGATACAGAGAAGTTGGTGACCTGTCCAATCGAGACAGTGTCTGCTGAAATGGATATATCGTGACTAGCAATGTTTCCAGTAGAGAACTGGTAAGTATAGGCTGGCATAGCATTACCCATAACATCTTCAATCCCCTCAATCTCTACTGTGTATATTTCATCAGTGAACAAATCAACAGCAGGGCTAAAATTCACAAAACCTAAATTAACACTGTAAGTACCCGCAAGAGGCGTACCATCACCACTCGATAAATACACGGCAAAAGTTCTGGCGTTAACTGTTTCCATTAACACACTGTCTGATAAAGCCAAACCAATACGACTGGTTATTGACTGATGAGTCGATTCAGCCTCAGGAATAGTTCGTCCTAATTGTGGCGGATAAGTGTCTGGTGCCATTTGAGTGGCCAAAAAACCACTACCATTACCGTGATCATTACCTACCCACACTAAGTTACCAAAAGGAAATACCTGACCGTGGTCACTACCGCTAGGAACATCTAAGGAGCCTTCACCGTTTACCGTCATCATTGTACCGTCAGCGACCGTAGTCACATCCAATGCCGAAATATTTTCTTGATTACCCAGAAACAATTTGTCGTCTTGTAAGTTACAGTACAAATTTACAAACCCGGTGTTTGCACTATTAATCAGTGTCGGCACCTCTGCTGTAGTGTCATAAACATGTAACGCACCGGATGCCGCACGAGAGCCGAAATAAGCCTTTTCGCCATCCCAACAAGAGCTGTAATAATTTCTCGGGATCGACTTTACTGTTTTAACTAGCGTTGGTTTTACGGGATCTGAGATGTTCAAAATAGAAAAACCCGAGGTCGTTTCCATACTAGAAATATACATCTCGTTTCCGAGTGCAAAAATAGGACCTACGTTAAAACCACCTAAAACACTGGTAGGAAATGTTTCAATAACAACAGGCGCATCAACATGAGTCGTATCAACAATAGTTAATCCCGAATTCCCACGACCAATGTATAAATAAGGTGCTTGCCAAAATAACTGCCAAGATACGTTATTATAATCACCGAAATTGACTCCAGAAATAGCTAACTTTGATCTTCTGATAGGCGTATCTATGTCACTCCAATCCCAAATTTCTATTCCAGTGCCTGTTTGAATAGCAATTAAATTACCTTCACTCAGTCCGAATGAGTGCGACTCACGAAAATTAGCGGTACGTGTATTAGTTGCGTGGGTACGTTCATCAGCAACTAAAGGGTCTGGGTTAATTAGTGGTTCATAAACTAACGTTTTACGCGTTATATTTTTTATATCGGAAACATCTAATGCAATCCACCCCCCTGGACCAGCACCACCATCAGGCGCAAATATCCCTACCATGTAACCATTAAGCATTGTCATTACATTTACACCGTAATGCCTTCTACCTGGATGATCCGGGGGGAAAAGCCCTGTGGTATTATCGACTAAGGGGAAAGATACTTGTGTAAATAAATCCTGCTCTAAGTAAGTAGTCTTAGTTAAGCCAGGGGCTTTACTTGCGAATGAATAGCAGGAAAAAAGCAATAGATTTAATAAGGCAATAAAGATAAGCACAATTTTTTTTGATTTTTGATACATCAACATTCTGGGTTGCCTCTTTAGGGGAGCAGTAATAAATGTTACTAGCTGATTTTTTATAATACCATAAAAAATAAGAATATGAAGGGCAAAAGACTTACACTTAATTACACTATGAAAGTATGGTAGAAATACTAGTACCTCGACTTATTAATGATCAATGGATGAGATGTGCATACGCACGCGTTCATTTTTACGGCCCTATCTAGATCTAATATCCATTTGATGGTGGTACCTTCATCATTATTTTTACGCTTTTCCCACACCAGCCACTATGATTGAAACTTATCCTAACCCGCGCTCTTTTGGTCCAAATATTGTTGATTAATTTTCCCACTACACAAAATTTTTTCTGCCAAAACTTTAAGTGATTTTATTTAAACGCAATCAGAGCAGTAAAACACGCTATAAATATGCTCTGTGATGTATTCAAACTTCGCCGTAGCAGTTATAAATACTCGGTAAATAATGATAACGAATTAAGCACCACAAAAATCAATTTACGTGTTGATAATAAAGAGTTTAATTCGTCAATTGGTTGTGCATCCGGTGAGATAATCATCACTAATATGCTAACAAATGAAGGACATTCGTTAAGTCGATACCGATCGGAAAACCTAATGACAGGGCGCGAATTAATAAGCGGTTAAATGCCTAAAAATAACGTTAAGAAGGCAAATAAAGAGCATTTGGCGATCCCGAACAGACTTAAGCATCAATTTTCCGTGGTCGATAAAACACCCATTTATGTTTCGATTTAACATAAATTTTGACAGGTAATTATTGCTCTTATCTTGCTGTTGTTCTTAATTTTTTAATCGAAAATTATTGTCTGGCACTATCAAATTCGCCAGATAGTGAAGTAACAATGCAAGTCTTAATGATAGCTTATGAAAGTCGAAGACAACCAAGAGGTGTTTTTATTAATTCAGACAAGCAAGGGACGCATTACACTAGCAGAAGGTTCAGATAACATCTTGGACGTGACCAAGTAACGCAAAGTATGAGTCGTCGTTAGATTGTTGATATACACAGATGGAGCACTTATTTAGCCGTTTAAGAACAGCATGGGTGCCCAATGGCAGGAAATAAAAATTTTAATCAAGCTAATCAAGCGATCAGTGGTTACATCATAAATTATTATCATCAGACGAGGCCACATAATACGTACAAGGCTAGATTAAGTCCAAATGAGCCACATCTAAGATACTGGCTAAACTACAAAACCGTGGCCAATTTTACTTGACCACTGCACCAGTTTTCGAGCAAACCTCGCCCCTTCATTTAATGCTTCAGAGAGGCTATTTTCAACAAAACCTTGTAAGAATTATGTCTATACAGCGCTGTAATTAGTGCTAAATACGATTAAATAATTTCAAGTAAAACATTCAAAATTTTGATTTTTCGCCATTAATTCTAAGCGAATATTTTAGCTCTCGATGAGTGTTAAAATATAACCAAATTAATATAGACAGTTAAGTTAAAGAAAATATTTAATCATCTGGATGCGGTACAATGATCAACTTAATCCGTTTTTCTGCTAAATAATCTTGATAATATTGGGGGATTCTACTGTCAGTTAACAGTGTATCAATAGCATCCAAAGAGCTAATAACATAAAAACCATTACGATTAAATTTAGAAGAATCTGTCACCGCAATCACTTCTTTAGAAATGTTACACATCATAGTATTTAGTGTGGCTTCGTGTTCAAAATGAGTCGTTAAGTTTGCTTTTTCATCAATACCATCAACACCAAGGAACACCTTATCAAAACGTAAATTTGTTAAGCTTGATTCCGCTTTTCGACCATAAAAAGACAATGACTTTTTACGTAATGTGCCACCAGTACTCATGATTTCAGCATCTCCACCTGCCGCCAACTCTGCGATAATATTCAAACCATTGGTCATAACCACTAAATTTTTATGATGATGAAGCTGCTTTGCTATCTCTTCAGTAGTAGTGCCTGAATCTAGAATAATTGACTCACCATCATTAACTAAACTAGCAGCCACAATAGCAAGTTTCTTTTTTACTAATAAATGTTCACAATGTTTCTCTTTTACTGACAGTTCTTTAGCAATACGACTATTTATTACTGCGCCACCACGAGATCGAACAACTAACCCTTTTTCACTTAAATTATTTAAATCATTTCGGATAGTAACGGTTGATACGAGATATTTTTTTGCAAGTTCGGCGACATCCACCTTCCCTGTATCATTAGTTGTCTTAACAATTGCCAAGCGTCTTTCTATAGTTGTTAACATAATTTTTAAATTTATTTTAGGCTCTGCTTGCGATCTTATCAAGCAAACCGTTCTTTCACAAGTGATCTTATCAAGCAAAATTTTCTTTCACAAGATTTCAAAAAAATAAAGTAACTTTTTCATTTAGCTTACACAGGCAGCCACTGCCTATGAAAACTCGCCATTGGTTGTTTACTTTGATAAAAACCTAGTAAATATTATAAAACCTTAATTGAAAGAGTAATAGTGATTACTTTTGCGCATTATGAAGATGAAGAATATGGGCTGGGCTGAATCTTGATAGGTTTATTTGTTGCTACCCGGTAAGGCTTGGAATATAAAAATGTTTCTAATCTCTTCTCTGTTTTGCTAGCGCCAAGGGCAATATCAAAGTGTCCTGCCTCAAGTTCTTTTAACATAAGACGTTCAGAAAAATGACAAATTTCTAATCGACAACCCATAATGTGCAGTATTTGAAAGAGTAAGTTTGTATCAATGCCCGAACTTACATCATTTTAGTCTTGATATAGATAGGAGTGCCATTCAGAGGTTACTGATGGCTTTAATGCGTTTTACACTCTGGCAAGATTGCGAAAGCCACGCAAGAGGACAAGCTTAAAAAATCGTAGAGTGTATTTCACTCAATGCAATGTGAAATTATGACTCATTCATTGTATCTGACGTTACTCATCTTTAAATTTTAGTCTAAATATGAGGCTCTGTGGTAGTTTAGCGTTACTGAGTAAACCGGCATAAGATCACTAATCAATATAAAAGCACTTTACTCATGTTCATTATTCTTGCAGTTTTGCTATTAAATTATTATTGAGCTATAAAAAACAGAAATGCCCACTTAAGTGGGCATTTCCAATCTAAAAAAATAAACCAGTAATACCTTAACTCACAATGCCAAGTGGTTTACCTGTTTTCCATGCACCACGGGTAAAGTCAGGAATGTTTTTACTGTTACTGCGATCAGCAACTGAGGCCATACTTAGGGGGAAAATTGATGACCATGCCGCCGCATCATAAACATCTTGATCTAACGCCTCTCCATTACGTAAACAATAAACAATGCGATACATCATCAAAAAGTCCATACCACCATGACCGCCGTTACGCTTGGCTTCCTCACCCATGCGCACATACAACGGATGATCGTAGGCCTCATACCATTTATCCATGTCTTGATCCCAGCCATGATAGCTTGATTTTGCTGGCTCCCAGCCTTTTTTACCTGAAGCGTTCCAGTCATCCATTTGCTGCTGATATTCTTTATCATACGCCGATTGGATCTCACGAGTGCGCTTTTCTATGGCAATACGATTGGGGAAACCAGCAAAAGTACCGTTAGTGCCTTGAATAAGGTTATGTCGGGTGTAAGGGCGCGGGCTAGTGGTGTCGTGCTGTACCATAATGCTTCGGCCTTGCACGGTTTTAATAATGCTAGTATTCATATCACCAGCAGTAAATTTTAATTGGTTACGTTCGTGATCTGCTGGAAATTCTCGTTCAGTATACGCCTTGCGACCAAGTGACGGAGAGCTCATCGAGCTAACATAGTCAAAACGGTCACCACGGTTTATATTCATATATTGCGAGACAGGGCCTAAACCATGGGTGGGATATAAATTACCATCACGCTTAGTATGCCAATAGGTACGCCAAGAACCTGTGCTCTCGTCAAGTTCTTTCATTTGCCAGCGTAAATCATGAATGTACGCGGCTTCACCGTGTAATAGTTCACCAAATAAACCTTGACGTACCATGTTCAATACCATCAATTCTTCACGACCGTAGTTAACGTTTTCCATCATCATACAGTTTTTCTGGGTGCGCTCAGCAGTGTTCACCAACTGCCAACACTCTTCTAATGTTGTCGCCGCCGGTACTTCGACAAATGCGTGCTTACCACTTTCCATTGTTTCTACTGACATTGGTGTATGCCATTTCCACGGGGTAGCAATAATCACAATATCGATATCTTGGCGAGCCAGCATATCACGATAAGCGTGTTCAGAGCCTGTGTAGACATCGGGTTTGGCAAAGCCTTGTTCTACAACATACTTTACTGAGCGGTCGATAACGTTTTGCTGAGTATCACAAATTGCCTTAATTTCTACGCCGTCTAAATGACAATAATGTTTCACATGCCCTGAGCCTCGTTGACCAACACCAATAAAACCAACCCGAACAACGTTCATTTTTGGTATGGCTAATCCCATCACTGAGGCACCTTGTGACTTCAACACAACACCATCGGCCTTGGCGGCACAACCCCCAACCACTGCCGCAGTGCCAACGATGGCAGCTGAGTGAGCTGCGGTTTTTAGAAAATTTCGACGGTCTAAATTTTTCATATAATACTCATAAATTTATTAATAGGTTAGTTTAATACTTAACCTTGAATAAGTAATTTATACCTCAAACTCACAACAAACACAAGAAATCAACTTTCAAAAGATTTCAATTCATTTTCTTTTACTTATCTTTAGAGAAAACAATCATCAACCTAATTCACTGAAGTAGAGCAGATAATAATTAAAATAAAGAATTAAAATAAAGAATTTAAATAAAGATGGTTACGATATGAATAGTCAATAAAGAGCAACAATAAACATATCACCAATAAACCAACAGTGAAATCATATAAAAGCAATAAAATATCTCAACAAAAATACTAAACTGTATTGAACAGCCTGCTCGTTAATCTTTTTAATACCCCCTATTCTCACAAAAAGATATACGCTATAAAGCCCTACAGTAAGAATAAGAAAAAATTATTCTACCAATACAACGTAAAATATATTCATTTTCTTTGCTTTATTAGTTTTACACTTCCCAAGGCTCCGGCTTTTCATAGCCAGAGGCCACTCATTAATTTTAACGGTCTTAATTTCAATGGTCTTAATATCAATAACCACAAGATGAGCAAATTCCTTAGCGGTAATTTTCTATAAAACCTATCTTAATATTGTCCAAAATCACATCACTAACTACACATTGATACGGTAATATTAAATCCAACTAACAGTGTAAACTGGTGATTTTAACCTTGGAGCGATAACACCTTTTTTATTAAGTATTCATGAATAAAAACCCAAAAACCTTTCGTGCTTGGCTGCCATATAACAACAGCTTCATTTCGAACCACATTGAATTAAACTAAATTTAATGTGGTTGTTTTCACATAAACATGTTAAAAAACCTGAAAAGAACTGAAAGACAAAGAAAGCAATTGAAAGAAAGTTGAAATTAAATTAAAATTAATTCATGCACAATTAAAACAACGCTATCTGTGAGAAAAAATATATGTATTATTACGATTACCATTTAGGAGAGAGAAATGGAAGCTAGTGTCACTGCCCGCCCTAAACCTACATCGAGCCAGGCGACTAAATCAAGCATAGTACCTATGCTTATCATAGGTGGTTTGTTTTTCATGTTCGGTTTTGTCACTTGGCTGAACGGTTCATTGATCCCGTTTTTACAAATAGCCTGTGAACTTGACCATATTGAAGCCTATTTTGTCACACTAGTTTTTTACATTGCCTATACCGTTACTGCCCTACCTATGGCTGCCGTATTAAAAAGAACCGGTTATAAAAATGGCTTAGTGCTAGGTTTAATTGTGATGGCTGTGGGAGCATTAATTTTTATTCCTGCTGCGCAAACTAAAATATATGGCATATTTTTAACGGCACTGTTTATCTTGGGTACAGGTTTAACCATACTGCAAACTGCCGCAAACCCTTATATTGTATTAATCGGGCCTAGAGAAACCGCCGCAGTGCGTATTAGTATGATGGGCATACTCAATAAGAGTGCGGGTATTATTGCCCCCCTCGTATTTACCGCTTACGTGCTTACTGACATGTCACAATTTAATGAGGCGCGTTTGGCAAGCTTAGAGGTTGGCCAGAGAATGATCGAACTACAAGAGCTTTCTTCAAGACTGATCACCCCTTATCTCATTATGGCAGTAATGCTAATCGTGTTAGCCATTGCAATTAAAGCCTCCCCCCTACCTGAGCCAACGACTGATTACGAACAAGAGGGTACTGAGCATGATAACAAGAAAAGTATTTTACAGTTTCCCCAGTTGATCCTTGGGGTGATTACCTTATTCTTTTATATCGGTGCAGAAGTTGTTGCCGGTGACACCATAGGTTTATATGGCAAACAATTAGGGGTGACAAATTTTGGTGAACTCACCGCCTATACTATGGCCTTTATGGTTTCAGCCTATATCATTGGTATGATTGTTATCCCCCGCTGGATCCGTCAAGAAACCGCATTAGTTATTTCCGCACTATTAGGGCTGTTATTTTCACTGTTAATTATTACTACCAGTAGCAGCAGTACCGATATTTGGGATAGTTTGTTTGCTTGGACTGGGGTCAATGCCATTCCTAACACCGTACTCTTTGTTGCCTTGCTCGGCTTTGCCAACGCGTTAGTTTGGCCTGCCATTTGGCCTATGGCATTAAAAAATCTGGGCAAGCACACCGCTTCAGGTTCGGCTTTATTAATTATGGGCATTTCTGGTGGCGCAATTTTTCCACTCATTTATGGCGTACTTTCTGAAGGCAGTGGCAATGCTCAAACGTCTTATTGGATCATGCTACCTTGTTATGGCTTCATTCTTTTTTATGCCTTAAAAGGACATAAAATTAAACATTGGCCAACCCGTAAGTAACCGATTGGAAGCATGTACCCAGACAATAATATTGAGTACATGCATAGCCTCTTCACTAATGAGGTATTGTTTGTGACTCTAAACATGGTGATATAGATGCTTTGCAGCTCACTAAAGTTATGGTGGTAGATAATGGCCTCATTATCTACCTGAAAAACGTCAATACGAACAAATAAAATCCTCTTAATGCAATCCATGCCTGTAAGCATGAATATTAAGCACGAGTCATATCTAAATTTTCCTACAACGTAATCAATTAGATAGCCTTAAATTTCAGAATTAGGATATAACTTTTTATGTTACCAAGCACCCCTGAGTGGAAATCACTCGTTAATCATTATAATAAAAATATCCATGTACAAATGCGTGATTTATTTACTCAAGATACTGATCGCTTTAATAATTTTTCTCATTCTGCGGCTGGAATAATGCTAGATTATTCTAAGAACCGTGTGACTGATGAAAGCATGCACTTGTTAATGAATTTGGCTGAATCATCAGGTTTATTGAATAAGCGTGACAAAATGTTTAACGGTTCAGCTATCAATACCACTGAAAACCGTCCGGTATTACATACCGCGCTACGTAACTTTTCAAATAAACCTGTCTATGTTGATGGTGTTGATGTGATGCCACAAATACAAACAACACTGGCTAAATTAGAACATTTTGTTAATGATATTTCATTAGGTAAAAAAGTAGGTTATACAGGTAAAGCTTTTACTGATGTTGTAAGTATCGGTATTGGAGGCTCCTTTCTTGGACCTAAGATAATGTCAGAGGCACTCAAACCTTATCAACAATCTCAGTTAAAGGTACATTTTATTGCCAATGTTGATGGTTGTCATATTCACGATGTGCTGTCTAAAGTAAACCCTGAAACAACACTGTTTATAACGTCATCTAAAACATTAACGACTCAAGAAACATTACGTAATACGTTAACCGCACGGGATTGGTTTGTTGCATCCGCTGCAGCTAAAGAGGTTCAATATCATTTTGCTTGTGTTTCTTCTAATGTAGAGGCAGCGCAAAAATTAGGTATTGTGAAAGAAAACATTTTTCCAATGTGGGATTGGGTAGGTGGTCGTTACTCTGTCTGGTCTGCTATTGGTTTACCTTTGGCATTAGCGATAGGGTTTGAACATTACCGTGACTTTTTAAAAGGCGCGTTTGAAATGGATGAACATTTCACCCATGCCCCGTTAGAAAAAAACTTACCGGTTATTCTGGCTTTATTAGGTATTTGGTACCGAAATTTTTATGGCGCTCAATCGCAAGTATTATTGCCCTATTATCATTATTTACGAGGTTTACCGGCTTACATTCAACAACTAGATATGGAAAGTAATGGTAAATCAATTTCTCTGGATAATAAGTCTTTATCTTATGATACTGGCCCAATAATTTGGGGAAGTGAAGGTACCAATGGTCAGCACTCGTTTCACCAACTCATCCATCAAAGCAAAACCCCTATTCCTGTAGACTTTTTGATGCCATTATTCCCCTATCATGAAATTGGTAATCACCATGATATGCTAGCTTCTAACTGTTTTGGGCAAAGTCAGGCATTAATGGCAGGGCAAAGTCTCGAAGAAGTGAAAGCGGCGATGAAAAAAGCTAACTGTGATGTATCAGAAATTCAAAAGCTGTCAACTCATAAGGTGATGGAGGGTAATAAACCGAGTAATACCCTTTTATTTGAAAAGTTAACGCCTAAGGCTCTCGGTAGTTTAATTGCCATGTATGAGCATAAAGTGTTTGTTCAAGGTGTTATTTGGCAAGTGAATTCTTTTGATCAATGGGGTGTTGAATTAGGAAAATCGCAGGGTAATAAAGTATTATCAAAAATAACCAATCCTACAGAGATATTAAATATGGATGGTTCAACGAATGAATTAATTAAGATATATAGAGAACGCTAGTATCGAAAAGTTAATGAATAGTTCGATATTTAGACATGTTAGTTTTATTAGATTTATTGGTATAAATTTAATCCATTACAATCACCTGATTATACCTAAAGTATACTTTTAAAATAGTATGCTTTTAAAATAAGAAATCAAATAAGGTATGAAGCTTTATATTTAAGACCTAGGTGGTTTTTTTTGTATGGGGATCTCGTACTTCGGTACTGATAGACTACTGATGATTTATTGATCTACAAGGATTTTCCACTTATCGGAATTTTATTACCCATTAAAAATGCTTTTACATGTTGAAGTGGAGTAAGCTTCACTGTATATCCAGCTTTCATTATTTCTCTTGCCCAATAATGAGAGGTTGCACAAGCCTTCGAAGCCACAATACATGCATAATGACATTGAAAGAAAGCTAATACTTGTGCTCGCCTTAATATTTTTTTGACAATGCGTCCTTGTTCATTGCAACAAACAACATAAAAAATATTTCTCAAGTTGAGCACAGTAGACATCGAAGTGAAACAGGCTTTATGCTAAATGTAATTTCAGGAATAGTGGCTTATTGTCTAAAAGACAAAAAAGCCACGTATTAAATTATCACCTAGTGAATTTGGACTAATGGTAGCTTAAAAACATGAACGCTTAAGCAGATCTCAGGCTAAATAACGATTAATTGCCCTTTAGCCTATTAATGCAGCAAGTGAGTGAAAATTTTCCTGTGCAAATACCACCTTGCCATCAATGATGGTTGCCTGTACTTGCTGGTCTTCATTTAAAATGGCAAAGCTTGCTTGTTTATTCACGGCAATGCTGCCCAATTTATCGCCAAGCCCTAGGAAGGTTGCTGGAACTAAACTCGCCATATGCACAGCTTCTAATAACGGAACTTGTGCCAATTCAGTCAAATTTTTAACGGCTTTTTCTAAGGTAAGTGTACTACCTGCTAACGAACCTGAGGCCGTTCTAGCCACGCTATCTTTAACGTAAACATCTAACTCACCTAATTTATAGGTACCATCACTAAAACCACCGGCATTAATACAATCACTGATCAAAGCCATCTTTTTCGGGCCTTTAAGTTTGTAGATCATTTGCATAATAGTGGGGTGTAAATGTACGCCATCAGCAATAACTTCAGCGAGCGCATTGGCGTTCATCAATACGGCACCTGCACAGCCAGGATCTCTATGATGAATACCGCTCATACCATTAAAAACATGTACTCCACCACAAGCGCCCGCATCTAACGCGTCAACGGTTTGTTGGTAATTGGCATTGGTATGGCCGAGCATAACTTTAACACCTAAAGAATCAAGATAGGTGATCATTTCTTTTGAGTCTTCAAATTCCGGTGCCATTGCTACTACTTTAAGCGTTCCTTGGCTTGCTTTATAAATAGCATCAATACGCTCTTTATTTAATCGTAAAAAGAAATTTTCGTTGTGAGCACCTTTATGTTCATCAGTAAAAAACAAACCTTCATTGTAAGCGCCTAATACTTTGGCACCGTCCAGACTAGCATGAGCTGCTTCACCAATAATCGAGAAGGCTTGTAAACTGTCTTGCCACTTTGCCGTCACTGTTGTTGCTAAATAACCAACCACACCATGTTGAGCTAAAGATTTAGAAATGGTATTAAGTGATGAAAGCTTTCCGTCCATAACATCACAACCTTCGCGGCCATGAATATGCATATCAATAAAGCCTGGCAGCAACTGGTTATCACCTAAATCCATGACCTTAATATCTAAAGTAGCTATATCGGTAATTTCTTTTATTACCCCATTATCCACTAATACATAATGATTGGCTTTAATACCTGCTTCAGTAAATACTTGTTTTGCTTTTAAGTAATAACGCTGTTCAGTCATGAATTTTTAATCCTAATAAGGCCGCGCCTCTGACACCACTTGAATCGCCATGTAAGGCTCTTTTTAGCTGTGGAGCGCGAAAACCAGAAAATAAGTACTTTTCTATTGCGGGTGATAAATTTTCAACAATCTCATCCACTAATGAAACACCACCACCCAAGACAATCACATCGGGCTCAAGAAACTTAGCTAGACTGGCAAAGGTAGAACCTAATATATCGAGATAACATTGCAATGCTTGTTGTGCCGCGGCTTCGTTTTGTTTTAAACGTAAAACCCATTGCTCTGGAGAGATGAGTTCGCCATTGAAATGCTGATATAAGCGACTAATGCCAGGGCCAGCAATATAACTTTCAACACAGGCCATCAAACCACAACCACACTTGAGCACGGGAAGTTGGTACTGCGCTTGAATATCGGCAGGTAATGGAATATGACCATACTCACCAGCAAAGCCTTGTTGAGTTTTATCGAGGTGACCATTGCGACAAAACCCGCCTGCTGCACCGGTACCAATGATGGCACCAAAAACCCTGTCATAGCCTTTACCTGCGCCACTAACGGCTTCTGATAAAGCAAAACAACGGGTATCGTTTTCTAGTACAATTGGGCGAGATAATGATCTTGATAGGTCATCTCGGACATATTTACCACTGGCACAAGGAACATTAGCCGATAATGACTGACCTGCTGGGGTTATTAGCCCTGGCATACCTATACCAATATATCCTCGCTCACCCGTGTATTCGTCAGCTTGCTCAACTAACTGGCGCAGCGTATCAAGAAACACTTGATAATCTTGCGTTGGCGTGTCAATTCGCCAACTTTTTAAAAGGTTTAAGTTGTGATCAAAAATTGCAGTTTCAATTTTTGTCCCACCAATATCTATTCCATACACAGCCATTTCAACCGCCTAACAAAAAAAATTATGATGCTAAAGGATAAATAGTAACACCTTGAACAACTCGATTCACTTCACCACTTGGACATGGATTATCTGGTGAAATTTCAAAATCAACAGCTTTAAAAAATGAGAGTATTTGGCAGTAGACAATATAAGGTAGTCCTGCCCATATATCATCTAAGGCAACATCTTGAGCAAATGTTTGTTGGTCTAATCTAACAATAGATAAGGCCTTATCGTCACGTACCAATTCATTCCACAAGTCAGTATCGTACTTTTTACTGTAACTATCACTTGAAGATAGTAAAACGATTTCAGTACGATTTGTCACTAGCGATTTCGGACCATGTCGAAACCCTAATGGGCTTTCACAGTAGCTTAATACCTTGCCTGAAGTAAGCTCTAAACATTTTAATGCGGCTTCTCGAGCGATACCTAATAAAGGTCCACCACCTAAAAAGACTAAACGTTCACAATCATTTTTCGCTTGTTCTTTAATTGATTCAACACTATTAGTGAGTAAAGACTCTGTCCAATCTACGGCTATAGCTAGTTGCTTAGCATCAGGTGAAAAAACACATAATGTTGATACTAGCATTGATGAGAAACTGCTCGTCATGGCAAAGCTTTCATCTAACGTGCCTTCTGGCATGATTAAGCTATATGCCTTACAATTATTTTTTGCTTCTTTTGCTAATTGCCCATCAGGATTACAGGTTAAAACTAAGTGATAGCAATCATTGACGACTTGATCAGCTAGGTTTACAGCGGAAACACTTTCAGGACTATTACCTGAGCGGCCATAAGAAACTAACAAGGTCGGCATGTTTTTTAGTAAATGCTGATTCGGGTTGCCCACTAAATCAGTGGTACTAATGGGTTCAAATAAACGGCCATTAACTGCAGATAAATGCGGTGCAACTGCATCGCCAATATAAGCTGAGGTACCCGCTCCGGTTAAGATAATCCGTAAGTTTGGCAATGAAAGAATAGGCGTTAAAAAATCATTTAGCGCGGTTTGATGATTATTAACCGTCTGCTGTGCTTCTGCCCATACTCTTGGTTGTTGTTCTATTTCACGCGCAGTCCAGTAGGCTTTTTTATTTTTAAGTATTGCCTCTTCAATGGATAAATATTTAGTCATTTTCACTCCTCATTTGATACTTGTTTATAACAAGCATCTGCATACACGGCTGTTACTTGCATTATTTTATTTAAGACTAACTGCTTAGGATCGGCTGTTAACCGCCCCTGTCTAATGGCTTGATATTGTTCAGGCATAAATTGGCTTATCAAAGGAAGCGGTATTTCTACTGCCGATAAGTTCGCTAACAAGGCGTCAACGGCCTGATTTACGTGAGCGTCGTTCCAGTAATAACGAATACGATCGCTATAGCTATAACGACGATAAAGTAATTCTTGGCTTGCTGGTACTTGATAAAATCGCTGCCAATTTTTAGGCGCTTCTAACATTTGTGCTTCACAAATGTCACGTAGATAAGATTGCTGCTCTTTGTCTACTAAAATTTCTTCAATATAGCTTAAGGCAAACAGTGCTTCTCGCATCGCAAAAGTTAATTGCGGGCCCACTTTCAAAATAGCAAAGTGATCTGTTACTAATTGCTGATAAGCTTGAGGATTTTGATAATCCGTTGAGTGCGCTTCAAAGGCAATACCATCATACTGATGGATACATTCACTCAAGGCTTGTGCCTTATTCGTATCGTAGTCAATAATACTGGTATGGTCGAACTCAACGCCCGGTTGCACAACTAAACCAACCACACGTTGCCAAGCCTCGGTTAAGCCTCGTTTATGAAACTCTTGACGATGTACTTCAACTGTCGCTTTAACTTCCATAGGCGAAGTCAGCTCAAGATCATTAATTTCTTCTGTTGCACCACCCGGAGGCGGTACTTCGGTACCGACCACATAAACCAGATCGGAACAACCAAACACCTGTATAGCGGTTAATTCGGCAACTTGGCAAAGTTCCGCGGCGCGTTCAGCAATGATCTGATCCGCTAACACACCCAAGTCGTCCGCACAGTTCATACTGGTGTCTAAATGTATTTTTTTAAAACCCGCGCTGACATAACTGGCAATTAAGTTTCTCGCTTTTTGCATCGCGCTTTCGGCTGGTTCGTCGACCCAACAAACAGGACCTAAATGATCACCACCAAAAATAATATTTTCAATTGGGAATGCTTGCTCATTGGCAATGGTATGAATAAAACGAATAAAATCTGTCGGATACATCCCAGTATAACCACCAAATTGATTAACCTGATTGGCCGTTGCTTCAACTAACAAGGGAGTATTATCCTGCTTGGCTTGTATTATTGCCGCCTCAATCACTAAGGGTTGTGCACAACACACTGCATAGACACCCGTTCGGTTTCCGTTCAAATTTTCTTGAATAATATTAGCAATACCCTTCATTTTTCCAACCATATAATAAGTAAAATAATTTGCTCAAGGCTAACGTGAGCAATTGGACACACCGAAACTATATCACCTTTCAAATTCTTTCACTACTTTTGTATCAAAAAAAATATCAAACAATAAAAACATCAAAAGCCCCTTTGTTTTCGAGCCATAGGCAATTTTTTTTTAACTGTTGTACTCAAAATAGTACAATTCATAACATTTCGCCTCACTAATCACTACGATATGAAAGTATATGAAATAAAGCGTTGAGTTATTTATTATTCTGCATGAATAAATAACTCTTCTTCACAATAGGCACTAATATTCGACACAAACTAGGTAATTTATGACCTAACATCATTCATCTGCTTGTTGAGCTGAATACCGCCTCTTACGGGACTAGCTACTTCGTTGTTAATCTATCTTTTAATAGGACTAGGATATAAATAAATTAGCTATTACGATGGCTCATTTCTTTAGCGTTAAGTTAAATATGGTGACCAAATTAATCATTCTCTGCTGATTTTCAGGCATTAAAAACACCGCTTATCTTTATTTTCATAGGCTGGGTAATCAACAACAATAAATTGTCCATTTGAATTTTGATTTTGATTTTAATATGTACTATCGCTATTAACACGGCTTCTAATGGCAATAAAATGCTTATCACTTTAGCTGCTAAATTTTAATCTGCCATTGCTATTATCATCTGCCGAGAAAATTCGAGCGCTAACCTCTAAACGAACATAATCATTCTAGGTGCCAGTAAAGCTTGTGCCTTGAATAAAGACAATATATTGTCTTTTGGGTAGTTATTAATCTAAAAGCATGGGCTTTAGCAGTATCATTACCCTTAATAGCTGCCCATTGAGAATCAACTAAACATCAGACGGTTATCAGCAATTTTTTCTCACTGCTCGATCCTTTGTTTTAGTAGCATTTACTTAAAATGGTCATTCTGATGATCACCCCGAATATGACTAATATATACTTTAGGTAGATTTCCCAATAGCTGTATGATGTAAACTTTGTTGTGCTTGAATTAGTACGATGTAGACCCACTCCCTCTGGCGTGTTTGCCAGAGGGAGTGGGTCTGTTATCGCGATAACATTTTTCAATAATGCAACTAAAACACGCTAAATAATTCCAAGGACTTAAGTTTACTTTAATCACCTTTCACTCTTAACCAGTTGTTTTTAATCACTTATATAGCCAATTAATCTTATTTAACTTTTTTTCGAAAGGTTTTGAAATTACATTTTGTTGCGAACTGTTACATTTATCGTTATAAAGAATTTAACCAAAAATTAGTCAACTTGAAGTTTGGTGTTTTTAAATGAATTTAAATTGTGTATCCATTAACAGATTTAATATTGAATTTACCACTCTATGATGCTTATTAAATTCAATATTAATTAGGGAATTAAAATGAAAAAAAACTTTAAAATAGCTTATCTAGCCGCAATTATCAGTACCAATTGCTTAGCGTCTTCAGAAGTAATAGATCAATCATTGTTTACGGCCACAGCCACATCAGAAGAGTTATCGGGTGAAGGCGCGGATAATGGCAATGCAATACATGCAATCGATGGCAATCCCGCTACTTTCTGGCATACCAATTGGAGTGAAGCACAGGAAGGCGCTCATGTTTTCCCGTTTACTTATACTATTGCACTCGGTGACACCTACAATATTAATAAATTTGATTACTTACCTAGAGTTGACCGGGTAGCCGGTGCGATCGAAACTTATGAAGTATTTGTTAGTACCGATGGCGTTACTTTCACCTCAGTTGCTTCAGGCACATGGGCTGGTGATAATGACCTTAAAGAGGCAAACTTTGCTACCGTTGCTGCAAGCCATGTGCAATTGGTCATTACCACGGCCTTAATTGACTCGGCTGCTACTGATGGCCTCGAAGCGGATAGCTATGCGATTGCCGCTGAGTTTAATGTTTTCCAAGACACTGAATTTGTTCCAACCTATTCAAAAATAATCGATAGCTCAGCATTTACCGCTACGGCATCATCAGAAGAGTTATCGGGTGAAGGCGCGGATAATGGCAATGCAATACATGCAATCGATGGCAATGACGCAACTTTCTGGCATACCAATTGGAGTGAAGCACAAGAAGGCGCTAATGTTTTCCCGTTTACTTATACTATTGATCTTGGAACCAACTATAACGTCAATAAATTAGATTACTTACCTAGAGTCGATCGCCTCGCTGGTGCCATCGGTGATTATGAACTTTTCATCAGTAATGATGGCATTAATTTCACCTCTGTTGCTTCAGGCACCTGGGCTGGTGATAATGACTTAAAAGAGGCCACTTTTGAGGCCATTAATGCTCGCTATGTTCAAATAGTCATTACCTCGGCCTTCATTAACTCGGCCGCTACTGACGGCGTAGAAGCAGATGACTATGCGATTGCAGCTGAATTTAATGTCTATGAATACAGTACTGCTCCTGCAGCAATATACTCAGAAAAACTAGATAGCTCAGCATTTACCGCTACGGCAACATCAGAAGAGTTATCGGGCGAAGGCGCGAATAATGGTAGTGCGCTACATGCAATCGATGGCGATGCCGATACTTTCTGGCATACCAATTGGAGTGAAGCACAGGAAGGCGCGAATGTTTTCCCGTTTACTTATACTATTGCACTCGGTGACACCTACAATATTAATAAATTTGATTACTTACCTAGAGTTGATCGCCTCGCTGGTGCGATCGAAACTTATGAAGTACTTGTTAGTACCGATGGCGTTACTTTTACCTCAGTTGCTTCAGGCACCTGGCTTGGTGATAATGACGTTAAAGAGGCAATGTTTGCTAACGTTGATGCCAGCCATGTACAAATACTCATTACCTCGGCCTTAATTGACTCGGCTGCGACTGACGGCATAGAGCAAGATGCCTATGCGATTGCCGCAGAATTTAATGTTTTTAAAAGCAGTAATGTGCCTCCCACTGAAGAGCCAGTAGATCCGCTAACAAAACTAGATAGTAGCAGTTTTGTTGTTACAGCGAGCTCAGAAGAGCTAACAGGTGAAGGTGACGTTAATGGTCAAATTGGAGCAGCATTTGATGGTGACATTACTACTTTCTGGCACACAGAATGGAATGCACAGGAAACGCCCTTCCCCCATACGGTATCAATCGATTTAGGCGATTACTATGACGTTGAGCGCTTTGACTATACACCTCGTGGTAATGGTACAGGCCAAATTGCTGACTTTTCTATCTCATTAAGTAGCGATGATGTAACCTATGATGAAGTAAGTAAGGGTACATGGGCCGGTAATGATGACGCTAAACAATCTGGCTTTGATAGCCGAGCAGCTAAATATGTGCGTTTAACCGCAACGTCTGAAGCCAGTGATGCTACATTTGCTGGTGCTGCTGAGTTTGCCGTGCTTTCGCTCACATCAGACGCTGTCGCTCAACCAGCAACAACGGTCCTATTAGACAGTAGTTTATTTACCGTCAGCGCCTCTACTGAAGAGCTAACGGGTGAAGGTGATGTTAATGGTCATATTGCTGCTGCTTTTGATGGTGATGTCGCAACTTTTTGGCATTCTGAATGGAATACAGATGTGCTACCTGAAATGCCATTTACCGTGGATATTAATCTAAATGGCTTTTATGACGTTAATCGACTTGATTTCACGCCTAGAGGTAACAATACTGGCCAAATTGGTGATTATGAAATTTTAACAAGTCAGGATGGTGTTAACTATACCAGTATTACTGATGGCAGCTGGTCTGCTAATGATTTTGATAAATCTGCTGTATTTACTAGCACGTTAGCGCAATATGTACGCTTAGTGATAATATCTGAGGCAAATGAAGCCGACTTTATCGGCGCAGCAGAAATTCAAGTGTTTGCTAGTTCTGATTCACCAGTGCTACTAAGTAGTATTACCGCTAAGTTAGATAGTTCAAGCTTTATGGCGGTAGCTTCTTCGGAAGAGCTAGTAGGTGAAGGTGATGTTAATGGTCAAATTGGTGCTGCTTTTGATGGTGACCTTGGTACTTTCTGGCACACACAGTGGGAACCAGAAGAAACACCATTTCCGCATACGATCTTAATCGATTTAGGCAATTCCTATGATATCGCTCAACTTGACTATAACGGGAGAACTGGTAATCCGAATGGTACAATTGCTGAGTATGAAATATATGTCAGTGACAACTGTCGTGCTTTTGGTACCCCAATAGCTGCTGGTGAGTGGGAATATACCTCAGAGACTAAAGAAGTAAGTTTTGAGGCCGTTACCGGCCGATATGTTAAAGTTATTGCATACACTGAAGGTGCGGGGCAGAATTTTGCATCCGCCTCAGAAATAGCGATATCTCATAGCTATGCGGTTGGCACTGAAAACCCAGAAGTGGTCATTACGCCTGAATCAACCACATGTTCGATTGAGGGCTTAAGTGCTGCACCATATACAGCTAGAGATGTAACTTTCGATACAAAATATAATACCGAACTTTCAGACAGCCTGCCTAGCGTAGATGCCTCTGGTGATGCACTTAGCTACGCGCTAGTGACTGATGTAACTAAAGGTACCTTAACTTTAGAAACTAATGGTAGTTTTACTTATATGCCTAGTGTTGAGACTTCCGGAAATGATACATTTACCATTAGTGTAACTGATATAAACGGCGCTACCAGCCAAGCTATCATTACGATAGATGTGGCACCTAAACCATTCATTATCGAAGAGCCTAAAAAATCCAGCGGTAGTTTTGGTTCCATCTGGTTGCTTGGCTTGATGTCTATTGTTGGCTTACGCAGAAAGTTTAGCACAAAAAAATAAAAACTCAGTAGAGCAATGACGTAGCCCTGTTTGACAGGTCTATGTTCCATACAGAGTAGTAAAAGGCCAATAGCATGAACTGTTATTGGCCTTTTTATTTACCTAAACAAAACTGGCCAAGCTGTCCGGATGCAACAAAGTGCAGTCAGCTGATTACGTGAAGGCATATTAATAGCCAATAAGTTGGCATTCTCGGTATACCATATACTCGTTTAGCGCCTAATATTTCTTGAATATTTCAGCCTTTTAACCGTTATCATCAGTCCTATCCGCTGATACGGTTCGATAGTACTAGCCATAATCGGGAGATACTCCCTAACTTTAGTGCTTCTTAATACAATAAAAATTAATTTCAGGCTTTGCTTTAATAGTCGCTCGAACAGTTTTAGGCTTTCAATATATTCTGTTTAACGCGGTAATTGTTTTAAGCTTTTCAATACCCGCATTAGCTTTTGCCCGTTACTGGCTTTCAGGCTTTGTAGATTGAATATTTTTAGGGGGATTATCTGGTTGATTATTTTTCATAAGCGACAGGGGAAATTGTATACCTTCTCAATGCCCGACAAACCAATGATAGAACATAATAGGGTAAATACACAAAGGTACAGGCATATCTTCGGCTAAAATATCATATTGAGCAGCTAATAAAACAACAATAGTTGCTACCATAATTAATATTGGCCATAGAGAGGTTTTCTTCTATGTCCCATGGCTAACACCTTTGATAGAAATTAAATAAATAACTGTCTAACAGAGCGGTGCAGCACAACCCTAGCTACCCCACTGCTTATCCTTTAAAAACAATGAGCTAGACCTTTGTACCATCAAAGAATTAGACGTAATTAAACGTAATTAAACGTAATTAAACGGGTGTGAATACTTTTGGTCGTGGCGTAAACAAGGATAAATCTAGCCCTTATCTTATGCTAATACAGTCTGACCGAAGCTTGTCGTGAAGCCAAAACAGTCACTATCACACCTGTCAATTAAGTGCTCCCCCCCCCCTTTGGCGAGCCATAATTAACAGATAAAACCACAGGTCAGCCAATTAACCTTGTGCATCAATAACAATAAATACAAGCCTATGAATCAGCCTTATCGATGAATTAAAGGCGGTGTAACTCGCTCATTACCCGGATGAGATAACAGCAAACCTCACGGTTCATAGCAATAAAAGTTAGCATGATATTAGCGAGGTAAAAATGATCAGACCTTTAATTAAACACCAACATAACTGAAGGCTGTTATAATTTACTCTTATGAATTTTAAGGATTTTATTACACATGTGGTCGAAGTTAGGATGGATGCTTTATCCTCTAATTTAACGTTACGAAGACTTGAAAGTGCTCTACTTTAAATTAAAAATATAGTCTCCATATGGCTAAAGACTAAGATATACAATTTAGTTATAAATTCGCTATTAAGCGGCTGATCTACAAGTTATTTGAATAATAATGAAACGCAATAATTCTACGTTTTTATAAAGGGGTATATTGATAAAACCGTGAGCGAAATGAAATATTATGCCGGTGTAGAAGTGACTCAAAAAACGGAAAAATTATTTGCCGTTTTTTGAGTTAATATTATAAGGGTGGTTTAAAGGAACAGAAAACTCTGCACATCCTTGTGCAACAAGCTATTAAACATATTTATAGAGAATAAATTAGCCTCAGCGCCTATAAAAGGTTTAACAATCGTATTAAAATTTAGCTTTTAAGCCAAAATTATAATTGCGACCGCTAAAACTTAGATTAGTCAGGTTATCGCCCCATAATTCTCGTGATACTTGTTTGTTAGACTCATTGGTTACGTTATTAACCGCTGCCGTTATACCAATAGAATCTGAGAAATCATAACTCATACTCCAAGTAACATAATCAGATTCTGGAACATAGATGTCTCGCGTAAGAACATGGCCTGCCGCTTGTTTTAAGTATTCATCTCGATGTTGGAATGCGATACGTGTGCTAAAGTTTTCAATATCATAGAAGATTTGAAAGTTGTAAGACGACTTAGACATCCCAACAAAGCCAACTTCCCACCCCATGGCATTAGTATCGCCATTGCCGGTATCGGTATAAGTATAGTTTGCAGAATATCCAAAACCGTGCAGACTTTCTGGCAAATAGTCATCTAATGACTGTTGCAATAATACTTCCAAACCTTTTATTTTTGAATGCTGATCATTATTGACCGGTGACGTGACTTGAAATTCCCAGCCATCTATTTCTTCAAAAGTAACTTCATCTTGGACAAAACCATCAATATCTTTATAGAACAGACCGAGTGCTAAGGCACCTAACTCTGAAAAATACCACTCGAAACTTACATCTACATTAACGGCGCTATAAGGTTGCAGCGCAGGATTTGAACGGGTAATGCTGTTAAAACCTGGATCGCGGATCGATGAAGCATTAATCGTCTCATAAGGTTTCATACCTGATAATGTCGGACGAGAAACTGTTTTTGCCGCCGCTACTTTCACCACATAATCATCAAATAACTTCAAATTTACCGTCATGCTTGGTAGAAAAAAGTGTTGATGCGCTTCTTTCATTAAGCGAGTTTCATCGGCAAAATGTTCATCAATCGGGTTACCCAAAAAATCCCTAGCAATTCGATCTGCTCGTTGGCTTTTCCCTTCGGCGTCAATATCAATTTCGACATAACGACCACCTAGGTTAAGATTAAGTTGTTGTCCGTATATGTCAAACTGCAAATTTGTTTCAAGATACAAGTGCCCAACTAACTCTTCAATGGTATATGTTTGCGCCTCATCTCGTATTGGTTCCATTAACGCTACAGCTTCAGGGCTAACTTTACGATAAAAATCCAGCAAATCATTTACATCAAAGCTAGCCCATTGACGAGGAAAATTCCCAGGTTCATTAGACAAAAACTTATCAATATTGCCATTATTCATGACAGCTTCTGGAATTTCTAAAAAGCTAAAGGCTCCTCTATTAAGTAACTGAGTTTGATCCGTAATAGGAGCGCCTAAGATAGTACCATTACGAAAAGTAGTGGTTCCACCAACTTGTGGCGTATAAGTGTCGGTGAATTTAGTTTGTCGAGTAACTCCCGCGCCAAACTTGACGTCCACTACATAGTCAGTATCAAGCAGCCACACACCATCAAGTTTCAAGGAATCAACTTTATCTTCAGAGCCAATACCATTAAATCTATTGTAATGCGCTCCCCAACCAGCCGCTGCATTTAAATTTTCACTTAAGATAACATCAGGCATAAGGTTGTCGGTACGAAAATCAAATTTTGCGCCTTGAATACCCGAACGAGTGACAATATAGTAATTATCTCCCTGGTTTTTATCCACCGCAGAAGAATGTGCAAGATCAATAGCCAGTGTCACTGTGTCAAAATCATAACTCGCATTCAGTCCAAAAGATTGTGTTTCAGTATTTCTGTTTTGCGCCGTGTTGGCTAAATCAATCAGATACAAATCATCGATAGTAATCTGGTCTGCAATACCCAGATAAACCACCTCATCATTGTCATCTAATCGCGCTTCACCTGTAGCAGGATCCCAACGAGGTGTTAATAACTCATTAATGTCAAATTGGGTATAAGTACCATGATTAGCGTATATAGGCTGATTTGCACTTAATGCAATACTAGAGCCTTGATAACGCTGGTCGAAGGTACTGTATAAAACATCCAAGGTAACGTCTAATTCACTGACGGGTACCCATTGTAAAGACAAATTGGCACTGAGCCTTTCTTGATCTGTTGTACCATTTTGAAAGTTCATGCCAAGGAAGTTATCGGCTTGAACATTATAAAATTCACCATCTTCGCCTTGAACAGAGTGCGATCCATCACGCCCTATACCATCACTACGAACCGTATCCACGCGGTTACCTGTTTTTGAATAAATTAAGCCCGCAGCAATCCCAAATTCAGATTCATGGTTGTAGTTAGAATAAATAGAGAATTTAGGATTATGATTACCTGATAACTCTTGATAAAAATCATCAAATTTAAAGACTATTTCTGTTTCGTCATTAGTTAAAGGGCGAACTGTTTTTATATCAACTGATGCGCCAATACCACCTGAAGCCATATGAGCCAAAGGTGATTTAGCCACCTCGACACTTGAAATAATACCTGAAGAGAGTACATCATAATGAAAATCTCGACCTGAATTGGTTGTTGCCAGTTTTCTGCCATTTAAGGTGGTAACATTATATTCACCTGATAACCCCCTAACATTAATCGATTGTGCCTGGCCAGTATTAGGATCTCTGTTCACGGTAATACCGGAAATCCGTGACAATGCATCAGCAATATTAACGTCAGGTAATTTACCAATATCTTCTGCACTTATTGCATCCACAATGTTAACTGATTGGCGCTTAATTGCTATCGACTTAATTAAACTGCCTCTAATGCCATAAACTTGAATGACTTCAGTTTTGTCATCTACAACGTCATCAATGCTTTCATTTTTGTCTTCGTTCTTTTTCTTTGCATTAACCAACAGGTTCTTTGCCGTTGAATCATTTTGTTTTTTTATGACAGTAATTTCTTGTTCAGGGCTTGTTTGAGCAGCTGTAGATGTACATAAGACACTGCTTATTAACATACTCAGATATTTTATCTTATAATTTTTCATACTTTCTTCTTCCTAGTATTCTTTTCTGTTATTTAGAACAGCGACCACCTATGAAAACAACGTATCAATTATTTAAAATAATGGATACCGGCTTATTATAATAATCACCAACAACAAAAATAAATGCAAGCACATTATGCTTCATACGCTTTCATTTAAATAAAAACAATGAATATAAAGCGATTTTTTATCAAATAAAGGCTTATTCATATTGACATATAGCGCTTCGAAAGTAGCGTTTCGAAAGCTTTTATAAAAATCAATTTTACAGATAATATCAGGCGGTTTAATAGCCATATCTATTTCAATAATGAAATACAGCATAGAATATAAGCATCTGTATAAATTTGTTTGGAATGAAATCAGTGAATATTTTCTCTGTGCGGTTATTAATTATCACAAATATCAACGCTATTTGCTCAGTTTTTATATTCATTGGTATCCTAAATAACCCGTGGCCTTTTTATTGTTATAAACTGGGTTACTCTATACGTTGATGCTAATAAAAACATAATTTACATATTGCTTAAATCATTATTTAACACTATTTCAATGTTCAAACAAACATATAAAAGTCCTTCATCAACTTTTTACCAAAAACTCTTTCGACACTTAGCTAGAAAAATAAGTAATACATCTAGTAACCTACCATGCATGTCTTTGATCTATATATTGGCTCATTCAAGTATTGTACATGAGACTAGTTACCCCCATAGCAAATTAAAATGAAAGTAATCAAAATTATGATATAATTCATCGTACTATATATTCCTTGATGTTAATAAGTTCTCATAGAAGAAAATAAGGTAAACAATGAATACGAAAGAAAGGCGTCATGATATAATTCAAACAGTGATGGAAATGGGTAAAGTCAATGTTCATCACTTGGCATCCCAATATAACATTTCAACAGTAACCATTCGTACTGATTTAAGATATCTTGACTCTCATAATTTACTTATTCGCTGCCGAGGTGGAGCAATGGCCTGTAGTGAAATTGCGCGTGAACATTCTATAGCTGATAAATCAATCATAAGACCAGCAGCAAAAAAACGAATAGCGCAACGGGCTGCAGCCGAAATAAATGACGGCGAAGCTATTATTCTTGACTCTGGTTCAACAACAGCCGAAGTAGCCAATTATTTATCCACTTTTCGACGGTTAGTTGTAATGACCAATGGCATCAATGTTGCTTGTAATCTACTTAAATATAAAAACTTTGAAGTTTTAATGACCGGTGGAATATTAAGACAAAAATCCATGTCTTTCTATGGAAAACAAGCAGAAGACAGTATTGAACGATATCATTTCGATAAAGTGATTCTTGGTGCTGATGGCGTTGATTTTCATTCAAATATCACCACACATTTTGAACTTGACGCCACTTTAAATAAAACAATGTGTAAGGTCGCCAAAGAAATCATTGTCGTCTCAGATTCATCAAAATTCAATCAATCCGGCATTCATAAAATATGTAGTTTAAAAGACGTTACAACATTTATCACAGACGCTGATATCCAAGACTCTTATGTGTTAGCGTTAGAACAATCAGGGGTTAAATTAATTATCGTTTAACAAAAGATCAACAATGCCCTTGATAACTAGGTCATATGCTGACTTTTTTCCCTGTACAACTGTTTTTTATAACTGTCCTTTCATTTAATTTAACCATATGATTTAAATGGATTAAATATAAGACTACGTCTATATAACCCTATTAATACAACACCAGCTGAAAGATATCGGAAGACAAATCCGTTGTACTGAAACCTAATAAAAGCTATAAATAATAAACTAATAACAAAGTTAAATTTTTCAGGTAATAGTCTGATTGTCTGAACACTTAATAGAACCACTGATAAAGGTGACAGTAATGAAAAAAGCCCTAACACTAGCAATTACCCTCGCGTTACTAGGAGGCTGTAAACAGGAATCAGGTACAAAAACTGGTGACTCTATCCCTTATACTGGACCTGTTTGGGCCAATCCTATTACATCAGTAAATAACACTGAACATGGTGTTGTACCTGTTGAATCGACTACAAATACTTATAACGATGAAACTGAACTAAAAGTATTGACGGCTAATTTAGGTAGCAGCTTAACTGCAACAGACAAGGCATTTACCAACGCGGTCGCTGAGCTAGTCATCTTAAACGCTGATATTATTTTCACTCAAGATGCTGAGGGTGCCAATGCAAGACTTGCTAAAGCCTTAGGTATGGAGCTGTGGGCAGGTCAGGATACAACGTCTTCTGTTGGTATCTTATCAAAATACCCAATTTTAGAAGTATTAGATACTCAAGGTAATCCGCAAATAGGTGCCGTACTAGATGTCAACGGTCGTCAAGTCGTCGTTTGGGGCAATCACCTCAGTAATGCCTTAAACACATCTCAAGATGCGCGGGGCATTAACAGTGAGTTAAATACCCCCTATGACAACTGTGCTGCTATAAATAATACTGATCAGCTAGATCAAATAACCTCTGATGCTTTAAGAGTCAAACAGGCTCAAAACATTGTCGATGTATTAGCCGAATATAAGGCCAGCGGCACGCCGATAATTTTTGGTGGCGAGTTCAGTGAACCCTCTGGTTTAGACTGGGCTAATGCCACCATAAGCATGTTTGATCACGGTGGCGTAGTTTATGATTTCCCATCTCATAAACTACTTCGCGATGCCGGTTATACCGATTCGTATCGCATGATACATTCAAACCCAGAAACTCACCCCGGTATAACCTGGCCAATTAGGCAAGAGGACAGCTCGCTAGATTCTTCTAAGATAGTAGCAAAGTGTGGCCGAGCGCTGGATGACCGTGACCGCGTTGACTTCATTTACTATGATCAAACGGCTAGAGATGTGACATTAAACAGCGCAACGCTTATTGGTCCAAAGACTACACAATTTTTTACCAGTCCAGACCCCGCTAATCCAGATCCGCAAACAGGATATGAGGATCAACACCAAGGTAGATTAATTAACAGTGATACCGGCACCTCCAGATATGAAATTGATGATTTCCCTTCAACTCACTTATGGTATATGGCCACATTTACTATTGCGACACCAGCCGACACTACTGAGCATGTTTCCCTAGACAGCACGTCAGAAATAGACATTATTAAATTGGAAGATGTTAATAATAATTTAAAAGTTACCTTTAACATTAAAGACAGTTTATTTATGAACATTGCTTTTCAATATGTGGTGGATGTAACCGCTAGCACTGAAGAGCCTGGTAGCACCATTGGTGGTACTGTTGGAGTCAATGGCCGCCCTGAAGCTGATGATGAATACACAGTAACTATCAGTTCTACCTTTCTATCTAATTACAAAAATAGAGCCGATGTTGAACTTCGTCTAACCCATAATGTGTCTAACATTGGCCGTGTAGATACCATTAAAACATTAACCTGGGAAGAAATTGAAGCCGTGGTAAATGTTATCGGTATAGAGGGTCCGCTACCTTCACCATTTTCTACCAACAAAACAGCTTATTCCGTAGGTGAAACTGTCACTGTTGCTTACCATTCAGTACAAGGTGGTCGTAATGATAGGGTTGGTATATTTGATGCGGATTCCGAGATTCCACCAGGCGCTAACAATCCTGTTATCCAAGAACTATATATTCCTGCCTTTGAAATTGCTGGTTCTCTATCTTTCATTGATTTACCCGCGGGCAATTACTATGCGGCGCTATTATACAACGATAGTTTTACCGTCGAAGAAACCTATGGTTTCGAAGTAGTAGAGGGTTCGGTAATAGCAACATCTAAACGTGAGTATGAAGCTGAGGAACCTGTTGAAGTATTCTTTAATAATGCCCCCGGCAACACTAAAGACTGGATCGCTATATATGAAGTAGGTGCAGATAATACGGAAAATCTGGATTGGGCTTATATTAATGGTGAAACAGAAGGTTCGCATACCTTTTATAATGCTTTGTCTAGCGGAAATTATGAAATCCGCTTATTAACTGACGATAGTTTTGAATCTATTGCAGTTGCTGAGTTTAGCGTTAACTAATCACTCAAATAAAAATAGCTTCTATAAATATTTATAGAAGCTATTTACCTACTATTTTTCCTACAGAAAAAACATTATGAATGTCGCACCTTGTCATTAAGCTTTCGGTTGAGTCTACATAAAATAGTATGAAAAATATAATTGAGTAAAAACGGTAAAAAAGGGAAAAATTAATGATGAAAATCAATATCAAATCAGTAACACCAAAAAACCGATTGCTAACGAGTTTAGTTATTTTACTTGCTGCTTGTGGCGATAATTATACCAGCGAACAAGAAACCAACCCACAGCCATGGGAAGGGAATGGTAGCGGTATTATTGTAGTTGAACCTGAGCCTGTACCTGATGGGCCTACTTCGGGTTCATTTGAAAATTTTATGATTCAAAGTAAAGCCACAACTGATTATTGTATTGCCGATAAGGGTGACACATTAATATTGGCAAAATGTGATGCACAAAGTGACGAACAGCGATGGACCTTTAATGCTGAAGACGGCAGCATTAAAAATGTGTCGACCGAAATGTGTATGCAAAGTGCCGGAGCCAAAGATGGTGCAACCCTATCCCCAGAATTTTGTAATTTATCCTTAGAGCAAACTTGGAGTTTCGCTAATTCGATCATCAGCCAAGAAGGCTTTGCATTTGATGTCAATATGCAAGAGCTTTCCTTTATTTTATGGACTCAACATGGTAACGCCAACCAGCAATGGATAATTACCGATAAATTGTTCGTTTCTGAAGAAGTAGACAGTGAAAAGCTTTTTACTGAGCAGCTATTGATCAGTCAAGGTAAACCTGATTTATGCCTTGGGATATCAAATGACGATGATGTAGTTATGAACAGTTGTGATAAAAGCAAAAATGAACAGCTTTGGTCATATACCAAAAATGGTAGCCTGATAAATAAGTCGAATGGTTTTTGTATTGCTCAGGACGTCGGCAGTCTAAAAGTGACTAGCTGTGATGCAAGTAGTGAACAACGATGGGATTTTGAGGGTGATAATTTCTCACAAGCGGGTGTGTCATTTGACGTAAACTTGACTAATTCAACGGTGATTTTATGGTCAACTCACGGTGATGCTAACCAACGTTGGTTAATTGTTTCTCATGCAGAAAAATTTATTAGTGAATATACCGGTGGTGAAGTACAGTATCCTATCAATAAAAAGGATGCATTAAAAAACAAAATAGAAATAGCTAAAGGAGTGTTAAATCGTATTACACCATTGAGCGAAGCACTTCCCTACCCAAGAAATATAATTGATTTTCCTGGGGTTGTTGGTGCAAATGAACCTAAAATTAGTAAAAACATTACTTTAGATCGTAATTTTTACGAGCCAACACATCTAGGTTGGCAACAGCGTAAACATTGGCAAAGCACTGGTCTTTACGCTGCTGCAGGAGATATTATTTCAGTCAATGTAAAATCGGCTGATCCCGCCGTTATCGAGAACTTAAGTGTGATAATCAATCTTCACACTGACATTTTAAACCTTGGCGTTGGTAATGCTGAGTTTAATCTAGAACGTTTTTCAAATGTTCACTTGAATATACCGCTTAAAGCCGGGTTCAATGAACTACGTAGCCAGTACGGAGGCCTTGTGGTTATTGATTCCGGCGCCTTACCTATAGATGCTATAGTGGATATAGAGATCGGTAATGTTGTACAAGCACCCTATTACATTTTAGGTGAAACAACAGATCAACAATGGCAAGCAATGCAGGATTTAGATGTGCCTTGGGGAACGATGGAAACCGATAATGTATCACTTACTATGAGTAAAGCTGATATGGCTAAGGTAAACCAACCTGCTGCGCTGATGTCGGCATACAAGTCAGGTCGTGATGATATACATGATTTATCAGGATTCGACTCAGAGGCAACCTCTGGACCACATAGAGCACCTAGCTTAAGAACGCGTATTGTCGACGATGTACAAATATCCTATGGTTTTGCTCACGCTGGCTACCCTATCATGGCTAGTCCTGGTTGGAACTCATACGCAATACAAAATAGCAGCGATGGACATTGGGGTACATGGCACGAAATCGGTCACAACTACCAACAAAAATGTTTCTGGATGGTTTACGGTGGCGAAGTGACCACTAATTTATTTCCACTGTACTTTCAATCTAAAAATAACATTACCTCACGTCTCAGCCTTGAAAAACGTTATTCAAGTGCGATTAATAAAATTGCTGCCGCGGGCGGATCTTTGGCTAACTTTCATGATCTAAGCGACCCCTTTGATAGACTAATATTTTTAATTCAAATTAAAGATGCTTTTGAGGGTACAGGTGAAAATCAAGGTTGGGATATTTTTCGACAGCTTCATCGTAAGTTCAGAGCATTAGATACAAACGCTCAAGACGCTGTTTGTCAATCTGATCAAGCAAGTTATGACAAAAGTTTTGAATTTTTAAGCGAAATCAGCGGTCATAATCTTACCGAACACTTTACCGTTTGGGGTGTACCAGTATCCTCAGCAAGTCTTGCTCGGGTAGCAGCAATGGAATTGCCTATGCCGTCGATCAATATTTCTGCGATAAACAAAGAGCAATAAATAGCCCTTTAATGATTATGTTCAAATAGTCAGTGTATAACTTGAATAAGTATAAAAAACGATTAGCTGAATACATGCTAATCGTTTTTTTTTCGGCAAGATATGTAACAATGAAAACATATAAACAACTAACCTACGAACTACGATGCCAGATTTATGGTTTAAATAAAACCGGTATGAGCCAAAGCAAAGCCACCGTTCAACTATGACTCGAGCGTATTTTTCTAACACAACTAAGCTGTCGATAACACCTAGCTCATAACATATGGTTCATAACACTTAGCTCATAACATATGGCTCGTTCAGATAATGCAGGGTACGCAAGCCATCGCTACAACGAATAAACGGCAGAACAATGATGTTATGCCTAGCCTATATATTGCTTTATTTCAAATTTTTAGGCTGTTTTACTGCCTTGGCTATCCGCCACTTTTTTGCCATTAATCCAAAGATAAAAGCCGATTTAACTGCGGAAAAATGGATGTCCACTCTCTGATTCAACCCATCACTCGCCTCCGTTATGCTTTAATTCATTTTAGCTTTTGCAAGGGAAAATCTTCGGACAAACCGAAAATATATTAATAGCCAAACACTTACGAGTTTTTTCAATCATTTTTTATTTCAATTGCGCTAACAGCTAAAGCAAAATCAAAAGACAAATTAACTAGCTCTAAAAACAAAACCGAAGCAATAAAAAACCATTAAATATAGATATGAAAGGAAATGAAAGTAATATATAGTGTTGTTATTGTTATTGTTATTTTTTGATCATTATGAAGATGAATACCATAGCAAAGAGAGCACAACAGAGTGCCACTGATCTTTAACCAAGGTAAGTGTCGCTAGCTGAATCTAAAAACAGGGTCTTTCCACGGTATCGATTAAAGACCAAAACATGGCGTTAAAATCATGTTAGGACATTCAGATGCGACCTGTCAGCAAACCCTTAATGAACTCGATGGCAAAGTTTGTCTTGGTGTTTAATGGTATGCGGGGAGTTTATCACAGGAAACAGTGTTGAATTGGTGCTGTACGAGTACATAAGCTAATCGATGATGGCGTACGCTTGCAGCCAGCTATTTTACCAATGAGATACCAAGATCAAAAGCCTGAAAAATAAGCTATCGCAGATAGCTGAAAAAATATTTCACACAAAATATCATTAAAAATGATTAAGAAGGAAAAAATGAAAAATATGTTATCCAAATGCCTTTGCTTCCTTGCTGTTTACGCTACTTTTTTCAGCACAGTAAATGCTAAAGAGTTAGCGGCTATAGCTTCAATAAAGCAACAAAATAATCGTATAGAAATCACCACAAATGATAATGAACTCGTGGCCATTGAACTCATTAAGGACGATGTCGTTAGAATTTGGGCTGGTGTTAATGAACAATTAATTGATGCAAAAAACAATAAAGCTAAAATAGTTTTGCCCTATCAGCTGGGTAACGTCGACTACAAATTATCAACCCATGATAGCTATCATTTAGTACAAACATCACAGTTAGCCCTTCGAATCTACAAAGACCCATTAAAATTTGAGGCATATAAGTCAGATAATAAATCCTTGATTTGGCGAGAGTTGAAACCGATCGACTTATCAAAGGATCACAGTTATCAAACCTTGAGTACCAAACCAGCTGAACATTTTTTTGGTGGCGGACAACAAAATGGTCAATTTGAATTTAAAGGAAAAACCCTAGAAATATCTTATTCAGGCGGCTGGGAAGAATTTGACCGCCCTAGCCCTTCGCCATTTTATATGACGACTCAAGGCTATGGTGTATTAAGAAATACTTGGGCTAATGGTAGTTATGACTTTCGTTCGCAGGAGTATATTACTACCACGCACGAAGAGAACCGTTTTGATGCTTATTTCTTTTTTGGTGATTCAATTAAAAACGTTTTAGCAAACTTTACTGAATTAACAGGACGAGCAGAATTACTGCCTAGATGGGCATTAGAATACGGCGATGCAGATTGTTATAATGATGGCGATAATATTAAAAAGCCAGGTACTGTACCTGATGGCTGGAGTGATGGTCCTACGGGCACTACGCCAGATGTTATTCTGTCTGTTGCCGCGAAATACCGTGAACACGATATGCCTGGTGGATGGATTTTACCCAACGATGGTTACGGTTGTGGCTATACCGACCTACCAGAAGTTGTTGCTGGATTAAAAAAATACGGTTTTAGAACCGGTTTATGGACCGAAGACGGTGTAGATAAAATTAGCTGGGAAGTTGGTACCGCCGGTACTCGAGCACAAAAGCTTGATGTGGCCTGGACAGGTAAAGGCTATCAGTTTGCCTTAGATGCGAATAAAGATGCGGCACAAGGTATTTTAGATAACTCTGACGGCCGTCCTTTTCTTTGGACCGTTATGGGTTGGGCTGGCATGCAGCGTTATGCGGTTACCTGGACTGGCGATCAATCCGGTAGCTGGGATTACATCCGCTGGCATATTTCCACCCTAATAGGCTCTGGCTTATCTGGTCAAGTTTATTCGACTGGCGATGTTGATGGCATATTTGGTGGTTCACCAGAAACCTATACGCGTGATTTACAATGGAAAACCTTCACTCCTGTACTAATGGGTATGTCGGGTTGGTCAAAAGCCGAAAGAAAGCACCCTTGGTGGTTTGAAGAACCTTATCGCAGCATCAATCGTAGCTATTTAAAGCTAAAAATGCGCCTAACGCCTTACATGTATACCTATGCTAGAGAAGCCGAACAAACAGGTGCCCCTATTTTACGCGGGTTAATGTGGGATCACCCGAATGATCCTAATGCCAACACCGAAAAATATAAAAACCAATTTTTTCTTGGAAAAGACTTTCTAGTAGCCCCTGTTTTTCGTAGTCAAACTGCGAGTCAAGGTTGGCGTAAAGACATATACCTACCAGAAGGTTTGTGGATAGACTATTGGGATGGCAAAGTTACTGTGGCTCCTCAAGCAGGAAAACTTATTGATTATCCAGTGGAGCTGGAAACATTACCGATATTAGTGCGTGCTGGGGCAATAATCCCAATGTACCCAGAGTCATTATATGATGGCCAAGTGCCAAAGGACGAATTAACCCTGGACATCTATCCTCATGGCAATTCTGAATTTACTTTATATGAAGATGATGGTGAAACTAGAGCTTACAAAAACGGCAGTTTCAGCCAACAGCAATTTAACGTCACCGCTCCTAAAAATACGGCGGGTAATATACGCGTCAATATTGGTGGTGTTGTTGGTGAATACCAAGGCATGGAATTAGCGCGAGTTTACAAACTGCAAGTACATAGCCGAGTAAAACCAAATCAGGTAGAGCTCAATGGTATAGAATTATTGCAAGTAAAAACTAAAGTAGCATTAGAACAGAGCTCATCTGGCTGGTGGTACGGCAAAGATAGTCAGTATGGCGTGGTCTATATTAAAGCAGAAAAATCGTCTGTGTTTAATGACTTTGAATTTGAGCTAAGCATTGATGTAAATAAAACGCTAGCAACAACAGCCAGTTACCCTAAAATGCCTGATTTAGGCGCAAATATATCTAGCGATAGTTTTGTTATTTTAAATAGCCCTAACGAAGAGCCAGGTCATCCGCTTAAAAATGCCTTCGATAACAACCCAGACACTTGGTTTAGAACGGTAAGAGATCAATCACAAAAAACAGGTGCCCATGAATTTTCGCTTTCCTTTGGTGAGAGAAGAGTTATATCGGGTTTTGAAATACAACCACGCAATGATAAATATTGGGAGCATGGCCAAGTAAAAGATTATGAAATTTACATGGCGAACACTAACGGAGAATGGGGCGAGCCTGTCCACACAGGGACTTTAGCATTACAAAAAGGTTTGCAAAAAGTAACGTTCGACCCCATCATTGGCCGATTATTCAGATTTAGAGTGCTCACCACTCAAAAGCAATCGACTTCTGGCGGTAACGACCCGATGATCACCGCAGCAAAAGAAGATGATGCTTTTAGTAAACCTTATAAAGCATTTGAAGCACAACGAGTTAACCCGACCACTATTGGTGAGTTCAAACTGATTGAGCATTTACTGCCAGGTACATCTAAACATAATGTTTATTTATCTAATATAAACTGGTTATACCATGATGAAAGCTTGAGTAAAATCTACGTTAATAGCGCTGCGTCAACATCAGGTAAAAGTGATGACATGAACATGAACGGCTTAAAGTTTAGCAAAGGCTTAGGTGTTAGAGGCAAGAGCCATGTTGACTATACCCTACCAAAAAATGCTCAACTATTTAGAGCGGATATTGGTATTAATGATAGCTGTAGAGTAGATGGCCAGATCAGTTTCCAAATTTTTGGCGACGATAAACTGTTATATAACAGCGGCATAATCAAAGCGCCAACGGTGATAAAACCCGAAATTGATATACGTACTTTACAAAAATTAAGCCTACGTACTCAGGGCAATAACAACAGCTGTGCCAACTGGGCTAATGCTGTGGTTATAACGTTAAAGCAAGATAAATAGAGCAGTACTAAGTACAAGGCCCTGTAACAAAAAATGATGTAATTGTTTTTTGTTACAGGGCCTTTTTTTAGATGATGCAAGAGAGGCTCCTACTGGTGTTCATTTAAAAATATGACTGACCAAGTCCAAATATGTTTCTAGTGCAGGTAAAACTAAAAATTATATACACATTTAAAAGTTACTTCTTTGAATCCTTAGTCTTTTTTTAGCCTCTACTTTTACTCGCGCTACATAAAATAGTACTAATGTCCCGAGCAGAAAAAAATACAATGCTGAATTAAATAGATCTTCACTGCTTTCGTAGTAAGAAAAAAAGCCAAAAACTACAGCGCATAACATCCCCACTTTGCCCAAGAATTCAATCTCTTGTAATATTATTTTATGTTTATCATTGTTCATTTAATTTGTTCCTCTGTTGTGTTGTTAGTCACAACTAACTAGAAACGTGGTAGGGATAATATGGAAAAATGAGAGCCGAAGCCCTCATTTTTGCTGCTTTAACGCTACCATATTAATATTTCGTCGCAATGACTCAATATCATTCTGATAACCATTTCCGAGAATGATCGAAACGACAAGGTCTGTTAGACTGACTAACATTGCTCAGTAGTGTTGCGGAGCTCGGACAACCGCGGAAAGTTGCTGAATTATCTGTCAGCGGCAGATTGTTTCAACGCTAGACTACAGCAGCATTAATAAATAGGTAGTGCATAGGGAAGTTTTTCCAATTCGGCTAATTTCATCATAAATAAGGGAACCGAAGTTCCCTTAATAGTTTTACGTTTAATTTTCGCAAAGTGCTAATAGCGCATCCTGATTTTCGATAGAGAAAAATATTTCTTTGGGTACACCGCAGAAGTTAAAAAAGTCATTATCTTCAACATTTTCTTTGATAAAACCTCTGATTTCATCAAAAAAATAGCCAAATACTAATGCCCTTTCATCAGGGTAGAAATATTTTTTAGACATAAATTCTGGAAGCTCTTGCTGCAATAAATTTGTTATTGCAAAACAAGTGGTTCTACTGCATTCATCCCTATACTCATAAATAGCCTGTGTACTTTCCTCATCAAAATACCAACAAACCCTTAAGCAATCTTTATCCCTTGTTGGGGTCTTTGATTTTCTTAACAGCTTGTAGCGCCAATTAATATTTTCTTGTTTAGTCGATTTATTTTTCAAGATATTTCCTCAGTTTAGTTGACCTCAGATATACCTAGAAACACGCTTGGGAAATTTTTACTTAATCCTGCGAAATAACCCCACGCTTTCGCATAAATTCTGGCAAAGCGCCAGTTTGTCTATCCGCATCTAGAGTTTGTACAGCTAATAGTTTTGAGTTATCCATCAGGTGAGCGTATCGTTTTGTGGTTTCGATTTGACGGTGATTTAATAGATGGCTGACCAAATATATATTACCCGTGCGCATCATTACCCTAGATGCAAAATCATGGCGAAGATCATAAAACCTGAAGTTATGTATCTCAGCGTTTTTGATGATGCTTCTCCACGCTGTTTTTATTGTGGTTAATTGTTGTGAAGGTGACTGTGGTGACGGAAACAGCCATGCATCTACTTTATTTTCAATTAACCTTGAGCATTTTTTATGAATATAGTGCTTACGCCACTCGGTTAATGTGGCGTAAGCTAAGTCATTTAGAGGTATAAAGTTAGCGAGCGATCTTTTATCAATAGATTTTCGGATTCTAAAAAATCGAGATTCAAAATCTACATCTGTCCATTTTGAGTTCATTAATGTCCCAGGACGAATTCCTGTTTCTTTAAATAAAATGATAAATGGTGTGACATGATCTGCAAATGCACATTCATTGAGCTGAGGCGGCGCTATTAAGTTTCTTTCTTGGCGGTGTAAAATAGTACTTTTCCGTAACTTTAACTTACGCTCATTACGTTGATTCATTGTACGATAAAGTCTTAATTCTTCTTGAGATAAATAACGAATAATTTCATTGTCCATTTTAAACTTGGGTAACGTATATAGGTCATGGTCGTTTATTACGCCTTGCTCTTTAGCTAACTGCACACATGACATAATGGTGCAAATAGCTTCTTTTAAGGTTGATGGTTTGAGCACCCAGCGACTTTCAGCAGCATTAATTTGTCTTTGTGTTAACTTTCTTTCCTTAGTTTTTAACCATTTCTTTAAAACTTCAGTATTTATATCTTTAATTAATAAATTCAATAGTTTGGGAAAGTTCCGCATTACAACTTTGACTTTTTTAGCGGCAGTTTTAGGGTTTTCTTCTAATTTTTTATCTAAGAATTCGCCCTGTAAAAATGTATTTAACGTTATGAGAGAATCTTCAACCGCACTCGCCTCAACTTCAGTACCGCCAGTAATATGATTCTCAAAAACCTTGATCCCTAGCTCGTTAGACGCTTTAATTTTTTTAACAGCCGCCAACATATTTGTAAAAGATTCTGGTGAGAAAGTGCCTAATTTGTTTGTGATCATTTTGCTATTTTTACCATCACGTGAACGATAATAAACACTGCCGTGATCGTCATCGTTTAGAACTTTGATGTTTTTTCCCAACTTTTTAAACCTATTTTTATACAGTCGAATGGAGAGGCCAGATACATGAAGTTGATTTAAAGTTAAATATGGCAGCCCTCCCTGCCACCACGTTTCAATAATGTGCTTTAAATCATCTTCGTTGATGTTTGAATTTTTTCTGATTTGGTTTTGTACGCTTGAAAGTGAGGCTTCTTTCAAACGAGATGGATTAAACAATATTGCTCCGAACAGCTTTAAAAGTTCAGAGTATTTTTTCTTTTTAACAGTTAGTTATATACTTTTTGACATGATTATTTTCCCGTAGGTTTAAAGTAACCTCATCGCACATATATCGCACTGGAAAATGCAAAAAGATGCAAAACAGTCCAAAAGCATCAACTTAACGAATAACGCTAAGCTCTTGTTTTTAAACTGACTTTATGGGAATTGTTTATGAGTTAAAAATCAGCCCCTGAGTCTGGGGGACGTGAGGTCGCAAGTTCGAATCTTGCTACTCCGACCACATTTACAACAAAAAAGCCCTGTCTTGACAGGGCTTTTTTGTTGCTGTTGTATCTTAATTCACTGCAATACTCAGTTGATTAATTATCTACTCATTTTTTATAGCTTATTGACCAAGATAAACCCTAACAGCTAATTTTAGGTATATCTCGCCACTTACTCGTAAAGCTTGGCGAAAGAAATTCACGTCGCATATGCCACTTATCAATTTTACCTTGTACGGCTAATTGTAAAGTATCATTACCGTAACGATTATTTATCCCGTCATAACAGCGCATCAGCTCTGGGTCCTCTTCATTTAGCGAAAACAGATCACCTTGTTGAAATTGAGTACTTTCAAGCTCAATGGCTCCCACACCACAACGATAAAAGTTAACGCCGCCGGCATAAACACGATCAAAAACGGCTGATATAGCGTTAGCAATATTTAGGGTGTTATCTGTTGCCACTAAAAATTCATAAATTATCGATTTGTGGTAATAATTATCATCATGAGGCGAGCTAGCAGCGGATATAACCAGTTGTTTTACGCGCGAATGCTGTTGCCTTAGCTTACGACCTACAATGCCGCCATGGCTCACTAAAGCCGCTTTTAATTGATGTTCTTCATTTATCCGTTGACCAAAGCTTCTAGTGGAAAATATTTCTTTTTTTGCTTGCTTAACTTCATCCCAGTTTAAACAAACTATACCGTTTAACTCGTTAACCGTTCGTTCAACCATAACGCTAAATTGGCTGCGCATAGTTTTAGGTGACTGGTTGGCTAAATCCCAGGCGGAATTTATTCCCAACACATTTAAACGCTTGCCTAATCGACTACCAATGCCCCAGACGTCAGTCACCGCCATTTTTGATAATATGTCTTTACGCGACGTGACGTCATCTGCAACTGCCACACCGTTGTAGCCCCCCAATTTTTTAGCTGCGTGGTTTGCGGCTTTCGCTAATGTCGGCGTTGAGCCAAAGCCAACCCCCACTGGCAAACGCGTTTCCTGCCAAACCGCACGTCGTATTTCGTGGCCGTATTTATGCCAGTCATTAATAATTTGGTTATAGTTTTTAAATTGTAGAAAAGACTCGTCAATCGAGTAAACATATTGGTTATCGCAAAAACGGCCAATAACATGCATCATCTTGTCACTGAGATCCGCATATAGCGCATAGTTAGACGAGCGGACAACCACATGGTGTTTGGCTAAGAAATGTTTAATTTGAAAGTAGGGTTTAAATTTTGGTATACCTAAACGCCGACCAATTGGACACACAGCACATATACAGCCATCGTTATTTGTTAGCACGACCACAGGCCGATTTCTGATTGAGGGGTCAAACACCTTCTCACAAGACGCGTAGAAAGATACGGCATCAACTAACGCATACATGCGCTTAACTCCCTTAGCTGTCGATGTAAACGAATTGAACGGGTAACTACTCCCTCTATTTGAAATTCATCCTCAGGTGTAATGCTGACCGGTTGATACTTAAACGATGCGGATAATAGCCTAGCGTTTTTTTTATCAATAAGTTTACAAGTAAAACAGCCATTGTAATTCGCCACAATAACATCACCATCTTTTACTGGCTCGCTCCGATCGACTAGCAATAAATCACCATCAAAAATGCCAACATCTTGCATCGACTGGCCTTGCGCCAAACCAATGAAAGTCGCATCAGGGTGTGCTATCAAGAGTTGATCTAACGATAAACCGAGTTCTTTATATTCAGCTGCGGGGGATTCAAAGCCGGATATACCCGCCTCAATAAAAATCGGAATAACTTTCATAAAACACCACCTATACTGTACATTTAAACAGTATAGGTTAAGGCGTAAAATTGAGGAAGCTTTTTATTAAATGCTCATGCCGTTTTTCTGATGGATAAAATAAAGCTGTCGCTTGCCACTTTGTCTACATTAACTCTGTCTACATTATTTTATAACTCAATATCAAACACAACTTGACTGAAACTTTACCACACCCTTTTAACCTAGCAATTTTAAGTGTCGATATTCTTTAGCACATTATGAAAAGCTACTAGTAAGCATGTTTCTGTCTTACGTCGTTTAAGCTCATTGTGTTAACGTCTGACTCACAGCAAAATACGGGGGAAAGCACGAAGTTCTTTTATAAAAACTTTCTAAAATTAATTGCACACTACCTTATGTGTTAGTGTAATAAAGTACCATATGCTACTAGACTAAAGTGCAATAGCTCATTTTTTTATATTTTATTTCCTAAAATTATATATTATTTACAGATCGGAAGACCAAAGGCTGGAACTCAAGTCACCAGGAGTAACCTGGTATCCCTCCTCTTGCTGGAAAAAAAAAAAACAAATCAATCTAATCAAAAAAT
>NZ_JACGVG010000028.1 GCF_014077095.1 Colwellia sp. MB02u-6 | reverse complement strand
AAAATCCAAAATCCAAAATCTAGTGATATCCTCCTTCATTATTCAAACAGAATTTTTCAAAATATAGAGTTATTTTCTTAGCCTGTGAGTTTATTTATTTAAATTTTATTCAATAGTCATTAGCGCCGTAATTAAAACATAGCCAGTAGGCTGTAACTTCTTATATTAAAGCCGATAACGGGCTTATAACACCGTTTTCACCTCGCTCTATGACATGTGTGTATAGTTGCGTGGTTCTAATGTCGCTATGCCCCAATTGTTCTTGCACAGTACGAATGTCGCACCTCTTTAAAGTAGATGAGTCGCGAAAGAGTGACGTAAGGTGTGAAAAGTTACGTTTTTATTTATATTTGATTTCATTGATGCTACTTTTATTGCCTTTTGAATAACAGTTACATTCATATGGTGCCGTCTTAACTTATTGACTTCAGGGTCTAGCGATATTCGATTTGATGGAAATAAATAATGCCAATTAAATATTTTAGCTGCGCTCGGATATTTTCGTGCTCAAGCAAAAGGTAAATAGACACCAGAGTAGTCAGCATTCTTAATACATAATAAGCGCTCACCTGTGATATTTGATTTTTTAGCGCCTCAGTTAACTCAGGGACTAATGTAACGGTTCGATACTTACCCGCTTTTCCATTCCAAACTTCAATGCAGTGATAATCAAAGTTGATATCTTGAACCCGCAGACGTACCGCTTTCATTAAGCGCAAGCCACTGCCATACATTAATTGACACAATCACAGGTTATTTGTATTTACAGCCGTCAAAAGCGCTTTGACTTCTGCTGCTGTCAATACTGTGGGAAGTTTTGGTGTTACTCGAGATTTATTAAAACGTAATTCAAGGCTAAGTGGCTTTATTAAAATATGCTTATAAGTAGTTAACTGAATTTAATGCTAACGCCTGAGATTTAGGGGCAAGATTTAAGTTATTTGAAAGGTAACTAAGAAATTGTTCAACTTCCTTATCATGGCAATCGTTTGGATGTATTTTTCCAAGAAAGATAATATAGGCTTTAATCCAATATAAATAAGACTCAATAGTGCGTTTGGCGTAGCGTCCACATAGTTTCTTTGATATGTGAGAGAAATTCAGATTTCATAATCATTCATTATTAATCTTAAAGATGGGCTGTATATAAATACAGTTTAGCTTTATATCCCACTTTTATGTATAAAGCGGGATTTAATCTGTCTTTCTACATCGCCATATACATAACTTAATATTAACGTGTTGAATGTTAATATTAAGTTATGTATATTTATTTGAATAAATATACATTAGCTGGACATTTACCTTTATTGAAAGTGGGATTTTATCCGTCTAATAAACTGTTATGTGCCAAGGAGGTTATTCACAATATGACATTTCTAAGTTTAATTATATTTTCTATATTATTAATCGGCTGTTCTACTTCTTCTGAAAAAGTCTTTCTTCCAAGTGGGGAGCAAGGTATCGCTGTTAGATGTGAAGAGTTCTTAAAAGATTGTTACAAGGAAGCAGGTAAGGTTTGCCCAAACGGCTATGAAGTAAAAGAAAAAACCACAGCATCTAATTTTCTTGTACCTGTTTACGATTTATTGATCGTTAGTAAATAAATATCTTATTACTAGTATTTGATATATGAAACGTTTCACACAGCACATAACAAGAACTTCAAACGGAAAAAATATAGTTGGCTGTTTTCAATCCGTTCAACATTTTAGCCAACTATATTTTTCCGCTTAAGTAGGCGTTATATTTCAGAGTCACTCCACCTAAAGGCGAAGGCACTCTTTAAAATGTTGGAATTTAATTTAAAAAGAGGATTATTATTATGCGATCTGTTTGTAACATTTATTTAGCTATTTTTCTATTAATCATGTGCGTATTTGCAAACGCAGAAGATAAATCTACAAGTTATAATGATTTGCAGAAATCTGAAAATTTGATTGATGCCTTTTATTCATTTGAAAAAGATCGACTAGAAACAGCGTTAACATTTGCACAAGATTCGATTCCCAATGTCGTATTTTATCAAGGATGGGCTGAAGGTGGTAACTACAAAATTATAAAACGTCAGCCATGTTTAGCAAAGAAATTAGACCTTATAAGTTGCTCTATAACAGTTCAAGATGATCTTATGCTTGCTTTAGGTATTGATTTCAACGTTACGGACACCTTCGAAATTAAATTCTCTGGTTTGAAAATCATTTCAGTAGAAACAAGCTCTAATGACTTGGATGTCTTTTGGCAGGCAAGAGAATGGGTTAAGAAAAAATATCCAGAATTAATTGAAGCCCCATGTAAAGGAATTTGGAATGGTGGCCCAACACCAGGAAAATGTGTACGTGCAATGGTCGAAGGTTATTCTCGTTTTGCTAAGAGCGATGATTTTCCAAAACAATAAAGTATGGCATTATTAAGGTGAAATATAACAAGTCATTAAAGCAGGACAAAAAACAGTTGGTTTTGCTCCTACGTCGCTAATTTTAAACAACTATTTTTTGCCTCTTAGTGAGGCGTTAGGCATCTTATGCACTGTGCACTCTTAATGTCGATAATGATTTTACTAGCTGCTTGTTCCTCTAGATTTGATGTCGTTACATATGAAATTGTGGACGAGCAATATTTAGACATCTCAGGTAATGTTGCAGAGCCTTTAAATTTTAAAATTAAAGTTCAATATGTAGCTTTGTCGAAAGCAAAAGAATGTAAAGATTATAATTTTTTAGCTGGCTTATATATTTCATAATCTACATATCCCTTTAAAAGAACTGTCACCAGATACTAAGTGCAACTGGGAACCAAAAACTGTTTTCTTGTGTGTTGGCGATAATGCAACGGAACCAAGTAAATGCAATAGCTTATTCGCTATTGGTACTAAACAAGATGACAATGACATTATTATCATAGAATGTGAAATTTCAAACTGGTGTATCAGAACTGCATTTGGTTTATATACTGAGAGCATTAATAAATTAAACAGGGATTATGTTGTTAATATTGTAGTAAGAATGCCTAACAAGCCATTTAAGCAGGACAAATAACAGTTGGCTCTTAATGGGGCGTTATGCAACCAGAGTGATGTGCTATATGAATAATGAACATGTTGGCGAATTAGTATTGAGTAAACAGCAAATTCAAGAAGGCGTTCAAATCGTTGCGAAACAACTCAGCGCTCAATTTCACAACGCAGTTGTCATTAGCGTTGTTCCGGGGGAATCTTATTTACGGCTGATTTAATACGCGAGTTAAGTTTTGATGTCTGTATGGATTATATTTCATGTCCACATACGCCTGGTGATAGTAATAATTCATCAGAAATAGTTTATCACCAGAATATAGGTATTGAAGGTAAGGATGTTATTGTAATCGACGATGCAATTGAGTCTGGTGGGACAATGAAACGTTTGATTAAGTATTTAGCTGATAACTATGAGATTAAGTCGTTATCAATCGCAACGCTGTTTGTTAAACCTAGTCGAGTTGATATTCCAATACATCAATATTTTGCTTTCGAAATGCCGAATGATGATTCGCTTGTTGGGTATGGCTTACCTTGGCAAGACAAATTAAGAAATGTCCCTTACGTATCAAAGCTAGTGAAGTATGCAAAGTTGCATGGTAAGGCACTTAAAATAAACTAAAACAGTGGGTTACGTTTCGCTTCGCTACACATTCTAACCCATTGTTTTAGTCCGCTTAGTGCGGCGTTATGTATCTACTGAATCAAATAGCACATTCAAGACTGATCGATACATCACCAAAGAGGATAGAGTCTATGTCGAAAACAAGAGTTAGTCTGGTTCTACTCATTTCAATTTTCAGCAGTGCAATTATCGCACAAGTTAAATCGGTGGAACAATTGGAGTCGATAACGGTAAACGGGGTGGAGCGACAATGGCGAATATTTATTCCATCTTCGTACATTAAAGGTAAACCGACACCACTCGTACTCGACTTTCATGGGAGTGGTTCGGCCCCAGATCGACAAGCAATGCTCTCTGAATTTGAACAGCTCGCTGAGCTGGAAGATTTTTTTGTTATAAGTCCAGCAGCGAAATACTACCGTAAGAAAGGCGAAATAGTAACTTGGAATGTCGACCTTCATGAAAAGTGTGTTGACGATGTTCTATTTGTCAGAGAACTACTCGCCACTATTGGCCAACATTACACGATAGACCCAACTAGAATATATTCGACTGGTTTTTCTGGAGGCGCTCGGATGAGCAGTCGGTTGGCGTGTGATCTTTCCAATGTTATTGCAGCGGTCGGTCCCGTTGCAGGCGTTCGGTATCCAGAAGACTGTAATCCGAGCCGGCCTGTACCTGTGATCACCTTTCATGGTAAGGCAGACAAGATAAACCACTACAAACACCAAGCTGACTCCACCGCATACTGGCGCATGGGTGTAGAAGAAGCGCTCTCTGGTTGGATAAGTACAAATCAATGCACTGGTTCGCCAGCACTAGAAGCAGTGAGTGATTCTGTTATTCGCGTTTCTTACCAGAACTGCCAAAGTGAGGGGGATGTAGTGTTTTATCGTTCAGACGACGCTGGGCACACATGGCCGGGTTCGCAACTCGCTGATGATCTTGAAAAGGTTGGCTTAGGTAAGACAAATACGGAAATCCCAGCAACGAAGTTGATTTGGGAGTTTTTCAAGATGCACCCATTACAGTAGTCGATAAAATACATAACAAGCAAATTAATCAGGACAAAAAACAGTTGGTTCTTCCTCCTGCGTCGCTATTTTAACCAACTGTTTTTTTGCCTACTATTTGGGCGTTATGTGTTAAACGTGTATAAGCCGTAAGCCTGAACATTTAATTTTTTATGTTTAGGTCAATGATAAAGTTAGAACTAAACAGGTTGTGTCATGCTCAAATATTTCAGAATTATCAGTGTTGTTGAGGGGTTGTCATTCTTAGCTATTTTATGTGTTACGCTTGGTTTAATAAGCAGAGAATTCGTTTCTTATCTTGGTATGTTTCATGGTGTTTTATTCATGTTTTACACTGCGCTATCATTTGTTGTAGCCAATAAAAAAGGTTGGTCTATTCTATCTTGGATAGCATTGTTTTTAGCTTCTATTATTCCGTTTGCTTTTATTATTGTCGAAATTTTCTTGCGAAAAGAATCCGCAAAACAAGCATTGTCTGTAGCATAATTTAGTCAGTGCATGTCATACCTCATGCCAAGAATGCACATAACAAGGCATTCAAACGGACAAAAAGCAGATGATTGGACCCCCTCACTTTCTAGAGTGAGGTAATATAAAAGTTACCACACAAATATATTATAAACAGTCCTGTTATGTATCGCACTAGAGTGGGTGTTGATTTAGCAAAAGAAGTTATTCACTTTGTACTTACACAAGCAAAAAGGTGCAGTCGAGTATCGAGATGACGTCGAACGAATTTCTTTGTTGGCTTATCAAGAGCAAACTTGCAACGATAATATTTGAGGTATGTGGTACGTCTAATTACTGCAAGCAAAAAGCTATTGAAGCAGGACATGATGCACGCTTGATTTCTGCTAAGTTGGTCGCTGTGGTTAGAAAAAATCAAAAAGCAGATAAAAATGATACGCTTGTTATTATCCAAACCACTGTATTACCCGATGTACTTTCACCGGCAGAAAGATAGTTGCTCAGTAACAGTTACAAACGATTAAACGTTTAAGGGAATTGGCTGTTAAACACCAGGGGCTGCCCACAAGCAATTAGTGTCCTTATTGCTAGAGCTGAATATTCGTATTTCAAATAGAAAAAGCGGTATTATTTCTGCAATTGATGGTGTTTTAGAAGATGCGACCAATGACTTACCCGTAGAATGTCGCAAGGCAATTTATACCGCTAAGCTTCATTTAAACTGGTTGATTGAAGCCGTTCAACAGTATGACGATTGTTTGGAAAAGTAAGTATCCACTCATATCTAACGGCTCCGATTTTTCGTCTCGTTTATCTTTTAAAACAGCTAGTTTTGTGGGTTTTTTATGAGTATTTAATCCAATAAAAATTATGCTATTGTTATTCATTCTAGCCTACACTTTAGTTATTTAACAAACTAATTCAAAGATTTACTTAACCCTTCTGTCGTTTTGTAGTTCGGTGAAAATGTTGGCTTTATGTTTATATGTTTGAACCCTTTCAATTAATAGTTGTCTTGCACGTCCATTTCCATATTTAATGATGTCCCTAATCGTAGTTTACGCTACGTGAACTTTCACTGGGTATTAAACCCAAAGAGGCCATTAATTTTCTGGGATGATCAAAACGTCTAATAGCCCTAATTTGGCAATCGTTCCCACAGCAACTAACATCACATCGCCACGCATCACTTGAATAGCTTTAATGACAAGATAATAGCGGCACTTTTTCATTTGGTGCTCAAGTTTATTGATTAAGCGAGCCACTCGTTTTATTCATTCCGTGATGGTTTATATCATTTCTTGTAAAATAATTTTTTGACTATGGTGAGGTAAAATAAGCTCATTTAACTAGGATAAATGCTGATTTGACCAATTATCTTTCACAGCACATTTATGTTGCTCCTTAAAAATAGTCCAAAAAAAGATATAATGTTTGCGCACCTATTCGGGGTAATAATATGGAGGTATGAGGTATGAGGTATGAGGTATTAGCTATTGACGCAATTGCAATCGCGTCGTTAATTACTCAGGCATAAAATAATCACTTAGTTTTTCACTACTTTAGATGATGATAGTCATGCAGCACAAATGTCCCAAGTGGTCACAGACTGTGTGACAACTTTTTGATCACCTTTTCGTATAACTACCTAATAGTTATGCTTTAAAACGTTTTATCAAAGGTGAATTTTTCTGAAAAAAACATTTTCGTTACTAGCTCTATTGCTAAATAGGGGCTAGTATCTATAAGTCAGTACAGTATTAATTGCAGAGAACACGATATAACAGCCATAAAAATAGTGTGAAAATCTTATTTTCACACTTAGCTATTAAAAGGTAGAATAAACCATGCTTTCACATATTGTTTATTTAAGTGACTCGACCAATTTTATCAACTGGAGTCTTATTAAGGATATTCTATTATGTTCAGATGAAAACAATAAAAATAAAAATGTTACAGGCATACTATTCGGCCATGGCATAAACTTCCTTCAAGTTTTGGAGGGAGATAAGATCATAATAAAAAATTTATATGAGCATATTGCTAAAGATGAAAGGCATGAAAATATAATCCTCCTTGATTTTTGCCCTATCACTGAACGTAAATTTAGTGGCTGGAGTATGAAAGGTTTTAACTTCAATAATTTACCCAAAGAACAACAACAGCATATTTTGAATAAGTACTGTCCAGCTAGTGAATATTTTTATTTACCTACTGAGAAGAAAAGCTGTTTAGCGTTTATAGATGAATTAACACAATTGTAATAAGGGGTGAAAAAACCCAATAAAAGCAAGTTGTTCTTGATTCAACCTTGCCGTAAACCCCAAGGGAAGATAGAGGATTATTTTTGAACAAACAAAAATATAAGCCCAATTAATCATATTTCATTCTGGTAAACTTTCTTATTACACGTTATTACATAAGGTGAGCCCCATGATATTTTTATAATTAAAATAATAGATTGACCACATATTTCTACTTTGATCTTATATAGATTTTGAATTTTTCATAATTTAGTCTGTCTATTGACGTTTCTGCACATTATTTTTCTTGTATCAACGATAATCACCAAAAAGCAAAAGTCAGCTATTTATTATTTGATATACCGTTCTAAAGCTTGCCTTAACCCCCTTATAACCCCCTTAATCGCAGAAAACCTGGCGTGCTGCCTTCACATTAGCTTGAATATACTCAAAACAGAAAAAAGACAGTATCCCGGTAAATAAAGGTTTGTGGTCATGCAAACTGTTTACATTGATATCAGATTACGCAGGGGCAGCGGTACCGTGGTCAAAAAACAAGCATTAACCCTCTTACCTTGCCATTGTCCCACTTGAAAGAGCAGAAGGATTGAAGCTGCTCATTAAATGATATGACTCAATATTAAAAAGATAGACCACTTTACGAGGGATCAATTCGACGGTGCGATGTTAGTGCCAGATCTTAGTTGAACGATGACGATTGTTACGTGTATACATTACATTATGGATGTTGGAATTACTTTCATTAGTGATGAGTGATCTGATAATGTTTTCTCGTACATAAGCATAGTCTTCTCAAAATTTTAGCTAATCGAGGTATCCCAACATGTTTATCTTTTTTCTTGTCAATGCAAGGTATACCTCGTCAGTTTGCTCCCATAGCTTAAAAGTCGATATTCGTCACGATGAAAACCAAAAATGGGGAACTTAAGCAAAGGATATGCAATGTTGCCGTTGATCAACTGGAACAAGATGTATCATATTAACCTGTGTTAGTAAGTGTTAATAAGTGATCCCAAATTCTCTTGTTGGGTATACATGGCAAGAATATCGAAAGCCACGTAAGCCATTTAAAAAGATTAAAGGTATAAAGGGTCCCTTGATAAATTATGGGATCCAGGTCTTGGTTAGGTTATTTGACTTCCCATATCTCACTAGACAGCCTTTTATGGCTTCCCGATGAAACAGGCTTTCTTACTCTCTGTTTGACCGTTTTATCGTCAATTGCTAATGTGTAGACTCGGTGGGGCTAACCGTTTGTTTCGTTTGATAGTTTTACAAAATTTGCATTTCTCATTTTTGTCTGTGTCATGAATACTCAAAAATAACTTGGCTAAATCGATTACAACGACTTTAATTAAGGACATCTAGACTCACCTTTATTGAATATTTTTAACACCTTTCAATATGGCACATATGTGCCGATTAATTGGGGGAGTCCATAGCATTCGTTAGTATTAGATCTAGCCATGAAAAGTGAATATCTCACTAAAACTATAGGACTTAAAATGAAAGTTGGAGATTTTATTAGCAAGGTGGGCATCCCACTTATTTCTGTGTTAACTGCATCCATGGTGGCTTGGCTAAACTACAGTGTTAATGAGAGAGACCAGAAGATTCAGGCGGAGTTGAATGCAATCAACGCGCAGGTGACCTTGAATAAGGAGGAACGTGATGAGCGCGAAAGTAATCAGGATTTTAACCTTAAGATCTACGAGATTGTTACCCAATCATTAGAAGAACAAAATGCTAAAAAACAGGAGGCAGCCCAGGCCTTTGTGGTGGTAATGGTGGACGAGCCTTTAAGGTCTTCGTTGTTGAATGTGCTCAAGCAGGGCGGGGCGCCCGAGGTTAAAAAAAATATTAGTGAAATTTTACAAGCTGAAGAAAAGTTTAAATACGAAACAACTTTGAAAAACAATTCCGTGACGACACCTGGCCTTGACAAGACAGTCAAGCCGTCTTTTCAGTGGAATGATTGGGATTTCGATATTTTTTGGTGCACAGAGTCTGGTAGTTCTGCGATGAAACAGGCAAATCTGGTAGGTGAGCAACTGTTGGCTGAAGGTTCGAAAGGGCGTATCCGGATTAGAGAATTACCCAAATCAATCAACGCCAAATCGGGTTATCAAATCAGCGGATATGGCATTCGTCGGAATAATAATAAGGCCGAAAGCGACGTAGCAAACGCACTTAAAAATCTGGCAGAAAGGGTACTTGACAGTAATGACATAAAAACAACTTTTAGTGTCAGTGTCTCTAACCAGAATACGCCATGGTATGTAAGTTCGTTTGTGTGTCCGGTTACAGGTTAACTGAGCTGTTAGGGTGTATTCGTAGTAGTACTAACAGGTCAGTCAAGCACCTGCTGTTAACGTTATGTGTAAACTTACATGTAGAAATGATTTAAGGATAATTTCATGAAAACAGAAAGAAAAAAAAACCTGAAAGATTCAAAAGTGTACCTTATTGGTAGCGGAATTGCTGGACTTGCAAGTGCTGTTTATTTAGTAAAAGATGCTGGTGTTTCTGGTGAAAATATTTATATTTTAGAAAAAGATTTAATTCCTGGTGGAGCCACAGACGGTGCTGGTGATAAAAAGAATGGATTTGTTATACGTGGTGGAAGAATGCACGAAATGCACTTCGAATGTTATTGGGAGCTGCTTTCTCACATTCCTTCACTGGAAGATCCAAATGTTTCGGTAAGAGACGAATCTTATGATTTTAATGAACGGTTTGTTTCAAACGGACAGGCCCGTTTGTTGAAAAACGGGAAAAAATTGGATGTTTCTTCTTATGGTTTATCGTTTAAACAAAAAACAGATTTTCTTAAATTAACCTATGCTTCAGAGAGTTCACTTGGTAATCAACGAATAGAAGATTGGTTTGATCAAGCTTTTTTTGACACAATTTTTTGGTATATATGGACATCCATGTTTGCATTCCAAAAATGGAGTAGTCTTGCTGAAATGAGAAGATATATGAAAAGATTTATCCATCTTATTGATGGTTTGCCTAGATTGGGAGGCGTAATGCGTACTAAATACAATCAATACGACTCTGTAGTAAGACCTATGAAAAAATACCTTGAAAAAAGGGGGGTGAAATTTCAAATGGGTAAAGAAGTTGTTGATATTGATTTCAATCTATCCGCTGACAAAAAGAGTGCTACAGTGCTCCACCTTAAAGACAAAACTGAAATAGTGCTTGGCAAAAATGATTTTGTGTTTATCACCAATGGATCCATAACAGAGAGCACTGATAATGGAACCTGGGATACTCCTGCAAAATTGAAAGGCCTAAAAGAATCAGGCTCTTGGAAGTTGTGGAAAAAAATAGCAAAAAAAGATAAGGCTTTTGGCAATCCGAATCCATTTTGTGACAATATTGATTTACAAAAGTGGTACTCATTTACGGCAACAATGAAAGACAGTACATTTCTCGATTATATGGAAAACTTCTCGGGCAATGTGAATGGAACAGGTGGACTTGTTACTTTGACTGATTCCAACTGGCTCATGTCATTTGTAATAGCACGACAACCTCACTTCCCAAACCAGCCTGATGACGTTAAGATTTTTTGGGGTTATGGACTCTATCCTGATAGAAAAGGAAACTACATCGGCAAAACAATGGCAGAGTGCACTGGTGCCGAAATACTAGAAGAGCTTTACTATCATTTGAAAATTCAAGATATAATGAAACCTATTACAGAAGCCGGGAAGGTTAATTGTATTCCTGTTGCTATGCCATTTATTGATAGTCTTTTTATGCCAAGAAAAATGGGTGACAGGCCAAATGTTATTCCACAAGGTGCAACGAATTTTGCCTTTTTAGGCCAATTTTCCGAAGCACCAAAAGATTGTGTATTTACGGTTGAATATTCTGTTAGGACAGCTCAAATGGCAGTTTATGGTTTATTTGATACGGGTAAGAAGGTACATCCAATGTACGATTCGGCACACAATCCAAAATACTTACTTGGTGCACTTAAAGCTATTAGTAGATAATAAAATATGAGTGAATCACGTCACAAAGCACTTCACCGGACAGTAATTTGGCTGCATTCTATTGTGCTAGTGAACTTGATGTTAGGTTACTAGGAGAATTCAGCGGGTGCATTAAAAGTCGCATTTTAAGTAATAAATCTATATCAAACGCAATATACTCAAGTTGATAAGCTTTGGGGATACTTTAGTGTAGTTACCTTCGCTATGATTGGCTTCGTTCTAGGTAGTGAAAGAGCGACGTAGTCTTTTTTGAACCAATAGCAATTGTAGTCGCTTATTTATTTTTTTGTGTTGGAAGTCATCAAGCACTTATTGCTGCTCAATAGCAATTGGAGCAGTTTGCTTCTATTACCAAGTCATACGCCAGTAAAGCTAAGTTAGATGTTATTTCAATAAATCTAGTACCAAACTTTTGGTTAATAAAGTTTATTTCGCCTTCAACAAGATCTCTAACTTCAGCTATATGTTGATATTCAAGCATGTTGGCTTTATTTTCGATATACACTGAAAAATTAAAATTACGGTCTCCAAAACCAATGTTAGTCATATTTTTTCAAAAATTTTCACTATCAGCAAGTAAGAAGGTATTATCACCATTAACACGTGATCTCATGGTAGCCAGTCGTGCTCTTATGCCTCCCATCATTTGCCCAAACTGTTGTTCTTTATTGATTTTTACTAAAATTGGTTCTAAATCTGCTTGCCATACTTTTATCCAACCAGCATCTATAGCCCCTTGAAAATATTGATAGGTTGCACTTGTATTATTTTGCAAAGCATGAATTAAGGCCATATTATAATAATAGGAGGGCTCGTTAGCTTTTTTGCTTTTGCCCTTGTTTAAAAACTGAGTAAAACCATCAATAATTGTTGTCGCCTGTTCAAGCTCTTCTATTTGTAAATAGGCATAAGCTAAATGGAGTGCAGACTGCCCTTCGGATAAGTAATAAAAAGAGTCATTATTTATCGACTTTTCGTGGCGAAGTTGTTCAAAAGAGCTAATTGCTTGAGTATATTTCCCTTGGTAAAAGGCAATCTCACCTTCAATATAATAGTTCATGCCTCTTTTTTCGTCGGTGAATTTGATGTTTTTTAACGAACTAAGAACTTTATTTATATCTCCTTGCGTTGCATAGAAACGTGCTTTCATAAAGCTTATATCTTTTAATGAAAATTGGGATTCTTTTCTACTCGCATAATCAAACCATTGTTGTGTTTTTTCAACTTCCCCCATGTCCATATTAGCAATCAATAAGCCTTTTATTGCCTGCTTATTTATCGGGTCAACATCAAGTGCTCTTTCATACATATTAATTGACTCATCAAGCCTGCCTCGTGTTGATAAGATATCTCCTACTAAGTTATAAGCTCCAGGATAATAAGGGTCATTACTTATAATTTGTGAAAATATGTCCATCGCTTTTTTTTCTGAACCCGCTTGGTAATAAGACCAGGCGACATTATATGCTGCAACAGGAGATTTTGGGTCTAACACATATGCTTGTTCAAATAGCTTATGTGCCCCACTGGCATCTCCACTGCTTTGTAGTAAAGAGCCGTACCACATATATGTCATTGCATAATTAGGGTTAAGGTCTATCGCATGTTTAAATGACTGCTCAGCTTTTTTAACATCACTTAGGGTTAACAATAGGCCTTGCGTTGCGTGTGCAGCAGCTAATTTGGGATTCAATTTAAAGGCGGTAGTTAGGGCATTTTTCGCTGCGACATTGGCTTGTTCTTTTGGCAAATCACCATAGAGGGCAAGTAAAATATTAGCATTAGCAACCCCCACAAATGCTCGGGCATAGCCTTCATCAAATTTAACAGCATCTTGAAAATTCTGTAACGCTTTATGAATTGATGGCGCAGTACGATGTGCTAGCTCTTGTTGACCTTTACCAAAGGCAACCATAGCATCAACATTATTGGTTTCGGCAAGGGTTTCGAATGGGGCGGCTTTACCCAGCAGAGTAACTTTCATTTTCTCAACTACAGCTCTGGCTATATCGTCTTGTATTTGAAAAATATCACGATATTCTCGATCATACGTTTCTGACCAAATATGTTCGCCGGTACTAACCTTTACCAACTGAGCCGTCACTCTTATTTTATTGGTCGTGTCATTCTTTCTAATACTACCTTCAAGAATTGTATCTACCCCTAATTCCTTAGCAATTTCTATAATGGTTTTATTTGAGACACCTTTATAAGAAAAAGAAGACGTTCTGGCGACAACTTGTAAGTCAGGTATTTTAGCCAGTAAATTTAGTAATTCTTCTACCATACCATCAGCAAAAAATTCGTCTTCAGGATCATTACTGAACGGAACAAAAGGTAAAATAGCGATGGATTCTTTTTTGCTAGTAGCTAATGATTTTTGAGCTGTATAAGGTTGTTCAACTGACGGCAAGGAGGCCTTGTGTGGACTTGGCTCTTCTAACCAGAGTTGACAGGCTAAAGTAACAATAACTACCAAAGCGAGCGAACCGGCAATGGACAAAGTTGTTTGGATATTAGCTTGTGGTGTACTATCTTTTGCCTCACCGCTTTTAACTCTTACGATGCCTTTAGCGGTGAAGTTAAACAACCAAGCAAAAATCAAAGAAACAGGGAAGCCAACTAGAAAAACTTGTAGTAATATTGTCATCACCGAGTCTGGCAGCCCTAAGGCAGGCACTGCTAAATCTGCTATCTGGATTAATGGCCAAGCAGATACCGCATATATAGTGGCAACCTTGAATACTTGTCGATGTCTTAATTGAGCTAAAAAACTATCCAATTATTTTCTCCCAGCTCTCATTAAGTATTAACTTATTCATTAATAATTTTTTCTATGGAGACTAAGCCATTAATAGTATTCATACTTAGTTTTCCAGAACCATCACCAGAAACAAAGCTAAGAGTTTTCTTATGTAAATTAACATCTAGGGGGAAATCATCAGTAAGTTGATTACTAATCTCACCACCAAATTGACTAACCACCTCACACTCTGCATTTAGCGCGCCCTTTACCTTATAAAAGATATCACCACTGACACTAAAGAGTTTTAGCTCTGCTTGGTTTTTAACAGGGCCGCTGATTTGAGTATCACCTGATATATTTTTGATCATTAATTTATCAGTGCCACTAACCTCTGCTGTGATGTCGCCTGACATAGATTTAAGAAATGCTTGTTTATAATTACCTGAAAAATTCACCATACCGCTTACAGACTCTAGTTTAGTAAAGCCTGAAGACCCAACGAGTGTCACATCACCGCTGACCGAAGACAGCTTGATTTTTCCGTGTGAACTTTTCACTATTAAGTCACCACTAATGGATTTTCCTTCAATATGGTTATTAAGTTTGGTAATACTAAAGAGAGTATCAATTCCTTTAAAGTGTAATTGTAATTGTTTTGGCATAAATATATTGAGTACACTAGAATCGCCCCAATACTGTTGCCCTTGTGTATCAATTTTGATCAAGGTTTTATCATTTTTAGTATTAAATACTAACTGCTTAGTTGTATCATCTAGTTCACCTTGAATCATAACCACCTGCTTCTCCCATCCTTGTATTTTGACAAGCCCTCTAGGTATTTCAACAAAAACTATACCTGTAGTGTCAACTAATAATGACTGATTAACTTTCTCTCCTGCTAAGCAAACACCCGAAAAGGTAATAATCAGAATTAAGCTAAATTTACTAAAAATTTGATTCAAAAAGTGAGACCTCGTGTAATGCCAGATAAGTTTATCAATTGTAGGCTATAAAATAGTATAGATAAGTTTTACAAAATGATGATTATTAAATCGTTAGACTATGTTTCAGGCTAAAATCATTGAGACAGAATAAATATGTCATAACGCAGGCTTTTATTAGGCTCACTTTGAGCAGTGATCCTTCCATTTAGGGTAGAGGTAACTAAGTTATAAATTAGATGAGTGCCGAATCGGCTAACACCGCTGCCTATTTTTGCCATTCAATATTCGTAGCCAACACAGGCTATTCCACTTAACAAATATAGTAAATTGATAGATTCATGGATTGGTCGGACTCTAAGCCTTACAAGCAGGGTAAATAACAGTAGGCTATACCCTGTAACAAAATCTGTTACAGGGTCGTATAAATAGTTAAGATGTACTGGTTCGTTATTTAATACCAATATTAGGTGTTAATGATTGACTTTAAAGCGGCCAACTAAGTTTGTTAAATCTTTGGATAAAACAAGTAAGTCATTCGACCCATCAGCCAATATATCAGCAGTATTAACAATACCTTTTGCCGATTGATTAATGCGACTAATATCGTCATTGATAAAGTCCGATGAACTGCACTGTTGATCTGCGGCTTGAGTAATACGTGAAATATTTTCCTTCATTTGTCCAACCAAAGAACTGATTTCGTTAAATGATTGATTTGCTTGTTCAATTTTTTCGATAGTCTGTTTCGATTGTTCGACATTTACGCCCATTTGTTGAGAAACAACACGTGTTTTATCTAGCAAGTTCATCAATACAGCATCAATTTCTTCGGTAGCGCCTCGTGAGCGTTGCGCTAATGTTCTCACTTCATCTGCGACCACAGCAAAACCTCGCCCCTGCTCACCAGCTCTTGCCGCTTCAATAGCCGCATTAAGTGCTAACAGATTAGTTTGTTCAGCAATGCTTCTGATAACATCCAATATTTTAGTAATATTCTCACTTTCCAGTTCAAGTGACTTCATCGATTGAGATGATTCACTTAACGATTTATTTAACGAACTCACTTCACTTACCGTGACAGAAATTAACGAAATTCCCTTTTTTGAGTACTCTTCAGTTTTCATAATAGTCGTTGAACTTTCTTGACAGTCTTGTGAGGTTTGATGTGCGATATCTGTCATTGTTGCGATAAGGTTATTCACATTATCTATTGATTGTTCTTGTTTATGGCTGACTGCTTTTACATCGGCGATTTGTATACCTGATTCATTAGCCGCCACATTTAATGTTGATGCACAGGTTTTAATATCAACAACAAGTTTATGAATCGAGTCTAAAAATTGATTAAACCATTGAGCCAATTCACTGACTTCGTCTTGACCAATAATCTCTAGTCGCTTAGTTAAATTGCCATCACCTTGTGCAATATCACGCAAGCCTTCAGCCACACGGTTAATGGGTTGAACAATACGATTGGCTAACCAAAATCCCATGGCAATAAATAATGTCACCATGATTAAGGCAATCACGGTAATGGTCTGACTCATACTATATGCAGGCGCTAAAATTTCATCGCTATGGATAACGCCAACAAAACGCCACTTTAATTCTTTTGAATAATAACTGGCAACATCAACATCTTCACCTAAATGCTCGGTAGAAAAATGATCTTGATTTGGACTATTTTGTAATATGGAAAATAACGATGATGAAAGATCTTTAATATTTTTGAAGTTATTCTCTGGTGTTTTGGCATCAGCTAATACGGTTCCTGACTCATCAATAAGAATGAGATAGCCGCTTTTACCTAATTTTGTATTACTCAATATATCCGTTAATGTTGAAAGGGTAACATCTAGACCTTGTACGCCTATGATGTCTCCTTGCTTATTTTTGACGACTAACGCAGAAGTGACGACAGCTTTTCCTATGACATCTTGATATGCCTCAGTAATAATTGGAGTATTGGGAGAGGTTAGTGCCTGTTTATACCAAGGACGTTGCCTTGGATCATAACCTCCAAGCACTTCTAATGGATATTGAACAAAACCACCTTCTTTGGTGCCTGTGTATACGTAAAGTAAATCAGGGTGTGATGAACCGAAATCTTCATATAGCTTATATAAATTTAACTCTTCCAGAGAATCATTTTTTGGCTCCATCATATGATCAGAGTCAATATAAGTATGAGTATTATCAGGAAGTTGGGCTGTCAACTCATTTTTAGCTAAAAATTTTACGTTAGCTTTGATTTGTTGAAAGAACAGTTGGAAGCCGTTGTCTACTTGTCTTAATTCATCCTGCGTGCGTTCCACAAAGCTGGTTGAAGATTTAGAAATCGTCATTGATATACTGACAATCGCAATAGCAATGATTGGCAAAATAACCGTAGCGGCAAAGCTCAACGTTAGTTTAGAGCGAATATTCATAAAAAATCATTAAATAATCGTAAATGTAACCGTAATATAACTGAGAGTGACGCTAAGGCCAAGACCCTTTTTTACAGGAGTTTATTTATATCGATTCAATAGCTTAAATTCATGGTTAGTAATTAAGTGGCGATCGGTTTTTTAAATTTCACTCATTCCAGCTCAGAGCCTTCAATGCAGTTGGCGAGCCAAGTTTTTCCATACAAGCTACTCAATAATGACAAATAATAGTTGGTGATTTTCGTGCTTCAACATATTAGTAAGCAACTTTGAGATCCTTAGTGGGGTATCAGTAAAATATCGATATTAAACAGAGGGTTATGAAAATAAAAAACTGTTTTCTGTTTGTATTTCACTCAATATTTTAGCCAACTATTTTATTGATATTTAACAAAGTGTTCTATATTCAGGCTGACTTGGAAATAGGACGCTACTATGAATGAATTAGATTGGAAAGTATTCACTGAGCTCAAGCATAAGGCAACTGAAAATAACTCGTAAATGTTATTCATGTCTGTCGAAGCTAAGCCTTTGCCGTGCTGTAAGTAATACATCTATTACTTTAAAATCAGCAAGACCATATTTATTAATCATGAGTAGCTCTATCACCCCAAATCTCTTTTAAACGTTGATCTCGGCCACAGCTCCAACGATAAGCGTTATATCGTATTGGGCTATTTTTATAAAAATCTTGATGGTAGCTTTCATTACCTTTAATAGGATAAAAAGTACTAGTGGTGAATATAGGCGTAACTACGGTTTTATTAGGAAACTCTGCTATTATTGCTTTTTTTGATTGTTCAGCTAATGTTTGTTCTTGCTCGTTAGTAACAAAAATGGCGCTTAGGTAGCTTGGCCCTTTATCACAAAACTGACCTATTGCATCAAAAGGGTCAATATTTACCCAATAATGATCTAATATATTTTGGTAACTCAGTTTTTCTGGGTCGTAAGTGATTTCTACTGCTTCATAATGGCCTCGATGATCACCTTGATAAGTTGGGTTTTTTATCTTACCGCCAGTAAAGCCTGAGACAACATCTGTAACGCCGGGTAATTTTTCAAAATCAGCTTCCATACACCAGAAACAACCACCCGCTAAAATTGCTTTATCTGCGTTGGCTAATGATGCATAAAAAAGCACCGATATTGATAAAACTAATCCTAATATTTTTTGCATAAAAACCTCGTATCGATGTGGTGAATGAATAAATAGTGATGTAGATACAACTGAAGACCGACTATTAATAAAAATTATTTCACTTATGGATAAATTCAACAGGTTTAATAGTGATGAACTTTGAAGTAAAGGTTGTCAACACCTTGAATATTTTTAGTATTTATCTTCCCCTAGAGCTTCATCGCTATCATGAGAGGTTTTCAGTACAGCAGTAGATAAATTAACTAGTAAGCACCAACAAGCCGGGATTCAATCTTGGCGTATGTTGTACAGGTTTTAGTGGTGAGTACTGTGTGTTTTAACCACTCAAACATAAAAATATAATGGGCTATTCTCACTAAACCCTATACTTTAGCTAACTATTATTTGAGCCTTGATATTATTAGCTCGAGAACCCTATCACTATAGCGTATCCTGTTGGCTGTTGAGTTTATTATTGTTGTTTATGAATATTAAAGTAAAGAATTTGCCGGTGTCTGAAATCTTATGTTCAAACTGTCAGGCATGTTGTTGTAGTTTAGAAGTTAGAATTATTTCAGATACTGGTGTGCCATATCAGCATATATATGTTGATGCGTATGGGAATGAATCAATGCGGCGCTTAGATGATGGTAAATGTTCAGCCCTTAATCGAGACACATTAATGTGTTCAATCTATGAAAACAGACCATGGGTTTGTCGTGAATTTGAGATGGGCTCATATGAATGTATTGATGAAAGAAATGAGAAGCTGTAGTATTTATTAATATCAGAAGAGTTAACCTTTCACGCCAAGTAGACTTTTTTAAAAGGACAAAATATCGCTTTTGGCCTTCTTTCCTTATTACCTTAGCGAGTTAAAAACATTATTATTAACCTTAACAAGATCTATGTTGAATGCTTTATCTAAAAAGTTGATTCTAAAAAAGTTGATTTTCAGCCTCCTTTTGTTAGTTTTAAATGGTGTTGTTTATAACTTTATGAATGGGTTAGCGGTTCACTCTACGCCTATTCTGTCTCGCTAACTGTTGATTTTAATTCGATATTAATAACACGAGTATTATGCTTAATAGTTGTTAATCATAATATTTTTTTAAATTATTAGTGCGATAAGGTTTCAGTTTGAGGTAGGGCGTATGTTAAAAAAAGAGAGTACAGGGCTTATTGTTACTGATGTTCAGGGTAAACTTGCCCATATGGTTTATGATAGTGAAGTGCTAATTTCTAATTGTGGCAAGCTGATTAAAGGTGCACAGGCACTTGGTTTACCCATTATTTGGCTCGAACAAAATCCAGCAAAACTTGGTGCTACAGTTACTGAACTTAGCGCTTTATTAGCCGAGCAAACGCCAACACTTAAGTTTACTTTTGATGCTTGTGAAACGCCTTTGTTTATCGAGCAAGTTAAAGTAGCTAATATTGAACACTGGCTTATTTGTGGCATTGAAGCCCATATTTGTGTCTATCAAACAGCGCTACACTTGCAACAGTTGGGCTACAAAGTGCAACTTGTCAGTGATTGTGTGTCTTCACGTGCACTAGCTAATAAACACTTAGCAATAAATAAACTCAATAATCGAGGTATAGATATTTCAGGCTTAGAAATGTGCTTATATGAACTTGTTAAAGATTGTCGTGCTGATGAATTTAAAGAGATTTTAGCTTTAATTAGATGAGTGAATTTAGACTAGTAATAACTTGTTGGTGCTATTAAAACACTTATAAAATCAAGATGAAAAGTAATGGTTAGTTCTACTAAATTACTTTTCATTATTACAGCAGGTTAATCCTGAGTATTAGCGCAAGATAATAGCATTTATAACTGGCTTATAACTTTACTGCTTTTAAGTAACACAGTAAGAAGAATCCTTAATGTGTTACTCCTGCTAGTCTGCGTTAGTAGATAACTTTATAAGATAAAAAACTACAATGTTGCTAACTTATTTTGTAGCTATACAGCAACGATTACTTTAAATTATTTAAGGTAATCAATAAAATATACTATTTAAATAGTTATTATCTAAGTTGATTCAGGCCATACTAAGTTATTAATTTAATTAGTATAAAATATTACTTCGTAGGAAATAATTAGCATGAAACTAGAATCTATTGCCTTACATGAAGGCTATAAATCAGAAGCAACAACTAAGTCTGCCGCGGTGCCTATTTATCAAACAACTTCTTATACTTTTGATAATACTCAGCATGGAGCCGATCTATTTGACTTAAAAGTGCCTGGCAATATTTATACCCGCATTATGAATCCAACCACCGATGTGCTGGAAAAACGTATTGCTGCAATGGAAGGAGGGATTGGCGCTTTATGTGTTGCTTCTGGCATGGCGGCTATTACTTACGCGATTCAATGCCTTTGTGAAGTGGGCGATAATATCGTTAGCACAAGTGAGTTGTATGGCGGTACATACAACTTTTTTGCTCATTCGTTGCCCAGACAAGGTGTTGAGGCTAGGATGATTTCACATGACGATTTTGCAGCCTTTGACAAAGCCATCGACGAAAAAACTAAAGCTGTATTTTGTGAATCTATCGGTAATCCGGCAGGCAATATAGTTGATATTATTCGTTTGGCAGAAATAGCACACAAACACGGTGTGCCATTGATTGTTGATAACACCGTTGCTACGCCCTATTTATGTAGACCTTTTGAGTTAGGTGCTGATATTGTTGTACATTCACTGACTAAATATATTGCTGGTCATGGTACTTCGATTGGTGGTGTGATTGTCGATTCAGGAAAATTTGATTGGGTGGCAAACAAAGCGCGTTTCCTGGTCATGAATGAACCTGATCCTTCGTATCATAACGTTGTTTACACCGAAGCTATGGGTGTTGCTGCGTATATTGGCCGTTGTCGCGTCGTGCCATTAAGAAATACTGGCGCGGCGTTATCACCAATGAATGCTTTTCAAATTTTACAAGGACTTGAAACTCTTGGTTTGCGTATGGACCGTCATTGCAAAAATGCTGAAAAACTTGCCACCTACCTGCAACAACATAAAAAAGTTAAATGGGTCAACTATGCGGCATTGTCTGATAGTCCTTACTTTAATAGCTGTAAAAAAATTACCAATGGTAAAGCCTCAGGTATTTTGAGTTTTGGGGTTGAAGGGGGGATTGAAGCCTGCGCACGTTTTATTGACGCACTTGAAATGATTTTACGACTAGTCAATATTGGTGATGCAAAATCATTGGCTTGTCATCCAGCGTCAACCACGCACCGACAGTTGAATGAGCAAGAATTAGCCTCAGCCGGTGTTAGTGCTGATTTGATCCGAATTTCTGTTGGTATTGAACATATCGACGATATTATTGCTGATGTTAGTCAAGCGTTAGAAAAGGCATAAAAAATCTTACTTGCCCTTAAAAGAGGGCATTATTGTGTTTTTGATGCACGTGTTTAACATATGATGGCTTTGAAAATGCTGATTGTTGCTTGATCAACGCTGTGATAAAAATCAATAAGTCATTTAGCTTTATAGTTAACCTATTAAAATAAAAAACCAGCTTTTAAAACTAGGACCTTATCGATTTCCCTTACCTTTACTTTAGCTAATATTTTGAATTATTATGCTTTTATAATAAGCTCAGATTTACATTTTTTAAAGCGAACTAGTTAAAAATATGGTCTACTTTGACAACATGCGGTGAGTTATTTTTACTCATCTATATTTTACTCAGTTATAAAGCCTCTTGAATAGGTCTTAGTAAAAGGAGAATTGTCTTGAATATCAATATAACATTTGTGGGTGAATTAATATTTTACTCAATGCTTATCGTAGGTGGTTTAAGTTATTACTTAGGTAAACGTAAAACCTCGAATCCTAAGATAGCGACATTCATAGGTGTAGCTTTGTGTATTACCCCGCCCCTGAACTTAGTGTACTTAATTGTTTTAATGCTAAAAAACGACATAGTCGTCAATATAAATCTTAAGAATAGTACATAATGTCAAAATTTTAGAGCAGGCTACTAATAACAGCCAGTTAACTTTTTAGTTCTTTAATGGGTAAGTTCAACGCACGTTATATTGTGTTTCTGCCGCTTTTATTTTGATGGAATTTAGGTTTTTTTTATCAATTAGGTGATTAATTTCAGTTATTAATAGCGCCATTAATAACGTTATTAAGTGTAATAGGGAAATAACATGAAACTGACTTTTATTGTTACTGTTTTAGCGATTGCGGGTTGCTCTTCAGTGCGACTAAATTCTAATGCTGATACTTACCTCGTCAATAAAATAGAAAATCATATTGGTAAAAATACGGTTAAAAGGTATACCTACAATCAAGTATGGAAATTAGGCGCACCGCAGGTCGGCTACGTTGAGTCTGACTATTGCCAACTAGACTTTAGGGATCACAAGATTGACCAAAATACATTAATTTCATCATTAGAGATTAAAACGCAAAAATTGGGTGGTAATGCTTTAGTGTTTGATTCGTGCTTAATCAATAGGAACATTGCTAGCTGTCATATTTATACAAAATGTAAGGGGATGGCGTACAGTATTTCTTATTAATTCATCACGATAAAAATCTATGGCAATAAAAGTTACCATGTTTGTTATTATACCTTTCATTATGCCGGTGCAGTTCGCACCCCCTGCTGGTAAGTTTAGTTTTGGCCCGTTAAGTTGGCGACATAAGTGCTAATCTTTCGTTAAGCCTTGATGTGGTCAATTAAATTCAGTTAACCTAGTTAAGCAACCATTTCTAATTTTCTATCCACTGATTCAAAATCGCTAGGACTTTGATAATTCAGATACGAATGAAGTTGGTGGCTGTTGCATCACATGGTTATGTAGTTTAGTACATAACCATGTGCCGCATAACGTGTTTCATAATTACGCTAATGAACTTGCTCTTGTTTTAAGTTTCTAGCAACGGCATTACCCCTTAACTAGGTAGTTGAATCCATTGACCACGCCAGTGGTAATGCCAATCCCTTCAATAGTATCAGTACTATTATCCAATGACAGCAATAACATTTTTACCGGTACACTCTACTGTGCGCCAAATATCATCAGGGTCATGTTCAACTTTCAACTCAGCCATCATTGGAAAATGTTGTGAAAACTCCTCTTGAGTAGAATGTTTATTTCGGTCATCAAGGTTAAATAATATAGCCCGAGAGCCGTTAGTGCCTTGATCAATTGATAGAATATAGTTAGTCATGCAAAATTCAGTGACATTATTATTCGATGTTAAAAACTGTTAATTAATGTTCATTAATGTTCATTATTATTCGCGACATATCTTTTATCCATTATTTATAACAGGATGAATAATATTATCAGCTAAATTTATTTGCTAATGTCATTTCTCCTGTCAGAATAGTGGCTAATTCTCACGTTAACTTAAGTTTTGATTGAAATTAATATAGCTGCTTTAATCCAAACGAATCAAATAATCCAAAAGTATAAATTAAATGAACCAACAACAACGCCAAGCGTTAATTATTGAAAAGATTCAAGAACATGGTTTTGTAACCATTGACGAGCTGGTTGAACATTTTAAAGTAACACCACAAACAGTGCGTCGTGATCTTAATCAACTTGCTAAAGCACAAAAAATTTCACGTCATCATGGGGGGGCAGGTACTGAATCGAGTACGGTGAATACTGATTATCAAACACGAAAAATTACCGATCTTCACTCAAAAGAAAAAATTGCTGCTCAGTTGGTGCAAATGATTCCTAATGGCGCATCACTTTTTATTAATATTGGTACCACAATTGAAACTATTGCCCGAGCGTTACTAAATCATAAAGGTTTGCAGGTTGTAACCAACAACTTAAATGTTGCCTCAATACTTGGCGCTAAAGAAGACTTTACAGTAGTTATTGCCGGTGGCGAAGTTAGACACAGAGATGGTGGTGTTATGGGGGAGGCCACAGAAGACTTCATTAAAAAATTCCGTATGGATTTTGGTATTATTGGTATTAGTGGTATTGATTTAGATGGTTCATTATTAGATTTTGATTATAGAGAAGTCAGGGTAGCTCAAGCCATTATCGAGAATTCACGTCAAGTACTGTTAGCGGCTGATCAATCAAAATTTGGTCGCAACGCTATGGTACGTTTAGGTAACATTAGCCAAGTAGATCATTTTTTTACTGATGCGACACCACCGGATGAAATAAAACAAATTCTTGTCGACCATCAAGTGACTTTGCACTTAGTATAGTTTTACATTTAATTTATGCTATCTGAGATCATTAATTATGGTATGAAATTTTCCATTAAGTGTTGCCAAAGTAAGAAGAATTTTAACAAGGGTCTTTGTCAGTTGACCTGATAAATATTCAACAATTATTTTAATGATTAACTACTGAGGATATTTTTGCTGCAATTTCTTGAGTAATATCATTATTTAAGAAATTGTATTATTCAGTTAAAAGTCAACAGTTTTAAATCCAATAACCGTTACTTCACCGGTATTTTAACCCCTCACTTTTATATAGTTCAACGCAGCATTAGTCTTTAATGAGTATAATTTTATAGACAGATAGTGGTGAAATATATTAGGCCAACAAGAAAAACTTCATGAAATAAGCCACTATCTAGATAACAGCCTGTCTCTATTATTAATCTTTTGTTTTATAAAGCATATCGAAAAAACAGATGACCGACATTAGTTTCACTTCTTTTATCCAACTTATCAATATGAGTAATAATATTTGTTCGGTAATGTTCACTTATTGTTGATATTTTTTCTTTTTAAAGGTATTGTCGTCAAAACAACATTGTATTATCAGTGAATTTAGCAATAAGAAAGTTAGAATCGACATCAGATTCTTCCTTGCGGCGATTAAAGAGGACAATATGAAAGATCAAAGTGTTATTTATGACTTACTCGTTATTGGTGGTGGAATCAACGGAACAGGCATTGCTGCTGATGCGAGTGGCAGAGGTCTAAATGTTTTACTTTGTGAAATGAATGATCTTGCCTCATCAACCTCATCAAACAGTAGTAAACTTATTCATGGAGGGTTACGTTACCTTGAGCATTACGAGTTTCGTTTAGTTCGTGAAGCGCTTGCTGAGCGTGAAACCTTATTAAAAAATGCGCCTCATATTATATGGCCTCTACGTTTTCGTTTACCTCATCGCCGTCATCTACGCCCTTCATGGATGATCAGAATTGGTTTGTTTATGTATGACAACTTAGCTAAACGCACTACCCTGAAAGGCTCACATGGTATCAAGTTTGGCAAAAACAGCCCAGTTGTTGACAGCATAACTAAAGGTTTTGAATATTCTGACGCTTGGGTTGATGATGCCCGTATGGTGGTGCTTAACGCGATAGCTGCTAGAGATAAAGGCGCAAATATTATGACACGTACTCGTTGCTCTAATGCTAAGCGAGTAGATAATATTTGGGAAGTAACCCTTCATGACAATTTAACGGGACAACAACAAACGGTTAAAGCTAAAGCTTTAGTTAATGCGGCAGGTCCATGGGTGACTAGCTTTTTTGATGACGCATTGAAAACACCTTCTCCGAAAAAAATTCGTTTGATCAAAGGTAGCCATATCATTGTGCCGCGTATTCATAATGAACCTCAGGCATATATTTTACAGAACGAAGATAAGCGCATCGTTTTTGTTATTCCTTATGAAGATGACTTTTCTTTAGTCGGTACGACAGATATAGAGCATATTGGCGATCCAGCAACAGCTTGTATCTCGAAAGAAGAGAGTGATTACTTAGTGTCGATAGTTAATGCTCATTTCAAGCATCAAATAACCACTGAAGATATCGTTGCCACCTATTCAGGCGTAAGGCCTTTACTTGATGATGAATCAGATTCAGCAGCCGAGGTAACACGTGACTATACTTTTGAAGTAGATGCCCCTGACGGTAAAGCACCATTATTATCAGTATTCGGTGGCAAGATCACAACTTATCGTAAATTATCTGAAGCGGCAGTTGATGGCATTATTAGTCATTTTCCTAAAGCGGGTAAAAGTTGGACAGCCGATGTTGCACTTCCTGGAGGTAATTTTGACACTCAACACAACTTACAAACTAGCCTACAACGTCAATATAATTGGCTACCGCAAAAAATAATTAATCGTTATGTTCGCTCATATGGCACCTTGAGTCATGAAATTTGTGCTGGTATTAGCTCAATCGATGAAATGGGCCAAAACTTTGGTGCAGGCCTTTATCAACGAGAGGTAGAGTATTTAATAGCACAAGAGTGGGCCGTTGACCTTGAAGATATTATCTGGCGACGCAGCAAATTAGGTCTGCACTTAACCCAAGTAGAAAAAGAGACATTAGCAAGTTTTCTTGTAGCTTCTACTGACAGCTTAAAAGCCTCGTCAAAGCAAAATTCCCTATTAGAAAAAGTATAGCCATTTTACCTCTTATCTAAAAAGATACCACTGACTTTGGCTGTTTCAGCAAGCCAAGGTCAGTAATAAAATTAAAATTCACAGCAGAGATTCATATTGATTATTTAGCTGTTTCATTTGTTTATAGCCCAGATGATTTATATCAGGCTCGTTAATTTTAGTGATAAGACAGCATCATTAGATGATGCCGATAAGAAACTGGAAAATGACCTTGAACCGATTTATGTCTGTACTTGAAGACGACTCAAAGCATATTAGTTAAAATAGGTAGTTACACAAAATCTGTTATAGGTTCTTTACCTTCATATAAAAATAGCTCAAGATAGTTCTATAAAACCCACTAAAACAAAAGCCATTGATTTTAATGCCATTAAAAACGCTATAAATCATATGTTAAATACATAAAAATTGGTAATTAAACTTATGAACTATAAAGAAATAAATAGTATTTTATTTGTCTGCATGGGCAACATTTGTCGTTCGCCAAGTGCAGAAGCGGTTTTTCGTCAGAAATCACAAGCGCTCTCATTAATAATAGATTCAGCTGGGATTGTTGGTTCTCATACTCGTGAAAAACCGGATCACCGAGCACAAAAAGCGGGTATTGCACGAGGATATTCATTTGATAAAATTAAGGCGCGTAAAGTTACTGAACAAGACTTTGACAATTTTGATTTGATATTAGCAATGGATAATAAAAACGTTCAAGATTTAATGAAAGTTGCGCCTGAAGGTCTACAGTATAAAGTACAGTTATTTTTAGATTATGCGGAAAAGTTTGAGGATCAAGAGGTACCAGATCCTTACTACGGTGGTGCTAAAGGCTTCCAGTTTGTTTTAGATTTAGTAGAAGATGCCAGTGACGGCCTAATTAAACGACTGATAAGTGCATAAACTCCTTTTAAGCTGAACTTGAATAATGTTTAAGTATTAATAGCTGTGTTATGTCCATGTCATTAAAGTATTGCCCACTTGTACTGGTTAAAATACACCACGGCAGCGGTGCTCTCAATTACAATAGCCAGCTATTTCTTTTGCCCTGATTTATTTTCACTTCGTACAACAAGATCTCAAATTTAATGATATTGGCATTAAGTAATTTGAAGACAAATAACTAGTGATAGCTAACTAGTACCAATCTTATTAATTATCTGATCATTTTTACTGGTTAAAATAACACTCTACTGCGTTATTTATTTAATAATTAGAACAACTAGTTATTAAAATAAATGTCTTATATTTGGCCATTTTTCATGCGTATAAAGTAGACCACCATAATTAATGGAATTGGTATAAATAGAGAAAAACCAAAAAGAAAAATACAGAAATTAAAAAGCCAATTGCGTAATGCAATTGGCTTTTGTTTTTTAGCCCTTCAGATATTTATCCTGAAGATTAGGGGGTGACTTAACTAAGTGTTGGTTTAGTTGGACCCGCTGAATTCCGGCTAGTAACATTAGAGAAAAGTGCAGATTTTCCTGACTTAATATGCAGTGTTCTCTGTTCATTCGCTACAAAGTCACTAGGAATAGTACCATCACTAACAACAGTTTCTGGCTTAGTCATTGGCGCCGATGCTTTACCTGATGTTTTACTTGCTGCCGCTTTAACTTTACGTTTAATGTTTTTTACTTTAGCACGTACTTTCTTAGGTTTTTCATCAAGGGTTACTGCCTTACCTTCAGTAGAGGCTGTAATAGTATCTTCAACAGTTGCTACAACAGTATTTACAATTGCTGGCGTTTCTAATTCAGTTGTCGCAACTTTAGGCTCTGGTGCTATTGTTGCCGGTTGTTTGATAGAAACTTGTTCTTCTATCTTAGCCTCTATTACAGGTGCTTCAGTTTTTTGGCTGTTAACTTCTTCAGCAGTACCAGTATTTTCTACTTGTACTTCAGCGGTTGGTGTTACTTCATCAACGGGTGATGTCGCTGCTTCGTCCACTATATTTGCTGTTTGCTTTTTAACAGTTACATCAGCTTTAATAACGACTGTTTCAGGTTCTTCAAAAGGTAAGTTTTGTTGAACTTCACTTTCTGGAGCATTAATTACTTGTGATAATGCCTCTGCTTGTACCTTTTGAACTTGCTCAACACTCGGTACTGTCTCAGATACTTCAGCCGTAGCATTCGCGTCATTAACGTTACTAGTAGAATTAACAGAGTTTTGTTCTGGATAACGAGTCGTGACTGGATCTTCAGTAATTTCACTCTTAACATCGCTTACCTCTGCATTTTGTCTACGACGTTGGCCGTGGGCACGCATATGGCGAGGAGAACGTCGGCTTCTAGGGCGTTGCTCTTCTTTTACATTGTTAGTTACTTGTTCTACAGTAGTGTTATCAGCATTATCAATCGCATCTACTACTGTTGAGTTATCAACTTTACTAGTATCAACTTTATTAGTATCAACTTTACTAGCATCAACTTTATTAGTATCGACTTTACTAGCATCAACTTTATTAGTATCGACTTTAATAGTCTCAACTTTATTAGTGTCAACAGTATTGTGTTCAGGTGTTGTTTTTTGAACTAGGCTAACATCAGCTGCTATATTCTCAACATGCGTATTGTTTTTAACATCACTATTAATGCGCACTTTTTTGCGAATATTACGACGTTGACGACGCTCAGTTAGCTTGTCTTCTTTAGGTTTTTGTATGCGTTCTTTTTGAGGCTTAGCTGTTGTTGCAGGTGCCACAGGCGATGTAGGTGTCACATTGCTTTGATTATTTACATTATTATCACTAGCATCGTGAGATTTACGTTTGTCATTGCGAGAATCGTTGCGACTTTCGTTACGTGAGTCATTATTGCTTTCGTTACGACTTTCGTTACGACTTTCGTTACGCGAATCGTTACGATTATTGCGACGTTGACCTTGACGAGCTCTTTGAGGGCGACGTTCACTACTTTTAGTGTTGCTCTCTTGAGGTTTTTTCGGTTCAGGTTTAACTTCTTCTTTTTCCTCTGCCGCAAAAAGAGACTTAGCCCAAGAGACAATACCAGCAAGTAAGCTTTTTGTTTCAGCTTTCACTACTATAACAGGCTCAGCAGGCTCTTGCTTTTTCGGTGCTTGTTTAGGTGAAGACATACCTTGAAGTAGCGGTTCATCACGCTTGTTGACTTCTTTATCAAATTTTGGCATTACAGCTTCTTCAGATGCTGCCTTTCTAATCACTACATCGTAGCTGGCTTCTTCGATACCTTCGTCATTTCTTACTCGAATAACTTCATATTGTGGCGTAACCATATTCGGATTAGGGATAATAAGAATATTGACGCTGTGTTGTTTTTCAATATGAAATACTGAACGACGTTTTTCATTTAATAAATAGGTTGCAACAGGTACAGGAACTTGTGCTTGCACTTGTTGTGTATTGTCTTTAATGGCTTCTTCTTCCATTAAACGTAATATTGATAATGCCAATGACTCAACGCCACGAACATGACCAGTACCACTACAACGAGGACATACACTTTGGCTAATTTCACCAATAGAAGGACGTAAACGCTGACGTGACATTTCAAGCAAGCCAAAGCGTGATATGCGACCTAACTGAATGCGAGCTCTATCTTGTTTCACCGCATCACGCATCCTATTTTCAACTTCACGTTGATGGCGAACTGGGGTCATATCGATAAAATCAATAACCACTAAACCACCTAAGTCACGTAAGCGTAATTGGCGAGCAATTTCTTCAGCGGCTTCTAAGTTCGTATTGAATGCTGTTTCTTCGATATCACTGCCTTTAGTTGCTCGGGCGGAGTTAATATCAATTGAGGTCATTGCTTCAGTTGGGTCAATAACGATTGAACCACCAGAGGGTAAACGCACTTCGCGTTGAAAAGCTGTTTCTATTTGCGTTTCAATTTGATAGTGGGTAAATAAAGGCACGTCATTGCTGTAAAGCTTAACTTTACTCAAAAAGTCTGGACGCACAATTTCAATGTGTTTTTTAACACTTTCAAATGTTTTAGGGCGATCAATCAATACTTCGCCAATATCACGACGTAAATAATCGCGAATAGCACGTAAGATAACGTTAGTTTCTTGATGGATTAAAAACGGTGCAGGGCGGCTTGCGCCGGCTTCTGAAATAGCGTTCCAATGGTGTAATAGAACGTTTAGATCCCATTCAAGTTCTTCATATTCTTTACCAACACCTGCAGTACGAACAATTAAGCCCATGCCTTTAGGTAGAGTAAGCTTACTTAATGAGGTTTTTAAGTCTGTGCGCTCATCACCTTCAATGCGACGTGAAATACCGCCAGCACGAGGGTTGTTTGGCATCAGAACTAAATAGCTACCAGCAAGACTAATAAAAGTAGTTAACGCAGCGCCTTTTTGGCCACGTTCTTCTTTATCAATTTGCACAATAACTTCTTGGCCTTCACGCAATACTTCTTTGATGTTAGGACGGCCTTGAAAGCTGTAACCTTTAGGGAAGTATTCACGCGCGATTTCTTTCATAGGTAAGAAACCGTGACGATCAGCGCCGTAGTCGACAAACGCCGCTTCTAATGACGGTTCAATACGGGTGATTTTGGCTTTATAGATATTTGATTTTTTTTGTTCGTGACCAGGACTTTCGATATCTAAATCATAAAGTTGTTGACCATCGACAAGCGCTACACGCAATTCTTCTGACTGTGTAGCATTAATTAACATACGTTTCATAGTTTGTGTGACTCATTTTAGTCACAACACACCCTTGCTTAGAACACAAAGTAATCTATCGCTATGGTAACAGCAACTTGTCAGCCTCTCGGGTGTCAATCTTACTACGCCATATTACGTAGCAAGCTGTTAAAAATTCTGATTGTCTAATATAACTGAGGTGTTTGACACCGCAGTAAAATTGATTCTTTATGTGCTCAGCCTGTGTGCTGTGCGCAACAGAAAATTAAGTGCTTCGTTAATTTTAGTTCGATATTATTATCGTGTTTTCTAATAATTTAACGGTTGAAAATGTGACTTATTTTTTCTGTTTAATTACATAATTGCTTTAATTGCGCTGGACAATATGTTCATGCGTTATTTTTGACAAGTTACACGCGTCAAATTCGCAATAGGCCTTACTTTTTAATATCTCAACAATGACGTTTAATAAAATTGTTTCATACTAACGTGGCCGCATACTTGCCTCTTACGTCTCGCTTAAAGCATCCTTTTTACTTGTTACGGCTAATTCGTAGCGATAACCATCTTATTATCACACTTTATTTATGGGTAAGGCAATTAAATCCTCGTTTTAATTGCCTGTACTTAGAAAAAAATATGTTAAACTGCAAACAATTATGGTTCCTAGTAAAACAGATATGACAGATAGCCCAAAAGCGCTTAGCAAAATAGATATAACAGATAGCCCAAAACCTCAAGTGAGATTTTTCACTGTAGACAGTGAAGATGCGGGTCAGCGTATCGACAATTTTTTAATGAAAACATTAAAAGGTGTGCCAAAAAGTATGTTTTATCGCCTGTTACGAAAAGGCGAAATACGTGTCAATAAAAAGCGTACCAAGCCTGAGTACAAGTTAGTTGATGAAGACATTATTCGCGTTGCACCTATTCGTGTGTCGGAAAATACTAATACAGTGTCTACACAATTAAATGTTGTTGCTAATTTAGAGAAGCAAATCCTCTTTGAAGACGAGCGTTTAATTGTTATCAATAAACCTTCTGGTATGGCGGTGCATGGTGGTAGTGGATTAAGTTTTGGTTTAATTGAAGCACTGCGAGCTTTGCGACCAGATGCGCGAATGTTAGAACTAGTGCATCGACTAGACCGAGATACTTCCGGTTGTTTAGTTGTAGCAAAAAAACGTTCAGCATTACGGCACTTGCATGAACAACTTAGAAATAAAACCGTACAAAAGTATTACCACGCTTTGGTTAAAGGTCGTTGGTCGAGTAAATTAACCCGTGTTGCAGAAGGGTTAAAGAAAAATGACTTAAAATCTGGTGAACGTGTGGTGGTGGTAGACAATATTAATGGTAAAGAGTCAGAAACTCGTTTTAAAGTGATTCAACATTATAAAAATGCCACGCTTGTTAGAGCCTTTCCAGTCACGGGGCGAACTCATCAAATTCGTGTGCATTGTCAAACCAAAGGCCACTCGATTGCCTGTGATGCAAAATATGGTCATGAAGATTTCGATCACGAAATGAAAAACTTAGGTTTGAAACGTTTATTTCTCCATGCGGCGAGTATCGAATTCATTCACCCATTAAGTAATGAACGAATAAAAATTGAAGCTCCGTTAGAACCATCGCTAGAAAAATTGTTAAAGAAATTAACTAAAGCGGATGTTTAATAAAAAATACCAAGCTGTTGCGTGAAAGCTTAGTATGAATGTGCCACTTATTGCATAAATAAAAATAGAGTTGTTTAAACTTAAAACGAGCAACTTTTTATTTTGAGGGTGTAATGAATAATAGGTTCTAGCTTTATTTATGGCGAGCACAATAAAACCTTATTGATCTAATCTACCAAACAAGCTAAATGCCATTGCCAAAACATTGTGGGTAACTTTAAGAGTATTTAGCGGCTCGACCATACTTAAAGTCATCCTCATATTGCAAGAATATTGCGTTGAATATCTGTACGATGTTGATTAACTACCAGCTTATATTTAATGGTTAAAATGACAAGCTATAGGGTTATAAAGTAGCATCACTACTGACTAAACTTTATGCCTTATATTTAGCGATTTTTCTTGATGAAAAAAGTAGGACACTTAATGAGTCAAATTGCTATTAGTGATAAAGTACCCAAGGCATGAGTACTTATTTTCTTTGATCTCAAATCAGTTGTTAGTCTAATCCCTGACCTTGCCCAATAATAGGCCTCTGGCATTGTTCTATTGGCTTACATCCCTGTAAGCCAATAAAGTAGATTTTTTACATAGAGCGTGCTTTTTGATGCACAACATTATAAATCGAGCCACATGATTGTTTGACATTTAGGTCCATATTTATATGGAGTTTTCTTGCTATATCACTAGATGATATAATCCCTGGTATGTAATGATTTTTTTATCCAGCACTAGACAGTGATGAAGTTGATGATTTTCTAAAGTTGACACTAGATCTTTAACTGATGCATCTAATCATTCACGATAATCAAAAGCATGAAAATCTGACTTTGGAATCATTAAATCTTTAATTAACACATCTTCTCGACAAACCCCTTTAGATAGCTTTGCCACAATGTGCTGCTCAGACAATTCATTGGTGCTGATTAGGCCAATAAAGTTATTTTTTTCTGAGACCACAATGTTTATTCTAATGTGGGTTTTTAACATTAATTCTAATGCGGTCACAGCCATAGTATCGCCGCCAATCATGATAGCTTTATGAACTTTAAAATTAGTGAATATTTTTGCCGTAGGTGATTGTCAGTTAATTTCTTCAAACTGGTCTGTGAGAAGATATTATCGGTATCTTCTAAGTTAACTAAATATAATTTTTTCATACTTATCTCTGAATTTTTCTGCATTTGTTGCCAGTAATGTCGACCGGTCAATTCATATCTAAACAAATGTTTTTAACTATTGATTTAACCTCACATTAGAATAATAGATGGCAGTATAAATATTATTCTAATGATCAATAACTGGATTCTATTGGTTGTTATTGAATACTTTTTATTTTTCAACGTTAATAACCCGGTGCTTATCGAAACCAACTCGTTTGATTAAATAGAGACTGCTGAGCTAAAATTCACAGTTGTAAATTTTGAATGAAAAACCACGGCAAACACAATGCAGGAAAAATACATAGCTACAAAATTAGCTTTTAGGTATTTCATTTATCTCAAATTCAGGTTTTGGTATTAGCGAGATATTGCTCTGTTTAACTTATAGAAACTAGAGCACGACTCATCAATAAAATAAAACCTTAATGTTATGTTATAAGCGTATGGTGAGAAATAAAAGATGGAGGAGCTCTAGAGTGAAAGTTATGAAAATAATACTGTAGAATGAAGGGACTAAAATAACTTAAATTAATATAGTTATAATTTTGAAACTGAATAATGGATTGATATAACAATGAAGGGTCATCAAAATCTAGATTGCCAGCCTGTTCAATTTCAGCAATATTCGATTTTGTTTAAATCACCTAAAGCGGTTAAGTCTATTTCATTTGCTTAAACAGCAGGTAACAACATGCTTATAATGAAAAGAAATTTAAACATCGCTTAAACAGAGTCTAGATAAATTATAGTTATGCTTAAGTGATGATAGCGATAATTCAAATATAAAAAATATAAAAATAGCTCATTAGTTATTATAAGTTAATCGATCAACTAGCAAAATTTAAGCCTAGGTGTGATTCATACTGTTATAAATAACGCACGGTAATACCCAGTTAATCGATTATCTGCTAATTTTTCATTGTTAAAAATGAAAAATTATAGGGTTACAAAGTAGCATAACTAATGACTAAACTTTTTGCCCTATATTTAGTCATTTGCTTGATGAAAGAAGTAGAACACTTAATGAGTTAAACGGGTATAAAACAATTCGTAAATGAAAACTAAAGTCGTAGATGGAAACTAAAAGAGATACACGCCATGTTGATCAATCAATATATCACTTCTTTTGGTTAGTTAAGCTATTTATGCTAGAACTTAAACGGTTACTAGAACAGATAATATTTTCCCGTGCTATTTAATCCGATTCAACGTCAAATTAAGCGCTAATTTAAGCAGCACAGTGAGTTTATTTAAACACTGACTTGTTCAGCTAATACATTAACATCATGTTGCTTTAATAACTCAACCAATTTAATAAGCGGTAAACCGATTAAAGTGTTGGGATCATCACCTTCCAGCTTTTTGAACAAACAAATACCTAATCCTTCACTTTTAAAACTGCCGGCACAGTTATAGGGTTGCTCTGCGTGCAGATAATTTTCAATGTCGCTTAGCGAAAGCTGATTAAAATGCACTAAAAAAGGCTCTATGACAGCGGTTGTGTAATCTAAACCGCTGTCATAGACACATAAGCCGGTATAAAAAACGACAGTTTTATTACTAAATTTTTCTAGTTGCTTAACGGCATTTTCAAAGTTATGTGGTTTGCCAAGTATTTCACCGTCACACATTGCTACCTGATCTGAGCCTATAATTAAAGCGTCAGGAAATTCGCCGGCAACTGCTTTAGCTTTTTCAATGGCTAAACGTTCAACTAACTCAACGGGTGACTCGTCGTCAAATGCGCTTTCATCGATATTAGGTTTAGCACAGACAAATGGAATATTAAGTTTTGCTAAAATTTCTTTGCGAAAAGGGGAGGTGGAACCTAAAACAAGTTTTTTCATTAATATCACTCAAAATATAAACAGATTGCTGTTAATATATGGCCTATCTTGAGTTTTTAAACACATTTAGCTATTTTTCTTTTGACACTAGGTGATTGGCACCTTATTATGCGCGCCTTATGAAAAATCTTAAACTCCCGATAACGATAGACCCATCCAGAAGCGCACAGCGAAAGTTAGTGTGTGACGGATACTTTGAAGTATCTGGGATGAATAGATTGCTAGCTGTGTGTCAAACACAGTCTGAGCAGGTCCAAGTAAATGCCACTTTTGATGTGGATGAAGTTGGCTTGATAGTAATATCAGGTTCCTCATCGGCAACAGTTGCATTAACTTGTCAGCGATGTACTGAAGAGTTCGAATTGGAACTAGAAGTAAGTTTTACTTTTAGCCCAGTGAAAGACGTTGAAGCTGAAGCTGAGTTGCCGTCATATTATGACGCAATTGAATTAGATGAAAATGGTGAAGTTAACTTGCTTGAGTTAGTGGAAGATGAGTTTTTACTCGCGATTCCATTAATTCCAAGGCATTCGATCAAAGATTGTCAGTCTCCGGCTGATAGTGTTTGGGGTAAATTGCCTGAAGAGCTTGAAAAACCGAGTCCATTTGATGTATTGAAAAAACTTAAATAGTTAATTTTTAGCTAATAACCAAATTTTTAGGAGTAGGCAATGGCAGTTCAAAAGAGCAAAAAGTCTCGTTCAAGACGTGGCATGCGCCGTTCACATGACGCAGTAACGGCAACGCATTTATCAACAGATCCAGTATCTGGTGAAACTCACCGTCGTCACCATGTAACAGCTGATGGCTTTTACAAAGGTGTTAAAGTAATCAATAAGTAATCTGTAACGATTACCTTGATTAATCTAACCATAGCGTTAGATGTTATGGGGGGCGATCAAGGCCCCCACGTAACACTTCCTGCAGCAATGCTCGCAATAGAAAATTTCCCCAATCTTCACTTATTATTGTGTGGTGACGAAACCGTCATTATTGAAACACTTTCAAAAAAACAATTTTACCCTCATCCAAGAATAATCTTATACCCAACAACCCAAGTTGTTGAGATGAATGATAAACCTATTTTTGCTCTGCGTAATAAAAAGCAGTCATCCATGCGCAAGGCCTTAGATTTGGTTCACGAGGGCCAAGCACAAGCTTGCGTGAGCGCGGGTAATACGGGGGCACTTTTTTCAATGGCACACTTTGTCTTAAAAACCTTACCTGGAGTAGAGCGCCCAGCACTAATTTCTGCATTACCTAGCAACAAGTCTGAGCAACATGTTTTTATGTTGGATTTAGGGGCGAATGTTTTTTGTGACTCAAACGTATTATATCAATTTGCTATTATGGGCTCAGTCATGGCAAAAGAGGTTGACGGTATTGAAAATCCAAAAGTCGCGTTATTAAACATGGGTGAAGAAGAAAATAAAGGTAGTGATCATATCAAGCAAACCGCCAGCTATTTACAGGCCAATGATGATATTAATTATATTGGTTTTATAGAAGGTAATGATATTTTTACTAATAAAGCTGATGTTATTGTTTGTGACGGTTTTGTTGGCAATGTTGCATTGAAAACTTGTGAAGGTGTGGCCAAAATGGTCTATACACAACTACAAGAAATTATCAAAAAACACTTTTTAGCGCGAATCATGGGCAAATTATTGTCTAAAACCTTAAAAAAGCTCTTTAAACCCATGAACCCCGACCAGTACAACGGTGCAAGTTTGATAGGATTGCGCGGTATTGTGGTGAAAAGCCATGGTAACGCCAATGTAACAGCATTTTATACGGCGATTACTGAAGCTATTACCGAGGTTGATCGGCAAGTACCGACAAAAATCAAAGATAAGCTTGAACATAGTTTATGCCACAAATAATATTTTTGGTTATATACCGTGTAACAGGTAAATATAAGCTTGAGCAATTACAGCAGCGTAGATCGGGCAATGATTTACGTTGATACAGTGAAAAATTAAATTTAATTAGGTCTAATAATGCAAAATAATTTAGCGTTTGTCTTTCCCGGTCAAGGTTCACAATCTCTAGCTATGTTGGCGGACTTTGCTGAAAATGAAGTAGTACAAAGTACTTTTTCTGAAGCATCTGCAGCACTAGGTTACAATTTATGGCACTTGGTTCAACAAGGGCCAGTTGAAAAGTTAAACCAAACAAATTTTACCCAACCTGCGTTATTAACTGCTAGTGTTGCCATTTGGCGTGTATGGCATGCTAATTCATCTACAACACCTAAACTGTTAGCAGGTCATAGTTTAGGTGAATACTCAGCGCTAGTGTGCGCAGGGGTGTTATCGTTGGCGGATGCTGTTAAGCTCGTAGAGAAGCGTGGTGAGTTCATGCAAGCATCGGTGCCTGAAGGCGTTGGTGCTATGGCTGCCATTATTGGTTTAGATGATAAAATTATTATTGATGCCTGTGCAAAAGCGGCAAATGATGACGTTGTTTCAGCGGTGAATTTTAATTCTCCTGGGCAAGTGGTTATTGCTGGTCATAAGGCGGCCGTTGAACGAGCAGGTCTATTATGTAAAGCAGCCGGTGCAAAGCGCGTGTTACCTCTACCGGTAAGCGTACCATCGCATTGTGCATTAATGAAAGATGCGGCAGAAAAGTTAGCAGAAGAATTTAACTATGTTAGCTTTAATGAACCGACTATACCAGTGGTTAACAATGTTGATGTTGCCGCTGAAAACTCGGTTGAAGCTATTAAAATAGCACTTATTAAGCAATTATATAGCCCAGTTCGTTGGACAGAAACTATTCAGTATTTAGCGCAACAGGGTATTGAAATTGCGATCGAAGCAGGACCGGGTAAAGTATTACAGGGCTTGTTAAAACGCATAGATAAAACCATCAGTTGTCAATCTGTTAATGACAGTACGTCGTTAACCAAAGCATTAGAATCAGTAGAGTAAAATTATATGTTTTCATTAGACGGTAAAGTCATTTTAGTGACGGGCGCAAGTCGTGGTATAGGTAAAGCTATTGCAACACAACTTAAAGCTTTAGGTGGTAATGTTATTGGTACGGCAACCTCTGAACACGGTGCGGCTAATATCAGTGAGTATTTAGGTGAAGGCCAAGGTTTGGTCTTAAATGTCACTGACGATGCTTCAATCAGCGCTATGTTTGATTTAATCAAAGAAAAACATGGGTCAGTTGATGTTTTAGTCAACAATGCCGGTATTACGCGTGACAATTTACTAATGCGAATGAAAGATGATGAATGGAATGATATTATAGATACCAATCTAACATCGGTTTTTAAAATCAGCAAAGCGGTATTACGCGCGATGATGAAAAAGCGCCATGGCCGCATCATTAATATTGGCTCGGTTGTGGGTACAATGGGCAACGCGGGTCAGGTTAACTATGCGACTGCGAAAGCTGGATTAATCGGCTTTACGAAATCTTTAGCACGTGAAGTTGCTTCTCGTGGCATAACCGTTAATACAGTTTCACCTGGTTTTATTGATACAGATATGACCCAAACATTAACGGATGAGCAAAAAGAAGGCATTTTTGCTCAAGTACCGGCCAACCGCTTAGGTAAGCCGGAAGAAATTGCTAACGCTGTTGCTTTCTTAGCATCTGATGGCGCGGCGTATATTACGGGTGAAACATTACACGTAAATGGTGGCATGTACATGGTTTAACACAAGTTTGCTTTTTGGCGATTTTATGTTAGATTCGAACAAATTATATACTGTCAACAGATTAGACCAGCAAAAAAGTAAAATTAGAAGCTTGCATGGTCGGCTTTTGACGAATAAACTACATACAATTCTGAAAAATTGTATTTTCTAGTAAAGGAAGAAAAATGAGCACTATTGAAGAACGCGTAAAAAAAATTACTATTGAGCAACTTGGTGTAAGCGAAGACGAAGTTAAAGTTGAAGCTTCTTTTGTTGACGACTTAGGTGCAGATTCTCTAGACACTGTTGAATTAGTAATGGCATTAGAAGAAGAATTCGATACTGAAATTCCAGATGAAGAAGCTGAAAAAATTACAACTGTTCAAGCCGCAATCGATTACGTTACTGCTAACCAGTAATAATAAACGAATGTGATTAATTTCAGGCGGTTTAATTACCGCCTGATTTGTTTTTATAGTTTGAAAATATTTGCAGCAAATACTTAACTTAAGTGAAATTAAGCGCTAAGTGAGCTGAAATTAAACTCCCGCTTTTATTCAATTCTATCGGAGGCAGCACATCTCATGAGACGCGTTGTAGTAACCGGTCTTGGCATGCTTAGCCCTCTAGGCAACAGCCCTGAATCAACCTGGACAAATCTACTACTTGGTAAAAGTGGTATTGCTGACATTACGCATTTTGATACTACTGAGTATCCAACACGTTTTGCCGGTTTAGTTAAAGGGTTCGATGCAGAAGACTATATGGCTCGTAAAGATGCCAGAAAAATGGATTTATTTATTCAATATGGGGTTGCTGCTGGTGTGCAAGCCGTTAAAGATTCTGGTATAGAAATTAACGAAGAAAATGCCCCACGTATAGGTGTAGCTATTGGCTCAGGCATTGGTGGCTTAGGTCTTATTGAAGAAAATCATGCTAAATTATTAAATAATGGTCCACGTAAATTGTCACCATTTTTTGTACCTTCTACCATTATCAACATGATTGCTGGTCATTTATCCATTATGTTTGGCTTGAAAGGCCCCAATATTTCGATTGTTACCGCCTGTACTAGTGGTGTACATAATATTGGCCATGCAGCCCGTATGATAGCCTACGGTGATGCTGATGCTATGGTTGCTGGTGGTGCAGAAAAAGCATCAACCACATTAGGTCTAGGGGGATTTGGTGCTGCACGTGCTATGTCAACGCGAAATGATGCACCGCAACAAGCTTCACGCCCATGGGATAAAGACCGCGACGGTTTTGTTTTGGGCGATGGTGCGGGTGTACTTGTACTTGAAGAGTATGAGCATGCGAAAGCCCGTGGCGCAAAAATTTATGCTGAATTAGCAGGTTTTGGCATGAGTGGTGATGCATATCATATGACCTCACCGCCGGCTGATGGTGCAGGTGCGGCTTTAGCAATGAAAAATGCCATCAATGATGCGAAAGTTGATATTGCTAAAATTGGTTATATTAATGCTCATGGCACTTCAACACCGACCGGCGACATTGCCGAAACCAATGCGATTAAATCTGTATTTGGTACGTCAGCTTTTGATGTCATGGTCGGGTCAACTAAGTCCATGACAGGGCATTTACTTGGTGCTGCCGGTGCTGTTGAAGCAATTTTCAGCATTCAAGCATTAGTTAATAATGCGGTGCCACCAACCATTAATTTAGATAACCCTGATGAGGGCTGTGATCTTGATTATGTTGCGCATACTGCACGAGATGCTAATTTAGACTACGTGTTGTGTAACTCATTTGGTTTTGGTGGTACAAATGGCTCGTTGATCTTTAAAAGAATTTAGTTAACTGTAGAGATTGAAAGTCAGGTTATTACATCAAATGTACTTTTAATTTTAATAGCGCTTGAATTTAAAAGCTTAAGCCTGAATACTGGTGTATTCAGGCTTTTTTATGGCAATTATGATATTAAGTTTTGTAGACGGAAAAATAGCTAATTCGATATCAATTGATGATCGTGGCTTAGCTTATGGTGATGGTTGTTTTACCACCGCTTTGATTACTGATGGTAAAGTGGCTATGTTGCCAGAGCACCTCAATCGTTTGGCACAACAAAGTCAGCAACTAGGCTTACCTAAATTAGCATTACCTGCGCTAGAAGAAAGTATAATAAAAATCAGCGTAGGAATTAAGCTCGGCATTGTCAAAGTTATTATTACCTGTGGCAGCGGCGGCCGTGGCTATTCGCGCCTTGGTGCAGAGCAAGCTAGGGTAATTATTTCCGTTAGTGATTATCCTAAATTTTATCCTCAGTGGCAAAAGCAAGGGATTTGCGTAGGGATCAGTGAGCAAAAGCTAGGTATTAATCCTATGTTGGCTGGTTTAAAACACTTAAACCGTTTAGAGCAAGTTATGTTAAGAGCCGAACTAGATAGACGCACAGAGGATGATATAGTTGCTAGTGATATTAATGGCAGTGTTATTGAATGTTGTAGTGCTAATGTCTTTTGGTTAAAAGCGGGGCAATGGCAAACACCGATATTAACCACTGCCGGTGTCGCTGGCTTAATGCGGGCGAAAATATTGTTAAATAATTCAAATATTCAACAAGATAATTATCCACTGGCTCAATTAGATAATATCGATGCGATGTTTATTAGTAACGCCATTTTAGGTATAGTGCCGGTTAAGATTTTTAATGGTCAACAATTGGATATTTCACACGTTAAAAGCATACAAAGCCAATGCCTTAACGTTGAAAGCTAAGATACAAAAATGAAAAAATTTTTTTTAAGCCTATCGTTGTTGGTTAAAAGAACATTAATGACTTTAGCGGTTTGTGTACTGTTAAGTATTTTGGCTGTTGTTGGCATTATAATAACGTCAGAAATGAAAATTAAGCAGCCGCTAGCGATTAAAAAAACTGAGTTTTTAACGATTAAGCACGGTACTTCATTTAATGCTTTTTCCAAGCAGTTGGTTGAGAAAGGCTGGTTGCAAGAGCGTTTTTGGCTACGCAGTTATGTGAAATTTAATCCTCAAGATAGCAAAATAAAATCAGGAACCTATCAAGTACAGGCAAACATAAGTACGATAGAACTGCTTAATTTGGTGGTGTCAGGTAAAGAACATCAATTTTCTATTACCCTTATCGAAGGAAGTACCTTCAAGCAAGTCTTAGCTCAGTTAGCACAACATCAACATATTACCCATCAACTTGCTAATTTAACACGAGTGGCCATCGCGAAAAAATTATCCATAGAGCAAGATAATCCTGAAGGATGGCTGTTTCCTGATACTTATGCGTTTACCCAAGATACAACGGATTTGAGCATCATCAAACGTGCATATGAAAAAATGCAAAGCGCGTTAGAAGTGCAGTGGCATAATAGAGCTGAAAATTTACCCTACAAAACGCCATATCAAGCACTGATCATGGCGTCAATTATTGAAAAAGAAAGTGGCCGACACACGGAACACCCTCGTATATCGTCGGTATTTGTTAACCGTTTAAATAGAAAAATGCGTTTACAAACTGACCCAACGGTAATTTACGGTTTAGGTGAGCGTTACCAAGGCGATATCACTTACGCTCACTTGCGAGAAAAAACTGCTTACAATACCTATAAAATAAAAGGTTTACCGCCAACACCCATTGCGTTACCTGGTGCTCAAGCACTGCAAGCCGCATTAAATCCAGAGTTGAGTGAATATTTGTATTTTGTCAGCAATGGCGCAGGCGAACATATATTTTCCAAAAATCTAGCCGATCATAACCGTGCGGTAACCCAGTATCAGCGTAAGAAAAACTAACGTTAACATTTTAATTAAAGTATTTTGGATGATTTCAGTATGAACAAAGGTAAGTTTATTGTCGTCGAAGGCATAGAAGGCGCTGGTAAGTCATCAGCCATTAGCGTTATTGAAGCTGTGTTAAATAAGTATAATATCCCTTTTATAAAAACTCGAGAGCCTGGTGGTACGCCATTAGCTGAAGCTCTGCGAGATATTGTAAAATCAGTCAGTCACGATGAAGAGCTAACGCAAGAAACTGAACTGTTGTTGATGTATGCCAGTCGTAGTCAATTGCTAGTTAATAGAATTTTACCCGCCCTAGCAAAAGGTACGTGGGTGATTGGTGACCGACATGACTTATCATCACGGGCTTATCAAGGTGGTGGACGACAATTTGACGATGCGATAATGAATGCTATAGCTGATGTTACCTTAAAGGGCTTTACACCCGACTTAACCGTTTATTTAGATATTGCGCCAGAATTAGGCTTAGCTCGAGCACAAGCGCGAGGCGAATTAGATCGGATTGAACAAGAGAAAATTGATTTTTTTCAGCGCGTACGCAACAAATATCTAGCCTTAGCACAAGCGTCAGACAGCACAGATATTATAGATGCGAGCCAAGAGATGGATCTGGTGCACGAAGCTGTAGTCAAAGCAGTCGAAGCTTTTATCAATAGTAAACAAGGCTAACAGATGAAAACTTGGTTATTGGCGCTTCAGCAGCAATTGTCTCGACAAATTCGCGACAATAAACTTCCTCATGCCTTATTATTTTCTGGTGTTGATGGCGCGGGTCAAGAAGCAATAGCGCACTGGCTGATTAACGTGCTGCTGTGCCAAGACCTAACACAAAATAGACAACAAGAAACAGAAGAAAACTTAAGCCAAGTAAGCGAAGAAACGACAAGTGTGCCGCCGTTTATTTTTCAGCCTTGTGGTTATTGTAAAACTTGCAAGTTGTTTGCAAATGACAGTTATCCGGATCATCTGACTATTGTTAATGAAAAAAATACTATTGGCGTAGATGCAATACGGAAACTGAGCCAATTTTTTGAGAAAACCGCTCATATCGGCATCGCAAAAACAGCCTTAGTCAATCATGCTGACACCATGACAGTATCAGCAGCTAATGCGTTATTAAAAACTTTAGAAGAGCCAACATCTCAAAGTTTTATTATGTTAACAACGCATAGCAGTGATGTGTTGTTACCCACTATTATCAGTCGTTGTCAAAAATTTGAAATACGCCCACCGGTGGGCAAAAAACTTTTGGCTGAATATAAAAAACAGGGTAATGATGCTTTTGTAAACCTTAGCCATCTTAGCGAATTAACAGACGAAGCAACTGCTGTTGCGTTTACTGCGTTTCGTGATAAGGTCAAAGATTATTTAAGCGCTCATCAATACCGTACAGAGATATTAACCTTATTGGTTGAACGTCATGATGGCTTTCGTTGGTTGGAAAAAGTTTTAGTTAATTTGATGCGTAATCAATGGGGCTGGCCAACAGCAGGGTATGAAAACCAACAAAAAAGTGTCATCAATAAACAACAGTTATGGCAGGTGTACAACTTAGTCCAAGCCGCTAATATCAAGTTAAAGACATTAGTACAAGTTAACCGGCAGTTTTTAAGTGAAAAATTACTCGCCGATATCAGCGTTGTCGTTGAACAAAAAAATCAATAAAAAAACGAAAAAAATAGAGGGATGATTTTGAAAAATATTACACTTGATTTTATGTCAGATCGTGATGTATATCAGTCATACATGCCGTTTATGAAAAATGGGGGTTTATTTGTTCGCACCACAGAGCATTATGAATTAGCCACTGATGTGAACTTGCTTGTTACATTACCTGACTCCTTAGAGCCTTCAAAAATTAAAGGCAAAGTTTCTTGGATCACCCCTATTGGTGCGCAAAACGGTACACCTGCAGGCATAGGTGTTAGTTTTATTGAAGATCCTGATAATATGCGTAGCCAAATTTATAAATCGATAGGGCATTTGTTGAGCTCATCTGAGCCAACCTTATCAATGTAAAATGCTTATTTTTATCTAACTAAAATAGTACTATTGAAAATTATGCCCATTGAGAATATTTTTTTGATGTCAGCAACTCATTAATTCAATGGCCATGATAAATACCCAAACTAACCTTTAGCACCTTTGTGCGGAGTAACCCTGTGTTCATAGACTCTCATTGTCATTTAGACCGTTTAAAACTCGAAGATTTTGGCAACAACTTAGATAATGTTGTTAATGCAGCCTTGGCAGAAAAGGTTAATACCTTATTGTGTGTTAGCGTTACTTTACAAGACTTTCCAGCGATGGCAGAAGCAACGGCTAAATATGACAATGTTTGGCTAACCTGTGGTGCGCATCCGCTGAATCAAGCGGATGAAATTGACCCGGCACTATTAACTAATTTAGCGACCCAGCCACGTGTGGTCGCTATTGGTGAAACGGGGCTTGATTATTTTTATGCGCCAGAAACAAAACAAGTGCAATTAGACTCCTTTCGAAAACATATACGCGTTGCTAATCAGCTAAAAAAACCCCTGATTATCCACACTAGAGGCGCTCAAGAAGATACCTTAGCTATGTTAAGAGCAGAGCAGGCTGAAAATGTTGGTGGAATTCTACATTGTTTTACTGAAAGTTGGCAGATGGCTGAACAAGCAATAGCGATGGGTTTCTATATCTCCTTTTCCGGCATTGTCACTTTTAAAAATGCGACTGACTTAAGAGAAGTGGCGAAAAAAGTACCCTCAGACCGTTTTTTAATTGAAACTGATGCGCCTTATTTAGCACCAGTGCCCCATCGTGGTAAACAAAATCAGCCCGCTTACGTCGTTGAAGTCGCTAAACATTTAGCTAGTATTCGTGGTACTTCTGTTGCAGAAATTGCCCGACAATCGAGTGAGAACTTTCATCGTTTGTTTCCTGAAACTATTCCTGTCAAATAGTGTAGCTTCAGAGAATTATTTAATACTATGAGTCAAAGAAGACCATAAAATCATGGTTAGTTTTGGACTCAAAGGCTTGTCTAGTGAAGATGAACCTGCCTAGTCAAGGGTCAAATTTTCGTATCAATTAAGGTAGAATGAAAAAATCTAATGATGATCTCTTTGCCTAAGAGGGTGGGGTTCTACCGAGCAATTATTTACTTATAGTTAGCTGTACAAATGAAAAATCAATTTTAATAAAATTTATAGTATTAAAATCTTGACCAGATGATGATTTTTTAATTTTTGTCGAATTTATCAGCAATATAGCCTGCGCAGTGTTTGTTGGTTTTTCAATGTACTCCATGGCTTGTTACTTACTACCCAACTAGGTAATTGTAGTCTTGTGTGTCATGATATTTATACTAAGAATAAAAATAAAAGAGATCAGGTTTGTTAAATCGTATTTGGAGCGGATTTTTCTTTGTTGCCTTTATTTCTGCCATGGTGCAATGGCTGGTTTTTGATCAGGTTTTAATTTTTGCAGAAATTGTTAATGCCATTTTTGATATGTCGAGGGTAACGGTTGAGATTGCGATTGGCCTGATTGGCATTTTAAGCTTTTGGTTAGGCATGATGAAGATAGCTGAACATGCCGGTATTATCGACAAAATAGCACAGTTTATTTCACCACTATTTGTCCGTCTGATGCCAGAGGTACCCAAAGGGCATCCGGCCATAGGTTCAATGACCATGAACTTGTCGGCAAATTTCTTAGGGTTAGATAATGCGGCTACGCCTTTAGGCTTAAAAGCGATGCAAGACCTGCAATTGCTGAATCCAAACAAAGAAGTGGCAAGTGATGCGCAAATACTCTTTTTGGTGTTGAATACTTCCGCGGTAACCTTATTCCCTGTTACTGTTTTTGTTTATCGTGCCCAACAGGGAGCGCTAAACCCGACTGATGTTTTCGTCCCTATTTTATTGGCAACATTTGCCTCAACCCTCGCAGGATTGTTTGCGGTTGCATTTGTGCAAAAAATAAAACTTTATCAGCAAGTTATTTTACTTTATTTAGCCGCAGGCATCGCACTTGTCGGTGGCATTGTGGTTTATTTCTCTACCTTGAGTGCAGAGTTGTTAGCGCAACAATCATCCTTGATGGGCAATTTTCTCATATTTTCCACACTAATTATTTTTTTATTCGTCGCCTTAAAACGTAAAGTGAATGTATATGACAGCTTTATTGAGGGGGCTAAACAAGGTTTTGAAACCAGTATAAAAATCATTCCTTATCTGTTGGCCATGTTGTGTGCGATTGGGGTATTTAGAGCCAGTGGCGCTTTAGATATTTTGGTTGATGGCATACGACAGTTAGTGTTGCTTTTTAATGGAGATACTCGTTTTGTGGATGCCTTACCTACAGCATTTATGAAGCCCTTAAGTGGCTCTGGCGCTCGTGCTATGATGATAGAAACCATGAATACTCATGGCGCTGATTCATTCGCTGGTCGTTTAGCTTCTATTGTGCAAGGCTCTACTGAAACTACCTTTTATGTTTTAGCAGTTTATTTTGGCTCTGTGGGTATTCGTTATAGTCGCCATGCCTTGGCTTGTGGACTTATCGCTGATCTTGCCGGCATTACTGCTGCTATTGGTGTTTGTTATTGGTTTTTTGGTTAAATTACTATATTGTCGACACTTACTGAGAAGTGTTAAAAATGATAACAAAATGAATTAACTGATAAGTAAGCGCGAATTAATTTTAAAATTATTGTTTATTAACAATGATTTATTTATTTTTACTGTTGGATTAATGTAATGTCACTTCACACTTTTCCATAGTGTCTACGACTAATGCCTAATAGGTATTGTCGACAATGCCCAGAGTTTCAGATTGACTAATGCTAAGGAGTTGTTATTATAAACGCCTTGATTTTATATCTGTCGACAATATTAATGGCGTTAAACAACCCTACAACTCAAGCCGCGGTTACTACGGCAGATAAAGTATTTGAACAAATGCTACATGCCATTGTTGATGGCACCATCAAATCTGGTAGTAAAATTAGTGAGCCAGAACTAGCTAAAAGCTATCAAATCAGTCGTTCAACCTTGCGTGAAGCGCTAAATCGTTTGGAAAAATGTCATTTAATTGAACGTAAAGCCAATGTTGGCTCTCGTGTGGTTGAATGTTCAATTGCTGGGCTGTTAGAGATTTATGTCGTTCGCGAAGCACTCGAAGGGATGGCATGTCGCCAAGCAGCGATAAATATGACTGAAGATGAAATTATTGAAATGAAGGTCATGCTTAAGCAACATGCAAGTGCTAAGGCATTGCGTGACGGTATTGCCTACTACCAAGAAGAAGGTGATTTAGACTTTCACTATAAAGTGATACTCGGTAGTCATAATCAACAACTCATTAATATCTTGTGTGGCCAACTCTATCACCTTGTTCGTATGTATCGTTGCCAATTTGGTATGAATAGCCCACGAGCAACTAAAGCGTTTGACGAACATTCTCGCATTATTGAAGCGATAGCTGATCGTGATGGAGAATTAGCCGAAATGCTAATGAGGCGTCATATTGCGGCCTCACGTAAAAACATTGAAAACAAAATTGCCCAGCAACAATAGCAATAATAGCGACAAGCGGTAACGTTAATTTAACACAAAATATACATGACTAAAAAAGGATAAAGCAATGTCTAAACAATTATCTCCTGGTGCTAAATTTCGCCAGGCTTTAGCAAATAATAAACCCCTGCAGGTTGTAGGCACCGTTAACGCTTATTGTGCAATGATGGCTGAACAATTAGGTCACCAAGCTATTTACTTATCTGGTGGTGGTGTTGCGAATGCCTCTTATGGCTTACCCGACTTAGGCATGACATCATTAAATGATGTTATTGCAGATGTATCACGTATTACTTCAGCTTGTAGCTTACCGATTTTAGTTGATATTGATACCGGCTGGGGCGGTGCATTTAATATTGCTAAAACTATTCGTGATATGGAAAAAGCCGGTGCTGCTGCAGTTCACATTGAGGATCAAGTGGCGCAAAAGCGTTGTGGCCATCGTCCGAATAAAGAAATTGTTTCTACAGAAGAAATGGCTGATCGAATTAAAGCCGCTGTTGACGCGCGTATTGATAGCGACTTTTTCATTATGGCTCGCACTGACGCTTTTGCTCAGGAAGGTTTAGAAGCCGCGCTTGAACGTGCTAAAGCCTATGTTGCTGCTGGTGCAGATGGTATTTTTGCTGAAGCTATTCAAACTGAAGCGCATTACCGAGCTTTTACCGAAGCGCTTGATGTGCCGGTATTAGCCAATATTACTGAATTTGGTCAAACAGAGCTGTGGAATAAAGCCCAGTTAGGTGAGTGGGGCTGTGCCATGGTGCTTTACCCATTATCAGCATTTAGAGCGATGAATAAAGCTGCAGAGTCTGTTTATAAAACCTTGCTTGCAGATGGTGACCAAAAAACAGAAATCGACAACATGCAAACACGTATGGATTTATATGATTACCTGGGTTACCACGATTATGAGCAAAAGCTTGATGCCTTGTTTTCTGAAGGTAAAAACAAGTAGTTATATCTGTTCTACTTCAACAGCTTAAAGTGGAACGGGTATAAGCATTAAAATACATCAATAAGAAACTAAATTTTAACCCTTAACAGTAAATTAATCACTGTTAAGTACTAGGGGGAAAGAATAATGAAAGATAAAAAATTATCAGGTGCTGGCTTACGTGGACAAAGTGCCGGCGACACAGCTTTATGTACGGTAGGAAAATCAGGTTCGGGCTTAACTTATTGTGGGTATGATATTGCTGATTTAGCTGAGAATTCAACTTTTGAAGAAGTGGCTTACTTACTCTTCAACGGTGAACTTCCTAATGAAAAAGAGCTAGCTAGCTATAAAAGTGATTTATTGGCGATGCGTGATTTACCGCAAGCTTTAAAAGCTGTACTTAAGCTGATCCCAAAAGAAGCGCATCCAATGGATGTTATGCGTACGGGTTGTTCATTTTTAGGTAATCTAGAACCAGAAAATGATTTTAGTGAACAAAATAAAGCCGCAAATCGCTTATTATCAGCTTTTCCTGCCATTATGTGTTATTGGTATAAATTTTCACATGAGGGTATAGAAATTGACTGTACTTCAGATGAAGCCTCGCTAGGTGGACATTTTTTACGGCTATTAAATGGTAAGAGTCCGTCTAAACAGCATGAGCGCGTGATGGATGTATCCTTAATTCTATATGCTGAGCATGAATTTAATGCCTCTACGTTTACGGCACGTGTTTGTGCTTCAACGCTATCAGATATGTTTTCATGTGTAACTGGTGCTATTGGTACGCTACGTGGGCCACTTCACGGCGGTGCTAACGAAGCCGCAATGGACATGATTGAAAAGTTTAACTCTCCTGCTGACGCTAAGGTACAAATGGCCGGTATGCTTGAGCGTAAAGAAAAAATCATGGGTTTTGGACATGCGATTTACAGCACATCTGACCCACGTAATGTCATCATCAAAGCATGGTCTGAAAAACTGGCCGCTGAAAATGGTGATACTTCGTTATACGACATTTCAGTAGCCTGTGAAGAGTTTATGTGGGACAGCAAAAAATTATTTTGTAATGCTGATTTTTTTCATGCCTCAACCTATAACTATATGGGGATTCCAACGAAATTATTTACCCCTATTTTTGTTTGTTCTCGTTTAACGGGTTGGGCGGCTCATGTTATGGAGCAACGCGAAAATAACCGTATTATTCGCCCGTCTGCTGACTACATTGGTGCAGAGCCTCGTAAAGTGCAACCTATCGCTAATAGGTAAGCTGACAAGTATTTATTATTTAGCATCAGTATAAATAAAGCCTTATTTATGCCGATAGGGCTGTTGCAAGCTGCTAGTGATAATGCCATGTCATTAATTAAATTACTTAAAAAGAGTCTGTTGTACTCTTTTTTACTATGTGGAGTAAGTTATGAATTACGATTACCGCAAACCTTTGCCAGGTTACAAACACAATGGTGTAACAATAGATTTTTTCGATACACGAGAAGCGATTGAAACAATCAGCCCCGGTGCTTATAAAACACTACCCTACACTTCACGTGTGCTTGCTGAACAATTAGTTCGCCGGTGTGACCCTGCAACCTTAACTGATTCGCTAAAGCAAATTATTGAAAGCAAGCAAGATTTAGACTTTCCTTGGTATCCTGCACGTGTTGTTTGTCATGACATTCTTGGTCAAACGGCTTTAGTTGATTTAGCCGGCCTTCGAGATGCCATTGCTGATCAAGGTGGCGATCCAGCTAAAGTTAACCCTGTTGTACCAACACAATTAATTGTCGACCATTCACTCGCAGTAGAAGCTGCTGGGTTTGATAGTGAAGCCTTTGAGAAAAATCGGGCAATCGAAGACCGTCGTAACGAACACCGCTTTCATTTTATCGAATGGACCAAAACTGCTTTTAAAAATGTTGATGTTATCCCCGCGGGTAACGGCATTATGCACCAAATTAATTTAGAGAAAATGTCGCCAGTTATTCAAGCACGTGACGGTGTAGCTTTTCCTGATACTTGTGTTGGTACTGACTCTCACACACCACACATTGATGCCTTAGGTGTTATTGCTATTGGTGTCGGTGGATTAGAAGCTGAAACCGTTATGCTTGGTCGTCCATCGATGATGCGCTTACCCGATATTATCGGTGTAAAGTTGACCGGTAAACGTCAACCGGGTATCACAGCAACGGATATAGTATTAGCGATCACTGAATTTTTACGTAATGAAAAAGTGGTGTCTGCTTACTTAGAATTCTTTGGTGAAGGCACTAAAAGCTTAACTATTGGTGATCGAGCTACTATTTCAAACATGACCCCAGAGTATGGTGCATCAGCCGCTATGTTCTACATTGATGAACAAACTATTGATTATTTGAAAATTACCGGACGTGAACCGGAGCAAATAGCACTGGTTGAAACTTATGCCAAGCACACTGGCCTTTGGGCTGATGATTTAGTAGAGGCGCAATATCCACGGGTTATCGAATTTAATTTATCAAGCGTAGGTCGTAACTTAGCCGGTCCTTCTAATCCACATCGTCGTTTAGCGACAGCTGATTTAGCCTCAAAAAATATCGCTAAAGATCTTGCTGCTTGTAAAGTACAAGAAGCTAATGGCCAAATGCCTGATGGCGCGGTCATTATTGCCGCTATTACCTCGTGTACAAATACCTCTAATCCGCGCAATGTTGTCGCTGCAGGCCTGATTGCTAAACGTGCAAATGAGCTAGGCTTAGTGCGTAAACCTTGGGTTAAATCTTCATTTGCGCCAGGTTCAAAAGTAGCCAAGCTTTATTTAGAAGAAGCGGGCTTATTAGTTGAAATGGAAAAACTAGGTTTTGGTATTGTAGGTTACGCCTGTACAACGTGTAACGGCATGAGTGGCGCGTTAGATCCAAAGATTCAACAAGAAGTGATTGACCGTGATTTATATGCAACCGCAGTCTTATCAGGTAATCGTAACTTTGATGGCCGCATTCATCCGTATGCAAAACAAGCCTTTTTAGCGTCACCCCCCTTAGTGGTTGCTTACGCTATTGCCGGTACTATTCGTTTTGATATTGAAAAAGACATTTTAGGTCAAGATCAAAATGGTAACGACATTACGCTTCAAGACATCTGGCCAAGTGATGAAGAAATTGATGCGATTGTTGCCTCATGTGTCAAACCTGAGCAATTCAAAAAAATCTACACACCAATGTTTGATTTGGGCGCTTTTGAGCCAGCTGAAAGTCCGTTATACGCTTGGGATAAAACCAGTACTTATATTCGTCGTCCTCCTTACTGGGATACAGAAGGACAAGGCGCACTAGCCGGTGAACGTACCATGAAAGGTATGCGGCCCTTAGCGGTATTGGGTGACAACATTACTACCGATCATTTATCACCTTCAAATGCTATTCAATTGGACAGTGCTGCAGGTGCATACTTACATAAGATGGGCTTGCCAGAAGAAGATTTCAACTCGTATGCAACTCATCGTGGTGACCATTTAACCGCGCAACGTGCAACATTTGCTAACCCTAAATTATTTAACGAAATGTGTCGTGATGATAACGGTGAAGTGAAGCAAGGGTCGCTCACGCGTATTGAGCCGGAAGGCACTGAATCTCGGATGTGGGAAGCCATTGAAACTTACATGGAACGTAAGCAGCCGCTTATTATTATTGCCGGTGCTGATTATGGTCAAGGTTCATCACGCGATTGGGCGGCCAAAGGTGTTCGTTTAGCAGGTGTTGAAGTGATTATTGCTGAAGGTTTTGAGCGTATTCACCGTACTAACTTAGTGGGTATGGGCGTGTTACCGTTAGAGTTTATTAACGGTGAAACTCGTCATACTTACCATATTGATGGTTCAGAAACTTACGATGTAGTGGGTACGCCAACGTCAGGTGGAGCGATGACGGTAGTCATGACTCGAGGATCAGATAATGGTCAGGGCGAAGTCGTTGAGATTCCAGTAAAATGTCGTTTAGATACTGCTGAAGAAGTGTCTGTTTATGCAGCGGGTGGTGTTTTACAAAAGTTTGCTAACGATTTTTTAGAGTCTAATGGCTAAAGGCTTATTTTTGATGATAGTGGCATTACCTTTACTGAGCTATAAATATAGCCTGTGTACAGCTGTCTTGCGGTCAATAAAAATAATGGCTTTAGATAGTAAATTTGAATGAAAAATATTAGCAGCAATTTAATTGCTGCTTTTTTATGTTCAGGACGAAGGGTATGACGTGATCACATGGATGTGAAGGAATGTTGATGCTATCAACGAATACTAAATTGTGTACATGGAAGGTGAGTAAAGTGGCTTATATTGATAAAATTCAGAGGTGTTAAATGTCTTCAGTTGCTCAAGTAAAAATCCCCGCAACCTATATGCGAGGTGGTACGTCAAAAGGTGTATTTTTTAATCTAACTGACTTACCAGAGCGTTGCCAAATAGCGGGGCAAGCTCGTGATAATATGCTACTTCGAGTCATTGGTAGTCCAGATCCCTACGGTAAACAAACCGATGGTATGGGTGGGGCTACATCAAGTACCAGTAAAACCGTGATTTTGGCTAAAAGTGCTGAGGTAGATCACGACGTTGACTATTTATTTGGTCAAGTGGCGATAGATAAAGCGTTTGTTGATTGGAGTGGTAATTGTGGGAATTTGACTGCAGCCGTGGGCTCATTTGCCATTATGTCGGGTTTAGTTGCTGCTAGCCGGATTCCTGAAAATGGTATTTGTACGGTACGTATTTGGCAAAAAAACATTAGCAAAACGATTATCGCTTGCGTGCCTATTACGCATGGGCAAGTACAAGAAACGGGTGACTTTGAACTCGATGGCGTAACCTTTCCTGCTGCAGAAGTACCGGTAGAATTTATCGCACCCGTTGACCCTAGTGAAGCTATGTTCCCGACAGGTAATGTGATTGATGAGCTAGCAGTTCCCGCGATAGGCAGTTTCGAAGCAGCTACAGTTAAAGTTACTATGATCAGTGCTGGCATTCCCACTATTTTCTTAAATGCTGAAGATATAGGCTACACAGGTACAGAATTACAAGAGGCTATTAATAATGATGAAGCAGCATTAGCACGTTTTGAAACTATTCGTGCTGCTGGCGCACTTAAAATGGGTTTGATTAATAATGTATCTGAAGCCGTTGCACGACAACATACCCCAAAAGTTGCTTTTGTTAGCGCCGCTAAAGACTATGTAACATCAAGTGGTAAAGCGGTTTGTGCAGCGGATATAGACCTACATGTTCGTGCTTTATCTATGGGTAAGTTACATCATGCTATGATGGGCACGGCAGCCGTGGCGATTGGCACTGCAGCTGCAATTCCAGGTACTTTAGTGAATTTAGCTGCTGGCGGTGGTGAACGTGACGCTGTTGTTTTTGGTCACCCATCGGGCACTCTTAAAGTGGGTGCTCAAGCATCAAAGCTTAATGGTATGTGGACGGTAAATAAAGCTATTATGAGCCGCAGTGCTCGGGTATTAATGGAAGGTTGGGTATGTATTCCTGCTGATTCATTTTAAGCTCAGTACTGGTTCCGGACAGCGATAAAGGCTTTAGTCAAGCACTATCAGTAATACTTATAATAGTGCTTTTTGTACATGCACAAAATTTTTTAAGGTATTTATGTAATACGCAATAAACTAATTAATTGTTCGACTATATGCTGCTATATTGTGCCATTGACAGAGATTTATGTAAGCATGCATGATTTATCTATTGGCTATGGCAAAATAAAAGCTTGAAGAAAGATTTCAAAAAGCAAGTGGTAGATAATTTAACCATGAAAAAATGATAAATGCGCCACTAAAGTAAATATTTATCATAAAATTGCTAGATAATTGCTAATTGCTGCTGATAGCGCTTTAGTTTTCTGCGCTATCAGGGTATGTTATGCGTTTTTATTGTAGGCATCTTCATTAATGACAAAAAACACCTTTTATCGTGACTTATATAAGCAAGTTGAAGCCTTGATCAGTGATGAAACTGATGTGATTGCTAATATGGCCAACGTCAGTGCTTTGTTATTTGAGCAATTAGCTGATGTTAATTGGGTTGGTTTTTACCGTTTGATCGATGACGAACTTGTCCTTGGCCCATTTCAAGGTAAAGTGGCTTGTATCCGTATCCCTTTAGGTCGTGGGGTTTGTGGCACAGCGGCAAGTAAAAATGAAGTACAACGTGTTGCTGATGTGCATGCATTTGACGGTCATATTGCTTGTGACGCTAGCAGTAATGCTGAAATAGTATTACCTTTAAGGTTGAACGAGAAGGTGATAGCTGTGCTTGATATTGACAGCATCGCATTCAATCGTTTTGATAGTGATGATCAAGCAGGATTAGAAAAAATAATTAGTTTGTTTGAAAATGTTATGATTAACCATGGCGTGGTAAACTAATGAAAGAATTTATTGTTATTCATGACTACCTAGTTTCAGAAGCTGTTGTTGGCGATTGGGAAGGTGATGAAGAGATAGTTGCTGAGCGTATTAACGAAATTTATCATACCGTTTATGACTTAGCAGAAGAAGATATTGCACCAGAGGTTTTAGAGCAGTTGCTTTCTTTGGTGTGGGACACGTGGATAGGGCAAGAAGCCTTAGCTGAAATCGAAAGTGAAGATATTTATGATTGGTGCCGACATTTGTTGGAAAATCGTGAACAATATCTAGCAGAGCAGAATTAAAATTTTGAAAAGTTGTATTTATGGAAACTAAAATTGAAAGTGAAGTGAAAGTGGTAGCAGAAGTGGCAGTTGAAACAACACCAGTAGTAGACGCGGTGGTTGAAACAACACCAGTAGTAGATGCGGTGGTTGAAATAACGCCAAATGTTGATGCTGAAGTTAAGCGTATTAGCACAAAAGAGATTATTGGCTATTTGGCGGAAAAATTTCCAGCATGTTTTTCTATCGAAGGTGCTGCTAAACCATTAAAAATTGGCATTTTTCAAGATTTAGCAGAAAAGCTGATTGGTGATGAAACGGTAAGTAAAACTCGCCTACGTCAAGCACTTAGACATTACACAAGTAGCTGGCGTTATTTGAAAGCGATTAAACTAGGCTGTTTTCGAATTGATATTGACGGTAATGACTCTGCAGAGATTGATCAAGAACAAGCAGATTATGCCAGCAAAACATTAAAAGAAAGCCAAGAAAAGTTTGGTACCAAAAAGCCTAAAGACAAAGCGGCTAAAAAACCTTATAAAGGTAATGCCGTTAAGGGAACTAAGTCTGTTGCTAAAGACTCTACGGATGGTAGCCGCAAAGAAAAATTCAATACGGTGAAATCAACCAAGCGTGTAGTTGCAAAACCAACCGTTACACTTAAACCGGTTGAAACAAGTAATGTTGTTGTTGGCAAAAATATCAAAGTGCAATTGGGACAATCTTCAATGGACGCTGTTATCACAGAAGTTTCTGGCAAAGATGTTAGCGTACAATTAAACTCGGGTATGGTTGTTAAAACACAAGTTAAAAATATTTTTACAGAATAAATTTGGAGTATGTGAATGCATAAATTTTGTTGTATAGCTATAGCGGTATCATTGTCACTTGCCAGTATCTCAGTTTTTGCTGAGACTAACGATGACAATGAAAGCTTATTGATATTGGCGCCAGAAAGTCAACATGCAGCCTCTACAAAGCGAATTACGGCACAGTTTACGCGTGCACACTACAAAAAAATAAAAATTGATGACTTGCTTTCAGAGCAAATTTTCGATCGTTATATTAAGCAATTAGATTACGCTCGTAACGTATTTCTTGCTGCTGACGTTAAAGGCTTTGAGCAGTACCGTGATGAATTTGACACGGTTATTGCTCGCGGTAAACTTGATGTTGCTTATGAAATTTACAATCTTAATTTACAACGTCGATTAGAACGTTATCAATATGCACTAAGCCTTTTAGCAAGCGAGAAAACTTTTAATTTTGACCTTGATGAATCCTATGACTTTGATCGTGAAGATGCCCAATGGCCTAATTCTGTTGATGAATTAGACGAGTTATGGCGTAAAAAAGTTAAATATGATGCACTAAATTTAACGTTAGCCGGTAAAGAGTGGGAAAAAATTCAAGAAGTACTGGGCAAACGTTATCGTTACGCGATTAAACGCTTAAAGCAAAGTGAAAGTGAAGATGTGTTTCAAGTCGTCATGAACAGCTTTGCCCGCGTAGTCGAACCACACACTTCATATTTATCTCCCCGTAATGCGGAACGTTTCCAAATGGAAATGAATTTATCATTGGAAGGTATTGGCGCAGTCTTACGTGCAGAAGAAGACTATACCGTTATTCAAAGTGTAGTTTCGGGTGGCCCGGCTGATAAATCTAATGAATTAAACCCTAAAGATCGTATTGTCGGTGTTGCACAAAATGATAAAGAGTTTGTCGACGTTATTGGTTGGCGTTTAGATGATGTTGTTGAACTAATCAAAGGTCCTAAAGGCAGCAAGGTTAGGTTACAAGTTTTAGGTGCAGAATCAGAAGATGACAGCAGTATTAAAGTAGTTTCTATTGTTAGAGATACCATAAAGCTTGAAGATCGCGCGGCAAAATCAGAAGTCTATTTTGAAAAAGAAGGTGATGAAAACACTAAAAAACTTGGTGTGATCACGATCCCAAGCTTTTACAACCATCTTTCTCGCGACGTTAAGCTTGAAATAGCTAAACTTAAAGAGGAGAACGTGGCTGGTATTATTGTTGACCTTCGTGGCAATGGTGGTGGCTCGTTAACAGAGGCGACTTTACTTACCGGTCTATTTATTGATAAAGGCCCTGTAGTACAAGTGCGTGATGGTGCTAACCGCGTACAAGTAAACAGTGATAAAGACGGTATTAGTTTTTATGATGGGCCATTGACTGTTATGGTCGATCGCTATAGCGCTTCAGCGTCAGAGATATTCTCAGCAGCCATTCAGGATTATGGACGAGGCATTATTGTTGGTGAACACACTTTTGGCAAAGGCACTGTCCAGCAACATAGAGGCCTAGGTCGTGTCTACGATTTGTACGAAAAACCGTTTGGCAGCATTCAATTTACGATTGCCAAGTTTTATCGCATTAATGGTGGTAGCACCCAACACCGGGGTGTATTACCTGATATTGAATTTCCATCGGCAATAGATCCAGCTGATTGGGGCGAAAGTAAAGAAGAAAACGCCTTGCCTTGGGACCAAATCCCAAAAGCGCAATATAATAAGCTTAATGATATTAGCAAAGATGTATCATATTTGACTTCATTGTACAGTTCACGTGTTGAAAAAAATCAAGAGTTTAATTATTTACGCTCTGATATAGCAGAATATAAAGCTGAAAAAGATGATAAAAATATTTCATTAAACTTAGCTAAGCGCAAAGAAAAAAGAGAGAGCCGTAAGGCTAAGCAATTAAAGCGAGCGAATGAACGACTTACCGTTATGGGTAAAGAAAATGTAGCTGACTTAGATGACTTACCAGAAGATTTAGAAGCACTAGACCCATTTTTAGACGAAACAGCAAGAATTACCTTTGACTTAGTGTCACTGGGTAAAGTTGCCAAAAAATAGCTGTTTTACTGAAGCAATAATGAAAGCCACCTTAGGGTGGCTTTTTAGTGCTAGGTTTCTTAGACTGATTTTTACCTGAAATAACTGCATAATTATTCTTTAAATCCTTATAAACAAAGGGCTAGTTAGCAGATTGTTGTCAAAAATAGCTTGCACTATCTGCGAACAGTCGGCATCTTACTAGCACAAATAATTTAACCACTATAATAATTAAGATAATAAGGTGTAAATTTATCTATGTCTGACCCTCAATCTTCGCGACAACCTTCTATGTTGGACTCTCTTATTCCAATTGTTGTCCTTATTTTTTTATTAATTGCCGCAGTAACTTTTTTTGGTGATAGTTCATCATCAGGACCTAACCAAATAGCCTTATTTTTAGCAACGGGCGTGGCTGCGGTGATTGGGCTAAAAAATGGTCATAAATGGCATGAGATGGAAAAATCGATTATCCATGGCATCTCAATTTCTTTAGGCGCGGTGCTAATTTTATTAGCAGTAGGGTCATTAATTGGTACATGGTTGTTATCAGGTACTGTGCCTACGATGGTATATTATGGCTTGAAAATTATAGACCCCAGTTGGTTTTATGCCGCAACTTGCCTAGTGTGTGGTGTTGTAGCTATGAGCATAGGCAGCTCTTGGACCACTGCCGCGACAGTAGGTGTTGCATTTATTGGTATTGCTGGCGGATTTGAATTATCGCCATCGGTTACTGCTGGTGCCGTCATATCAGGCGCTTATTTTGGTGATAAATTATCACCATTATCCGAAACGACTAATTTAGCCCCTGCGGTAGCAGGTAGTGAATTATTTGCTCATATTCGCTACATGCTATGGACAACTATTCCTTCAATTTCCATTGCACTAATTTTATTTCTTATTATTGGCTTTAATCATTCTACTTCAGGGGTGGGTAACACAGATAGTATTGAGTCATTAACGAGTACCTTAGAGAATACCTATAACATATCCGCCTTGAATTTAATCCCCTTACTGCTATTATTAATAATGGCTTATAAAAAAATGCCCGCATTTCCGGCGGTTGCTATCGGTGCGGTATTAGGCGCTATTTGGGCGGTAATTTTTCAACAAGATTTGATTTCTGGCATGGCTCAAGCAGGTGTAGATTCAACTCAAGCGGCTATTATGGTAGTATGGACGGCATTTTTTGACGGCGTAGTTGTCGACACAGGTAACGCTGAAATTGATCAACTATTAAGCCGTGGTGGCATGTCAGGTATGTTAAATACTATCTGGCTAGTGGTTACCGCATTAAGTTTTGGTGCAATTTTAGAGCATTTAGGTATGTTGAAAAAATTTGTTGAATCAATCTTAGCGAAGGCAAAGTCAACAGGTAGCTTAATTGCCAGTACCGTAGCGACTTGTATTGGCACTAACTTGATCACAGCCGACCAATATATGTCTATTGTGATGCCGGGAAGAATGTACAAAGAAGAATACGAAAAAAGGGGCTTAGACCCAGTCGTATTAAGTCGAACATTAGAAGATTCTGGCACTATTACTTCACCATTAATACCTTGGAATACCTGTGGTGCATTTATGTTTGGCGCTATGGCATTAACATCTTATGATTATATCTTTTATTGTTTCTTTAACTTAATTAACCCTATTTTAGCCGTGACATATGGTTATATGGGCTTTAAGATAAAAAGACTAGTGACAAAGAACTAAAAAATTTGCAAAATTAATAAATATTCACAAAGCCTGTTTAATACAGGCTTTTTAATGTCTATTACAGGCGTTAACTTCTAACCAAGATACAATGTACTCTATTAAGGATGCGCATGAGTGATTTTACCCCACGCTATTTAGCTGACTATAGCGAAGCCAACTTTTCTATTTCTACCGTTGAGTTAACTTTTAAACTTGATGAATATAAAACTCAGGTTACCAATCGCATGCAGATGACTCGAAAGGTGACAGATAATCAACCCTTGATACTCGATGGTGAACACTTAACTTTATTATCAGTTTTGATTGATGATGAGCCACTCTCAAGTGATGATTATCTCGTCAGTGATACCAGTTTAACCATTGCTATCGATCGCAACGAATTTACGTTAGAAATCGTTACTGAAATTAATCCTATTGAAAATACCGCACTTGAAGGCTTGTTTAAGTCAGGCGAGGCTTATTGCACTCAGTGTGAAGCGGAAGGTTTTAGGCGCATTAGCTATTACCTCGACCGTCCCGATATCATGGCAACGTTTACCACCAAAGTTATTGCCAACAAAGCGCAGTTTCCTTATTTGTTGTCCAATGGTAATAAGATCGCTGCAGGTGACTTAGCCAGTGGCCAGCATTTTGTGCAATGGCATGACCCCTTTCCTAAACCCTGTTATCTATTTGCCTTAGTTGCCGGTGATTTTGATGTTTTAAAAGATACTTATAACACGATCTCTAGTCGTGATGTTGCTTTGGAAATATTTGTTGATAAGGGTAATATTCATAAAGCGCATCATGCTATGGCGTCGTTAAAACATGCGATGAAATGGGATGAAGAAACCTTTGGCCTTGAATATGATCTTGATATTTACATGATAGTAGCTGTAGATTTTTTCAATATGGGCGCGATGGAAAATAAAGGTCTGAATGTATTTAACAGTAAATTCGTTTTAGCTGATGAAGCTAGCGCGACCGATGTTGATTATTTTAATGTTGAAGCGGTTATTGGCCATGAATATTTTCATAACTGGACTGGCAACCGTGTTACTTGCCGAGATTGGTTTCAACTGAGTTTAAAAGAAGGGTTGACAGTATTTAGAGATCAGCAATTTAGTGCTGATATGCATTCAGCTTCCGTTAACCGTATTCAAAATGTACGGGTGCTACGTTCGCTGCAATTTGCTGAAGATGCTGGCCCAATGGCCCATCCGATTCGACCAGAAAAAGTTATCGAAATGAATAACTTTTACACCTTAACGGTTTACGAAAAAGGTGCTGAAGTTATTCGTATGATTCATACCTTGCTTGGCGTGGATAAATTCAGAAAAGGTTTAGATCTATACTTTCAACGCTTTGATGGCATGGCGGTAACATGTGATGACTTTATTACTGCCATGGCAGATGCATCGGGTGTTGATCTTAGACAATTTAAGCGCTGGTATACCCAAGCAGGAACGCCTGTATTACAGATTAGCGAAAACTTTGATGAAGGCTTGTCTGAATATCGGTTAACCATAGCACAAGCTAATGGCGAAAATCCTGCCTTGCATATTCCTGTTGGTATTGAATTAATTGCTAATGATGGTCAGCCAAATCAGTCGCAGTTACTACAATTAACCGAGCAAAAGCAAACATGGACTTTTAAAGCGTTTAACCAGAAACCTGTGTTGGCCATATTAACGGGGTTTTCTGCACCGGTTAAAACCCAATTTTCACAATCTGATCAAGAATTACAATGTATTATGACCCGTGCTAACGATGATTTTTGTCGCTGGGATGCAGGGCAAAAACTCTTAACAACATATATCACTCAGCTAATGCTGCAACCGACTCTGAGTTTACCTAAACATTTATACCAAGCCTTTAAAACCATATTAACTGCCGATATATCAGCCGCTTTAAAAGCTGAGCAATTAACATTACCGAGCTTTAGTGAATTAGTTGACAATATTGAAGAAGTTGACCCTATCGCTCTGCTTGACGCCATTGATAGTGTTAAGCATGTTTTAGCAAAAGAACTAGCACCGTTTTTTTTACAGCAGTATCAGCAAAATATACAAGCTGATTATGCAAGTGACGGTATTGCCATCGGTAAACGGGCATTAAAAAATATTTGCCTATCTTACTTAAGTACGCTTAGCAGCCAAGAAGCTCTATTAACCAAGCAGTTTCAGCAGTCAAACAATATGACCGACACTTTAGCTGTGCTTAACTGTGCGGCGAAAAATCGTCATGAAAATTTTGCTAATATGATGTTAGATTTTGAGCATAAATGGTCTGACACAGCATTAGTCATGGATAAATGGTTTGCAATACAAGCAGGCGTTAATGAGGAGGCTATTTATGAAAATTTAGCGGTACTTGTTGCACATCCATTATTTAGCTTAAAGAATCCAAATAGAGTTCGTGCTCTTATTGGTGCTTTTACGGCTAACAATCCTCGTTATTTTCATTGCGCGAGTGGCCGAGGTTATCAGTTTTTAATTGAACAATTAATTTTGCTTAACGATATTAATCCACAAGTGGCGTCGCGATTAATTACGCCGCTTATTCAATTTAAGTCGTTTGATCAGTGCAGACAAACCATGATAAAAACCAAGCTCGAACAATTTGCTAAGCAAGTAAATCTTTCAAAAGATTTAAAGGAAAAACTTGATGCTGCGTTGGCGCATTAGGAATAAAGCATGAAGTACTATTTTAGCTTGAATATAACGAGCCAAGAATACTTACCTTATTATCAAGGGCGAATTAAATCAATTATTGTCATGACAGATCAGAGAGTAAAGATTGAATTTCCAGCTATGCATTTACGGCTTTATTTAACTAGAAATGGCATTGAAGGGCGCTTTTGCTTAGAAACACTGAACAATAAGTTTTTATCATTAGATAAAATTTCATGATTAGAGTTTTTGCTTTAAACAGTGGTCAGACCATTTAAAAAGAGTGTCGCTAATGGCAGGTTCTATGTCGGCGGTTATTTCTGTTCACTATTTGAGGATTGCAGCTTATTAAGATTAGGCGTTTAAAACAACCGTTTTAAACGCCTTTTTGTTATCATCAGATGACTTGATCCAAGTCTTGAATATAAAGGGCTTTAACAAAGACTTTAGCACTTGCCACTGAGTCAAAATGATGTAATTATTGTTTTATACCATGTAAGTAGCATATAAAAATAAAATGAAAAATCACATCTGGGGAGATAGAAAATGAAACAGAACCTTCGCAACGGTTTTTATAAAAAGCCACTGGCTTTGAGTATAGCTGCCGCTTTGATAACATTAGCTAATGTTAATGTTCAAGCAAAAAACTTTGAGTTAGGAAACTTCGAGATTAGTTTTGATTCTACATTTTCAGCAGGTACAAGCTGGCGAGTAGAAGATCGTAATTGGAATGACAACGTTGGTAAATCTAACAATGTTAATAATGGCTTTGATTTTAGTCAATATCATCCAATACTAAATACTAATCCTAGTGCCGCTACCGTATGGGATGGTGCTGGAAGTTATTCGACCAATGGCGATAACGCTAATTTAAACTTTAATTCTGGCGAAAGCTTTTCAAAATTAATTAAAGGGACACATGAGCTTGGTGTGCGTTATGAAAACTTAGGTTTTTTTGGCCGCGCTATGTATTTTTATGATTTTGAAATGGTAGACGGCGATAGAGCTTGGACAAATCCGAGTTCTGGTAAGGTGATTGATCCATGTCGTGATAATGAAGCGAAAGATCAAGTATGTCGTGATGTTCGCATGTTGGATGCTTTTGTTTATGGTGATTTTGAACTCGGTGCAATGCCGCTTTCTGTCCGTGTAGGTCAACAGGTGATTAGTTGGGGCGAAAGTACCTTAATCTCTCACGGTATTAGTGAACTTAACCCGGTAGATATTGCCCGCTTAAAAGCACCTGGCGCAGAATTGAAAGAAGCCTTTATTCCTTTTGGCGCTGTATGGGCATCGTTAGGGGTTACAGAAACTTTTAACGTTGAAATGTTTTATCAATATAGCTGGGAGAAAACTGTTTTACCTGCACCAGGGAGTTATTTTTCAACGAATGATTTTGCCGGTGATGGTGGGCACTATAATAATGTGCAATTAAACTTTGCTAGTAATCCAGATATGGATCTTGATTCGTTAATTAACAATTTAAATGGCTTAAGAGCGCAAATATTAAATGGCAATGTTGCCATTGCTGATGCCGGTGGTGCTTACGTGGGTGGTTTCCCAACAAAATTAACCTTACGTGAAGACGGCGCTGAAAACGACCCAGAAGATGGCGGTCAATACGGTTTGCGCCTTTCTTGGTATTTACCAGCGTTAAATGATACAGAAGTTAGCTTGTATCACATGAATTATCATAGCAGACGTCCAGTATTTTCAGGTATCACCGCTGACTTTAGCGGCGCAGCTTTAGCTCATGATATTGGTATGTTAGTGTCGACTGAAATTACACAAAATAACTACACAGATTTACAGGCTTTTTCTCGTGTTGAACTGGATTATATTGAAGATATAAAACTTTATGCTTTAAGCTTCAATACCGCTATCGGCACAACATCGGTTGCCGGTGAAGTGACTTTTCGTCAAGATGAACCGTTGCAAATAGATGACGTTGAATTGTTATTTGCGGCTATGCCGCAACAATTAGCTAACGATTTAGGGCGTGATGAGCTTGATGGTATTTCGCAAATGCCTGTTTTTGCCGGTGGCACACGTGCTAATGGCTATATTTTATCTGATACAATACAAGCACAAATGACTTTAACACATTTATGGGGACCAACACTTGGCGCCAGTCAATTTGTAACCTTACTTGAAGTGGGGGGTATTGATATTCGTGATATGCCTGACCAAGATGTTTTACGTTTAAACGGCCCAGGTACTAGCCGAAATGGTGGTGTTGCAGGTAAAGAAGGTTTAGAACTAGCGCTACAGGATGGTGTTGAAACCAATCCATTCCCAAGTGCTTTTGCATGGGGTTATCGCTTTGTAGGTAAGTTGGATTATACCAACGTGTTTGCCGGTATTAACGTGTCACCAAAAGTTGTCTTTTCACATGATGTGAACGGTATTACACCGGATCCTTTATTCTTGTTTGTTGAAGATAGAAAGTCAGTCTCCTTAGGTTTAGGTTTCGATTACCAAAGCCGTTGGTCTGCTGATTTTAGCTACAACAGCTTTTTTGGTGGTGTAGGCACTACGAACCAATTGGAAGATCGCGATTACGTATCTTTTAACATCAAGTATTCAATTTAAGGCTGTATGAGGATTACTTTCATGAGAAATATTTTTAAAAATACCTTTAAAAAGGCAACGCTAGTATCAATAGCGGTAACCGTAGCATTAGCATCAACCAGCGCTACTGCAAAAATTAGCGAGCAAGAGGCAGCTAAGTTACAAAAAGAATTAACGCCTTTTGGTGCTGTTCGTGCAGCTAACGCAGATGGTTCTATTCCAGCATGGACAGGTGGTATTAAATCAGCCCCTGCGGGTTATACAGTGGGTGATCATCATCTAGACCCATTTTCTGATGACAAGGCAATGTATACCATTACAGCTGAAAACCTTGCGCAATATAAGAATTTATTAACGCCAGGCCAAATTAAGTTATTTGAAACTTATCCTGATACTTACAAGATGAGTGTTTATCAATCTCGTCGTTCAGCATCGTATCCTGAGCATGTTTATCAGGCGAACTTGGAAAATGCCACTAGAACTGAATTAGTTCAAGGTGGAAATGGCATTATTCAAGCGGCAATTGGTATTCCATTTCCAGTACCAAGTGATGGTTTAGAAGCCATTTGGAATCATATTTTACGCTATCGTGGTGAAAATCTTACGCGAGAAGGTGGTCAAGCAGCGCCAACAGCGTCAGGCGATTATACCTACATGGGATTTGATGATCAGTTACTTATTCCCTATGGCGTTAAGGGTGTTAAAGCTGAAGAGCTTCAAAAAACCAACATTTTATTCAAGTTTAAACAAAAAGTGACTGAACCAGCACGTCTAGCTGGTACTGCTTTATTGGTTCATGAAACCATGGATCAAATAAAAACACCTCGCCAAGCTTGGACTTATAATACGGGCCAACGCCGTGTTCGTCGTGCACCTAATGTTGCTTATGACGCACCAGGTACAGCGTCAGATGGTTTAAGAACAACAGATGACTTTGACATGTTTAACGGCGCGCCAAATCGCTATAATTGGACATTAAAAGGTAAGCAAGAGTTGTTAATTCCATATAACGATTACCGTTTGCATAGTGATGATTTAAAATATGATCAAATTTTACAGCCGGGTCATATTAATCCTGAATTGGTGCGTTACGAAAAACATCGTGTTTGGGTGGTCGAAGCGAACTTAAAATCAGATACACGTCATACTTATAAAAAACGCGTGTTTTATATCGACGAAGATAGCTGGCAAGTAGCGGTTACTGATATTTATGATAACCGTGATGAACTATATCGAGTGGGTGTTGCTCATGGTATTAATTACTATGAAGTACCAACGCAATGGTCAACTTTAGAAGTGTTTCATGATCTACAATCTCGTCGTTATATTGCGATGGGTTTAGATAACGAAGCCAGTATGTATGACTTTTCAGCGGATTTAAATGATGTAGATTTTACGTCTTCAGCATTACGTCGTGAAGGTCGCAGATAAGCAACAATCTTGATAAAACGGCTGGCGAGTGCTAGCCGTTTTTGTTTTAAAGTTTTCAAAAAGTTATTTTATTTTTATTCCACCATTAATTAGTTAAGCTAAAGAGGGTGGATGTCTTGGTATCGATGGGGGTTGCTAAAGCCCATTTTCTCCTTAATATACCTAATTTGAGGCTAATGGCCTCTACAGTCCAAATAAATGGAGCTAATATAGTTAATGATACGTCTTCTCGTTATTTTACTCAGTTTTCTTACTATCCCTATTATTAATGCGCAAACAATCGACTCGGTAATTGCTCCACTGGCGAGTAAATCACTCTTGCTTGATATTACGGTAGTTAATCAATCAAAATTAGTTGTTGTTGGTGAGCGTGGTCACATTTTACTTTCAACAGATGGTGTGCAATGGCAGCAAGCACAAGTGCCTGTACAAGTAACATTAACCGCGGTTTATTTTACCGATGAAGACAATGGCTGGGCAGTCGGTCATGACGCGACTATATTATCGTCAAGAGATGGTGGCCTTTCTTGGCAAATACAACAGCATCTACCACAAGTGGAAAAACCCTTGTTGGATGTGTTGTTTTTAGATAAAGATAACGGTATTGCTATTGGCTCCTATGGTTTGTTTTATCGTACAAATGACGGTGGCCAACATTGGGCTATAGAGCATCATAATGAATTGCTTTACCCGGAAGACCAAACGTATTTAGCCGAATTAAAACTGCAAGATGAAGAAGCGTATTTAGATGTGCAAAGCAGTATACTGCCGCATTTTAATCGCGTTGTTGCCGACGGTCGTACGTTATATTTAGTGGGTGAAATGGGCCTAATTGCAAAAAGTAATGATTTTGGCATAAGTTGGGAAAAACTTGATGAGATATATCCAGGCTCATTTTACGATATAAACCGCACACAGGAAGGCAACTTACTGGTTGTGGGTTTACGAGGTCATATCTTTCGTAGCTTACGTAACGGTACGCCATGGCAAGCAATTGATAGCGAGGTTACCGGCTTGTTAAGTGCTATTGTGCTTAGTGACGATCAACGGATTTTTATCTTGGGTAATAACGGCATACTATTAGAAAGTCGTGATGATGGTGCAACATTTACTAAACATCTTCAAAAAGATGGTAAAGCACTTATAGCCGGGGTTTGGTATCAGAATAAAATTATCGCCGTCTCTGATGTTGGCATCAAAACTATTAACGTAATTAAGTAACTGTCATGAAATTTAACTCTATTATTAATGTTGTAGAAGCAACACTTTTTCGTCGTCGATTAGCCGTACTGGTATTTTTTGCTCTCACCAGTATATTCTTGTTGTTTCAAGCAACACAAATTAAACTGGATGCGGCCTTTACCAAGCATATCCCACTTAACCACACTTATATGAAAACCTATCTCGAGCATAGGGAGAATTTTGGTGGTGCAAATAACGTATTAATTTCGGTGTGTGATAGCAGTGGCAATATTTTTAACCCTGAGTTTTTTACCGCCTTAAAAGGCGTACATGACCAGCTATTTTTTATACCGGGCGTTGACAGAATTCAGGTGAAATCTTTATTTTCACCTAGTACACGGTTTGTTGAAATCGTTGAAGATGGCTTTGCCGGTGGGCCAGTAATACCGGCAAGTTTTCAATCAGATGCCGCGGGTTTAGCTATTGTAAAAGGTAATATAGAAAAAGCGGGTATTGTCGGTAGTATTGTTGCTGATGATTACAGTTGCTCTATGGTGAAAGCCTCATTAATGGAAATTGATCCTAATACCGGTGAGAAGTTAGATAGTATTGTACTTGCTGGACAATTGGAAGATGAAATTCGGGGTAAGTTTGAAAAAGACAATATCTCAATTCATATTATTGGCTTTACCAAAATGGTGGGTGATGTTGCACAAGGAGCAAAAGGGGTTGTAACCTTTTTTGCGATTGCCATCGCTATCACAACGTTAATGGTATTTTGGTTTTGTCGCTCAATTGCTTTAACTATTTTACCTATTTCATGTTCATTGATTGCCGTTGTATGGCAACTAGGTATGTTATCAACACTTGGCTTTGGCCTAGATCCGATGTCGATATTGGTACCCTTTTTAGTCTTTGCTATTGGTGTTAGTCATGGCGTGCAAATGATTAACTCAGTATCCAAAATGGTCAATAGTGGAAAAACCAGTAAAGAAGCGGCACAACTGAGTTTCCGAATTTTGTTAGTGCCAGGTGGTATCGCACTGTTGTCAGATACTGTTGGCTTTATGACACTGCTATCTATTGATATTGGCATTATTCGTGAGCTTGCAATTACTGCCTCACTGGGTGTCGCGATGATTATTTTAACTAATTTGGTCTTGTTGCCGCTGTTAGTTTCTTACATGCATGTGCCAAAAAGCAAAGAAAATCAGCAAGGAAAAGAGGGTTCTGCGACTGATAGTATATGGCACTTTATGTCGTTATTTGCGACACGTAAGGTCGCGTTGATTATACTAGCTTGTACGGCTGTGCTCTATATTGTGGGTTACCAAAAGGCCCAAAATATGAAAATAGGGGAGTTACATGCAGGTGCCCCCTCACTGCATGAAAAGTCACGTTATAACCAAGATACTTTTTTAATTACCGATAAATATGCCATTAGTGTCGATTATATGTCAGTGATCGTAGAAACTACACCAGACGCTTGTACTTACTATGATCATATGAACACCATTGATAGATTTCAGTGGCGCATGGAAAACATTCCCGGTGTGCAGTCAGCGGTAAGTCTAGCGTCCATCGCAAAAATTGTGAACGCGGGCTATAACGAAGGTAATCCGAAATGGCGTGTGCTATCTCGTAATACACAAACCTTGGTACAATCAATTGCACGTGTGCCATCCTCTAGTGGTTTACTCAATAGCGATTGTAGCGCCATGCCGGTCATTTTGTTTTTAACAGACCATAAAGCCGAAACCATTAATCGTGTGGTTGATGCGGCAAAACTTGCTGCTAGTGAATTAGGTAATGATCACTTATCGTTTAAGCTGGCCTCTGGTCCTGTTGGAGTAATGGCAGCGACTAATGAAGCGGTAGAAGCTGCCCAGATCCCTATGATGCTTTATGTTTATGGGGCGGTGATTATTTTATGTTTGCTAAGCTTTAGAAGTTTAAGAGCAACAATTGCTGTAGTTGTGCCACTTTACGTGGTATCAACACTTGCACAATGGCTAATGACAGCACTTGATATTGGCTTAACGGTATCAACGTTACCCGTTATCGCCTTAGGTGTAGGTATTGGCGTTGATTACGGTATTTATATTCTATCTACCATGAGCGCTAAGCTTCGCAATGGTGCTACGGTTCAAAGTGCATACTTTGATGCGCTTAAAGAGCGAGGTAGTGCGGTACTGATCACTGGAGTGACTTTAGCCATAGGTGTTTCAACCTGGTTCTTCTCTGATTTAAAATTTCAAGTTGATATGGGAATACTATTAACCTTTATGTTTTTAGTTAATATGATTGCTGCTGTACTGGTACTACCAGCTATAGCGGCATTTTTATGGCCACAACGAAAATAAATGCTAATTAATTGAAAAAATAATTATGCATAAATAAACAAGAAAATGACCGAAAGGTCATTTTCTATTTATAACTAATGAATAAATAAAAAATGTCAGTATAATCGCCAAATAAATGTACAGTTTTTAAAGTAATACATCTAAAATAGTCCTCGCATTTCCCTATGTTTATTAATAAGATCGCTGTTACAATCTATACTCTAAGATAGATTAAAAATTACAGATTATAATTATTTTCAGCGTTTTATCCAAAAAGGGAAAAGGCATGACGTTAGTAGACGGTTTACCTTCAGTGATACTTTCGAACGTAGCACAGTTAATACAAAAAAAAGTTCCATCGGCAACAGCTCCCCTTGTAAATCAATTTTCTGAGTTGCTTTATAAAAACATTTCAATGTTAGATTTAGATCATAGAAATGACAGTGACATGTACGGTGCCACGCTAAGTCTGTGGAATACGTTGAACGATTCTCAAGATGATAAGCCAGTGATTAAAGTCTTTAATCCACAGGTGTCAAAAAATGGTTGGAAATCTAGCCATACAATTATCGAAATAATTGTCCGTGATATGCCATTTTTAGTTGATTCTGTGCGTATAGCCCTTAGTCGATTAAACCTAACACCACATTTAATGTTAAATTCACCAATAAAAATCATTCGTGATAAAAGTAAAAATATCACGAAGCTTTCTTCTTCTGTCGACCAGTCGTTTAAGTCTACGTCGGTTGAAACCATATTCTTCATTGAAATTGATCGTCAAAATGACGCTAAAGTGTTAGCTAATATTGCCAGAGAACTTCACTCAGTAGTCAGTGATATTGCCGTGACGGTAACCGATTGGCAACCCATGCAAGCTCGTTTGCGTAGTGTTATTGATGAAGTTAAACAGGCTGTTTTACCTTGTTCTAAAGAAGAGCATAGCGATAGCGTGAGCCTTTTAGAATGGATGTTAGCGGATAACTTTACCTTATTAGGTTATCGCGCTTATCAAGTGAAGACATTAGAAGGCGACATAGCGCTGTCCGCTGATATTAACACGAGTTTAGGCTTAATGAACCAGTATGGCGGCAGCAAAGAGCGCCTGATGTCTGACCTGAGCGAATCAGCCCGAGAAATAGCATTAGGCAATAACTTACTTGTTTTAACAAAAACCAATGCTAAGTCGCGCGTACATCGTCCCGCTCATCTTGATTATATTGGTGTGAAGCGTTTTGACAATAAAGGCAATGTTATTGGTGAAGAGCGCTTTGTAGGTTTATTTGGTTCGGCTTATTATACCAATAGCGCTTTAGATTTACCGTTAATTAAATCTAAAGTTTTGGCTACTTGTAATAATTCCGGTTTTGCTAAAGGCACCCATGCTTATAAAGCATTAATCAACATACTTGAGACTTACCCAAGAGATGAGATTTTACAAAGTTCACCCGCTGAATTATTGAAAAATGTCATAGGTATATTCCAAATGCAAGAGCGTGATTATTCAGGCTTGTTTATGCGCCGTGATGCCTTTAACCGCTTTTACTCTTGTATGGTTTATGTACCACGCGAGCGTTACAACACGGCGTTACGTGTTAATACTCAAAAATTACTACAAGAAGCATTAGGTAGTAATGAAGAAGTAGAATTCACCACTTACTTCTCAGAGTCAGCACAAGCTCGTACGCACTATATCGTTAGAGTTAACTCGACAAAAGCAGACATTAATGTGAAAGAAATTGAAAAGAATTTAAACCATGCTGCACGCAGTTGGGATGATAACTTAGCTGCTTCATTAAACTCGCATAAAGGCGAAGCTAAAGGCAAAGCGTTAAGTAGAAAATATATTAGCTTCCCACAAGCCTATAAAGATGAAGTTTTACCGGGCACAGCTATTGTCGACATTGAAAAATTTGAAGCTTTATCTGCTGACAACAAACTTGAAATGTTGTTTTATCAACCACAAGAAGAAGACGCTAACAGCCGCTCTGTAAAATTAAAGTTGTTCCATTCGGGTGAACCATTACATTTATCCGATGTTCTACCTATGTTAGAAAACTTTGGTTTACGTGTTATTGGTGAAAGTCCGTATGCCGTAAAATCGGAAAGCGGAGAAGTCTATTGGATTCTAGACTTCTCAATGTTACTTACCGGCAAAGGTAAGTTCAACTTAGAGATTGTTCAGAGCTTATTCCAAGATGCTTTTGCAAAAGTGTGGTCAGGGCAGTTAGAAGACGACGGGTTTAACCGTTTAATCCTAGGCGCTGAATTAGGCGGTCGTGAAGTATCAATTATCCGTGCCTATGCTAAATATGAGCGTCAAATTGGTGGTACCTTTAGCCAAAATTACACTGAAAATACTTTTTCACGTTATCCGAGTATTGCCAAGTTATTAATTAGACTGTTTAATTTACGTTTTTCACCGGCTAAAAAATTAAATGATAAATTGATAGAGAAGGTGCACACTAGCATCGAGTCCTCTTTAGACAGTGTTGCTAGCTTAGATGATGACCGTATTATTCGCCGCTTTGTTGAGATGATTAATGCCACTATTCGTACTAATTATTTTCAGCCACATCCTGTTACGGGTGAGAAGTCTTATATTTCCTTCAAAATTTTACCAGCGCTAATTACCGACGTACCTTTGCCTTTACCTAAATTTGAAATATTTGTTTACTCTCCGCAAGTAGAAGGTGTGCATCTACGTGGCGGTAAAGTTGCTCGAGGTGGTTTACGTTGGTCTGACCGTCGCGAAGACTTCCGTACTGAAGTACTAGGTTTGGTGAAAGCCCAACAAGTTAAAAATACCGTTATTGTCCCTGTGGGTGCAAAAGGTGGTTTTGTTTGTAAGCAACTACCGAGCGGTAACAGAAATGAAATTTTTGAAGCGGGTAAAGAGTGCTATCGTACCTTCATTCGTGGTTTACTTGATATTACCGACAATATTATTAACGGTGAAATAGTCCCACCATTAAATGTTGTGCGTCACGATGAAGATGACCCTTATTTAGTTGTTGCCGCTGATAAAGGTACCGCTACATTTTCGGATATTGCCAATAGTATTTCTGATGAATTTAATTTTTGGTTAGGCGACGCGTTTGCCTCAGGTGGCAGTGTTGGCTACGATCATAAAGGCATGGGAATAACCGCTAAAGGTGCATGGGAATCAGTTAAACGTCACTTTCGAGAAATGGATATTGATTGTCAAACGACTGATTTCACTGTCGTTGGTATTGGTGATATGGCTGGTGATGTTTTTGGTAATGGCATGTTATTATCAAAGCACATCCGCCTACAAGTCGCATTTAACCACTTACATATCTTTATTGACCCAACGCCAGATGCAGCCACTACTTACGTTGAGCGTGAGCGTTTATTTAATCTTCCAGGTTGTTCATGGGAAGATTTTGATATGTCACTTGTGTCGGAAGGAGGAGGATTATTCAATCGCTCTGCTAAGTCAATAAAGTTGACACCGCAAATTAAGAAAATGATTGGTACGCAAAAGCAAACCATGGCACCTAATGACTTAATTCAAGCTTTATTAAAAATGAAGGTTGATTTGTTATGGAATGGTGGCATTGGTACTTACGTTAAAGGCTCAAAAGAATCTCACCTAGAAGTGGGTGACCGTGCTAACGATTCATTACGTATTAATGGCCAAGATCTAGAAGCGAAAGTGGTAGGTGAAGGCGGTAATTTAGGCTTAACACACTTAGGTCGAATTGAATTTGCCGTTAAAGGCGGTCGTATTAATGCTGATTTTGTTGATAATGCCGGTGGCGTTGATTGCTCAGATAACGAAGTTAACATCAAAATATTACTCAATGGTTTAGTTCAAAATGGTGATCTAACGGTTAAGCAGCGTAATAAAATTCTTTCTGATATGACCGAAGAAGTTGCTGATATCGTGATAGATGATTGCTATCGCCAAACTCACTCTTTGTCAATTACAGAGTTACGTGGTGTTAAGCAGCTGAAAGAACAAGCACAATTTATTACTGAGTTAGAACGTTCGGGCAAACTAGATAGAGCATTAGAATTTATTCCAAGTGATGAAGAAATTGCTGAGCGTTTATCTTTAGGTAAAGGGCTAACACGCCCCGAGCTTTCTGTTTTACTTGCCTATAGTAAAATGGTGTTAAAAGAAGAGCTGGTTTGTCCTGAAATTAGCGACAACGAATTTCACCAAAGCTTGCTCATTAAAGCATTTCCAAAAAAGCTGCAAGATAATTACAGTGCGCAAATGCAAGATCATCCCCTACGAGCTGAAATTATAGCGACTAAGTTAGCTAATAATATTGGTAACGATATGGGCTTTAATTTTGTTCACCGTATGAAAGAAGAAACTGGGGCAACAACGTCTGAAATTGCTAATTGCTATAGTATGGCGAGTGCGGTGTTTGAGTTATCAGACATTTGGACGCAGATCAGTGATTTAGATAATAAAATTTCTACCTCTATCCAAACAGAAATGCTATTTCAGTTACGCAGAACAGTACGCCGTGCTACACGTTGGTTCCTTCGTCATCGTACTAAATCAATGAATATCGCTCAGTCAATTGAATTTTATCATTCCACATTTGCAGAACTTTCAAGCAATATTACTAGTTATATGATTGCAGATGAAGCAGCGCAAATTGAACGCGTGGAAAATGATTTGATTACAGCTGGGGCACCTGAGTCTGTGGCATTAAGAATTTCATTACTGAGCACCTTGTTCTCGGTAATGGATATTGCAGAAATTGCAAAATCTGAAGCCGTGCCAACTGAATTAGCGACCGATCTTTACTTTAAACTGGGTGCCAGATTAGACTTACATTGGTTCTTAGATCAAATTACCACGCAACCAGTATCGAACCACTGGCAAGCGCTGGCAAGGTCGTCATTTAGAGAAGAACTTGATTGGCAACAACGTTCATTAACTTCGGTGATATTAAGTGGTAATAAAAACTCGACCGATATTGATGCCATGTTGGATAAATGGTTTGTAGATAATGCTCAACCACTTGAGCGCTGGCAGCATATTTTGGCTAACTTTAGAGTTGGGCAAACTCATGAATTTGCCAAGTTCTCAGTTGCGTTGCGAGAATTAATGTTGTTAAGTTTGAACTGCGACCCCGTGAAATAAGTGTTAAGATCCCTGCCATGAGCGGGGATTTTTTTGTCATCAAGTTTATGTTTAGCGATTGATGTTAGTTTCTCGCATGGCAATTTAGTATTATATATAATTAAAGAGGTATTATGTTTTACTCAGCTATTCGTAAAGTGTTTTTTAAATTCGATGCAGAAGCAATTCACGAATTAACGATTAAAGGCTTTAAAGCAACAGGCGCTTCGCCGCTTAATTTACTTTATAAGCAAACCATAGAAAATAAACCGGTGGAGGTTATGGGCATTAAGTTTCCTAATCCAGTCGGTTTAGCTGCAGGATTAGATAAAAATGGCGAATGTATTAAAGCCTTTGAAGCTTTAGGTTTTGGCTTTGTTGAAGTGGGCACAGTAACGCCACGACCTCAACCTGGTAATGACAAGCCACGAATTTTCAGATTACCAGAAGCAAACGCTATTATTAACCGTATGGGTTTTAATAATAAAGGTGTTGATTATCTCGTTGACCAAGTAATAAAAGCTAAGTACCGCGGTGTTTTGGGTATTAATATTGGTAAAAATAAAGATACGCCAGATGAAAATGCTAAAGATGATTATATCCACTGTATGCGTAAAGTTTATGACTATGCTACTTACATTGCGGTTAATATATCATCACCTAATACCCCAGGTTTACGCTCGCTGCAATATGGCGATGCACTTAATCAGCTATTATCAGTATTAAAAGCCGAACAAACTGCGTTAGCAGAGCAATATGGTAAGTACGTGCCTATTGCGGTAAAAATAGCGCCAGATTTAAATGCCGAAGAAATAAAGTCTATTGCCGAGTGCTTAATTGCCAACAATATTGATGGCGTAATTGCTACAAATACCACCTTAGCACGTGATAAAGTGTCACATTTACCCTTTGGTAATGAACAGGGCGGATTAAGTGGCGCACCGGTAAAAGAAAAAAGTACTGAAGTTATTCAATTACTAGCAAAAGCACTTGATAACAAGCTGCCGATTATTGGTGTTGGCGGAATAGCATCGGGCGCAGACGCTCAAGAAAAATTTGCGGCAGGGGCAAAGTTAGTCCAAGTGTATACTGGCTTTATTTATCAAGGGCCAGAATTGATAAAAGAAATCGTGCAAACACTGAAGTAAAATTGCTCAGCCTTACGCGATCAAATTTATTGCCACAGCAAAAAATATAAAAAGGCCATCAACTGATTTCAGTTGATGGCCTTTTTTATGGTTCAATCTCCACTTATAATTCAATGCCCATTTATAATAGGGTGAGTTAAATTTAGGGTCCAGACTTACTCGCTAATATAGCCTCTAAACGTTCCATTCGCTCTACGAGTAATTGCAGGCTAGTATCAAACTGATTGATACTAGTGGCGGTAAACATTTGTTGCTTATCACGACTTTTTGCATTGGCATCTAAGGTATTGAGCTGTGTAGATAATTTTTTAAATTGCTCTTTTAAGCTACTGGCAGTAACCATTTGCTCAGAAACAGCATTAATTGAAAACTCGGTGGTGGTAATCTTATCTTTTAAATCATTAAGTACATTATTTTGCTGACTAACTGAACGGATGTTTTTATCTTGCTGTTGAGCCATGTTTATACTTTTTGAATTTAAGGCTTTAATTTCTTCTTGATTTCTGCGCCAAGCTGAAGCCCATAGTTTATCCATTTCAGATAATAATAATTCTGTTTTTTCACTAATCGCTTCTAACTTAACCTTTAAAATAATGGTTGACTCACCGATTTCTTCACCGGTAGCTGAGAGTTGATTTTCTAGCTGTTGAATACGCGCAGAGCTCGACGCTAACATATTATTTACACTTACTTGCTGTTGATAAAAATACCAGCCAGTAGCCGCTAGAGCGAAATAAGGTATTAATATTAATAATGTTTGCGCTGCAGTTAATGTCTTGGGTATATTAGTTGCAGGGTATACTTGCTCTGACTTGTGCGTCTTAGCTACAGGTTCACGAGCTATCTTAACTTGATCTTGATCGATACTAATCGTTGAAATTTCAGGTTCTACACGTTTTGACAAAATAGCTTCCTATAACAATGGCTGTAATACCCATTGGATTAATGAATTGATTTGGCCATACACTAAGTTAAGAGCATAAGTTGATAGTAACTGTATAATATTTAGCAAATATTGTACAAAAAAACCGACTTTAATAGTCGGTTTTTAATTTTAAGCTTAAAAGTTTTTGAGTTAACTAAGACTAATAACTGTCATTATGCACACTTTGCACAGCACGTCCTGATGGATCGGCCATATTAGCGAAACTTTCATCCCAAGCTAGCGCTTCTGGTGTACTACAAGCGACTGATTTCCCGCCAGGTACACAATCTGCTGCTGATGCTAGTGGAAAGTTTTCTTCGAAAATACCACGATAAAAATAGGCTTCTTTAGTATCAGGTGTATTCACAGGAAATTTAAATTCTGCACTCGCTAGTTGCTGGTCGCTAACTTGTGCTTCAACATGTTGCTTTAGACCATCAATCCAAGAATAACCCACACCATCAGAAAATTGCTCTTTCTGACGCCATAAGATCTCTTTTGGCAAGTAACCTTCAAAAGATGAGCGTAAAATAGCTTTTTCCATCTTGCCATTACCGCACATTTTATCTTCTGGATTAATGCGCATGGCAACATCCATAAAGTTTTTATCTAAGAAGGGTACGCGTGCTTCAATGCCCCACGCTGACATAGACTTATTAGCACGTAGACAATCAAACATGTGCAATTTATCAAGCTTGCGCAACAATTCGTTATGAAACTCTTCCGCATTTGGCGCTTTGTGGAAATATAAATAACCACCAAATATTTCATCAGCACCTTCACCAGAAAGTACCATTTTAATACCCATGGCTTTTATTTTTCTCGCCATTAAATACATAGGTGTAGAAGCACGAATCGTGGTTACATCATAAGTTTCTAAGTGATAAATCACTTCTTTAAGTGCGTCGATACCTTCTTGTTCGGTAAATATAATACTATGGTGTATTGTACCTATGCTCTCAGCAACGGTTTTAGCGGCAATTAAATCTGGCGAGCCAGCTAAGCCGCAGGCAAAAGAATGCACTTTAGGCCACCATGCTTCAGACAAATCATTTTCTTCGATACGTCTAGCGGCAAATTTTTGTGTAATGGCAGAAATTAATGATGAGTCTAAACCGCCAGAAAGTAATACGCCGTAAGGTACGTCAGTCATCAAATGGCTTTTAACTGATTCTTCTAATGCTTCGCGTATTTTTTCTTTACTGGTGTTGTTATCTTTTATCGCTGAATATTTTTGCCAGTTGCGTTGGTAATATCTTTCAACTTTACCGACTCTGCTATCTAAAATATGACCTGGAGGGAACTCTGCTACCGTTTTACAAATAGGCATTAACGCTTTCATTTCTGAGGCAACATAGAAGTTACCTTCGGCGTCATAACCGGTATAAAGTGGAATAATACCCATGTGATCACGGGCAATTAGATAACTATTATCTTGCTCGTTATATAGACAAAAGGCAAACATACCTTGGAGCTTATCGACAAAGTCAGTGCCAAATTTTTCAAACATTGGTATGATTATTTCACAATCCGAAGCGGTTTGAAAATCATAGTCAGGCGTATGTTGGCTGGCTAATGCTTTATGATTATAAATTTCACCATTAACAGCTAAAACCTTTGATTTATCACTGTTATATAATGGTTGAGCGCCATGTTCAGTGTCAACAATTGACAGGCGTTCATGCACTAAGATTGCGTGATTATTGTTGTAGATACCAGACCAATCTGGACCACGATGACGAAGTAAGCGGGAATATTCTAAAGCTTTTGGACGAAGTGCGTCTGCACTCGTTTTAATATCTAATATACAAAATATCGAACACATTGAAGTGCTACCCCTTTATATTTATTAATGACAAATTGTGTGGTGAATACGCTCTAACAAGTTTACTCAAGCGTATTATGCGATATTATCTCTAGGTAAACATGATAGTGTTTACAGAAAATTATCGCTCAGCAATATTGCTGTTATGTAACACCTTACAGTATTTGATAAAAAATCAATAGTATTTTTACTCTAATGGCACAATAAGGTGTAAAAGCGGGTTCTGGTGTAACAATAACCACTAGTGTTAAAAAAGTTGATATATTAATATATCAATGATAAATATAGAGAAATTTTCCGTTTTATTTGAATTTTAATCATAAGTAAGAGCAAAAATGTTAAAAACTGTAAATAAAATAACCTTAAAGATCTTTATTGTCGCCAGCTCGCTTGGCCTAAATTTATCTATTAGTAGCCAAGAAATTAACTACCTTACATTAACGGTTGAAGAATTACGTCTTGATAACGCACTTAAAGCAATGCCAGATGTTTCGGCAAGATTAAGCGCACGAGCTGAGATATTTGCTAGTCAACTAAACCGAGCAACTAGCTATACCGTGTTAACACAATTAACTATTCGTCACGGTAAAGGGCTATGGTTAGATGCGAAAAAGTCATTTAACCAATTGAACGACTATGACGACCGGCCGTTATATTGGGGCCGCTTACAAATGAGCAAAGCGTTACGCTCTACCAAAGCATTTACGACATTGTTTCCTAATCAACAACGCAAGCTACTATGGAGACTGGAGTTGTTATCTCGTGGTCAACTGGATGTGACATTTGATAAAAAAGCCGATAAGAAAATTCTATTGACCGGTTTTGATCCCTTTTTTCTAGATAGACATATCGACCAAAGCAATCCATCAGGGGTAGTTGCACTGTCTTTGGACGATTTAGTAGTCAGTATTGAAGGGCAAAGTGCTGAAATTGAAGTGTTAATTGTGCCAGTACGTTTTGCAGATTTTGACCAAGGCATGATAGAAGAACTACTCAGCCCTTATATCGCCAATAAATCTGTTGATATGGTATTAACCGTAAGCATGGGCAGAGATAATTTTGATCTAGAGCGTTACTCGGCGTTAAGACGCAGTGCTAAGGCGCCTGATAACCTTAATATATTGACAGGTGCTACGAAAGATAAGCCAATCATACCCAAGTTTAAAAAATCTGCTTTGCAAGAGCCTGAATTTGTCGAATTTAGCTTACCCATATTGTCAATGTTAAAGGGTACAGGCAAATATCAAGTTAACGACAATCGCACCATATCAACCTTATCAGGTGGTACATTTAAGGGCCAATCACTGGTAGATATTGTTAAGCAAACTTCGGTTAGCGGCTCAGGTGGTGGTTACCTTTCGAATGAAATATCTTATCGTAGTATCTTATTACGTGACCAATATTATTCAACTTTACCGGTAGGTCACATCCATACCCCAAAAATTAAAGCCTTTAATCAACAAGCATTGATGGATATTGTTAAGCAAACGAAAAACATTATTACTCAAGGTGTTGCCGGCTTATAATCACTTAGTTAAAACACGTTAATATTATAAAGACGTTAATATAACCAACGACTGATGCTTTATTTCAGCACAAAAAAAACACTAACTCAGTTAGCGTTTTTAATTTTTCCCTTAGCAACTAATTGCTTACAACTAAATTTATCAGTGATAATATTACTGATAATCAATGTGTTAAATATTATTGGTAACATCTACCGATAGCTTTAACATCTGTCCTGGTTGTAAGTATTTATCACGATTAAGGCTATTCCAACGTTCAATATCTTGTATCTTTACATTAAACTTGTCGGCGATACGGGCAAAAGAGTCACCTTTACGTACACGATAATGAATATTGCGCATTATCGCTTTTTCGTTTGGTGTCATAGCATCTAAAGCCACTGTCTTAACCGCTGTTTTTTGCCAAATAACGAGTTTTTGTCCAGGTTTGATGGTGTCTCTTGGCGCCATAGCATTCCATTTTGCGAGACTGCGGGTTGAAACACGATAAGCGCGGCTGATATCCCACATGGTATCACCAGATTCCACTATATGAATACGCTTTTCACCGGCTAGTACTTTATTTTGTGTTTTTGCTAAGCGTTGATTTTGTGAGAGTAAATAGCTGTCTAAGGATGCGGTAGCAACAGGAATTAATAAAAATTTTCCAGCTCTGATTTGATTGCCTTTAATGTTATTAACTTGTTTTATTAACGCTATCTCGGTATTAAATTTTTGTGCTATTTCACCTAGATTGTCACCGTTTTTAATTTTATAGCGTTGCCAAGCTAGACGTTCTTTTGCGCTCAATTTGGCAAGGCCTTGCTTAAATTTTGCTATTTTGTGGTTGGGTAACAATAAATAATGTGGCCCGTCAGGGTCGGTTGCCCAACGATTAAAACCTGGATTGAGTCGCTGTAACTCTGTTAATGTCAAGTCAGCTAATTGCGCTGCTTTGGCTAAATCAAGCTGCGAACCAATATCGACTTGACTAATCACCGAGCTATTATCAATTACGTGCAGTTTAATTTTAAATTCTTCGCTACGTTTTACAATGTCAGCTAACGCTAATAATTTAGGCACATAAGCACGAGTTTCTTTTGGTAAATCTAAAGACCAAAAATCTGTAGGTAGGTTTTTCTTTTTATTTTTTCTAACGGCACGTCTTACTCGTCCCTCACCTGAGTTGTAAGCGGCGAGCGCTAGCATCCAATCACCATCAAAAAACTTGTTTAAGTATTTTAAATAATCAATAGCACCTTGGGTTGAAGCAACTATGTCACGTCGTCCGTCAAACCACCAATTTTGCTTCATGCCAAAGCGTTTGCCTGTGCCGGGAATAAATTGCCACATACCTGATGCACGACCATGTGAGTAAGCAAAAGGGTCAAAAGCGCTTTCAACTATGGGTAATAAGGCAATTTCAATGGGTATATCGTTCGCTTCTAATGCTTCAACGATGTAATACAAAAATGGCTCAGCGCGTTTAGCTACGCGGTTTAGGTACTCAGGGTGCTTAATAAACCAATTTCGTTGGCTAACAACCCGAGGATCCTCGGGTATCGAAAATTCAAGCTTGCTGCGAATTCGTTGCCAAACATCATTTGATAAATAGCTTTCTTTTAAGTCATTGCCCAGATCTATATCACCGTCGGCAATGGGATGAATAACGTCAATAGCTTCATCAACCAGCAGCGCTTGATTGATCTCTGCCGATGAAGCAACATCGATAAGCACTTGAATATCAGTATTAGTTTCAAGGTTATTTGATTGATTTTGGTTTAAAATTGATTGGCAACCGGACAATAACAGTACGGTTGCGATAGATAGGGTTATATTCTTCATGCAAAGTCTATTTAAATTTACTAGCCACCAGTGTCACTTATTTAGGGCGGTTATTCAAGATTTGCGCAATAAAAACACCTTAAAAATTGTCTTTCCATGCGCGGATAATGGTAAAGGTTTGTAATTTATCATTAACCTTATCGCCACTAAACTCAGCTGCACTTGTCATCAAGCTAGGTTGGTTACAGCGTAGAAACGGGTTGATTTTCTTTTCAAGTATGATTGATGTTGGGATAGTGGCAATGTCTTGTTCGCGCTTATGTAGTACTTGATTATAATAATCTACCAACTCGGTATTATCGGGTTCAACACTCAGGGCAAAATTAAGGTTAGCTTGAGTATATTCATGAGCACAATATACCTGAGTGTGCTCAGGTAAAGCGCTTAGTTTTTCTAATGAGCAGAGCATTTGGCTCGGCGTGCCTTCGAAAAGGCGACCACAACCACCTGAAAACAAAGTATCACCACAAAATAAATTGTCTTGTGATAAATAAGCTATATGGCCACGGGTATGACCTGGAAGATCAATGATATCAAATTCAAGGCCCAAATCAGTTAACTCCACCTTAGAACTTTCGCTAAGTGCGACATCACAGTGTGGAATGTTTTCACTTTCAGGGCCATAAATGGTTAATGGCCATTGCTTACTTTTACAATAATCAACAAGTTTTTTAATGCCACCCACGTGATCAGCGTGATGGTGAGTGATCAATATACTCGACAGTTGTAGTTTTTCTTGTTCAATAAACTCAATACAAACATTGGCGTCACCTGGGTCAACTAAGGCCATGTTGTGACCTAAGTTGGACGAAACAGCCCAGATATAATTATCTGAAAAGGCCTTTATCATGGAAACTTTCATATTAGTACTGCTTTGGGTTTGCTGCATGTGTGGCTCCTGAGTATACTGAAGATATGATTATACTTACTTTTTCGACAGTTTAATATAATGAAGCCAGCACTCGCGTTTAGGCACCCTGATTTTCCAAAATCTTGGCAAAACTTACCTAATGGTGACTTGATAGTTACCAATATTAATCAAGCGCTAGCCCCTTGGTGGCCAAAGTTTTTTGGCTATCACATGCTAAAAATTGGCGCTTTAAGTGGTGAAATATCGAGTGTAGATAGCCCGATTAAGCATCAATTAACCTTAACAAACCAGCTGAAAAACGGCGATATTATTGCTGAAATTGATGATTTACCGTTACTAGAGCACAGTGTTGATGTTTGCGTATTAGCGCATGCTTTGGAGTTTTCGTTAGACCCTCATCATGTGGTGCGTGAAGCCAACCGGGTATTAATTCCTAATGGCTATTTAGTGATCACTGGATTTAATCCTTTTAGTTTAGTGGGTCTTAATCAATTTATTCCTTATAGGCGCAAGCAAATCCCTTGGAATGAAAGATTATTTTCACCTATGCGAGTGAAAGATTGGCTGCACTTAATGGGATTTGAGATCCAACTAGATAAACGGTTTTTGCATTCGTCATTATCTGGACAACTTACTACGGGAGTTTTTTGCAACCATTGGCACAATATAGCGGCACGTTATTTTCCAAGTCTAGGCTCTGTTTATGTCATTGTGGCGAAAAAGCGTGTATTACCTTTAACGCCGATCAAACCCAAATGGCAACTCAGACCACACTTTGAACCCGTCAAGGTGCCAACGATGAATTCATCAAGTAAAACAAGTAAAAAATCTAATCAGTAATGGTAAAGCAGTACTAAATATAATAACTCAATATTTAAGGTCAGAATTAATTAATGCAACTTTATGAATTCGAAAGCTATTTAAACAACTTATTAAAGCCTGAACAAATTAAAGACTTTTGTCCAAATGGTCTACAAATTCAGGGACGAGACAAGGTCAGTAAGGTCATCACAGGCGTTACTGCTACACAAGCGTTAATCGAACAAGCGATTGCTGAAAAAGCCGATGCGTTAGTCGTACACCATGGCTTTTTTTGGAAGAATGAAAGTTATGTCATCCGCGGTATGAAACATAAACGCATTAAGGCGTTACTGGCAAATAACATCAGTTTATTTGCCTATCATTTACCCTTAGATATTCACCCAAACTTAGGTAATAACGCACAATTAGCGAAATTATTTTCAATCAATAATGTCGCGCCATTGGAAGAGGGTAACGCTTTGAGTGTTGCTGTACGTGGAGACTTTACTAGTGAACTCAGCCCACAAGCACTTGAGCAACGCATTAACGAAAAGCTCAACCGAACTTGCTTGCACATAGCACCGCCATCTAATAAAGCGATTAAAACTGTTGCTTGGTGCAGCGGTGGTGGCCAAGGCTATATTGAGTTAGCGGCTGAACACGGCATAGACGCCTTTATCAGTGGTGAAGTATCCGAGCAAACCACTCATGTTGCCCGCGAGATGGATATTCATTTTTATTGCGCTGGCCACCATGCTACCGAGCGCTATGGCGCTAAAGCATTAGCCGAACATTTTAATCAGCATTTGCCATTAGAGGCTAAGTTTATTGATATTGATAACCCAGCCTAAGCGGCAGATTATTAATACCAATATAGCGCAAACATATAGCGCAAACATATAGCACCAATATAGTACCAAGACTGCTGTTTATGCAGGATTGTACTTGGTAATGAACTAGCCTTATGTAACTGTGTTACTACACAAGGCTTGCTGGTCATTAAATCGTGCAGTGTAAATTGCTGCTGCTTTTAGTTTATTAGCGGTTAAACCATTGCACAATACGTCCGAGTGCTTCGTACCAAACGGTAGTGGTTTGTTGTAATTTTTTAGCATTAGGTACGTAATAAGCCCATGAAGTAAGCCCATTGCTTTTAACCCATGGGCTTGCCGGTGCAGGGATTGCATTGACACCGTAGCGTTGGAAATAGGCCATGGCTCTGGGTAAATGATTGGCACTAGTGACGAGTACGACATTTTTATTTAACACGCGTGGTGCAATAAGTTGCGCTTCTTCTTCGGTATTTTGAGGGAAATTTTCAGTCAATATTTTATTTTTTGGCAAACCTAATAATATTGCCGCTTGCTTAACTTTTTCTGCGTTTGAACTGACATCACCATCGGCAAAACCTGAGGTAATTATTTGTGCTTCGGGGTGCAGGCGGTAGATACGAACAGCCTCAACTAACCTTTCCAGTGAACTAGACTTTAATTCACTGGTCGCAGGCAAACCCTGAACGCTAGTGTGAACACCGCCCAAAATAATAATATAATCAACTGGCTGATTGCTGCGGGTAAATGCGGGATAGTTATCTTCTAATGCCGCCATGATGTTATCGGATAATGGTGGAAAGGTACTCAAAAATAATAAAGTGGTTGCGGTAAATAGCGCCCAAAAACTCAATTTTGGTTTTAAACGATAAAAAATAATGGCGATAATTAACAGTAAGATAATTATGCTCAGTGGCATAATCATTAAGCTGATAATTTTTTTTAGTAAAAATAGATCCATGTGACTCAGTCCAAAATAGGCGATAAGAATAGGGTAATAAGTTTTCAAGATGCTAAAGCATAACAATTATAAGACTTTGTGTAAGTAGCTCATTGTTACAAACTATTTTATTTGGACGTCTAAAAGTCTGTTGATGTTTACTCTTAGATAGGGTCTAATGACTGTGCTGAAAATTAGAATTTTTACTCCACTTTTATAATACCCTTATTTATTAAGTATAATGATGTTATTAATTAAGTAGTGCAGAAATAGAAAAATTTTCACACCAGAAGAGGCGCAATTGCTAGGTAGGTAACATGAGGACCCATTCCTTTGACTGTTACTGAGGGGGACAATTGCCGAGAATATTGATATGGGGGGCATATTATATTCGGTCGCTAGGGCTGAATCCTTAGGGCTGTCACCGCTAGAAAAACACAAGTTTTTTAGCATAGGGTGGAGAGCTTCTGGCTGAATAGTACCGCCTGAATAACGGGTTTTTAACCTAATTCGCTCTACGCTCAGTCATGCTCTTCCTGTTAGTTATTTGCCTGTTATATTTGCTATGTTTAATGAAATAGCTTTAGCAATGCAGGCGTTTAGGAAGAATTTTTATGTTAATATCCCATTTTACCAGCCTTAATCGCATTAGTGTTGGCACATTGTTATCTAAATATACATCTCGCGATAGACTCGAATGTTTAACCATTCAATCTCGAACTCATGGAGAATCTGCATGTCTGTAATCATAGATCATACTATTACTGGAAATATTACCGTTGCAAAGTTTGGCGGCACCAGTGTGGCTGATTTTCATGCGATGTTGCGCTGCGCGGATATTATTAAAAATAATAGCACTAACCGTTTAGTGGTGGTATCAGCCAGTGCCGGTGTTACTAATCACTTAGTACGTTTAAGCCAAGCAGGCGTTGCGATAAGCGAACAACAACAAATTATCACCCATATTGCTAATATTCAATTTGCCATAACCCAACATTTTGATAACCATCAAGCGATTGATCAAGAAATATCAGGCTTATTAAATGCGTTACGCGCTTGTGCTGAGCAACAAGCAAAACAATACAGCACAAGAACCAGTGATGAAATCTTGAGTTTTGGCGAACAATTCAGTTCGCGAATTTTTGCACAAGTATTACAACTCGTCGATGTGAATGGTCATTATTTTGATGTTCGCCAAGTCATGAAAACTGATGGTTTATATGGTAAAGCGCAAGTTGATTTAAGCCAATTGGCGGCTAATACTGAAGCACTACTTTATCCCTTACTTAATAAACAAGTCATTGTTACGCAAGGTTTTATCGGCTGTGACCAGCAGGGTAATACTACCACCTTAGGTCGCGGTGGCTCTGACTACAGCGCAGCGCTGTTAGCTGAAGCTGTTCAAGCCAGTAATTTAAGCATTTGGACTGACGTGGTTGGTATTTTTACTACCGACCCACGAATAACAGATCAAGCACGTTCGATTAATGAAATTAGTTTTGGTGAAGCGGCCGAAATGGCAACCTTTGGCGCGAAAATTCTGCATCCAGCGACACTTATTCCAGCTATGCGGCAAGATATTCCTGTTTTTGTTGGTTCAAGTAAAGAACCTAATGCAGGTGGCACCAAAATACAGCGCCAAGTTGACTCTAATCCTACCTATCGTTCCATTGCGCTGCGACGCGAGCAAACCTTAGTGACAGTAAAAAGTCCACAAATGCTTCATGCCAGTGGCTTCCTAGCGAAAGTTTTTACCGTATTAGCCAAACACCAATTAAGTGTTGATTTAATTACCACCAGTGAAATTAGTGTCGCGCTAACCTTTGACAATCCTTATGGCTCAACACAAGCTTTGTTAACTCAAGCCGTGGTAGAAGAGTTAGAACAACTTTGTGAAGTCAGTGTTGAGCATGGTTTGAGTTTAATTGCGGTGATCGGTAATAAAATTCATGGCACTAAAGGGGTTGGCAGCAGTATTTTTGACAAGATAAATGATTTTAATATTCGCATGATTTGTCATGGCGCAAGCAATCATAATCTGTGTTTTCTTGTGCCAGAAGCAGATGCAAACCAAGTGGTTGAGCGTTTACATAGTACTTTGTTTACCGACTAAGCTGGCATCACTAGACTGTTTTAGGGTTTAATCCATAAAACAGTCATGATTATTAAAATAAGCACTAAAAAATGGCGCTTAAAAGGGACATTTCACTGTCCCTTTTTCCCATTTAATTTGGCCGGCCTTTATAAATAAGGTTATTCGTATGTTAAAGGATCGGTGACATTATTGTCAGCAAAGGCTTCTAGGCGCTCTTGACATGCGCCGCATTTACCGCAGGCTTGTTCTCGGCCATTATAACAAGTCCAAGTGTCATCGTAACGCAAACCCATCTTTAAACCGTCAGTTAATATATCGGATTTACTGTTCGTTAAGTATGGACTAAAAATTTCAACTGCTTGATAATTCGCGATTTGACAAACCTCATTCATTTTCATAACAAATTCAGGTCGACAATCAGGATAAATAGCATGATCACCGGAATGAGCGCCATAATATACTTGCGCTGCTTCTACTGAGACGGCATAACCCACCGCTAACGACAGTAAAATCATATTACGATTAGGTACAACTGTTGACTTCATACTTTCGGCTTCGTAATGACCTTCCGGAATATCGATATCATCGGTCAAAGACGATCCCGCTAATAACTGATTAATTGATGAAATATCAATAACCTTATGAGCAACCCCCAGTTGTTGACAAACTTTACTGGCACAGGCAATTTCTTTCACGTGTTTCTGGCCATAATCAAAGGTTAAGGCATAAACTTCTTTGCCATCTTTTAAAGCGCGGTGCAGTACGGTGAATGAATCCATGCCACCAGAAAAAATTACTACGACTTTATTACTCATATTTACAGGTCTCTTGGGGTATAATAAACTTGCGCATTCTACTAGAAATTATCTAAGCATTAAAGAAATGACCACACGTTATAAAATAAATGAATTGTTTGAAACTCTGCAAGGCGAAGGCTCATTTACCGGCCAACCGTCAATTTTTCTTCGTTTACAGGGGTGTCCTGTCGGTTGTTCTTGGTGTGATACTAAACATACCTGGGACATTCATCCGGAGTTAGAAATTTCCAGTAAGCAACTGCTAAGTAAGGTAGAAGAGACTGAACAATGGTCAAATTTATCCTTAGATGATATTGCTGTAATCTTTAACAAACAGGGCTTTAACGCGAAACATATTGTTATTACCGGTGGCGAACCTTGTATGGAAGATTTAACCACCTTGTGTTTATATTTCGAAGCACAAGGTTATAGCTGTCAGGTAGAAACCTCAGGCACCTTTGAAATTAGAGTCTCAGAGCAATGCTGGGTTACTGTGTCACCCAAAGTGAATATGCGTGGCGGTTACAAAATTTTAGCTAGCGCGATGCAAAGGGCAAATGAAATTAAACACCCAGTGGCCACCGAGCAACATATTGATGACCTAAAATCGTTATTAGCCGAGCATCAAGTTGAAAAAAAGCAAATTTATTTACAACCTATTAGCCAAAAACAACGTGCCACCGAGCTTGCTATTGCCGCTTGTATTAAAAATAACTGGCGCTTATCAGTGCAAGTACACAAATACATTGGTATTGAATAGTATTTTGTCATAGTTGGAAAAACAAATGCTGCACTGCGCTAGCTTGTCATGCTCCAATCTTACTGCAATGCTAGAAGGGCAATCCTTAGAGGGGCCGCAATCTAGATAAGGGGTTAACGGTAATTTTCATAGCCAACAGCCTAGCTTAAGCCATTAACATTATTTTGTTAATGGCAAGGTAATAATAACCTCAACGCCGAGCTGACTTTGCTGGTTTACGGCTTTTATTGTGCCGTGATGAAATTGACAAATTAAGCGCGCAATATACAAACCTAAGCCTAAATGAGGCTGTTCGTTATTGTGTTTTTTCCTGATAGACACCATAGAGTCAAACAGTTGTTCACTCATTTGTTCAGGCAATAGCTCACCGTTATTGCTGATGGTTAAAGTCACCTGTTGATGATCACGTGCGACGCTGGCGGTAATTTTATTATCGTCAGAAAACTCTACTGCATTGGCAATCACCTTATCTAATAACTGCGCTATATGTTCTGGTGAACCTAAAAGCGGATGCTTTCCTAGTGTTATATCATTAAATGAAAAGTCAATATGAGGGTAAATTAAGCGATAACCTTGCATGCAACCGTTAAATACCTGAGCTAAGTCAAAGGCACTTTTGTCGGTGTTTTGTAACATTTGCTCTATTTGGGTCGCTTCATTCATATTGGTTAAAATTAAGCTTAAGCGTTCAATACCATGTTGAGCGCGCACTAAATAGGGGTTTTCAAGCGCGGGTGCTTGCATTTTATTATGATTATCTAGTGTTGTTACACGGATACTTTGTTGTTGCATAGCTAAGGTTTCTAACGAGGTTCGCACCACAGCAATAGGTGTGCGCAATTCATGTGACAAACGTGACGACATATTTTCTAAATAGTGATTATATTGACTCAGGCGATTAACCGCAGTCGAGAAACTACGCGACAAATCACCAATTTCGTCATTGGTATTTGAGGTATCAACATTACCACTAATACGGCCATGCTCGTCAATCGCCATTTCTGCTTGATTACTTAAGGTTCTGATGCGATTTGATATACGCGAAGCAAACAAAAAGAAGGCCAACGCGCCCAATAACATAATAGCCAAAATAGAACTGAAAAGCTTTTCAAGCGCCTGATTCCTTAAGGTGCGAATGCCATTAGTGGTTTCTTCAACAATCACCGCACCTTTTACCTGTTTATTAATAAATATTGGGTAGGCGGCTGACAATACAACCGCTTGTTGATCTGTACTTAAACGCCACTGCGACATAGGCTCACCCGTTAAGGCACTTTCGATATGTTTGCCTGTAAGGTTTTCTGAGTCATAAAGTTGGTCGATAAAATTATTGGGCGGTTGCGTCAGTATTCTTTCATATAAGGGTTTCAATATATTGTTTTCAACACTATGCCAAGCCGTTAAGATAAAATTATCATCAGTATTATCAAGGCGTGCATTGTTAATGTTAACGCGCTTATTCCAGACACCGCTGGCTTTGTTGATATTACCTGTGGTGGCTAATACACGATGATGTTGGTCAACCACCCAAATGCTAGAATTGGTATAACTCATGCCTTTCACAATGCGCTCAATTTCGGGTGAGGGTACTAAAATAGTGCCTAATGTGTCGGCAGAGCTAGGGTCTGCTGAGCCTAGCGACGCTTGAATACTACCTAAGGGGCTATCAACATCGTGCACCGCAAAAGCGATATTGTCGTTAAACTCAGTTAATGGTACGCGTACTTCAACGTTATAACCTTGTGCGGTATTTCGCCAATGTCCTTGAATTTTCCTAGCAGGCACAGGAATATCCGCTTCAATATCAGTAATACGATAAGCATCTATCCAACCAGTGGTTTTATTGCTGATAATAAAGCGACTGAAAACGCCTTGTGGATTAATAAAAGCAAGCTCTAAGTGGTCATTGTTAATAATACTGCGGGCATTACTGTCACGATATATGACCTTGTCGTCAATCACCCCAAAGTATAAATACAAATACTGACCATAAGTGCCAACCGCCGCAGTAAAATTTATTGATAATTGCTCCGGCGTTAGTTGGCTATAAAGTTGATTTTTTTGCTGATAAAAATGGGCTTTGTTGGCAAAGTCGGGCCAGTCTTGATTTAAACCGTCGAGTTGAATGGGCGCGGATAAGCCGTAACTATAAAGGTCTTTGCCTTTTTCAACGCTAGGTAAAAAACTGGCTTGATTATTAAACAAATTTGCTCGCTCATGCATGGCTGTAGCAAGTGCTCTTGCTGTGCCTATAATGGTTTGCTCTTGACCATAGCGGAGATATTTTTCCATTTCCCAAACATATTGATAACCAAACCATGGAATGGTAAATAAAAAGCTCGATAATAATAACAGCTTACTTCTTAAGCCAAAACGCCATTTTATTGTCATTTTTGTTTAGTTACCTGAGTTTTCTTTGGTACTTTGGTTCCAGCGATAACCCATACCATAAACCGTTTCAATACAATTAAACTCGCTATCAATATGGCTGAATTTTTTACGCATGCGCTTGATATGTGAAGTAATGGTTGAGTCATCAACATAGATGTTTGAGTCTTGCATTAACTGGCTACGGTTTTTCACATGGCCGGGATGCTTAGCTAATGCGTATAACATCCAAAACTCGGTGATGGTTAAATCAACATTGTGCTCTTGCCATTGAATGCTCATGCGCTGACTATCCACGGTTAATGGCCCGATAGTCAACATATAGTCAGCTTGTTGTGGCTTGCCTAAGGCATCTTGGCGACGAAATAGCGCGGCAATTCGAGCAGACAAGTGCGGTAAGCTAATATCTTTGGTGAGATAATCATCAGCGCCAATACGCAAGCCAGATACGGTATCAACATCACTATCACGGGCGGTTAAAAAAATAATTGGTAAGGTTGTCGATTTTGACCGTAACCATTGGCATAACTCAAAGCCAGCATCATATTCGTGCTCAAGGCCAATATCCAAAATGGCTAAATTAGGTAAGCGCAGATTAAACGCTTGCATAGCGCTTGCCTTATTAGCGTAGGTTTGTACTTGATAACCTTGTAGGCGCAATACATCAGCATAGTTTTCTCTAATGGCGGCATCGTCTTCAACAATAGCAATCCGTTTCGACATGATTGTTGTTTATCCTTTATCTCGTTGTACGTAAATATTTGCATAAAAATTGGGCTTAAATAGTATCGAATAAACACCTTCGATGCTGCTAATTGTTGACATTGCCATAATGTTGCCACATTTGCTCGCTGAATTGCCATATTTGCGTCCTTTAGTCGTCGTTTTTCTACGCTTTAATAACACCATCAAAAACACACAAGCTAAGTAAGAGTTTAGTTAGCAACTATCCATCGACTATTTATCACCGACACAATTAATGAGAGACACCATGATGACAAGACAATTAACCACAGCAAATAACCCAAGTGTAAGCAAAACTTCTCGAGCCAAAACATTACTTAATGTTGCTTTAATTTCAGCCTTAACGGTCAGCCCCGTCTTTGCGAGTTCATATGAAAAAATAGCGCAAGACAAAATAGAGCAAGAGAGCTCAGCACAATTAAAGGAAGAAATTGGTTTCGGCACTGGGATGGTCATTGGTGCTATTTTAGGTGGACCTATTGGCGCTTTTATTACTGGGGTAGCTGGTAATATGATTGCAAAAAACATCAATGCCACGGATGAAATTGAAAGCTTGTCAATCGCTTACAGCGTAGAGAAACAGAATAATGAAGTATCGTTAGCTCGCTACCAACGACAAATTGAACAAGCAGAGCAAAGCTATCAAATTGAGTTGTTAGCGCTAGAGCAAAACTATCAAGCGGCGAGTAACCTACAAGCACAAAACTTATTAATGAGCTTACAGTTCTCTACCGGCTCAAGTGAAATTAAGTCACATTATCAAGAGCAGATAGAAAGCTTAGCGCGCATTGTTCAACAATCACCTAATTTAACCTTAGATCTTTCTGGCTATACCGATAAACAAGGCAGTGATGCGCTAAACCAAGCACTTTCATTGGCACGTATTAATGCGGTTAAAAATGCACTGATTGACCAGGGCGTGAGGGCTGACCGCATTAGCTTATTTGCTTTTGGTGAACAGCAGTCGGTGGTGGCATCGGTAGATAAAGAGGTGAGCTTTTATGATCGTCGTGTAGTTATAAAGTTAAAAAACAACACGTTAGCCAATGATGCCACTAACCAAGAAAATTTACAAACTGCCCAAAACCTTTAACACTGTGCATTTTAATCTTGTATAAAAGGCAATCTAAGCTAAGAAAAACCTCGTCTGAAATAACTAAACTAGGTGTAAAAACAACAGTTAACCAATTTATTCGTCAACTGTTTCAATAAAAATCAGTAAAAAGTCAAGGTGCTCTGCCTTGGCTTTTGGTTTTAAGCTTTAACTTATCGTTTACTCTGTAAAGTGAGCAGATACAGCGCTATTAGGCATACTTTAGTTAGCACACTTTACCAGGTATTTATTAGGCACTTATTAATCATAGTTTACTTGCCTAAAGTAAACTTAGTATCAGCATCTCGAAGTAAATATAGTGAGGCACAAGCAGCCAACATAGGCCATGCAGCGAAGAATAATAAGTTATTAAAAGCATCAATATACTGCGCGTAAGCTGATAATGTTGAACCCGCATGCATCAGAAAAATCAAACCGTAACTAAGGCGCTTTTTAATGCCAAATAAAAACGCGATAACCAATACTAATTGTAGCGCGCCTAACCCATAAGCCATGATGTCATTAAAGCCACTGATTTTATAAAAATGTTCAAAAATTTTAATACTATGTGCTGGATTAACAAACTTGTCTAGCGTCCAAATAAACATCACAATAAACACACCTACCCGTAACAATAGTAATGACCATTGCAAGTTGCTTTGTAAGTTTTTGTTGGCTAGGGGATCAGCTGTCGACATATAAATTCCTCAAATTAAATAAAAGTGTTGGTATCAAGGTTAAAGACCGAGTAATTAAGCTTAAATTTCAAAGTTATGCTTTTTTAATTACTTATAGGCACTTGAATAGCGACTATAATATTAAGCAATAGCCGTATGAAAAAAGTGTTGGTTTTATTGCTTGAATATTACCTTAGGTGAATATAAATCAACTGCGGGGTATAAATATAACTAAGCTTCTCCTGTCCAAATATAGCTTAAATCACTTGCCCAACATATAAAATGCCAATTCTATTTAGTCGAAAGGTCTTAACAATAGAGTGAGGGAATAGTGTAGTTATTATCCCAAGTCTTGGCTAAATAGCATTTTAAAAAAATTTAAGACGTGAAAGTTTGATGTTTGGCAAATAATAAAGTTATAGAACTTTACGTGACGTTATGTAACTTTATGTTACACTGTATATTAGTAATTCTAGTTTTTATTTTAGCAAGCCTAATTTTTATTTTAGCAAGTCTAATTTTTCAATTTGTATCCATTTTTGTCCGCCTGTATCGTCTTATGTTTTAGTCAGCAATCAAAGGAGCCATCTTATTGAATAATATAGATAAAGCTTTTTTTTATATCATACCTAGCAGCATCCCTGTTGTAGGCTCTCTTCTGCTTCTATTTTTTACAGATATAGCAATGATCTCATCTTTATTTATATTCTGCTGTACGTTTGGATTAAGTCTGTTTGTTAGTTATCTTCTATTTAGTAAGTTGCAATTAGCTCAAGCTAAACTTGCATCCTCCTATCAAGCTAACGATAGCTTTATTCAGCAAACTCAATCTTATATAAATGCACTAGAAGAACTCATGGGAGAAGTGCTTCCCGTTGTTTCTAAACAGATTAAAACATCCAAAGAGCAGGTTGAACAAGAAGTGCTAAGTCTCACTGATACGTTTTTAGCTATCACGAAAAAAATAGGTCTTGTGCTTGATGAGCAACGTAAAAGTGATGATGACGCCGTCATTGGCACGCTGTTGACAGGTACCAAAACCATCTTGAATGGCGTTATTAATGACCTTTGTAACCTCAACTGTAATGAGAAAACAATGTTCCAAGAAGTAGAACAATTGTCCTCTTATACGGCCGAGCTTGAAAGTATGGCCAATGATGTTCGAAACGTTGCTGACAATATTAATTTATTGGCTCTAAATGCCGCTATCGAAGCAGCAAGAGCTGGTGAACATGGGCGAGGATTTGCAGTAGTTGCTGATGAAATAAAAAAATTGGCCAATTCATCTGCTAATACAGGTAGTCGGATGAATAAAACCCTTGACGACATCAATACCGCGATGGCAAGTGCATTGATTTCATCCAGAGCAACAACCCAATTTTACAGTAAAACAATTGAAAGTAGCTCAGAGCACATTGAAAATGTGTTAATTGATATTGAAAACACTTTGCATGCTTTCAAGGATAAGTCACAAACACTGGCTGATGCTTCAGAGCAAATTCAAGGTGAGGTTAATCATGTAATAACAGCCTTACAGTTTCAAGATAGAGTGACCCAAATTCTTGGAAATGCAGAACATAATTTATATGATCTTAATGAGTTGTTATTGTCAAATCAGGCAGTACCGACGACAGAGCGAAGCGCAGACTTAATTAAAACAAATGACATACTTGAAAAAATGGCACTTCGATATACGGTGCCAGAAGAGTTAACTAATCATCAAGCGATAGTTGCCGGCGAAACAAAGACACAAAAGCAAGAGTCACAAGGCGGCAACTTAACGTTTTTTTAATCATAAGAAAATAATTACGAGGAGTAAATTAATGGCAAAAACAATAATGATCGTTGATGATTCAGCATCGATTAGAAAGGTTGTCCGATTGACACTAGAATCACAAGGTTTTGATGTTATTGATGCTACTGATGGTGTAGAGGCTTTAAAAAAACTAAATGGAGTGAAAATTCATTTATTAATCACTGATGTCAATATGCCTAATATGGACGGCATAACCTTAGTTCAAGAAGCCAAAAAAATACCGGCTTATAAATTTACTCCGATGATGATGTTAACAACAGAGGCCGGCGATGAAAAGAAAATGCAAGGTCGTGCTTCAGGGGCAAAAGCTTGGTTGGTAAAACCTTTTCAACCACCAATATTGCTAAATGCAGTATCAAAGTTGATTTTACCCTAACTGAATAATAGGTAATCGTATATTTAGCAGGATTAAATTTTGGTGATAACAGTAAAAATCAATACGGCTGCCTTAATATCCATTTAAGATGAAATGTCGATTTATAATCTGATGGAACAGAATAACAAACCATATCCTCATTTGAAAGCTGATAACAACCATCAAATTGATTTGTCAGAAGTAACAGAAATTAATACTGTAGTTATTGATTTTTAAAACATCAAGCGTAGCAAGAAGTAGGATATTTAATTATGTCATTTACCAAACGTGAAGAGTCAAATCAAAAAAATGGCATCTGTGTCTTAGATGCCAGTCCAGATATGACCATCTATTGTGCAGCGAATAATCTAGCTGAAATCAAGCGCTATTACGCTGAATTCAACCATTTTGAGCTTAATTTATCGGATGTAGAAGAAATAGATAGCAGTGGCATTCAATTACTTTTGGCCCTCAAGCAGAGTGCGACTAAAGATGGCAAACAAGTTTTTTTAACTGCAATTTCAAATCCAGTGGCTGAAGTTATGGACGTATTAAATATTAGATCGCATTTCGACTGGATTCAACCGGAGTAACCTTTGATATGAATGACGAAACAGACTATCTGGCAGAAGGCCGGCAAGTTTTTGCCGAAGAGTCTAGAGAGCTTTTGCAACAAGCAGAATATATTCTATTAAAGCTTGAAGACGAGCCAGATAATGACGAACTCATTAATGACTTATTTCGCACTATTCACACAATCAAGGGCTCTGCTGGTCTATTTAGCTTTGACGATGTTGTCGCTTTCACTCACGTCGCCGAATCAGTAATGGATCAGCTACGAGATAAGGAAATTTTCCTTGATGACGATTTGATGTGCCTGTTACTCGATAGTCATGATCAAATTAGTCAACTAGTTGCTCATGCCCTTGATAATACGGAAGAACCCATTGGTGATAGTCTAAGAGAAAAAGGTGAAGAAGTATTAAAAAATCTGCATCAATATCTGGATGTTAAAACACCCCATTCATCAGTAGTTATGATTGCTGAGAGTGAGCTCAAGGTACTAACGGAGTCTGAAGTAGCGCTTGAGTTAACTGAATCTGTTATTAACGACTATTGGCATATCTCGATTCGATTCAACCGTAATGTGTTAGCCAATGGTATGGATCCTTTGTCATTTTTTCGGTATCTCGACACTGTCGGTAACATCACTCATATGACAACATTGACCACAGACTTACCATCACTCGATGATATTAATCCAGAAGAAAGTTATCTCGGATTTGAAATAAGCCTAGATTCACCTGCATCAAAAGAGACAATTGCCGAGGTATTTGAATTTTTAATGGAGGACTGTCTGCTACAAATCCTAGCCCCGCGAAGTAAGTTAAGTGATTACGCCCAACTCATTTATGCATTACCTGAAGAAAATAGAGCAATCGGAGAAACTCTTGTTGCATCGAGTGCACTAACTGAAGATGAACTTTTAAAAGTACTTGAATGTCAGAATGCAGATATCAATAAACACACAATAGTAACTGATGAAAATATAACCCTTGATAAAATAACTAATATTCTAATGGACGACGCTATAATCGACAAAAATATCACAGGTGCTAGCACCCCGGATACAGCATTAGATAAGCAAAAACAAGTCAAAGAGGTAGAACAACAATCTGTACGAGTCAACGCTGAAAAACTTGGTGATCTAATTAACTTGGTCGGTGAATTAGTGATTTCAAGTGCACATACCGAACTAAAAGCAAAACAAACAGAACAAGCAGAGTTATTAGAAACGGTAGAAAATTTAACTCGGTTAGTGGAAGAGATACGAGATGCCACACTTAGTCTTCGTATGGTTCAGATAGGGGATACTTTTAATCGCTTCAAACGAGTCGTACGTGATGTTAGCAAAGAAATGGGCAAAAAAATTGACCTGAAAATTGTGGGTGGTGACACCGAATTGGACAAAACCGTAGTGGAAAAAATTAGTGATCCACTGATGCATTTAATTCGAAACTCACTGGACCACGGCATCGAAAAACCTGATATTAGAACGGCTAATGGTAAATCAGAAACTGCTATCGTAAAGCTCGAAGCCTATCACGACTCAGGTAGCATTGTTATTGAGATAACCGACGATGGTGCTGGGTTAAATCCTGAAATTTTAACCGCCAAAGCAATTGAAAATGGCATTATCTCAGCCAATCAACAGTTAACCCTGCCAGAAATTCACCGGCTGATTTTTGCCCCCGGATTCTCTACCGCAAAAGAGATCACGAACATATCGGGGCGTGGTGTTGGCATGGATGTTGTTAATAAAAATATTGATGCTCTGCGTGGACAAATATCGGTTAATAGCGAATTGGGTGTGGGGACCAGTTTCACCATTCGCTTGCCGCTAACACTCGCCATTATCGACGGTTTTCAAGTACAGGTTGGTAAGTCATCTTATGTCATTCCACTCGATTTAGTGGAGGAATGTATCGCACTAGACGAGCAGCAAGCCAAGAAAGGTGAGTACATTAATTTACGTGGTGAAGTCATGCCATATATACACCTTTCTGAAATCTTTAATGATGAGGATAGCCTGAACAGTACCCCAGATAAAAAAGGGCGTAGATATAATATAGTTGTGGTGGTATATGCCGGTCAAAAAGCTGGACTGGTAGTTGATGAATTACTTGGCGAGCACCAAACCGTCATCAAGCCACTGGGTAAAGTGTTTCAAAATCTAAAAGGCATAAGCGGAGCCACCATTTTAGGCAGCGGTGAGGTCGCTATGATTATTGATGTACCAGGTCTGATAAGGCGGCTTGTTTAAAGTGAAGTAAGAGCACTAAAGCAATAAATATTACTGACAGCACAAAAAAGTGAAAGCTCAATTATCTAAAGGTTTTAAGTATTAAACGCCACGGTCAAGCAGAGCGAACTGTTCGTGTGTAATTAAAGCAAACTCAAGCGGCTGCCATTAATTTTTTGGCAGCGATCAGCTTATCGGTCATTAACAATACAGCCGAATAGCTGAATACCTCAACATTAAAGTAATCACATTAAAAGATGAAAAAAGATGAACAATTTAATGCTGGAAAAATGGCGATCGGATATCACCGCAGCCTCTGAAAAAAAAATAGGTAGTTTTGGCTACTTAACTAGTGCCATACAAAGATTCGTTCAGGTATTACAACAAAACCCTGCTGCTAAAGTGCAGTGTAATTATTTCTTTAAAGTCAGGAGCAAGTTATGAAACTCACAATGAAGGCACAGTTGACCGGAGGGTTTAGCATATTGGTCATTTTGATGATATTTGTAGTGACATTGTCCCTCAATATCATGTCGGATATGAATGGCCGTATCGACAAAATAGCGGATTTTTCGTCGAATAAAATTAAACTTGGCGCGCGCATCAATCAGGACGTTATCGCGGTTTCGCGTGCGGAGAAAAACCTCATTCTCGCTCTAACTATTGAAGATATGAATAAATATAAGACCTTCATCAGTGAGAGACGTGAAATAATGAAGAAACGTCGTCAGGAGCTAAGGACACTGGTGGATAATGATGGCAAAGTCTTGCTGGATAATTTTGACGGTATCTGGGATGAATATTTAAAAGTCAACCAACAGGTTGTAGATTATTCTAGCTTGAACTCGACGGTTAAGGCTCAGGCTTTGTCTGCTAACAGCGGTCAAAGAGCGTTTGAAGTTGCAGCAACAGCAATGAAAGCTGTTGTAGATCAAAATGATAAGCAAGTTTCAGACGCTAACAATCTCACTGTCAGTGAGGTCTCCAACGCTGCCAGCCGGACATTAATGGCTTCGCGTATCATTCAAAACATGCTAGAAATACACCGCGTCGAAAAGAGCTTGTTGTTAGAATCTACAGAGGAAGGCAAAGATAAGTTCTTCGAGGTCATTGTTAACATCAAATCCACCCTCGACGCCCGACTTACTGAGTTGGACAATATGGCAACAGCCGAGAGCAGAGTTTACATTGAGAGCTTTACCAACGCTTGGAGTGCCTTCACTGATATCAATGAAGAGGTATATCGCATCAGCCGCGAAAATGGCAATGTTAAAGCGGCTAGCTTGTCGAATGGCGAGGGACGTAAGTTAAACGATGAAGCTACAGAGCTGATTGCTGGGATAGTTACTATCAACGAAAAAGATCTTGACAAAGACAAGATTTCCAGCACAGAGAACTACGAAAGAGGTCGGAACCTGATGTTGGCCGTATTAGTGCTAGGTGTGCTAATGGGCTTAGGTACTGCCGTGTGGATTATTCGTGGTATTATGTCGCAACTTGGCGCAGAAGCACCGTTTATCCTTGAAATAGCTGAAAAAATCGCTAGGGGCGATCTTGAATCTGAGCAGACACATACCAAGGGTCAAATCGTTGGTGTATTAGCGGCAATGATTACGATGCGCGAGAAATTAGTCTCTGTTATTAGCGAAGTAAATAGCAGTTCCACTGCACTGGCAGCAGCTTCTGAGCAGATCAGTGGCACCGCACAAAGTCTAAGCGAGGGCGCTAGTGAACAGGCCGCGAGTGTTGAGGAAACCAGTGCTTCGATTGAAGAAATGGGTTCGTCAATTAATCAAAACAGTGAAAACGCACGGGTAACTGATGGCATTGCGACCGAGTCGTCAAATGCGGCTAAAGAAGGGGGCGAATCTGTTATTGCCACCGTACAGGCAATGAAAGATATTGCTGTGAAAATCACTATTATCGAAGACATCGCCTACCAGACCAATATGTTGGCACTCAACGCGGCGATAGAAGCAGCAAGAGCTGGCGAACACGGCAAGGGATTTGCAGTAGTTGCCGCTGAAGTACGCAAGCTCGCCGAGCGAAGCCAAGTAGCAGCGACAGAAATTAGCGAACTAACAGGAGTTAGTGTCAAAGTTGCTGAAAAAGCGGGTGGTTTACTCGAGAAAATGGTGCCTGATATTTCACGCACTGCAGAACTGGTACAAGAAATTTCTGCCGCCTCTGAGGAACAGGCCGCTGGTGTTAGCCAGATTACCAGTGCGATGAATCAGCTTGATCAAGTAACACAACAAAATGCAGCCGGCTCAGAGGAACTCGCAGCGACTGCTGATGAAATGCGCATTCAGTCGCAATCACTGATTGAAATGATGAGTTTTTTCAAGCTGAACAGTAATGGTCGGGCTACTCCGGGTTTTAAAGCAGGTGCTGCGTCTTTAGCATCTAATAATCGGAAACCACATAAATCGATCAAGTATCAGGAATCCACTGTCATTGACGAAAAAAAATTCGAACGATTTTAAGGAAAGTGATATGTCAAAGTCAACGAATGAGAGTATTAGTTCGGGAAATGTTCAGCAATTCCTGACTTTTGTGCTCAACGATGAAACATATGGCGTTGGTATTTTGCATATTCGAGAAATTATTGAATATGCCAATTTAACCGTAGTGCCACTAATGCCAGATTTTATATCAGGCGTGATTAATCTGCGCGGCAACGTCGTGCCAGTGATCAATCTTGCTCGGCGTTTTGAACATCAAGCCAAAGAGGTTGGTAAACGCACCAGTATCATCATCATTGATATTAAGGACCGAGACGGTGAGAGTGTCGAGGTCGGTATGGTTGTTGATATTGTCAATGAAGTCATCGAACTGGCAGATTCGGATATAGCTGCAGCACCCATGTTCGGTGCCAAAATACGTGCTGATTTTATTCAGGGCATGGGTAAAATAGATGATAAATTAATGATATTACTCGATGTTAATCATGTGCTCTCGATCAACGAGTTATCTGCCGTCACCAATATAGCCGATGAACTGACGATACCATCTGAGAGCGATATACTTTAAAACAGTAAAATGAACTTTATTTAAGCGTATAGCGCAAAGTTTATAGTTGTTCAGAAAAATAGACATCACATCTTAATTTGATGTTTATTTTTTTGTACGACAAAGTATAGTCAGCAAGTATTTTTAGCGCCTTAACGTAAAGTGGAAAAGGCTCATTTGCAAGTTAGCTAGGAATACAGACTTGATATTATAGACCTACAAATACTGGAAGATAATGTTCGTATAGTTGTTAATAACTTACCTCATTTGTCGCCAAATAATAAAAAGCATTTCAGTAAGAGAGTTCTAGACTTTCCCCCAATACCAAAAAATGTATTTTTGGTAGGTAAATTTTTGATGACAATTTTTTTTGTTGAAATTATCGGAAATGTAAGTGACCAAAAAATAAGTAAGTATGTTTATAACCAGTTAGTCTAACTTGACCGCAAGGAAGAGCTAGCTCGATAGTTGATGTTATTTTAAAGTATGGATCTTGCTGTGTAATTTTAAAAAACAGGTAATGATCTCGAGTTGATAAAGTATAATGCCACTAATAAATAGTATTGCGGATTGGACTTGATATAAAAATGTTGGGAAATAACGTTGAATAAATTTACTAGACCAAGATTTAAGCAACCAGACGTATCTGCTGATGCCTATCAAACGATCAGAGAGTTTATTTACAATGAGGCGGGTATAGATTTAGGGTCTAACAAGCAGACGTTAGTTAGCTCTCGTTTGAATAAACGCTTGCGACATCATCAGCTAGATAGCTTTGATCAGTATGCTGAGCTGTTATTAAATAAAAATAGCATAGAATATCAGATGGCTATTGATTTACTAACAACCAACGAAACTTATTTTTTTCGAGAAGCTAACCACTTGAATCTTTTGAAAAGTTTGGTACTAAAACACCATCCGATTAATCGAAATTTTCGATTATGGAGTGCTGCTAGCTCAAGTGGTCAAGAGGCCTATAGTATTGCTATGGTGTTGGATGATTTTTTTGGGCCTAGGGGGCAATGGGAAATTTTTGGCTCAGATATAAGTAGCCGTATGATCAAAAAGGCAAAGAGTGGACTATATCAGTGTCATCGAATTGATGCGATTCCAAAAGATTTTCTTCGAAAGTATTGTCTGAAGGGAACGGGTGAGTATGACGGTTATTTATTGATAGATAACAAATTACGGGAAAAAACCCAGTTTGCAGAAATTAATTTAACTAAACTCTTGCCTGAAGTTGGTGAGTTTGATGTTATATTTCTACGTAACATCTTAATTTACTTTGACAGTCAAACCAAAAAAAATATTATTCGAAGTCTAATATCAAAGTTACGCTCTAAAGGTTTGTTGTTCATTGGTCATTCGGAGTCGCTCAAATATATGGACCTACCTATCAAACTCATTGCACCAACTGTCTACCAGAAGAAATAAATAGCTATGATTATATATATGCCAAATTAGGGTGGTCAAAAATGAAACAGGGTATTCGACAAGTTTTTCTTCATCCGGGTGGTTTTGTTTTCGCTGAGCCGGGTACACATGTGCACACTGTGTTGGGGTCATGTATCGCTATCTGTCTTTGGCATCCAGTTTTACATATTGGTGGCATGTGCCATTTTGTATTGCCATGCAGACCAAAAAACGAAGTGAAGTCTGCGGAGCTCGATGGCAGGTACGGCGAAGAGGCGATGGAAATGTTTGATATGGCGATTAAATTACATCAAACAGACTATAGGCATTATCAGGCGAAAATATTTGGTGGTGCTAACATGTTTGCTAAAAAATTGAATTTAAGTGAGGGCCTCATTGGCGAAAAAAATGCGGCAAAGGCAATGCAATTATTAATGAAGAGAGAAGTCGAGATCCAGGTGGTACATGTGGGTGAACAAGGACATAGACGAATTGTTATGGATGTTAGTACAGGCGATGTTTGGGTTAAATATAAATCTGAAGACGTCCATAAAAAATCGATGAGATCACAAAGCGGAATTAATTAGGAATTACACCACATGAGTAAAATTAAAGTACTTGTTATCGATGACTCAGCTATTGTTCGACAAGTATTAAGTACCATTATCAATAAAACATCAGGTATGGAAGTTATCGACACAGCTTCAGATCCAATCTTTGCCCTTAAAAAGTTGGAAAATATCAGGCCTGACGTGATTATACTCGATGTTGAAATGCCTAGAATGGATGGCCTGACATTTTTGAAAAAACTCATGAAGGAAAATCCTTTCCCTGTTGTTATGTGCTATACATTGACTCAAAAGTTCTCTGAAACTAGCATTAAAGCACTTAGTCTTGGTGCGGTCGAAATTGTTGGCAAGCCCACCTCAAACCTGAAACAGGAACTAGGTGCTCAAAAAAAGTTGATTACAGATGCGATAAGAGCAGCTGCTAAAGCTAAAATCAGTAATCTAAGCATATCGCCTAAAACGCCCCCAACAATAATAAATGTTCAAAAAAAGGAGACAGCAGATGTCATCCTACCAAAGTTTGCACCAGTGCAGTCAACACCATCGAACAAGTTGATCGCTATAGGTGCCTCTACTGGTGGCACTCAAGCGCTTGAGTTTGTTATTTCTGCACTAAAAAAAGATACACCTGGCATAGTTATTGTGCAGCACATGCCTAAAGCTTTTACTGCGGCTTTTTCAGCACGATTAAACTCTGTTTCAGAAGCTTACGTCAAAGAAGCTGAAAATGGCGATATGATTGAAGCAGGTAAAGTGCTAATAGCGCCAGGTGACAAACATATGATTGTAGAGAATCGATCAGGAAAATTGTATGTTTCAATAAAAGGTGGCCCTCTAGTGAACCGACATAGGCCTTCGGTAGATGTGTTGTTTCGCTCAGTAGCGCAGTCAGCTGCAAAAGAAACCTTGGGTATTATCATGACGGGTATGGGTGATGATGGTGCTAATGGCATGAAAGAAATGTTTGATGTTGGTGCTTTTACATTAGCACAGGATGAAGAAAGTTGTGTTGTTTTCGGTATGCCTGCGGTTGCCATTGAACGTGGAGGGGTTAAGCAAATAAGCTCGCTTAAAGAAATTTCAAAAATAATCAATACTTTCAATTAACTATGCTGTTAACAAACCATGATTTAATATCCCAAGAGCTAACCTCATTGCATAATAAAGCTATAACTTGATTTTTGCCAAGGATTTATCCAACAGAAATTAAAGATAGATTCGTAGTCGGTAAATGTGACCCGTTTGATTAAGTTTGCGATCTTGTTGAGCGTGCAGAAAATTAATTAGGTCACATATTTATTGTGCCAAACTCAACCTCACTTTCAAAATCTATGTCGAAAGATACTTGATTGATGTTTATGCGACGTTTACTAGCTATCGTACGGCATGGCTAAATCCTTGCACTTCAATGAAAATTAGTAGAACAATGCAGGAGCTTATTGGCAAACAACAGCTGGTGTGCGTGATAGAAAACACCGAAGCTGTGGTGTATTTTGATTGGTACAAGTGAGCAATAACTTAATGAAATTAGTATTACACGAAGCACAGTAAATAATGAATAAACCTTGAGGTGAAATATTTGAAAAATAAGCTTGATGAGCGCTACTATCCTTTTCAATCATCGGGTTTATGGTAAATGAATAAGCTTGCAATTAAAGCTGCTCGTTATAAATATTGCATAAAGCATGGTTAAAATAAGGTTAAAAATCCAGTCAATTAAGTTTACGTTAATGTCTTGGTTTACCCCTTAATTTTAGCTTTAGTTGAAGTCTCAATTAAAGCATTAGTTTTAAACTCAATTCATTTATCACTACGATGTATTCAGATAATTAATTGTAAATAATATTTATTTAATGATCTCCTGCAACAAAGTCGTCATAATTATTAAGCTGATGTTTGATTTTATCAGTCAATCAACCATGGACGAATATTGAAACAAGTGAATGCCCCTTATCGCCATCGACCACTCTATACATTAATGGCTGTTTTAATGTTGGCAAATGCCTTTACAGTGCAATCAGCAGAGCCGGATGCTCATGTCGGTACCCATCTTAATATTATGGGTGTTGAAAGCACATTAAAAACCAATATCTTACGTAATTTGAGTAGTAACGAAAATACCATTCCATTGTCACTGCTGGGTTTTCCGCAATCAAACAATTATATTTTGACTAAAGCCCGCAGTGCCTTGCAGGCATTGGGATATTACCAACCGGTTTTAAACTTGGCTAACGATAAACAAGGCAAAATACTTACCATTGATTTACAGAACCCTGTGCGGTGGCACAACACCAATATTGTGCTCAATTGTGAGAATGAAATTAAGGAAATTTCTCAACTTATTGCTAAACATCCATTTACCCAAGGCAAAATTATTAACCATGGTGATTACAGCCAGTTTAAAGCCTCGTTGCAACGCGAAGCACAAGAGTTAGGTTTATTAAACGCCAGTTTTTCATCTAGCGTGTTAAATGTTGATGTGGCTCATTTTCAAGCCGATGTGCATTGGGTGTTCAACTGTGGCGCTCGCTATAGCATTAACAAGGTGACGATTGAGGGCACAGTTTTATCCCATGATTTAATTAATCGTTATTCAACCATTCGCTCTGGTGACACTTATAGTCAACTTGACATTATTGCCAGTCAGCAGGCCTTAAATCGCTCTGGTTTTTTTAAATCAGTGCTGGTTGAACAGTCAGTTGACCATCTGACAAAAACGGTCGATGTTAGCCTTTCAATATTGGATACTGACAAATATGAACTGAAAACGTTGTTAGGCTATGGTACTGACAGTGGCGGGAAATTAGGGGTAAGCTGGAGAAATCGACGAGTAAACAGTAGCGCTCATCAATATATTGCCGCCATAGATTTTAATAAAGTAAAGCTCGATATTGCGGATATACACGCAACGTTTCAATATCAAATACCGTTAGATAAAGCCAACAGTCAATGGATAAACCTAGTCATTTATCAGATTAAAAATGAGGAAATAGGTCGTAGTAAAATTTTCACCTTAGAGTCTGTGCTGGCCAATAAAATCAGTGCAAATTGGTCTAGTCAATGGTCAATTGCTATGGCACAAGAGCTGTTAGAATCAAATGCCAACGTGAATCGTAGTTTGCAATATATTGTACCTTCATGGCAACTCAATTATTACAGTGTTACCGATCCCTTCTCCGCTATAGCAGGCTGGCGTTGGCAAAGTATATTTCGTTTTAGTGGTGAGCAACTTAGCGATCCCGATATAAAGTTTTTACAAACCGACCAAAAAATAAAACGTATTTGGTCACTCAATAATAACTGGCGATTATTGTTACGTGCACGTTTGGGCACTACGTGGATGGATACCGATGATTTTAATCGCTCTATGCCGTCAAACTATCGATTTTTTGCCGGTGGCGATATTTCAGTCAGAGGTTATAAACATCAAAGTTTGTCGCCTGTGGAGAATAACGTCTCACTAGGCGGTAAGCATGTTGTATCGTCAAGCCTTGAGGTTGATTACTTATTTAATGACGACTTTCGTTGGGCGGTATTTACCGATCAAGGTAATGCCTTTAATGATTGGCGGGATTGGAAAATATATAAATCAATCGGCACTGGGCTAAGGTGGGTAACACCGATTGGCGCTATTCGACTCGATATTGCGAAAGCACTTGATGGTAAAAAAGGCTGGCGTTTTCATATCACCATAGGGCCAGACTTATGAGTTATTTCAAAAAGAAAGCGCTATTAAAGTGGTTTAGCCTAGTGGCCACTGGCTTAATGGTTATCGCGCTGTTAATGCTCTCATGGCTGTACACGACAGAATCAGGTTTGCAGTGGTTAGCTGCACGCATTGCCCAATTTCAAACACAGGAGCTACGTTTAGGTAAAATCAGCGGCACATTAAATACTCGCCTAAAGCTAGCCGAGCTTGATTGGCAACAAGAGGGGACCAAAGTACAGGTGACCGGGTTAGTGGTTGACTGTCAATGGCTGCACTTGATTGACCGTTTGCTGTCGTGCGATAGCATTGCTCTAACTAACTTAACGGTAGCGAGTGTTAACGATGAACAAACTGTATCTTCACCTGAGGCTTTACCCAAGCTAGCTGCAGTGACATTACCTATTGCGCTTAAGGTAAAGCAAGTGACTATGGCTGGCATTAGCTATCAGGCAATGACCGCTAAAATAACGCCAGCCAAAAACAGTGGTCCCGCAACAAGCATACTTTCAGCAAACACAGCTTCAGCTAATACACCTTCAGCTAATGCAGAGTACAATGTTAGCGACCTAGTATTAAAAAAATTAGCCTTCGCGCTTAGCAAAGCAAGCGTTGGTGGGTTAAAGCTAACATTTGACGACCACAAGATAGCGGTATCTGGTTATCTTGACATGCGAAAAAAGTGGCCGCATCAGTTAGTGGTTGAGGTGCTGGGGGCCAAACTTTCGGGAAGTGTAAAATCTAAAGGCAATATCACTGACTCATCACAATTAACTTTACAGTTGCAATCACCTAATCAAATGCTAGTGACTAGCGATTGGTTTTATAACCAAGGCTTATTTTTAAAGCGTGGCATATTAATAGCGGATAAACAACAAGTTGAGTTGGCCAGTCAAGCTATTGCTATTGAACAAACCAAAGCAAACTTTGAGCTCAACTGGCCAAAGCTGAGCGCTAAATTACAAACACAGGCAAGATGGCAAGAGTTTAAAGACATACAGTTATCTATTAATACCGAGCTAGCTAATGTAGTAGATTGGCGTTCGAGTTCAGCCGTCTCTTTGTTATTAAAAAATGAGCTTAATGCCGCGCAAATCGCCACAACCTTGCACCAAGCACTGCCCGAGGCGATTGACCAAAGCACCCCGGCGATAAAGCAATCATGGCCAGTGCTAGCGAGCCTTGATTTGGCCATTAAACAAGGTGTTGCTACGGTTAAAAGTAACAAGTTAACATTGGGTGATTTAACGGCAGCAATACAAGGCGAGTTTAATCTTGATAACCCGACCACTGAAAATTTTTCGCTAAAAGGTCAGCTTAATGGTAGTTCGTTAGCCTTAAATAATGTCTTTGAGTTGGCTGATGTCAATGCAAGTTGGCAGGTAGAACAAAAGCAGTCTCAATGGCTTATCTCTAGTCAAGGTAAGATAGGTAAACTTGCGCTGGCAAACTTTGACGGTAAAGATATTCATTGGGCGTTAGATTTTAGCGAAGACTGGCAGGGGGATGTTAAGGCCGACGCACTTAATATTAATGAGTTTACCCTTGAACAACCGTCATTGAAAATTTCTGGTTTACCCGCGGATCATAAAATGCTACTTAGCGCTACATTAGCTCAAAACACAGGCGCCAAATTAAGCTTTGAGGGTCAATTACTGCAACAACAGGCAAAACCGTTCAGCATCAATAGTGATTTATCAAAGGCTATATGGCAAGTCAGTAACCTTGATTTTAAGGCCGAAAACCAACAACAAACACTGGTTTTAACCACAGAGCAATTACAATTAAGTGCCGAAAATCAACGAATAAAAAATCTATGTCTTAGCGGTAGCGGCACACTGTGTATCAATGCGGATAAGCAAGCAGAGCAGTGGTCAGCTAATTTAATTTTCGAACAGTGGTCAATGTCACCGATTTTCCAACAGGTTAAACATTGGCAGTCCAGGCTACTCGCTCAGTCATCAAAATATCCGCAGGAAGTTCAAGGTAGGGTGACAGGTCAGTTAGCGTTATCAGGTAAAGGTCAGCAATTGGTAGGCGTTTCGGCCAATTTAATGATACCAAGCTTTAACTGGCAGTCATCTGACGTTCAAATACAGGGACAAGCACTGACGATACTTAGCCAGCAGCAGCAAAATGCTATCGCAATCACCACGCAATGGCAGGCAATAAACACTCAATTACAATTATCCGAGTGGCCAGCTGAAATTTCGATACCTACAGGTCAGATTTTGTTGTTAATTAAGCCTGACCTTACCGTCGATTTTGACTTAGCACAAACTGATATTACCTTGCGCACTCCAGATGAAAGCAGCCCAGCTGAAACACAGTTATCAAAGCATTTATTAACGGTAGCGCTTGTAAAGCTGCAGGGTAAATGGCAAAAAGATAAAATATCTACTGGTTTGAACATACAGTTATCTGGCGAAGATGAAATAACGGCCCTGTTTAACAGTGACTGGCCGCTGGTTGATTCAGCTCGCCTTTCTGGTGACTTATCAGTTAATTTACAGCAATTCGAATGGCTTAAGCAGTGGCAAAAACGTATTGATAAAATCGAAGGTAGTCTAGTGCAAAACTTTACTTTAGCAGGTACTTGGCGTGAGCCACTATTTACCGGCGAGGGTTCGCTTGGCATTGAACATTTAGTTATTGATGAATATGGCTTAGATATTCGTAACAGCAAAGTAAAATTAAGTAGTCAACAAGACCGTATTACATTATTAGGTGAATTACAAAACCCGCAGGGAGCATTAACAATAGCAGGGCAAGCAAAACTATCAATGCCGATAAAAGCAAATTTAACGATTGAAGGACAACAAGTTACCTTGGTCAATAATAATGATAATAAATTAATTGTTTCACCCATGTTAAAGGCAAATTATCAAGAGAAGCACTTAACTGTCGACGGTAACTTAATTGTTGACCAAGCGGATATCAAAATAGCATCTTTGCCAAAACCTGCTATTAGTGTTTCAGAAGACCAAGTTATTGTTGACGAAAAAATCCTAGCCGTAAAAGACTCAGCATTTGACTATAATATATCGCTAACGCTGTCAGCAGGAGATAATGTTAAAATCAGTGGTTTTGGTTTATCAAGCGAAATACAGGGTAATTTATCTTCATCACTTATTACCGGCCAACCTTTAACTCTTAATGGTCGCTTAGATTTAAAAGAGGGTAAATTTGCAGCCTATAAGCAAACATTAACCATTGAACAGGGGCAATTATTGTTTCTGGGTACGGCAGAAAATCCAAGTATTCAGTTTCGAGCGGTTCGTATAGTTGATGATATCAAGGTGGGAATTATTGCCGATGGCACAATACATAACCCTCGTTTAACGTTATTCTCAGAGCCAACAATGACAGATGAAAATGTCTTGTCATTACTGATCACTGGCCGAAAATTAGATTCCTTATCACAACAAGAGGGCAATGCACTGACCAGTGCCGCCATCAGTTTAGGGGTAGAGAGTGCCAACAAATTAGTGCAAAAAATTGGTGAGCAACTGGGCCTCAAAGGTGTGGCTTTTACCAGTAAAAGTGGTAATAACGGTAATAGCACCCGTGTTGATATTGCCGCGAAAATTAATGAGCGTTTAAATGTAGGGTACGGCACCAGTATTGACTCTGACAGTAGCGTTCAGGCGGGGTGGAATATTGAATACAAGCTATCGCCAAATATATCGTTTGAAGCGATTAGTGGCGATGAAATAAGTGCTAACATCAACTATAAAAAGCAGTTTTCATTCACTAAAGACAAAGACAAAGACAAAGACAAAGACAAAAATTAGTACCGGCAATTAAATTAAAAAGAAGGTGTTTATGTCAACAGATTCAACAGTATCCACCCGGCTAACATCAACAGGATTAATAACACCTGTCAGCATTTCTAAACGTCATCCATTCATCAGTTGGTTATTAGCGATATTAACAGCCATGCTGGGAGTGTATTTATCGATAATACAATTTGCGGGTTTAGAATGGCTTTCTCGCAGTGGTTGTTTAATTGTTGTACTGGGTATTTGGTCTGGGTTGGGAGGCATCATACAAGAACGATTATTACTTAGCCGACTTAATTTTCATCATCGCATAGTAATGGTTCGCGCTAAAAGAAAATTATATAAATTAAAAGTATCAAGCGAAAATATAGCCAGCGAAATTCAAAGCATTGAGGATGACTTTAAAGAAAAAACCGAAAAAATATTACAAGCTGTTAGATTACAACTGGGTATTCTTGAGGTTTCATTACTCATTACGGGAACATTATTGTGGGGATTTGGGGATTTATTTTTTATATTGCTTAGTTAAGATATAACAACATTTGACTGATAAATAACGATAATGTTTATTCATCAGTCAAAACTAGCTAAGGAGTATTGATTAAAACCATATCACTATTTTGATGGCTAATAAGTGCTGAAATTGTTGAGCCATTGAGCCACTTGTCAAATAAGCTGTGCTTTCTACAGCCGAGTACGATTAAGTCTATTTTATTATCGTCAACGTAAGTGAGCAACGCATGCTCAGGTGTACCACGAACAAAGGTTAACAATTTTTTTGCGCATTTTACTTGTTTAGCGAAATAATATATTTGTTCTTTGTGCAATGCCTCAATTTTTTTTTCGTATTCAATCGCCAAAGGTGGAATGTGAATAACGTGTAATAAAAAGGGCTCTGTTTGCTCTGCGGGTGTACACCACTGGCGCATAAAGTGATAAACGTTACGATCAGATTTGTTATCACTGTCATCTTCATGAAATGGGTCAATTGCCCCGATGGCTTTACCATCAGATAGCCATTTTTCTTGGTTTAATATAAATACCGTATGCTGATTGTTACTAACATATTGATTGTCAGCCGAGGTAAAGCCAGATTTTGAGCGAATAATAACGATAGGGTCTAGTGTGTTAGCCTCGTTATCTACTTGCTTTGACCAGTATTTTTCTTTACAGATATGCACCTTGCTCTTTGGGAAGTGCTGCTTAATTTTTAATTCAATTTGGTCAACTTTTTTTTGATGATTTGCTTGTAAGTTACCTGACATAGCGGCGAGTTCATTTGAAAAATAACGGCGATCAAAAAAACGCTGATGATGGTGTAAATACCAAACTACATTCGCTGAAAATTTATTTTGCAGTAGGGTTATCTTAGAGAAAATGGCATGAGTGACTTCCAAATCAGATAAAACAATGTGTAGTGTTGTCATTATACCTTCCTTGAGGTGGTTAATGATTAACCACAGTAAACGCCAGTCTATATGCGGGGTTTTTCTATACACAAGTGAATTAAGATAGCATAATCTATCAATATAGAAAAATATTTTTAATTGAAAAGTAAGCTAAATTTATACAGTTGCACAAGCTATTAGGTACGTTGATATTAGCTAACAGTCAAATAAAACAGAGAAAATAAAAATGCTGAATAATGCATGGTGGGGCGAGTTTACTTTTGACCTTCAACAACAACGCTGCTGGCGACTGGGTGAGAGAGCCATCATTCTTAAACGCTTAGACAATGAATGGAACAGTTGGAATCTAGAAACAGATACTGATAATAACGAGCTAATGGTTGTTGGCAATGGTGATGAAAATTACGCTATTGGTGAAGCAAAATTCGGCCGGTATTTACAACAAAGTACCTCTCAAAACATACGGGTATTACCTTTACTGGCAGACCGAGCGGTAGTGGCGCGCCCAGATACACCCTTAACTTTACTTGCGGGTGAAAAATCACGGTTATACGTTAGCACGCCTATTTGGTTCTTGGCTCAATTATTACCTAAAGGTGAATGTTTACTTGATTTACCCTTTTGGCGACCGTCTGACTCTTGGTTTGGTCCATCGACAAGAGAAGGGCAGATATGTTATGCAAAATATACTGAGGCGCGTATTCAGCTTAATAATATAGACAAACGGCCACATCGCGCAATAACTCCAATTACTGTGATTAATAACCATAACAAGGCGTTAACCATAGAGCGAATTAATGTGCCAGTGACCTTATTGCATTTATATGCCGATGAAGAACATCAACTTTGGACCACAGGCATTTCGGTGCATCGAGATGGTGATAGTGATAATGTTGAACTGCATCTTGATAAGCAGGCGCCAGTTGAAGCTTTATCGCCGATGTTAATTAGTGGCCCAAGAATCGCAATCGAACAAAGTATACTCATACGAAGTATTAGTAGTTTGTTTGCTTAAAAAAGAGAGATTTTGTGAAAGACATCATAGCGTTTATCGACCTACTCAAAGCCTCACATTTATTTGCTTTTATTCAGGCTACTTTATTGTTTATTATTGGTTTTATCATCGCGCGCTTAATCAGCAGTGCTATTGTTAAAGTATGTCAGCATAAAATGACAGCTCATGGACAGTTATTCCTTAAAAGAACTATTTTTTACGGTATTTTAATTTTAGTGACCATTTCAGCCTTAGATAATGTCGGTATTGATCTTAGTATTTTACTTGGCGCTGCGGGTATTTTTACTGTTGCCTTAGGGTTTGCTTCTCAAACATCAGCATCAAACTTAATTAGCGGCTTATTTTTGATGATTGAACGGCCCTTTTCTATTACGGATGTTATCCGTGTCAATGACATTACCGGCGAAGTTATATCGATTGATTTACTCTCAGTTAAACTACGTACATTTGATAACTTGTTTGTCCGTATTCCCAATGAAAGTATGATAAAAAGTGCGGTCACCACACTGACCAAATACCCGATTAGGCGCGCTGATTTAAACATTGGTATTGCGTATAAAGAAGACATTGAAAAAGTACGCAATATATTGATGGATATTGCGGCGAAAAATTTAATTTGTTTAGAAGAACCAGCGCCCGTTTTTATCATCACTGGTTTTGGTAGCTCTTCTATTGATATTCAGTTTTCAGTGTGGACGATACGAGAGAATTTTCTAACCTTGAGAAATAGCATGTATATAGAGATTAAAAACACCTTTGATCAGCAAGGAATTGAAATACCTTTTCCACACATAAGTTTATATGCTGGCACGGCAACAAGCCCTTTTCCACTTTCATCCACGAGCAATAACAGTGACAAAAGCGATAAGTAATTTAGCCACTGGGTTAACTGAGCATATAAAGTCATCACAAACACTCAAGTTACTGGTTTAAACCGGTGTACAGGAGCATTTACCAACACTATTTTTTTAATTAGCTTGTCTGCTACCATCCTGAGTCCCAAGTTTACTGACAGTGCACTGATAGCAAATTGTTACATGTTAATGATGGTTTTTCTTAGTGGCGCAAGTTGCGCTAATAATAGGTTTTGGATTGGGTAGCTAATATCTGCAGCATCCATAGCCTCAATAAAAAGCTCAACAAAATGATTAAATTCGTTTTTATTGATATACATGCCTTGATGAATATCTTCCATACTATCACCTTTGTATTGACAAGGACCGTCAGCTAAATGGCATAAAAACACGGTGAGTTGGTCTTGAAAACGGGTGACATTACTTTGAGCAAAATGAGCAAACACCACATCATCTTGACCAATAATATTAATTAAATGATCAATGATGTTATCAAGTGCTGGTTTCTCACCCATTTTTTGATAAAGGGTAGGTTCGGTCTGTGCTTGGCTATTACTATCAATGTGGCTCTCAACATGGCTCTCAATATTACCGCTAGGCGAAGAGCAAGCGAAGCAACTCATTAGTAGCAGTAATATTATTGATTTTTTCATACTCGTTATTCCAGTTTTCATTATAAATACCACATAGTTGATAAATACCAACCGGTTTGTTTGTCAATGGCGGCAATACTACCTAAGTCAACATAGGCCAATGTCACGCTAAGATGTTTATTGGGAAACCAGGCAATGAAAATATCTTTCCAGTGGTCTTCACCCAAATTTAAGTTATCAGATTTTTGCCTAAATTCGACGCCAAGGGCTAAGTGTCGGTTAAGTAAAATAGCGCTTGAAACTTCTAATTGAATTTTTTTCTTTTCATGAGCACCACCAAAACCTAGCAAGCCTAGTTGATTGCTTTTAGTATGTCTGGCGGTAACGTTCCATAACCAGTTGTAACCGTTAATAAAGCCTAGGTGCAGTTTACTTGCGGCGATGTAAACATCAGTACCAGTATCTTTTTTTGCACCTAATGAAAATGCAACATCACTCGTTTTTAATCTTTTTGATTGAATACCTAAACTCACTTGCGGCATAGTGGAATAGACTAAATCGCCAAATAAATTAATTTTTGCTCCAATAATGTTTTGCTTTAAGTTCAGTTTAAGCGGGGTTACTTCAAAGCTTTGTTTAGCATACGACAATTCTATTTTGTCATATAAATTTGCCTGCACAGCACAACTATCTAAAGAAAAGTCTTTAACAGTAACTCGACTACATGCCGCACTGACCGAGATACTTTCTTCGGTCGCATAGCCGGCTAACTGCGCCCAAGGAACAATGCCACCGCCGCCAGAACCTTCAATTTGGGACACCCCTGGCGTGGCTAATATTTTACCTTCTGCTGAGCAGTTGGCAGAGTAAAGAGCAAGAAAACAGCCATAAAGTAAGGGGGGTATTTTATTCATAGGCATTTAACCATATTAGTAATTCAGCTGATTTAATTGGACGTGAAATAAAGTAACCTTGTGCATGGTTACATTTCATCGCTTTGAGCATATCTAGAGACGCTTTATTTTCTACACCTTCAGCAACCACACTAAAACCTAATTGGTGGCTCAACTCTATGGTAGATTGAACAATGTATTGGTCTTTTTCTGAGGTGTCTAATTCAAGGATAAAGGCTTTATCTATTTTTAGCTCATCAATAGGTAATTGCTTCAATTTACCTAAAGATGATTGCCCAATACCATAGTCATCAACAGAAATTTGTATACCGGTCTGCTTTAACTGTGTGAGACGATTAATCACTAAATCTTCATTAGTCATAATATCTCGTTCAGTTATTTCTAAGGTAACAAGTTTAGGATCGACATGGTATTGTGAAATTTTTTCAAAAATAAAGTCAATGAAATCAGTGTTGATAATGTCCTGCGCTGATATATTAATGGCAACCTTAAGCTTAAGGTTTTTAGCTCGCCACTCTTGTTGCTGCCTAAATACCGTATCAATGACCCAGTGGGTTAATTTAATAATAAGCCCTGATTGCTCAGCTAAATCAATAAATAACTCAGGAGAGACAAATTGTTTATTCGGTTTTATCCAACGAATTAATGACTCTACTTTTTCTATTTTTCCGTTTTCTAAATTGAGCTTGGGTTGATAAACCATGAACAACCCGCCATCATCACGTGCTAATGTTTCTCTGAGTTCTTCAAGTAAACTTAACCTTTCTAAATAAGCCTCATCTTCACCACTTTGGTAAGCTCTTAGCGTTGAATTTTCTGTTTTTGCAGCTTCCAAAGCAATAGTCGTTCTTCGCACTAATGCTTTTGCATTGCTACTTTGCTCTGGGAAAAGGCAAGTGCCAACACAATAATTTAAATTCAACCAAAGTTTATTAACTTTTAACGGTGCTCTTAAAGGCGGTAAAAAATGTTCAATAATATCCTCATAACTTTCGTTATTTTTTAGGTTAATAAGCACCCCAAATTCAGTGCCTGAAAATCGTCCTACCATTAATGTTTGTTCTGGATAAATGGCTTTAATCCTTTGGACAATGGACCTAAGGGTAATGTCACCAGTGCCTAAACTATCGTTTATGCGTTTAAAGTTGCGTACGTTTATTGCCATCAGCAATAATGAACCGTCAGTGTTATGATCATGCAAGGTGATTTTTTCTGCCAGCAGTTCAAGAAAAGTTGCGCGATTATAAACATCGGTTAACGCGTCATGCTTTGCCTGATAATTAATTTTAATTTCACGTTGTTCAATTTTTTTACCCATTTGAATAAAGCTGTTGTAAACACGGAGCACTTCTACACCACCGTCTGAAATCACAGTGTTATGCTTATATTTACCACGAGCAAAGTCATGGCTTAATTGCGTGAGTTGGTGCAGAGGTTTAGTGAGACTTCTGGCAATAAAACTACAAACAATGGCAGTAATACCAATGATAAAAAACGAAATTAACAGTGTAATAGCGACTAATTTATCAAGCTCTATATAGCTTGGAGATAAATTTACAGACAATTGTGCAACGTATTTATCGTATTGCGAATCAGTAAATGTTATTAGCTTGTTCTCATAAAGCTTTCTTTCAAAGAGTAACCAAGAGTTATCAGTTTTTTTAAAATGTTCTTTATGGCTAGCATCGATATTTTGCAAAGTCGATATAATCAGTGCATCGTTATAAATAAAGCTAACTTCAACGGTCATTAGTCTTTTTAACTCATCAACGAATGCCTGATCTATTTGAAAACCTATGACAGAGTAGGCAATGGTTCTGGGGGCTTCAACCGGCAATATAATGAGTTGGTATAAACTATCACCAAGCAGCATTAACTGAGTTTTATTTAAGTTTTGTTTTATGGCCATTAAGCTTTGGCTTAAGGTCGAGTCAAAGGTAAGTTGGTTATTACTTGAAGAAATAATTTCACCATTTAAATCACTTAACACCATTAAACTCGCATTAATTCGAGAACCATGGTTTTGTAACACGCTAGCAATAGTGGCCTGATCACGTGAGGCAACCGCTTGCTTAAAACCGAAGTCTGCCGTCAGTACTTTTGACGCCGTAAGCAGCAATTCTTCTTTGGCTTTTAAATATTCTATTAATACGTTTTCAGCACTTTTAATACGTTGATTTATTTGTAGGTTATGTGACGATATGGTTTTCCACATAGACACAGCTAATAAACTGGCCACCGTTAAAACAACCAGTGACACACCTAGAAAAGTGATTTGTTGACGTAGAGTAAGTTTACTGGCCATTTTTTTTGAATATACTTTGAAAGGTATTTCGTGGTTCAGGCGCATCAACAATTAAATTAATCACCAATACGCCATTATTATTTTTGCTTTTAGACAAATCATCATAACTCATATTTGTTAAGCGAGTCACCGAACTGGCATGCCACACATTAACGCTATCGTATTCAACCATATCTGCTAATGTTGCTATGCCTTGCTCGTTAGTCATTAATACCTGTGTTGAGCTAGCAATATAAATATAACCAATCATAGAGTCGTGTATGTTGCAGCCTAATACAGCTACACCGGCAACATCAAACTGTAATGGTGCTTTAGGTTTGCCTGAGTAAAGTTTTAATTCAAAAGGTTTTACCGATGAAAACGAGTAAACATGATGCCTGATGTTGTCACTGTTGGGAAAATTAACATAGTCACCTTGATGGATAACTAACACCTCGGGTTTAAAGAGTTTATCAACCTGATCCATAACCAAAGTATTTGGTGGTAACACGGGTGCAGAAGCAGCGTTGGTTACAGAGAACTCCAATACTGCATTTTTAAGTGGCAATCCTTGTTGATCTTGCACTAGAAAAGACTCGGCCCTTGCTTGTATACAAAGTACTAAAAGCGTAATAACAATGCCTGAGGTATTTAAAAGATGATTTATCATAATTTCCTTTTAAAATTATTTAGGTAAAGGAGTAATAAGAACGCTGATTGAGCAGACTTATCGCAAAATAAAATCAGTAACTTAACCTACCTACAGCTTGGAATCAGATTAAGTTTTTGGGCACGTAATTGCAAACTAAATCTTGGACTCAAAGCGCTTAAATAAAAGGTAACCGTGAGTAGGGCAGTCAATGGCATTAGAGATATTTTTTCTCAATACATCGAGTACTTAGCGGTTTAGAAAAAAAGTAGCCTTGTGTGCGCTGAATATTAAGTTGTTGGCATAACCGTAAATTATCTTCATTTTCAATACCCTCTGCGACAATATTTAACCCTAAAGAATGCAGCATAGCGGTAAGGCCATCTATTAAGGCCCTTGTTTTTGGCTCATTGGAGGCAAGCATTAACGATTTATCAATTTTAACGGTATTAATGGGAAAATTTTGTAAATGTGATACTGACGAAAACCCAGTGCCAAAATCATCTAATGCAATATGGCAACCTAACTGGCTAATTGACTCGATAACCGCAATCGCTTGACTACTGGTTTCAAGTAAAGCAGTTTCAGTTAGTTCAAATTCTATCAGTGCTGGTGGTACCTGATATTTTTCTATTATACTTTTGATGAAATTGATCAGTGTTTTATCAGCCAATTGTACGCTTGATAAATTAATGGCGATGGATAATGCTTTGTTGTTGCGTAAATTCCATATTGATATTTGATATATGGCTTTAGCTATCACCCAGCGACCAATATTAATAATGGCACGAGAAGACTCAGCGATAGGTATAAAACTATCTGGAAAGTGTAAGGTGTTTTGAAAGTTCCAGCGTATTAATGCTTCAAAGCCGGTGATTTTTGATGTTGCTGTGTCAACTATAGGTTGGTAATGTAATATAAATTCATCGCGGTCTAAAGCACCTACTAAATTAGCTTCAATTTTGTATTGTTCTAAAAACTGATTTTGCATTTCTGTTTCAAAATAGCATATTTGATTTCGACCTAATTTTTTCGCGCGATACATGGCAATATCGGCATATTTAAGTAATTCATTGGCGCTGACGCTATTGTCAGGGAATATGGCAATACCAATACTTGCGGCCATTTTTATTTCTATACCTGAAATATTAAATGGCTCATCAAAACAATTCAATATCCGTTGGCTTACCCTAGTTACATTGTCTATAGATTTTAAGTGGTTTAATATTATAGAAAATTCGTCACCACCTACGCGTGAAAATAATTCATTTTCACGCGTGCACTTGTAAATTCTATTGGATACTTGTTTTAACAATAGATCGCCAATATCATGACCATGGCTATCGTTAATGAATTTGAAATTATCAAGGTCGAATAATATTAAAGCTAATTTAGCGTCATCACGAGGTTGTTGTGTAATGTTTAAACGTAATGCCTCTTCAAATGAGTAACGATTAGTTAAGCCAGTTAATGAGTCATGTTCTGCTAGCTCTCTCGCTTCTTGGTAACTTTTATAAAGTTTTCTCTCTAATTCAAAACGTGCTTGAGATTGTAGTATTGCACGTCGTAACCTTGATGAAGTTACCTCTGATTTAAGTAAAAAATCTTGAGCACCATTTTTTATGCATTCTAGCGCTAAATCTGACTCTTCAGAATTACTCAGCATAATAATGGCAACAGAGTGATCTACTAAAGCGCCACGTAACTCTAGTAATAATTCAATGCCGTCACGTTTAGGCATGCGGTAATCTAATAAAACCACATCAAATTTTTCAGCTTTAAAGGCTGCTAAGCCTTCATCTACTGACTCAGTTTCAACAATATGACAGTCGCTATTAGCTTTATTTAATGTTCTTATAAGGTGTTCGCGATCAACAACGTCGTCGTCAACAATCAAAATATTCAAATTTTATCCTTCTCGTGATCATCACGGTAAAAGTACTGCTGATTTGTTTAACTTCCTGGGAAAAAAACTATTTACCCATAGCCTTTGACCTTTACGATTTATAAAAAACCGTCTATCACTTGATCTTTGATAAAGTAGCCCACAATATTTTTTTGGTAGCTGGCGGAAATATCTTTATCTGATTTAGCTGTGGTGAAAAAAATAATACTATCGTCTCATTGTGGGTCTTGACAAATTTTTTCTAAAACTCTGAGCCATTTAAACGCGGCATTTGTAAATCAAGCTATATAATATAAGGAGAGGGTACAGCGCCGCTGCGCAGTAACGCTAAGTTGTGTAGGCCAAGTTGCTCTAAAATGGTGTTACCTAAGCACAATTCGTTAAAGGCACGCGTTATAGATATAGCATCAACATCATGATCTTCACTTAATAACAGCCTTACTTCTTTTTGTTGTTCAGTCATTTTATCCGTTATCCGTTTATCTGGTTTAATGCCAGTATTGCGTTGTTATATTTTTGTTGTAATGGGCCATAAAATCACTATGGCGGTGCCTCTAATACCATCGGAGTCAATCGTTAAACTGCCACCGTAATATTCGATTGTTTTCTTTGATAATGACAAGCCCATACCACTGCCTTCAACTTTATCTCTGGGTCGTAAAGTTTGAAACATCTCTAACGCCTTTTCAAATAATTCGCGTGGAATACCCGGGCCGTCATCTTGTACAATAATATGGTGCATATTGTTGATTTTTTTATATAATACGTTAATTTGACCCGTGGGTTTATCGTGGTGTTTTACGGCATTTGAAAGGAGATTTCGTAGTATAATTTCTAGTGGTGTTCTAGGTAAAAGTAAGGTCTGCTTTTCTACGGACAAATTAAAGCTTGTTGGGTGATCTAATAGACTAAAAATCTCGTTAGCTATAATTGCTAAATCAAGTTCTTGAGGTCTATATTCATGTCGGCCAATACGCGAGTAGTCGAGTAAATCGTCTAGTAACCTATTCATTCTGTCACTGCGGCTATTAAGCAATTTTAAATGTTTTTTGGAGCCCTCAGGTAATAGGCTTTCACAATCCTCAGTGATCCAGCTGGCTAATTTTTTTATGGCATTTAAAGGTGATTTCAAATCGTGGGAAGCTACATAAGCAAATTGTTCAAGATCTTGGTTTGAACGAATCAGACGTTGAGTACCAATTTTTAGTTCTCGAGTAATATCATCAGCATAGGTTAATGCTTGCTTGTTTGCTCTTGAAAGTACAATAAACAAGGCAAGTATCAAAAGATCAATGACAATACCGCCCGCTAATATGAAATAGGGTTGATTCGAACCTGAAGCCTCACGAAAGAATAAATTTGAACTAACAATAAACTTCCATTCTCGGCCATAGAAATTAACATCGATATGCTTAATAAAGAGTGGATTAGCGTCTATTTCAATACTGTCGGTATTATTTATATCATTATACAATGACTTACCATCGTCGCTAATATCCAATGAAACATGGCGTTGTTCAACAGCTAAAGTGCCAGAAATAAGTTTAGACATAATAAAAGGTGCATAGGCCACGCCTTTTATCGACGCTTGGCGAGTACTTACTGAATTGTGTGGTAGACCTTTTTTATAGAAAGGGGCATAAAAAAGAAACCCAGGCGTTTGTTTTGCGTCTTGTACTAGGGTAATTGGTCCGGTTAATTGTGCTAAACCTGTATCTCTGGCTTTTTTGACACCCATGTATCTATTTTTTTCAAAAGCTATATTTAAGCCCAAAGCCTGTTTATTTGTTAAGTGCGGCTCAATAAAGGTAATTGGCCAAAGTTCTTGATCGGCATATAAGGGGTGAATGCTAAAATTTGGTCGGCTTTTTTGCTGCTGTAGAACAAAGTTATTACGTTGGTCAAACTTAACATTATAAATTAAGCCTATGCCATTGATGCCAGGGTAGGCTTGGTCTATTCGCAGGCTATTACTGTAGTTTTCCCATTGCTGGTCAGTAATATTACCTTCGCTAGCATCAACATGAGCGACAGCGCCCCATAGGGCGTGCTCATATAGTTGCATTCTTTCTTTAACAAGTTCTATAACGTGCAAAGACTCACGCTCAAAACGTTCAGCTACTTTTTTATTAACCTGCACTGAAGCAATGTACCATGCCCCAATAGTTAATATGGTTGAAAGTATTAATATTAACCAATGTATACCGTGAAATCGACTTGCAGCAATTAATTTTTGTCTTTTTATATCAGCATGCGTCACTTCTATCGCGCTATTTTTCATTAATTGTATCTCGATGTGTTGTTTTAAATACCTAAGATAAATATAACGACCTATCCTTGGTGCTAAAAATTAATACATATAGCTCAACAATCTTTATTGATGTTAATTTAAATATTTGCTAAAAATGATCACTTAAGCGAGATTAGTTAACGTTAAAGCATAACACTGAAAAATTTCAGGGTGACGAGAACAATAACAAGGCTAACTGTGCATTAAGATAATATATAAATAATTGGATTACCAGAACATTGCCACTATAACCTAAGACGTTAAAGTTATTAACAACCTAAACTGTGTTTTTTTTAAACAACTATTGAGTCAGGTAAATATTATGAAAATATAAATACGGGTAAAGTAAATTTAAAGTTCATCAATAGTAGATTTAAATGAATAATTATTAATGCATTATAGAAAGTAAAAGCTAGTTTTATGTTTTTTTTAATTGTTAACCTTAACCTTAACCTTCAAAAGAAAGAGTGGTTAATATTTTTGTTACCGCGAAGAGTTTAATTAATTTATTTGATTAGTTTGCATAAATTAATGCGCTTGCTAGCTTGATATGAATGGCTATAATCGTAGTTATATACTATTTATTGAGTAATGAAATGAAATGACAAGTAAATGTACTAACAACATTAATTTAATCAGTATTGTTATTTTCACCATAGCACTTTTAATAACAGCGACTGTTTTTGCCTCCCCTGACGATGCTAAAGCTAAGGTCAGGCAGATATTTAGTCAGGTTGAAGGATCGCTAATTAAATTAAAGCAAACTGAGACCTTAACCAAGGCTAATATTAGAGAGGTGTTAAACCAGTATTTATTGCCCGAAGTCGATACCCGATACTTTACTTATAAAATATTGAATAAAAATTTGATTAAGGTCCCTGAAGAACTCATAGAGCCATTTATAGTTGAGTTATCGTTACAGCTCATCAACACTTATAGTAATTTATTAAATAAATATGATAATGAAGTGATTAATATCGGCGAAAGTACAATCTCTAAAAGTGGTAAAATGGCGATGGTTGATATCACCATTGTTGGCAGGACTAAAACCAATAAAGCCGTGGTTAAATTATTACAGTCAACGACACAGGGCTGGCTTTTCTTTGATATTGAAGTTGAAGGAATAAGTTTATTGCAAACAAAACAAGCAGAAATAAATACCAGTTTTAATAAATTGGGCATAGAAGGTACTTTGCTACAATTACAGAAAATTAATCATAAGGTCGTTGAGGGTTAATTAACGCTAAAAGTTAACAACGATAATTAGCTATTAAACACTAATGAAATTAATTTAATTAAGCCCTGAATTTCATTAAGTTATTGTCCACTTTTGCTCGTTAAATACACTAAGGTAACCGTATTATTAATTACAATAGTCGGTTGTTGAGCGACAATATTCATCAAAGTAGTATTGTTGTGTTAGCTGTTAATTATCTTTAATGAGCCATCAAGGTGTATGTCTCGTTGTGGATATGCCACCACAATATTTTCTTGTTCAAATAATTCTTCCAATCGAAACCTTACGTTGCTTTTTGCAATTCTTAAACCACTTTCCACTCTTGAGTTGACCCAAAAAGTGACTTCAAACATTAAGGCATTATCACCAAAGTCGTCAAAGGTGACTAAGGGTTTAGGCTCTGCTAGCGCCTCAGCCTGTTCTGTGGTTGCTTGCATAATCAAGCCCGCAACTTTTTTGGCTGGCGAACCATAGGCGACACCAACTTTAACCGAACATCTGACAAACTGGTCTACTAAGGTCCAGTTAACGACAGTGTTTTCAAGTAACTTGCTGTTAGGTATTAATAAGTGTACACCGTCTACTCGCTTTATACGGGTTGACCGGGTGTTAATTTCTTCCACTAGGCCTTTGGAGTCTTCAATTTCTAAAAAATCGCCAATACGAATAGGGCGCTCCCACATTAAGATCCAGCCACTAATAAAATTATTAATAATATTTTGTGCGCCAAAACCAAAGCCGATAGCAATGGCGCCAGACAAAAAAGCAAAAGCAGCAATCGGCACATTCATAAAGTCTAATATGCTGATCATAATAATGGTTATCGCAATGACATATAAAATTCGTTCCACTAAGTGAATTATATTAGGGTCAGTTTTTTTTGTTGTTAAACGACTACTGATTAACTTAATTAGCCATTTGGTTAACAATATACCCATAAAAATTATGATGGGTATAAAAAGAATATCGCCTATCGTGATAGGTTGCTCTGATATCGTGATAACAATATGAGAAAGTATCACTTTCGCTTGTTCTATAGTCTGTTCAATAGTCATCCTAAAACCTTAATAAATTGTATATTATGAATTTACAAAGGCTTTTGATGGGTCTATAAGAAACCTTTCACCAATTGCCTCGCGACCAAATAACATTAAGTAACTCATATCTGAGCGGTCAGTTAAGGTTATTTCAATCGGCCAAAGTTCACTACCTAATTTTACCAGTGTTGATATAACATAGCGTTGCTCTGCGGTACCATTTGAAGATTTAACTCTTCTAATGTCATGAATAGGGGCTTCACAAGAAACCATATTCTCAAGATTATAGACATCAGGGTGCAGGTCAAAGCGCACCATCACCTTACCATTTTTTTTAAATTTTTTAATGTTATCAACATGTAGAGAAGAGGTTTTAGCGCCTGTATCAACGCGTACTTGTATATCTGTTATCGCTAAGTCAGGGAGCGTAATCGTTTCCAAACTACCGATAATTATTTTTTGTTTTGTGGTCATATCAGGTTACCCTATTTTAAACGCTGTTCTCTGGTAATAGGTTGTCTTGAGCACTCTCTATTTGCTCAAATATATGTTTGTCATCTTCTTCAAAGTAGGCAATATGAAACATAGCTTCACCTTCTTGTACTAAAGGAATATTTTGCTGACCAATTAATATGCCAGATCTACTCGCTTTAACCACATCAATAATTTCGCCATACGGGCTGCCAATTTCTGCCAATACATCACCTTTCTTTATTTGTTCACCTAAACGTACGCGATGATTAACTATGCCACTGGCGTTAGCCCGTAACCATTGACTGCTATTAGCCACAAAGGGTGCGATGATTTTTTTGCGGCTTGGTGAAGCTTTACGCATGCCTAAATGTTTTAATACGTTAGTAATGCCTCTCATGCCGGCGCGAATTGAAAACTCATCAAAACGTAGCGCTTCTCCTGCTTCATAAAGCAATACTTTAGTTTTATGCTTTACCGCCGCGTCTCTTAATGAACCATCAATAATATTTGAATTTAATACCACAGGAACGCCAAATACCTGCGCAAGTTCTTTGGTTTCCGCACAAGATAGATCTGCTCTAATTTGTGGTAAATTTGAACGGTGAATTGCCCCTGTGTGAAGATCAATGCCGTAATCACAATGTTTAACAATTTCATTAAGAAAAATATAGGCTACGCGCCCAGCCAGCGAACCTTTCGCTGAGCCAGGAAAGCAGCGATTAAGATCTCTTCGGTCAGGCATGTAGCGACTTTGGTTCACTACGCCATAAACGTTCACCATAGGAACTGCTATCACTGTTCCTTTGGTAATTTTAAATTTATTTTCGCTGATTAATCGCCGAATAATTTCAATGCCATTTAACTCATCACCATGCACCGCAGCACTAACAAAAATAGTAGGCCCAGGCTTTTTTGAACGAATAATATGTACAGGTAAAGAAACGTCCGCATCTGTATATAACTTGGCTACAGGCAAGTCTATCTTGCGTTGTTCGCCAGGTAATATCACAAATTCACCTATTTTTAATGGATCCATCATTACCGTTATCCTTTACCACGAGTTTTATTGCTGTTTGGTTTGGCATTTTTTTCTAAAAATTCAAAAATCATACCGGCAATGTTTTTACCTGTTGCGGTTTCTATGCCTTCTAAGCCTGGAGATGAGTTTACTTCCATCACCATAGGGCCATTTTTGGAGCGCAGTAAATCTACTCCACACATATTTAAACCCATGGCTTTTGCCGCTTTAATTGCTGTTTCTCGTTCTTCTTTTGATAACTTCACCACTTCAGCACTACCACCGCGATGTAAGTTAGAACGAAATTCACCTTCTGCACCTTGACGTTTCATGGCGGCAACCACTTTGCCACCGATAACTAAACAACGAATGTCAGCACCACCGGCTTCTTTGACAAATTCTTGTACTAAGATGTTAGCTTTTAAACCCATAAAGGCTTCAATAATTGACTCAGCAGCTTTTGCAGTATCAGCTAAAACAACCCCGATACCTTGCGTGCCTTCTAATAATTTGATAACAACAGGTGCGCCACCAACATTTTTAATTAAATCTTTGGCATTATCAGGTTTACTGGCAAAGCCGGTACGCGGTAAGCCAATGCCTTTACGTGATAATAGCTGTAATGAACGCAATTTATCGCGAGAACGACTAATAGCCACAGATTCATTGATATTAAAAGTGCCCATCATCTCAAATTGTCGCGCAACCGCAGTGCCGTAAAAGGTAATAGAAGCACCGATACGAGGTATAATAGCATCATACTTAGGTAATTCTTTACCATGATAACGTACAGCTGAATGGCTACTGGTTATATCCATATAGCAATGCAAAGTATCAATAATATCCACCTCATGTCCCATTGCTTCGCCTGCTTCTTTTAAACGTCTGGTAGAATAAAGATTTTTATTCCTTGATAATATTGCTACTTTCATAAGGGCTACCGGTTCATTTCACTTTTATTATTTAAAGTGATGTAAATATTGAACTAGAGTGTATAGTCAGCTCCTAAAATAATAAAACGCAATATTTTGACCAGTTTAATCAAAATATTTGATTAAAGAGGGTTTTATGAAATTTGAATTATTAACCACATTTTTGGAAGTAAGCCGAACATTACATTTTAGAATAGCCTCGGAAAATCTTTTTATTACTCAGTCTGCGGTCAGTGCGCGTATAAAGTTATTAGAAGATGATCTGGGTGTTTTGCTTTTTGATCGTAGCCATAAACATTTAAAGTTAACGACTGAAGGTCTTCGACTCATAAAACATGCCAATGAAATTCTTTTTATGTGGCAAAAAACCAAGCACGATGTCGGTGTAGCCGTGCATGATGCGCAGCAACTTGCCATCGGTTCGTTAAATTCTATCTGGGATATTGTTTTACAAGTTTGGTTGCAAAAAATTCATCGTAATTTAGACAGTGTTAGTTTATTTACTAGTACCTATTCGCCAATGGAGTTAAGAAAAAATGTTATTGGCCGAGTGGTAGATCTGGCGTTTTTATTTGAACCACCATTTATCGAAGATTTAGTCACTGAGAAAGTAGCCACAGTGCCACTGCACCTAGTAACCACAGATCCCGATCACATTGAAGGCATGCATGTCGATAATTATATTATGGTGGATTATGGTGAGTCGGTAAATACCCAGCATATGCGTGAATTTCAGCATGCTCCTCCCGCAAAACATTTTATGAGTCAGCCTCGCATCGCCTTAAATTATATTTTACAAGCGGGGGGAGGTGCACACTTACCTCGGCAAATGACGTTTGAACATCTTGAAGCAAATAAGTTGTTTGTTATTGAAAGTGCGCCGGTTTATCATCGTGAAATATTTGCCGTGTACCTAGCGAAAAGTCAAAAAACTGAAGTTATTAAGCAAGTGATAGGTTTATTTCCCAACATACATTTTTAGCACAATTAATTTTATAAAATAGATTGTTGGCTTGTCGCTCATGGTTGAAAAACCAATACAATTTTAACTCTTAACGGGTAATAGGTTTGTTTTTTTAATAGGAAAATAGACAGGCTAAAAGTGTTTTACTCGGATAAAATAGAGTCTACTTTAAGGCCCAAGTGCCTTGAAATGATGGTTAAATAATCCACTAAACCTAGTGAGGCATCACTTAATAAAATCTACATACCTTCAAAAGCGCCTGATGAAAAGCTATTCAATACTGCAAAAATTAATAGTATAAACCCAAACATTATACCTAAGATAACAAGTTTCATATCGATGATAATCGCGCAGATTGAGTGGCAAAACTATTTATCTTTAGTCAAAAAATTATTTGTTCTCAAATAAAAGTAATTTTTAAGAGCAAGTCTGATATTGCACTCGATAAAATTAATACCCAAGACGAATGGATTAATTGAGTTTGACTGTCTTATGTGTTGCCTTAAATAGTTGAATAGGTCATTAGTCAACATTATGAATTACCACCTCTGCACATAGCGCTTAGCCTAACTAAGTGCCTTGCCTAGAACATCACACGAAATTAACCAACTGGATCAGAGTCATCTATATCATTGTCAGGTAATTCAGCATCTTCATTGGTATTGGTTCTGCCGATGTCAGAATCATCTAGATCATTGTCAGTTAATCCATCGTTTTCATTAGTATCATTGTTAGTTCCACCAAGATCAGAATCAGCTAGGTTATTAGCAATAGTTTCAGTATTTAAATCGACAGCAGGGGGTAAGGACAACGCTTTTTCGTCATTCCCACAAGAAATAAGCATAAATAACATTGAGCAATAAAGCATACATTTATAAAACATAAGAAACCTTGTTATTAAATAGTTAATTTAGTTAATTATTAGTTGCAAAAATTAATATGTGGTTAAAAATAAAACTTATAGTTGAAAAAATAAAAAAAATGTCTATTATCAGAATACTGTAGTTTCTGCTTTTTCTGATTTATATAATCTTATATTATTAATTCAATATATGCAATTTACAGAAGTAGTGTTTTCATGCAATGAGAACGTTTGTGTATAAATAATAAAATAACCTGAAAGGTCACCAATATGAATAGCAAACACATTTTTCTATTGTCAGTTATAAGTTTACTGCTTAATTCACCTTTAGTGATGGCAACTAATCAGGTTGAAAATACAAACACAGAGAATGCAACTAATCGAATTGCTAATGAAAACTTTAGTGGTACTTATATCAGTTTTACTAACCCCAAAAACGTCTTTGCCTCTACGTTAACCATAGTAGGCCCTAATGGTTTTTCTTTCAGTGAATCGGGTGATATTGAGCTTCCCAGCATTGAATTATCCGCTTTTGGTGCATTAACAGATGGTTTGTATACCTATCAGTTAACAGCTGCACTTTCCGAGCAGTTGGTTATGGCAACTCATCAACCTTTGAATAATGGCCGAGGTGAGAATGAACGTAAGCAGTTACATAAAGCGATTAAACAAAGTGGCCATTTTTATATTGAATCAGGTGAAATTAAAAACTTTGCTACTCAGACCCATTCAGTTGAATAATAAATTTACTAATCAAGAGGTATAATATGAAAAATATAAAAATTAGATTAGTGAAAGCGCCCGTTATCGCACTCATCAGTATTGCCGGATTGAGTAGTTTTTCAGTACTAGCTGATCAACAAATACTGGACGATTTAGTTGTTACTGGTAGTATTTGTACTGGATTTGATTGCGTCAATAACGAAAGTTTTGGTTTTGACACCCTAAGGCTCAAAGAAAATAATCTCCGGATAAAGTTTTTAGATACCAGTTCTTCGAGTTCATTTCCGACTAATGATTGGCAAATCACTGTTAACGACTCCGCCAACGGTGGCCTCAATAAATTCAGTATTGACGATATTGATAGCGGCTTAATACCATTTACTATTTTAGCTGGTGCACCAGCAAACAGCATATATGTCGCTAGCAGTGGTAATTTTGGATTAGGCACAGCAGCGCCACTAGTTAATCTGCATGTGCTTGGTAATAACACGCCAACTATTCGCTTAGATCAGGATACTAGTGGTGGTTGGGCGGCACAATCTTGGGATCTTGGCGGCAATGAAGCAGGCTTTTTCATTCGTGACTTTACTAATGGCTCGACTTTACCCTTTAGAATCTTACCGAATGCACCTTCTAACAGTCTTTATATTGCAGCTGATGGTGACATCGGTTTTCAAACCAGCACACCAGATGGTCTGTTAGATATTGCACACCCTAGCAATGCCAATAACCATGCATTTTTAGTCAGCCCTTTAGGTGATGTGGGTGTTAATATTGACAATGGGTTTGCGCCTAATGGCTTATTTGACATTCAAACAACTGGTGGTTTATCTCAGTTTACGGTCAACACTAACGGTAACATCGGTGTTCAAACAAGCACACCAGATGGTCTGTTAGATATTGCACACCCCAGCAATGCCAATAACCATGCATTTTTAGTCAGCCCTTTAGGCGCTGTCGGTATTAATATTGACGATGGACAAGTGCTTAATGGCTTATTTGATATTCAAACAACTGCCGGTTCATCTCTATTTACGGTCAACACTAACGGCACAATCGGTGTTGGTGTTTCAAGTGTTGACCCCTCAGTAAATGTACTTGAGTTTGCCAACAGTGCACGCTTGACAACAGGCGGGGTATGGACCAATGCATCAAGCCGTAAATTAAAAAATAATATCACTGATATTAGTGCCGAGGTTGCACTTAATACGATTAAAGCGCTTAAGCCTGTTACTTTTACCTACAAAATTGAGCCAACGGAAAGTTATGCGGGTTTTATTGCCGAAGATGTACCTAAAATAGTTGCCACTAATGGCCGGCAAAGTCTAGCGGCAATGGATTTTGTTGCGGTACTCACCAAACTGGTGCAAGAACAACAAAAAGCAATAGAAAATTTGCAGCACCGTGTCGAGCAATTAGAGCAAAGTAAAAAATAAGATAACAGTTGCTTGCACTTTATCTTTTGTTAAAAAATGTTTAATTCTCTTTGTATTATGTTGCTGTGTGTTTGCAGGCGCTAAGTAAAAGTCAAACGCAGGGCTTGTTTTGTTGTGCTTCGCTTAAAAATAACAAAAAGAGTATCATTAAATGAATAAAAAAATGTCTTTTATACCCAGCCTCTTCCAAGCTTTGGCACTTGCGGGTTGCCTAATGTGGAACTTTTTAAGCCATGCCGTGCCCTTGAGCACGCCAATATTTAGTGTGAGCTTTTCCCCGACAGCGATAGGTCCTGGTAGTGTCTCAACTATGACCTATACCATTGACAACTCGGCGCAGGCAACCGGTGTTAGTGAACTTAACTTTTCCGATACACTCCCTGCCGGTATGACCATCGCCTCACCGGCTTTTGCACTCAATACTTGTCTTAACGGTAGCTACTCTTCCACACCAGGGAGTAGTGCGATCTCCTTTAGTGATTACCGTTTAAACGCGGGTGCAAGCTGTAGTTTTCAAGTTGATGTTACTAGTAGCTCTGGAGGTGATCATAATAACATCACTGGCGCACTAAGCACTAGCGCTGGCAGTGCGGGTACGAGCTCAGCGATATTAACAGTCGATAATAATCGTCCCGGTCTTAGTATGGATTTTTCACCGGCTACAATTGCTCCAGGCGCGATTAGTACTTTAACTTATACCATAGATAATAGTGCTAATGGCTCGGATATTAGTTTTTTAGCGTTTAGCCATAGCTTGCCAACTGGACTAATTTTTTCTCAGCAGCCTAATATTACTGATAGCTGCTCAGCAACGGTGGTTGTAGAGCCTAGCTCTTCCACATTAGCCAGCGAACGTGCAGCTGTTAGTGCCGGTGCAACCTGTACTGTTTCAGTAGATGTAACAGCGCCTTCTGCTGGCGTTTATCAGACTAAAAGTAATGATTTATCACGGTTTGGTAGTAATCCCAGTGGTCAGGCTAGCGCTGAACTAACAGTGGCTAGTTCATTTATGTTTATGACCTTTCCAAATACTAGTGTCCCCGGTGCAACGGTTGACCTTATCTATACTATTAATAATTTTGATAGGGTTAATGCCGCTGAAAACATCAGTTTTACCAATGATCTTGATGCGACATTAAGTGGACTAACAGCTACAGCACTGCCGGCTGACGGTTTTTGTGGTGCTGGTTCTAGCCTAACAATACCAAGCCCAATTTTAGGCAGCAACGGCCGCAGCTCAGGTCCAAGCCCGATTACCGTTACGGGTGCTAATTTGTCGGCAGAAGCTTCGTGTACATTTAAGATCAGCGTATTAATACCTGCAAGTGCCGCTGCCGGGAATTACACTAACACCACAAGTGTCATTAGTTTAGTTTTAGGTTCGGCCACTACTAAAGCCGCCGTGGCTAATATACTGGCAATTAAAAAGGCACCACAAGTTAGTATGTCTTTTCTCAGCACCCCTGTTAAAAGTGGTGAAAACGTGACCTTGCGTTATGTTGTTACAAACACCGATACCACGAACAGCGCTTCTGATTTAAACTTTACTATGCTTATAGGTTCTATAGTGGCTGGTATGGTGCCTGATACATTACCTAATGCAGATACCTGTGGCAATGGCAGCACCTTCTCAGCACCCCAAACTAGTTCTGAGCCGTATCTATTCAGCTTTTCTGGTGGTGTAATAAGTGCTGGGGGCAGCTGTACCTTTGATCTTGTGCTTAGCTTACCTGCAGACATTTCTTTTGGTATACATTCTATCACTACTTCAACTATTGCTGGCATTGTTAATGGTGAAACTGTTTATGGTAATCAAGCTCAGGACACTTTATCGGTTATTAGTGCCGCTAAATTGTCGTTGGCAATTGTTGAAGAACAAATAGCGCCAGGGGGGCAAGTGACCTTAGAGTTTACGCTTGATTACAGTGAAAGTGCTTCCGCAGATGTTTCCAACCTTGCTTTTACTGTTGATTTGGATGCTGGTTTGAGTGGATTGACTGCAGTATCAATACCTTCTGGTGACGTCTGTGGTGTTGGCTCGACTATTAGTGGCAGTTCAATACTCACATTTTCTAACGGCTCTTTATCAAGTGCTAACCAATGTACTTTTTCTGTTACATTGTTAGTACCCAATAATGCAGCTCCTGATATTATTACGCTAAACAGCTCAGTAGTAGCAGGAAGTACCGCTGGGCAAGCAGTTAACAGCGCTGCAGCCTCCGATACCCTTGTAATCAGTGCCTTGCATTTAACTAAGTCTTTTAGTCCTGATGTTGTGTTAGCTGGTAGTAACGTTTCGCTGACTTATACGCTTACTAACACCTCTGCTGATGCTACATCTATTGGATTTACTGATTCAATGACTTCAGTGATTAACTCATTGCAGGCGAACAATCCGCTTACAGACCCTTGTGGCGTCGGGTCAAGTATCACAGGTACAACATTTTTAAATTTTGCAGGAGGAAATTTAGACTCTGGAGCATCCTGTACCTTTACTGTTGATCTTCAAGTACCAGCTGGTGCGGTAGATGGAGTATACAATAGTGTCACTAGCGATGTTAGTGCCTCTGTTAATAGTATTATTACAACCAGTGTTGCTGCAACGGCTACATTGGAAGTTCAATCGTTAACGGCATTGCTTACAAGCACCGCTGGCAATCCAACAGCCAGTAACCCTATACTTGTTAATATTAATTTTAGCCGCGAGGTCATCAACTTTACAGTAGATGACTTAGTTGTTAATAATGCCACCTTAGTTAACTTTAGTGGTTCAGGTAAAAGCTATCAGGTGGATCTTATTCCCTCAAGTAACGGCAACGTGACGGTAGATTTACCCGCTAATAGCGTTGATGATCTGGTAGAAAATAGCGTTAAAAACCCTTCGTCTAACCAGCTAACGCTTGAGTATAACAACAATCCCTCTATATCTGTGTTAGTTCCAGCAGCTAATACACAAGTGCAAGGCAGCAGTTTCAATATCTCTGGCACTAGTCCCACCAACGGCATGGTAATCTACCTTTACACCGATAATAACAACGATGGTGTTGCTGATAATAATACGGCGTTGGCGTCTGTATCTGTTAATGAAGGCAGTTGGGCATTAGCTGCCCCAGTTACGCTCGGTAATACGAATGACTTTTTAGTGGGCCTCTATAATCAAACAACACAGTTGATAGAAATTATCGATATACCGACGATCACAGAGATAACAAATTTTGCACCAGTCATCAGTGGTTCGCCGAGCAATACTGCAATAGAGGATTTAGTGTATACTTTTACGCCAACGGTAACAGATACAAATAGCAGTGATGTACAAACCTTTAGTATTAATATCAAACCTAGCTGGGCAACCTTTAGTACTTCAACAGGTAGCTTAACGGGTACACCCACTAATGCGGATGTGGGTACAACTGCTGGTATTGTCATTAGTGTTACCGATGCTGCTAATGCATCAGACAGCCTAGCAGCCTTTAGTCTGACGGTATCAAACACCAACGATGCACCGGTAATAACAGGTACGCCAGCCACAACGGTAGCTGAAGATGCCACTTATAGCTTTACCCCAACAGTTTCTGATGTTGATAGCGGTGATACCCAGACCTTTAGCATTACCAATCAACCCACATGGTCAGTGTTTAATACGACCACCGGCGCCTTAACTGGGACACCGGTTCAAGCCCATATAGGTACCACCTCAGGTATTATTATCAGTGTCAAAGATGCTGCGAATGTAACGGTAAGCTTAGCGGCCTTTAGTTTGACGGTAACAAACACTAATGACGCCCCGATAATTTCTGGTACGCCAGCCACAACGGTAGCTGAAGATGCCACTTATAGCTTTACCCCAACAGTTTCTGATGTTGATACCGGTGATACCCAAAGCTTTAGCATTACCAATAAACCTAGCTGGGCAATATTTAGTACTTCAACAGGTGGCTTAACGGGTACACCAAGGAATACCGATGTGGGTATAACTAGTGGTATTGTCATCAGTGTGACTGATGCTGCGAATGCAAGGGTTAGTTTAAGCGCATTTACTATCACGGTAGCAAATACTAACGATACCCCTATAATATCTGGTACGCCAGCCACAACCGTAGCTGAAAATGCGACTTATAGCTTTATTCCAACGGTTTCTGATGTTGATACCGGTGACACTCAAACCTTTAGCATTACCAATAAACCTAGCTGGACAGCGTTTAGTACGACCACCGGCGCCTTAACTGGGACACCGGTTCAAGCCGATATAGGTATAACCTCAGGTATTGTCATTAGTGTGACCGATGCTGCGAATGCAACGGTAAGCTTAGCGGCATTTACTATCACAGTGTCAAATACTAATGATGCACCGATAATTTCTGGTACGCCAGCCACCACCGTAGCGGAAGATGCTGCTTATAGCTTTATTCCAACAGTGAGTGATGTTGATGCAGGTGATACTCAAAGCTTTAGCATTAGTAATAAACCTAGCTGGGCAAGGTTTAGTACCTCGACAGGTGCATTAACGGGTACTCCTTCGAGAACAGATGCTGCAGATTATGCAGATATTGTGATTAGTGTGACTGATAGTGCCAATGCCGTAGGAAGTTTGCTTGCCTTTACTATTACGGTGACTAATACCAATGAAGCTCCAGTCGCAGATGCACAGACCCTATCACTTGAAGAAGATAGCGATTTAACCATCATATTATCTGCCGAGGACTTTGATGAAGATGAATTAACCTACGTTATTTTGACCGATCCAGTGCACGGATCTTTAGTTCAATCGACTGATAGTATATGGATTTATATAGCTAATACAAACTTCAATGGCACTGATAACTTCACTTATAAAGCAATGGATGCAGAAACTGATTCTGCGCCAGTAACTGTTGAGTTAACTATTAACCCTGTTAATGATGCACCTGTCGCTAAAGATGACACCATTGTTCTTACCTATAGTGAAAGCGGACGTTATATACTTGATGTGTTAAATAATGACAGCGATGTTGATGGCGATTTTTTGAGCATCATTGATGCTAGTAGCGCTATTGGTAATGCGAGCATCGAAGTAGGAGAGTTAATTTTTCAGATACAAGGTGTTTTCGAAGGTGAGATTAAATTACAGTATGCTATTAGTGATGGTAATGCCGCAAAGGATATCGATAAGAGTAAAGCTAACATAACACTTATTTTTGATAACCATATTGATGTCTTACTGCCTGTTATTACCCTACCTCAGGACATTGATATTAATGCGACGGCTTTATTTACTAAGGTTGACTTAGGTGTTGCTACGGCCATTAACAGCGAAGGTGGTTCAGTACCTGTTTTTCTTGTTGATGGCATTACACGCTTTGTCCCGGGTAATAATTTGGTCTATTGGCAAGCGCAAGACAGTGATGGCTTTAAGCGACTTGTTACGCAGCGTGTTACTGTTCAGCCATTAGTTAATATTGCTTTAGACAGCAAAGGTACTGAGGGTTCTCATTATAAAGTAGCTGTTCACTTAAATGGTGAGTCACCGACTTATCCTGTCATCATTCCTTACTCTGTAAGTGGTGATGCGGATAGCAATGACCATGACTTAGTATTAGGTGAGCTTATCATTGATGCTGGTTTATTGGGCTACATCGAATTTGATACCTTTAGTGATGGGGTAATTGAAGCTGATGAAGCCGTTGTTATTACTCTTGATGATAACGTTAATTTAGGTGCGAAGTCAGTATTCACCTTAACTATTACTGAAGGTAATCTTACGCCACAAGCAAGTATTACGGTTTCTCAAGATAATGAACAACGGACACTAATTGATAAAACTTTAGGGGAAGTGGTTATTAGCAGTGAAATATTCGATGCTAATAATGATGATAACCATAGTTACGCTTGGATGAGTGTTAGTGGTGTATTAGTTGACAGTGATACAGAGGATACAAGCTTTACCTTTGACCCCAAAAATGTAGCAATAGGACAGCAAAAATTGTCACTTAACGTCACCGATAATAATGAGTTGCCATTAAGCACTACAGTATTTGTCTACCTTGATATTGTTGAGGCATTACCGACATTGACTGATATTGATAGCGATGGTGACTTAATTCCTGATAATGCTGAAGGCTATGGTGATGCAGATGATGACGGTATTGCTGATTACTTAGATAACAATAATAGTCGTTGTAATATACAAACTTCAGAAATAAGTCAGCATGAGTTATACCTTATTGAGACTGAGCCAAGTACTTGTTTACGTCGAGGCATTAATACGGCGAGTAATCAGTCTGGTGCATTACTACTGAGTGTAGATGAAGTTATCAATGATAATGAAGCGACAAATGTTGGTGGTATTTTTGACTTTATCTTAAGTGGGTTACCTGTTGCAGGGCAAAGTATTAGCCTGGTATTACCGCAACGCTTACCTATTCCTGAAAATGCCATTTATCGTAAATTAACGTCAGATAAGGTTTGGGTTGAGTTTGCTGTAGATACTAATAATTACTATTCATCAGCCGCTGGAGAAATTGGATACTGTCCTGCGCCAAATGATGATAGCTGGACCCTTGGGTTGACCGCTGGCCATTGGTGTGTACAGTTAACACTAGAAGATGGTGGCTTAAATGATGACGATGGTGTTGCCAATAATCGCATCGTTGACCCTAGTGGTGTTGCTGTTTTTAACAACAATAATACCTTACCAGAAATTATATCAGAGCAGGTTGTGACAACAGAAAATAAATCAGTGACAATTGATGTGCTTGCTAATGATATAGATAGCGATGGAGACAGCTTGAGTATTACCAGTGCAAATGTTGATTTTGGTAATGTGACGATTGTAGACCAAAAATTATACTATCAACCAGGCGCTAATTTCTTTGGTTTAGCGACCATTGTTTATGGTGTGAGTGACAGTAACAATGGTGTAGGCTTTGGTGATGTAGCTGTCAACGTTATTGAAAATACAGCGCCTGTTACTGTAGATGATAGTGCCACTACGGATGATAGAACAGCCATAACTATTGATGTACTAGCGAACGACACTGATGTTGATAACGATGAATTAACTTTAATAAGTGTTAGTGCAGAGCAGGGTAGTATAATTATAAGCAATAACATGCTGGCTTATACACCACGTGCTGGTTTTGACGGTGTTGATACCGTTACCTATCACATTAGTGATAATAATGGCGGTGAAAGTCAAGGGCAAGTTGCGGTCACAGTTAATGCTTATGAAACCATTATTATTACCAATAAATCGAGTGGCGGTAGTTTTGGGCAAATCAGTTTACTGCTAGGAAGTGTCGTGCTATTTATTCGACGAAAAAGCACTTTAGTGACGTCTAAAGCATTAATAGGTAAAATATTAATGCAATGCTTAAATTTATGGGTGCTGCTTAGCTTGAGTATAAGTTTGAGTAGCTATGCTGCTCAAGCACCAAAGCTTGACACTTTCATTAAAGCTGAACTTGGTCAAGCGAAAGCAAAAGATTCAGGGGTTTTTAAGCACGTTCCTGTTGGGGTTATTACTCAAATTGATAACAAAGCAACAAGCTGGTCTATAGGTATAGGGACTAATATCACCACGGATTGGAGTGTAACACTGAGCTATGTTGATATGGGTAAAGGGTCTTTAGCAATAATGGGCGATACACTTATCGTGAGTGAGTATCACCAAAGTGTTGCTAAAATTGTGCCTGTTTTAGTTAAAGGAATCGGACTTAATGGTCACTATCATTTTTTACAAAGTGAGCAATATAATGTCTCTGTTCTATTTGGGGTGTTAATTTGGGATAGCGATGTTGTTAGTGTCTATGAAAATCAACACATTGATCATCATAACGACGGTATTGATATGTATTATGGCATTGAAGGCACTTATAAAATAGATGAGGTGTGGGGAGTTAATGCTGGCATTAAGCGTTATGCGCTTGATGTTAATGATGTTAATATTTTCTATTTAGGATTGACATATAAATTTTAAACTTTAATTTAAAATATTTATGTCGCACTTAATCTTGCATGTGTGCAAACTGTATTCACTGAGTGTAAAATGAGACTTCAAATACTAAAAACATAGATTTAAGTAAAATACACCTATGACAGAGTGTATATTTTATTTCTTAAATATACGGGCAAAGGCATATATGATAAATACCTGTTGCACTTTATACTCTAGTACTGCAGTAGGAATATGAAATGTTAGTGTTGTGAATAAAATACAACTGCACAACATATAAAAAAGTAGCTATAAGTACTGAACTTAAAAAGTGCCGACGTAATCCAGCCTAATCTGTAAGGTGACTGTGAGGCCGTCATTATTAAGCCAAGCCATCCATCCCAGTAAGTATCAATATGTGCTGCTTTATTGCAAAGAATGCTTGCCCACAGGTTTTCTAAGAGCAATGAAAAATTGCAGTCATTTAAGAAAGTAATCTAACAAAGTCACCAAATAAATATCAGCGAACTTAGTCAGCCGTTATTACATCGGTTGCTTTTTGTAATGACAGCGCTATTTAATCGCTAGGACTTATGTTTGGCTATTTATAGCGAAGGGATATCATTAACCAGCGGTTAAAACTCAACTGATTACACTAACTGCTCAGCCAAGTAGTCCACCAGTAGCCTTATTCTGGGAGATAAATGTCGATTTTGTGGGTAGACTGCCCATATGCCCTCATCAAGAGCACGATAATTATCTAATAAAGAGATCAGTTCACCACTTTGTAGATGTTGTTGCACATAATAATCGGGTAATTGCACTATGCCTAAACCTTTGAGTGCGGCATCGGTTAAGCTATGACCACTGTTATAGCGTAATCGACCTTTGACGCGGACACTTTTTTCTTTATTTAATTCTCTAAAGTGCCAATAATCTGCTGTGCCCAATAAACAGTTGTGTTTACTTAGCTCTGATATAGAGTGGGGTATGCCATGACTGTCGAGATAACGTGGCGAGGCACAAACATAGTTGGTTCGTTTACCTAATTTTTTTGCCATCATCGATGAATCACTTAATTTGCCAAGACGAATGGCTAAATCATAACCATCTTCGGCTAAGTCAATTTGTCGGTTACTTAAGTAAGCTGATACTTCAACATCGCTATAGCGCCTTACAAAATTATTCACTAGTGGCAATATTTGTTTTTCACCATAGGTAACTGGCGCGGTGAGTTTAATTTTACCTTGAGGTTTTGATTGCAGATTGGTGATTGCACGCTCTGCCGCGTCTAAGCCATCAAGTACGCTACGACAGTGCTGATAAAAAACCCGTCCTTCTTCTGTTAAAGAGACTTTGCGGGTAGTGCGGTAAAATAACTTTATATTTAGGCGCTTTTCTAACGCACTTATTTGACGGCTTACTTGCGCTGTTGATATGGCCATTTTTTTTGAGGCCAGTGTGAAGCTCTCATTTTCGGCGACATATACAAATTCGCTAATCCCTTCCCACTGCATAATTGTTACCTATATGTACAAATACTTTTATAAATTATTATATTATCATTTTTTAGGAAATAATTATAATAGCCTTTAGTAATACCAGATTACTGTGGTTATTGTTACCACTTGGTAAAAGTGAATTGTAATCTAGTGGTATTATCATGCCTAAAAGAATGTATTAAACTACAGTTAATAGTAAAAGTAGAAATATCTATCAATTGAAGGTGAGCATAAATATGTCAGACAAGTTTATTAAATCAAAAGCGGCTATTGCTTGGGGACCTAAGCAACCATTATCCATCGAAGAAGTCGATGTGATGTTACCACGTAAAGGCGAAGTGCTAGTAAAAGTTATCGCCTCAGGCGTATGTCATACCGATGCATTCACCCTTTCAGGAGAAGACCCAGAAGGTATATTTCCCGTTATTTTAGGCCACGAAGGTGGTGGTATTGTTGAACAAATTGGTGAAGGTGTCACTAGCGTAGAAGTGGGTGATCATGTTATTCCTTTATACACACCAGAATGTGGCGAATGTAAATTTTGTTTATCGGGGAAAACTAACCTTTGTCAAAAAATTCGTGAAACTCAAGGTCAAGGGCTAATGCCTGATGGCACTACACGTTTTTATAAAGACGGCCAACCCATTTTTCATTATATGGGCTGCTCTACGTTCTCTGAATACACGGTATTACCTGAGATTTCTTTAGCAAAAGTGAATAAAAATGCACCGTTAGAAGAAGTTTGCCTATTAGGTTGTGGCGTTACTACGGGTATGGGCGCGGTGATGAATACGGCGAAAGTTGAAGAGGGCGCAAGCGTTGCTATCTTTGGTCTTGGTGGTATTGGTTTATCGGCAGTTATTGGCTCAACTATGGCGAAAGCGAGCCGTATTATTGCGATTGACATTAACGAAAGTAAGTTTGAGTTAGCCAGAAAACTTGGTGCTACTGATTGTATTAATCCGAAAGATTACGATAAGCCGATTCAAGACGTGATTGTTGAATTAACTGATGGTGGTGTTGATTACTCGTTTGAATGTGTGGGTAACGTCGACTTAATGCGCTCTGCTTTAGAGTGTTGTCATAAAGGTTGGGGTGAGTCAGTCGTTATTGGTGTTGCCGGTGCAGGGCAAGAGATAAAAACCCGTCCGTTCCAACTGGTGACTGGGCGAGTATGGCGTGGTTCAGCGTTTGGTGGTGTTAAGGGACGTACTGAATTACCAGATTACGTGGAACGTTACTTACAAGGTGAATTCAAATTAAGTGATTTTATTACTCATACTATGGCACTTGAAGATATTAATGATGCGTTTGAATTGATGCACAAAGGCGAAAGTATTCGCAGTGTTATTCACTTTGATAAGTAAGCTTGATTTTAATCGCTGTGACTTATCTTAAAAATAAATTGCAAGCTAACTTAATATAATTTTTTCCCCCTTTTTTACAGCATAAGCTGTAAGCACAAAAGGGGGTAATATGGTGAGGTGTACCATGACAATTGAGCATTTAATAGAAAACGTAAGTGTAAACAAAAATTTTGGTGGCTGGCAGAAACAATATAGCCATCAATCCAAAATATTGAATTGTACTATGCGCTTTGCTATTTACCTGCCGCCGCAAGTATCAAACGGCGAAAAAGTACCCGTATTGTATTGGCTTTCAGGCTTAACATGCACTGATGAAAACTTTATGCAAAAAGCCGGTGCACAGCGTATAGCTGCTGAATTAGGTATAGCTATTGTTGCTCCAGATACTAGTCCACGCGGCGATGATGTTGCCGATGATGAAGGTTATGATTTGGGTCAAGGCGCAGGCTTTTATGTCAATGCCACTCAAGCACCTTGGAATCGTCATTATCAGATGTACGATTATGTGGTTAATGAGTTGCCAGCGATAATTGAAGCTACATTTGAAGTGTCAGATCAACGCGCTATTAGTGGTCATTCGATGGGCGGACACGGTGCATTAACTATTGCGATGTTAAATCCTGAGCGCTACAGCTCAATGTCGGCATTTAGCCCCATTTGTAATCCAGTGCAAGCGCCTTGGGGCAAAAAAGCTTTTACCACTTATCTAGGTAAAGACAAAGCTGATTGGCGCAATCATGATGCCAGTGAATTAATGCGCAAAGCCACAGCGTTTATTCCAGCTAAAGTGACTCAAGGCGGTGCGGATAACTTTCTGGTTGAGCAGTTAAAGCCTGAAACATTAGTAGCGGCAGCTAAAGTTAATGGTTATCCATTAGCGTTAACTATCCATGAAGGTTATGATCACAGTTATTACTTTATCTCATCATTTATTGAAGAGCACTTACGTTTTCATGCTCAGCACTTTACCCAATAACAGCATCACGGCCGTTGCGCGATTTGACGGCCGTTTTTACGGCATTAACATGGATTTTTCTGCTTTATTTAGAGCTTAAAAAGCTAACTTTTATATCGATAGGGTTACTACCGTAAAGTATTAACTTTTTTGTGACAGGTAATTATAGCCTGGTATCTTAGGGGGCAAGCTAATGAACATCAGCATTAATTCTACAGATGACAATTAACAATACAGTGTTTTTTAGCTTATATTTTCTCTTTTACAACCTATTATGCGCTATCTTCTGAATACTCTTCTCATTCTCCTTCTTTATTAATTAAGCCATGGTTAATAGCAAAGCGAACAAGGTCAGCTAGTGATTCTATATTGAGTTTAGCCTTTATATTGCGACGATGAGCTTCAACAGTACGAAAGCTTATGTCGAGCTTTTTAGCGATATCTTTACTGGAAAAGCCTTGTGCAACAAATGAGAGAATAACTTGCTCACGTGTGGTTAATTTATCGTTTTCTATTTTCAATGGACTTTCTTGTAACATTTTTGCAATCGAACGACTAAAGTGGCTATTACCTTTGGTGACCGCCTTTATTGCAAAATAAACTTCCTCTGATGAAGTGTCTTTTAATATGTAACCTGCAGCGCCGGCTTGAATCGCGCTGTGAACAAACTCAGAACTATTATGCATAGTAAAAATTAACACTTTAGTATCGGGCAGTTGCTCGGTAATAATCTCTGTTGCATCAATACCATTCATTATTGGCATACTGACATCCATCAAGATAACATTGGGTTTGAGCTCGTTAGCTTTATTCAGTGCATCTTTACCATCATGAGCTACGCCTATTACTTCGATATCATCGTAATAAGCCAGACAAGCAGACAATCCCCCTTGAACCATAGGGTGATCATCGACTAATAAAACTGATATTTTTTCTTGTTGTTTATTATCATGTATCATTTTTTTTTACTGCTCGATTTAAGTGATTAAAATAATTTGCAAAACTTTTAGTTGGGATTTTAACTGTTATTTCAGTGCCGGTTTGGGATGAGCTTATATGAAATGTACCCAGCTGATATTCAACACGTTCAGCCAAGTTTCTTAAGCCAATACCTGAGTGCTTTTGTTTCGTTATCGCGTTTACGTCAAAGCCTACACCATCATCTTTTATACTCAAGGTTAGCCAAGTTTGTTGTATTGAAATGTCAATTAATATGCAGTTAGCGCCAGCATGTTTTTTAATATTGGTGAGTGACTCTTGCACCACGCGATAAAGCGTTGTATTAATAAAATCAGGTAGCAGTTTTTTTAATAATGGTTTGCTGACTTTTATCTCAATGTTTGTTTGTTTAGCGAAATCACGACTGAGGTTTTCAATGGCGGCTGACAAACCTAGTTCGTCTAATATTTGGGGATGCATATGATGAGATATTCTTCGCACTTCGTGAATAGCAAAGCCTAGGTTATCTTCCGCCTGTTTAAGTGATACCGGCTTTTCTTGTTTGTTTTTTCGAAGAAAAAAAGTAGTGGCTTCGAGCGAATATTTAATTGAAATTAAGGTTTGAATAATACCATCATGTAACTCTCTTGAAATATACCGGTTTTCTTCTTCTTGCACATCAATGATCCGTTGACCTAATTCACTAATTTTTGCTTCAGCTCTTTTTTTATGACTTAGATTAACAGCAAGGCCAAATAAAAATATAAAAAATATGGACGAAAGCGCCACAATCAAAATAATTTTTTTGGTATAATTAATATGTAAATCAATCTCTTTATGTAAGTTGTTGAGTTGTGAGTAGACATCATCTAAATAGACTCCAGTGCCTAACATCCATTGCCATTTATCAATGTAAATAGAATAGCCCAATTTGGGCGCTTTCACTTTTCCTGACGGTTTAAGCCAGTTATAGCGATAAAATCCTCCACCAGCATGAGCATTCGCCAATAAAACTTGAATGATTTTATCGCCATTTTCACCTTCTAAATCCCACCAACTTTCCCCAACTCTATCTGGCTGTTTAGGATGAACAATAGCGATGGCTTTATCATCATAAATAAAAAAATAGCCATCATCTCCGTTGTACAGCATATTTTTAAAGATGTTGGCTACCGCAACTTTAGCCATGTCTTTTTTATCTTCTGATAACTCAGCCATATGATCGACCGATGAAAGTGCAATGGCAATATAGTTTTTTAATTCTTGTTCTTTTTGGGTAATAAGGAAAGTTTCCAGCGTTTTAACATTAAGATCGGACAATTCACGATATTGACTAGAAACGAAATAATAGATAATAAAAGAGGTTAAAATAACCTGAATTATGGCAAGATAAAACATCCGTAATGGAATTCTCATGTCAACAGCCTTTCTTAATATCAATATAAAAAATTTAATCATCGCAAAATTAGCACTAACTTTCTATCATAGATAAATATTTAGGTACTAATACCTAGTAAAGAAGTCTAATACTTACTTACGGGGTATTATGTGAAAATTGATTACTTACGCAACAATGGGTTGTTTAAAATAAACTAATAGGTGGAAAGGTGAACATGTTAAAAACCTCAATACTAAAAGCAATATTGATTGCATCAGTTGCATTCTCTGGATTTGCAAATGCTGATGCTGACGATAACAAAAAATACCGATGGAAATTAGCGGAAACTTGGGGGCCTAATTTTCCTATATTTGGTGACGCCTCAAAAAATATGGCTCGTTTAGTTGACGAAATGTCAAATGGGCGATTAACCATTCGTATTGATTCTTCAAACAGACACAAGTCAGCCTTTGGTATTTTCGATTTTGTTAAAAATGGTCAATATCAAATGGGACATTCGGCTTCTTATTACTGGAAAGGGAAAGATTTTAATACGATGTTTTTCACTACACTTCCTTTTGGTATGACGGCACCTGAGCAATATGCTTGGTTTTACCATGGTGGCGGCATGGAATTAATGAAGTCGGTATATGACAAACACGGCATCATGTCATTTCCGGGCGGTAATACCGGTAATCAAATGGGGGGTTGGTTCCGTAAAGAAATCAATACTGTTGAAGATCTTAAGGGCTTAAAAATGCGCATTCCTGGATTTGCTGGTGAAGTACTTGCTAAGCTAGGGGCTAAACCGACCAATATTCCTTCTGCCGAACTCTATACGGCGCTAGAAAGAAATACTATTGACGCATTAGAATGGGTTGGCCCATCGCTTGATCTTAGAATGGGTTTTCATAAAATAGCGCCGTATTATTATACTGGTTGGCATGAACCTGCGACAGAACTGCAGTTTATGGTTAATCCAGAAGCTTATAATTCATTACCTGAAGACTTGCAAAAAATTCTAACAGCAGCAATGAAACTGGCCGCTTATGATATGTACATTCAGTCGATGCATGAAAGTGGTAAAAATTTGGCTACTATTCAAGAAGATTACCCTCATGTAAAAATTAGATCGTTTCCAAAACCTGTTATGACAGCAATCAAGCTCGCAAATGATGAACTTTTGCTAGAAGCAGCAGAGAAAGATCCTAAAACAAAAGAGATTTTAGATTCAATTTCCACTTATCAGAAACAAGTACGTGCCTGGACTAACTTTTCAGACCGCGCTTACCTCGATAACTTTGATTCGAAATAATTAACCTTTAACCATCACACACATACCTAGCCGCCATTGCTAGGTATGTGTGGAGACAAAATGAATACTTTAATTAATCTATTAAGAAAAGTCATTGATACGGTAGGAAACCTATGTAGCCTGCTGATGATATTGATGATTTTAAATGTTTTCTATGACGTAGTATTACGATACTTTTTCAATGATGTCAGTATTGGTATGCAAGAACTTGAATGGCACTTTTTTGCTGCAATGTTTATGTTTGGTATCGGATACACCCTTAAAGAAGATGCACATGTAAGGGTAGACGTAATCTATGATCAATTATCTAGCAAGAAAAAAGCCATCATTAATCTTGTTGGATCCCTACTATTGGCACTGCCATTTGCTTGTGTATTAATCTATTTTGGTTGGCATTATAGCTATGAAGCTTATGCTATTGGTGAAGGTAGTGGTGATCCTGGAGGTCTGCCACATCGTTGGATAATACGCAGCGTTATTCCCCTTTCTTCAATATTTTTAGTGCTTTGCATTACTTATGTCGTGTTAACTCAAATGAGAGCATTAATGGTTAAACCCAATTTTAAAGAGGAGCAAAAATGACTGGATTAGTTTTATTTGCCGTAGCACTAATGTTCCTGTTTTTTGGCTATTCAGTTGCTTTTACGTTTGCGGGTATATCCCTTATTGTTGGCGTTATCAGCCTAGGGACAGATCTTTTCGCCTTTATGCCATACCGCATCATGAGCATTATGGAAAATACCACGCTAATGGCGATTCCTATGTTTATTTTCATGGGTATAGTTTTACAAAAAACAGGCCTTGCTGAAAAATTATTAGAGTCTTCGGCAAAATTATTTGGTCAGGTAGCAGGTGGTTTGGCTATTTCAACCATTATCGTTGGAGCACTACTAGCGGCATCAACAGGTGTTGTAGGTGCAAGCGTTGTTGCCATGGGAGTGATCTCTTTACCGGTAATGTTAAAAAATAATTATCATCAACCAACGGCTACTGGTGTTATTTGCGCCTCAGGTACCTTAGGACAAATTATACCCCCCTCAATCATTTTGATTATATTGGGCGATGTGATGGGTGTGCCGGTGGGCGATTTGTTTAAAGCGGCGATATTGCCAGGCTTTTTGTTGATTTTGATGTATACGCTTTATATTCTTGTGCTAGGAAAAATAAAACCAGAATTCTGTCCACCCATGATAGTGACAGAAAGTAAGCGTGAATTATTAATTCAAGCCCTGAAAGATATTGTGCCGCCAATGCTATTAATCATCACTGTGTTAGGGTCAATATTTGGCGGTATTGCTACGCCAACAGAGTCATCGGCGATAGGAGCTGTTGGCGCGGTTATATTGGCAACATGCTATGGTAAGTTTTCCTTTAAAATGATCAATGACGTTTCAAAAGAGTCGGTAAAAGTGAGTTCGATGATCTTTGCTGTACTGCTTGGCGCTACGGCTTTTTCAATGGTTTTTACCTATTCAGGCAGTGACTTTATTGTTGAAGACTTTTTTATGGATCTTCCTGGTGGTCAATGGACATTTATATTATCTGCAATGGTAGCGATATTAATACTGGGTTTTTTCATTGATTTTATTGAAATTGCTTTTTTAGTTGTGCCAATTTTAACACCTATTGCCATGGCATTAGATATTGACTTAATTTGGTTTGCTATTCTTATTACGATGAACTTGCAAACATCATTTTTAACCCCCCCGTTTGGCTTTAGTCTGTTTTACTTAAAGGGGGTAGCTCCTAAATCAATAAAAACGCTAACCATATACAAAGGTGTGATTCCATTTATCTTAATGCAATTAGTTATTTTATCGCTAGTTTTATTGTTACCTGGATACCTGATCATTACATAACAGTTAGTGAGTTCACTATAGAGAACTAAAGGACTTATCTGAGTGAGTGACTATTGGTTTTATTTATTACTGACAATAACAGGATTTATTGCGGGAATTATCAACACATTAGCAGGGGGAGGCTCTAACTTAACTCTCCCTGCATTAATGATAATGGGGATGCCTGCTGACATAGCTAACGCGACTAACCGAGTGGGTGTGCTGTTACAATCAGTGTCAGGGATTGCTGGTTTTAAGAAATATAACAAGTTAGCAAGCCACGATTTACCTGCCATTTTAAGTTTAACAATACTGGGTGGTATAGTCGGTGCGTTGGCTGCATTGGTGATGTCAGCGCAAACCCTTAAATATGTGCTACTTGGCTCAATGATAGCTATGTCATTAGTCATGATTTTGATTCCTAGTTTAATATTACCCAATGTTGCAACAGCACCTAAACTTGTTCGTTCAACACCCAGTTCATGGTTAATACTGTTTATTTCGGGCTTTTATGGCGGATTAATACAAGCAGGTGTTGGTTTTATCTTGCTGTTTGCGCTTGCGGGCTCTCTTCATTATGATTTAGTGCGAGCCAATGCTTTAAAATTAGTGTGTACGCTAGCATTTACCTTAAGCGCTTTAGGCATTTTTATTTATCAAGACTTAATTCTTTGGTTACCGGGCCTAGCATTGGCCTTGGGTAATATCATTGGCGCTTGGATAGCGGTTAAGATATCAATAAACATAGAACCTAAGTTATTGAAAATATTTATATTAATAATGACTTTATTGGCGTGCGCTGCAGTGCTATACCTAGATTAGCATGCAGTACCACTATGATATGTAGAAGGTAACGCCATAAGCTTGAGCGTTTAATGAGTAATAGAATGCTAGAGCAGTTATTACTTATCCCCCATGCGCTTTTAATACAAAGATTTATGCCTACGAATGCAGGTCAGTATTATTATGAGTGCACTTACTGTTGAGAAAGTGTCGAAAAATGTGTCGAACAAGCATAAAACCTTTCGCGGCATTGCTATGAATGAGGAATAATTAGCGTATGGAATATCCTATTAAAGGCTCCTGCCAATGTGGGCAGGTAACATACAAACTGTATGAAAAACCCAGTAGGGTTTGGGCTTGTTATTGCACAGAATGCCAAAAGCTCTCCACTGGCCCATTTAGTGTCACTGCCATTATTGCGTCAAATGCTATTGAGTTCGAAGGTGATTTAAATGAATGGAGTAGAATTGCAGATAGTGGTAACAGAAATAACGCAAAGTTCTGCTCAACTTGCGGCAATCGAGTTTATCATTACAACCCAGATGACTTAAGCACTATCAAATTAAAATTAAAACCAGTCAGTTTAGCAGACGCCACTATATTTAAACCATCGGCTCATGTTTGGGTAAGTGAAAAGCTCAGTTGGTGCCAGATCCCCAGAGGAGCTAAAACATTCGATAAACAGCCTTTTTAGATTTATCCAATCAAGCGCGAATTATGCTCTAACGTGGTTAACTATGACGGTAATATCCTTAATACTTGGGCTATGTATTATGGTTTTTTATTAATACATTCATTATGTTAGTATCATGAGTTAGACGCTTTAACCAAAAACTGTCTTGAATATTTGTTCTATTGTTATTCATAAATAATTGCCATTGCCTCATCATTAGAGCATACCATTGTGACTCTCGTTGCGGCCTTAAATCTTTTTCCCCAATATTTTTAGCATGGCGTTTGTCATTAAAAAAAACGAAATTTTTAGCCAATGCAAATAGGCTTTTACAGTTTGAATGCTGTAATGCATAGTACGAATAATAGGGCTAATACTTTCTAACAACAGAGAGGCAAACATAATAAATTGTATTGTCTTGGTACTAAACCAATCCATACAGAAAATGATCTACTGGTGTCAAAATCCTTAGCATCATTAACCCTAGTAACGACAGCAGTTACTGTGATTTCACTAATACTTGGAATACTTATTAAACGTTTAGCGTCTTTTATTTGATTAATTATTGTGTATGGTTTTCTATCATATCTGAGTGTTTAATTGTTTAAGATATTGATAATTATATATAAATAATTAAGCAGTTCTCTTGTAAGGTAAACTATTGTCTACATCTTCCACTATCCCACCAATAGTTTTCTGTGCTGGGTAACAGCCTTTAGGCATGATGATGCCGAACTCAGCAAGTCAGCCTCATAATCGATTGATACGTGCGGTTCTATCTTTGATAGCGCCTTGGCGAATGCGATGTAAACAAAGGATTGCTTGCTGCTCTTCATTATGAAAGGCTTCAGATTTATGCTTTATAATAGTGTAGTGATATTGTTTAGTGTTTATTGAGTGTGCACAAATATCATGTTTTTTATCCGCCTAATCGATACCTATAAGGGCGGCAAAATCATCCACGTTATATGCTTTCATTTTTAAGCTCCGGCGACTAAAGTTATTGATGAAATGTGCTTAAATCTCGTTTATCTCAGGTCTTGGAGATGTTGTGGTAGGTGAATATTGACTATGCGTTTTGAAACGAGTTGCTCTGTTGGTTCGAACGCTTTGTTAGAAATATTGGATGTTTACTATTCATTATTTGTAGCCAACAGAGACATGTTCCACTTAATAAATATAGTAAATTAATAGATTGATAAATGGATTGATCGATCGAACTATAAACTGTTCAACAAAGATTTATAAAGTTTGCTTACAAGCTTATTCACTTGTTAACTGGGCATTATAAGAAAAGGAAGTATCTATGTATCTGATAATAAATCAACGAAGGATAGAAAACCCAATAGCTATAGTTGCTATGTTTTTGTTTGCATTATCTGCTGTAGCTATTGGTATTTCGATTGTTTTGTTTGTACTGCTCCCTTTAGTAGGAGTTGTCATCTCTAGTATTTTAGCTTTAGTTTTAGTTATCATAATCCCAATTATCTTATGGCTTATTTTGCCAGTCATTTTATTAACAATTATTACTTGGTTTTTTGGTCGCTTTTTAAAATAATTGGCGTTATGTGAATCTAGCATTTTTCAATATTGGAGGAATTGAAATGGACGGAAAAGATCAAAAGGTTCTCGTAGAAATTTTGCAAGAATTGCAATCTCAGCGAGGCCAAAAGAAAGATTTTTGGGATAGGTTTTCTACCATCTCTGTCTTTTTATCAACTGTGGTTATTGCTGGTCTGGGCTCATATTTCACTTATTCGTACAATAAGCAACAAGGAACACAAGAGCATCAGAACCAAATACATCAAACAAAAATTTTAGAAATGCAAACTGTTGAAAGGTTTATTCCACATTTAACTGGTGATGAAAAAACGAAGGAAATTGCCCTTTTGGCACTCACTACTTTGGGAAGCTCTGAATTTGCGACAAAGTTTTCGCAACTTTCTCCCTCGCCAGGGAGTGAAGCAGCAGCCGACACTATAATGCGCACAGCGGTTGCATTGGAGCAGCAGCAAATTCCAAAAGCAGTAACATCAGTTGTTAATACAGAAAAAGAAGGTTGGGCTTATGTTGGCCATTTTGTTAACTCTCAATGGAAAACCAGATACTTTGATATTGCATTGGATGTGGCACCAGAAATTCTAGAGGGTACAGTACTTAAAGTTCGAGAAGAAACTGGTGCCCTTAATGTGCGTGAAGGTATGCCCACGTTTACTGGCAGTTTTAAATCCATCATTGGAGCATTAAAACCAGGTAGCGAAGCAAAAGTATTGAATGTGGAGGAGTGGCTTTCAAGCGGCTACATATGGGCGCATATCACTTATGGCATATAACGATCGCATGCAGCCTTTATATGTTCTTCAGGCTGAAATCAAAAAGAACACAGTTTTTACATATGCTTTATCATTTTATTCAACTGTTCCATTTCTATAAGCAGTAGTGGCTTGATTTTTACTGACCGTATATATGATAAGCTATTAATCATACTCACTCGCATACCATGATTTTTTATACGCTAAACTACCCCATAAAGCATGTGCTAAAGCGACTTCAGACAATGGTTGATTAAGATTTTTTGGCGTTAGTTTTTTTCATCAAAATCATAACTGAAATTCATCGGATCTTTTTGTGGTTGCAGTATCGTCACTTCATCATCTTCCATATAAGCAAAATTTTCAGCATATTGCATCATAGCCCGTCCTGAAATTTGTGGTTTGGTTAAATCGTGCCCCAGCATAGGTGAATGATTTTTCACGCCCATTAACGACAAAAGTGTTGGCGCTAAATCAATTTGACTGACAACTCTTTCGTCAGAAAACTGCTGCTTTGATGAATTGAGAATAACACCTGGGATATGGAAGTTTTTGATAGGCATAAGATCACTGCCAAATGCTCTTGCATCATGATCGGCAACCACTAAAAATATAGTATCTTGCCAATAAGACTGTTGCTTTGCTTTAGTGACAAATTTACCTAAGGCATAGTCTGCATATTGGATAGCTTTGTGCCGTAATAACTCTTTCTCACCATATTGGCTTAGTTGCTCTGCTGTATACTCAATAGGGGTTATAACACCTGGTGGTATTTCAAAGGGGTCATGATTACTAGACGAAAAAATAAACTAAAAAAGGGCTTGTCGCTCTTATTTAACCTGGTCAATTCAATATGGGCTTGATTGAATAAATCTTCATCACTGGCTCCCCACAAGCCAATAAAATCAGGGTTTTTAATATCATTAAAGTGCTATTAAATTTAAATGATAGGCTGCTACTGGAACCCTAGTATTAAAGTTTCAGCTTTTAAAGCAATACTACTAGCCAAATACTGCTGGCGACAATAAGACTAATAAATACCGCCGCTGAGCCTAGATCTTTTGCAAGGCCCGATAAGGGATGAATCTCTAAGCCCACACGGTCTACTACCGCTTCAATGGCGGTATTGATGATCTCGGTAAATAGTATGAAGAGTACCGCGAGTATTAAGCTAACTTGCTCTTTGGCGCTTATATCAAATATAAAAGATACCGGTATAGCAATAAATAGCAGTAACAGTTCTTGCCTAAATGCTGATTCATTTTGATATAACCATTTGAACGCTCTAAATGAGTTCAATGAGGCTAATACTATTCTTTGAATGCCCTTAGGCTTATTTTTATTGTCAAACACTAGTCTGCTAGCTCCATTTCTAATGAGGTTGATACTGTGGTACGGGCTATCGCATGTTTCGATTTACAATCAATGAAGGGATCACTTTCAATGCGATAGGCTGAAGTTTTAACCGACATGATACTCAATAAGGTATCGAAAACATTATCATGACTTATCGGCGATTTTGCCAAAGCATTTAAACATTGGCTATTAAAGTCAGTTTGTATTTTATTCGTCCAGTAGATCATGGGTACGTGAGTTTGTTCTTCAGGTGCAAACGCATAAGGTAAACCATGTAAATACACCCCATTTTCGCCCAGTGATTCACCATGATCTGAAATATAAAGTAAAGATGTTTCAATGACATTTTTTTTACCTAAGCCACTTAATTCATTGATGATTTTTGAGAGTATTAGATCAGTATAAGCAATAGTATTGTCATAAGTATTAATCAGTTGCTCATGGCTACAGTTTTGAATGTCACTGCGTTGACAGTCGGGTGTGAAGACACTTTTTTCTTTTGGATACCTTTTGAAATAGGTTGGCCCATGAGAGCCGATCATATGTAGTACAATGAGGGTATTGTCGTGGCTTAATGTCTTTAGTTTATTTTTTAATGGGGCTAATAGCGCCTCATCATAACAATACTCACCATCACAGAAGCGGTTAGATTTATCAGTTTCAATTTGTTCAGTTTTTACTCGGGAACAAACACCTTTACAACTACCATTATTATTACTGATCCATAAAACGTCAGCACCGGCTAAATGTATCAGGTCTATGGCATTTTGTTGAGCGGTTGCGATACGCTTATCATAATTATTTTTGTTCAATCTTGAGAACATACAGGGAACCGAAACTGCGGTAGCTGTTCCACATGAGCTCATTTGTGAAAAAGATATAACCCCTTGTTTTTCTGTATATTGATTGGTAGGTTTTACATAACCATTTAATGAAAAACTTTGCGCACGCGCTGTTTCTCCTAACACCATTACCGTGACATGCCGGCGAGTATTATCGCGAACGATTGCAGGCGCTGTGTCTAAGACCTTAAATTGCAAAGGAGGATAAAAGTACTGATTTATAACAAATTTATATGACGCATCTAGCAGTTTATAGGGTGTAACATAACCCAGTAGTTCTTTATTGTTTCGGCCAACCGAAGCATAATTTGAATAAAATACACTGGCAATTAAAAATGCTGTACCAAAGCTCAGCGTGATCATTTTTACTCGGCTTAACAATTCTGTAAAGCAAGGCTGATAAGTTAATTTAATCGTATAGATGATCAGTGAGGGGATAACACCAAAAATCAAGAAAAATAAGATGGCGTAAAGGTTAACGTAAGATGAGGCTTCGGCTGAATCGGTTTCAACAGTATTTTGCACCATACCGTAATCAAAGACGATACCGTAACTAATGGTGCCATAAAATATTAAGGATGAAATCATCACTGTCGTAATAAGTACCGGTTTGGTTAGCCATCGAAATGAAAGAAGCCCTTGAATTATAATACTTAAAGAGAGTAAAAATATGGGTAGTGACATTAAAAACAGCAGATTATATTTGCCTAACGCGGTAATTACGCCCGCTGTTTTTACTAAAAAAGGTAAGTTCAATATCAGTGCAATATAACAGCAAGTGAAGAATAGCAACTGGTTGGTTGTTAGTGTTAAGTTTTTAAAGTACGCGATAATTTTATTCATGTGAGACACCTATTAACAAGTGTCGCAATATTAGAGCAGTAAACTTAAGATAACCTTAAGCTAATCTGAACATTAGCTTGGATTAAACTTAATATGGTATAAAAAGTTAAGTGTAAATTATGCAAGGTTACTGCTTGTTATTATCAAGGGTGTGACCTATTACAATGTCTGTGCTTTGTGCACCAAATATTATAATAAAGTGGATAAAACAATAATTAAACCACGGCTGTTGTTGGTAATATAATAGTAAAGGTAAGTTATTCTTCTGCTATAAAGGTTCAAAAAACAACGCTAAGTCTTTTTCAGAGTAATCATGTTTACTGAGATTAGACACTTTTATTATGAGCTTATTATTGTGTGAATGAGTTTCAACACTGACAGTTACTGATTTTGAGGCGTGGCTATAATACAAGGCATTGTTAATAAGGCTGGCCATAATAGTCGTTAAAGTGAACTCATTGCTATAAATTTCTTCTTAGAAATGTTGAATCCTCTATAATTAAAACTTTCAAGGGTAAGCCGCAATACAGAAATATTATTCAGTAAAAGATACCAGACAAAACTTAAGATTGGCTGATTTTCAATTAAATTATTATCGTGTTTACTATAAATCTTTAATAATGGCCACTTGATAGCTGGAACTTGTTGATAGAAAATATGATGAAAGGATAGCGGGCATAAGGAAAATATTCGATTTTAATCTAGGTGAAAACTATTTATTGCATTGAATATAAACAGAAGTTATGCGAACATTATTTCAGTATAATCTTCGGCTGGTTACTTGTGACTTTACACTGCTCTAAAACATTAATGGTATTGCTGGTATGTTTGACCTTTGTGGGTCAGGCAATGGCGTCTACTATTATGCCTTATCAAATGATGGCTATGGCAGGCATGAGTGGGCAAGTAAAAGTAGCAGCACAGTCACAAGCTATGCCGATGACAGCGCACAGCAACCATAATATGTCCGGTGAGGCTGGTGATAATGCAACAGAATCAACCGAAGATTGTTGTACTCAAGTATGCAAATGCTTTATGGGGGGCTGCTCAAGTGTTGCCGCTTTCATGAAGGGCCTATCGGGTAATGCGCCGATCGTTGATTTACCAGCTAAAATACTTTCCTATTCTACTTTGGCGTTAAGCCAACCAGCTAGATCATTATACCGTCCGCCAATATTAAGCTAAATACAGCATAAATGTGCCTAAAATTTGGTGCATTTATAACGATGTCTGTATTAGGCTTTTTGATTTCGTGTTGGTATAAGTATTTCTAACCTCATCAAAAATAACCTAATTAATTAAAAATATTCATTAATATCCCTATTGGGGCGGTTATGTTTGCAAATAAATTTACGTTAAACCTTATCACTACCTTGGTTCTAGTCTGTACGCTGGCGAGCTGTTCAGATAAAACTGCTCTTGCTACTACAACAGATACAAGTGTTGCGGCTAAAACTGAAAAGCTCAAGGCGCAATCTATTGCCTTAGATGTTTATAAAAGTCCAAACTGTGGTTGTTGTAAAAAATGGCTTAGTCACATCAATGATAATGGCTTTGAATCAAAAGTTTACAGTAATGATGATTTTTCAGTCATTAAAAATGAAAAAGGCATAGCGCCCAGATATCGCTCTTGTCATACCGCAATTTCAACCAATGGTTATGTCTTTGAAGGGCATGTGCCAGCAAAATTCATCCAACAATTTATGCAAGCGACACAGGCCGTTGATGTTATCGGCTTGTCGGTACCTGCTATGCCTGTAGGTTCGCCAGGTATGGAAGTTGATGACAAGTTTCAGCCGTATCAAATTTTGCTTTTGAAGTCAGATGGTACGAGTGAAGTTTATGCTCATGTTCAATCGTATAAGGAACAATTCTAATGAATAAAATCAACCAGCGCAGTAAGTTTGGTCTCAAGTTTAGCGCAGGGATTTTAGCTTTTTCTGTTGTTATTGTTAGTGCTGCCCAGTTACCCGTGCTGGCTGATAGTAAGGCTTTGTCCTTTAAAAAAGCTATTGAAATAGCTCAAAAAAGTGACCCTTGGTTAACCGGCAATAAGCATAAACAACAGGCCATTGAATTAATGAGTACGGCGGCAAATACATTACCCGACCCCAAGGTGTCGATCGGTTTGGCAAACTTGCCGACTAACGGTTTTGATTTTGCTCAAGAAGGCATGACACAGGCCAAAGTGGGTATTGTTCAAATGTTTCCTCGTGGCGATACGTTAGCGATTAAAAGCCAACAACTAAAAACACAAAGTGAAGCGTTTCCCTATCAAAGAAAAGACCGAGCATCAAAAGTAGCGGTTACGGTAGGAAGTTTATGGTTAGACGCCTATCGAGTGCAACAAACCATAGCGTTAATAGAAAAGAATAGGTCGTTGTTCGAACAGTTAGCGGATGTAGCAACAGCAAGCTATTCGTCGGCGTTAGGTAAAACTCGTCAACAAGATATTGTGCGAGCACAATTAGAGCTAACACGTTTAGAAGATAGGTTAGCGCAATTGACACAACAGAAAAATGGTTTTGTCGGTATGCTAACTCAATGGTTGAGTCAGTTTTCTAACGAAAATAGTGCCGGTGAAGCGGTATTATTAGCCTCTGACTTTGCTTTACATCAGTTAGTGCTGAGTCAAGAACTGCCTGAAATAGAGTTAATTAACCGTGCGTTAGTCGTTAAAGAAACCTGGCTTGAACCAAGCGCGTTAATCCGATATTTTTCAAATCATCCTGCGGTTATGGCGTTAGAAAAAAACATTCAGGCGACTAAAACAGGTATTAAGTTAGCGCAGCAAAAATACCAACCTGAATGGGGCGTAAACGCAAGCTATGGATATCGCACAGACGATGCTATGGGCAGCAGCCGAGCTGATTTATTCTCTGTTGGTGTAACGTTTGATCTGCCAATTTTTACTCATAATCGACAAGATAAAGCATTGCAATCAGCGGTCTCTGCAACAGAAGCGGTGAAGACGGACAAAATTTTATTATTCAGACAATTATTGGGCGCTTACTCAAGTGCCAAGGGCAGGTTATTACGTTTAAAAGAGCGACAAATGCTTTATCAATTTAAGTTACTCCCTCAAATACATGATCAAGCAGCAGCCTCTTTATCTGCTTATACCAACGACGATGGTGACTTTTCTGAAGTTGTTCGCTCACGCATTGCCGTGCTAAATACTGAAATAGACCTGCTAACACTGAACGTAGAAGAACAGAAAATAGGCTTAGAGCTTAATTACCTTTTTATCGGCAGTCTCAAGACAGCAAACAACCATAACAAAAGCAATTTAACCAATAACAAGCAAATTGTTGTTAATTCGGGACAAAAATAATGAGCAAAAATATCGTCAACAATAATAGTAAAACCATCATTATTGGCATGGTTATCGGTTCAATTCTCACTTTTGCTGTTTATAGTTTTATAACTCCTGCGAAAAATGAGCAAGCTACTAGCGCTAAAACAGCTGAGAAAAAACCGCTTTATTGGGTGGCTCCGATGGATGCAAATTATATGAAAGATAAGCCAGGTAAATCACCTATGGGCATGGATTTAGTGCCAGTTTATGACGATGATGGTAAAGGGCCTGATGCTGGTGCTGGCACCATTCGTATTTCTTCTGATGTGGTGAATAACTTAGGTGTAAGAACTGCTATTGCAAACTTTAGTTCATTGCACAGCGAAATAAATACCATGGGGTATATTACTTTTGATGAAAGCAAAATCGTTCATATTCATCCGCGTGTTCAAGGCTGGATAGAAAAACTCTATGTTAAGGCGGTAGGTGATCCTGTTAAGCAGCATCAAGCCCTTTACGATATTTACTCTCCTGAGTTAGTCAATGCTCAAGAGGAGTTGTTACTGGCATTAGAGCGGAAAAATAGTCGCTTAATCACCGCAGCTGAAAATAGATTAATGGCATTGCAGTTACCTCAGTCGGCGATTATAAAACTGAAAAAAACCAAGCAAGTTCAGCAAAAAATAACTTTTTATGCGCCACAAGATGGGGTGGTTAAAACACTAAATATACGTGAAGGTTTCTTTGTTAAGCCAGGGACTACTTTATTGTCAATTGCTGATTTGTCACAAGTGTGGCTTGAAGCAGAAGTTTTTGAACGACAAGCCAACCAAGTTAAAGTCGGTGCACGGGTCACGATGACATTAGATTATTTACCGGGTAGAACATGGCAAGGGCAAGTAGATTATATCTATCCAACGCTCGATGCGAAAACACGCACAGTGAAAATACGCTCAAGTTTTAGTAATGAAGAAGCTGAGTTTAAGCCAAATATGTTTGCACAGGTTGTTATTCATTCTACCAGTGATGAACAAGCGTTGTTAATTCCGCAAGAAGCTCTGATTAGAACGGGTATGCAAGATAGAGTAGTGCTAGCTTTGGGTGAAGGTAGCTTTAAATCGATTGCCGTCACTGTAGGTCGATATGACCGCAACAATGTTGAAATACTTAGCGGACTGGATGCTGGTGAAAAAGTGGTTAGCTCAGCGCAATTTTTATTAGATTCAGAATCAAGCAAATCATCTGATTTTAAACGCATGCATCATGAATCTGACCAAGCAGGCTCTGACCAAGAAGATTCTGTCCAAGACAAACCAAGCGAAATGGATATGAGTCATAACAATGGCAGCGTTGCCGCTGACACAGTTTCTTCAGCAATGGTTAACGGTACAGTGGTTAACCTAATGGTTGATCACCGGATGGTCACTATTGACCGTGAAGCTATTGTGAAATGGGGCCGTGCAGCAGACAGAGTTGATTTTATTGTGGATGATAATGTGGATATAGCCTTATTTTCAAATAATGCCTATGTCATGTTCACCTTTGAAATACGCGAGGGTAATTTTATTATTGTCAGTGCGATGACAATGCCTAAACCTGATGCTGTAATGAAAAATGCTGCTAACGACAAAGGAGCATAATCATGATCACTGCTATTATTCGCTGGTCTATTGGTAATCGATTTTTTGTCCTGCTAGCAACATTATTACTGGTGGCAGTTGGATTGTATTCTGTCAGTAAAACCCCGATTGATGCACTACCTGATCTATCTGATGTGCAAGTTATAATAAAAACAAGCTACCCTGGCCAAGCACCACAAGTGGTTGAAGATCAGGTCACCTACCCCATGACCACCGCCATGTTATCAGTGCCGGGTGCGGTTACCGTGCGAGGTTACTCATTTTTTGGTGATTCATATGTTTACGTTATTTTCGATGAAGATACCGACCTTTATTGGGCAAGATCCAGGGTACTTGAGTATTTAAGTCAAGTTGCTCCCGATCTACCTGCTGATGCACGGCCTCAATTGGGTCCGGATGCAACAGGCGTTGGCTGGGTATACTTGTATGCACTTACTGATAAAACAGGCCAACATGATTTAAGTCAATTACGCAGTATACAAGATTGGTTTTTAAAGTTTGAATTACAAACCGTGCCTGGGGTATCAGAAGTTTCGGCGCTTGGCGGTATGGTTAAGCAATATCAAGTCCAGGTGAGTCCTGATAAATTACGCGCCTTTGGTATACCGCTGTCACTTATTCAAACCGCCATTAAACAAGGTAATCAGGAGATAGGGGCTTCAGTGGTAGAAATGGCTGAAGCCGAGTATATGGTCAGAACCACAGGCTATATAAAAAGTGTTGAAGATCTTGAAAATATCCCGCTAGGGGTTAACCAAAATGGTACGCCGTTACTGTTAAAAGATGTTGCAGATATTGGTACTGGCCCACAAATGCGCCGAAGTGTTGCTGAACTTAATGGTGAAGGTGAAGTGGTTGGCGGTATTGTTGTGATGCGCTTTGGTGAAAATGCTCAGCAAGTGATTAACCGCGTAAAAGCCAAGCTTGAACAGCTTAAAAAAGGCTTACCTGATGGCGTAGAAATAGTACCGGTATATGACCGGTCTGCATTGATAGAACGAGCAGTCGATAATTTGGCCTCTAAGTTATTGGAAGAGTTTGGCATAGTTGCTTTAGTTTGCGTTATTTTCTTATTCCATGTGCGCTCTTCTTTAGTGGCGATTATTAGTTTACCTGTGGGTATTTTAACCGCCTTTATCATCATGCACTTGCAAGGACTTAACGCAAATATTATGTCATTAGGTGGTATTGCTATTGCCATTGGCGCCATGATTGATGGCGCTATCGTCATGATTGAAAACATGCATAAGCACATGGAAAAAACCCCACTAACGAAAGAAAACCGCTGGCAAATAGTGACTGAATCAGCCAGTGAAGTAGGGCCAGCATTATTCTTTAGTTTATTAATTATTACCGTGAGTTTTGTGCCAGTGTTTACCCTAGAAGCACAAGAAGGGCGTATGTTTGCCCCGCTAGCATTTACCAAAACTTATGCTATGGCGGCATCTGCGGCCTTGGCTATTACATTAGTACCAGTATTAATGGGCTATTTTATTCGAGGTAAAGTACTACCTGAGCATAAAAATCCAGTGAATAAATTTCTGACCTTTATCTATATGCCGGCCTTGAAAACTGTTTTACGTTTTCCAAAAATGACACTAGTGGCTGCATTAGCTGTGCTTGCGGTTGGTATCTATCCACTGGATAAAATCGGTAGTGAGTTTATACCACCGCTTGATGAAGGTGATTTGATGTACATGCCCACCACTTATCCAGGTATTTCGATAGGTCAGGCTCGACAACTTCTGCAACAGACCGACAAGCTGATTAAAACGGTACCCGAAGTAAAAACCGTATTCGGTAAAGTAGGTCGTGCTGAAACCGCAACCGATCCCGCGCCATTAACCATGATAGAGAGCTTTATTCAGTTTAAGCCGGATGATCAATGGCGTGAAGGGGTAACAACTGAAAGTTTGAAAAAAGAACTTGATGCGCTAATTCAACTACCTGGGGTAACTAATGCTTGGGTTATGCCGATTAAAACCCGCATTGATATGCTAGCAACAGGTATTAAAACCCCGGTTGGGATAAAAATAGCGGGACCTGATTTACTGACGATTCAGGATATTGGCAAACAATTAGAGCTGATATTAAAAGACGTACCTGGTACCACATCGGTTTATTCAGAACGTGTTGCGGGTGGTCGATATATAAAAGTTGATATTCAGCGCGCCAAAGCCGCACAATATGGTTTGAATATCGCTGAAATTCAACAAGTAGTAGCCACCGCTGTTGGTGGCATGAATGTTACTCACACCGTTGAGCGTTTAGAGCGTTATCCGGTCAATGTGCGTTACCCACAAGACTATCGTGACTCCCCTGAACAGCTATCATTGCTACCTATTGTTACGCCAAAGGGTCAACATATAGCATTAGGTGATGTGGCCAATATTTATATCGAAGATGGCCCTCCGGGTATTAAGTCTGAAAATGCTCGCTTAAACGGTTGGGCTTTTGTTGATATTGATGGTGTTGATGTCGGCACTTATGTTGAAGTGGCCAAGAAAGTCGTCACAGATAAATTAGTACTGCCTGCTGGCTACTCAGTGACCTGGGCAGGGCAATATGAATATATGCAGCGAGCCAAGGCGAAGTTGGCTTATGTGGTGCCATTAACCTTATTTATTATTGTTATTTTACTTTATCTTAACTTTCGTAACGTGATTGAGGTGGCGATGATCATGGGCACTTTACCATTAGCCATGGTGGGCAGCATATGGTTGATATATTTAGAAGGCTTTAACTTCTCAGTGGCGGTTGGTGTTGGTTTTATTGCGCTGGCAGGGGTAGCGGTAGAAATTGGCGTTATTATGCTGGTGTATTTAAATCAGGCGTATCAAACCATGCTTGATGAGCACCACTCAAAAGATATGGTGACGACAAAAGAAGATGTATTACAAGCCGTGCTGCACGGTGCCGGTATGCGTGTTCGTCCGGTGATGATGACGGCAGCAGCGATTATTGTTGGCTTATTACCGATTTTATATGGCACAGGTACCGGGTCTGAAGTGATGAGCCGCATCGCAGCACCAATGGTTGGCGGCATGATGAGTGCCGTGTTATTAACTTTGCTAGTATTGCCAGCATTGTTTTATTTATGGCGTTCATCATCAATAAAGCTTACCGAGTCAAAAGCCTAGAGATATAAGTTGATAAATAACGCAGAACCTTAATGGCAATCATACGGCACTGAATGAATTTATTTAGAAAACGTTAAATATTTAATCACTAACCCAGGAGTAAAAAATGAAAAAAAGCTTAATTAAAACAATCAGTAAAATCGCTTTGGTATTAATACCTAGCATTTCTTTATCAATGACAGCTACAGCACATGATCCCAGTTTGCATGCAAAAAAGGCTAAAAAAGCTGATTGTAGCAAAATGGATCATAGCAAGATGGATATGAAGGATCCGGTCGCTATCGCCATGATGAACAAGTGCATGAAACAAGCTGAAAAATCAAATGACAATATGGACCATAGTAAAATGGATATGAAAATGGACCACAGCAAAATGAAAACGATGGATGAAAAAAAGCAGAAAAAAGCTGACGACAATAATCACTAATTAAATTTACAAAATCACTTAGCACAAAGGTATTGGCTAAGTGATTTTTTATTGACGAAGGAAAGAGGATGAAAATGCTTAAATGGCTCTTGATTCTTATGGCGTTAGGCCTTGGAACGACGGCGACAATTATTTATTCAGGTAATGTCGATGTAGCTGCCGATGAACCTCACAGTGATTTAGTCTACTGGCTTTTGGAAACAACGAGAGAAAACGCTATATCAAAAGCGACTGAAAATATTAAAGTGCCAGATTTAACCGACCCTGGACTATTGTTATCTGGTGGCGTTGACTATGGGTTTATGTGCGCTAGTTGTCATTTAAAGCCCGGACAAAGTGAAAGTGATATGAGCTTAGGCTTATATCCCGCACCCCCTAATTTAGCGGTTTCTGATTATAACGATGATAGTGATAAATATGGTGATGACACGCAAGCTGATCGTAATAATTTCTGGGTTATTAAGCACGGCATTAAAGCCTCAGGAATGCCGGCTTGGGGTAAAACTCATGACGATCAGCGTATCTGGGCAATGGTGGCTTTTATAAAACGCCTGCCAAGCTTAACACCTGAACAATATCAAATACTTACAGCTATAGAATAAAAGATAACCCTAATAATTATAAAGAGAAAAATATGAAAGTAATTCACAGTATATTAATGGTCACTTTACTTTTGTTAGCAACAGTGAGTTTTAACTTACTTGCACATAGTAATGACAAAAATACAGCTAAAATTGTCGCCAAAAATTCAATAGTCGCCACTGAAGCGGGAAAAACTGTTACACAATTTCATCAAGCACTGAAATCAGGCGACAGAGTAACAGCCAGAGCCTTATTGGCGAATAAGGTGACGATTTTTGAAGGTGGCGGTGTAGAAAAATCCGCAGATGAATATGCGGAACATCATATGCTTGCGGATATGAAATACTTGGCAGAAATTAATACCGAAGTCATAGATCATCAAATCAAAGTTATCGGTAATATTGCTTATTCTATGTCGAGAAGCAAATCAACTGGTCAGTTTCAAGGGAAAGATATTAATAGCGAAGGTATGGAAACCATGGTGCTTTTAAAAGCAGCTGGAAAATGGAAAATTGTTCATATCCATTGGTCGCACTAACTGATCTAATTAAAAATAAGCAAGAAAATATATAGATTATTGGCGCTGTTAGTACGAATAATTGTTTTTTTATCAACTGACCAAGGTGATAAGGTCGAGAGTAATCAAACCACTAGCTTGCATTAAAAGTAGCGCTTAATTAAGCGCTATTGTGGTTATCTAACGGATAAAGATATATTTTATTTGACCTGTGTCTTAGACATAGGTGTAAAGTGAGTTAATGTGATTAAAAACATATTTTTTGCCTTATTTAAAAGAGTAGTCATGTCATGTCATGACAGTAATTGAATTAGCTAATGCGATTAACACAACACCCGATACGGCGCGTCATTACACCAAAATGACGTTTATTACTGTCCGAAAAATCCTAATAAGGGCTACAAAATGTATGGTAAAAGTGCCTACAATAGACTTAAACTTATGTTAAGTGTTAAGTGTTAAGTGTTAAGCAATTAAATTTTTCAGTGGCCGAGATCAACAGTATGTTAATTGCAGCTGATAAGGGACATAGGCCTGTCTATTAGTAAGATGATGTTATGTGAAAAATTAAGCAAGGCCATTAACGATTGGCAAGACAAAGCAGATAAAACACCCACTGGCGATATGTCTGTCACCTGATTAAAAGTGCAGATAACACGCACCAAGGAGGTCATAATGAATAAATTAACCGGCAGTACGGGCAATCAAAATACCCAAGAGCTGATTATTGAAGGCGCAGGCTGTGCAAGCTGCGTTAGTAAAATTGAAACCGCGTTAAAAAATATTAATGGTGTAGACAGTGCAGAAATGAACTTTGCTTTGCGCACAGTCTCTATCGTTGGAAACGTTGGCCCCAACGTGCTGATAAAAGCGATTGAAACCATAGGTTATAACGCGAAAAGTGCCAGTGATCGTAGTGATAATGACTTATTAGATGAAAAAGAGCTTGCCGATCGAAAATACTATACCCGCTTAATAAGGCAGGTTTGGATTGCTCTTGGCCTAGGTGTACCCCTGATGATTTACAGTATTTTTGGTGGTCCTATGACCGTTGAAACATCGCTAGAGCGCGGTGTTTGGTTATTTATTGGTGTTTTATGCGCTGGCATTATGTACTTTGCAGGTAAACATTTTTATATAGGTGCGTGGAAATCATTGGTAAATCACAGCGCTAATATGGATACCTTAATTGCGCTAGGAACAGGCACCGCCTGGATCTATTCCATGGTCGTTGTTTTCTTTCCTATGGCATTACCAGAAATGGCAAGGCATGTTTATTTTGAAGCGACAGCCATGATTATTGGCTTAATTAACCTAGGCTTAGCGCTTGAAGTCAAAGCAAGAGGCAGAACGAGTGAAGCGATAAAACGCTTAATTGGTTTACAAGCTAAAACCGCGCGTGTTGTGCGTGACGAGAAAGAAATAGATATCGCTATCGAGCTAGTTTTGCTCAATGACATTGTACGAGTAAGACCAGGAGAGAAAATTCCAGTCGATGGCATTGTAACGCAAGGACACAGCTCAATTGATGAGTCGATGTTAACAGGTGAGCCGATGCCGGTTGAAAAAGCTACAGGCGATACCATCGTTGCTGGTACTTTGAATAAAACTGGTTCAATTTTATTTAAAGCAACGCGAGTGGGTAAAGACACGGCATTAGCACAAATTATTAAGATGGTTAAAAGGGCACAAAACTCTAAACCGCCCATTGGCCGTTTAGCTGACGTTATTTCGGCTTACTTTGTGCCGGTAGTGATGATTATTGCCATCGTCAGCGCGCTAGTCTGGCTTAACTTTGGTCCTGAGCCGACATTAGCCTTTGCCGTAGTTTCAGCAACAACGGTTTTGATCATTGCTTGCCCTTGTGCTCTTGGCTTAGCCACACCGATGTCGGTAATGGTTGGCGTAGGTAAAGCCGCTGAAGCCGGGGTTTTGATACGTAATGGTGAAGCCTTGCAAGCCGCTTCAAAAATTACCACTATGATTTTGGATAAGACCGGCACAATCACCGAGGGTGCGCCAAAAGTCACGGATATTATTGTTGTTGATGAAAGTTACACAGAACAATATATTTTAACTGTAGCCGCGGGTATAGAGCGTGGCTCTGAACATCCACTGGCACAAGCCATTGTTGACTCGGCCATTGAGCAAAATATTGAACTTGAAAGTACTGCTGATTTTCAAGCCATTGCAGGTCATGGCGTAACAGCAACATACCACGGTCAGCGATTACTCTTTGGCAATCAGACGTTGATGTTGAAAAACAATGTCGTGTTAAATGAGGTGGTTGCTAAAGCACAAAAGCTTGCCGATGAAGCTAAAACACCTATGTATTTAGCGATTGATAACAAACTCGCCGCCATTATCGCGGTATCTGATCCCATTAAGCAAGACTCTGTTGAAGCGATAAATAGGCTTCAGGCTAATGGTATCCGTGTCGTTATGCTCACGGGTGACAACAAAGTGACAGCTAATGCAGTGGCGAAAGAAGTGGGTATTACCGAAGTATTCGCTGAAGTATTACCAGAAGAAAAATCAAACAAAGTTGCAGAGCTTCAAGCTCAAGGTGAAATTGTTGGCATGACAGGAGACGGTATTAATGACGCCCCCGCATTGGCATTGGCCAATGTTGGATTTGCTATCGGTACCGGAACCGATGTGGCGATAGAAAGCGCAGACATCACCTTGATGAGAGGTTCATTACATGGCCTTGCGGATGCGATAGCCGTGAGTAAAGCGACACTGCGTAATATCAAACAAAACCTTTTAGGTGCCTTTATCTACAATGCGGCGGGTATACCTTTTGCCGCGGGCATTTTATACCCATTTTTTGGCTTGTTACTGAGTCCAGTTATTGCTGGCGCTGCCATGGCATTTTCATCATTAACTGTGGTCAGCAATGCTAACCGTTTACGCTTTTTTAAACCACAAGATCATTAAGTTAAGGAGAGCAATATGTTAATAATCAATTTAGTGGGCTTAGGGTTAATTGTGTTAATTATTTGGTGGTTTTGGTTATACAAAGCACCATCAACTCAAGTGAGTGATGAACAATATAAAAGTGAAATAAGGGTAGTGATTGAAGACGGAATTTATCAACCAGCACATATTTCATTGCTTGAAGACAAACCACTGGTCATTACATTTATTCGCAAAGATGCGAGTCCTTGTGCGGCAACTGTGCTATTTCCTGATTTAGAAGTTAGTGCAGATTTACCGTTAAATAAAGCATTTGCAGTACAATTACCCGCGATGAAAAAAGGTGAATATGCCTTTCATTGTCAGATGAAAATGTATAACGGCACTATTGTTGTTAAGTAAATATAACCCAACGGAGTGGGGGTATTACTACCGATTTAGATGAGGGCGTTGGTTTGATAGAAAATGGCTTGGTAGCTAGGTATATTAGACTTTTCAATACTTGGCTTAGACAAGGCTCTGTTTAACGAAAAGAGCTAAACCTTTATTTAGCTTATGATTTAATCAATTTGATGTTCAATAATATGTTGAGGATATTCACCAATCATAGCGAATTTCTACTCAAGAGGACGATGAAAAATATTGTACTCAAAAGGTTAACTATAACGTTCAAAATCAAACTTGGCGTTGTTATACCATAACGCCAAGTTTGACTATCATAAAACTTTAAGCTCGCAACGGCGAAACTTAACCGTGTATATCTAGCTCTATATCGCTGGTAGGCGTTGAACAACAGGTGAGAATTTCATTGTCACCGATAAAAGCCAAGGGGAATTGAGCGTACTCAACCGTGCCTTTTTTTAACAAACAACGACAAGTGCCACAAAAGCCATCTCGGCAATGAAATTGTGAATCAATATTTTTTCTTTCTAAAGCATTGAGAATATTTTTGTCTTCATCGAGGAACATTATCTTACGTCCCTCGACGGTAATATTAAAAGCCATCAATACTATAAATCGAAGTCGTCAAAATCATCACTTGATACTGATGAGTCAACTTGTCCAACTAAGTAGCTAGAAATTTCAGTTTCTTGTGGCGCTACTTGTACATTGTCACTCACTAAATAGGAATTCATCCAAGGTAATGGGTTACTTTTTATATCAAATGGTGCATCAAAGCCAATGGCACTTAAACGTTGATTACTAATATATTCAATGTATTGCTTTAAGATAGCAGCGTTAAGACCAATCATTGAGCCATCTTTAAATAGATAATCAGCCCATTCTTTTTCTTGTTCGACCACATCCATGAAAATCTCTTTACCTTCTTCACGCAAGGTTTTAGATATTTCTTGCATTTCAGGGTCGTCTCTACCTGACATCCAGTTATTAAGAATATGTTGTGTACCCGTTAAATGCAGTGCTTCGTCGCGGGCAATAAGTTTAATGATTTTTGCATTACCTTCAAGTAACTCACGTTCTGCAAAGGCGAAAGAACAAGCAAAACTAATATAAAAACGAATAGCTTCTAAGGCATTTACTGAACAAATAGCTAGAAATAGTCGCTCTTTCAATTTACGTTCACTAACCTCGAGGGTTTTACCCTCGACCTGATAATTACCTGGTCCTTGCGACTGTAATAATTGTGTGGTGATAATAACGGAGTCAAAATACTTTGCGATGCTGGTAGCACGCTTTAAAATTGACGGATTCACCATGATGTCGTCAAACACTTCACTAGGGTCAGTAAATAAATTACGTAAAATGTGAGTGTATGAGCGAGAATGAATAGTTTCACTAAAAGCCCATGTCTCAATCCATGTTTCGACTTCAGGCAATGAAACTAGTGGCAATAATATCGTGTTAACTGAACGTGCCGTTATTGAATCGAGTAGCGTTTGATATTTTAAATTAGATATAAAAATATGTTTTTCAGAGTCCGTTAGACTCTGCCAATCGGCCCGGTCTTTTGATACGTCAATTTCTTCTGGACGCCAAAAAAAGGATAATTGTTTTTCGATCAGTTTTTCAAACGCCATAAAACGTTGTTGATCGTATCGTGCAATATTAACACTGTTTCCCAAAAACATTGGCTCTAACAAAGCATTGTTAGCTGTTTGGTTAAACGTAGTGTACGACATTTATAATCTCCTAGAAATAGCGCCGTTTGAGGCGCGATATTTCATCTTTTAATAGTAATTAAGCTAATTTTTATTAGTTTTTATGCCAGATATATAAATTGGCAAAAAAAGAGGAAAACCAGGTGTTCTCCTCTGGTGGTGCTTTATATCTTACATGCGCCGCCGGCACAATCGTCTTCAGCTTCTATAAGGTTGTCGTCAGCACCATCACGTGTGTTGTGATAATACATAGTCTTAACACCAAGCTTATAGGCGGTTAAAATATCTTTTAATACTTGTTTAATTGGCACTTTGCCACCTTCAAAACGAGAAGGGTCGTAGTTGGTATTTGCTGAAATAGTTTGATCGATAAACTTTTGCATAATGCCAACTAGTTGTAGATAACCTTCATTACTTGGAATGTTCCAAAGAAGTTCATAATTATCTTTTAATTTTTCATATTCAGGTACAACTTGCTTTAAAACACCATCTTTACTTGCTTTAATACTGATTAAACCACGAGGTGGTTCAATACCATTAGTTGCATTAGATATTTGTGATGAGGTTTCTGACGGCATTAACGCTGATACGGTTGAGTTTCTAACGCCATGTTCTTTAATACTAGCGCGCAACGACTCCCAGTCTAAATGTAAGGGTTCAGCGGTAACATTATCGATTTCTTTTTTGTAAGTATCGATAGGCAATATACCTTGAGATAAACGCGTTTCATTAAACTTAGGACAAGCACCTTGTTCAATAGCTAGCTGATTTGACGCTTTTAGCAAGTAGTATTGAATGGCTTCAAAAGTACGGTGAGTTAAGTTATTGGCACTACCGTTTGAGTAGTAAACCCCATTTTTTGCTAAGTAATAAGCGTAGTTAATAACACCTATACCTAATGTACGACGCCCCATCGTGGCGGTATGTGCTGCCGGCACAGGGTAATCTTGATAATCTAATAAGCTATCTAAAGCACGTACCGCTAAGTCAGCTAGACCATCAAATTCGTCAAGGCTTTTAATAGCACCTAAATTAAAAGCTGATAATGTACATAGGGCAATTTCACCATTGGGATCATTAACATCTTCCATTGGCTTAGTTGGCAAGGCAATTTCTAGGCATAAATTACTTTGACGAATCGGTGCCACAGTGGGGTCAAATGGAGAATGCGTATTACAGTGATCAACGTTTTGTAAATAAATACGACCTGTACTAGCGCGTTCTTGAGCAAATAAAGTGAATAGTTCTATCGCTTTAATACATTTTTTACGAATTGAATCATCAGCTTCGTATTGAACATAAAGCGCTTCAAATTTTTCTTGATCTTCAAAGAATGCATCGTATAAACCAGGCACATCACTTGGGCTAAATAAAGTAATAGATTGGCCTTTGATCAAACGTTGGTACATCAATTTATTAAATTGTACGCCATAATCTAGATGACGCACTCGGTTTTCTTCAACACCACGGTTATTTTTAAGTACGAGTAAGCTTTCAACTTCTAAATGCCAAAGTGGATAGAACAGGGTCGCTGCACCACCACGAACACCACCTTGTGAACAGCTTTTCACTGCGGTTTGAAAGTGCTTATAAAATGGGATACAACCGGTATGAAATGCCTCGCCATTACGAATAGTACTACCTAATGCACGAATACGACCGGCATTGATACCAATACCAGCACGTTGAGAAACATACTTAACAATGGAACTTGAGGTTGCATTGATTGAATCTAGACTATCGCCACACTCAATCAATACACAGGATGAGAATTGACGAGTGGGTGTACGTACACCAGCCATAATAGGTGTTGGCAACGAAATCTTAAAGGTAGAGATAGCATCATAAAAACCTTTAACATAATCTAAGCGTGTTTCTTTTGGATATTTAGCGAATAAACAAGCCGCGACTAAAATATAAAGAAATTGTGCACTTTCATAAATTTCACCGGTGACACGGTTTTGTACTAGGTATTTACCTTCTAACTGTTTTACTGCTGCGTAACTAAAATTTAAATCACGGCCGTGGTCCATAAAGCTTTCTAACTGTTCAAATTCGTCAGCAGTGTAATCAATTAATAAATGCTGATCGTATTTACCTGCCTCTACCAATCTTACGACATGTGGGTAAAGCTCAGGTGGCTCAAACTGGCCGTAGGCTTTTTTGCGCAAATGGAATATAGCTAAGCGCGCTGATAAATATTGATAATCAGGTGTTTCTTCTGATATCAAATCAGCCGCTGCTTTAATAATAGTTTCATGAATGTCAGACGTTTTAATACCATCATAGAACTGAATATGAGACTTCAGTTCTACTTGAGAGACCGAGACATTGTCTAGGTCTTCAGCAGCCCAAGCAATTACTTTATGGATTTTTTCTAAATCGATGAGTTCTTTTGAACCATTGCGTTTTGTGACAAAAAGTTTGTTAGTCATGCAGTACCTGTAAATCTGTTTGTTGTTATAAACATCCAAAATAGATGGATATAATGTTAATTGCCTCAAGATGATATTACACAAGGTAAATTGTATTTCATTCAAAATGTCTTTGAATGAAAAATGCACTATATCTTGGGGTTTTTACGAAACTAATCACAAGATAGTGCGGTTTACGTGATATTGCAAGAACAAAAGTTGTCGAATATTGGTTGCTTTTTTTACCGTGAAAGTTCTGTTAGTAATAACTAACTTAGTAGCTCTTTTCAATTTTGATTTTTCTAAAACGCAACGGTTATTTTTATTTTTTTTTAGCGCTAAATTATTTTAAGTTATTTTTTAGAGTTTATATAACCAAAGGTAGCATTAAAATAATAAGTCTTAATATTCAATGGTTTATGTTTTTGGTTGATTCTTGGACGCATTAATTGACGAGTGATTGTTTTATCAACGCTAATAGATGATATTTTGATGCTATTATTAAAACGATAGTGAGTAAGAAGAGGGATTAGCCACGAAAGTGTGCTGTTTTTAATATTCATACTAATTTGGCATTGAGCTAGATTTACTGTCAGTAAAACGGGTTGATCGCTTAATGTAATAAACAAAGTAAAGCAGCTCTAAGCTAACAGACTAGTGCAGCTTATGATTCAGTATCGGTTAATAATTTAGTATTAGTTAATAAAGCTTAGTAGGTCTAATGGTGTAGCGACGATATGATCTGCTTGCCAAGTTTGACAATTTTCGTTTTGAAGAATGTATCCCCATTTAGCCACAAACGTAGTCATCTCGGCGCTATTACCGGCTTGGATATCACGCAGCGCATCACCAACATAAAAACACTGTTTATTATCAACATTAATTTGCTGACAAGCGTGCAATATTGGCTCAGGATCAGGTTTTCGTTTAGTTAAGGTGTCACCACCGACCATAACAGCACAGTTTGCAAATTCAGGGTAATAAGGTAAAAGCAGTTTTGTTAAGCCCTCAGGCTTGTTGGTGATAATACCCCAAGGTATATTGTTGGTTTCTAATTTTTTCAATAATTGAGCAACGCCTGGATAAAGGCAGGTATGCTCAGCAATATTTTCTTGATAGTAATTAAGAAATTTTTGACGCAAAACTTCATAGTCATATTGTTTAATGGCTGAGCCAAAACCAAGTTTTAGCAATCCTAAAGCACCGTCTGAAGCAATAGGGCGATAATCTTTTGCGGCGACAGTTGGCTTATTGTAATGGCTTAAAACATGGTTTAATGCCGCGCCTAAATCATCAGCGGTATCTAACAGTGTGCCGTCTAAATCAAAAAGTACGCTGGCAAGTTGCACAGTTGCATGATGTGGAGTTGACATAATATCGCTCTATTTCGTTATAGTTATTTTTATCAGCGGGGTTGCGGCGAAAATAAAATTCTATTAACGCGTTAATTTGCACCCATTCTATCTCAAGTGGCTGTTTCAGCATTAAGCTAGCACGGCTAAACGCGTTGACAGCAAAGAATATAATTCACATCAAGTGATGAGGTTAACTTATGATTTTCAGTCAAAGGGTTATAGTGAATACCAGCTGCATCGATGCATTTTAGCTCATACGACTCAGCCCATGCTATTAATGTTGATGGGCGAATAAAACTCTTGTGGTCATGAGTGCCATTAGGTACAAGTTTCAAAATTTTCTCTGCTGCGACTATCGCTAATAAATATGCTTTTAATGACTTATTTAAGGTAGAGAAAAAAACAAAGCCACCGGGTTTCACCATTTGAGCACAGGCCTTTATAATAGATTCGGGATCAGGCACATGTTCGAGCATTTCCATACAAGTAACAACATCGTAGTGTTGTGGTTGTTGTTGGGCTTTTTCTTCGGCGGTTATTTTTTGATAGTCGACACTAACACCGGCTTCTAAAGCATGTAGTTTGGCAACATTTAAGGGCGCTTGTCCCATATCAATGCCAGTAACATCTGCACCAAGTTGCGCAAGGCTTTCTGCTAAAATACCACCACCACAGCCGACATCAATAATTTTTTTTGCAAAAATATCACCAACATGCTGGCAAATAAACTGTCGGCGCAAAGGGTTAATTTGGTGTAGAGGCTTAAAATCACCATCAAGTTCCCACCATTGGCTAGCCACTTGTTCAAATTTAGCGATTTCGTCTGGATTAACGTTTAAAGGATTAGACATAACTACCATTGTTGTTGGTCTTTTAATATCGTCGATTCTAAAGCAATAATTACTACAAGCCTAGTGTGAAAGTTGATTGACCTTAAATCAATAGAAAAAATGGAGATGTTTTCTGTTTGCCATGTCATTGCTCGTAGCGTATTACTTTGTTTTTTCACACTCAGGTTGTAGGTATATAGGTTATAATGATGGTAAAATAAGCGCTTGAATATGAGATATGTTTAAAACACTAATAAGCGCTAATATCTCTAAGTATGGGCGCTTGAATTTAGCTAATAAACACCTCTAAAATCAACTCCATATTATTGTTGTGGTTAATATCGAGCATTTACTTGAAACTTTACCGTTTTTAACAGTAAGATTAAGCAATACAAAGCGGTAGGGCATGACAAAAATTTATGCTAGTATGCTGTGTTAATTATAAATATAATAATTTCGAAATTTTCTGAATTAGATTTACGTTAAGGGATACCATCAATTTATGACCGATTTGGCGAATAATATTGCTCCTGTCAATATTGAGGACGAGCTAAAAAGCTCCTATTTAGATTACGCGATGAGTGTAATTGTAGGTCGTGCATTACCAGATGTGCGTGATGGCTTAAAGCCAGTGCATCGTCGCGTACTTTTTGCGATGAACGTGTTGGGTAACGACTTTAACAAGCCGTATAAAAAATCAGCACGTGTTGTTGGTGATGTTATCGGTAAGTATCACCCACATGGTGATACTGCTGTTTATGACACTATTGTTCGAATGGCGCAGTCATTTTCATTACGCTATATGCTTGTTGATGGCCAAGGTAACTTTGGTTCTGTTGACGGTGATTCAGCAGCGGCTATGCGTTATACCGAAATTAGAATGTCGAAAATCGCCCATTCTATTTTGGCTGATTTAGACAAGGAAACTGTTGATTACGTTGCCAACTACGATGGTACAGAAATGATACCAGCGGTAATGCCAACGCGCATTCCTAACTTACTTGTCAATGGTACCTCAGGTATCGCAGTAGGTATGGCAACTAATATTCCTCCTCATAACTTAACTGAAGTTATTAATGGCTGTTTAGCTGTTATAGAAAATGACGATATTAGCTTTGAAGAATTATTAGAATATATTCCCGGTCCAGACTTTCCAACAGCGGGTATTATTAGCGGTCGAGCGGGTATTCAAGAAGCTTATCTTACTGGCCGTGGTAAAATTAAAATTCGTGCTCGAGCTAGAATCGAAGTTGATGAGAAGTCGGGTAAAGAAACCATTGTTGTCTACGAATTACCTTACCAAGTTAACAAGGCCCGTTTGATTGAAAAAATGGCTGACTTGGTGAAAGAAAAACGTTTAGAAGGTATTTCTGCTCTACGTGATGAGTCTGATAAAGATGGCATGCGTATGGTGATAGAAGTGAAACGCGGTGAAGTGGGTGAAGTTATCTTAAATAACTTATATAAGCTTACTCAAATGCAAGTTTCATTTGGTTTAAATATGGTGGCTTTGACCAACGGTCAACCTAAACTATTTAACCTGCGTGAAATGATTGATGCCTTTGTTTTACATCGTCGTGAAGTGGTAACACGCAGAACTATTTTTGAGTTGCGCAAAGCACGAGAACGCGCGCATTTACTGGAAGGTTTGTCGATTGCACTTTCTAACATCGACCCAATTATCGCATTAATTAAAAACTCACCAACACCAGGCGAAGCGAAAGAGCAATTATTAGCCTGTGGCTGGGATTTAGGTCTTGTGGCTGACATGTTAGCTGCTGCCGGTGATGATGCTGCACGTCCAGAGTGGGTTGAAGAAGAGTTTGGTATTCGTGATGGACAATATTTTTTAACGCCACCACAAGCACAGGCGATACTTGACTTACGTTTACATAAGTTAACTGGCTTAGAACACGAGAAAATCTTAAGCGAGTATAAGGTATTATTAGACGTAATCGCTGAATTACTTTATATCTTGGCAACACCTACTCGCTTAATGGAAGTTATTCGGGAAGAGCTTGAAGCGATTCGTGATGAGTTTGGTGACGAACGTCGCACTGAAATTACGAATGCCTCACATGACTTATCTATGGAAGATTTGATCACCGAAGAAGATGTGGTGGTAACGCTTTCTCATGAAGGTTATGTTAAGTATCAAATATTAAGTGATTATCAGGCGCAGCGTCGTGGCGGTAAAGGTAAAGCAGCAACGAAAATGAAAGAAGAAGACTTCATTGAACGCTTACTGATTGCCAACACACATGACACGATTTTATGTTTCTCTGACCGCGGTAAACTCTATTGGTTAAAAGTATACCAATTACCATTAGCAAGCCGTACCGCTCGTGGTCGTCCAATCGTTAATATTTTACCGCTTGATAAAGGTGAACATATTACGGCTATTTTACCCGTACGCGAATACGAAGAAGATAAATACATTATTATGGCAACAGCGTCAGGTACGGTGAAGAAAACCGCTTTGACCGCTTATAAAAATCAACGTGCTAATGGTATTATTGCACTGAATTTACGTGATGATGATACTCTCATTGGCGTTGCCATTACTGACGGAACTAACGACATCATGTTGTTTTCTGACGCAGGTAAAGTGGTTCGTTTTAATGAAAAAAGACGTGACAGTGAAACAGGCGAAATAAAAATCGATCCTGAAACAGGTCTAGAGCAATGGGCATTAAAACCTATTGGTCGTACAGGTACTGGTGTTCGTGGTATTAAGTTAGAGGGTGAACAAAAAGTCGTTTCTTTAATTGTACCTACCAATGATGGTCCAATCATGACCATTACTGAAAATGGCTACGGTAAGCGTACGGCATTAGATGAGTATCCTGCGAAGAGTCGTGCAACTAAAGGTGTTGTTTCAATTAAAGTCAGCGAACGCAACGGCCCGGTTGTTGGCGCGGTGCAAGTTGAAGAACAAGACGAAATCATGCTGATCACAGATAATGGTACCCTAGTGCGTACTCGTGTTAGTGAAGTTAGTGTTATTGGTCGTAATACTCAAGGTGTTCGTATCATTCGTACCATTGAAGGTGAACATGTTGTGGCCTTACAACGTATCGATGAAATAGCAGAAGTTGAAGTATTTGAAGAAAACGAAGATGGTGAGCTAGTGCCAACTCAAGTCATAGAGGGTGAGCAAGTAAACACGCCTGAAACTGATATTGATACAGAGAGCGAAGGCGAGGAGCCAACACTTAATAATGACGATACTCCAGAGTAACTGTCGTTAATTTAAAAAAAGGCGGTTATAACCGCCTTTTTTTATGCGTAAAATTTAGCCATTTACTTAGCTTGATAATGGTTATATCAAATTCTATTTTTGAATTGATGCTACGTACCAAAAAGGTATGCTAGTAGCGGTGAAATTTCATGGTGGTTATCATAGTAATTTGATTAATTAAGTGAGCTACTTTTTCATTGTAATCATTAAAAATGAACAGGTAATTAATTGGGTAACATACCAATACGATTAAGTTATTACCTACTTGTGCTCGTTAAAATAGCCCAAGGCTGTGTTGTGTATATAAAGGTGAGTACTTTGGTTTAGTTTGGAAAAATAAACCTGTGCCTTGATTTTTGTCCTGCGCGCAACAAGATCATAAATTTAATGGAACTGGTATAATACCGTGAGATAATAGAACAACTTGCTATTGATGACCTAATGTCAGGCCAATTATAATTTAATAAGTTTAATAAATAAGGGTGTAGTGTTAAATGTCTAGTGTTTACAATTTTTGCGCAGGTCCTGCGATGTTACCTGTCGATGTAATGAATAAAGCGCAGAGTGAATTTTTAAATTTTGCCGATACCGGTAGCTCTGTGATGGAACTGAGCCATAGAAGTAAAGAGTTTCTTGTTGTTGCAGAACAAGCTGAAGCAAATTTACGTCAGCTGATGGCTATTCCTGAAAATTATAAAGTGCTTTTTTGTCACGGAGGAGGTCGTGGTCAGTTTTCTGCTGTGGCGTTAAACTTGTTGGGCGAGACTAAAAAAGCAGACTATATCGTCAGTGGCTCTTGGTCTAAATTAGCGGCAGAAGAAGCCAGTCATTACGGCAATATTAATGTATTTAATGCAATAGAATATATTGATGGCGTTCAACGTATTAAATCCAGTAGCGAATGGCCCATTAGTCCAGATGCCGCCTATGTGCATTATTGCCCCAATGAAACAGTAGACGGCATGGAAATTTTTGAGGTGCCAAATACCGGTAATATCCCCTTGGTTGCTGATATGTCATCAACTATTTTGTCACGTGAATTTGACGTCAGCAAATTTGGCTTGATTTACGCAGGTGCGCAAAAAAATATTGGCCCGTCGGGTTTAACTTTAGTTATCGTACGTGAAGATTTATTGGGTAAGGCGCATTTAGACACACCATCAATCTTGAACTATGAGATACAGGCTAAAAATGGCTCGATGTATAACACACCGCCCACTTATGCTTGGTACTTAGCGGGTCTTGTTTTTGACTGGTTATTAGCTAAAGGTGGTGTGAGTGCTATTGCTGAAATTAATCAGCATAAAGCGCAGTTACTTTATCAATATATTGATAAAAGTACTTTTTACAAAAACTCAATAGTGCCAGAAAATAGAAGTTTGATGAATATACCTTTTTGGTTAATGGATGACAGCTTATCTGCTGAATTTGTAAAACAAGCCGAAGCTCAGGGGTTAACTGCCCTGAAAGGCCACCGTATGGCTGGTGGAATGCGAGCGAGTATATATAACGCCATGCCAATAGAAGGCGTGCACGCATTGATTAACTTTATGGACAGCTTTGCTCAACAGCATTAAGTGTCAACATTCAATAATATAATGAATATAGCAGCCTAGTGAAACATTGGCCTAGGTTAAGCGGGAAGTTTCCGTAAAGGAAAGATTTAACTGGAATCATGATGTCAAACCTACAAATTAAAAAAAATAATACCTTAACAATAACGGCTAAACCTGGCCATAAAGTCAACGGAGATATTTTAGTACCGGGTGACAAGTCATGTTCTCATCGCTCTATAATGTTTGGCGCGCTTGCTGAAGGTACCACGCATATTAGTGGTTTTTTACCTGGTCAAGATTGCTTGGCAACGATGAATACATTTAAAGCTATGGGCATTAAAATTGAAGGCCCAGATAGCGAACACAATGTTACCGTACAGGGTAAAGGTTTACATGGTTTAAGCAAACCAGATGGATTATTAGATATTGGTAATTCAGGCACATCCATTAGACTACTTTCAGGTATTTTAGCAGGCCAACGGTTTGACACTCGTATGGCTGGCGATAATTCTTTAAACAAACGTCCAATGGGGCGAGTGATTACACCATTACAACTTATGGGTGCTAATATTACCGCCGCTAGTGACGGCACGCCCCCAGTTGTGTGCAGTGGTTTAGCCGTAGATGAAAAACTTAATGCGATTGACTATTTATTACCCATGGCTAGCGCACAAGTAAAATCTTGTGTGTTATTGGCTGGTATGTACGCAAATGGTACAACATCTGTGACTGAGCCTGGCATTACGCGCGATCATACAGAGCGCATGTTAACGGCATTTGGTTATCCGGTGAAGTCGATAGAAACTGAACAAGGTAAGAAAATATCCATTGAAGGTGGTCACAAGTTAACGGCCTGTGATATTAAAGTGCCGGGCGACATATCTTCCGCTACTTTTTTTATGGTAGCGGGTTTAATTGCTAAAGAAGGACAAATCACTATTCGTAATGTTGGGATGAATCCCACACGTATAGGTGCTATTAATATTTTACAGCAAATGAATGGAGAAATACTTGTTACAAATGAGCGGCTAGCAGGAGGTGAACCTGTTGCCGATCTTGTGGTATCATCTTCGCCGCTTAAAGGTATCGATATTGACGAACGTGATGTTCCACTTGCTATAGATGAATTTCCAGCAATATTTATTGCTGCGGCATGTGCAATAGGTATGACACGATTAAGAGGTGCTGAAGAATTACGTGTTAAAGAAAGTGATCGTATTCAAGCAATGGCAGATGGCTTAGTTGAGCTAGGTATTGATTGTACCATTTACCCTGATGGTATCGATATTACTGGTGGTCAGCTAACTTCAGGTACAGTTGAAAGTCATGACGATCATCGTATAGCCATGTCATTTGCTATTAGCTCCCTAAGAGCTACAGGTGAAATAACAATTTTAGAGTGTGACAATGTGGCGACCTCGTTTCCAAATTTTGTTGCATTAGCAAACCAAGTAGGATTGACGTTAATCCCAAGTAACTAACAGCTTATTGTGTTAGAAAAAGTCAGCTAGGAAGAATTGAATGAACCAACAAATCCCTGTAATTACAATTGATGGACCAAGTGGTGCGGGTAAAGGTACCGTTGCGCGTATTGTCGCTGAGCAACTAGGTTGGCACTTATTAGATAGTGGCGCCATTTATCGTGTATTAGCTGTAGCGGCTCAGCACCATAATATTAGCGTAGAAGACGAGCAGTCTTTATTACCAGTAGCAGCGAATCTTGATGTACAGTTTCAAACCTGTAATGAAGGTGAAGGTAAAGTCATTTTGGAAGGCGAAGATGTATCTAACGCCATTCGCACCGAAGAAATAGGCGCACTAGCATCGAAAGTTGCTGCGTTTCCTCGTGTACGTGAAGCTTTACTGCGACGCCAGCGTGCTTTTAAAGTTGGACCTGGTTTAGTTGCTGATGGTCGTGACATGGGTACTGTAGTGTTTATTGATGCGCCAGTTAAAGTCTTTTTGACCGCCAGCGCTGAAGAAAGGGCGCAAAGAAGATTTAATCAGTTGAAAGGAAAGGGCTTTGATGTTAAAATAACGCGCCTTTTGGAGGACATACGTCTGAGAGACGAGCGAGATCAAAACCGCAAGGTGGCGCCGCTTGTTGCTGCAGAAGGTGCGTTAATCATTGATTCTACTGAACTTTCTATTGAAGAGGTAGTTAGTAAAATCCTCTCATTCAGTAATGAAAAATTAATGCAAACTGAACATTAACCTATCGCCTACTGTAAGGATGCACTGGGCAACTATTTAATTACCCCATGAAACAATGACGTTGACTGGATTAATAACTGAGTTTATATACAAGTTATGACTGAAAATTTTGCACAACTATTTGAAGAAAGCTTAAAAACGATCGAAACACGTCCTGGTTCTATTATCAAAGGGACTGTAGTCGCCATCACAAAAGACAACGTTTTAGTTGACGCTGGCTTAAAATCTGAATCTGTTATTTCAATCGACCAATTCAAAAGCCTTACAGGCGAAGTAGAAGTATCTGTTGGTGATGAAGTTGATGTGTCGCTTAAAGCTACAGATGATGGTTTCGGTGAGACTATTCTTTCTCGTGATGACGCTAAACGTCATGAAGCATGGCAAGTGCTTGAAAAAGCATACGAAGAAAAAGAAACTATTATCGGTGTTATCAACGGTAAAGTTAAAGGTGGTTTCACAGTTGAAGTTAGCAATATCCGTGCTTTCTTACCTGGTTCACTAGTAGACGTACGTCCTATTCGTGACACTACTCATCTTGAAGGTAAAGATTTAGAATTTAAAGTTATTAAGCTTGATCAAAAGCGTAATAACGTAGTTGTATCTCGTCGTGCTGTTATCGAATCAGAAAGCAGTGTTGAACGTGATGAACTATTAGCTTCTCTTGCTGAAGGCATTGAAGTTAAAGGTATTGTTAAGAATCTTACTGACTACGGTGCATTCGTAGATTTAGGCGGCATTGACGGTCTACTTCACATCACAGATATGGCTTGGAAACGTGTTAAGCACCCAAGTGAAATCGTAAATGTTGGTGATGAAATTCAAGTTAAAGTATTGAAATTCGATCGTGAGCGTACTCGTGTATCTCTAGGTATGAAGCAGTTAGGCGAAGATCCATGGGTTGCTATCGCTAAGCGTTACCCTGAAGGTGCTAAGCTTACTGGTCGCGTAACTAACTTAACTGACTACGGTTGTTTTGTTGAGATTCAAGAAGGCGTTGAAGGTTTAGTTCACGTTTCTGAAATGGATTGGACTAACAAGAACATCCACCCATCTAAAGTTGTTAACTTAGGTGATACAGTTGAAGTTATGGTGCTTGAAATTGACGAAGAACGTCGTCGTATTTCTCTTGGCCTTAAACAATGTATCCCGAACCCTTGGGAAGAGTTCGCTAAGAACTTCAACAAAGGCGACAAAGTATCAGGTAAGATCAAGTCAATTACTGACTTTGGTATCTTTATTGGTCTTGACGGCGGCATTGATGGTCTTGTTCACTTATCTGATATTTCATGGGCTGGCGGTGAAGAAGCTGTTCGTGAATACAAGAAAGGTGATGAGATTTCAGCGGTAGTATTACAGGTTGATCCGGAACGTGAACGCATCTCTTTAGGTGTTAAACAAACTGAAGATGACCCGTTTAATCAATATCTTGCAGATAACAAAAAAGGTGCTATTGTTACAGGTAAGGTTATTGAAGTAGACGCTAAAGGCGCTAAGATTGAATTAGCCGAAGGCGTTGAAGGTTACCTTCGTGTTGCTGATATTTCACGTGAACGTATCGAAGATGCGACAACTGAATTATCTGTAGATGACAGCGTTGAAACTAAGTTTGTTGGTGTTGATCGTAAGAACCGCACTATCAGCTTATCAATCAAAGCTAAAGATCAAGCAGACGAACGTGAAGCTATGGATACATTGAACCAAGCACCAGAAGAAGAATCTGGTCTTAGTGCAATGGCTGAAGCGTTTAAAAACGCTAAGATATAATTCCTAGCAATACCAAGAGAAGAAGAGCTGCATTAAAGCAGTTCTTCTTTAATGTTTAAATCCGATGGCGCGAAGCTATAGTGAACACTGGAGGTCATATGACCAAGTCAGAACTCATTGAAAGATTAGCAGATAAATTAAATCATTTAGCTGCGAAAGATGTAGAACAAGCTATTAAAGAAATTCTTGAAATGATGGCGCACACTTTGTCAAAAGGTGAGCGTATTGAAATTAGAGGTTTTGGCAGCTTTTCGTTGCATTATCGCGCTCCTCGTGTGGGACGGAACCCAAAAACTGGCGAGTCTGTCGAGCTTGACGGAAAATATGTTCCACATTTTAAACCTGGTAAAGAATTACGTGAAAGAGTAAATCTTTCAATCGCGTAATTGCAGAATTTATGACTAAACGGCATGCTATCAGCATGCCTTTTTTTTGTGTTGTTTTGGACGAACTATTATGCGCCTTTATATTACTGTTATCCTTTTTCTTATCTTACTTGCCATTGCATTTGTTTTTGGTAGTCAAAATGATCAAGTACTGAGCTTAAATTATTTGATTGCAAAAACTAATCTTTCAGTTGCTGCAGCCGTCAGTTTATTTACCTCAATAGGTTTCGTGTTAGGATTATTATTTGCTTTGTTTTGGAAGCTACTTAGCATGATAAAATCTAGCAAAAGTAATCAACTGAATACGGAGAAGAAGTCTTAGTATGCTAGGATTATTATTCTTATTGTTGCCGGTTGCTATGGGCTATGGTTGGTTTATGGGACGCAATAGCGTTAAACAAAACGACCATTCAGCTACACAAGAACTTTCTATTAAATATTCTACTGGATTAAATTATTTATTTTCGAATCAACAAGATAAAGCTATTGATTATCTACTTGAAGCGTTAAAAGTTGAAGATGATACCGTAGAAGCTCACTTTGCCATGGCAAATTTATTTAGACGTCGCGGTGAACTTGATAGAGCACTGAAAGTACATGAACATTTAGTGCGCCAAAAACACTTACCTAATAGTGCTAAACAGCAAGCAGTATTTGAATTGGCAAAAGACTTTCTTAGCGCTGGATTATATGATCGCGCTGAAGCGATGTTTCATAAATTACTAAAATCAAAAATTTATGGTTTAAAATCGCTTAGCTCCTTGATGAAGATTTATCAATCAACCAAAGATTGGCAACAAGGTATTGCGCTTAAAAAAGCCATCGCAAAAACTCGTGACACAAAACTCTTACATACGTTAGCTAATTTTTATTGTGAACTCGCCACTCTAGCATTAGAAAAAGATGAATTTATTGAAGTTATTGAGCTATTAGACAATGCATTAAGCCATGATCCTAATTCATCTAGAGCAAATTGGCTGATGGCACAAATATATGAAAATCATCAACAATACAATGAAGCCTGCCAATGTTATAAGGCTATTTATGAGCAAGATAAAGAATTTTTCCCCGATGTAATAGATAAAATGTTTATTTGTTATCAAGCACTTGATGCTGAAGAAGAGTTTTTCCAATTTATCAGAAAGGTTTACGAAGAAACGGGTGCCACATCAGCACTTATCAAGTATTTATCACATATAGAGCAAGTTAAGGGTGTTAATCAGGCGAAAAAATTCATCTTAACAGCATTAAACCGCCGACCTACTATTCGTGGTTTTAAGTATTTTGTGAAAATGCAAATGAATAACGGCGAGTCTGAAAATACGTCTGAAAACCTTGAAGTGATCCGTGAGCTTGTTTCAGCTTATCTAAAGGTTAAGCACCGTTATAGTTGTAGAAGTTGTGGTTTTAATTCTAGCACCCATTATTGGTCATGTCCTTCATGCCATGATTGGGAGCAACTTAAACCTATACGGGGATTAGATGGCGAGTAATGCCACACTTTAGTGTTCGAATGTCAAAGTGTTAGAAGATTAAGCCTAAAATTTTTCACTTGCTGATGCAAATGATAAAACCTAATAATTAGCAATATTTACCTAGTAAGGAAAACAGCATGAGAGATGCAAAAGTCGTTGTGGCGTTAGATTTTGATAACAAAGATGAAGCATTATCTTTTGTAGATAAAATTCAGCCGAGTGATTGTCGATTAAAAGTAGGCAAAGAAATGTTTACTCATTTTGGCCCAGATTTTGTTAAAGAACTTGTTCAGCGTGATTTTGATGTGTTTCTTGATTTAAAATTTCATGATATCCCTAATACTGTTGCTAAAGCGGTTGTAGCTGCTGCTGATTTAGGGGTTTGGATGGTTAATGTACACGCTTCTGGTGGTCTTAAAATGATGGAAAAAGCCAAAGCAGCTTTATTGCCCTATGGAGATAAGGCACCCTTATTGATTGCGGTTACGGTTTTAACCAGCATGGGGCCAGAAGATCTCGCCGGAATAGGTATTACTAAGTCACCGGCTGAACATGTAATGGATCTAGCGTCGTTGACTAAAAAAGCGGGTTTAGACGGTGTGGTTTGTTCAGCAATGGAAGCCGAATCACTGAAGCAATTATTAGGTAAAGACTTTAAACTGGTAACACCAGGTATACGCCCAGCAGGGAGCAATGCCGATGATCAAAAACGTATTATGACACCTGAAAAAGCCATTGATGTTGGCGTCGACTATTTAGTGATTGGTCGACCGATCACTAAAGCTGAAAATCCACAGGCTGTATTACAAGAAATTAACCAATCAATTAGTTAGTTTCAACGATTAACTTTTTTTATTAGCCTATCTATTTGACAAATAAATATAAGACTTCTAAACCTAATAAGATGAATTATTATTTATGATAATTCATTTATATGGAAATTCATTTCATTAAAAGGAAGGTCTTATGAAAAAGCATATTTGTTATTCTCTTGTTATCTTATTTACGGTAATGTCATTGCCACTTCAAGCGCTAGTCTTCAACGAAACGCCAGCAGTTATTTCATCTCAAGAAATACAAGCTATTGATATTAATAAAGCGGGTATGGAAACTTTAGCTTTATTAAAAGGTGTGGGAGCGAAACGAGCAAAAGCAATCATCGCTTATCGAGAGTTAAATGGTGAATTTAAATCTCTTGATGATTTAAAAAATGTTAGAGGTGTAGGTCAGCGCACATTAGATCTTAATAAAGGAAGGATTAAATTGTAATGATTGATCATTGTGTATGAGTAATGAAATAATTAAGATTAGATAATATAGTGGTAAAGCTAGACAGTAAAAAGCCAGTCCGTTGACTGGCTTTTTACTATCTAGCTTAATCTTTACAACAAGCTATCTAGGGTTAATTCCATCATATCTTTGAAAGTTATTTCACGTTCATCAGCTGTAGTTTGCTCACCAGTTTTAATATGATCGCTCACGGTTAGTACTGTTAGTGCTTTTTTTCCGTACTCAGCAGCAACACCGTATAAACCGGCTGCTTCCATTTCAACAGCTAAAATACCGTACTTTTCCATTAGGGCAAACATTTCTGGTTGCGGTGTGTAAAATAAATCAGAGGTAAAAATATTACCTACACGAATTTTTTTACCTGTTTTTTCCGCTGTTTTTACCATGTTGTGTAATAAATCAAAGTCAGCGGTAACCGCGAAATCACAGCCATTTAAACGTGAACGATTAACATTTGAGTCTGTGCTTGCAGCCATACCGACAATGATGTCGCGTAGTTTTATATCATCACGAACTGCGCCACAAGAGCCAATGCGAATAATACTTTCAACGCCATAGTCTTTATACAATTCCGTCGCGTAGATAGAAATTGATGGTATGCCCATTCCTGAGCCCATGACTGAAACGGGTTTGTCTTTATAAGTACCTGTGTAACCAAACATATTACGTACACGGGTGACACATTTTGCATCATCAAGAAAATTTTCTGCTATATATTTTGCGCGTAGTGGGTCGCCCGGCATAAGTACCGTTTTAGCGAAGTCACCTGCGTTTGCTTCTATGTGTGCTGTTGCCATGAGAGTTAACCTTTGTTAGTGGTGTTTCAATCACAGTAAGTTTCTAGCCGTTGCTGATATCTGGTATCAATTCAGCCGCTATCAAGGGTGTTTTACTGATATGTCTTTTAAATGTTTAAAGTAGAATTCTAACTGAAAAAGCGCTCGATGATCCAGTGATAACCGATGCCGCCTAAATAAATGCCGAAAATCCCGGCAATACCCGATAAAACAGGGGGTGCAGGTATAGGCAATTTCAGTAATGAAAATATCAAGCCCACAACAATACCTGTGATTGTTGCAATAATAACTTCGTACACGTGTTCTCCTCGTTAATTAATTATTTTAACTTAAGATCTACAACAATAAGCTGGAGTTATTATTCAACACTTTTTTCTTTAACGCTGATTTCTCACTGTCTGATAAAAAGCTTGCTTTAAGCGAGTTTTCTTGCAGCTGCTTGATATCGTCATCATCAAAACCTAGTATGTCGCGAGCAATTTTATATTCATTTTTTAGCTCAATACCTTGTACCGCAGGGTCGTCTGTATTTAAACAAACCAATAATCCACGGGCTAGAAAATCTTTGATGGGATGCTGACTTAAATCTTTAATGGTTCCGGTTTGATAGTTTGAGGTTAAACAAGACTCAATAGCAATATCATGTTTTACCATATAATCCATAAGTTGCTCATCGCGATGACATGCAACACCATGACCAATGCGCTTAGCATGTAATTGGTTTATTGCTTGCCAAATACTTTCAGGCCCAGCTGCTTCACCCGCATGTATAGTGGCATTTAATTGTGCTTTTTGTACTTGATTAAAATGATCGACAAATAGTTCACCTGGAAAGTTGTATTCATCTCCAGCTAAATCAATCGCAATTAAATGTTGCTTATGAGCAAGCAGTGCGTCTAACTCTGCTTGGCATTTTTCAACGCCAAAGGTACGACTTAAAATACCAATAAGGTTGATTTTTACGTCGTAGACTTTACATGCTGCACTTACACCATCAACAACCGCGGCTACAACATCAGCAACCATAAGGTTGTTATTCATAGCCATGTAATAAGGTGAAAAGCGTAATTCAGCATAATGAATACCGGCGTTAAAAACATCTTCAACGTTTTCAAACGCTATGCGTTTACAATCGTCTAAAGTTTTAAGGACAGCAACGCCCCAATCAAGTTTACTGAGAAAAGCTAATAAATCGCTTTCACTGCCTTGTACTTGCACATGGGGAATAAAGGCTTCAAAGTCAGTTTCAGGTAAAATGATGTGATGCTCTTGTGCTAATGCCCAAATAGTTTTGGGGCGAATATTACCGTCTAAATGTCGGTGTAAATCAATTAATGGTAGCTGAGAATGCGTCATAGTTATTGGCAACCTAGATGAATGTGTTTGATAAAAAATACGACCAGAGTTTTCTACAATAAGCGTATTTATCTTGCTCTGATGTAAGATGATTTGATTATACCGTCTTTTTCGTATTTTATGTTGCTATTAGCGTGATAACACTGATAAATTAGCTAGGAGGCTAATCATCTAGGTGTCTAGACGTAAATATTGAGTAGCAATTATTCGCAGTATAAAGAGAAAAAATATGTTTGAGCAAACCGACGACGTCCGTATTAATAACATCAAAGAACTTTTACCTCCTATCGCATTACTTGAGCGATTTCCTTCTTCAGAACAAGCAACAAAGTCGGTTTTTGCTGGCAGAAAAGCCATAAGTGACATTTTTAATAACCAAGATGATCGTTTGCTTGTGGTTATCGGACCATGTTCGATACATGATCCCAAAGCGGCCTTGGAATATGGCGAGCGCTTAGTTAAATTGCGTAAAAAATATCAAGACACGCTAGAAATTGTTATGCGAGTTTATTTTGAAAAGCCAAGAACTACTGTTGGCTGGAAAGGACTTATTAACGACCCTTATATGGACAATAGTTTCCAACTTAATGATGGTTTGCGTATTGGCCGTAAGTTATTGCTTGATTTAAATAACTTGGGCTTACCTACCGCAGGTGAGTTTTTAGATATGATCACCCCGCAATATATGGCTGATTTTATGTGTTGGGGTGCCATTGGCGCACGCACGACAGAAAGCCAGGTTCATCGTGAATTAGCGTCAGGTTTATCATGCCCAGTTGGCTTTAAAAATGGTACCGATGGTACGATTAAAGTGGCTATTGATGCTATTGGCGCTGCTAGTGCCTCACATCATTTCCTTTCGGTAACAAAATATGGCCATTCTGCCATTGTTGAAACGACAGGTAATGAAGATTGTCATATAATTCTACGTGGTGGTAGAAGCACAAACTTTGATGCCGATAGTGTTAAAGCGGTTACCGAACAATTGGATAAGTCAGGGCTAAATACCAATATCATGATCGATTTCAGTCATGCTAACAGCAGCAAGAAGTTTGAAAATCAAATGTTAGTTTGTCGTGACGTTTGCCAACAAATGACTGCTGGTAATAAGCACATCTTTGGTGTGATGGTAGAAAGTCATTTAGTTGAAGGCCGTCAAGACTTAGCGCTTGGTGAAACGGGTACGTATGGCCAAAGCATCACAGATGCATGTATTGGCTGGCAAGATACTGAAACTTTGCTAGCTGAACTTGATCAAGCCGTTATTCAACGCCGCGCACTGTAGTAATGTTAATCAGCAATAGATAACAGAAAAATAGGCTATTAATCACGCCAGTCAGTTAATTTCTGACTGGCGTTTTTTGTTGTAGCCAATTGATGACATTAATTGGCAATCAGTGATAGTTAATTAAGTTAGTTAATTAAGTTAGTTAATTAAAGCCAAATAATTTAACACGCTGATGGCATATAGCCTTGTCATCATCGTGCTTATCGTTAAACTATAAATGTTCAAGATCTAAAAACTCATAAGCATAAAGAGGTTAAACCATGGCTGATAACAACACAGCAGAAGAAACTATATTTTCAAAAATTATTCGCCAGGAAATTCCAGCACCATTACTTTTTCAAGATGATCTTGTGTCGGCGTTTCGTGATATTACTCCGCAAGCTAAAAGTCATATTTTAATTGTGCCTAATAAGCTCATTCCAACGGTTAACGATATTGAAGCAGAAGACGAGCTAACTATTGGTCGTATGTTTACTGTAGCGAAGAAACTGGCACAAGCAGAGGGCATAGCAGAAAACGGTTATCGTTTGATCATGAACTGTAATCAACACGCTGGCCAGGAGGTTTATCACATTCATCTGCATTTAGTGGGGGGAGAACCGTTAGGTAAAATGTTAAACCCTAAGTAAATTAGCTGCTTAAATAAGTATGTTATGAGATAAATTTCATGATTTATTACCCATAGCTCAAGTCAAGATAAGGCAATATAAAATTTTTATTTATTTAGTTTTTACGCTGTACTTTTAAACAAATATTGTTAGTATGCATATCGAACCAAGGGGTGCCTGAAAATTATTACGATTTTAATGGCTGAGATGCGAAGCGAACCCTTAGAACCTGAACCGGATAGTACCGGCGTAGGAATGGTTAAGCTAATCGCATTACCGTTATGTAACATTATACTTTTTAGGCATTACTCGCTTGCTAACTATAATGTTACAGATTAATACCGAGTAGCTATTTCACTTCCCCATGCCGGATCCCATAACGTATTCCTAATCGAATTTATGAGATCATAATGACATTTATAAAATCACCTATTACTTTAGCTATTTTAACCAGCATCTTTGCTTCTACAACTTTTGCCGCTGACACCCCTGTGAACACTGCAGAGCAAACAATAGAAGTTATTACCATAGACGGTGACTTTCGCTCTACGTCACTACAAAAAACCGCCAGTTCTTTATCTGTTATCGCTAGTGATGAAATTAGCGCGCGTAATGCTCAGAACTTAGAAGAAATAATTGCCCGTACCCCCAACGTTAATTTCTCTAGTGGTACACAACGCGCTAGGTATTATCAAATTCGCGGTATTGGTGAGCGTAGCCAATTCAAAGAACCGATTAACCCCTCTGTTGGTTTAGTAATCGACGGTATAGACTTTTCCAGTATTGGCAGCATAGCGTCAACTTTTGATGTTGAACAAGTTGACGTTTATCGTGGTCCTCAAGGTACGCGCTTTGGCGCTAATGCTATGGCAGGCATGATAAATATCACTTCAAGTGCGCCTACCGATGTCTTTGAAGGTAAAGTCAGACTATCTGCTGGAAATTATGACAGTTATAGCGCTGGTTTGGTTTTATCCGGTCCAGCCACTGAAAAAGTAAATTACCGTTTAGCGGTTGAACAGTACCGTAGTGATGGTTTTATCGACAATGACTTTTTAAATCGTGATGACACTAACAACCGTGATGAATTAACCATGCGTGGTAAGTTAGCTATTGCGATAAGTAAAAATTTAAGCCTTGATATAACGGCATTTGTCGCTGATTTTGATAATGGCTATGATGCCTTTTCATTGGACAATACACGTCATACCTTATCAGACCAACCAGGCTTTGATCGCCAAGATACCAAAGCGTTAGCGACTAAATTTACCTATCAAGGCGTTAGCGATTTTACACTCGAGACTATCATCAGCTATGCTGACTCAACATTAGACTACGGCTATGATGAAGATTGGGCCTATGTGGGTATTCGCCCGGCTTGGGAATATAACTCAGAAGATCATTACTTTCGTGATAAAACATCAGCGACATTTGAGCTCAGAGCGCTTTCAGAGCAAGGAGGTGAGATTTTTAATGGCAGTACCGCTTGGGTAACAGGTATATACTTCAAGCAAGAAAAAGAAGATTTATTACGCCAATATACCTATCTGTCTGGTGATTTTAGCTCGTCTTTTGATAGCGATAACATTGCTGCATTCATACAATTTGATAGCCAACTGACTCAACAGTTAAGTCTAACAACTGGTTTAAGGTTGGAGCGGAGAAACTCAGATTATACCGATTCAGAGCAACTTAGTTTTGATCCAAGCGATACCATGGTAGGTGGTAAAGTGGTGTTGTCGTATCAAGCGGATAAAAATAATTTATTCTATGGCTCAGTGAATCGTGGTTACAAGGCCGGAGGCGCAAACACTGATGGCAGTTTACCCACTGAGCTGCGTGAGTTCACGGCTGAGTATTTGTGGAATTACGAATTAGGCTATAAAGTCAGTTTATTGGATAATCAAGCCTATGTTCGTAGCGCCGTATTTTACATGGACAGGGATGATATGCAGGTGCGCACGTCATTTTTACAAGAACGTGAAGATGGCAGTACCGACTTTGTTTCATACTTAGGTAACGCGGCAACCGGCACCAATGTAGGTCTTGAACTAGAGGCAGGGTGGCAGATCAGCCCTGAACTTGAAATTTATGGCGCTGTTGGGTTGTTAGATACTCAATACAATGGCTTCATTGATGCTGACGGCAATGATAAATCAGGTGACGAACAAGCACATGCCCCAAGCTACCAATTTAATCTTGGTTTGAATTATCAATTATCGAATAACTTACGGGTGAATATTTCTGTTGATGGTAAAGACAAGTTTTTATTTTCTGATAGTCATAAAGAAAAATCTGCAGCCATTGAAGTGGTTAATATGTCAATTAGTTATACAAAATATGACTGGCAAGTGAAGTTGTGGGCACGTAATTTGTTTGATGAAAGTTATGCTACGCGTGGTTTTTATTTTGGCAATGACCCAAGAGACGAATATACCGCAAAAGCTTATTATCAATTAGCTGAGCCAGCTGTATTTGGTGCAACATTTGATTATAATTTCTAATAAAATATAAGTAAATATTTGTGCTTAGCAACTTACCTCTGTCCGCTAGGTCTTAGCAAATAGTTTACATATCCATGAATGTTGTAGCATATTAGATAAAGTGTTTAATAGGCTACAACGCATTACTGATCAAAAAAGAAGAAAGTTATTTATGAAAATATCAATTGAAATTAGTTTATACCCGTTAGCGGAAGAAAAATTTAAAACAGAAATATGGGCGTTTATTAAACGTTTACGCTTAGTTCCAGGGCTCAAGGTAGTTACCAACGGCATGAGCACACAAGTATTTGGCGATTATGACTTAGCTACGGCGCATGTTATGGCAGAAATTAAGCATGTACATCAAACGCTAAATGCTGCGGTATTTATTTGCAAGTTTATAGGTGGCGATCGCTCTGTTGTAGAAGCCGAAACATAATGGTGAATTCAATCAGTGCAACCAGTGAAATTATTACTTATTTCACTACCTTGCCCTTATTAGAGTTGATCGCGGTTGTAGCATCATTACTGTATGTGATTTTAGCGGCAAAAGGTAGTATTTGGTGCTGGCCTGCCGCCATATTAAGTACTGTGTTATATACTGTTATTTTTTATGATGTTTATCTTTGGATGGACAGCGTGCTGCAGTTATATTATTTATTGATGGCTGTGTATGGTTGGCTTTGCTGGCATAAAAATAAGCCCTCAAACACCGATACTGATTCGAATAAGCTTTTGTATAGCCAATGGACTTTACAGCGCCATAGCAGTGTTATTTCGCTTTTAACGCTTGTGTCGTTAGTTTTAGGTTGGATAATGGCGACTTATACCCCAGCACACTTTCCATATCTTGATAGTGCAACCACAGTTTTTGCGGTGTTTGCTACTTATTTAATTACCCAAAAGGTATTAGAGAATTGGTTATATTTTATTGTGATTGATCTAGTATCGATATATCTCTATGTTGAAAAGGGCTTAATCCCAACAGCAGCACTATTTGGCAGCTTCGTGATCTTAGCGGCTTATGGTTACTGGCAATGGCGCAAACAATATAAGCTGCAATTTACCCAAGAGCACAACAACCTGTACATTAATAACTCTGTTGCCGGATAACTTGTAGGAAGCATTTTGAAATTTGATCAAGCAATAATAGACCCGCATCAACAATCGCTAGCACTAAAATTAAGCCATCTACCTTGTTTTAATCTCAAGGTAGATAATATTAGTGTCATTAATGCGGGATTAAGCCAGCCTTGTTTTCAAGTTAACCATGAAGATAAAACCTATTTTGCCAAGTATTTAATCGCTAATAGTATAGAGCCCTTAGCGAGCCAACTCGCGGCCAGAGATGGCATTTCTCCTAAGTTAATATATGTTGGACAAAACTGGTTAATTACTGAGTTTATAGAAGGTCAGGGCCTAGATAACAGCAACCAGAGTGAAGAAGAAAAGTTAGCCGTCACAATAGCGCTATTGGTGCGCTGTCATAATATTGCTCTGTCGAGTAGTAAGAGTGAAAGTAATCACAGTAATCATCAAAACTTGACACAAAAAATATCACTAACCGATAATCAGCGATCAAAAAAGTCTTACTTACAGAATCTGGATATATCCGCGACTATTAAGCAATTATTACAAAATATAGCTCTTAGCTCTACTCAACATCAGGCGCTAAAATTCTTAGTCAATGTCTTTCAACAAAACTTGGCCGAAACTCATGAAATATTGCAGTACACCAGGCAAGTTTTTTGTCATGGCGACGCTAATTATAGCAATATTATAGCGCTGAAAAATGAGACTGCAAACTCAGAAAATTTATATAAAATAATTGATTTTGAATGTGCATGTATCGCTCCAATAGCATACGACCTTGCGATGCTAATGGCCGTTAACAGCATTGATAGCAGTAAAGTTGAAATGATTACTTCGCTCTATCAGCAAGCATTAACGCGCTTAAATCAGCAACAAAAATTAACAAAAATTATCGACAATTTAACAGCAAGTAAACAGGAAAATAGTAACATTTCGTCACTACTAGTTACGTGTTACTTTGATTTTTCTCTTTTAATCAATGGCTTATGGTATTTGTCACAATATCAGGAGCATAAGTTAATAAAATACAAAATATTGTCAATAAAGCAATTAATGTTACTGGCAATTAGGCATCCACAGGTAAGTAGGCTCTTAGATGAAATGAGATAAGGCGTACAAATCTTAAGATTAGTGGTAGTGCTAGAGTTGTGTGCTTAGCGCATAATTGCATTAACCCCACTTACTGGTGTCTTGTGTGAATTGGAAAGAATTTGTAGAAAATAGAAATCGCTTATTTTGGTTGGTTCATACAGCTGGCTGGTGTGGTTTTGCCTTAGTACATTACTTAGGTTCATTACTGCACGATTTACGCGATATTTTTCTGATTATTATCTTATTGAATACCTATGCCGGTTGGCTATTTACGGTTCCGTTAAGGTATATTTATCGTCGTGTTTGGAACTTCACACCGTTAAAAATCGCCATTGTGGTGATATTAACGTCTTATTGTACCGGCGTATTATGGCAAGTAGTAAAAAATATTAATTATTGGGAGATATACAAGCACGGTTATCGCCCTGATTTTTGGCTTTATTACACAAAAAACAGTCTACTATCCTTCTTCATAATTTTAAGTTGGAGTGCTTTGTATTTTGGTACTAAATATTATCAAATGCTGCAAAAAGAAAAACAGAATGTATTACGTGCCAATGCGGTTGCCCATCAAGCACAGTTAAAAATGCTGCGTTATCAGCTTAACCCTCACTTTTTGTTTAATACCCTAAACGCGATATCAACGCTAATTTTGGTACAAGAAAACAAAATAGCCAATGGTATGGTTACTAAGTTAAGTGAGTTTTTACGTTACTCGCTGGACAAAGACCCTATGAAGCGAGTAACACTTGACAGCGAGTTGCAAGCCTTAAGGCTTTATTTAGACATTGAAAAAGTACGTTTTGAAGAACGCTTACAAGTCACATTTAATGTGGCTAGCGACTGTAACTTGGCCTTAGTACCGAGCATGATATTACAACCGTTAGCTGAGAACTCAATAAAATATGCTGTAGCAGTACAAGAGCAAGGCGGTGCAATTAACGTGTATGTGCATCGTTTTGGTAACGATTTACTGATTGAGTTGGCTGATAATGGCCCAGGTGCAGAAATTAACAATGGTAACTTATTTCGTGAAAATGGTGTTGGTTTGGTCAATACCCGAGAACGATTGCAAGCTTTATATCAGAATGATTTTTCGTTAGTTGTTGCCAACAATATACCCACTGGTGTTAAAATCAGTATACGAATTCCTTATGAAGTTGGCGGTCGAATATGAGCAAACAGCTCAACACTATAATTGTTGACGATGAACCTCTCGCTAGAAAAGGCTTAGCGGTTCGTCTGCAAGAACACAAAGACATCAACATTATTGCCCAATGTACTAACGGCAGAGAAGCATTAGAAGCCGTTAGAGCCTATCAACCCGACTTAATATTTCTTGATATTCAAATGCCGGGCTTAAATGGTTTTGAAGTCGTTGAAGCGATTATTGCACAGGGTTTGCATTTACCTATGGTGGTATTTGTTACCGCTTTTGACCAATACGCTATGCAGGCTTTTGAAGTACATGCGCAGGATTATCTACTTAAACCCGCTGACGAACAACGGCTTGCTCAAACCTTAGATAAAATACGTCAAAGTATCAGTAGTGAAGTTAATGCTCTTCATAAGTCAAAATTAGTACGTTTAGTAAGTGACGTTACCGGTAACGATTGTGAAAAAATTTTACAAGAGCTAGAAAATAACGAGCCGGTCAGTGTCTCTAGTTATTCTGATGTATTAGCGATAAAAGATGCTGGTGAAGTTAGCCGAGTGCCGGTAAAAGATATTTTATGGATTGACGCTGCTGGCGATTATATGTGTGTTCATACTGACGATAATACTCATATCCTTCGTAAAACCATGAAACAACTGGAAGCAGTGTTAGACCCCCGACGATTTCTCCGCAGCCACCGCTCTACCATAGTGAACAAAAGTTATATTAATAAGTTTTGCAGCCAGCTCAATGGTGAATACTATTTAGTCATGACAAACGGTAAAGAGTTAAAAGTTAGCCGCAGTTATAAAGAAAAGGTTAAAAAAGCCGTGGTTGCATAGTGAGCTTCCATTTATTAAAAACTCAATACTAACGCGATTGAGATAATTAATATAAGCGTTATGGTGTTGTCTGACTCAAACAAAGATATACTGCAGGTCTTAGTAATAAATAAAAGCACTTTAGGGATCAACCATATGTACATGATAGTTAAGCACACCCATCTGACTATAATTATGCTTACTTTTATCTTTTTCATGATTAATTTTGTCTTAACAATGAAAGGCTCTGATAAGGTCAATAATAAGCTGTTGAAGATTGGGCCACATATTTTATATACTCTTTTTGTTTGCACCTTTATTTACCTTGTTGCCGTTAATCCACTTAATTTGTACCCCTTTGTTAATGGTTGGGCATCATCAAAATTAGCTGGTTTTGTCATTTATGTACTTTCTATTACTTTGGCGCTTAAATGGGCAAAGTCTACTTTATGGCGTGTTGTAGGTTTTATTAGTGCCGTATTTTGGTTGGCCATGACGGCCAGACTAGGTTTTGCTGATCATCTTAAATCGAAAGCGATTAGCGAAGATGCTAATGCTTATATCGAGTTAGGACAATCTATGTTAACAGCGATTTGTTAAGCGCTTTAATGGGACAAGCACTCAGCTAAATACTATAAGCCGCTGTGAATGTTTTATTTAAGATATCACAAATAACAGTTGGCTTTTTTAGCAGCAATGCTAATTATAAACCAAAACCTACAGCTGTATAATAGTCGTTATTTCTGGAATTTTTTAAATGCACAGTATTGATCTTTTTGTAAAAAACTGGGGCAGCAAACAATCGATGACCCCAATCGATAGCGCTGATATAGCAGAACTCGAACAACGACTAGCGGCCATTCTCCCTAACAGCTATAAATACTTACTATCGAATTATGGCTTGGTGCACACACCGAATGTGTTAAGCAGAATATGTGATTTAGGTGTCGATATATCTGAGGTACAAGATTTTTTAAGTCTTGAAGACGTATATTCATTATCCAAGTTATATGAAATGAGTGGCATGCCCAAGGGCCATGTTTTGTTTGCCTCTGACTGTAAGGGCAACATGTTTTGTTTCAAACTGAGTGATTGTGAACGTCAGCACATAGATATACCCGTCTGGTTTTTTGACCACCAACTTCATACAGTGAAAAAAGTATCACCTAGCTTCAGTGAATGGCTAGGAGAGTTCAATAAACTGTAAGGAAACTCATTTCTCTGATCATCCCATTAGGCGAGTTATCTATCCTTGCTAATCCGTTTGAATATAAATGAACAGAGTCATGAAAAGGTAACACTACGGCCCGATTAGTGGGTTATCGTTATTTAGGGCTAGATAAGCTGATTAATCGTGGTGACATTACACAGGTTAATGTCAGTCATGCGAAAGATAATATTAAAGAATCAATGGTTAAACACCTAAGTATTACCCTTTAATGTGCGCAACCGCACAGTATTTAACCGTAAAAATGCGAAATTTATTCTTCAAACAATAATCATCAAGACTCTACTTATCGTATGATAAATTCGTTATTAGAGGAATTACAAGGTAGGTTGATGGCAATATCTAAGGCAATGTTAATAGACGGTGAATGGTTGTCGTGCTTGAGAAAATATCGCTAAATAATACTTGGCCACATCAAACTATATCAATACGATATTAACCTAGTATTAAACACTAGCCTATTTGATCCTATTTCCTAAATATTATTACCAGAAATAATTGAAATTTTTACACAAAGGTAAAGGTCGGTTTTCAGGCGGATTTGGCTTAATCTCGTGACGTAACAGTTCTGAAATTACAAGCTTAATCACCATCAAGCTAATAAAAATACACGAGCTTTACACCCGTGTTTTTTTATTACGCCGCTTTACGTAGTGTAAGGTTAAGCTGTTAGCTTAATTGCTTAATTAAACGTGTGGCTACTTCGCTTGAACTTGCTGGATTTTGACCACTGATAATACCGCTATCTTCAACAACGAATGATGCCCAATCGTCGCCTTTTTGGTAGTTAGCGCCTTGCTTAATTAGCTCGTCTTCAAGTAAAAAAGGTACAATCTCGGTTAATTGCACAGCGTCTTCCTCACTGTTAGTAAAACCTGTTATTTTTTTACCTTGCACGATTGCAGCGCCATTTTTATCTTTAACATTAAGCAATACTGACGTTGAATGACAAACCACAGCTACTGGCTTATTTTGCTCAATAAATGCTGAGATCAACGCAATTGATTTTTGGTTAGTGGTTAAATCCCACATTGGACCGTGACCACCTGGATAAAAAACAGCGGCGTAATCATTCGCATCAATCAGTTCTAACTTGGTTGTTGTTGCCAATACTGCTTGGTTTGTTTTGTCTTGCTCAAAACGACGAGTGGCATCAGTTTGAAAGTCAGCTTTGGCACTTGTTGGGTCTAACGGCGGTTGTCCACCTAAGGGTGAGGCTAATGTGACATTGAAGCCTGCGTCAATTAATTGATAATAAGGTGCAGCAAACTCTTCTAACCAGAAACCAGTTTTTTCACCTGTGTTACCTAGCTTGTCATGTGAAGTTATTACCATTAATACGTTAGTTGTATTTGTTACAGTCATTTAAATTTTCCTATGCTAGTTAATAAGGTGTTTATTGTTGAAAGTAGTTAATTTCAAAGTAAACTTTCTTTGAGTGCCTATTGATGCATCTCATTTGTGTATCAAGTATATGCTTAACTGCTTTTAATACAATGCAGATAAAGTTGACAACATTGTTTTAATTATTGATACAATATGTTGGGTGTAAGTTGTAGCAATCGATCAATTAATTGATCGGCTTCACATCTCAAATTCAACATAGTCAACTTTATGGTGGTGTGCAATGACATAGGTAAGTATTACTTGATAATATTATCCTGTATTGTAATGTTGGCTTATATCCATATAATTATCAATAGGATGGCTGGATTTTGACTCGTTATCTTTATTAACGATTGGTCAATTATTTTATCCATTGGGTACAGGGAAAAATATTTACTGAGTAAATTTTTAATAAAGGTGACTATTAATAAGGGGACTAAGTGGATATTTCTTTTGAGCAATTAAAAAGTATGGTGGTTTTTTCGCATGTGGTCGAGCAAGGCAGTTTTAGCGCGGCAGCAAAACATATTGGACTTTCTAGAGCGGTAGTGAGCTACCATATTAAAAAACTTGAGACTCAGCTTGGTATTACGCTTTTGAATCGTTCAACGCGCTCTATTGCCTTAACGCAAGCAGGTAATGATTATTATCAAAGGTGTCGTATTATTGCTCAGCAGGCTAGCGCCGCTAATCAACAAATTGAAAACGTTAAAAATGAACCTGAGGGCCTACTTAAGATCACCTGTCCGGTCAGTGTCGGCCTGCATACGATTGTGCCGGCATTAGATAAATTTCGTCATCTTTACCCGAAAATTGAACTCGACATCATGCTGACAGATGAAGTAGTCAATATTGTCAAAGAAGGGATTGATTTGGCTATTAGAGGAGCGCCTTTAGCAGATTCTGGCTTGCAAGCACGAAAGCTTGCTGTGTTAGCAACTTGCCTCTGTGGCTCACCAGGCTACTTTGAGCAATATGGTCGCCCCAATAAGCCAAGTGAATTAAGCCAACATAATTGGGTTGTTTATAAACTGGCCAGTAATAAGTTAACACTAGAAAAGTCAGGTCGGTCACATACCGTTGATATAAAAGGCACAATAACCACCAATAATGCTACGGCAAGAACTGCTTTTGTTTTGGGTGGCCATGGTTTAGGGCGGATTCCAACCTATGATGCTTGGCCAAAAATTAAAGCAGGGCGTTTGCAAGTGGTATTAGACGATTACCAGCTTAAAGCCATTGACGTTTATGGGGTATTTCCGCCTGGGGCTGCCACGTCAAAAAAATTGCGGCTTTTAATTGATTTTCTAAAACAGTTTTTTGATCAACAACAAGCAAGATTGCTCATTAAAGACCGTTAAGAAAAATCTGTCAGTTTACTCAAAAAAATTTGGCTCAGTAAATAACTTCAGCAAACAGGCTTAAAGAATGAAAGCTAAGTCAAATTTTAGTCATTTAACAAGAGCAAATAAATAGAAAATAATAACCTAACAAAGACGTTGCGCAGTTAAAGCTAAAATATTTTCCTGTGCTTGTATTAAACTTTTACTAACCCCTTGTTGGTGCATAATGGCTGTTTGTAAGGCTACCGCAGCAACAGTGTTATTCTGCTCTGCAATCATGATATTTGATTTTCCAGCTATTATGGCTTGTACAGCACCCACCCCTAATTTGGTTGCTAAAATTCGATCTTTGGCAACCGGTGAGCCACCCCGTTGAATATGGCCAAGAATACAGGCAGTGCAATCAATATGTGCTAAGTCTTGTAGCTGTCGAGCTAACACAGAGGCACCTCCTTGCCATACATTTTCAGCAATAACAATAATATAGCTGGCATGTCTATTGGCTTGAGCGAGTTTTATTTCTTGCGCTAATGTGAGTAGTTTTTCTTGCTCACCCATTGTTTGATTATTATGGGCAAAATTTTCAAATGAAATAACTTGTTCAGCAGCACAAGCAATACCAACATTAAAAGTAATATGACCACTATGACGGCCCATTAATTCAACAATAAAAATACGCTCAAATGCTTCTGCCGTATCGCGAATTTTATCTATTGCTTCTATAGCGGTATTGATAGCGGTTGAAAAACCTATAGTAAAGTCGCTACCGTCAATATCGTTATCAATGGTGGCAGGAATACCAATAACTTGACCAGACCACTCTTGCTGCAAGGCGATTAAGCCAGCAAATGAGCCATCACCACCAATAACAATCAAGGCGTCAATTTTTTCTTTTAACAGAGTGCTTGCTGCTTGCGCTATACCTAATGGTGTTTTCATCGCGGGGCAGCGCGCACTTTTTAAAATAGTACCACCTTTTTGAATAATATTTGCGACGTCTTTAACGCTAAGTGGCATTGACATATCGTCAATCAAGCCGTTAAAGCCGGCACAAAAACCAATCACTGCTATTTGGTAATGCTGTGCGGAAATCACAATAGCTCTAATAGCAGCATTCATACCTGGTGCGTCACCACCGCTGGTTAAAACAGCGATTCTCTTAACCGTTTTGATCTTATTTTTGTCATCAGTCGGCATAGCTTTCTTCTCGTTTTAAATGTCCGAAGAACGTATTTCAAATTAGCAGTGATTTACCTTAAGGTAAAATAGTTTTTCATTAAGGCGCGCATAGTTTATTCTAGGTCAATAACTGGGCTTAATTCAATTGCTGTAAGTTGTACGAGAAATATTAAATGAAGAAAATAAAACTAATACTAATTTGGTTATTAATTGCTGTGTTCTTATCTGGCTGTAGTTTCCGTTTTGTTTATAACCATTTAGACTGGTGGACTCATTGGTATCTTGATGACTATGTCACGCTAACTGAGCAACAACAGCAACGCTTCGATGATGAGTTTGAACAGTTGCATTTATGGCATCGCACCACACAGTTACCCGCTTATGTGCAGCAGCTTAAAGCCCTTAAAGTGGCGATTAACGAGCAAATAACTGAGCAGGACATCGCGGCTAACTTTGTAAAATTTACTGAGCATTGGCAAAACTTTTTAATCGCTACAGAGCCTAAGTTACAGCCATTGGTTGTTAGTTTGTCAACCGAGCAAACACAGCAGTTGTTACAAGCACTACAAGAAGCTCATCAAGAAAGGCTTGATGATGATGAAGCTTTATCTGAGCAGGACTGGTTGGAAGAACGCACGGATCAGCAAAAGAAGCAACTTAAAGACTGGTTTGGTAAGTTAAGCCCTGAGCAAAAATCGCAAGTAACGTCGCTGGGCAAAGGCTTTCAGCGCTCATTTGAACCGCGTATGCTTTACCGACAACGTTGGACCCAGCAGTTTGCTGACTTATTAAATGGCAACTTACCAGACCATCAATTTAAATTGGAGTTTTACAGTTTATTTGTTAATGGTCGTAGTTTACGAGATGAAAAATTTAATACCATTACGAGCGATAACAATCAGGTGTTCGCTAACATTTTTCTTTATATGGTGACAACGGCAACTAATAAGCAGCGTAAACGCATCAATAAAAAAATTGATAAAATACTTGGCGATTTAGAGTATTTAATTAATGATGATTAATGCGTTGGGTGCTTAAATACTAAATACAAATAGCGCGATAAAAAACAAAAAAAATAGGTAGCTTTTAGCTACCTATTTTTAGTTAACTACCGTTTACCACGGTCAGCTAGGTTAAACGCTATAAAACGATATTAAGCAAAGTGGCTTTTAGTTAAGGTTAGCACTTTTAAGGTGTTAGTTGCCCCAACAGTTTCCATTACATCGCCGTGCGTTAAGATCACTTTATCGCCCACAACCAATTCAGAACCTTTAACCACGGTAGACAATACATCTTCTGCCATTTTTTCAGCATTGTCAGCATCTGTAGAGTCAAACGAAACTGGATAAACACCACGGTAAATCGCTGTTTTAGTTAAGGTTTTAGCATGGCGTGATAACGAATAAATCGGTAAGCCAGAAGAAATTCGTGACATAATTTTTGTAGTATGACCCGATTCAGTTAATGCGATGATGGCTTTAACACCGACTAAATGATTAGCCGCGTACATAGCCGACATAGCGATGGTTTCAGACACTTCAGTAAAGGTCGTTTCCACGCGATGCTTTGAGGTAGTTACCGATCTTTCTTTCTCTGCGCCGATACAAACACTCGCCATTGCTTTTACCGTTTCAATCGGGTATTTACCCGCAGCGGTTTCAGCAGAAAGCATGACTGCATCTGTGCCATCAAGCACGGCATTAGCAACATCCATCACTTCAGCACGTGTAGGCATAGGTTGCTCAATCATGGTTTCCATCATTTGCGTTGCCGTGATAACTACGCGGTTTAACTGGCGACTACGGAGAATAATATGTTTTTGTTTACCTACTAAGGCCGCATCGCCAATTTCAACACCTAAATCACCACGGGCAACCATAACAACATCAGACGCTAGAATGATTCCGTCTAACACTTTGTCATCATTTACCGCTTCAGCACGTTCAATTTTTGACACTAAACGAGCGTCACAACCGGCTTCTTGTGCTAATAAACGCGCTTCGCGCATATCAGCGGCGTCACGTGGAAAAGATACCGCAAGAAAATCAACGTTAATTTTTGCTGCTAGTTTAATATCTTCTTTGTCTTTATCAGTAAGGGCAGGAGCAGTAAGACCACCGCCTTGACGGTTAATGCCTTTGTTGTTTGATAATGGACCACCAACAGTAACTTCAGTAAAAACTGACTCTCCTTTGGTTTCAAGCACGCGTAATTGTACACGGCCATCGTCGAGTAACAAAATATCACCTGGCACTACATCTTGAGGAAGTTTTTTGTAATCAATACCCACTTTCTCTTGGCAACCTTCGCCTTTCGCTAATGAGGCGTCTAATTCGAATTTCTCACCGATGACTAGTTGTATAGGGCCATTTTTAAATGTTGAAACTCGAATTTTAGGTCCCTGTAAGTCGCCTAATATACCAACATAAATTCCTAGCTCTTTCGATAATTCACGTACTGTATTTGCGCGGTCGATGTGATCTTGTGCAATACCGTGAGAGAAATTCAATCTAACAACGTTTACACCTGCAGCAAGTACTTCTTTCAATATGGCTCTATCGTCAGTTGCTGGACCTAAGGTCGCGACAATTTTGGTTCTTCTAGGCATGGTAATCCTTAAATTTATATAATATTTTGTGTATTTATCAACGATTGGCTATGTGTCAATAGCCACTAATTAGTCTTTACGTTCAAAGCGTGAGCTACGTAAACTGTCTTTAACTTTCTTCAAGTTGTCTCTAAATTTTGTCCCGCGACGCAAAGTAAAACCGGTCGCCAAACAATCAATTAAGGTTAGCTGGGCAATACGTGATGCCATTGGCATATATAAGTCAGTATCTTCAGCGACCTCAACTGATAGCACTATATTACATTCTTTGGCTAATGGTGATCCTGCTGTTGTTATTCCTATAACAGTAGCATCATTTTCACGTGCTAAACTTGCCACATCAACCAAAGACTTAGTTCTGCCGGTATGTGATATCACGACAACGACATCACCTTGGCAACTATTTATAGCACTCATACGTTGCATTAATATGTCATCAAAATAGACGACAGGGACATTAAAGCGAAAAAACTTATTTTGTGCGTCATGCGCGACGACCGCAGAAGCACCTAAACCAAAAAAAGAAATTTTATTGGCTTGGGTTAATAGGTCAACAGAGCGATTTATGGTGGAACTGTCTAAACTTTTACGCGCTAACTCTAGGTTAGCCATGGTAGATTCAAAAATTTTTGAAGTATATTCTTCAGCCGAATCATTTTCATCAACATGGCGATTGACGTAAGGTGTGCCATTAGCCAAACTTTGCGCTAAATGCAGTTTAAAGTCTGGATAGCCTTTAGTATCGAGTCGTCGACAAAAGCGATTTACCGTGGGCTCACTTATATTAGCTTGTTTCGCCAAGGCAGCAATACTGGCATGTATAACCGTTTCAGGTGATGATAATATAACTTCTGCCACTTTACGTTCAGATTTACTGAAAGTCTCTAACTCGTTGGCGATTTTTTCTAATATATTCATTACGCTTAAGCCTTCGCATGTTACTTAACTGGTTAATTACCGAGCAAATAAAGGGTAACTGTAATTTATTTTCTGTCTTGATAACAGAAAATATGAAAATTTGTTTCATATTTTCGACTAATATAAAACAAAAGTGCTGAATTTTGCAAACATTTAATCCATTTTCATACTAAAGTAGTCTTGAAGTAGCCGTTTTTAAATGAAATGGATGAAATGTAATAATATTACAAAAAAGAGCTTTACTGACGAGGCCATAGCAGATAAATTAGCCTCATATGTAGTTTAGTTACAGTAAAATAAATAATTGAGAATACACACTATGAAAAACATAGATTGCCCTTTAGCAAGCGAGATTGTTATTTTTGGTGCGTTGGGAGACTTATCTCGTCGCAAACTTTTACCTTCTTTATATCAGTTAGAACTTGCCGGCCTGTTGAGTGATAACACCCGAATTATTGCTGTTGCTCGAAATGAACTAACCCTTGAGCAATTTACTACACAAATAGATGAAAGCTTAAATGAGTTTATACCTGAAGCATTAGATGTCGCAGCCTTGACCAAGTTTTTAGCTAGGCTTGTTTATCAAAAGCTTGATTTTAAAGATCTTAAATCATACAAGCAATTAGCCGAAAGCTTATCACCTGCATCAGGTGTGAGAGTTTATTATTATTCTACACCGCCGGCTATTTATGGTGATATTAGTCAAGGTTTAAAAACGGCTAAGTTAATCAATGACGCAGACAGAGTTGTGATGGAAAAACCTATTGGCCATTGCTTAGAATCATCTAAAGTGATTAATGATCAGGTTTCTCGTTACTTCAATGAAAATCAAATTTACCGTATTGACCACTATTTAGGTAAGGAAACGGTATTAAATTTATTAGTGCTGCGTTTTGCCAATAGCCTTTTTACCAATAATTGGGATAGAAACTGTATTGACCATGTCCAAATTACCGTTGCAGAAAGTGTTGGTATTGAAGGGCGTTGGGGTTTTTATGATGAAGCAGGGCAAATGCGAGATATGGTGCAAAACCACTTATTGCAAGTACTGTCGTTAGTTGCCATGGAACCACCAGCTGAATTAAGTGCGGACTGTGTCCGTGATGAAAAGCTAAAAGTGATCAAAGCGCTTAAACCTATTACTCGACAAAATGTTAAAGATAAAACCGTGCGTGGCCAATATGCGGATGGTTATTTAAATGGTGTAGCTGTCCCTGGGTATTTGAACGAAGAGGGTGCAAAAGCCAATAGTAAAACAGAAACTTTTGTTGCGATTAAAGCCGAAATAGACAATTGGCGCTGGGCTGGCGTACCTTTTTACTTGCGAACAGGTAAACGTATGCCGCAAAAACACAGTGAAATTGTGGTCCATTTTAAACAACAAGCTCATAATATTTTCAGTGAGAGTTATGCCGATTTACCGTCAAATAAATTGACCATTCGTTTGCAACCTGACGAAGGTGTTGAACTTGAAATGATGAATAAAATTCCGGGTATCGCGTCGCAAATGCAAATTCACGAAAACAAACTTGATTTAAGTTTTTCTAAAGCTTACGACAACCAACGTGTTGTTGATGCCTATGAACGTTTATTGCTTGAAGTTATTAAAGGTGATCAATCTTTATTTGTTCGTCGTGATGAAGTTGAAGCGGCGTGGCAATGGGCTGATAGTATTATCGATGCATGGCAAGCAAACAATGAAGCACCTAAACCTTATGCTGCGGGTTCATGGGGACCGGTTTCATCAATTTCTTTAATCGCGCGCGATGATCGCCAGTGGGTAGAATAATGTACCAAATCAATGAATTCGAAGAACGTCAATTATTAGACGAAGCACTAGCAGATAAAGTTGCCGCGTTATTAACGGCTGCGCTGGAAAGTAAAGGTAAAGCGAGTATCGCGGTCTCTGGTGGCTCAACACCAAAAGGTTTTTTTCAAGCCTTATCAAAGAAAAAGCTAGCGTGGCAAGCTATAACTATTACCTTAGCGGATGAACGCTGGGTTGATATTGACTCAAGTGATAGTAATACTAAGTTAGTACATGAATACCTCATACAAAATGAAGCGGTAAAAGCTAAGTTTTTCTATTTAAAACAAGGTGAAATCCTTAGCGATGAAACCTTAACTGATTTAAACCTAGCAGCAAATCAGCAGTTATTGCCATTAGATGTACTCATTTTAGGTATGGGTGAAGATGGTCATACTGCCTCGTTATTTCCTTGCAGTGATGAAATAACGCAATGCTTGGCAAAGGATAGCCAAGCATTATTGAAAGTAACACCAAAAACGGCGCCACATCAGCGAATCAGTTTTAGTTTTGCTGCTTTAGCACAAAGTAAAAATACTTTTTTACACATTAGCGGTACCAGTAAAAAACAAGTATTGGCTAAAGCTATTGCTGGAGAAGTATGTAAAGAAATGCCAATCAGAGCTTTCTTACAAGCGCCAAACATTAATACACAAATTTATTGGGCCAAGTAATTATGAATAAAACAGTTATGAATAAAAGTATTGTACAGATCACACAACGTATCATAGATCGAAGTAAAGCAAGCCGTGCGGCTTACCTTGAAAAGATAGCGGGTGAAAAATCAACTACTGTACATCGCGCTAGTTTATCTTGTGGTAACTTAGCTCATGGTTTTGCTGCTTGTGGTAGCGATGACAAAGCGACATTACGTGGTCTTAGTCATTCAGACATTGCTATTATATCTGCTTATAACGATATGCTTTCAGCGCATCAACCGTACGAAACCTACCCAGCCATTATTAAAGCCGCGGTCAAAGAAACCGGCGGCGTAGCCCAATTTGCCGGTGGTGTACCTGCGATGTGTGACGGTGTTACACAAGGTCAGCCAGGTATGGATTTAAGTTTGATGAGCCGAGACGTTATTGCTATGTCGACTGCTGTTGCGCTGTCACATAATATGTTTGATGGCGCACTGATGATGGGTATTTGCGATAAAATAGTGCCTGGACTATTGATTGCTAGTATGACTTTTGGTCATTTACCTACTGTTTTTGTACCCGCAGGCCCAATGCCTTCTGGTTTGCCAAATAAAGACAAAGCGCGTGTTCGTCAGCAATATGCTCAAGGTGAAGTGGGTAAAGAAGAGTTATTAGAAGCAGAATCTGCGTCTTATCACACCGCTGGTACTTGTACATTTTTTGGTACGGCAAACTCTAACCAATTAGTGGTTGAAGTGATGGGTTTACATCTACCAGGCGCTTCGTTTATTGCACCCAATACGCAATTACGTGAAGAATTGACCAAAGCTGCAGCGCGCCAAGTTACGCGTTTAACTCAGCCATCGGGCAATTATATGCCAATAGGTAAAATGGTTGATGAGCGTTCAATTGTTAATGCTATTGTTGCCTTGTTAGCCACCGGTGGTTCAACGAACTTAACTATGCATATCATCGCCTTTGCCAAAGCAGCGGGTATTATTATTAATTTCCAAGACTTTAATGATTTATCTGACGCGGTGCCGCTATTAACCCGCATTTATCCCAATGGTCATGCTGACATTAATCAATTTCAAGAAGCGGGTGGCATGGCATTGTTATTCAAAGAGCTTATTGATGCTGGTTTGGTTCATGAAGACGTTGAGACCATCTGCGGTCGTGGCTTAACTCGTTATACCCAACGACCTGTATTGCAAGATGGAAAATTAGTCTGGATCGACGGCGCAACTAGCTCAGGCGATGACGAAATTATTGCCACTGCTGAAAAACCTTTTAGTAGCCATGGTGGTTTAAAAGTTATGAAAGGTAACTTAGGTATTTCAGTGTTGAAAACTTCATCACTGCGCGAAGGTAGCTTTGTGATTAAAGCACCTGCAGTTGTTTTTGAAGATCAACACGAACTTGATATTGCCTTTGATGCGGGTGAGTTAGAAAAAGACTTTATTGCTGTTGTTCGCTTTCAGGGGCCAAAAGCCCGTGGTATGCCTGAACTACATAAATTAACGCCACCATTGGGGGTTTTACAAGATAAAGGCTTCAAAGTTGCTTTAGTTACCGACGGTAGAATGTCTGGTGCTTCAGGTAAAGTACCGGCGGCTATTCATTTATGTCCAGAGGCATTAGATGGTGGCTTAATTTCAAAAATTAAAACCGGTGATATGATCTTACTTGATGGCGAAAGTGGCGAGTTAACTTTGTTAGTTGATGATGCTGAACTTGCAAAACGTAAAAATGCTATTTTTGAAGTTAATGGTCATCATCAAGGTATGGGGCGTGAATTATTTGGCTTTATGCGTCGTAACTTAAGCTCAGCTGAAACCGGTGCATGTTCACTGTTTGCTGATGATTTTCAAGGCGAGCGATAATCATGTCCGATAGTGAAATAAATATTATTGCTGATATTGGTGGTACCAATATGCGCGTGGCCTTAGTCGACGCGCAAGGGCATATTGCTAACATCACCATTTATGCTTGTGCCGATTACACCAGTTTAGCTGAGGTATTAACCGACTTTATTACAAAACAGCAATTAGTGGGTAAGAAAGTTAATGCTTGTTTAGCTATTGCTTGCCCAGTAGATAAAGATCTTATTGTTATGACTAATCTACCTTGGCAGTTTTCACAAACACAACTAAAAGCAGAGTTACAGTTTAACGAGTTGGTGCTAATTAACGACTTTACTGCGATAGCTCATGCAATTCCGCACTTAGATGCTGCGCAAAAGGTGCAAATAGGTGTTGGTGATGTTGTAGCAAACAAGCCCATTTCTATTTGTGGTGCTGGTACGGGTTTAGGTGTAGCTAATTTAATCGCCATAGATTCTGGTTGGCATAGTTTAAGTGGCGAGGGTGGCCATGTAGACTTTGCTCCCGTAGATCAACAAGAAGTTGCCATTTTACAATTTCTTTCAAAAAAATATCCCCGTGTTTCCTATGAGCAGGTATTGTCAGGACTAGGTATTGAACAAATATACCAAGCCTTGAGTTTTGAAAAAAATGGTGAGATAACAAAATTATCCGCAAAAGAAATCACTGAAAAAGCCTTGTCAGGCAGTTGTTCATTGGCCGTAGAAACCTTAGCGCAATTTTGTCGGATTTTAGGAAGTTTCGCTGGTAACCTAGCGTTAACCCTTGGTAGCTATGGTGGTGTTTATATTGCAGGTGGCATTGTTCCTCGTTTTATCGAATTTTTTGCTAGCAGTGAATTTAGGCAACGATTTGAACAGAAAGGGCGTCTATCAAGTTTTACTCAACCTATTCCAACATTTGTTGTCACTGAAAAACAACCTGGTTTACTTGGTGCATCAGCGTATCTTAACCAATTGATGTCAGAAAAAGCTAATGACATCATCCAAAAAAATAACATAACAAGGTATTAAGAGCAATTATGACATTATCAAATAATTGGCAAATACAGCCAAAAGATCTCTTTGCTATGGGCCCGATAGTGCCGGTTTTAGTGATAAAAGATGTTAAAGATGCGCTACCTATTGCAGAAGCATTGTTAGCAGCAGACATAAAAGTGCTAGAAGTCACCTTACGTACACCTGCGGCATTAGAAGTGATCAGCATCATAGCTAAACACTTACCTGAGGCCATTGTTGGTGCGGGCACGGTTACTAATCGAGATCTATTACAAAAGTCATATGAAGCTGGTGCAAAGTTTGCCATCAGCCCCGGACTAACAAAAGGTTTATTACAAGCAGGTAAAGAAGGTAATATCGCTTTAATTCCAGGTATTTCTTCTATTTCTGAATTAATGGATGGCATTGACTGTGGTTATGATCATCTTAAGTTCTTCCCTGCGGAAGCATCGGGTGGTGTTAAGGCATTGCAGTCAATTGGTGGACCATTTCCTGATATTAAATTTTGTCCAACCGGTGGTATTAACTTAAATAATGTTCGAGACTACTTAGCTTTACCCAATGTTTCATGTTGTGGTGGCTCTTGGCTAGTGTCTGATGAAATTATTAAACAAGGTAATTGGCAAGAAATTACGCGTTTAGCAAAGCAAGCACTAGCGCACGTAAAATAAGAGCTATTGGTGCTAACTAAGGGCTGAAAAGATAATTAATCTATCAGTAAAAACCAGGCATTGCCTGGTTTTTTTTTACTTAAAATACCAAACAAAAATAATAACAATATTGGACTTCACTGTTGTAGTTGGTTTGTAACTGATAAAACAACAAGAGATCGTTTTTGTTGTTTTATTACATATTAAAGATAATAATCGCACCACATAACACTAAGCCAGCTAGTGCTCAGCGATGAACCATGATGATTATTGCCACTAAATGAGATTAACCAACAAGTATCTTTTGTAATAAAGTCAGTTTTCGTAACTTTTAAGTCAGGAGCTTAGGAGGGGAAAAAACTAATAAAAAAGCCAGAATTAATCTGGCTTTTTTATTAGTTTATTAGCGGGCAAACAAGGACTTATTGTGTTGAAATATAGGTCGCTAAATCTAAAATTTTGTTTGAATAACCAATTTCATTATCATACCAAGAAACTACTTTCACAAAAGTATCTGTCAACGCTATACCTGCGGTAGCATCAAATATTGAGGTACATCTTTCGCCAATAAAGTCGTTAGACACTACCGCATCTTCAGTGTAGCCTAAAATACCTTTTAGCTCACCTTGTGATGCTGCTTTCATTGCGCTACAAATTTCTTGATAACTGGCTGGCTTTTCTAAGTTTACAGTTAAATCAACTACAGATACATTAGGTGTTGGTACGCGAAATGCCATACCCGTTAATTTACCATTCAATGCAGGGATAACTTTACCAACAGCTTTCGCCGCGCCTGTTGATGATGGAATAATGTTTTGTCCAGCACCACGACCACCGCGCCAATCTTTAGCTGACGGGCTATCAACTGTTTTTTGTGTTGCTGTGGTTGCATGCACTGTGGTCATTAAACCATCTTTGATACCCCAGTTATCATTTAATACTTTGGCGATAGGAGCTAAACAGTTTGTGGTACAAGACGCATTAGAAACGATGTCTTGTCCAGCATATTCAAGATGGTTAACACCCATAACAAACATTGGCGTATCGTCTTTTGACGGTGCAGAAAGTACCACCTTTTTAGCGCCGGCTGCAATGTGCTTACGCGCTGATTCATCTGTTAAAAACAAACCAGTTGATTCAACAACAACGTCAACCTCAGCTTCATTCCATTTTAGGTTTAGTGGGTCGCGTTCTGCGCTAACACGAACATTTTTGCCATTAACGACTAAGTGTCCATCAACAATATCAACAGTGCCGTTAAACCGGCCATGAGTAGAGTCATACTTAAGCATATAAGCGATGTAATCAACATCAATTAAATCATTAATAGCGACTACTTCAACATCTGCTCTGGCAAATGCTTCTCTAAACACGAATCGACCGATACGACCAAAGCCGTTGATCCCTACTCTAATTGTCATAATAAAACCCTAAAATAAAACTTTAAAAATTAATGTAGTAAAATTACACCATTTTATAAAGATTACAAGTTATAACTCGATATAAAGCAATAAATGTTGATTTAAACCTTGTTTTATTGCGTATTGTTACTAAAATGTCGGCTATTAAACATAGCCTTGCTATAAATACTTATTTATTGGCTCTTCCATAAGGTTATTATTTTTCTATGATGGCATAATGTCTCCATCTATAATTTTTTTGGACTTTTTATGATACAGAACAACAGTGCATGCGATATCGGCTTTATTGGTTTAGGTGTCATGGGCAAGAATTTAGTGCTTAATTTGGCTGATAACGGTTTTAGTATTGCCGCCTTCGATCTTGATATCAGTAAAGTTGAAGATGCCATTACTCAAGACAAGGCTGAAAGTGGCTCATCAACCGCACGTGTTATTGGTTGTTCGTCCTATACAGAATTACTTTCTCGCTTAAAGCCACCACACCTTATCGTACTATCAGTGCCAGCAGGCGCACCGGTTGATCAAGTGTGTGAAAACTTGATTGGTGCCGGTATTCAACCTGATGATATTGTTATTGATACAGGTAATAGCTTATGGGTTGATACCGTTGCACGCGAGAAAAAATACAAAAATAACTTTATTTTATTTTCTTCAGCTGTTTCAGGTGGTGAAGTGGGTGCGCGTTTTGGACCGGCATTAATGCCCAGTGGTTCACCCTACGCATGGGCAAGAATAAAACCTATTTGGCAAGCCATTGCTGCAAAGGTTGATGCAAAAACAGGTAAACCCATTGAACGCACTAAACCAGGTGAAGTTGTTACTGAAGGTGAACCCTGTGCTGCCTATATTGGTCCAGCGGGTGCTGGGCATTATGTGAAAATGGTCCATAACGGCATTGAGTATGCCGATATGCAAATTATATGTGAAGCATATCAAATGCTACGTGACGGCTTAGCATTAAGCAGTGATGAAATTGCTGATATTTTTGAAATGTGGAATGGTGGCCCATTAGAAAGTTATTTAATGGAAATATCGGTCGAGGTTTTACGTCATCGAGTTGGTGAAGAAAAAACACCGTTAGTTGATCTGATCTTAGACAAAGCAGGTCAAAAAGGTACTGGACTTTGGACTGCGGTAAGTAGTTTAGAATTAGGCACACCTGCGCCAACTATTACTCAAGCGGTTTTTGCTCGTTCTATTTCATCTTTTAAAGATTTGCGTGTTAAAGCTTCAGGCATATTGTCAGGTCCAGAAGTGGTGATACTTGTTGGTGAAGATAAACAGGCCTTTATTGAACAGTTACATGATGCTATATATAGCGCAAAAATATGTGCCTATGCACAAGGTTTTCAATTAATGAAACTTGCGGAGCAAGAGCATAATTGGCAACTTAACTTTGCTAGTATTGCCAAAATTTGGCGTGCGGGCTGTATTATTCGTGCGGCATTTTTACAGTCAATCACGCAAGCATTTGAGCGAAACCCTGACTTAGACAATCTACTTTTAGATGAGTTCTTTGCTGAGCAATTAAGTCAACATCAATTGAATTGGCGAAAGTCAGTGTCAAATTCTGCCTTGATGGGGATTCCAACCGGGGCAATTTCATCTGCACTGTCATATTATGACTCTATACGTTGTGCTGTGCTGCCGGCCAATTTATTACAAGCACAGCGTGACTTCTTTGGCGCTCATACTTTTGAACGTATCGATAAAGCCACTGGCAAAAAGTATCACGTTAATTGGTCAAGTGAAGCACGTAATATGCAGGAAATTAATTAAGTATAGCCGTGTATCAACCCGAGTAGGCTCTAGCTCTACTTGGGTAATCGTTAATTTGGCTAGCGCTTTATTCAAAAAACAGGCTTGCCAGTAATCGCCAAATTAGGTATGTGGCGCTTTAAACTTATTATCAATAATGTTATTTAAGGTTTTTTTCGCTACTTGGTCTAAAAACTCAGTGTTTAAGTTATTGTTTTTAAAGTAACTGACTAAAGTTTCATGGCTGATAGTGCTGTCTTTTGGACTATATAAATATAATATTTTTGACCAGATATAAGCTTGCTTATGCTCTTTTTTATGGGCAAAAATACTGGCGAGAGACTGAAATATCTCGGTATCTATAGTGGCATCGCTTGGGTAAAGCTCTAGTGCATGATAGAGCAGGTTTAAGGTTTTAGTGGCATCATGTTTCGCGTAATAGCTGGCTAAGTTGATTTGTCGATTAGGTTTCTCTAATAATTCACTGCCTTCTAAGGCAATAAATTTATTTAGTGAGTGCTCATTTAAGTAGCGCGACCAATGGAAAAATAACAGGTCAGGGTGTTCAGAACTTTGCGTAGCAAATGCTATCGCTTTAATTTTAGCCTGCGCCTTAACCACATTATTAATGCGAATGGTTTTCTTAACCTTTAACTTAATGTGCTCAATTTTAGATGCATGAAGCATGCATTTCTCATAGCCTTCGTAGGCAATTAACTGCTGATATTTGTTGCCATCGTTAGCATCATTTTTTTCTGCTAAGTTAGCAAAGCCAACCGCGACACGTTCTCGTTTACACCAAGTGTCTTCTTGAAATTCTTGACAAATTTTTGTATGTTGTTCACATAACTCAGCAAAATTAGGTCTGTTTTCACAGGCCATCAATGGGCAAAAAAGTAAAATTATCATTAATTTATCAAATTTCATCATTTTCTCTATTTATCCCAGAAAAATATTTGTAACTGGTGGCGAAATAATTCATGTTGGATTACAATATGCGCCGCATTCAGTAATTAGTTATTGCTAATTACCTCTTTACATTAATAATAACCCATCACTCAATTGACTGACATAAAAAGGTTTACGCAATGACTTCTCTTCTTGAAGAACAATATCTAGCTAGTTGGCAGGAACGTCAAACATTCGCTGAAAACATGCAGCCGATTATCGGACAATTATTTAGAAACGACGGTATAGAAATTTCTATTTACGGTCGCACATTAGTCAATGCTTCTGCCATCGATATCATTAAAGCACACAAATCAGTGGCTTTACATGAAGAAAATAAATTGCGTTTACGTGAAAGTTCTCCCTTTATTCAAGCTTTAGCTAATATGTCATTAGCACCTGCGCGTGTGGACGTAGGTAAATTAGCTTACCGTTATTTATTTAAAGGTGAAGCGAATGGCTTGTCAATTGAACAATTTTTAGAAAAAGAATTAGCCTCCATCGCTAAAGATACCGACGTACAAGAATCTAAAGACGTTGTACTTTACGGTTTTGGTCGTATTGGTCGTTTGTTAGCGCGTTTATTAATTGAACGTGCTGGCCCCAACGCTAAGCTTAAGTTACGCGCCATTGTTATTCGCCCAGGTAAAGAAGATGATTTAGAAAAACGTGCAAGCTTACTGCGTCGTGATTCAGTGCACGGTGCCTTTAACGGTAGTATTACCATTGATAAAGAAAATAACGTTATTAAAGCGAACGGTGCTTTTATTCAAATTATTTATGCTAAAGCACCATCAGAAATTGATTACACTGCTTATGGTATCAATAACGCTTTAGTGGTTGATAATACTGGGATTTGGAGTGATGAAGAGGGCTTAGGACAACATTTACAATCAAAAGGTGTTGCTAAAGTTTTACTAACCGCACCGGCTAAAGGTGAGATTAAAAACATCGTATACGGTGTAAACGAAGATATGATTTTAGCAGAAGACACCATGATTTCTGCAGCAAGTTGTACAACCAACGCGATTACGCCGGTACTTAAAGCACTCAATGATGAGTTTGGTATTCGCAATGGTCATGTTGAGACTGTACATTCATATACTAATGATCAGAACTTAATTGATAATTACCATCCAGCGCCGCGTCGTGGCCGTAGTGCGCCATTGAATATGGTGATCAGTACTACGGGTGCAGCTAAAGCGGTAGCAAAAGCATTACCTGAATTAAAAGGTTTGTTAACGGGTAATGCGATTCGCGTTCCTACGCCGAATGTTTCAATGGCTATTATGAACTTGAACTTGAAAAAAGAGACCAGTAAAGCGCAATTAAACGATTATTTACGTAACATCTCTTTAAACTCTAAATTACAAAATCAAGTTGATTACACCGCTTCGACTGAAATTGTATCCACTGATTTAGTCGGTTCACGTTACGCTGGTGTTGTTGATTCTCAAGCAACGATTGTTGATGGTGATCGCGCTGTACTATACGTATGGTATGACAATGAGTTTGGTTATAGCTGTCAGGTAGTGCGTGTGATGTTAGCAATGTCAGGTATTGATGTACCCACATTACCCTTCACATAACGAATGATAGATAACAAAATGTAAAGTTAGTTTATTCTAATCAGCGTTTACCTTGTAGGTAAGCGCTTTTTTTTGCCAATAAATATCAAGACTCTCCTTGGCTTAACACCTGTTTAATTAAGTGTTTTACTTTTTTATGAGGAAGAATGGCTAAATACAAGGCATAAAATTTGATAAATAGTTAGCTGCTTATAAATTTTTTAACATTATGGATTTTAATTTTAACAATTAAAATCAGGTAGATAATTAATTATCTCAGCGTTTTAAGCTCATTGGCTAGATAAGCCAAGTTAAATGCACCTAGCCGGTTTTGGCAAGCCTGCATACTTAGTGGCTTGTTTAGCAGGCCCTTCTTTAAACAAGCGATATAAATAACGACTGTTGGCCTTCTCTTCACCAAACTCTGCTTTCATCGCTTTGGTTAGAGCGCGAATGGCAGGTGAAGTATTGTAAGTTAGATAAAACTGCCTAACAAAGCGAATAACTTCCCAATGGGCTTCTAATAGCTCAATATCATCATTTTTTGCCAGTAATATGGCAACATTTTCGTTCCATTGTTTAAAATCGAGCAAATAGCCTTGTTTATCGGTGGCTAAGCTTTTGTTGTTATATATTATTCTCATGACCAGGTAATTGAATTGTCGTGTTTAAAAAGTAGTGCTACTACTTCGGCTAAGGTGATTGGTATAAATAAGCTATTATTAGGGCATTGTGCGCGAGCGTCAGCGTGTTGGCTTATAAAGTAAAGCGTTATGTCTTGCTGCTCGGTTAGTGTTCTAAGCAATAGGGTATGATTGAAATTATAACAACCGTCATCGATTAATAATATACTGTCTTGTGGCAAAATCATCTCAAGGCATTGTGTTAATGCATTGCTATTAAAGCCTGAGTTTCTAATAAGGTGTAGCATAGCCATGTTAAAACCTGTAAATCACGTTGTGCTGGTGTAAGCGTTGACTAAATTCTTGGTTTGATAATACTTGTATATTGTTAATATGAAAATGTGCGCTTAAGTTGCGCTCCGTTAATGACTGTTGGCAAACATAAATATTTTCAATATCGTAAAATTCAAGTGCTAAAAATGTTTTAAGGTAGTCTTTAATATCGATGGCTGAGGCATTCTGATCTCCGATCACCTGAAATACCCCATCACCTAAAAAGAACAGCGACGTGGCTTGCTCGTATGAGCCAAATATCAATGCGGCGTCTAGTGCCTCTTTACCGGCGGCATTCGAAAAAGGCGCTTGGGTATTTATAATGGCGATAGTTTTATCATGTGGTCTATTTTCTGACATTATAATTGCACCACACGTTCGGCTTTACTGGTCAACTCAACTAACTCACCTAAACCCGAAACTGTAAATGCTGAGTCTATATTTGAGCTTTCATGGTTATTTAGCTCGTCACTTAAACCACGTTTTTCTGCGGCACTAATACATAAATATAAGGGCACATTGTATTCGCTATTAAGTTGTTGCCATTGTGCTAGTGTTTGAAATTCATCACTGGGTATGGATAAATATTTAGCGGCATTTAACACACCGTCTTGATAGAAAAATACCCCAATGATACTTACACCACTATCAAACGCCGCTTTGACAAGATTAATTGCCGTTGTTGTTAAATTACTGTTGGGCGGGGTAGTCACCACTAAAGCTAACTTATTCTGCATGTTCTGCTTTTCGCCTTAATTAACGTTATTTAAATACAGCTAATAAAAAAGCCTCAATATAGAGGCTTTTTTATTTATACGTAGAGTATAAACAATTATTAATCATAGTTAATGATTTTTAACTGCTAATTAGTCATCGCTACCTAAAACCCCTAATAGGCTTAATAAGTGTACGAAAATATTATAAATATTCAAGTATAGCGAAACAGTTGCACGAATGTAGTTTGTTTCACCACCGTGAATAATGCGGCTTGTATCATATAAGATCAAACCAGACATGATCATAATAATTGCAGCACTAATAGCTAACGACAGCGCAGGAATTTGGAAAAATATATTTGCTACCATGGCAATAACTGCAACGATTAAACCAACCATTAAAAAGCCACCCATAAACGAGAAGTCTTTTTTGCTAGTTAACGCGTAGCCAGAAAGTGCAAAGAAAATTAATGCTGTGCCACCTAATGCTTGCATAATTAATGAAGCGCCGTTAGGCATTGCTGCATAATAGTTAAGCATTGGACCTAATGATGCACCCATTAAACCTGTAAAAGCAAAAATCCAAAAAATGCCACTCGCTTTATCGGCGTTTTTATTAACAACAAATAATAAACCAAATGAAACTAAGATCATTATTAGGGCCGCCATTTGAGGTAGGCCCATTGCCATAGAAATAGCAGCAGTTACGGCACTAAACGCCAAAGTCATCGAAAGTAACATATAGGTATTTTTCAATACCTTATTAATTTCAACCGCTGAACTTCGACTAGCATTTATACTAGTATTTGATTGCATAATATTTCCTCTAAGTATGCCAATTCTATTTTTTAGATATGGGCTATTGTTAAATAGTTCAAGGGTAAATTAAATATTTAACCTTTACTTCATCACTTCAGTGATAATTAATTATAAATACATTGACATATTATGGCACGGTGCATTTTGAAATACTATCTTTAACCCTGTTGAAACTTTACAATAATTTGCGAGCGTTTGTAACAGTCATTGCTATGATCGTTAACCATACCACAAGCCTGCATATGGGCATAACAAATGGTTGAACCAATAAACTTAAATCCCCGCTTTTTCAAATCTTTGCTCCAAGCATTAGACTCTTTAGAGGTAGCAGGGTAATCGTTTAATGTAGCCCAATTATTGACAATAGTTTTATGGTCTACAAAGCCCCACATATAGCGGCTAAAGCTGCCAAATTCTTTTTGAATGTCGATAAATATTTTAGCATTATTAATCACAGCATTAATTTTACCTCTGTGGCGAATAATAGCGCGGTTAACTACTAGCTCTTCAACTTTAGCATCGGTAAATAGGGCAAGAAGGTTAACGTCAAAGTTAGCGAAGGCGGCACGGTAACTATCGCGACGCTTTAAAATCGTATACCAACTTAAACCTGCCTGTGCTGATTCAAGCATTAAACATTCAAATAATTGTTGATCATCAAAAACAGGAACACCCCATTCATTATCATGATAGGCAACATAATCGGGTTTTGTTGTATCTAACCACGGACATCGACAAAGGTTTTCTTCACTCATAAGTTTTCCTTAAACATGAAATCTACTGAATTTGCTTAAATAAATGACAAATCGTTGATTTTTTTAGCAAACAAACTGTTTTATAGAATAAATCCTTTACAAGACAATTTCGAGCCTTTACTATGCGTCTCGTTCTCAAGCAGTAATGCTTTTGAACATTGGAGAGATGGCTGAGTGGTCGAAAGCACTGGTCTTGAAAACCAGCAAGGGTTTATAGCCCTTCTAGGGTTCAAATCCCTATCTCTCCGCCAAATTATAAAAAACCGCCAATCGAAAGATTAGCGGTTTTTTTTCATCTAGAATTTAGTGAACTATAATAACCTAGGATTTATAGCGCCAATCCTTCTAGGGTTCAAATCCCAATCTCTCCGCCAAATTTTATAGATAAGCCCCTGTTATCAAAGGGCTTTTTTATATCTTATACTTTCTGAACCGTCAAGAAAACCGTCAAATACTCACGTTACTATAAAAAACGACCTCATATAAAATTAATCGAACCTGATCGTAGATCAGAACCCCATAATTTTATTTAAGGTTGCAGGTGAAGCGCGTTAGCAAGCTTTTTCAAGAAACAAGTCACTCTCTATCTTAATGGTGCTCAGAATGGTATTCCAAATGCGATGTAATGGTTTGGCCTCGGCAACTATGTACGGTATGAACTCTAACTATTCTTACGGCGCAAGTGTAACATATATCCTCTAACGGCAGATGTCTTACATAATAAGCGGGTATATCTTACATTATAAATATTGTGCAAATGTTAAATTAAGCAATGAAGTAATTGTTTTAATGGAATTAATGCAAATGATTTGTATTTGAACTTTCTAGAATATAAAGGAATAACATGAAAAACACATTATTAACCTCCGCAACATTTACATCCTCATTAATCTTTTCTGGTATTACATACGCTGATGAATCAACCTAGAAGGACTCTAATTTTGCTTCAATATAATTCACATCATTTTTTGAGAAAAACCTTAACGCAATCTCTATTAATTACTTCGCTGGCGGCCTGTGGTGGTGGCTCAGATGGTGGTGGAGAAAAACCAGCGCCTTCTCCTACTAATAAAACACCTATAGCTAACGCAGGAGAAGACAAAACTGTTGATGAAGGAAGTAGTGTTACTTTATTAGGTAGTGGTACTGATTCAGATGGCACTATTTCAAGTTATAGCTGGACTCAAACATCAGGTGAGTCTGTAACGATTGATAATGCCTCTAGTAGTTCAGCAAGCTTTGATATAACAACTAATACTCAAGTCACATTAACTTTTCAGTTAACCGTAACAGACAATGATGGAGCAACAGGTAAAGATACCGTTAGCTTTATAGTAAACTCTGTTAATGAAGCGCCTATATTGTCACAGATTGAAAACAAAGCTACTTACCAAGACACAGCCATAGAAATAGCGCTAACTGCTAGTGATTCAAATGGAGATACGCTTAGCTATAGTACTTCACTGTCAAATAATGCTAATTTTGAAGTAAATATTTCAGATGATATTTTGCATATCACTCCTATCAATCAATATGTTGGCGATGAGGTGATTGCAGTAAATGTGTCAGATGGTGAGCTAGAAGATAGTACTGAGTTTACCTTACAGGTTCTTCAAGTATCTATTCCTCCTTTAACACAAATACCATCAGATGAAATTTCAACGCCACCACCAATGCCAGTATTCTAAGGAAAGAACCATGAAAAAATATTTATTATTATTACTAGTTGCTGCGTCTTCATTAACTCAAGCAGCAACATTTAATGTATCAACTACTCCAGAGCTGAGAATTGCATTATCAACAGCAGCAACAAACGGTGAAGATGACACTATTAACCTTGCTGATGGAACTTATAAAACCACTGATGATGGAGAAGGTACATTTATTTATTTAAGTAATGAGTCCAATTCATTGATTATTCAAGGTTCCTCAGCCGATAATGCAATCTTAAGTGGAAATTATCAAACAGGTATTATCAACTTTAAATCGACTCAAACTGTGGCAAAAATCAACTTAACAAACATTTCTTTTTTAAATGGAAAAAATATTGAGGGCGGTGGCATTTACTCTACATTACACTTGAATATAAAAGGCTCTGCCTTTGCAGTTAATTCATCTGAAATAGGCTCTGCAATATATGGTAAAAATTTAACAATACAAAGTACTCAATTTATTAAGAACTCTTTTAATGGAATTCCAGTTCCAGGTGAACGCTTAGGAGGGAGTACTGTTTACTCAGCAAATACCTATATTGATGATTCAACCTTTGATTCCAACAATACACAGAATGTAGTATCTGCAAATAATAGTGGTCCCGATGATAGCCTTAGAAATATAAAAGTAACAAACTCGAATTTTAATAATAATGGAGATACAAGTGATAGTTCTCCTATATTATTTAATCCGTCTTGGGGACTTTATGGCTCCTCTTCTATATTAAGTACGAATTGGGGGATTACTGTTAACAATAGTATATTTATTAATAACAACATTAAAAAGAGCATAAGGTCTGGAAATGCTTATTATAATCAAAAATCATCAATAAAAAATTCAATATTTGTTAATTCTGGCACAGCAGTTTTACTGAGTAAAAAAAATACAATAGAAAATTCATTGTTTAACAATAGTAACCTTTACTTGTCATATATAGATAATAATATATATAACACAATAATATTATCCTCAAGTATCAATGGCTCACGTGTCAGTGGAGAGCCAATTATAAACATTGAAAACTCCTATTTAGATTTAAATGATGTTGCTATAACTGTGGTTACTGAATCAATTATTTTTAATAATGTAACGCTAGGTTTTGTAAGTGAAATTAATGATAATTACAACCTTACAGGTGTATCAGATTTAATAGATGTAGGTACAGCAGTTATAGATGATATCGACTTACTAATAACGGATTTAAATGGAAATGATAGGATTTCAGGCGGCAATATAGACATAGGGCCTTATGAATTTAGTTCCACAAAGCCAACTATAAATTTTGTAACATATACAGGGACAGCTAAAGAGCAAAGTGAGCTTACATTTACTACAGATTACACATTGGCCGATGGTAGGGGTGTAATTGATGTTTCATATGACTATTTGAATGATGAAAACTATACCTCTTTAAATACCTATACCTACAATACAGCAGGAACTTATACGGTTAACGTAAAAGTAACTGATAGTGAAGGCGAGTTTTCTACTTCAAGTCTAGGTGTAGCTATTAGTGAGCTACCTTGGAATGAAATGACTTACGAACAAAGGCTTATCAAAGCGGTTTCTCCTGAATATTATGAACTACTTATTTCTGAAATTGATATTGAAAAATCTAAATCTTTCTCATCAGGTAAGCATTATGTTCAAAATAACCTTACTGAGTTCAGTTTAGTTACTGAAGCCGCTCAAGCAATAGCAGTAGCGGCCTCAAATACGTCTGGTATCACCACAGGTAAGCAGTATGTACAAAATAACCTTGCTGAGTTCAGTTTAGTTACTGAAGCAGCTCAAGCAACTGCAGTAGCAGCAGTAGCAGCAGCAGCAGCAACAACTGGTATAACTGATGGTGAAAATAATGTAATCAATAATCCAGTAACTTATGGTCTTAATATAGTTGTAGGTTTATCTAAAGAAGGTCTTGCTCAGTTACCTTCTGGTTGGAAGATGATCTCTATACCTGAAGATGTTACTGATTTAGGTATTTTCAATGATGCTAAAATTGTGTGGTTCTTTAACAACGAGACTCAAGCATGGACTGGCTACAGCTCAAACACTAATACGGCTCAACAACTGGAAGACAAGAATATCGGGATTATTACTAGCTTAAGTGCTGGTGATGGTGTTTTTATCGAGATGTAGTTTTACCATTAGATGCTAGGTTCTTAAACAACTTAGCATCTAATTTTTAATTTACGTGAATTATTTTTCTTTAAAACAGTATTAAGCCAATTCTGATTTCTTTCAGGGCGATTATCTTCTGTAATCCAAGTACGCTTTACTTTAATATGAGGTAAAGTACTTACCAAAGTAGCTAGCTTTACTTCATTAACATCAGTAAATAAACGACCACCTTCTTCTCTCTGTGAGTCACCATACTTAAACGATAAGGTGCTAAAAGTAGTAAGTAAGTCGCTCTCAGGTACGTGTAGAGGGAAGCACAACACCATATAGCATCATACTTATCAATATGAAAAGCATCTATTACATTATTGAAACCAAGCTTAATCGTTTGGCCTATTAACTTCTCATGGCTTAAACTGCCATTATTATAACTACTACAAGCACTTAAAAACGCACTAGATTTTGACGTTATTGTGTTGTAGGTGTTCACATAGCTGATGGCTAAAAGGGGCTGCTAATTGCTCCATTTTAACTAAGTCATTAGGTACAGCATGAAGCTCATATAGAGACTTAGCTAAAGCAAATTTGTAAGAAGCTACATTTCGACCAAACAGTATGATAGCTCGCCAGTAATTATCTAACGTTGGTTCAACTTCGTAAAATTCCATTTTATGCAGCTCTTAAATACTTTGAGTTATAATAACGAATATATCGTCAACGTATAGTAAAAAATAAATATTGAGCTTAGTTAACCAACAGCGAGGCCAGAGTATTATCAGGTGAGTTCGAAGGGTGCAATTAATCGACTAGGTAAGATGATAGCCTTAATGGTTACTCAGTCATTAGCAGATGCTAAAGACGGTGTCCCTCAAGTCATGTGATTATTTGGATTAGATCCTACAAAATTAATAATAGAACATTATAAAACAACAACTAAGTACGATTTATAGACATCAGCTATCGGTTGCTCTTTAAGTCAACTGCTCACTATTAGTTAGTGGGCAGTTTTATCATTAAGCTTTTAAGGCGTTCTTGAAGGTATATGGTTAAACTAAAGATCAACTTGTACGTATCACAAAGATACCTAAAACCTATATCTTAAACGCATCCCATACGACTTAGTTGATTTAATAGAATTCCAATATTTGATGTAATCAGCGGACAGGTATAAGTCTCTTTTAATTTGCCAGTCAAGAAAGAGTGAAGATGTATTTAAGACTAGATCGGACTTTTGTTTATTAAAACTAATACTATTCTGAACATGTAATTTTATGCCGCCAATCAAATATACGTATGCTCCTAATTGTGGTGTTGTATACAAGTAGGTTGAGTTGCTGTCACTGCCAATACCTAGTGCAGTTTCAAAATATGCTCCGATGTCTTGGTTAAATTCATAAGTAAACCCAAGTTTTCCTTCTATAAAGGCGTTTAACTTTCCAGTAAGCTTGACATCATTATGTCTCTCTAATCCAAATCGAAAACCCGTTGAATACCCTTTTAATGTATTATCAAAAGGGATCATAGAATGCATAGAGTAGACAATAAAATTATCAAGTTTAATATTGTTAGATTCCGGATTATACAATATATCAAGTGATGCAAGTGTAAGTGTTGTTTCCCCAAAAACGTGCTTCTTGTTATCGCCTTGATGACTTGCCACAGGAAATAGATTAATTGACAGCCAGTCTTTTTTATTTTCACTTCGCCAACCAACAGCAACTTGTCCATCAGGTGACGCAGCAGTAGGCATTTTATAATCACTTACTTCAAGCTGAAAATTGGGCGATTTTGTCGTTAATTGCTCAATTTTTATATTGTTTCTCTCATAAACGTCGTTATTAATTAAATTTTTTCTCACGGAAAACTTATTGTAAGCTTTGTAAAATGCTATGGTCAGCAACTTGTCTCTTTCCGAAGAAATTGTTTTCAAATCAATATTTGCACTATGGACAGACTGTATTGCTTTGGTTATTACTTCTTGTGGTAAGTTATCAATTAATGCACGTAGTTCCCATTCTTCTGATGGGATAAGATTGGTCTTCTCTACTAAATTATTTTCTTCGACGAAATGAACAACGTCTAGAGGTGTTAGCCATGATTGTAATGTCGGAATTGTCTCTGGTACGGAGCTAGCAATTAATAACTGAGTAACTGTGGCACAATTATAAGTATGAAAGAAGTATGATAAATCAGTACTGCCGAGTTCCCAAGTAATATCCCGAATAAGCTGCTTTTGAATATCTGATAATGAAAGTTTATACTCCCAAATGTTTCTTAGTTCAATGTTTAAATAGTTATTTACAAAATCAGAGTAAGGGGCTATTTGAAAAATACCTTTTTTTCCCGTGACTAAACTATCGTAAAGGATTTTAGGAACATTAAAACCTTTTAGTTCAGTGAAAAAAGTGATGCCGTGGCTTACGTTTAAACCTTTATCATTGATACCATCCATCCTTAGCATAATGTGACCCAGCATCGAACTGGCATTCTTTACGTTTTCTGAAGCGTATATTAAATAAATATCAGCAATGGGTACTTTGTGTAAATACTCTTGATAACTATCACAATGGCTTAAATCTAATGTCTCATTAAAATCCAAAAATTCTTGTAAAAAATTTATTCTAGCAGGGTAGTTGCATTCACTTTGTTTGTCATTAAGAATCAATTCAAGGGTTAACGCCATTTCTTTTTCTACTGAAAAATTGTTAGCACTTAGGTAGCGTTCATAGTTAGAATTGATTGGTTGCCCGTTTTTTACGTGGAGAATCGCTTGCCAAATCGGATGTTCAAAAAGTACAAGTTTTTTAGACTGTTCAACCAATTCGCTGGTATCTTTAGTAGGTGATGTAACGTTTGATGATAAAGCATATACGCTAAAATGGCATATAAAAAAGGAAGCGAATAGGCTTCCTTTAAATAATAAGTGATACATAGTTTAGTTGCAGCTAATAGTCACTGAATCTTGATATTTCCACATTTTAGCTGTCCCATAATCAGTACTAGAACCCAAAACACCACCACTAAGAAGATTTACGAAGAACGTAGTCTCCACTTCTTTGTTTAAGGCAGTATTACTTGTACAAGCCGCATCTTTAGTGATTAAAATTTTATCTTTATTTTCTTTTTCTACAATTACTATACCAGGTACAGCCTGAATGTTCCCATCAACTTCGACATCAATTTTTTTACCATTACTAGTAGAAACATTCATTTTATGAGTATCATCTGTGAGAATTGTGGAACAGCCAGATGCGAATATAGTCGCAATAGCTAAAGTAAATATAACCTTTAATTTCATCTTATAGAGTCCTTTATTAAATACATCCCTGAGACAGTTCATCCCTGAGTCGGCAGAATTTTACCGAAGTAAAATTTAAAAAGCAACCTTGGGAGTATTTTCCTTTCCATATAGAAAATACTATTTCTTTCAATATGTTAAAGTACTGTTAATAGGTGGCGTACGCCCAAAAAAATATGATTGCTCGCCAGTAATTATCTAACGTTGGTTCAACTTCGTAAAATTTCATTTTATGCAGTTCTTAAATGTTTTAAGTTATAACAAATGATTGAATAGGTGCGGTTTTAGATCTTTTTCACGGTTTAAATTTTTTAGTTAAGCTTTAGCATTACTTAAAAGTTTTATGGCTTTAAATTATCCTGTATTAACCCTAAAGGCCGAACCAAGATATAAAACTACTCCCTTGTCAGCTTCATATTTGTAATAGAGACTTAACAATACCTGTTATTAACTTTTTAAAACTAGCGGTTGATTTATCTTATGGTGATTACCTGTTTCATGGGTACCGCTTTAGTTTTTCAAAACTCAGGAGAGAGCACTGTAGGCTTGATGCTGTTCTGTTAGAGCCTCAGCAGCTAGGTCATATGAGGGCAATAAGGTCAAAGCCTCTTATAATCATACTATGCGGCTTGAAGAATGAAGGGAGTTGATTGAGTAATTGTCTAATTACCTAGTTAAATTGACAGGATAAGTTTGAAGTTTTTTTCTTTCATTTTTTACTGGTAATTAACTTAATTATTGCACAATGAAACCATTTTCGTATGATGCTAGTCTGTCGATTAATAGATTAATAATGCATTACGACTTTGATGACTTTCAGGATGAATATGACCTGATAAGACAGAGTCACACCAACAGCTTTGATCACGATCAGTATGGTGAATACTACGTCCAAACAGTGAAAGCTTTTATGACCTAGATGTTTTCTCTCTGGAATACGCTAAGTCTCTATTTCATGGGTTGGGCGACCGAGCTAGGTATAAAGGTTTTTAACCGAGTTGGCAAAAATTCCCATCAGAGGATTATTTTGATGATGAGGGGAAAAGTATACAATTTTCCATGGATAATCCTCACGACCTGTATCATCCGAACAATCAAACTATACTTAATCCTGCAACAATGCCAGATACGCCAATAGAACCTGAGGAATTTGTAGAGAAGGTGGTAGTTCAGTTAGCATCTAAAAGCGTTCTAATATCTAAGGATATGCCTGAGCTTTTGGAGCATATGTGCCGACTGTTTAACTTTTCTATTCGTCCCAATATAGAGCTTCCTAAAACTGTTAGAAATCTTGTCTTTCCTGCTCAGACAGGTACTGGAAAGTCGGTATCAGTGCAAGTTTATGTATCAATGCTGGAAAATTATTCTGTAATAATTGTTGTGGCTAAAGTCGAGGAGGCGATTATAGGCGATGAAAAGGATTTGAATGAAGGAGATCAGGTTCAATTAACTATATCTCAAGGAAAGAAAGGTCCAGAAGCAAATCAAGTTCTAGTTCTTGGTAATAAATAAACTAACAAAGCACTCAAAAGGGCAAAAAATAGTTGGTTTTTGCTCCTTCGTCGCTTATTTTAACCAACTATCATTTGCCTCTTAGTGAGGCGTTAGTTGCATCAGCATGTGAGGCATACCATGGAAGGAATATTAAACGTTTTATTACCATCAATCGTAATAGTTTTAATTATACATTTACTAAAATTGGTGTCGTTATTTCGATTCGTACTATTACTTTTTTTAGCTATTGCATCTACATTCTTTGTGGACTTCTTTTATTGTGAAATCCTTAACTCTAGTTGTTCATCTGATCCATTGGTCGGGTTAGGTTATATAATTCACTCAACTTTAGTGGTGACTGTTTCATTTGTTCTTGAAATTGTTCGGACAAATTTGTTAATTCATCTAAAAAGTAAATACAGCTAACAAGTCGTTAAAGCAGAACAAATAACAGTTGGCTTTTACTCCTGCGTCGCTTATTTTAGGCAACAATTATTTGCCCCTTAACGAGGCGTTATATACCAAGGAGATTAGGTGCTTAAATCGATTCATCATGCTGCTATAATTTGCTCAGATTATAAAAAATCTAAGAGATTTTATGTTTCAATTCTTGGACTAGAGGTTATAGCTGAGAATTATCGGGAAGAGCGAGATTCATTTAAACTCGATCTAAAATTACCAGATGGTGGTCAAATAGAATTATTTTCTTTCCCTAATTCACCGGATAGACCCAGTTTCCCTGAAGCTCTAGGTTTAAGGCATTTGGCATTTAATGTAGAGTCTGTTGAATCGGTTAGAAATTACCTTTTGTCTCAAAGCGTGGATGTTGAGCCGATTAGGCTAGATGAATATACTAATAAAAAGTTTACCTTTTTTAGTGACCCTGATGGTCTACCATTAGAGCTATATGAGCAAGTTGGCATATAACAAGCTAATTAATAAGGACAGAAAACAGTTTGCTGCTTTCGTCCCTCAACATTTTAGCCAACAATTTTTTGCCCATTATTAGGGCGTTAGGTTTAGCTTCAACTATTATCTCAAAATAGGACGTGGAAATTTGAGCTCTCAAGATCTGAAAATTTATACCACTTGTTTGAGTATCGTTATTTTAATATTTATAATTGATATCAACTTACCTTTAGGTGTCGCAGGGGGAGTCCCATACATCACAGTTATACTGATTACTCTTTGGGCTACAAAGCAAAGTCCAATCATCTACTTCGCTGTTCTTTGTTCAATAATGGTTGCTCTAGGGTACTACTTCTCTCCTGCTGGTGGTGAAGAGTGGAAGGTCTTCTTTAACCGTGCTTTGGCTATCTTCGCGGTATGGGTAACAGCTATTTTAGTATTCAAATGGAAAGCTCACAGCAAAGAAATTGTTGACATTAAAAATAATGCAGCCAAAGAAAAAGAAGAGATTTATTTGGCTACAATTCACAGTTCGCAGCACATAATCAACAACTTGCTAAATCAACTTCAATATATTAAATGCATCATTGAGGCTCAACCAGAATTTAACAAAGAAGATGTAGAATTATTTGACGAAATATTAGAAGAAGGTTCTTTACTAATGAGTAAGCTCTCATCAGTCAAAAAAATTAGCAAAGATGCAATTAAAGTCGCTGTTCATCCAGACAATTAAAACCTAACAAATTAAGTAAGTGGGACGCAGTAAACTGCGCCCTTCTTAAGGCGTTACCGATACAAAACCTAATGTCGCGAATGTAGTAAAAGTGATATTAATCCGCGTGTAAAGTTAACCATCTTAATTTTGGATTCAAAAAAACTAAGAAAGAAAGCACATGATAAACTGGTGCTTTCTTTCTGTTTAGGTTGACAAAATAGCCGGGGTTATACAAAGTCAATGCATTCACTAATTGCCAACTTTGGTTTGGATTTTTATTGTTACGTATTAAAAATTTAAAGTTTTTTCAAAGTTGAAAGGATGCAGTTTAAATCCCTATCTCACTAACAAAATATAAAAGACTGCTAATTGAAAAATTAGCAGTTTTTTTCTTCTATCTATAAGGGTTATATGATTTTATAGAATTTCTAGCGTTCAATACTTTTATAGATACTACACGCTGAAGGGTAGACCTATGTGTAGCCTTTCTCTAATATTTGTCTTTATAGTTAACAGCACTTTGGTTAATTACAGTAGTTTACTGGTGCAAAGTATTATTGTTACTCTGTTACTCACTTTTGCGCTAATAGTATTTAAACATAAGATTGATTATTTGTTAGATATAAATACAGTTGGCTTTTTATCCTTTGCCGCTTATCTAGCCCATTCTATTATTACCCAGTGAATCCTGGTATGGCTCTACATTTCACTTGAAGCGCTTAATGTAGATTTTGTGCTAACCATTGCAGGTCTGGCGAACAAGCTTTACAACAATAATTTAAAGCGGAACAATACATAATAATGAAAATATTTTTACTTACACATGAGCGCGAATTACATAGGGCAACTAATACCGGCGCTCTTGCACTAGAAAGTGCTAATGAAATTGTTGAACGTATACTCTGGCAAAGAGTAACCCCTAATAAAGACCTTACTCGACTCATAGAAAATAATGAGGCGGTATTATTATATTCGAAGGCAGAATCATCGTCTGCTGTATCAAGACCAACAATTGAAGAGTATGAAAATATTATTATTATTGATGGCACATGGCAGGAAGCAAAAAAAATCTTCAACCAGAGCTCGTATTTAAAAAATGCGCCAAAATGTACTTTAAAAACGGTAAATGATTCGTTATATAAACTTAGGGCCAATCAACCTAAAGGTGGCCTATGTACCATCGAATGCATAATCGAAGTATTAAGGCTTAAAGGACAACATAAAATGGCAACAGAATTATCATTAAAATTTGAGCAATTTAATGGCTAAAAACTTAAACAGAAGATTAAATTACAGATTACGGACTGCGTTTACGCTATTTTCAATCCAATCAACAAGCTATATAAGAAAACTCACCTAACCTACTGTAAGGAAATTTTTTATTCCAAATAAAGCCAGGTTGGCTTAAACCTTGTTCTTAATTTTACAACTAGTGTGTTCTAGTTAAATTGGGATGTTAAATTTATTGCAGCGAAACTAGATCAATTTGAACGTTATAGTGATCAATCAATTGAAAATTCGGTTGAATCTGATGCTTTGCATGGTAACGGTAATAATAAGTGTTTAAGATACCCCCATCATCATACAAATTGCTTGTTTTATTCGCTTTAAAAAGCCAGTTACCCTGTTGCATTCAATCCTAATAGCCGGCTATTAGTAAATCATGCGCCTTGTAGTTAACATTTTTAACCCTACTAAAATCTACGCACTTTGCATGGTCATAACATTCGGCATTTGCCACTCATCATTGATTATTTAACGCGGAATTTACATGAATTTAGAACAAGCTTTATTGGAAATAGGTAATGCACATGACAACGAACTACCTGTTGCCGCGCTCGACGTAGCTAAAACGAATTGGTCAGCATTTTATGCTGAATTAGAGCAGGTAATAGATCAATTTGTCGCAGATGATAGTTCGCTAACCGATGAGCAGAATGCCGTTTTATTTTTTGGCACCTTATTATTAGCAGAGTTAAAATATTCTCCCGCGCTATCAAAGTGCTTGCAACTTTTTTCGTGCAGTGACGCTTTTTTAACGCCTATTGAAGGGGTATTTGGTGATGCGATTACTGAATTAACATCAACCTTATTTTATAATGTCGCCAATGGTAATACACAAGCTTTGTCTGACTATATTGTTGCTAGTCATCAAGCGATGTATGGTAAAGCTTCTGCTATGGAAGCGGTATTTGCTCAATACGAAGTGGGCACTATTGATCAGGCTGAATTAAGTGAACATATCACGCTATGGTTAGCCGCATTTTTGGCTTTACCCAGTTCAATCAGCAGTTTTTTAATTAGCGCATTAGCTGATTATTGTATCGAATATCAACTTGATGATCTTAAAGGTCAGTTTTTTGACTTATGTGATAAAGACGTATTTGATGAATACCGCTTTAAACAAGATGAAGTAAAAGCATGGAAAAGCCTTAATGCGCGTAAGTTGATTGAGTCTGGCATCATTCAAACAGAGTTTAATCTTGTTGATACCTTAAATTCCTGGGCTGAAGGTGATGGCTCAGATGATGAGGTATTCGACAATCCTTCAATCGATAGCCTTTCAAACGACAACCTTGATGTATTTGATTCGTTAATGGGCGAGGGTGGTTTGTTGTCTAATATCTTGTACGACGAAAATACAATTTTAGAAAACAGTGTGCCCGTAAGTTCATTAGCAAAAGCTAATCGCAATGATCCTTGCCCGTGTGGCAGCCAGAAGAAATATAAGAAGTGTTGTTTACAGTAAAATAGTAAGCTGGAATAGCCAAAATAAGATTGCTGAATAACATCAGCAATCACACCATCATCAGGTATTTAATCAAAGGTATTTAAAAAGCAGTATGGCAGAGCAATTAAATCATCCCGAACTAACGGTTACCCAGCTTCATTTAACTGAAGATCATACCTCAGATGCCACAAAACCTGATGCAATAAAAGAGTGTACAAAGGTTGCTGAGAAAAACAGTGATGAAATCGATAAAACTGTGCCTAAAATTGTGCTTGCTACCCTCAATGCTAAATACTTTCACACCAGTTTTGGTTTACGTTATCTTTACGCTAATTTAAAAGAATTACAGGATTACTGTGAAATAAAAGAGTTTATTATACAAACTCGCGCTATTGATATTGTTGAACAAATATTAGTGTCAAAGCCTGATATTGTTGGGTTTGGGGTCTATATATGGAACATTGTTGAAACCACCGATGTGGTTAGCTTATTAAAAGTTATCGCACCTGACATTAAGATTATTTTAGGTGGGCCTGAAGTAAGTTATGAAACTGAGCAGCAAGCCATTGTTGCCAATGCTGATTATGTATTAACAGGTCCGGCTGATTTAAGTTTTTATCAACTGTGTAAAGACATTATAAATAACTCGCCACCCGATAAAAAAATAGTTCACTCAAAACCCGTTGAATTAAATGAGCTAGCATCACCTTATCAGTATTATACCGATGAAGATTTAACCCATCGTCTGCTATATGTTGAAGCCTCGCGTGGTTGTCCGTTTAAGTGTGAATTTTGTTTATCGTCTTTAGATAAAAC
>NZ_JACGVG010000027.1 GCF_014077095.1 Colwellia sp. MB02u-6 | reverse complement strand
TTTGATTTTTTGTAGGTCGGACTTTAGTCTGACAACCGTTAAGCTGGCGATTAATCTGATGGGTTAATAAACAATTATCGCGGATATTATTTTTTTCGGTATTTATGCTGAAGATGGTTAAATTTCATTTAACTTGATGGACTGAAGTCCACCCTACAAAGAGCCTACGTTGAAGCTATATAAACTCTGCGAATGAGAATCTTGGGTTGGGAGATTTTTGTGATTCTTCGGATTTTTTTTGATTTTTTGTAGGTCGGACTTTAGTCTGACAACCGTTAAGCTGGCGATTAATCTGATGGGTAAACAAACACCTGCAACGGGTATCATTTTTTTCGGCGTTTCTTTGAAGATGGTTAAATTTCATTTAACTTGATGGACTGAAGTCCACCCTACAAGTGATAGTGTGAATTTCGCCAGGTAATAATGTGAATTTGGATAGGTAATAATGTGAATTTGGACAGGTGAGTATTTTGGTTTGGGCGGGTAATAAGGTGACTTTGGGCACTTTTTTTGTACCTAAAAAATAAAATCGTGCATATAAAAAAGCCAAACATTTGTTTGGCTTTTCTTGTCGTGCAAAATGACCGAATAATGAAAATTACGCGGTGGTATCAACACTAGGTTTAGCTTTTGACACCATCACCATAGCTGGGCGAATTAAACGACCGTTTAACTCATAACCTTTTTGCATAACGGCAATAACGGTATTAGGCGCAACACCTTCAACTTCTTGCATTGACATCGCTTGATGCAATTCAGGGTTAAATGGTTGATCTTGTGGATCAATCGCTTGAATCGAAAATTTCTCTAACGAGGCTAACAAACCTTGATAAGTTAACTCAATACCTTCGATAATAGCCGTATTAGTCTCGTCATCTTTATCAATATTTTGTAATGCTCGCTCTAGGTTGTCTACTGTTGTTAACATTTCAGCAGCAAATTTTTCTAAAGCAAACTTACGTGCTTTTTCAACGTCTTGTGACGCACGGCGACGAACATTGTCAACTTCTGCTTTCGCACGAATGACTGAGTCTTTTTGATCGGCAACCGTTGATTTAGCCGTAGCTAATGCGAGTTCAAGCTCGTTTATTTTTTCTTGCTCAGCACTGATATTTTCGACTGCGGTGTCAAGTTCAACTTCAACTTGCTCTTCTGCATCCTCAATAATTTCAGCGGCTAATTTGTCTGCTAAAATATCTTCAGCACTTTTATTCTCTGTTGACTCGTTGGCCATGAAAAACTCCAAAGTAGTTCTTAAATTTCAAAATAGGTAAATATAATAATGCTAATTATGGGGGTTTGTTTTTATGATTCAAGCACAAAAGTAAATCATTTAAAAAAAAGTCAACTTTACAAGCGAGCAAAATAGCGCGAAACTGCTGATAGTTCTCAATTACATTACATATTTATAAGCACCGTATGAGTAATTTATACCGCACTATTGGCTTAATTGGTAAACCTAACCATGAAGGTGCCAGCTCAACCATAGCAGCTTTACATCAATATTTATCGCAGCAAGGCTATCGAGTGCTGGTAGAAAGCTCTGTGGCCCAAACTATTAATATTGAAAATATTGTCATGGCGTCACTTACCAGTATTGGCGAGCAGGCTGATCTGGCTATTGTTATTGGTGGTGACGGCTATATGTTAGGGGCAGCGAGAGTTTTAGCTTGTTACAATGTGGGTGTTATTGGAGTTAACCGTGGCAATTTAGGTTTTCTTACCGATTTATCACCTGATGATTTAATCGCGCCGCTTGAAGCCATTTTACAAGGTGAATCTCGCGCTGAACAACGCTTTATTATCGAGGCTGAAGTTTATCGCCACGGCAAACTTAAAAGCTCAAACAGTGCGGTGAACGAAGCGGTACTGCATGCGGGTAAAGTTGCCAGCATGATCGAATTTGAAGTTTATATCGATGGCAGCTTTATGTTTAGCCAGCGCTCTGATGGTTTAATTGTTTCGACGCCGACCGGCTCAACCGCGTATTCTATGTCAGCGGGTGGTCCAATATTAACCCCCAATTTAAATGCCCTTTCCTTGGTGCCTATGTTTCCTCATACGTTAACTAGTCGACCTATTGTGGTCGACGGTAACAGCGAAATCAAACTAAAACTGGCCAATGAAAACTATGAAAACTTGCAGGTTAGCTGCGATGGCCATGTAATCTTAGCTGTTATGCCCGGTGATGAAGTGATCATTAAAAAAAGTGAATTTACTTTACGCCTAGTACACCCACTTGATCATAACTACTTTAATGTACTAAGAAATAAATTAGGTTGGGGTCATAAACTCTACTGATATTGCTTAAACCTGCGATGGGTAGAATGTCGAAATATAAATAAAGTTGCAAACATAGCTTGAATAAAAACCAGATACTGTATAAATTAACAGTATCTGGTTTTTTTGGTTACTATACCAATAGGTATTAACTCTTTATCCAATATAACGTTGCGATAAAGACAGTGAGGCGACTATGTTATTGCAGCTCAACATTCAAAATTTTGCCATTGTGCGTTCACTCGACATTGATTGGCAGCAAGGCATGACTACCATTACCGGCGAAACCGGTGCAGGTAAGTCTATTGCTATTGACGCCTTAGGGCTTTGCTTAGGTGATAGGGCGGTAACCAACGTCGTTAGACCTAATTGCGCGAAAGCCGAATTAGCTGCCACCTTTGATACCCGCAATAACAAACGAGCAAAAAAATGGTTAAAAAACAATGATATGCTGCTCGATAACGAATGTATTCTGCGTCGGGTTATTTCTGCTGAAGGCCGCTCAAAAGCCTATATTAATGGTAGCCAAGTACCTTTAACGCAACTCAAAGAAATTGGACAACTACTGATCAACATCCACAGTCAGCATAACCATCAACTTCTCGTTAAACCCGCTGAACAACGCAATATTCTTGACGCTTATGCCAGCCACCAGCACTTATTAGATGAAGTTAAATATTATTACCATCAATGGCGTGAACTTAGCCAAGAAGCCAAACTGTTGCAAGAAAGCAAACTACAACGTGAAGCCAAACAGCAATTGTTACAGTACCAAGTAAACGAATTAGATGAATTTTCATTACAACCTGATGAATTTGAAAGCTTGGAAATTGACTATAACCGCCAAAGTAATGGTCAACACATCCTCAATGAAACCTTAATTGCTGTTCAACAATTATCTGAAGATGAACAATTTAACGTTGTTGATGGCCTACGACATAGTACCGAGCAAATTACCGCTTTAGGTAACTATGACCCAACATTAAAAGCCATAGCAGAGCAGCTTAACGAAGCCTTAATTCAAGTTGAAGACGCTAGCCAAGAAATTAAACATTATTATGAAAGTTTAGAACTTGACCCACAAGCTTATACTTTAATAGAAGAGCGTTATTCAACCGCTGTGCTGCTAGCAAAAAAACATCAAGTACCGGCAAGCTCATTAGCAAACTTTCATCAACAGCTGTTACAAGAGCTACAGCTATTTAGCTCTGATGAAACACGTTTAAACCAAATTAAAGATGATATAGAGGCGGCAAAACAAAAATATCAACAGGCTGCACTGATTTTGTCTGATTCAAGAAAAAAAGCAGCCACTAAATTAAGTAAAATGATCACCAAAAGCATGGCAGAACTTAACATGCCGTATGGCAAGTTTTTCATCGATATTTGCCAAGATAAAAGCGAAAACTTATCTATTAACGGTAATGACAGCGTTAGTTACCTAGCAAGTTTAAACCCAGGACAAGCGTTAGAAGCGATGAATAAAGTTGCCTCCGGTGGTGAACTGTCTCGTATCAGCTTAGCGATGCAAGTTATTCTGGCGGATAAAATTATTACCCCTACCTTAATATTTGATGAAGTTGATGTGGGTATCAGTGGTCCAACCGCTGCTATGGTAGGTAGCAAGTTGAAACAACTAGCAAAAAATACCCAGGTTATTTGTGTAACTCACTTACCGCAAGTGGCCAGTAAAGGTCATCAACAATTATTTGTCGCTAAGTTAACCGATGGTGAACATACAGAAACCACAGTAACTGAACTTTCTAGCAATGGCCGCGTCCAAGAAATTGCTCGCTTACTGGCTGGTGATAAAATTACCGAAAATAGCCTAGCTAACGCGCAAGAATTACTGGCCGGATAAAGCAAAGATCAACAAGCGGGTAAAATAAACTAAGAATTATTTTGTATCTGTTAGCCCGCTTCGCTATTATCCCCATTCAAACTATAAAGGATAATTATAATTAACATGTTTTTTCGAGTATTAGCTATTGTAATCGCCTTGTCTGTTTCTGCCTGTTCTAGCTGGGTTTATCGTATAGATATTCCACAAGGAAACTATTTAGAGCAAAAAGATATCGACAAACTTCAAATTGGTATGACAAAAGAACAAGTTAAGTTTGTATTAGGTAGCCCTGTTGTTGAAGGCGCGTTTAATAAAGATATTTGGCATTATGTTTATAGTTTCAAATCAGGTCGAAGCGACGAATTAAACGCAAAAAGACAATTTACCATTACCTTTGATAACAACAAGGTTGTTGATGCTGAAGGTGATTTTAAATTACCCGAAAGCTATAACGTGCCTATGATTAATTAGGGCTAACTAGCGGTTAGTTGTTTTTGAACATCATCACTCTTTCACATTGACCTTCAAGGATGTGCTAATGCAGTGCAGCCATTAAGGGCTAGGAACTTCCATGTGAACTTGATATAAGGTTCATCCTGAACATAAAGCATGTCTATTTTAGGACATGCTTTTTTATTGCTCAATTTTTAATAAATTACCTAGCTAAGTCAGGCTAAGTCATATACCAAGATAGTAAATTAACTCTCGCCGGTATTACCTCAGCGTGGCTAAACCCGACCGCCAGTAATTTTATTAGCCCGACCTTCTTCTTTGGCTTTTTCTGCTCTGCGTTTACGCACTTCTTTTGGATCAGCAAGCAGCGGACGGTAAATTTCAATACGATCTAAGTCTTTCACCGTATCGGTTAACTTAGCTAAGCGATTCCAAATACCCACCTTATTAACGGCTAAATCTATTTCAGGAAACTCTTCAACTATGCCCGAAGCTAAAATCGCTTGCTCTAACGTGGTGTTAGGCTCAACAGTACAGCTAATAATCTCCTGTCGTGCCGGTGTGCCATAAACCACCTCAATCTCGAGTGGGGCTTGCATATTAATTTCTTCACTCATAACCTATTCGCTCGTGTTAATGTAACTCTATTAATACACAGCTGATATTACTAACCGTATACTTCTTTTGCTCGCTGAGTAAACGCTTGCACCATATTATTGGCTAAATTATTAAATACTCGACCAAAAGCCAAATCAAACATTTTATTAGAAAATTCATAATCTAAGGACAATTCGATTTTACAGGCATCATCAGATAAGGCTTTTAATTGCCAACCACCCACAAGATACTTAAAAGGCCCATCAACTAGACTCATTTTAACTTCTTGGTTACTAATGAGTACATTCTGCGTGGTAAACCACTTTTTCAGACCACCTTTAGAAACTAATATCGCGGCGGTCATACTATGTTCGTCTTGAGCAACTATTTTACTATCACTACAATTAGGTAAAAACTTTGGGTAGGCAATCACATCATTAATTAAATAATACATGTCTTCTACACTGTGCATCACTAATGCACTACGACTTATGTTTGGCATTCACCCTCCAATTCTCAAGGGCGCTATCATAGCAAATGTCTTTTAAAAACGCATTAAAGTGAGAAATGATAAATAAGCCATTTAAATAACGGCAATACTCCGTATAATGTTGATGATTGCTATTTTTGGTAGCAAACAAAATGGAAATATAATGGCAAAGAAAAAGAAATCAAGCAGCAATACTATTGCTCTAAATAAAAAAGCACGTCATAACTATACCCTAACTGATAAGTTTGAAGGCGGAATGAGCTTACAGGGCTGGGAAATTAAAAGTATACGCAGCGGTAAGGTAAATATATCTGACTGTTACGTACACATAAAAAATGGTGAGGCCTATTTACTTGGCGCTGAAATAATGCCGCTTAACGCCGCTTCTAGTCACGTGGTTTGTGATCCTAACCGTGACCGAAAATTACTATTAAACCGTCGAGAGCTAGAAAAAATTATTGCCGCTGTAGAGCGTGATGGTTATTCCTTAATTGCCACCGCAATGTATTGGAAAGCTTGTTGGGTTAAATTAGAGTTTTATTTGGGCAAAGGTAAAAAAGACCACGATAAACGTGCTGACATTAAAGATCGAGAATGGGCAGTAGATAAAGGCCGTTTAATGAAAAATAGAAACTTAGATAGATAATTGATTAAAAAATATCACGTTGTCTATTTAAGCTAAGCGTTGTATAATGCGTTTCATAGACTTAAGTAGTCTATGGCAGTAAAGAGTAGAAAAGAAGTAAAGAGTAACCTTTGGGGCGGATCTAGGATTCGACGAGATTCATGAAACCCGAGGTGCATGCCCAGGGGCGGTTTGCCTGGTAAAAAGCCGCAAAACTATAATTGCAAACGACGAAACGTTCGCACTAGCCGCTTAGGCTAGCCATCGCCTCAAAAATTCTCCTATTGTTTAGAGGATCGATGGTCACCCCAAATAGGATAGCGAGGGAAGCACGCTTAAGGCTGAACCGCGAAATAGTATTAAGCTCACCATGACGAAGCCTGTCGGTTGGCGTCCAATTGGTTAAATAAATGATCGACTAAGCATGTAGTACCAAGGATGTAGGCTTTTCGGACGGGGGTTCGATTCCCCCCCGCTCCACCAAAATAAAGACCGTTTTTAGTCCATTAGTTATACCTAGTAACTTTTAGATTTGGCCATAGCTTGGCAACAGGCTATGATAGAAAACCGCTTAATTGCGGTTTTTTTATGTCTAAAATTTACAAAAAAATCATGCACTAAAATATCAATGACTCTGACCCCATTGATAAGCAAGAGTATTGGGTAAAAGAACTTTAGTGACTCATTTATTGAAAACACCTACCATCAGTAAGGGCTTACTATGCGAGGGCTTACTATGCCACCCACGATAACTCTGTAAAACAATAACAAAAAATAGCATTAATTTACTGATCTTTTAATACTGTCAAAAGCTCAATAATTTAGTAACTGAGCCATTATCTTATCAATCCCACTGTTATTGCAGGAAATCATGAATTATAAGCAAGTAGATGATTTTTATGAAAAGGTATAGTTTTACTAAGCGCTATTCAAACAAGCCTGGGCGTTGACGATGCCATGTACTCGTTTTAAGCCAACATGCGCAGTAAATTCACACAAATGCTCTGCGGTGCCAACAGCACCAGTGAATATACCTTCAAAGTTTGTGGTGAGCTTTAACCAACTCTCATTGTTGATGTGCAACCTTAACAGTATCTGTGCGGTTTTAGCATCGATAGCACCACGTTTATCTTCTCTTATTACGCGACCTGTTTCATCTACGAGGGTTAAATAATCCTTCAAGCTAAAGCTGATACCTGAGACTTTATCTTGATGTTCATTGCCAGTAAAGGCTAATAACGTTGTAGGCTGCTCGCCCTTTATCGCCGCTTTGATACGTAGCTGGATGCTGGTAAAACTTGATTTTTCAGGTGTTGGAGCAATACCTGCACGAACAGGGTTTAAATCAACATAAACCATACAGGACAGTAAAGCGCCTTCATCAAGCAGGGCTTGAGATTTGAAGCGCCCTTCCCAAAAGTGGCCGGTACATTGGTCTTCTTTATTCGCTTGTCGAGCAATAGGCTCGTTTAAAGCGCGCATAAACCAACTGATATCGATTAAGCGTTCCTTATAGACCTGTGCTGTTTCTTCAACCATTTCCAATTCGAATTTAGTTAATAGTTGTTCTCGCTGATATTTTCTGGTCAACAAGGTGCCTTTAAACAACTTATGCCAACGAGAAAGTACATCTAACGTAGTCCAGTTTTTAACTTGTTCACTATCAACATGAAGTACTAAATGTAAGTGATTATTCATTACAGCATGTGCACAAATATCAATGGCAAACACCGGAGATAATTGAAAAATACGTTTTTCGATCCAACGACGTCTATGCTCATAGCTGACACCAGTTTCTTTATCAACACCACATAAAAAGGCTTTGCGGACGGTTCGACTACAAATATGATAATACGGCGTATCAGTTAAACTAATTTGTTGTGAACGAGGCTTAGGCATAACTATCACCACACTTATAAAAGAATAAATTAAGTGTAGTTTATTGTTTGAAATATGAACAAGTTAATATGGGTGGCATAATAAGTTCAACAAGTTATTATGGGTGGCATAATAAGTTTGGATTTGGTCGCAAAATACACTTATAAAATTCTGAGTGCTAATGTCTGCTTTGTCGGAAAACTTGCCATTAGGATACCAACCGACAACATCAAAAAGTTTAAAGGTATACAGATTGCTTGAACGGCTCCTGTTCGCTCAAACTTGCCGATCGGGCAATGGCTTGTTGGTGCTATATGTTCCAAAATGGAACATATGCAATGTTGTAGCCGTCTGGCTACGCGTTTGCTTTTTGTGGTATGTCTATGTTAGGTTCACCTAGGTTCACCGCTCGATCAACACAATTAAAGAAGATTAATATGAGTCAACTAAAATCAATAAAAAAGATTAATATGGGTCAACTAAAATCAAAATCGCTTCGCCGAATCTCGACTGCCATTTCCACGGCCCTGCTACTGGCTAGTGGTTCTGCTGCAAATGCAGGGGGTACGGATACCTATTTATTTGTTAATAACTCGGCTGTTCCGTTATTTTATTGGGTGTTTGACCATGGGTGGAAAGTCGGGTCTGAAGCAACCACAAAATACATCGAAGGGGTACGACATATGTATTATGTTCCTCGGTGTTCTATGGTTAATGTACCTCATCAGAATTGGCAACACCGTGGTTTTCCCCCCACGGTAAAAATTTCATTGGCCATTCCTACGGGCAGAGTGCAAATGGAACTCTCTAGTGGTTCCGCACAAAATAGTGAATTTAGTAGTTCCGCACAAAATAGTGAATTTGGACTTTCTGCGCAAGTGAAAGGTGAAATCGAGGGCGTGGGAAAGGGCATGGAAGCAGCTGCACAAGCAAGCTATAAGCAAGAAAAATCGCATCAAATGGATGCGAACATGTCGTTTTCATTTGCCGGTCAAGTAATACCAAGTCCTTTTCTTTCTGACCCGATAACTGCAACTTGGAACCCGGGCAACCGCAAGCTAATAGACAAAAAAGGCGATGATTACTCATACCTCGTAGATGACGGCTACTCGATGTATTATATGGCGCCTACTGCTATGCCAGGATTCGAGCCTTATACATGCGGCACACTATCGTTGAGCGGTCTCGTCGGACAACGTTTTTCTTGGAATAGTAATTTCCATAAGGCGTATATGGCCGGCGGTAAAAACTAAATCCCAGACTTGCGGTTGTCGTGGTGCCTGATGAATTCATGGACGGCTGCTCCTTGCTTCATGAGTGGCCAGTCACCAAGTCGGATTCGGCGCAGCTTGCCTTGCTTGTTTGCGGCACGTTCAGTAGTGGTCGGAGCGAGCCGGTACCGGTAGATCCAGACTTTCTTGGCGCTGAGTAATACGCGGACGCCGAGGCCACACTCGACTGCAGGCGGTAGCGTTGCGGGCATGAAGACAAGGTAATCAGTATGATTACAATTCGACTCGCCGTTTACGCAACACCGCGAGTCTGTTTACTAGGGTGTGCGGCATTTGAACCCCATTCTGAAATTATTTACAGGGCATGTGAAGTTGCGTGGACAACTACTGTATTGGTTAGTGACGCGGCGAAAAAATAGCCAAAGAGTGTGAGCCAGCTTTGTAATGCCATCTCTCTTGGGCGAGTCAAGCAGGTATCGATCCTAATCACAAGTGTGCGAAAAAATGCAAGTGATACAATATTGCTGAACTGGCGTTGGTGTACGATGCGTGTTGTGAGAAGGTCACAAATTGTGATGTATGCTAGGTATTTTGAGGAGTGGGGTGAGGTTATGTCGAAATATATATTGGGTAGCTCAGTTGTGATTGGCGCACTAACGCTTTCGGGATGCGCCAGCCTTTATGAACCAGAAGCGAGAGTAGTGGACATTACTCCGAACACTCGAATTACTGGGACCTCATCAATTACTCATACGTTTATTAGAGACGATAAAAGCAATTATATTACGTGCGCGATGCCCCCACCGGATGCGGCGTTTAACCAGTCTGAGGCTGGCGATATTTCTTTGTCATTAGTGGACTTGGGTGATGGCGCAGATTCCGGCGACGAAAGTGATAATTCGGCGGAAGTAGAAATGGCTGGGAGGACGCCTACAGTTTTGTTGTCGCGAGAATTGTTCTTTCGCACATGCGAATTTTCCCAGAACTACGACCTGACCAAGGAAGAGGCGCTGGTCCTCTATAACAAGATTCTTGATACTATTAAAGCGAACTGGGCAATAGAAGCTCGCAGTACAAAAGTTACTATTGGCGATAAGATGGAAACCACTAATAAAGTAGGCGTGACAGAAGATACGAAAACACCAACAACTAACAACACCAACGACTAAAAAGTATAAGTAGAATAAACCACCTTTTTCTCTAACCGTTAATATACTAACAATTCTCCAAAATTTTTCCCGCCAGTCTGTTTGCCAAAATTGAGGGGTTTTCTGTGCTCAATGGTACGTTTACCCTTAAAGGACTCCAGAAAGAAGGTTTCATCTGCCTCAACTATCCCCGAAACATTCTTAGTTTGTATCTTGGTTGGGGCTGTTAGAAAGCGATGTCGCCATCTAAATGCAGTGGTTAAATCTATATTCACTCTCTGTGCTGCTTTTCTCAGAGGCAAGCTATCGAACATACACTGGAGATAATCGAACCATTTATCTTTTTGGCGAAGGCCAGATAAAGCAGTGCCTGTAAGCGCATTAAACGTCTTACCACACTCGGTATTTTTGCATTTATAACGTTGAAGACCTGCTGATTTACCCCACTTTTTAATTTGTGGGCTAGTACAATGGCGGCAACATGTGATGTCTGACGATCTATCAATAAAGGATGCCGCCTGAGATTCAATAAGCTGTGATAACAAACTGAGAAAATATTTTTTCTGGGAATGAGGCAATTCGGTGAGTTGCGCTTCTAACGCTCTAATATCTGCTTTATTCATGGTAGTTAGCCTTGTTAATGAATCATCTATACAGTAGTTCATACAGTGCTTTTATTCAATAACAACATCTAAGCCAAACAGCGCCATTTATATACAGTATAGTTGTGTTTTTTATTGTCGGCATGCTGGGACTTTATAGTGCAAAGATATAGGCATTAGTGGTTGAAAAACTAATTAGCCCACCGTCTATAATTCGCTCAAAGGAGTCATACGATACATTCTTTCACTGTTCGCAATCTGCTAATTAGGGCCGTTCGTTGATTAGTTCGGCTAGCTGTCCGTTAAATCTTTATTTAGGCTTTATAGTCCACATAGGGTATACCCATAGAGACAGTCAAAATATCTATTCAAAAACAACGTATAATGAACCAGTCATTTTGAATTGCCGATTTTGCCAAAGTCCATTTTAAGTGGGTACTTTTGGCCTAAATAATGGACTGTAAAATTGAGACTTTGAGCAAGTCCATTTAGGGTGTACCTAACGTAGACCGTAACTATAAAAATATTAATTGTCATAAAGAAAGCTAAATACACCAGCTAAAATAACCCAAGTGGATGCAAAACTTGGCTTATTTTCATCAAGCGTTAAAGACTTCAAAGTGCCAATGTCGGATCGCCATCCATTAGCATATCAATCGATAACACCAACAAATCTAAAAACATACGGATTATTTGAACGTCTGTTTATCGCTCTAAAAAGACATTAATTTTTTCAACTCATTATGTCAACTTTGCGCACAAAGTTAGCATTAATAATTTGATGATGAACGACCGCAATGGTGGCCAAGCGGACTATTGGTTGTGATGAATTCAATGTTAAATTAGGTCGGCTTTGTGGCATCAGTTAGCGTCCAGAGATGAAAAAAAACGGATGGAATGAGTGGGCTTAATACAGTCATATTTGGCATTAATACTCACCCATGTCTAATGTTATGAGATGGTTGATTATTATTACAACCGTTAATATACTTGTATTCAAATCCTGAGACTTCGATTACTCCCTATGATCAACAGATGGGCGAGCCGTGATAGCTCAGGTTTTTAATTAACCCTTTAAAGCCTCTGCTCACAGTTTGATTGGGTTTTTATTAAAGTAGTTAATCTTTAAAGCTTAGAAAGCTTATCTATCACCAAATAGGTTTACCTTTATAATGAACACCACCTATACCATTGTCGGCATCTTGGTCCTTTTCAGCATCTTTTATTGTGCTAAGCAATTCATCAAACGTAGAAACCACAACAAAATGATCCTTACTAAGCAGGCTGCCCTCGCTGTTGATGATACTATCGATGACTATATTAGCATCAGCTTGGCTGACGGTGGTCGCATCACTAACGCCTACGGCGAGACTATCAGGTACGACACTTCGACTAAATAATACATCTTGATCTCTTTTGTCAGTTTTTGGCTTTGGGTTTATACTTTTATCAATTCCTTTACTTCCCTGCTCCCTTATAAACATTGTTCAGCATGCTTTACCTTTATATAAGGTATTTAAGTAAAACCTAGCATAGTTAATTGATTGAATAAAAAATAATGAAATTATTATTTTTCCCCTATTTAAAGGACTCATGACTTTTATTTTTAGTACCTCAGTTAGTACCAAGAATTAGAACACAAACACAACTATCCAATTATAATCAATAAGTTAAAGCACAAACGAAGGTGACCCCCGCCCACCAAAATAAAGACCGTTTTTAGTCCATTAGTTATACCTAGTAACTTTTAGATTTGGCCATAGCTTGGCAACAGGCTATGATAGAAAACCGCTTAATTGCGGTTTTTTTATGTCTAAAATTTACAAAAACATCATGCACTAAAATATCAATGACTCTGACCCCATTGATAAGCAAGAGTATTGGGTAAAAGAACTTTAGTGACTCATTTATTGAAAATAACTACCATCAGCAACAGGGAGTCGCTAAACTAGCGTTTTCAGTTTTCAGTTTTCAGTTTTCAGTTTTCAGCGAGCATTATGACTGCACCCATTTCTTGTCCGACTAAGTTTATCTCAGACAAAGCTCATTACGCTGACTGTTCTGGTGAACTTGTCACCTACGACCATTCACTTCCAGCCTATTTTAAAGCTACTTTTATGTTGCTGTTTGGCATACTATTAGTGTTGTTTACTGACATAAATCTATACGCTGCTTGGTTTTTGTTTAACCTAAGTATACTTAAAGCCATTAGTGTTTATTACCAAGCGACTTGCTGGTTGGCACGACGCATCTTGAGTACAGTCGCTAAAATTAACACTAGCTTAATCGTCAACAAGCTCAATATTTCCATCGAATATCTTTATTTAACTAACACTATTTTGTCGGGCGATATTTCAGCACTGACTGCGACCTCAAAAACTTGGCTGAACAGTCATATATTAGGCAAAAATCATGTATTTAATCTCGGTTTATCCACACCAACGATCACTTTTATCGCTGGTGATATTTAATGACTTTAATTCATCAACTGTCATCTAGATGAATAATCCTATCCGTTTATCAAATGCAAAATTTATGTGTTTATTTTCAGGCACCTGGTTGCTTTGGCTTTATCTCGCCCCAGCTAAGATAGCTGAATTAATTGATTATGCCTTATTCAGCTTATTAGGAATAATAGGCGCTATTTTTGCCAACGCAACCGGAGCCGGCGGTGGTGTCGTTTTTATTCCCATGTTCAAAGAATTAGGCTTCACTGATACTCAATCAGTTGCCACTAGCTTTGCTATCCAGTGTTTTGGAATGACCGCGGGCGCAATAACATGGTGGAATCACTATCAAACTGAGAAAACGGATCTGCGTCTATGGCAAGGTTTTAAACGCATTATTGTGATCACCAGTATTGCCGCCATAATCGGTATTGGAGCCGTTCAAGGTTTTGGCATTGCATCTCCCTCATCCTTACATCATAGCTTCAGCTGGTTTTCGTTAATATTAGGCTGCGCCATTATTTTAACGGTTTACGCTATTAAGCCCAAACGCGAACGTAGCCAAATTCAATGGTTTGACTGGTTAGCCTTGTCAGTTATTGGCCTAAGTGGTGGCGCCATCACAGCGTGGTTGTCGGTGGGCGTGGGTGAATTACTGGCGGTCTATTTAATTCTTCGCCGCTTTGATATTAGCTTGGCGGTCTCTGCTGCGGTTATTGTTTCAGCAATCACTGTCTGGACAGGTATTTGGCATTATACCCTGGTTAATTTTCAGGTGTATTGGCAAGTGGTCTTGTTTGCCGGCCCTGGCGCGATCATTGGCGGTATTTTAGCTAAAACACTAGTCACTCATTTGTCAGCGACCAAGCTCAAGCTTTTTTTCGCTTTTTGGCTAGTTGTTATTGGCCTCGTTGGTCTTGAACTATAGCTTTTACACCCAACTAAAAAATAGTAGTAACCCTCCCCCGTTTCAGTATCTGAGGTATCGCTATTAATAAGGTCGGAGTTAATGACTTTCTAAACGCGAAGTCTTGCCATATTATTCACTAATTCATCTAAACTAAATTAGCCTTACAGCTAGTTTAGTATTGTAATAGTCATCATCAATGACTATTACCCCATTGATATTCCAAAAAGTAAAAAAATCAAACATTACCATTCAAGCTAATTACTCAATGCCATTTTGATCGAAAAGTGATCGGCATCGATGGTATTGAGTGCTCTCGATGGATGGTATTAGGTGATCGGCTTAGAGAGTATTAGGTGGTCACGATGTATGAGAATATGCAACACCGCGTTAATTATAAATTTATCAACGGCTTTGACCCGAGTGTCACTTACATAAGTGATAAAAATGTTGAAACATACGGGACTAGGTCACTGTGAGGAGCCCTGCGACGCGGCAAGGTCAAGTATGGACTATTAACTCGGGTTGGCTAATGAAATTAGCCATAACTGTCAGTATTTTTTACAACTTTATAACAAAGAGTTTATTGAAACATACGGGACTCGGTCATTGCGAGGAGCCCTGCGACGGGGCAAGGTCAAGTATGGACTATTAACTCGAGTTGGCTAATAAAATCCTCTATCACTGCCAGTATTTTTTACAACTTTATAACAAAGGGTGTATTTATTGTTTATATAATTGAGTTTGTTATTAATTACTAAACTAAGTGGCTGATAAATAAAAATATTAATATCATGGTCTAAATACTGCATTCTCTTACCTACTGAATAAAGGTATTCAGGTTATTTAACAATAACAATAACAGCTTTATATTTATAGGATACCAAATAATGCATTTTAAAAAACAACTAATAGTAACGCTAATTGCAAGTACCTTCTCACTAGCTGCAAATGCAGTCAGCATTAACTTTGACGGTGTTTCTGTACCTCATTGCGGACTGAACAGCATAAACAATACCTACAACTGTTTTGACCAAGCAACCGATAATTCTAACGACGTTTATATTGCTAGTGGTTATCTAGTCATTATAGACGAACTTGATTCAGCTTCAGCCATATTAGGTGCAAACGGCAAATTAAAAGGAAATCTAAATTCGTCCTCAACAGTGGCGCTGGGTGCCAACGCTGAAATTATAGGAAACGTAACATCGAAAACGACTATAGCACTGGGCGCTGATGCAAAGGTGGAAGGCATTATAGTTGCTGGATCAACTCTAGCCCTGGGCGCTGGAGCACTAGTGACTGGTGACGTGAGTGCGACAACAACTATCGCTGTGGGTGCAGATGGAGGCGTGAATGGAGAAGTTTATGCAGGAACAACTGTCGCGCTGGGTGCTAACTCATTTGTGACTGAAGATGTTAGCGCTGGAACCACAGTGGCGCTAGGTGCTGACGCCTTTGTAGAGGGTGCTGTAGAATCACGTAGATCCTCAGTAACACTCGGCGTGAACGCGTATATTAAAGGTATCACAACAGCGGCCTCGTCGGCGACACTGGGTGCCGGTGCATACACGTGTAGCGATATCATTGTGAATGCATCAGCGGTACTGGGTGCTGGTTCATTTGTCGTTGGAAATCTGAGAACAGTAACGATGACATTGGCCGCTGGCGCGTTTGTGACTAAAGAGATTAAGGGAACGACGGCAACGCTGGGTGCTAATGCTTGTTACGGTGAGAATATTGATGTGACCACACTAACGCTAGGCGCAGGTGCAGGTCAATGTGGTGCTTCTGCTCATTCTTATAACGGTCTTCATAATGACACTGATAATGACCTCAAAGAATGCTCTTAAAATCAAATGTAATAAGGTTAAACGCCAGCTTAGTTAGAGGTTAGGCGAAAGAGGTAACTTGAAGAGGATTACAGATTAAACGCTGTGATCCTCTTTTTTTATGCCTAAAATCTAATGAGATCAAAGCTCTTCCTGATTACCCATGACCAACAGCTACGATTTACTTAAATTAATCTCTATTTAATATAAGCATTAATTGAGGTGATTAGTCATGAGTAAAAATCAGGTTCAATAGCTAAAGGCTTATAGTTTACTTGAATTATTTAAGGACTATGGAACAGAAGAGCAATACAATTCACTGCCTATCCTAAACCTTATATGGGTATTAATGATAAGTAGTTACACAGATTTTGTTACAGGGTCGTTAATTGGTGTTTAGTAAATAACAGATAGTAAAATTGTCACTCTCTCATATCAAATAACTCTTGATGAAAGTCATCGTTTGTAAAGCCTTTATTTAAGAAGCCTGCGCGTAATTTTTTGCCAAACTCTTTGGGTCCGCAAAACCAAATAGTTGAATCTTGCCAATCGGGTACTAGTTTGCATATTTGATCTGTGTTTAATAGTCCGTCTTTATTAGCGACTAAAACATGAAGTTTTACCCCTGCCAGCTCTGAAGAATGTTTCAGCGCATTAATGAAATATTCGTCAGGTTCGTGGGTGCAATAAAACAAATCTATACCTTCACTAATTTTTTTATCAGTTTTTTTTGCTGCTAAAACCTCAATACGCGCGATAAATGGTGTAATACCTATCCCTCCTGCAACCCAAATTTGCCTAGGTTTACCGGTACTAAAATCAAATTGACCATAAGGCCCTTCAATTTCAACCTTGTCTCCTACTTTTAAAATACTCGGTAGCGTTTTTGTATAGTCGCCTAGGCCTTTGATAAGAAATTCAATCCTAGCGTCGTTCTTCCATGCTGATGATATAGTAAAAGGATGAGGCCCTTCTGCTTTATCAAAGGTAACAAAGGCAAATTGTCCGGCCTGATGTCCACTCCAACTATTTTCTAAATCAATACTCAGACCCAATACTTGATTGTCACTGTGATAGTTTATATTGTTGATGTTGCCCACAGAACGTCGAGAAACGCCAATTTTTCGTGACAAGGAGAGAAAGGCAGCAACAGTGCCACCAATCATTAATAATACCGTCAACCAAGATATAGGCTCATCCCAATAATCAACTTGCATGAGTATGATCGAGTGAAAAACTAAAAATAGATAAATAATAGCGATAAACCGATGCGTTTTGAAAAAGTATCGATACGGAAACCATTTAACTAAGGCTAAAATCATAAATAATATCAGGGCATAAAAGGCCCATTCACCGATAGATTCAGCAAGACCATGTTGTTCTTTAAAAAAAAGCAATAGGCTGTTCGTTTCTTCATTTGATCTATGACGAGCAGGCTTATCCATTAACCCCCAGCCAACTAACCATTTGGGTACCATTGCCCATAGATAATGTAAAACTGAAAAAATAAGCGCTGTTACGCCCAGCCATTTATGTAAACGATAGGTTTTATCAAGCCCACCAAGCATAGGTTCAATAATAACAGGGCGAATGGCCAATATCATACCAATACTCATCACAGCAATGGCCACAATACCGGTGTAACTGAGCATAGACTTTCTCAGCGGAAAAAACTTATATGATGAAAACAATATTGGGTCTGCAAGTAACCAAAGTAATGTTAGGGACAGCAGAATGATAAAATAGCTTAATTTGATATTTTTCATGTGGAGAATACCTTTTCTACAACATGTAAAACAGAGGCTGTATGCGTTTTGCTATGCCATAAGAGATTTAAATGTCTTTTATCAAACTGAGTATAAAGGCATCAAGGTGAAAATTATGAGTTCCAAACTCATTCGCCTTATTAGTTAGCTTCGAATCTTCACGCTAATTTTATACGCTGTAATTGTGTGATTCTTTGATCACAAACTTGTTTTAGCAAACAAAAAATAAAAGGAATGAAAACAGATCTACTGATGTAGGGTTTTTCTTAATATATAGGAGATGAACGTCTACCGGTTTACTGTTCAATTTACTCCATAAATTGTTGGCGATTAGTCCCTCGCTAAACAATATTTAGAGATATATCAGGTAAATTCAATTGGGGTAAACTAGCCACCTTAATCTCACTATGAAAGAGTAAAGAAATTTAGGTATAGAAGGCTAATTTATATAATCAACGACACTGTCCCTTTGATTTTTTCTCGGTGGTAATAAAACTTTATATTCTTATACTAGGTTTTTTTACCCGCCATTTTTTATTCCTATAATTTTTCTTATTAAATGAATATTTACACCGGCGTGTGGCTAACTTTTTTTACGCCAACCGAATGCAAGTAACCAAACCATCAATACGAGTTCTCCTAGCGCAAAGAGAATTAACCAGCCTAAATCAACATCTGGAGCAAAGTATTTGCCTAAATACATAGCAATATAAGACGTGCCAGCTAGCCCCACTGGAATACTAAGCCAGCTCGGAGTGACGGTAGAACGCCATAACAATATACTGAGTATACCTAGGTGAACCCCAAACAACATCAGCGCCATCGACTCCATCGATTTCGCCGCTGACAGGTGGGCAAAAACCATAGTTTGGATATCTGATTCGCTGAATAAATTTGATACCGACAGATTCACAGCCAAGTCGTAGGCTAGAATACTCGAAGATAGGCCAACGAAAGCAAGCGCAGTGTAAACAAGCCGAGACCACGCAACCAATTGTGAAAGCGCTCTTTGATCTTTACGCAAATACCAAAATAAAGCCCATGCGACAATAATATCCATCACATAAGTAACAAATAACAAGAATGTGCCAATTACAAATGGAGTTCCATTGGATTGCAAGCTATTGACTGTTGCAGCGATATCACCTTTGACAACGCTTTGCGACATGAAATAGAAATTTGCTATGGGTGCTGCGAAAACCATTACCAGCAGACCTAACCCAGCGATTATGGCTGAGTTTCTTTGCGTTAGACCATTAGAAAAATCCTGTGCAGAATCATTGTCCATCAAGTGAATCCTTCAATTTATTGACAAGGGGATGCCATATCGGCTTCAAAGCAAAACGAACCAAACACTTAACGCCTCACTAAGAGGAAAATAATAGTTGCATCCATAATTCTCTTCTCGTAATACCTGATCAGTAATACATGCTGCGTATAACATATTTGGACATAACGCCTATTTAAGAGGCAAAATAGAGTTGGCTAAAATAAGTGAACGGAGTGAAGAAAAAGCCAACAGTTAGCAGTCCCGCTTGAAATTATTGTTATGTACTTCTGACTAGCAACGATGTATTTCTTGAACCAGAAGTACGTTTCTGAGGGTCATAAAAGGTCTCAACAATTTGAAAGGATGCTTTTCGCATCATACCTGCGGATGCTAAGTTTTCTTCGTGGCGTTCAATATATACTTTTTCACATTGTCCTTTGTGAGCCAACTCAATTGCCTTTTGTAATAACGTACTTCCAATCCCTTTACCACTATAATTCATGTTAACTACCACATCATTAATGTATGCTATTGTTGATAAATCGGAGTATTGACTAAGTGTTGAAGGACATGCCTCTTTAAAAATTAAAATCGCGAACCCAGTAATTTCATTATCTTCAGCTAAAACCGCAAGCGCCTTTCCATCGCGTATTAGCTGAAACTGTAGATCAATGCTTTCATTCGTAATGTAGTTCCACTCGTTTGGCCCATCTCGAAGTAAAATTTTTCTCATTTGTTCAAAATCAGCTACATTGAGCAGCCTTGAATGTACTTTCATGTTCCACCTCTATTTGGCACATAACGAATGATATAGACTCCTCCACTAATCAGCATCTATGTGCCATATTGAAAGCTGTTAAAAAAATTCAATAAAGGTCAGTCCATGTGTCCTTAATTAAAGTCGTTGGCATCGATTTAGCCAAGTCAGTTTTTAGTATTCACGGAACTGACGAACATGACAAGTGCAAATTGCGTAAAACTATCAAACGAAATAAACTGTTAGCCAAAATAGCTAAATTAACACCCTGTATTATTGCTATGTAAGCCTGCTCGGTTGCACATTACTGGGCAAGAGAATTTATCAAGCTCGGTCATGACGTGCGTATCAGGCCTAAAAATTTGTTATTCCCTACCGACAAAGTTAAAAGAATGAAGCAAATGATGCTGAAGCCATTTTTGAGGCTGCAACAAGACCAAGACACGCTTTGTCAGTATCAAAAGCGAAGAGCAACAAGCGGTACTGTGTTTACATCGTATTCACCAAGGCGCAATCAAAGACAGAACCGCAGGTATTAACTGTTTGCGAGGCTTATTGTCTGAATTGGGCATCATCATGCCCAAAGGTCGTTACCCTGCACAAAAAAACATCAGTAGTATTTTAGAGGATGCTAAAAATAATTTACCCTTTCTTACGCGTGAATGACTCAATGATTTATGGCAAAGGCTTAAATGAATAAATACTCAAATACGACAGAAAACGCTATGCCTAGCTAATAAACACCAAATGTAGGGCTGTCAGATCTTCTTGTTGTTAGAGATGCTATTGCTTGACTAAGGGAGTCCATGTAGCCCTGTTAAGAGGTAAATTGTAGTTGACTAAAATATGAAGCGGAACAGAAAAACCAACTGTAATTTGTGATCTCCCCCCTCTTTATTTACTTGTTAAGTAATAATTGCACCTATAACTCCACCGAAAAAAATAAATAAATATGGTGTAAAAACTAAGGGTAGCATTGCATTACTAAACGTTTGAGACAAAGGAGTTTTACTAATTTTTGTAGCTTCATATTTATGTATTGGTGGATCCTCAGAATAAGCTTTGAACCAAGAATTATAAATTTGAAATGGCACAATATTTTGATAGTTTTCATCTCCTCGAAAATAAGCCTCGATAATACGAATTCGATAGGCATTAGCATATTGGAATGTCTTCCATTTTGCCTCAATTAGCCAAAATAATAATGCAGAACCAGCGACAAAGAGAAATAATGATGTTGAAAAGCCACCTTTTGAGGAATCAAAACCTAGTGCTAAAGCACCTAATGAAATAGTGATGCACCAACCTTTGATTAATAGTGCCCGGTTATCAAAGTCTTCATATGTTTGTTGCAGAAATAAATACTCTTCCTTTAATTCTTCTCGAATACTCATGTAATCTCCTTATTACCTAAAGCTTAGCACAACGACAGATTATCAAGTCCGTTGGTGCTACTTGTTAGCTGATGGATCTGTTTTAGATAATATGAAAATAAAATAGAGAACAATACAATCAACTAATATGTGTGGACCTAGATTTAACAATAAACCACCTTGGTCTAAACGCTCAAGTGCAAATTTAAAAACAGTTTCATTAATACCTGTTGACGCTAGCTCAAATGCCTTATCACTTAGCAGTGCAACAATTTTTGTTAGATTACTAATTGTTTTATATAACGCTACGAAACTGAATATTATAAAAATAATTGCAGTGACACCGACGGCAATCCTTTTTTGTTTCGGCCAAGCTTTTTCCCTAGAAAACACCCAACCAACTATACCTGTAGTTCCAGCAACATAAAATTGCCAAAATGTAATGATTTGGTCGTTTAATTTAAAGGCTATATCAAGTTCATTCATAATTATCTTAAGCAGCTAGCGCCTTGCTAAGCGGCGCGAAATAGTTGGCTAAAATATTAAAAGAACGAGTGCTAGCCAACTGTGTAGCGTCCGTTTGAGTAACTTGTTATGTGATTTATAGCTCTATATTAGTCATATAATTAAGATCCAAGTGCTAAATTCAATCGTATAATTAAATGAAGAAATTTAAATAAGAGAGTATGTTATGAAAGCATTTGCACTTAGAATATACGATTACTATAAATATATCTTTGATTCTAAAAGAAATCCCATTAGACATATACCAGACCCTATCAGTAGATTTTATATTATGACAATTTTAGCTGGATTGTGGAGTTTTGCTATTTCCATCTACATTGGAAGTATAATTTACTTTGGTATAAGCCTAGCTGCGCACACAATATTGCTACTAATGTTTTTTTTCACCATGGCCGTATTTTATGATGCTGAAAAGAATAAATCTTCATGGTTACTTAAATTACGTAGAAATAAGAAGTAAGAAGTAATTATTAAAACTGAATGTTGATTGATGAGCAATTTTAATCACATAACGCCCATTTAAGGGCTGATAATATGTTGACTAAAATAAGCGACGCAGGAGCAAAAGCCAACTGTTATTTGTTCTGCTTTAACAACTTGTTAGCCTTACCTTGCAAATGTGTACTGCTCATTGGCATCCTTTTTTACACCAAAAAATCCCATGTATGGGAAAAGCTTATTTTTTAAGTACCAAACAAATACGATTAAGAATATAGATATTGCTACTCCAATAATATCCGTAACAAGCTCAGCGCCAAAGTTATCTAGGGACTGGGGAAATTGAGTAATACTTAATAGTACATAAACTAAGTGTGCTTGATAGTTAACCTTTACAAAGTTATAAAAGAAAATCATAGGGATTATGGCAATGGCTCCCCAATAAATTGGATTAGTTGAAGCTGAATCGACACCAATTTCGTAGCCAGCAATTGCGGTAAAAATGGTAATTAAAATCATTAATGAAATTAAAGCTCTATTAGCAGTTTTATGCTTAATAATTAATTTTTTGTCCTTTAAGCTGCAACTAAAGTAGCGAATTTTTTCTCTAAAATATCTTCACTTTTATGTTTTTATATATGTTTGACAATATATCTTCACTATCAAATTCAGTTTGCATAGTTTTTGTCAATTCGTTTTTTTTTCACTTTTATGGGACTCCATTCTCAATTTTAAAGGTACAGCTAACGATATAGCGTATATGTAGCCACACGAGGATTCATTAAATTTAGTGTTTTCAAAAATTGTTATGCGTGTATTTATAAAAATAAAAAAATTGAATAATTAATGGTAGATAATTAAAAGTTTAATATCATCATATTCAATCAATAAGAGTTACTTTACTCATTCATATGCTTGACTGAAACACCAGGTATTCGTCATGGCTGTTTCAAACTCCACTTTATCATTTATTAAGTCATGAATTTCAGCTTCTAATAAAACAATCCAATCTTCATAATCAAGTTCTTCAATCAATTGATACAGATTGTCTATATTAGGTTTTATTTGCTTAAAGGATGTTTTTCACCTCTTGACTAGTGTCGTATCACCGTTTAAATTCAATACTCTGTTAGTTTCTCTAGCCTTTAATTCCATACGTAGACTCAGATCGTTTCTCACCGATACCCTGCCGTTGGTTAGAAAGAGTAGAAATTTATTTATGTCGTCTAAATCAGGTTTGATAATATTTTAAATATCGTATGGCTTGGCTTTTTGACTATCTTTATAATGTCCACAACGACCTCTATCGTCACACAAACCAAACAAGTTAGACCATTCAAATAAAGAGCTAGGGTCGAATCCCTTGTCTTGAAATGCTCTATATGTTTACTGCTTAAGGTACATTCACCATAGACACAAAACCCCATTTTCATCAAATCAAACTATTTCCATATAGTAACTTCGTCGCTAGCTGTAACATCATCCCAACTGTGAGTTCTAGCTCTATATTGATTCAAATATTCTGGTTTAATAGTCGTGAGCAATAGTTAATACTTCATACGCTTTTCGCTGATCAATATTTAATCATTGTCATATTATGGTATCAATGCCGATACTTTTTTAGCTAAGCTGTAAGTGCTTTTGCCTAAAATGGTTATATTATTAATCAGTTCTGCTTGTGAAAGGTTTGATTCTTTAGCTTTTTCTATTTCTTTAATAATATCATCCATTTGAGAGGTTTCCCCTCCGAATTCATTAATTTTATTTTCTGAAAGACCTTTCAAAGCATTAAGCTCTCTTTGATATTCTTGCTTGATATTTGCATCAGCAATTTCTATATAATCATCCATCATATCTGCAAATGAATTAGGGTCAAAATCGGTCATAGTAAATTCCTTTTATATTATTTATTGATTGATTAAATTTTTAAATTTTGTGAGTGCTGCTTCAACGTCTTCTACTTTCGAACTGCCGTTATCGACTTTACTTTGCAGTTCTTCAATATCATCGGCAAAAGTTGTAAGTTTAGTTCCTAGCTCAACTCTTATGTTATCTTCGATACCCACCATTTCAAATAAACTTTGCTGAGTTTCATGAATATCTGTAACGCTATTTAAAAGGGCGGTGATGCTAGCATTCTTTTTCACTATGTTAATGTAATTACTATCTACTTTACCCAGTAGTTGACGCCTTTGTTTTTTTAATGGCCCTATAAGCTGTTTACGCTCCAACTCAACCTTTTTATCAATCTTAGAGTAGAATATCTGCATGCCAAGCATTGCATTAGATTGAGATGTATTAAGTTCATTTTGACTTAAATTTTTATTATCAATAAATGCTTTCTGAATAGCATTAAACAGCGATTGATGCTGTTTATCTGGAGTCTTAAACTTTTGAACATCCAATTCAATAATTTGACGTATCAAACTAGGTCGATATTTATTATTAATTAATTCATTAGCTTGCGTTTCTAAGTTATCAAAATAGTAATTAATGAAACTCTTATGGGCTTTCTGCATACTCACCACATCATCAGAAATTGAATTAGATAACGTTACAGATGACTGGGGTACTTGAGCACATCCAGTAAGCAATATAAATACAGATAAAAATAAAATATTTCGATGAGACATTTTTAATCCTTTAATTTTTGTTAAGTTAATATATTTACCATAAATATATTAACTATGGTTTCAATTTTCACTTGATTTTTAAGTATTCACATTCAAATTGACTCAATATTTTTTATCAATTCTCTGTCTAAATGTGCACTTTCATTTCATAGTCCACTTCAAATACCACGACTATAAATACTTATTGTTCTTAACAATTCAATAAGATTTATAAAATCCATCAGTATTTATTAACCCCATAAATAACTTAAAATATTTTCTTAGAGAGTAGATTATTACTAATTAAATGTAGTGTGAAAGCATCCTTATAAACTGATCCATGTTAATTACCTGTTCTATATCCCAAGCAAATAATTATTAACCCTAGTTACATCCTAGAAACAGGTCGGATTTGATTTGTTATTTAGGTTTTTGTCCAATTTTTTATGATGTGTAAATATTCATCACTTTAAATAAACTTGGTACTTTCATTTGTTGCGCCTAATAGCAATTATCATCAATTTTTTACTGTAGTTACTAATCGAATGGTCTGAAAGTAATTTCCCAAAAGATAGTGATTTAACAATTAATGCTTTTATTCTATAAGTAAAACTCACGGAATATAAAACTCTAACGTCACTAAAGTCCTCTGGTTTACAGTTGGTTAAATAGCGCATATTACCAGCATGCATGTATCTACCAAATTTTTCTGATAACCATTTGGAAACAGACTCCCCAACACTAGGAATAAACCTAAAGATAAAACTAATTGCTGAAATGGAGACATCACCAGGAGGTAGCATTGTGACAGAGTCGGCAGCATTAACTATACGGTGAATGGGTGTCTTGATATTATTAACCCAATCATCATTACCTACACGAGGAGAGCCAAATGTGTAACAAGCAGCAATACCTCCACTGTGTGTTAAAAATTTTGTTGCGACTGTTGCCAGAGCGCCACCCAAGCTATGACCAGTAATAAATAATGGTTTCTTTGAGTATTCGTCTTTATTGATTTCTTCTTCAACATCACGACGAATATAGTTAAATGAATCTCTAAACCCTGCATGAATTTGACCTACAGATACTGAGCACTTTATTAAATTGGCTTTAGCATCAGCTTTAATATCACTTAGGCTGTCAGCTTCCGTTCCCCTAAAGCTCAAAATGATATATGCGCCAGCATCAACAAGAATGGCTTGAGTTCCTTTATCATCAAATGTTTTTAAAAGTTTGAATTGAAATTCGTCTAGGTTACTTTCTAATTTTGCTTTTTCTACTGTAGGGTCATAACTTATTTTATTAATTAATGTCGAAACTATCGTTGATTTTTTTTCACCAACAAGAGAGTTAACTTTTTTAATGAAATGTTCTTTTATAAAATCTGTTGAGCCACTTTCAGGAAATAGCGAATTAAATTTTATATACGCTAACTCAGACATTACTGACATTATCCAAGCAGTACGGTCACTGTACGCTTGCCGATATGTTGGTAACTTTTTTGATAATAAGAGGTTTGCATTTGTAGCGTCATCTTCAGATGTAAAGTATTTATCATACATGTAACTGACTCCCTGTCATTGTTTAATATATAATCACTTAAGACCATGAATTAGTCAACATTACTTTTGCTACGTAAATCTAATTTGTACTTTTAGCTTCACCTTGTATCAAATCCAAAGTTTATTTTATCTGACTAGACTTATTAATCGTCATCTGTTGTTGATTTGAGCATAAAACTCACAGGGTGGTGATCTGAAAAACACGCTCTAAATGGGTTATTTTTATATGGTTCGCCAGGATACTCATGAGTAAAATCTTCATACCAAGGTACTTTCATAGCGGTTATCAAGTTAGTTACGGTAAACCCATATTCCAAATCAATTTCATTAGTCAAGTTTGCTCTGTAAAGTACGTGGCCGAATGGCTCAGGTCTGTTTACGTTAGTATTTGTACTCAGGCAGCTAGAATTAAATGTAATAAATTCGCCTATATTCCTCATGTTCATCAACCCATTAATAAATTGATGCTAATTCATGCTTTCTTCTAGCTCTGTTACCGGGTCCTAAGCCTGGTTTTAAGTGAACTGAGATTAAAACAAAAGCCATACCCGTTTCATCAATACGAAAAAGAAATGCATAAGGCCGTTATTTCCTAAATATGAATAACGACTGAACGTATCAACTACTCGAGTAAAGCCAATAGGATCATTCGAGTAGAAACGACCTATGACTGGATCATAGTATCGTGCCTGCATATAGATGAACGCACTTATTATTCAGTTGTAACCTTTAAATGGCTTTGTCTAAACTTGAAATACTTTGCGGAAAAAAGGTAATACTAAATATATTGGTCTAGAGTTAACAAATAAAAAGGCGAACCATTTCTGATTCGCCTTTCAATATTTTTTAGTTAGAGTTTCCAACTAGCTTAGCGGTTTACAACCTGAATAGTCGTGGTCATCAGATCAATATTTAGTTTTCAAAATTCATACATAAAAACTGTCGGACACAAAAAAGGTGAGCATTAAGCTCACCTTTTCAAACAAAATCGAGTCACAAACTTAATTGCACTCACAAACTGCCAAAATTAAGTCACAGACTTAATTAGAACACGACAACATCAGTTACTAATCTTGATAACTCGAAACTGGAGGACAACTACAAATTAAATTTCTGTCGCCATAAACATCATCTATACGGTTAACCGTTGGCCAGAATTTATTCGCTGCGGCCGCAGGCACTGGGAATACCGCTTCTTGAATCGTGTACGCACGATCCCAAGGTGCTGTAATATCCGCTAGTGTGTGTGGTGCATGGTGTAATGGGTTGTTTTCACTTGTCCACTCACCAGAAGTTACTTTGCGTACTTCACCGCGAATCGACACCATAGCTTCAATGAAGCGATCAAGTTCCACTTTTGACTCAGATTCAGTGGGCTCAATCATAAACGTACCCGCTACTGGGAACGACATGGTTGGCGCATGAAAACCATAATCTATTAAGCGCTTAGCGATATCGACTTCAGTAACACCTGACTCTGCCTTAAGTGGGCGTAAATCAATGATACATTCGTGGGCAACACGGCCATTTTTACCTGCATATAACAGCGGGAAATGTGGGCTAAGTTTTGTTGCTACGTAGTTAGCATTAGTAATCGCATATTTAGTCGCATCGGTAACGCCTTTTTTACCCAGTAAGGCACAGTAAAGGTATGAGATACATAAAATACCGGCACTACCATAAGGTGCTGCTGATACCGCGCCGTTACCTTTAGTTTCTTCATCAACATTAATTAATGCATGATCAGGTAAAAATGGAGCTAAGTGGGCTTTAACGCCGATAGGACCCATACCTGGTCCGCCACCACCGTGTGGAATAGAGAAGGTTTTATGTAAGTTTAAGTGTGAAACATCCGCACCGATGAAACCCGGTGATGTTAAACCCACTTGGGCATTCATGTTTGCACCATCAAGATAAACTTGACCGCCGTGATCATGCACTATGTTACAAATTTCTGCAATTGTGGTTTCATATACACCGTGTGTCGACGGGTAAGTGATCATGATACAAGACAGGCTGTCAGCTAACTCACTTGCTTTCGCTTTTAAGTCGGCCATATCAACGTTACCGGCTTTATCGCAAGCAACCACTACTACTTTCATACCTACCATTTGCGCTGACGCAGGGTTAGTACCGTGTGCTGAAGATGGAATTAAACAAATGTTACGATGCGCATCACCACGGCTTTCGTGGTACTTGTGAATGGCAATTAAGCCAGCATATTCACCTTGTGCGCCGGAGTTAGGTTGCATTGACATTTTGTCGTAACCCGTTAACTCAACTAACCATTTGGCTAGTTCGTCAATCATGTGCTTATAACCTTGCGCTTGGTCAACTGGCGCAAATGGGTGCATGTTGGCAAATTCAGGCCATGATACTGGGATCATTTGCGCTGTCGCATTTAATTTCATGGTACAAGAGCCCAATGAAATCATGGAATGATTAAGCGCTAAATCTTTGTTTTCTAACTTTTTGATGTAACGTAGCATCTCAGTTTCACTGTGATACGAGTTAAATACTGGGTGCGTTAGAATCGCAGACTCACGTTGTAATGACGCTGGAATTGACGAATGCCCTGCAGCGATAATTTGCTGATCAAGTACTGCTACGTCTAAACCATGGTCTGCACCTAATAAAATATCAAACAAGGTTTGCACGTTTTCGCGAGTAGTTGTTTCATCTAATGAAATACTAATTTGACCGTCAACATCGGTGCGAAAGTTAGCGCCATTAGCTAATGCACGGGTAACAATTTCGTCTTTATTGCTGACGTTAAACGTTAAGGTGTCAAAGTAATGTTGATGAAGTGCTGGCAAGCCGTTCGTTGCTGTGCCTAAACATAAAATATCAGCAAAGCGGTGTATGCGTTCAGCAATAACTTTTAAGCCTTTAGGACCATGATAAACCGCATAAAATGCCGCCATATTGGCTAATAAAGCTTGCGCTGTACAAATGTTAGAATTGGCTTTTTCGCGGCGAATATGTTGCTCACGCGTTTGCATCGCCATGCGGAGTGCGGGGTTATCACGCGTATCTCTAGATACGCCGATAATGCGACCCGGTAATGAACGTTTGTATTTTTCAGAGGTAGTGAAAAAAGCGGCGTGTGGTCCACCGTAGCCCATAGGCACACCAAAACGTTGAGTTGAACCAATAACAGCATCAGCACCTAATTCACCCGGTGCTTTTAATAGCACTAAGCTCATGATGTCAGCGGCAACAGCAACAATGCCTTTTTTCTCATGAACATTAGCAATTAAATCACTCATGTCAGTGATTTCACCAGTCGCACTTGGGTATTGTAATAAGGCACCAAATACGTCGTGTTCAACAACTTCGGCAGCGGGAGCTACAACAATCTCGAAACCAAACATTTCGGCACGTTGTTTAACTAAGTCAATAGTTTGCGGATAAACTTCACTTGAAATAAAGAATAAGTTTGATTTCTTGTTTTTTGATACACGCTTAGCTAATGCCATGGCTTCAGCTGCGGCAGTGCCTTCATCAAGTAATGACGCCGACGCTAGTTCTAAACCAGTTAGGTCTATACACATTTGCTGGAAGTTTAATAATGACTCTAAACGACCTTGTGCAATTTCTGGTTGATATGGCGTATATGACGTGTACCAGCCTGGATTTTCTAACACGTTACGTAAAATAACGTTAGGCGTTAGTGTGCCGTAGTAACCTAAACCAATATATGTCTCGTTTACCTTGTTCAAACTTGCGACCGCTTTCAAGTCTGCTAAAGCTTGTACTTCAGTTTTGCTTTCTTCGATAGCAGGTAAATCAGCTAAACGAATATCATTAGGTACGATTTCATCGATAAGTGCATCGACAGATTCTGCACCGATATCTTTCAACATGGCTTGTGTTTGCTCATCACTTGGACCAATGTGACGTCGAATAAAATTTTGTCTTTGCTCTAATTCAGTCAAAGATAAAGAGTCATTATATTGAGTAGTCATAAAACAGCTTCACTATAAAGTTAATAATATTTAATAAAAAGAAAGCCCTGAACTATTGGATCGAGTTGAGGGCTTAAATATCGTTTTTGATAACAATCGGCTTTTAGGCACAAATAAATAGGTGCAAACTTAAACCTAGTACTTAAACTTGCTACTTAGGTTAAGTGATTGAGCTCAGTACTTGAGCTCAATAGTTACTTCAATATAAGCAACACGATTGGTGTTATGAATTGTACGAGTTTAGTCGACTAAATGATCACAAAAAATAACAGAAACAAGGTGTGTCACAGCATAATGTGCCTAAAAATTAATCTTCGTCGATTGAGTTTGCATAACCTTCAGCATCAAGTAAGTTGTTGAACTCACTTTCATCTGAAATTTTTAATTTAAATAACCAACCGCCACCGAAGGCATCTGAGTTAACTAACTCAGGTGAGTCTTCAAGGTTTTCATTCGCTTCAATTACTTCACCGCTCATCGGTGCGTAAATGTCTGATGCAGCTTTTACCGATTCTGCTACAGCAACATCGTCGCCCACACTTACTGTGTCGCCCACTTCAGGTAACTCAACAAATACCATGTCACCTAAAAGGTCTTGTGCGTGTTCAGTAATACCAACTGTAACAACACCGTTGCCATCGTTGCGTACCCATTCGTGTGATGTTACATATTTTAATTCTGAAGGAATGTTGCTCATTGATTTTGTCCTAATCTTTATTTTTAAATTGGATATACCAAGCAGATTAACTAATTGGTACTAACGACTATAGTATGAAGCTTGCCTGCGCTAATCATCCCATACTATAGCTTAAATTTTTAGCATTTTTTAACTAGGTTTTACGGCTCACTAATGAGCGTTGACCTAGCCTTAAGTAGTTAAAGAACTTTTTTGCCATTACGCACAAAGCTTGGCTTAATGACTTTAACCTTAACTAGCTTTTTACGCATTTCAACTTCTACTGTACTACCTATCGCTACACTACGTGGTATACGGGCCATTGCGATACTGTAACCTAAAGTTGGAGAAAAAGTACCTGAGGTAATAACGCCTTCGCCTGCTTCAGTGATCACTTTAAGACCACTACGTAATACGCCTTTTTCTTCAAGTACTAAACCAACGAGTTTAGGTTGGTCGCCTGCGGCACGTTGCGCGGCTAATACTTCACGACCGTTAAAGTTACGATCTTCAGGTTCCCAGCTAATAGTCCAGGCCATATTAGCAGCTAATGGCGAAACGCTTTCGTCCATGTCTAAACCATAAAGGTTCATACCGGCTTCTAAACGTAAAGTATCGCGAGCACCTAAACCGCAAGGCTTAACACCAACATCAAGCAATTGTTGCCATAAGCCGGCAGCTTGGTCAGCAGGTAAGGCAATCTCATAACCGTTTTCACCGGTGTAGCCTGTTGTGGCAATAAATAAGTCGCCGGCTTGTACCGAGAAAAATGGCTTCATGCCTTCAACAACAGCCGTTTGCTCAGCATCTAATAGAGTGGCTACTTTAGCTTTAGCTTCTGGGCCTTGCACGGCGATCATGGCAAATTCTGGACGTTCAGTTATTGCTACGTCAAATGCTGATGCTTGCTCGTTGATCCAAGCTAAGTCTTTTACGCGAGTCGCTGAGTTAACGACTAAGCGGTAATCTGTTTTACTGAAAAAATAAACGATTAAGTCATCAATAACGCCACCTTCAAGGTTACACATTCCTGTATAAAGTGCTTTACCGGCAACATCTAATTTAGCTACATCGTTAATCACTAAACGACGTAAAAATGCTTGTGCATCAAGGCCTTGAACATCAACAATAGTCATGTGTGAAACATCGAACATACCAGCGTCTTTGCGCACCGCATGATGTTCTTCAATTTGAGAACCATAGTTGATCGGCATTTCCCAACCATAAAAATCAACCATTTTAGCGCCAGCTTCTAAGTGCTTAGCATGTAATACTGTTTTATTTGTCATCGTACGTTTCACTCACGTTAGTTGTTTTATCTAAGTTTGTTAGTGCTTAAAACAAGCATCACAACTAAACCTAGGATAAAGACGGAAGATTTACAAAAAGTATTGAGGATTATAGCCCTGAGTAACTGTTGATTCAACAGATAATAAAGCATATTTGAAATTTAAAACCGACTAAACAAACTATTTAAAATTATATTCTCAAAAAACCCTTTTTTGAAAATATAATTCCTTGAGCGTATGAAAAGTTAGCTTGTAGCAAACTTAAATTTTATATTGGTGAAAAGAATAAAAATACTAATTTACTCAAACCGCCTATTTGTTATTGGCTGACTGAGTAAAATAGCGCTTTTGTTGACTAAGTAGTCAACAAAATAACGCGGTAAGTGTGACGCTATGAGCTATTTTTTTGTTGTGGCACCTGTGGTGGTGATTGCGATGATTGTTGTAGATTTTTTTTTGAAACTTGTTCTGAAATTTGTGGTGAAACTGGTCCTGATAATGTTTGCGGCACTTGCTGTGAAAGTGCTGTAGCTAATTTGGGTAAATCATCTTTGAAACCCAAGGCTTGATTAATCATTAACGCTTTTGCCGGTTTAATATTATTGAGTAACGACATACCCAAGCCACGAAGTAATTTAATCGCGCTTTGCTGAGGCGTAAAGGCTTGTTTTATAGCCTCCATCGAGGCAATCATTTCTACTGCTTCACTTTTGCGCCAGCGGGCAAATTGTTGTAACGATTTGTTGCTATACCATGCGTTATCATCAAGCGTGCCCTTAGCTTGTGCTTTACAAAGTTGTTCGCTAATGGTTTGTGACAAAGCGGCTGCATCAAGCAGGCCTAAGTTAGCACCCTGCCCAGCTAACGGGTGAATAGTATGTGCCGCGTCACCAACCAAGACCATTCTGCCTTTAACAAACTCTTGAGCAAAACGCATGGTTAACGGGTAGGTAAATCGCTCACCTACTAGCGATATTCTCCCTAACTTACCATCGCTAGCGGCGGTAAGTTCTTTGCCAAAGTCTTCGGCTGACAAGGCACTTAATCGAATCGCTTCTTCAGGGCTGGTTGACCAAACAATGGAGCATAAATCAGCTTGATATAAAGGTAATAGTGCTAATGGGCCGGTATCTAAAAATACTTGCCAAGCAGTGCTTTGATGGCCTTGTTGACATTTAACTGTTGCGACAATCGCGTGGTGATCGTAATCTCGAAAGGTTAACGGCACGTTCATTTGTTGACGCACAAAAGAGTTTGCCCCATCAGCACCAACCACCAATTTCGCCACTATAGGCATAGGTTGGCTGTTGGTATGGCTGTTATGCTCGAAGGTAGCAAAAACTTCGTTATCGCTAGGATTTAATTGTTGGAGTTTGCTGTCAGTAAAAAACTCAATTCCACTGTCTTGCGCCACTTTCTGCCATAAGGCGTTACGAATGGCTTTATTTTCAATAATAAAACCTAGTTGCTCTGGGCCATTAGCCACGGCTGAGCGGCTAACATCTTTTAAAGCAAAGTTTAGCTGACCATAACCGGCCTTGTCCCAAATGTGCATATCGTAATAAGGCTGAGCACGTTGCGCGATAATATCTTGCCAAACATTAAGGTGGCTAAATATTTGCTGGCTGGCTGCATTAATAGCACTAACGCGCACCTCAGGTTTGTCGCTTAACGCTTCAATAGGCGTGTTATCAACAATAGCGACACTTAACTGACTTTGTTGGCGAATAGCAAGTGCCAGTGTTAAACCCACCGTACCACCACCTACAATTAATAGATCAAATTTTTGCATTGTTTTTCACATTTATGTTATTCACATTCATAAGCCCACAAACTTGTAGGTAGCTCATTATTTTCCTGCCTCTGAACTTGGATCAGCAAGCCAGCTTTAAGGCTTAAATCGCTGACAAGTCAAGATTTATAACGCTAACTTAGCGGGTTAAAGCACGATTTGCTCTGTACCCGTTTATTCATTTTACACATAGCACAAAATTTTATTATTGGTAAAATATAACTACCCCTTGTTACCAGTAAACAGTTGCTTTAAGTACAAGTGTAAATACGGCCATACGCCAGTATGGGTTCAATAAACATCAAGGCCACGTGATAACGCTAAAATACCCACATCAAAACTAGCTAACCGCTCAGACAATACAGAGTTAATTTAAACTATCACTATTTCAACTTTCTGCGTGGGTCGTTAACTCACTTGGATAAGCTCGATGCCATCCAAATGCCTAAACGTGTGGTTGTCTCAGCCTTGATTGACTACTTAACAACTAAGCCATTAAGGCTTCAATTTCAGCAATGGTTTTTGGTGCATTGACCGTTAGATTTTCATAACCTGTTGCGGTTACTAGCACATTGTCTTCAATACGTACGCCAATACCACGCCACTTTTCATCCACGGTTTGATCATTTTTTGGAATATAAATACCTGGTTCGATCGTCATCACCATACCGGTGACAAAAGGGCGTAATTGTTCTCGCTGTTGGCTCGCATGGTAATCACCCACATCATGAACATCAAGACCTAACCAGTGTCCAAGGCCATGAATAAAGTATTTTTTGCAGGCTCGTTGAACTAATAATATGTTTAAATTACCTTTGAGAATGCCTAAATCATGCAAACCTCTGGTCAGAAAATCACACACTATGCGGTTTAATTCAGCAAGGTTTTGTTCTGGCTTTATCGCGGCAATGGCAAGGTTTTGGCTATCAAGCACTAATTGATAAATCACTTGTTGTGCCGCAGTAAACTTACCATTAACCGGAAATGTGCGTGTAATGTCAGCGGCATAACCCGCTAACTCACCGCCGGCATCAATAAGTAATAAGTCGCCGTCATTTAGCACATCATCATTGTCAGTGTAATGTAAAATATTGGCGTTATCACCGCCAGCAACAATTGAGCTATAAGCCGGGTAACGCGCACCATTAGTAGCAAATTCGTGCAATAACTCTGCTTCTATTTGATATTCAAACTTACCGGCTTTAGTTTGTTGCATTGCTCTTTGATGAGCGCCGCCACTGATGACATTAACTTGGCGCATAATATTAAGTTCAGCATTTGATTTATGTAAGCGCATTTCATCTAGCAAGTTACTGCAATCAATTAAGGTTGTTGGTGCTTTAACACCTGTGCGCACTGCCTTTTTAATCTCGGCTAACCATGAAAGTACTTGTTGCTGGAATGCCTTTTGTTCATGCTGGCAAATTAATACGGCGCTTTTACCTGCCATTAACAGCAATAATTGCTCATCAATTTCTGCTAAGCTAAAACACTTATTAAACTGGTAAACGTCAACAGCTTGCACTTGACCAACACGTCGTCCATGCCAAATTTCTTGCTGATGATCTTTTTCACGAGAAAATAAAACACTTTGTGCTGACGTTGCGTCATCACCTTTAATTAAGGCTAAAATGGCATCGGGTTCATTAAAGCCCGTAAGATAATAAAAGTGCTTATTTTGGCAAAATGGATATTCGGTGTCATTACTGCGGGTAACTTCCTGACCAGCAGAAATTAATGCAATGCTATTTACCGGCATTTGCGCAATAAAATCATTTCTACGCTGACAAAATTCAGCAACGGGCAATAAGGTGTTTTTGATCATGGATACCAGCTTATTTTTTATAATTAAATTTTGACAGTTAGGTTTTCAACCTCGAGTTTTTTAAGCTGATTTTTAAGTTATTAATATTTAAGTGTTAAAAGTCAGCGTTAAAAGTCAGCGTTAAGTATTTTATTACTAACGCAATTTAACCACGAAGTGCTAATGTAAGGTCGTACTTGTGTCTTGTTGCGCGGGTGGCGCGCCTAATTCAGTAAAACACAGTAGCGCAGAGATTCTAACATATTCAGCAATTTCAAAATACGCTTGCTCGGTCGCTTCATTTTCTTCCATTTCGTCTGACAAGTTAGCAATTTCGCCAAAGTCGACCAATACTTCTTTAACATCTTCAGACAAAGAGGCATTTTTTATTTGTTGTAAACCAAAGCCTAAGTTGAAGCCTTGCACCCACTTACTTAGTGCGTGTCCGCGTTCAATAATTGAGTCGTCATCATCGGGGAGCATTAATTGGAAGCCATATGAGTCATCAAGGATTTTTTGCCAAATATCACTATAAATGTCTTTAACTAAGCTTTTAATCGCTAACGGTAAACCTTCAGCATTATTAAGCATGTCATTAACCATAGCGATATAATCATTACTTTCAAATTCAAAGCCTGCAGAAATCAAACCTGTTAGCACACCGTGAATTTCAGCAGCATGTGCCTCAATACCTTCACTGGTTAATATCGCTTGTGCGGCGGAAAAATCTAAAGCGGTGTTATCAGACATAAAAATATAAATTCAATCAGGGGGATATTGCTAGCTATCTTAACATTGGCATAGCCTTGATTCCAGAAAAAACCATAGAGATCACTTGCATAGTGTAACGCTCACCGTTATAGTTTCATCTTATGGCGCACTAAGTTTAGTTATCATTTTTTTTCTTGGTATTACAAGCGAGTAGCGCAATTTTTTGAGCTTAGAGCTCAATAAACTAATATTATGCATTGAGAATAAGCACGTAATGAGCCAACACACAGTCACCATAAATGTTGCCAACAAACGACTAAAAGTTGCTTGTCCAGCTGGACATGAGTCTGCGTTGTTGCTGGCCGCGAGTGAAATAAACAAACGCTTAGAACAAGACGCCAAGAAAAAATTCCCAACAAAAACTGTTGAGCAGTCGCTGGTGATGATGTCATTAAATCTTGCCCATGATTTAATCCAAGTGCGAAATGAGCAAGAGCAAGAACGCGAAAGAATGCAAAGCAAAATTGAATTATTACAAACCACCATCGAACAAGCGGTAAACCGCACTAAATCTGCCTAATAGATTTATTCACCGTTCAACATATTTTTAAACAAACTTTTTTCGTTTAAAGAAACTTCAATTTGTTCAAGCATTAAGCTAACAGGTCTTATAAGTAATAAAAGACTTAATTTGACTGACGTTATTCGCTATAATGTTTTTGACTTCTGGGGTGTTTGTTTGTGAACTATGTCCCTGAGCCGATAAGTTTTACCTAAGGATGTTGATTATTAACTATTGTGCAAGCCCGGCTCGTATCGGGAAGCCTACGGTTAGCATGATACGTCCGCCCTGAACACCCGGTGTTCAGGACAAATGTAAACTGCGGCACCTTGGAAGTCACCTTCTTCTATTCTATAACTCATCCTAAAATACAACAATATTTTCGTGCATTGCTAGAAAAGCAAAATTAATTGCATTAAAAATCACCCCGCCTACCCATAGTTAATCCTTAAACTTTTAATAGTTTTATTTAGCTAAATCTTATAGTAAAACTCAATTTGTATTAGAGCACGGTCCTAATTAGCCTTCCTTCCCTTCTCATGATTTCCTCCCTGTAAAAAATAACAGAATAATTCATAAGGAGGAAAGCACAGTAAAACTGAGCTTGAAACTTTTTAACTTACTGACAGCTAACAGCTAAAAAATCATCTTTAAACGTTCCTCAATTTCATGTCTTCAGGACTCATCTCAACGGTGGTAGCTTGGCAACTAATACCTATCTCAAAATATGTATAGATCTCATTTGCTTGTTGATAATATACTTAGCCCAACTAACTACACCAAACTTAAGCTGTGCTTAATTAATGCCCTTGCAAAACCAAGCTGATATAAAAGCAGCCACTTCAATCCTAAAAAGTAAACGCCAAACGGCTAATGCCGAGCCTATTGGTATATTTGACTCCGGTGTTGGTGGTTTATCTATCACGCAGTGCATTGAACAACAATTACCTCATGAAAATTTGCTCTATGTCGCTGATACCCTTTATGCTCCCTATGGTGAAAAGTCTACTGAATTTATTCAACAACGGGTTAATGACATTGCCCAGTGGTTTATTGCCCGCAACGCCAAAGCTATCGTTGTTGCCTGTAATACCGCCACGGTTAATGCTATAGATCAGCTACGGAAAAACATTTCAATTCCTGTTATTGGTGTTGAACCCGCGATAAAACCAGCAACAAGTATTAGTAAAAACAAAAAAATAGCCATATTAGTCACTAAAGCTACAGCTGAAAATAAGCGTTTTTTAGCCTTAGTGGCGCAATATAGTCATAACAGTGATGTTACTATTCAGCCTTGTCCCGGCTTGGTAGAACTTATTGAACAAGACAAGAAAAACTCGCCTGAGTGCAAATTAATGCTGTTGAGCTATTTACAACCTTTACTCGTAAAAGGGGTAGATACTATCGTATTAGGTTGCACACATTACCCGTTAGTCAAAAACTTGATTAACGAAATATGTGGTGACAGCATAGTTGTAATGGAGACAGCGCAGCCGGTAACTGAACAATTAAAACGGCAATTAGTCTTACATCAGCTCATTAATCCTCTGAATAATATAGGTGAGACTACTTTTCACAGTTCGAAGTGTTGCCTAAAACAGCAAGCGCTTTTTAGTCACATTTTACAACGCACACTGCGCTTAAATATTTATCCTTAATAGCTTAACTTCAGATTACATCTCGCTAAAGTTTAATTTTTGTCAAGAAATGGCTACAGAATTTATATTGAAACTTTTGCATCTCAAAGACGTTTAGCCATCTAGGCGTAAATAAACATAGAAAAAACTTAACTAAACAGTTAGAATATCGTTATTAAAAACGATTATTGTTTTTCAATTAATTTTTACAGAGGGTTTATGTCTACACACCTTTTTACTTCTGAGTCAGTGTCAGAAGGACATCCAGATAAAATTGCCGATCAAATTTCTGATGCGGTTTTAGATGCTATTATTGCCAAAGACAAACATGCACGTGTTGCTTGTGAAACTATGGTAAAAACGGGTGTCGCCATTATTTCAGGTGAGGTTACTACCTCTGCATGGGTAGATTTAGAGCAAATTACCCGCGATGTTATTTCTGATATTGGCTACACATCTTCAGATGTTGGCTTTGATGGCGCAACATGCGGCATTATGAACTTAATAGGCCAACAATCACCAGAAATTGCCCAAGGTGTTGACCGAGAAAATCCAGAAGACCAAGGTGCCGGTGATCAAGGTTTAATGTTTGGTTATGCAACCAATGAAACCGAAACCCTAATGCCTGCGCCATTATATTATTCACACCGTTTAGTTGAGCGTCAGGCTGAAGCACGTAAATCAGGAATTTTACCTTGGTTGCGTCCTGATGCAAAAAGCCAAGTAACCTTTATTTATAAAGATAACAAGCCTGTCGCTATTGATACAGTTGTGCTGTCAACTCAGCATAACCCAGATATTAAACAAGATGACTTGCACAGTGCGGTAATGGAAAACATTATTAGGCATGTTTTACCTGCCGAGTTATTAACCAAAGACACTAAATATCATATCAACCCAACAGGTCGCTTTGTTATTGGTGGCCCTGTCGGCGATTGTGGTTTAACCGGCCGTAAAATTATTGTTGATACTTATGGTGGTATGGCTCGTCATGGCGGTGGTGCTTTTTCGGGCAAAGATCCATCAAAAGTCGATCGTAGTGCAGCTTATGCTGGTCGCTATGTTGCCAAAAATATTGTGGCCGCGGGTTTGGCTGATCGTTGTGAAATCCAAATATCTTACGCTATTGGTGTTGCTGAGCCGACCTCAATCTCAATTGATACTTTTGGCACCGGTAAAGTCTCTGAAGAGCGTTTAGTTGAAATAGTACGTGAACACTTTGACTTGCGCCCTTACGGTATAACTAAAATGTTAGACTTGCTACACCCAATGTATAAGCAAACGGCTGCTTATGGGCACTTTGGTCGCGAACCCTTTGAAATGACCGTTGGCGATGATACCTTCACCGCATTTAGCTGGGAAAAAACAGATAAAGCTCAAGCACTGCGCTTGTCAGCCGGTATTTAATACATACTTTAACTAAAAAATTATGTTTAAAAAAACCGCTCTTTGAGCGGTTTTTTTATTTTCATGCTTTTATTTGCAATGAGCTTATCAGCCATAACGTATGAAAATACTCCTAATATGCTATTGCTCGTCATTATTGGCGAAATATCATCATCTGGTGCCACTTATTTAGCAGGTACTTTACCAACCTCAATGATTACAGTGATATACTCAAGCAGATAGATAAAAATAATACGGGTCGTATCATAAGTTAGGTGCAAATAATAAATTGTCTGGCAAGTGAGTTATCTTAATAAATATTCAATCAAGATGAGCCGTATCTCAATTTCAAGTGTTTTAATAACCTGCGAGTTTTTCTGTTTTATTTTGAACCGATGCTAACAACAATGATGTGATTTTTAAATATAAACAATTGAATTTACGATGAGTTGCCCTTATTAACGGGCTATATTAGAAAAATTATTACTCATACTTTCTAGCAACAAAGCCTTGACCTTTAATCGCTATTAACTTTAACCTGAACGGCTACTGTAATATCACTAATCTATAGCTGCGACAATAAACATGGATAACCTTATATGCGTAACCCTCGTATTTACCAAGCACAAACATTTGAAATAGGCCAAACACAAGTATTAAATGCTGACGCTTTTGGCCATATTGTGCGCGTATTACGACTTAAAGACGGTGATGACATTACGCTATTCAATGGTATAGCAGAGCAAGAAGGTTATTTTGAGTATCAAGCAAGACTTTGTAATGTAACTAAAAAGTCTGCTAATGTAGATATTATTACTAAAAATATTGTTGAAAACGAGTCGCCACTCAATATTCATTTAGCACAAGGTATTTCACGCGGTGAACGCATGGACTTTACTCTGCAAAAATCAGTAGAGTTAGGTATTAATACCATTACGCCTATTTTTAGTGAGCGTTGCAATGTAAAACTTAGCGGCGAGCGTTTAGAGAAAAAACACCAACAATGGCAAAAAATAGTAATCAGCGCTTGTGAGCAAAGTGGCCGTTGCACTGTCCCTATTGTTGCCCTACCCATTTATTTGGATGACTGGTTACAACAAGAAAGTTCCGCATTAAAGCTAAATTTACACCCTAAAGCCCAGCACTCTATTATGAGTTTGCCAATAGAAAACCAACGGGTTCGCCTGTTGATTGGTCCAGAAGGTGGTTTAAGTGATGATGAAATTGCTCGTGCCAATACAGCAGGATTTCACGATGTTTTACTCGGGCCACGAGTACTAAGAACAGAAACCGCAGCCCTAACCGCAATAACAGCATTACAATGTCGTTACGGTGATTTAAATTAACTAAGTGTTACGTTTCGTGCACCATAGAGCAACTAACAGAATTTAATGGCTTGCAGCATTTAAATAATGTCATGGCATTTATCAACATATAACCTTTAGGAAAACACATGAGCATAAAAATTGGCGTTGTTATGGACCCTATTGCCCAGGTCAAGGTAAAAAAAGATTCTTCAATGGCGATGATGCTTGAAGCGCAGGCGCGTGGTTATGAAATTTATTATATGGAAATGCAAGATCTCTATTTAGAGCAAGGTGTTTGTCGAGCAACAGCAGCAAAAGTGAAAGTATTTGACGACACTGAGCATTGGTATGAACTAGATGAACGAGAAGACATTAATGTAGCTGACTTAGATGCGGTATTAATGCGAAAAGATCCACCGTTTGACACTGAGTTTATTTATGCCACCTACATGTTAGAGCGCGCAGAAGTTGCGGGCACTTTGATTGTTAATAAGCCACAAAGTTTACGTGATTGTAACGAAAAATTATTTACCGCTTGGTTTCCAGAGTTAACACCGAAGACATTAGTCACACGTAATAATCAAAAAATTAGAGAATTTCATAAAGAAAATAAAGATATTATCATCAAGCCATTAGACGGTATGGGTGGTTCATCTATATTTCGTATTGGTGAGAATGATCCCAATGTTGGGGTAATTCTTGAAACATTAACAGCAAATTCAACACAATATGCTATGGTACAAGAGTACCTACCAGAAATCGTTGACGGTGATAAACGCATATTAATCGTTAATGGTGAACCAATGCCTTACTGTTTAGCCCGCATTCCTGCACAAGGAGAAACCCGCGGTAATTTAGCCGCTGGTGGTCGTGGTGAAGCGCGTCCATTAAGTGCTAGCGACAAATTTATTGCTGAAACTATTGCACCAGAATTGAAAAAACGTGGCTTATTTTTTGTTGGTTTAGACGTTATTGGCAACAAAGTCACTGAAATCAATGTAACAAGTCCAACCTGTATTCGCGAAATTGAAGCAGCATACCCAATAAATATTAGCGGTAAACTAATGGATGCTATTGAGCAAAACATCAGAAAACGCTAGTTAATGCCAATCGCAATAAGATTGCTAAAGGCAAAGCGACCTTTAGTGTATTTCTCTCTGATTATTAAGGTATATTTATGGATAGTTTTGAAAATCAACTTTTAATTGCTATGCCCAGTTTAGACGACTCTTATTTTAATAAAACAGTGACTTATATCTGTGAGCATAATGCTGAAGGGGCAATGGGTTTGATCATAAACCTTCCTATTAATGTCACCTTGAACGAATTATTAACCCAAATAGATCAAGATAAAATTGCAGCACCAGAGTTAGACCAACAAGTCTTAACTGGTGGCCCCGTTTCACAAGACCGTGGCTTTGTTTTACACAGCACACAAGTGGGCTGGAAGAGTTCTTTAGCCTTAACTGATGAGGTAATGATCACAACCTCAAAAGATATTTTATTAGCCCTTGGTACGGCACAAGCACCTGAAAAATATATGGTAACCCTAGGCTATGCTGGCTGGGGACCAGGCCAATTAGAGGAAGAAATTAAAGCTAACTCTTGGCTACTCACCCCTGCCGATGGCGATATTATATTTAATACGCCTATTGAACAAAGGTGGAAAAAAGCCACTGAAAAATTAGGTATTGATATGGCTCATTTATCCAGCCAAGTAGGTCATGCATAATGGCGAGTAAAACCGCAATTGGCGAACGAACAATACTTGGCTTTGATTTTGGCAAAAAGTACATTGGGGTTGCTGTCGGTCAAGAAATGACCGGTTCAGCTTCACCTTTAGGTTCAGTAAAAGCGCGTGATGGTATTCCTGATTGGGATAAAATGACCAAATTTATGCACGAATGGCAACCTGACTTTATTGTAGTGGGTTTACCACTCAATATGGATGGTAGCGAGCAACCCTTAACCCATGACGCGAAAAAGTTCGGTAACCGAGTATCTGGACGATTTGGCGTCAAAGTTGAATTTCAAGATGAACGCCTAACCACCGCCACCGCCAAAGAAGCACTGTTTGCAGAAGGCGGTTACCGTAATCTTAAAAAAGATAATATCGACGCCGCATCAGCAAAATTAATTATAGAAAGTTATTTTGAAAATCAATATGAAGCCGATTAACCGTGATAACAACCTGCCCTTATGAGTATTAGCAAGTACTTGTTTAGCGAGTTTTACTTTCTCGTCAGTGTCATCAGCGTTTAATGGCTATTTTCATACTTATTAGTCCATTAATTATTGTTGGCTTGCTCGGTTTTATACTGGCTAAAAGTAACTGGTTTAATAAAAGCCAAGTCGATACCTTAAGTAAATTTACCTTTAATATCGCTATTCCGGCATTTTTATTTCAACAATTGGCCAATGCGGATATGAGCACAATAAATTTGAATATTTATAGTGCCTTTTATTTACCGTTATTGTTAGTTTATGGCCTAGCTTGGACGATAAATTACTATTTTCACCAGCATTTAAAAGGTGATCTTCCTGCATCCGCGGTTTACGCTTTCGGCGCTGGTTATTCAAATAATGTTATTGTTGGCATGCCTATCGCCTTAATGGTGCTCGGTGAGCAAGTATTGCCAACAATATTTTTAGTGGTCAGTTTACACAGTGCGCTACTAATTGGCATCACCAGTGTGTTGGCGGTTAATATTAAGCAGTTTAATTGGTGGATATTTCTCAAGCAGACTTTTTACAACCCATTACTCATTGCTATTACCGGTGGTTTTGTCATTAATTTAATGACGATAAAATTACCCATAATCGTTAACAACAGTCTGTTATTGTTAGGTAAACCGGCCATTACCTTAGCACTTTTTTTACTTGGCGCTTCGCTAGCCTTTTATAAAATTCGCAATGAAGTTAAATTTATTGTTACTGCCAGTTTAATAAAACTAGTACTGTTACCGACTTTAATTCTCTTAACTAGTCATTTTATATTTCAGTTTTCGTCGCTCACCACCATGACGTTAGTGATTTTAAGTGCAAGTCCAACGGGTGTAAATGCTTATTTAATTGCCAAGCAACATGCAAAACATCAAGAGACTATAGCCGGAATAGTGGTAATTACCACCTTAATATCTATCGTTTCTGTCCCTTTATGGATATGGGGTTTGTCGAGCTTCTTTACTTTATAAAGGCTTTATAAAGGCTTTATAAAGCCTTATTGAAAGCCTTAGAATGAATTAACGTTATAACCTTTGCTCTGTAATACTGCATGAGCGGTTATTGCAGACAAGGCCACTTCAACACCTGTCACTAACATGCCATTGTTAATATCATAATAAGCGGCCGATTAACCACATAAATAAACCCTTACTTGATTTTTCATCAAGTCTTGCAACAGTGCGCTATTGGCATTTTTTTGCTGAAACTTTTTTTGGTACAACGGTCTTTTTAGTAAATCAAAACCCGCTTTACCATGTACTACCAAAGCTAAATGAATATTCCTTGCCGGTATACCATTTGCCACATGCATGTTAATAAAACGCGCCAGAGTCTCGAACTTTTGATTAACCTCGCCTATTTTTCCTTGCTCACTGATGTCAAAAGCGACTTTAAAGACACTATTTTTATCAAAATTAAAATCCTGTTGAACCTTGGCATGCTTGCCATAGTTTTTAATGACTGGCCCTGCCATAAATTCATCAGCTCCAGCTATGGAAAAATTGGCCGTAGTGAAGGCTAAAACAAGCATTAACACACGTATTGTAAATAACATTGGCCGATCCTTTTATTTTGCAGCTCAACTCTATTTTACTTTATTATATTATGGCGTTTAAAAAAATCACCACTCCTTCTAAATATAAAAGCATGCCGATATAGGCATGCCTTTATATTTAGAAAGAGTGATTTTCAGATAATTATCATTGCTCTTTTGGCGCTAAACCATCAATTGTTACACCCGACAATGAACCTGTTCCCCCTTGCTCATTGCTACGCAATTTAATCATTAAGCGTAAATCATTAGGCGAATCAGCATGATGCAAAGCATCCGCGTAATTAATAAGTCCTTGTTGATACAAATGAAATAATGCTTGGTCAAATGTTTGCATACCTTGATCGGTAGACTTTTCCATGACTTCTTTAATACTACCTATATCACCTTTTTTAATTAACTCAGCGATATACGGCGAGTTAAGTAATACTTCAATCGCTGCCACTCGGCTATTACCATCACGCGTTGAAATTAATTGTTGCGCAACAATACCGCGTAAATTTAACGCCAGATCAAACAGTAGTTTGCCATGTTGATCTGCGGGTACTAAATGCATAATACGATCAATAGCCTGGTTTGCATTGTTAGCATGCAAGGTCGCAATACATAAGTGGCCAGTTTCTGCAAAGCTCAACGCATGTTCCATAGTTTCTTGGTTACGAATTTCGCCAATGAGAATAACATCAGGGGCTTGGCGCAGAGAACTCTTTAAGGCGGCACCAAAGCTCTCAGTGTCTAAACCTACTTCACGTTGCGTTACCATACATTTACCGTGTTCATGAACAAACTCAACTGGGTCTTCTATCGTCAGGATATGGCCACGAGAGTTTTTGTTACGATAGCCAATTAACGCTGCCATTGACGTTGACTTGCCGGTACCCGTACCACCAACAAATAACAATAAACCGCGCTTTGACATCACTACATCTTTTAGTACTGAGGGTAAACCCAGATCATCCACTTCGGGTATTTCGGTAACAATACGGCGAACAACCATACCCGCCATATCTCGCTGCCAAAATGCCGATACACGAAACCGGCCAATGCCTTCAATTGAAATAGCAAAGTTACATTCTTTGCTTTCTTCAAACTCAATTTTTTGTTTTTCTGACATAGCGCTATGCACTAAGCCTAGAGCCTCAGTCGCCGACAAAACTTGCTCATCAATAGCGATAAGTTCACCATTAATTTTTGCACTAACGGGCAATTTAGCCGTAACAAACATATCTGATGCTTGGTGGTGCACCATTTTCTGTAATAAATCATGAAAATTCATTTAATTACCTTTCGCTTTATTTCACACCAGCAAGACTAGTAACCATTAAATTGGTTTTTATCATACGCTGTGTCCATAGCATCTTGCCTAGTTATCATGCCGCGGTTGACCAAGTTTTTTAAACATTGATCCATCGTTTGCATGCCATGAGACATACCCGTTTGAATAGCTGAATACATTTGTGCAATTTTATCTTCACGAATAAGATTACGAATTGCCGGCACACCCATCATAATTTCGTGTGAAGCAACACGGCCGCCACCCACTTTTTTAACCAAGGTTTGCGAGATTACCGCACGCAATGACTCAGAAAGCATTGAACGCACCATAGCTTTTTCTTCGCCCGGAAATACATCAATAATACGGTCAATTGTTTTTGGTGCTGAAGTTGTATGTAAGGTACCAAAAACTAAATGGCCGGTTTCAGCTGCGGTCATCGCTAAACGTATGGTTTCTAAATCACGCATTTCACCCACCAAAATAACGTCAGGGTCTTCACGTAATGCCGAGCGTAATGCGGCGCTAAAACTTAAGGTGTCGCGATGAACTTCGCGTTGGTTAATCAAGCATGACTGGCTTTGATGCACAAATTCAATCGGATCTTCAATAGTTAATATATGATTGTGCTTATTTTTATTTATATAATCAACCATCGCGGCCAGCGTTGTTGATTTACCTGAGCCTGTAGGCCCAGTAACCAAGACTAAACCACGAGGGAGATCGGCTATATCTCGGAAAATATCAGGGCAACCTAAGTCATCTAATGAGAGTATTTTGCTCGGGATAGTACGAAATACTGCAGCAGGGCCAAGATTTTGATTAAAGGCATTGACCCTAAAGCGTGCTAGATTAGGCACTTCAAAAGAAAAATCGACCTCTAAATTTTCTTCATACTCTTTGCGTTGCCTATCATTCATAATATCATAGACCAAAGCGTTAACATCTTTTTTGTCAAATGCTGGTATATTTAACTTACGCACATCACCATCGACGCGAATAGACGGGGGACTTCCCGCTGATAAATGTAAATCTGAAGCATTATTTTCGACACTAAATGCTAATAATTCGGTAATATCCATACAAACCTCTTAGTCTAATTTATAATTGAACTAACAACTTAATAAGTCATTGAGAACTGAAATAAACAATATGATTGCTATTAAAGATAATATTGCTGCGGTTAAACTGCAAATTGCTTCTGCTTGTCAACTTGCTCACCGCAACCCTGATGAAGTCACTTTGCTGGCGGTAAGTAAAACTAAACCTATTGAAATGCTGGAACAAGCTTACCACGCAGGACAACGAGATTTTGGCGAGAACTATGTACAAGAAGCGGTGGAAAAAATTATCGCTTTACAAAATAAGTCAGATATAACTTGGCATTTTATTGGCCCAATTCAAACCAATAAAACCAAATTAATCGCTAGCCATTTTTCGTGGGTACATAGCATAGACAGAATTAAAGTGGCTAAACGTCTTAACGAGCATAGGTCTGGTCAAGATACTCCGCTCAACATTTGTTTACAAGTGAATATTAGTGGCGAATTAAGTAAAGCTGGCGTTTTACCCGAAGCGCTTCCTGAGCTGCTGGCTGTTATCGAAACTTGTGACAATTTATGCTTGCGTGGTTTGATGGCCATTCCAGAAAAAAATGCTGATCAGGCAAGTTTTGTTAAGATGCAGAACCTGTTCATCAAACTTAAACAGCAATATCCCACCATGGACACGTTATCAATGGGCATGTCTGCTGACCTACAACTTGCGATTAATGCAGGCTCTACGTTAGTACGTATTGGCTCAGCTATATTTGGCGCTAGAAGCTAGGTAAATCAGTGCAAAAAAAATAATATAATAATGTTAATATAAAAATTATCTGCCGCTAATAATAGTGGCGGTTTACTACCGTATTTGAGCGACGACTAAATATCAAATCAGTAATTCTTGAAGGAAAATTATGAAAAAAATAGCTTTTATCGGCGCAGGCAACATGAACGGCGCTATTATTTCTGGCCTTATCAATGGCGGTTTCAACCCTGAAAATATCATGGTGTCGAATCCATCGCCCGAAAAACGCTTAGCATTGCAAGCAACACATGGCATTAAGCAAACACCAGATAATATTGAAGCAACAACATTTGCTGATGTTATTGTGCTTGGCGTTAAGCCTTACCTTATTAGCGATGTATGCCAACACTTAAGTGAGCATATGGATATTACCGGTAAATGTTTTATCTCTGTTGCGGCAGGATGCACCATAAAGCAAATAGAGCAGGCGCTTAATAAACCATGCTCTGTGATCAGAACTATGCCAAATACTCCCTCACAACTAGGTTTTGGCGTGTCTGGAATATATGCCAACGATCACACTAATGGTGAAGAAAGAGCATTCACCACATCGCTTATGGAATCAGTCGGTATTGTTAAATGGTTAGAATCAGAACAACAGATTGATCATATCATTGCCGTGTCAGGCTCTGCCCCTGCCTACTTCTTCTTATTTATGGAAGCGATGCAAAAACAGGCCATAGCTTATGGCTTTAGCGAACAAGATAGTAGAGATCTTGTTCAGCAAACCGCCTTAGGCGCAGCTAAGATGGTGATAGAAAATCAGTTACCGATCAGTAAATTACGTGAAAACGTAACCTCTAAAGGTGGCACAACCCAAGCAGCTCTGAGTTCTTTGATTGAAGGTGGATTAGAGGCACTGGTATCAAATGCCATGAATTGTGCTGTAGATCGTGCTAAAGAAATGGCGAAAAATGGTTAATAGTATTATTATCATCATGTTTGAGATTTTAACTGTATAAAAAATTAGTAACATACTGATTCTTAATCTTTTAGGTCTCCAATAGTAACTTGAATTACTATTACATGATGATTAAATCCCTTCTCATAATTTTGGAGTTTTCGATGGAAGCAATTAATTACTTGCTTAAATTTGCCTTTGACACTGTACTCATGATTTTAGTATTGCGAGTGTGGTTACAATTAGTGCGCGCTGATTTTTATAACCCTTTTAGTCAATTTATTGTCAAAGTGAGTAACCCATTAGTTATCCCATTGCGCCGTGTCATCCCCAGTATTGCTGGTGTTGATTTAGCCACCATTGTTTTAGCTTATGTATTCGCTACTTTAACTTTTATCATTATTCCATTAATTAATAGTGGCCCTATTGATATCGTTTCTGCTTTGTATTTGGGCTTAATATATCTTATTAAACAAACCGGAATCTTACTGTTTATCATTATGTTGGTTATGGCGTTAATGAGCTGGGTAGTTCAAGGTTACAACCCAACACAAATGATTTTTCATCAACTGACTGCACCGGTTTTAGCACCGATTAAGCGCATTATCCCCAGCATTGGTGGACTTGATTTATCTGTGCTAATCGCCTTTTTATTATTGAACGTACTTAATATTCTCTTTAGAGGTTGGATACCATATTGGGCAATGTTATAAGCGGTTATCTAAATTGAGATTGTCATATATACTTAACATCAACGACTTAAATAATAAGGTCATCAACATGAAGAATATCATCAACAAACTTGTATTAATTACTTTATTAGCACTGTCTGTTATTACCACCAGTAGCGCTGAAAACATGAAAAAAATGGATGGTCTTAATGTACATTACATTGCATTAGGTTCGGCATTTTTAACTCCTGAAATTGCTAAAGCATACGGTATTGAACGTAGCCGCTATAAAGGTTTAGTCAATATCTCAGTGCTGGATAATACCCAAGCTGGTAATCCGTCAAAAACAGTATTTATTAACGGTAAAGCCCGGAACGATGTTGGGCAAATTAAATCATTAGAATTTACCGAAGTAAAAGAAGGTGATGCGGTTTATTATCTTGCACAAGTGAGTTATACCAATAAAGAAACCATCTATTTTGATATTAATATTACAGATAAAGGCAAGCAACATAACTTAAAGTTTTCTCAAAAATTTTATGTTGACTAGTCTTATTTTTGACTAGCTAAGCGACTAATGAGACTTAACCCAAATAAGCGGCAATTAATTTGCCGTTTTTTATTGCCTGCTTTTAACATAAACTAGCATTTTGGCCTTGATAGCAATCTTATTACATTATCGCCATCTTGTGTTCAGTTTTGGGTAATTGTGTCTTTGATGTTCCCTCTTTGATACAGATTAAGGTATTATGCGCGCCATTGTTTTAATTAATTTATCTAGTCGTTTACTTATCAGTATCCTAGGTTGTAAACGGCTTGTTTAAGCTAGGCCACTAATCAGACATTAGCTAGGCTTTAGCTCGGAATATAAAAGGTATTTTCCATGACCACTATTGTATTAGCCACAGGTAACAAAGGTAAAGTTAACGAACTTACCAGTTTGCTAGCAACGCAAAATATTGAAATTAAGCCACAAAGCGAATTCAATGTAAGTGATGCTGCCGAAACAGGCACAACCTTTGTCGAAAACGCGATTATTAAAGCTCGTCACGCGGCAAAAATCACCGGTTTACCAGCTATTGCTGATGATTCAGGTCTAGAAGTTGACGCGTTAAACGGCGCACCTGGTGTTTATTCAGCACGTTATGCTGGCGAAAATGCCAATGATGATGACAATACCAATAAGCTGCTAAGTGCCCTAGAAAACATTGCTGATGAACAACGCAGTGCTCGCTTTCATTGTGTGCTGGTTTATATGCGCCATGAAAACGATCCAACACCACTTATTTGTCATGGTGTATGGCAAGGTAGCATTAGCAGAGAAAAAATAGGTCTGCAAGGATTTGGCTATGATCCAGTATTTTGGCAAGCTGAACATCAAATGACATCGGCACAATTACCAAGAGAGCTAAAAAACCAACTCAGCCATCGTGGCCAAGCACTACAGAAACTGGTGCCACTGCTCTTAGAAGAACTCGCTTAGATGTTAATTGCACCGCCACTTTCGCTTTATATCCACATACCTTGGTGTGTAGAGAAATGTCCCTATTGCGATTTTAATTCGCACGCACTAAAGCATGCTATACCTGAGCAAGATTACATTTCGCAGCTGTTGCTCGATTTAGACAGTGATATTACCCGTTTCAAGCTCAACAATAGGCCCTTACATTCCATTTTTATTGGCGGCGGAACACCGAGTTTGTTTTCTGCACCCGCTATTGAGCAACTGCTAACACAAGTTCTCCAACGCTTTGAGCATGAAGCCGATATCGAAATAACCTTAGAAGCCAATCCAGGTACGGTTGAAGCGGATAAGTTCATCGGCTTTTTTAATGGTGGTGTTTCAAGATTATCGGTGGGTGTACAAAGTTTTGCTTCAGATAAATTAATTAAGCTAGGGCGTATTCATGATAGCGAGCAAGCTAAAGTAGCGGCAAAATTAGCTCACGAGTGTGGGGTGAAAAGTTTTAATCTTGACTTAATGCACGGCTTACCAGAACAAACGGTAGCCCATGCACTTGATGATTTAAAAACCGCCATTAGCTTAAATCCAAGCCATATTTCTTGGTATCAATTAACTATTGAACCTAATACTGCCTTTCATTCTCGGCCACCGAAATTACCGCAAGATGAAGTACTTTGGAATATCCAAGACCAAGGCATTGCGTTATTAAACCAGGCCGGTTATCAGCAATATGAAATTTCAGCTTACAGTAAGCCTGAATTTCAATGTCAGCATAACCTTAATTACTGGAAGTTTGGCGACTATCTTGGCATTGGTTGTGGCGCACACGGAAAAATTACTGATGTTGAAAAACAAACTATTCACCGTACGGTAAAAGTAAAACATCCAAAAGGTTATTTAGATATCAGTAGAAAAGCACTGGATAAACTGCATACCGTAAGCAATGAAGAATTGCCCTTTGAATACATGATGAATCGTTTACGTTTGTTTTCAGGTTTCTCACTTGATGAATATCAAGCGTATACTGGCTTAAGCATTAACAGTGTTTTACCGATATTATTAAAAGCCCAAGATAAAAACCTAATGGAATTTAATGGCACACATTGGTCAGTCAGCACACTTGGCCACCGCTACCTTAATGATTTATTAGAAATGTTTCTATAGCTTATGATAAAAAATACCTTAGCAGATAAACACAAGGTTAAAGTCGTTAGTAAAGCAAATGATGACGGATTTTCTGACGACATTTTTTCTGATGACGCTTTTTCTAATGACGATCGTAAGTTTATGCGCCGCGCTATTGAACTAGCAAGAATTGCCGACAGTCATGATGAAATTCCGGTTGGCGCTGTGGTTGTTTGTGCCGGGAAAATTGTTGGTGAAGGTTTTAATCAATCGATTATGAATAATGACCCTTCAGCACATGCAGAAATGATAGCCATTCGTGATGCGGGTAAAAATTTACAAAATTATCGTCTGCTAGATTGCACCCTATACGTTACCCTTGAGCCTTGTCCAATGTGTGCTGGTTTATTGGTACACAGCCGTATCAAGCGATTAACATTTGCCAGTAACGATTTAAAAACTGGGGCTGCAGGCAGTGCTTTTTCATTAGTAAACCATGAAAAACATAATCATCAAGTGGCCGTAAAAGCCGGTCTTTTAGCCGATGAATGCAGTACTATGCTGTCGACTTTTTTTAAACGTCGGCGAGCAGCAAAAAAAGCTGAAAAAAAAGCGGCAAAAAAAGTGGTAATAACCCTAAAATAAGCACCATTTGAATAACACTAATTAAAATGGCCAAATGATTATAACGAGGAAAAACAGCTCAATCGGTACAAAGATACTGCACTGGGAATGTTGTGCTAGAAATCTTGCACACTATAACTGGCTTAAAAGCCAAAGCTTTGCTTCTTGCAGGTCATTAAACTCTTGACGGTTTTTGAGTTCAAATAATGCCGCTTGCTCATTTTTTACAATATCAGCATAAATATTCTGACTATAAATACTGGCTAGGGCAATACAATTTATTTTATTTAACCATAGTAAATACTGGTTGGATATTTTATGCGCATCAGGCGTACTACCTTCATAGCCAATACAATTAACCAATATCGCAAAGGCTTGGCCATTTAAGCTCTCAACTTTAGCTTCTATTTGCTGACAAGCAGAAAGTGTTGCAATGTCATTAAACGTACCTAATAAAGTAATGCTTAACAGATTCCCCTCGAGTACAACTGAAAAAGTGCCATGTTCAAGCATAAGTAAAGAGACCTCATTAAACATTGATTTTCTTAAGCTAAGTTTAGCTTAAATGTTTTATTACACCAACTTAGGTACTATTTCTTGTACAACTAAAATGTGCGCTTGGATTAATAAGTGAAAAAGCCGATTGTATTTACAATACATATTTGATTATTTAAAGCGATGGCATGACTTTATGACGACTACAATGGCAGTTGATGCAATAAATCTGGGAGCGAAATGACTGGAAAGCCTACTGGAACTGGAGAAAGCACGATTAAAAGGCGAGGCGAGCAAATCAATTCAAATCCTACTCACTTTCGCTATTTAACCAAGGGCGGTCGTTGCTGCACAGATCCAAGGCAAATTGGGTATGACGACGATTAACTAATCTTATTTTATTACGATTTAATGTTCTTTTTCTTTGGTTGCTTAATAAGCTTTTTTTAATTCTCATATTTACCTCTTTGGCATAAGTATAACTAATAATATATAGACTTCTAATAGTAGTACTATACCAAACAGATTAGCAAATGGATCACCTTCAAATTGTCTAAATAATAAGTTTCTTCACTGTGCGCAATCGTCAAATCAGCTATTGCTCAACACTTTTTTTGCCTTGTTCTACTGACTTACCTCAAGCTACAAGGCTTTGCTAATGCCGTATAGCTGTTTTGTGAGCTAGCTTTAGGTACTTGTGTTTAGTCTGGAAAAAAAACATCTGAATTTAACTATTTATCCTGGTTGAATTTTTAATCCTTTATTTAATCCCTTGGGTATTACACTTAGTATTACCCACCTTTGTGACAACTTAATGACATAACAGATAATATTCTAGTACGCCTTAACCATTATTCTTGAGCAGCATTCACCGTTAACTCACTTTTCGCCGGCAGTTGCTTAGTCTGATTGTCTATCCAAGTTAACGTATCATAGTAACGACGAATATTCTCTACGTAATGAACAGGTTCATCACCGCGAGCATAACCATAACGGGTTTTTTTATAAAACTTTTTTTGCTTTAGGAGCGGTAAACGTTCTTTTACGTCGACCCAGCGGTCATGATCTCCACCTTGTTGTTTCGTGATTTTACGCGCATCGTTTAAGTGCCCTAAGCCAACATTATAAGACGCTAACGCAAACCAAAGTCGATCAGGCTCTTGCACTCGCGCAGGCATACGTTCAATAAGTTGTTTAATATATTTAGCACCACCACGAATACTTTGCTCTGCATCTAAGCGACTTTTTATACCCATTTGTTTTGCTGTCGGCAAGGTCAACATCATCATGCCACGCACCCCGGTATAAGAACGGGCATGAGGGTCCCAATGTGACTCTTGGTAACTTATAGCTGCCAATAAGCGCCAATCAACTTCTTGACCATATTTTTCAAATAGCGGTTTGTATTTAGGCAACTTTTTTTCAATCGCCTTGATATACATGCGGGTATCGACATAATTGAACTCTTCAATGTGGCCATAATGTTTATCATTCAACGCTAACAAAACACCGTTATGATGCACTTGACCAAAAAACTCAATTAAACTAGCAAAAATGGAATCATCGCTGTTTTTATTGATCATCCAAGCTAAAGACTCTGCCTCATGGATAGTAAATCCTATGCTGATCTCTGGATAATATCGGCGACTAATGGCCAAGGCATTACTGTCTGCAATGGTATAGTCAATTTCATCCATAAGTACACGTAACAAAAGTTCTTCGCTATCTAACTCGCTAGTGGTCGTCCATGATAGTTCAGGATTAGATAATTTTAATTGCTCTAAACTTTCCACGTGACTAGATTCCTCTAGCACTTCTAACGTGCCGGTTAAATCAGCCAATGTACGTGGGCGAATATTACCCTGCTTGAAAACTAACTTTTGGCTGACATCATCATAACTTGGCGAAAAATGATAATTTTTAAGGCGTTCATCTGTGACCGCTAGCCCAGCAGCCAGCAAATCAACGCTGCCATTATCGAGTTGCTGAAATAACTCTTTTAAGTTGTAACTCGGCATCATTTTTAATTCGACACCTAAATATTCAGCATATTCTTGCGCAAGTTCGTATTCAAAACCTGCAGGCCCCTCGGCATCAAGATAGTAACTAGTGTTACCATAAAGTGTGCCTACAGTTACATAACCGCGATCGATAATACGCTGCAAATTTGCCGAGGTTTTTTGTGTTTCACAAGCAGACAAAATAAAGAGACACGGCAGTAACAACAAGGTTAACAGCTTATGTGTATTAACTTTTCGAGCAAATAATTTTATTTGTTTTTTTATCATAGTAGCCATTGTCACGTGAATTGAGTTATTTAAAAAGCTATTTTTTTACTGCTTAAGCAGTTTTACCTTCATAAAGTTAGTTTGAAATGAGACAAATCATTTCTCTAATCGCCCTGTTTCATCTATAATACGCGCGTTTTTTATGCTTAATTTCCTTAATTAATATAACCCGGTGAAATAGTCTATGTCGATGTTGATGAAAACCTTTCGCGGTGCGCCAGCACTTTCTGATTTTAGAGTAAACAAGCTATTAAATCAGTGTGCTGAGCTGAAACTGCCCGTCACGGATATCTATGCTGAATTTAGCCACTTTGCTCATATTTCAGCAGCACTAAACGTTGAAGAGTCTCAGGTTTTACAGCAACTGCTTAAGTATGGCCCGACAATAGAAGAACATGAGCCTGTCGGGCAATTTATCTTAGTAACCCCACGACCTGGCACTATTTCTCCTTGGTCATCAAAATCTACCGACATTGCCAACAACTGTGGTTTATCTAAGGTTATTCGCCTTGAACGTGGTTTAGCTTATTATGTCAGTACAGAAAAAGCAGCGCCATTGACGGCAGTGCAACAATCGACATTAAATAATTTAATTCATGATCGCATGATGGAAGCTATTTTCACTGATCTCAATGATGCTAGCGCACTTTTTGCTAGTGCAGAGCCTGGTGAACTTACCAGTATTGATATTGAACACGGCGGTAAAAACGCTTTAGTTCGAGCCAATAGTGAACTCGGCCTTGCCTTAGCCGATGACGAAGTTAATTATTTATTTGAAAACTTTACTAAACTTGGCCGTAATCCGCACGATATAGAACTGTATATGTTTGCCCAAGCGAATTCAGAACATTGTCGTCATAAAATATTTAACGCCGATTGGACTATTGACGGTGTAAAACAGCCTAAATCATTATTTAAGATGATCCGCAACACCCATGAACTCAATCCTGATTTTGTCTTAAGTGCCTACAAAGATAACGCCGCGGTTATGGTGGGCAATAAAGGCGGCCGTTTCTTTCCACATCCAGAAACTAATATTTATGGTTATCACCATGAAGACATTCAAATATTAATGAAGGTTGAGACGCATAACCACCCTACCGCTATTTCTCCTTATCCAGGTGCAGCCACTGGCTCAGGGGGTGAAATTCGAGACGAAGGCGCAACCGGTATTGGCTCAAAACCCAAAGCGGGTTTAGTGGGCTTTTCAGTGTCAAACTTACGTATACCTGGTTTTGAACAACCTTGGGAAACCGACTTTGGCAAGCCAAATCGTATCGTTTCAGCCTTAGATATAATGACTGAAGGCCCCTTAGGTGGCGCGGCATTTAACAACGAATTTGGTCGCCCAGCTATTTTAGGCTACTTTCGTACCTATGAAGAACAAGTTAATTCATTCAATGGCAGTGAAGTGCGTGGTTACCACAAACCTATCATGCTGGCCGGTGGCTTAGGCAATATTCGTGATGAACACGTACAAAAACGTGAAATTGTTGTCGGTGCTAACTTAATTGCCCTTGGCGGCCCTGCAATGAACATTGGTTTAGGTGGCGGTGCCGCTTCTTCAATGGCATCAGGCCAATCAGCTGAAAGTTTAGATTTTGCTTCTGTACAACGTGAGAATCCTGAAATGGAACGTCGTTGCCAAGAAGTTATTGATAAGTGTTGGCAGCTAGGAGAGGAAAACCCTATTGCTTTTATTCATGATGTGGGTGCGGGTGGTTTATCTAATGCTTTCCCTGAGTTAGTCGCTGATGGCGGTCGTGGTGGTGTTTTTGAACTGCGTAACGTCCCTAATGATGAACGCAGCATGGCGCCACATGAAATCTGGTGTAACGAGTCTCAAGAACGTTATGTTATTGCCGTATCAGACAAAAATTTAGCGACTTTTGAACAAATATGCCATCGTGAACGTGCACCGTTTTCTGTGGTTGGTCGTGCGACCGAAGAGCTACATTTAACCGTGACTGATGCCCACTTTGCCGGTAATGATAAACTCGATACACCGATTGATTTACCGCTTGAAGTGTTATTAGGAAAAACCCCTAAAATATTCAAGGACGTGGAAACAGCAAAGGCCGCTGGCGATAATTTCTCTGTTGCTGACATCACTTTAGTTGATGCGGCAGAACGTATTTTATCACTCCCCACGGTTGCGGAAAAAACTTTCCTCATTACCATCGGCGATCGCTCAGTAACTGGCATGGTTAATCGCGACCAAATGGTTGGCCCATGGCAAGTACCTGTGGCTGATTGTGGCGTTACCGCTTCTGCACTTGACTCTTACCACGGTGAAGCTATGTCATTAGGTGAGCGAACCCCAGTGGCGTTATTAAACTTTGGCGCTTCAGCGCGCTTAGCGGTTGCTGAGTCGTTAACTAATATTGCCGGTACTGATATCGGCGATTTAAATCGTATTAAGCTTTCAGCTAACTGGATGTCGCCAGCAGGCCATCCGGGTGAAGATGCTGGTTTATATGAAGCGGTTAAAGCCATTGGTGAAGAGCTTTGTCCTGCGCTTGGCTTAACTATACCCGTGGGTAAAGACTCGATGTCGATGAAAACCCAATGGGATGAAAATGGTGAGAAAAAATCTGTTACCTCGCCAATGTCATTAATTATCACCGCTTTTGGTGTTGTTGAAGATATTCGTAAAACGGTAACACCGCAGTTACGTATAGATTTAGGCGAGACGCAACTTATTGCCATTGATTTATCAAAAGGTAAACAGCGCTTAGGGGGCTCATGTTTGGCTCAGGTTTATAAACACTTAGGCAATGAAACGCCTGATGTTGATAGCCCTGAAACCTTAAAAGCTTTCTTCAATGCCATGCAAACCCTAGTACGTGATGAGAAACTGATCGCTTACCATGATATTTCTGATGGCGGCTTGTTCACCACCGTGGTTGAAATGGCTTTTGCTGGCCATACCGGTGTTGATATCGACTTATCGCAGTTAGCATCGATATCAGGCAACGATGTTGATGTATTATTTAATGAAGAGCTTGGCGCAGTAATTCAAATTCTCGCCAGTGATGCTGATGCTATTCAGGCTGTTTTTGCTGAGTACGGTATTGCCGATTGTTGTACTGATATTGGTCGTATCAATAACGAAGATACACTCCGCTTTAGCCGTGATGGCGAAGTGGTGTTAGAAAACTCTCGTACTTATTACCGTACTACATGGGCACAAACCACCTATAAAATGCAGTCACTACGTGATAACCCAGAATGTGCACAGCAAGAACACTTTGTTAAATTTGATACCGAAGACCCAGGCCTAAGCGCTGACTTAAGCTTTGATATCAATGAAGATATTGTTGCACATTTAATTGCAAAAGATGCACAACAGGGGACCAATCCACGTATTGCTATTTTACGTGAACAAGGCGTTAACTCTCATGTAGAAATGGCAGCGGCCTTTGATCGTGCAGGCTTTATTGCTATTGATGTGCATATGTCAGACATTTTATCTGGCCGGACTGATTTAGCTGACTTTAATGGTTTAGTGGCTTGTGGTGGTTTCTCTTACGGTGATGTATTAGGCGCTGGTGAAGGTTGGGCAAAATCAATATTGTTCAACAAAGATGCCAAAGCCATGTTCAAAACATTCTTTGAACGTGAAAATACTTTCTCATTAGGTGTGTGTAACGGCTGTCAAATGTTGTCAAACCTGAAAGAAATCATTCCAGGTGCAGCCGCATGGCCTCGCTTTGTACAAAACCAATCAGAGCGTTTTGAAGCGCGCTTTAGTTTAGTTGAAATACAACCAACGCCATCTATCTTCTTTGATGGTATGGCTGGCTCTCGTATGCCTATCGCCGTATCACACGGTGAAGGTCGAGCAGAGTTTAGTTCTGATGACGCGATTGATAACGCAAACGAATCTGGCACAGTTGCTATGCGTTATGTCGATAACTATGGTCAGATCACTGAAACTTATCCGGCAAACCCTAACGGTTCGCCAGACGGTATTACGGCACTAACCACCACTGATGGTCGCGTAACGATTATGATGCCGCACCCTGAACGCGTTTTTCGCACTGTAGCTAATTCATGGCACCCAGATGAATGGCAAGAAGATTCGCCTTGGGTACGTATGTTCCGCAACGCGCGTAGGTTTATTGCTTAAGTCGCCAATATCAGCATAAAAAAAGCGCCTTAATGGCGCTTTTTTTTTATGCCTCCTAACTTTTTTATGTCTCCTAATAGGTACTATTGTGCATTAGACCTATTAGCTTTTAAAATCAGGGCATCACAAGCTAAGCCATCAACAACATACTCGCAAGAGTGACCTTTAAGTAAATCGATTAAACCATGATGCTCACCAGCCCCAAGGGTAACAATATTGGCATGATGTTTTTTAGCTTCATGTGGAATAACGTACTCGGGTAATCCCGGTTCAACGTGTATATGCTCAGGCTTTAAACTATAGCGCAATGCTGAGTCTTGTAAGTGACGCCAATGCTGTTGAAATGGCTCTTCAAACCCTCCGGCAAATAGTGGGTCAGCTAATGAAATGCTTGGCTGTTCTTGATAACAGTTGAGCAAATGCACTTCACTATTTAATAATGTAGCCAAGTACTGACTTTCATCTATCATAAAATGGTTTAGTTGTTGGTGTTTTTCAGTTAACTCTTCTGTTTCTAGCGCCGCTAGAATCTTGCCTCTGTCTGGCCAATGTGTTTCACCAACGAGCAAGAGATTTGTCTCACCTTCGCGCAATAAATAATAATTATCAGACCAAGATAAACCCCACTGAAAATGTGCTGAATGAATATCTTTAATCAGTAAATCATAAGCATGTTCAGTAATTTCAGCGAGTATATCTTGGTGAGAAAACGGAGCTGCACAATATTTTATATTGATATCAATGTTAAGCCTTGATGCTTGATATCCATTTAGCATGGCTAAGTGTACTATTTTTTGTTGGTAAATCAGCTCAAGATGCTGTTCTATTTCCTTATCTTGATTATTGGCAATAATAGTTAAACTTGCCTTGGCACGTTGCGCAAGCGTCAGCGCTTTGTACAGTAGTGTTTGATTTAGACCAATATCTTCAGCAATTACTAAAATATTCTTAAAGTTTTTCATTTTAAAACCTTATTTATCCCTAAGGAGTTAATGAATGATTTTAGCCTATTTAAATCTCTGCGTTGATAATTATGCTGTCTAATACAAGTGGCTTTTTATTGATTTCACAACGCTTGCGAACATTAAAAAATAAAACCTCATAAACTATTGAAATAAAGTATTTAAACCTCGCACTGAAAAAACGCTATGAGTTTATAAACTTCACTTCTTTCATATATTATTTTTGAATATAAATTAACTTATATATTCCTATTTAGTTAATTATACTAATTGGTGAACAATTAACTTTGTATATAAGAAGATCAGCTATTGAAAAAAGTTACCTCTATAAAGCCGCTCTATCTAGAGAAAGCACTAATGGCAACATACATATGGTTGCGCATAACCTTAAGCTATTGCGTTGTGGGTGCTGTTATTACCACACTGCTGTCTGCCTATATTCAAACGGTGAGTTTACCCACCATCAGCTTAATTATGACCCTATTCCTTTGCATTGGCGTGTATAACGCTGAAATTACGCGTCGCTATACTGGGCTCGATAGCTATTTGATTAAGTTATCTCATCAAAAACACAACGATTTTTAAATCACTCTCCCCCCTCATATATCCAGCGACTCATCGCTCATTTAAAATAGATTATGCTGACATAAGCTTGCCTTTTAATGAGTTTTATCGATAAGCTATAAAAAATATTGATAAAAGCAGTTAGTTTATGAAGGCCCATAACTCATCGCCTTTAAGCGATTATATCGAATACACCTCTGACGAAATGTTACAGCGCTCGACTGAGTTTTATGAAAATATTAAACGCCGCCACAGTGTTCGCAGTTTTAGTGATCGCTTGGTGGCAAGAAAGATTATTGAAAACTGTATAAAAGCAGCCGGGACAGCACCAAGTGGTGCTAATCATCAGCCATGGCATTTTGTTGCAATCAACAATATTGACGTTAAAAAACAAATACGCCAGCAAGCTGAGATTCATGAAAGTAACTTCTATCAGGGCAGAGCAAGTGGAGAGTGGTTAGAGGCGTTAAAGCCTTTAGGCACAGATGCTAAAAAGCCTTACCTAGAACATGCGCCTTGGTTGATTGCGGTTTTCAGTGAGAAGAAAGGTGGTGTTGCTACAGAAGATAAAAACACCAACTATTATGTGCACGAATCGGTCGGTATCGCCACCGGTTTTTTAATACATGCTTTACACTCAAGCGGCCTAGTAACCTTAACCCATACCCCAAAACCCATGTCATTTTTAAGTAAGATTTGTGGTCGTGATGATAATAGCCGGCCTTATATGCTGCTTATTGTTGGTTATCCAAGTGAGGACGCGACCATTCCAGATCACGCAACAAGAAAAAAATCGCTTGAAGATATCGCAACATTTTTATAGCAAATAAAATATAACGAGCTAGGTCAGGTCAAACGTTCGAGCTAATAAAAATCACTTAACTCGTTATATGACAAAATCTAAAGCGATATTCGTGCAACCTTTAGCACAAAATAAACCTGTATTTTTTTTGTCTTCAGGCAAAGTAACTCTGATAAATGTTCCGCATTGCTTACATGCTATATCTCGTCCCGCTAGCACTTTTTTTATCAAGGCTTTTTGATCATTAAATGATTTAGCGCTGACACTTTTTAGACGATCAAACTGTTGTTCATCCATAAAAAATTCTCAACCTTTAGGTTTTGCTAGCATCAACACAATACCAGCCGTCATACTGGCCAGAAAAGGGTGTCGCGCTGGTCATTAGTAGCTCTTGATAAGCCGCTATGTTTTCATAACTCGCTGACATAAAAGGATAAGCAGTAATTTCCCAAGGAAGTTTGTCATCACCTTCATAAGGACAAAAAGATAATTTCTGATTGTTTTCTAACAGTAACTGACCAAATTTTAAGGCTTGGTCTTGGCTTGAAAAAATGGTGGAAAATTCAAACTCGCGTTCAATAGTTAAATCATCACCGCTATTTAACATCTCCCATAGTGCATTACCGACATTATCAAGTGGAAATAATTTTTCGTTACGTTGCATAGCTTGTGCTCATATTAGTTTTACTGTTGCGGGTATTTTATCTTTCTCTGAAGTTAAAAACCAAGGGCAATTACACTTAATTCAACATATTTATAGTCAATATCACCCTGCAGCAATAATAAGTTGCTTTTAGCCATGCCAATTATTGGAAAAAATTTGTTAAACTAAGCATTAATTATTAATTGAGTAGATTTATTGTGAAAAAATTTGAATGCCATATCAATATTGATCGTGCGATAAATATCGTTGAAGCGCTGCAAATTCAATGTGACTTAAGCGTCGGTGAAATAAAAAAAGCGATTGATAAAGGCGCATTATGGCATAGCCGCGGTAAAACGACACAACGCTGTCGTCGCCTGAAAAAAAAATTACATCTTGACGATAAACTGCATTTTTATTATGACGTAAATGTTTTATCTCAAACACCAACACCGGCAATATTAATCGCCGACTTAAGTGATTACAGTGTTTGGTATAAACCTTACGGCATGTTGTCTCAAGGCTCGAAGTGGAGTGACCATTGCACCGTAATGCGCTGGGCACAAAAAAACTTGCTTCCTGAACGGCCAGTTTTCCCCGTACATCGTCTTGACCGTGCCGCCACTGGCTTAATTTTAATTGCTCACAGTAAAAGTGCCGCACAGGCATTAAGCATGATGTTTGAGCAAAACCAAGTAGAAAAAACCTATCATATTATTGTTCATGGCGATCACCAGCAGCGTCCGCAACCTGACACTATTGACTTGGCTATTGATGATAAAAGCGCCCGCAGTCATTTTCTTTGCCTTGAACATTACCAAGCAAGTAATTTATCTTTACTGCAAGTTAATATTGAGTCTGGCCGCAAGCATCAAATACGCATTCACGCCGCTAGTATAGGCTTGCCGGTTGTTGGCGACCGACTGCATGGTAAAGCAGCAGAGCTAAATCAACTCAAGGACGCTGATGACCCAGTAGATTTACAACTTTGCGCCGTACAGCTCAAATTTTCCTGTCCAATAAACCATACTGAACAGTACTTTTCTCTGCCGATAGCACTTCACCCACAATTAGCAAAATTGATCGATTAGCAGCGAGTTCAAGTAAATCTAGCTTACTGTTAATTTACTTTTAAATTAGTTATAGCCTTAGAAACAGAAACAGCGAGCATAAGCTCACTGTTTTTTTCATTTTAAAGACCTTGTTAGGTTAAAAAATTAACGCTTTAGGTGTTAGATTTTTTAACAGCAATATTGAAAGTCATCATCTGCCATTAACATCAGTTTATCGCCAACAAGTTCATCCTTAGCAATCTTGGTAAGTAGGGCTAGACCTTGTTCACGCTGAACTTTAGTTAATGCTTTATAAGGCATTCTGAAAATAGGCGCTACAGCACCTGTCATCATGAGTGCGGTATTAATAGCAATGGGGTTCGGTTCACAAAAAAGCCATTGCATTAACGGTTGCATACTTTGCTGTAAACTGTCGTTTGGCGCATCGATTAATTGTCTCATTAAGTTAGGAACAATATTGGAAGTTACCGAAATAACACCATGAGAGCCATACTGATGGCGCCCAGCGGCACTTTCATCATCATTACCTGACCAGCACGCAATGCCTCGCTCTTCGTAATAGGCAATGCGCTCATTACCGGTACATTCTTTAACACCGATAAAGTTTTTATGTTTTGATAATGGCTCAATTAACGCGGGCGTTAAATCCTGACCCGTGCGGCTCGGCACGTTGTAAATAAAAGCAGGGCCAATATTAAGCAATTTTTCAAAATGAGCTATGACACCTTCAGATGAGCTGCGCCCATAATAGGGATTAATTTGCAGTGTTGCATCCATACCAGCAGCAAAACCATATTGTGTCGCTTTAATAGCTTCTCGAGTGTTGTTACTACCGGTATTACCGATAATAAGTAAATCTTTACCATGTTTGTGAACACTATGAGCAATAAGGATTAGATGTTCTTCCCAAGTAAGCAAGTGTCCTTCACCCGTAGTACCGCCAACAACAATGCCATCAACACCAGCTTTAATTTGTTTAGCGACCAATTGATCATAAATATTAAAATCTATTTCGCCTTTGACATTAAATGGTGTTTTGATTGCCGTCATTAAACTGGCTGCTTTAAATTGCTTCATCCGAACTCTCAAAAAAATGATAAATGGAAACTGATAACAAGAAGACGATACTTTTGCCCTTGTATTAGTTTAACTTAAGGCAATATTATCAATAACTCGGCGTAGGATAAACACTTCATTACTTAAGATGTGTTGATATTCAAAAATTTGGCTATTTAAGGTCAGTACGCGATAGGCATGATAATTATCATCATGCTCTAAGTCCGCCGCGTAATGTTCATCATTGACGAATTCACTCTTACTAATGGTAAAGTGAATATCGCCTACTAAGCCCCAATCACCTGATTCTACCGATTGTTCTGAGACCGTGCCATGGTCGTCATGCTGCATAAAAGTAAATTCATAGTGACCATCAGCTGAAATTTCTGCAAATTCGGTAAACATGTAGCCTTCGTCATCTCGTTCGCTGCGATACCATTTACCAAACAAAAGGGTGCGATGGTACGACTGTATTTTCTTAGTCATGTTATTAAAATTCTTATTAATTTATGGCGATATAGCCAAACCACTTAAAATGGCAGGCTTAGGTATTGGACTAAAAGTTTGCTCGTGTTTCAACAATTCCGCCAGTATTTCAACACTAGTGTATGTCTGCTTTATTTTAGTGCGGCTTAACTACTTTCACTTAAGCATTACTCTCGTCAAGATTACCATAGAATAGATGCTTTAGCCTCTATGTTAGCCAGCGTGATAGTGACAGAGAAATAACAACAAGGTAAAAAAGCACACTTAATAACCCCTGTACTTTTGTTTTTCGTTATTAATAGCTCATTTTGCATTATATTTATTATATATAATGCCAATACAGTAATCTGGTGAAAAAAATCAGCTAAATTTACAGCGCAATCAAGTCACTTTTTCGCTAACATGAAACCCATATTACAATTGAATTTTGGCGCTATATGACTACTCAGGTAAATATACTTTTAACCGGTAACGAATTGATGAATGGCGATGTTATTGATACAAACTCAGTGATGTTGGCACAACAGCTCAATGACATTGGCTTAACTATCAATAAAAAAGTAACCATTGCTGATGAGCTAGCACTTTTATCTGCAGAAATAATTCAACTTAGTCAAACAGCAGATGTATTGCTCATTAATGGTGGCCTTGGTCCAACGATTGATGATCTTACATCACAAGCACTAGCACAAGCTTGCTGTGTTGACTTACACCTTAATCTACAGGCACATTCACACTTAAAAACATGGGCCAAGCGCAGAAACACTCAACTCAATCAACCTAATTTAAAACAAGCCTACTTACCCTTGGGCAGTGAAATTGTTAATAATGCAACTGGCAGCGCTGTCGGTATTCGTATTCAATTAGGCCAGTGTCTGATTATTTGTACCCCTGGGGTGCCAAGTGAATTAAGCCACATGCTAAAAGATGAAATTATTCCTAGCTTGCAGCAATTATTTCCAATAACAAACAAAAAAAATCTCATCCGTTTACAAACTTTTGGTATGGGTGAGTCAACATTACAGGCGCTGATTAATGACAAGTTCCCCGACTGGCCTAATGAGATAGCGATTGGTTTTCGCGCAGCGATGCCATTGCTGGAAGTGAAATTAAGTGTTCAATGCCCAAAAGGTAAAGAATTATTAGCGCAATGGCAGCATAAGCTGAGTAACTTGTTAGGTAGTCATATACTCACAATAGGTAAAAGTAACCATGTAACAATCGCTGATTACCTTGTCCCCTTACTCATTAAGTCACAGCAAAAAATTACCCTTGCAGAATCTTGTACTGGTGGTCTAATTGCCAGTCAAATAACGGCTATAGCTGGTGCTTCAGCAGTTTTTGAAGCCGGCTTTGTTACCTACTCCAATAAGATGAAAAGTAAAATGCTTGATGTGCCGGCGGCAACTTTAGTTAGCCACGGCGCGGTTAGTAAGGCAACAGTGTTAGCCATGGCCAAAGGGGCTTTAGCTAAGTCGAATGCTGATTATGTCATCGCTGTGTCTGGTATAGCAGGGCCAGATGGCGCTACAGAAGACAAACCTGTCGGCTCGGTCTGGATAGCTTGGGGTAACAAACAAACGTTACAGGCGAAGTACTATTGTATCCCCGTCGCTAGACAACATTTTCAGCAGGTGGTTGCTGCTCGCAGTTTAGACTTAATTCGAAGGATGTTAATAAGTAGTTAACATAAACTATACTACGACAGTATAAGTTAATCATAAGTCAAATTGAGGTATAAGCGAGCGGTTTTATATTGCTTAGTGATTCAAATCTTTATATATTTAGAGCCATTAAATTTTAATCTTATTAAAAGCTGATATTAATATAAAAATAATAAATTTCAACATTAGCTGAAAAATTTGCTTTGACAACAAGTTAAAGTACCAAGTCACTCATTATCATAGGGGAGTACTTTGAACGATAAAAACTTTAGAGTCAGTGGCCGTAACACTATTATTCATAAAAACAAAAAAATTGATCTACTTTTGGTTAACGGTGATCATCCAGTGATAATAATAAGCCATACAGGTATTGGTTTATATAAAGGTGTTATACCAGAAAAACGCATTGATGCAAAAAGAGCACATCAAGAACTTATTGATGTGAGTAAACCTGAGGTGTTTGGCCAAGTAAAAACTTTAGTGTTTATCGAGGCATTAGACAATAAAGAATATAAATTAGATTATTCAAAAATAAACACCGAAAATTTTATTAAAGTTCATCAAGAGAATTATATTTAGGGAATAATGAATTTTATTAAATAATGGAGTTATAAGCTTGTGAGTAAGGTAAGTTTAGTAAGTAACGATATCAATCACATCAGCTTAGTGTTGTCTCCTATAAAAACGAAGACACCTCTAACTGTAGCTGATATACATGAGCTAATTGATAACTCTCAATACAGTCAGTTATACGTTATTGAGGGTAATATTAAAAATGCCATCGCTGAACTAGAAAGTGTTTTAAAACCTTTACAAGAAAATCATACTGGCCGTGAAATACAATACCAAATACTTGAGCGACGCGATGCTACGTTTTTAATAGAAGTTGCCGACGACAAGATGTCAGCTTCAGCAGAAATTACAACCGCGCTTGGTGGCAAACACATGAGCGCAAAAGCAATACTTGATGCAGCTCAAGCAGCTAAGGTTTATAAAGGTTTTAGTAAAGAACAATTAATAAAACTTGCCAAACAGGCAGCAGAAGCGCCAGCCGGTTCGATGGTAAAATGTGAAATAGCGCACGGAAAATTACCAACAGAGGGTAAAAATTCCTATATAAAATTTTTAGTAGAGAGCGCACAAGATAGAATATTAAAACCAAGAGAACGTGATGATGGTAGTGTAGACATGCGCGATCTAGGCGATATTATCTGTGTCAAAATAGGTGATCCTCTCGCTAAAAAAATCCCACTGACTAATGGTATTCCAGGCTATACCGTCACCGGCGATATATTAGACTCTAAACCTGGTACAGATATTGAAATGGTGGTTGGAGAAGGAACCGCTTTAAGCCCTAAAAACAGCAATCTTTTAGTTTCTACCTTGGTTGGCCTACCTCGTATTATTGAAAAAGGTATGGAGGTTGACGGTGTTTACCATCTTAAAAATGTTGATGTCGGTACTGGCCATGTTAAATTTACAGGTAGTGTCATTATAGATGGTGACATTGGTGAGGGTATGAAAGTGGTTGCTACAGGTGACATTTCAATTGGGGGGTTTGTTGAATCCGCTACGCTAGATGCTGGTGGTGATATAACTATTGGCAAAGGTATTATTGGTAAAAAACAAGAAGTTGAATCAGTCGATATTTCTAAAATCAACTTAAGTGCTCATATTAAAGCCCGTGGTAAGGTTTTTGCCAAATATTGCCAATACACAGATATCACCTGTGACTCATTACGAATTGAAAATCAAATAATTCATAGCATAGTAAAGGTCAATAAAACGGTCTGGGTTGGTCGCGAAGAAAAAGCCAACGGTAAACTTATTGCTGGCTATATTAGTGCCGGCGAGTCGGTACATGCAGGTACAATAGGTGCAACCTCCGGCAGTATGACCATTATAACTTTTGCCGATAAAATGCATGATTGCTTAGCTAAAATTTTAGAGGTTGATCAAGCTGTAAAAGCTGAGTCTGATACCCTTTTAGGGCTAAAAGATACAGTGATTCAACTAAAAAAACGTCCCAACAATAAAATAAAACCAGAAATAATTGCAAAAGTTATCTCCACTTACCACTATCATTCGAAAAAAATGGCTGAGTTTAGCGCTGAAAAAGAGTCCTATAAAGAGCAGCTGCAACAATATATGACCAGTGGCTCTGTTGAAGCAAGCCAAAAAGTGTATCATGGTGTTCAAGTCATCATTGGTGAATATCACGATAAAACTCGCCGTGAATATGGCCCCAGTCGTTTCATTTACAAAGACCAAAAAGTTCATATAGAACCACTTGTTTAAGTGTAATAATACCCGCTAAAAATCTGATCTAATATGGAGTTTTGCTATGGCACTTATAGCCCGCAGCTTACTAGTTACTTGTTTGTGTATAAGCACAGCGAACGCCCAACAATGTGATATTAATTTTAATTATGGTGTTATTATCGACCCTGCTCACCTGCGTATTGTCGATCAGAGTCAAACTTATGTACAAATAAATGACCAACATCAGCTTTTTGTCTATGGCCGTGAAATTGCGCTTAACAAGACACAAAAAAGTCAATTGAGCGAGTATACCAAGGGTGTTAGAACACAAGTGCCTGCGATAGTTTCAATCGCCATAGAAGGTGTTGAGCTCGGACTAAAAGCGGTCAATAAAGTGATCAGCAGCTTAACTGGTGAAAACAGTGCGACACATCAACAGTTCCAAGAAAAGTTTGATGAGATGAAATCGCGATTACGCACTCGCTTTAACCATAGTGATGAAAGCTACTATATTGCGCCACAAGATTTTGATGATTTTGATGATATTTTTGCTGGTGAATTTAAAAAAGAAATCGAAACTATTGTAACCAACTCTGTTGGTCACATTTTAGTCGCTGTAGGTGAAGCCATAACTCATAAAGAAAAACAAAGTACCGAACAACGTATTGAAACTTTTGACCAACGTATTGAATCAATGGGTAATGATATAAAAATCGATATAAGTAACCAAGCCAATACCTTAGAAAATAAAGCGGCAATTATTTGTGCAAGCTTACTAAAACTTGATCAGATAGAAAACAAGCTGCAATTAGAGATACCTGCCTTAGCAGAATTCAACTTGATAGTAACTCGTTAAGCAACAGCACTCACAGCCGCTCCTCGCTACGCCATTAAAAAAAGCGCTAAAATAAGCTTCATAATTGTAAAAACCCATTCTCCAAACATAAAAAAACCTGCAATTGCAGGTTTTTTTGTTCAAAAATAGCGATATGTGCGATCACCTCAATCTGAACGAGTGGCTAATAAGCCTTTTTTTATTACTACATATTAGGATAATTAGGGCCGCCTGTGCCTTCTGGTGTTACCCAAGTAATATTTTGGCTCGGATCTTTGATATCACAAGTTTTACAGTGCACACAGTTTTGCGAGTTAATCACAAATTTGTCGCCGTCTGTGGTACTTTCAACTTCATATACCCCTGCAGGACAATAAAGTCTCGCTGGCTCACCATACTTGACTAAGTTAACACCGATAGGGATGCTGCTATCCGCTAACTTTAAGTGGCATGGCTGCTCTTCTGCATGATTAGTGTTTGATAAGAATACTGATGACAGTTTATCAAAACTTAATTTATTATCAGGTTTGGGATAATGAATCACTGGCACATCTGCGGCTAGTTTTAGTTGCTCATGATCCAAGCTGTCATCTTTAAAGTTAAACGGTAACTTACCACCAAAAAAGTTTTGGTCGACTGTATTATAAGCACCACCTAAAAATGTACCAAACTTGTGCATAGCAGGGCCAAAATTACGTGTCTTATATAGTTCGTCATATAACCAAGAATTTTGATATTTCTCTGTAAAACTGGTGAGGTCTTTGCCACCTTCATCGCCGGTTAATAAGGCATCAAAAATGGACTCAGCCGCCAACATGCCAGATTTCATCGCGGTATGGTTACCTTTAATTTTAGCAAAGTTAATGGTACCCGCGTCACAACCTACTAATACAGCACCTGGCATGGTCATTTTAGGTAGTGAATTAAAGCCACCTTTAGCCATTGCTCTTGCGCCATATGATACACGCTTGCCACCTTCGAGATATTGGGCAATTTTAGGATGATGCTTGTAACGTTGAAACTCATCGAAAGGGCTTAAATGCGGATTGCTATAACTTAAATCAACAATTAAGCCAACAAAGACTTGGTTGTTTTCCGCATGATATAAATAACCACCACCGGTCGTGTCTTTCTCAAGCGGCCAACCAGCAGAATGCACTACTAAACCTTCTTGGTGCTTTTCAGGGGCAATATCCCAAATTTCTTTAAAACCTAAACCGTAATGTTGTGGCGATTTATCAGCATCTAAGCCAAATTTAGCGATAAGTTCTTTGCCTAAATGGCCACGACAGCCTTCTGCAAAAACCGTGTATTTTGCTTTTAGCTCCATACCCGGCATAAACGAATCTTTAGGCTTACCTTCTGCATCTAATCCCATATCACCGGTAGTAACACCACCAACACTGCCATCATCATTGTAAATAATGCTATGAGCGGGGAAGCCTGGGAAAATTTCCACACCCAACTCTTCAGCCTGTTCAGCTAACCAACGACAAACATTGCCCATACTAACAATGTAGTTACCATCATTATGCATAGTTTTAGGGACACTAAAGCTAGGTAATTTTATCGCGCTGTTTTCACCATTAAATAAATAAATATCATCGCCAGTCACCGCGGTATTTACAGGTGCACCCTTTTCTTTCCAATCAGGAAATAATTCATTCAACGCTCGTGGTTCAAAAACAGCACCGGAAAGAATATGAGCGCCCACTTCAGAGCCCTTTTCAACCACGCAGACCATAAGTTCTTGTTCTTTTTCTTGTGCCAGTTTCATTAGTTGACAAGCAGTCGACAGGCCTGCAGGACCCGCTCCAACAATTACAACATCAAACTCCATTGATTCGCGTTCCATAACATCTCCCATCACTTAATTATTACATGAAATATTCAAACACTCGTTTGATTTTCAAACACCTGTTTGATAACATCAAACATTATAGATATATTCGTGTTAAATACTATCTTGTATTGCATTAATTAACGATAATATTTATTTAAGCACGATTTGACTGACCATATCGACAGAAGACGTTGACGTAAACGTCATCTACAAGTAGTCTTTCAATCCATAATTATAGCGTTAAGTTGAATTGATTTTAGTTTAACCAAGATTACCCACAACCAACATAATCAGAGGCAACGATGAAAGTATTAGTACCCATCAAACGCGTTATTGACTATAACGTAAAAGTACGTGTTAAAGCAGACAATTCAAATGTCGATCTTGCTAATGTAAAAATGGCAATTAACCCTTTTTGTGAAATTGCTGTTGAAGAAGCCGTTCGTTTAAAAGAAGCGGGCATAGCGACTGAAGTTATCGCTGTATCTATTGGTAATAAATCTTGCCAAGAACAGTTACGTACAGCCCTAGCGTTAGGTGCTGACCGTGCTATTCAAATTGAGACAGATGAAAGCTTAGATTCAATCAACATTGCTAAACTATTACAAAAAATAGTGGAAGAGGAGCAACCACAACTGGTTATTCTTGGTAAGCAGTCAATTGACAGCGACAACAACCAAACAGGCCAAATGTTAGCGGCACTTACCGGCATGGCACAAGGTACATTCGCCTCAGCTGTAAGCATTGATGGCGATAAAGTTAATGTTACTCGTGAAGTTGATAGCGGTTTACAAACTCTAGCCTTAACTCTCCCTGCTATTGTCACCACTGATTTACGCTTAAATGAACCTCGTTATGCCTCATTACCAAATATAATGAAGGCCAAACGCAAGCCACTAGTTGTAAAAGCGGCCGCTGATTTTGGTATTGATTTAACCCCACGTACTAATTTAATTAAAGTGACACCGCCAGCTGAACGCAAAGCCGGTATTATTGTTGAAAGCATTGATGAATTAGTAGAAAAATTAAAAAATGAAGCGAAGGTGATCTCATGAGCATTTTAGTATTTGCCGAGCACGATAATAGCGAATTAAAAGCCGACACACTAAAAACTGTTGCTGCAGCGCAAGCTATTGGTGGAGATATTCATCTTTTAGTTGCCGGTCACAACTGTCAAGCTGTTGCTGAAGCAGCGAGCAAAGTTAATGGTGTTTCAAAAGTGTTAGTAGCTGATAACGCTGCTTATGAACACCAACTGGCTGAGAATGTTTCGTTATTGGTGACTGAACTTGCCGCAGATTATAACCACATCATGGCGACAGCACTGACAACCGGCAAAAACTTTATGCCACGTGTTGCTGCGTTATTAGATGTTACGCAAATTTCAGATATTATTGCTGTAGAAAGTAGTGACACCTTTGTCCGTCCTATATATGCCGGTAATGCTATTGCCACAGTGCAAAGTTTAGATAGCAAAAAAGTAATTACTGTTCGCTCTACCGGTTTTGACGCCGTTGCAACCGATGGTAATGCTGAAATTATTGCTGTGGACAAGGTCACTGATGCCGGAATTTCTAGCTACGTAAGTGAACAACTTTCGGTTTCAGAAAGACCTGAACTCGGTGCAGCAAGTGTGATCATCTCTGGTGGTCGTGGTATGCAAAACGGTGAAAACTTCAAATTACTTGATGGTATAGCAGATAAGTTAGGCGCAGCCATTGGCGCCTCTCGTGCCGCGGTTGATGCAGGCTTTGTACCAAACGATATGCAAGTGGGTCAAACAGGTAAGATTGTTGCCCCTGACTTATATATCGCGGTAGGTATTTCAGGTGCTATTCAACATTTAGCCGGTATGAAAGACTCTAAAGTCATTGTGGCGATTAATAAAGATGCCGAAGCGCCAATATTTCAAGTGGCTGATTACGGTTTAGTGGCTGATTTATTTAACGCTTTACCTGAATTAGAAAGTAAGCTTTAAGCTCACTTTTTTCTCTGTATAATAAAACCACTCGAGCAGTGGTTTTATTTTATCCAAATTTTAGCAGTAGGACCCGTTTCATTCATTATCTGGTTTACTTTGTATGCAGGTAACACCGCAAAATACAAAGTATTTATTTAAAAGTAAGTGGCTTAGGACAATATGCTACTGCATTATCTAATAAGCGGTATTCATGAAGCGAGAATGATTAAATAAACAAGGTAGTAGTGGCTTGTTTTAACCAGTAGAAATGATCAAAAATTAATGAGATTGGTACAACTATGACAAAAAAATTTTCTAGCCTAAGTGACTTAGCTAGTGCCTTTGGTAAAAGTATCGACGATACACCACCTAAGCAAAATAGCCACCATCAAACCTTGGTTTATTCAACAACTGAGGGAAGAATATCACCAACTAAAAGTACGACAGTTACACCGTCAGACGGTTTTGCAAAAGTACGTCGAGAAACTAAAGGCAGAAAGGGAAAAGGTGTTATCACCATTACCGGCTTAGGCATAGATGATAAAGCCTTAAAAGAACTTGCCAAAAAACTCAAGAAAATCTGTGGCACTGGTGGGAGCGTCGTGGGTGAAGTGATAGAAATTCAAGGTGATAAGCGCGAAGAGATAAAATTAGTGCTGGAAAAAAGTGGCTTTAAGGTGAAATTTATTGGTGGCTAAATAATCAATTAAACATTATCGAGTAATATTATGAATCCAAATGAATTATCTTTACTGGTTGTTGAGCCTTCTGATTTACAAAGAAAAATTATAATTAAAGAGTTAAAACAGCTGGGTATTACCCAAGTATCAGAAGCTAAAAACATTACTGAAGCTTATGCCAGTGCCGAAAAACACCCACGTGATTTAATTACTAGCGCGATGTATTTTGATGACGGTAATGCAATAGAATTGCTGCATAAAATAAGAAAGAACCCTGCTATTGCTGACACACCTTTTATGCTAGTTACCAGTGAGAATCGCCTTAAAAAATTAGAAGAGTTTAAGCAGTCGGGTGTTATTGCTTTACTACCAAAGCCTTTTACTTCTGATCACTTAGCGACAGCAATAAACACGACCATTGATTTATTATCTACCGATGAGCTAGAACTTGACTACTTTGATGTTCATCAAGTTCGCGTTTTGCTTGTTGATGATAGTCGCTTGGCCAGAAATCATATTAAACGCGTATTAAACAACTTGGGTTTACTGAAAATAACCGAAGCAGTTGATGGCAATGAAGCTATTGCCTTGTTAAAAGAAAATATGTTTGACCTCGTCGTTACTGACTACAATATGCCAGAGGTCAATGGTCAAGAGCTAACCCGATATATTCGCAGTGAGAGCCAGCAATCACATATCCCCATACTCATGGTAACGAGTGAAAGTAGTCAAACCCAGTTAGCGAATATACTCACTGAAGGCGTTACAGCAATGTGTGACAAACCCTTTGAGCCTGAAAACATTAAAAAAATTCTCTATAAAATACTAGAAGATTAGATCACCTTCACAACGGTCACCCATAGGTATTAGTGATTCTGTATTTGGCATTATTTATTAGTAAGTTAGTTATTATTAATACCAAACTGCCTTAATTTCATGGCTATTTTGTTATGTGATACCTTTAATCGCTCTGCCAATTTACGCGTTGTCGGATAATAAGGATATAAAGCGCTAATAAGCTGCTGTTCAAATTTTGCTTGCGCACTGGCCCAATTCTCCAGCTCGTCTTCCACTTTAAATTCAACCACATCAGTGACTTCAGTTTGTTTAAATTGCGCTAACGCGACGCTGATATTTTGTGCTGTTATATCACCATATTCATTCAGTGCTACCGCCCTAAACAGCACATTTTGTAATTCTCGAATATTGCCGGGCCAGCGATAAGATGAGAGTAATAGTATGGCACTTTCATCAATTTTTGGTTGCTGCAAGTTCATTTGTGTTGCTGCTAGCACCACAAAATGGCGCGCTATTAAGGCAATATCTTCCACACGCTCACGTAATGGTGGCGAATTCAAATTCAGCACATTTAAGCGATAAAACAAATCCTCCCTAAACTTGTGCTGACTTATCATGGCTAATAAATCTTGATGAGTCGCACTCAGTACTCTAACATTAGCCTGTAGTTCTTTGGTACCACCGAGGCGACGAAATTTAAAATCTTGTAAAAACCTTAATAATTTAGCTTGTAAATAAGGTGACATTTCAGCAATTTCATCTAGGAATAAAGTTCCGCCTTCCGCCAACTCAAGCAAACCCGGTTTACCACCCTTTTGCGCGCCCGTAAAAGCACCGTTTGCGTAGCCAAACAGCTCACTTTCAAGTAAATGTTCAGGTAACGTAGCACAATTTACCGCTAAAAATGGCGCTTGTTGACGTTTGCTCGCATTATGTAAAGCTCTGGCAACAAGCTCTTTACCCGTGCCTGTTTCACCATTAATTAATACCGGCAATTCCAATTCAGCAAAGCGAGCTGTTTGTTCTTTAAGTAATTGGATGCTAGCAGATTGACCAATAATATTGTCAAGTCCCTGAGCATCTCTCGTTTGCAGTATCGAAATTTGTCGACCTAAACTGGTGATTGATTTTAAGGATATAACGGCACCAGAGCTGTTTTCTTGTTCACTGATCGGACTAATTTCTGCTAGGTAACTTTGTCCGGCAATATCAACATTTTGTGAGCTAATTTCATCTAATAAAGGCAAAATTATTTCTATATCAAGTAGGTGGTTAACTTGAGCTCCTTTGAGTTGCTCGCCGAGTAATGGCGAAACACCTTTGTGGCGTTGATGATTCACCAATAGCTTTTCACTCGCTTGATTTAACGCCATCACACAAGCGTTTTCATCAATATCGATAATAGCATCAGGTAAACGATTCACTAATGCCCTTAAATGCCGTTCTCGACTTTCTGAGGGTAATAAATCTACAGCCCGACAGTGATCAACACCGGCAACGCTCATTAATGCTTGTTTTACTTTATTAAAACTAATGGCGCTTTTGGCCAAATGCACAAATATAAATTGTGAGCTCACTTCCATTGCTTGAATGTCTAGCGCCAAACTAGTAAAAGTTGCCAATATTTCTTGGCTAATACCCATTCGGTCTTCAGATTTTATTTCTATTCGCACGCAAACTCCACATCAATATCTTACATTTTTAGTGTCGTAATAAATATATTACACTGTAATTATTTTATTACAAAAAAACAAACCTCAAGCAAAGCCATAGCTAACAAAGCTTTCTTCTATATTTTAACTCACTATCTTTATTAGCAACAAGTAAGTTGTAATAATAATATTACAACTTACTTGTTGGATCTAATAAAAAAAACATAAGCCATTGATAAATAATAAAATAAAAAGATGGCAGTATAATTGCTATATGACTGTTGATAAGTGACTGACTTAGAGTTAACAACAATAATAATTATCCAATAGAAAAAGGTATCCCATGTCTCAAAGTAAACATATTGAAACTCAAGCAATTCATTCAGGCCGTATTAATGATGAACAATTTGGTTCATTAGCCACGCCGCTTTACCAAACCTCTACTTTTATCTTTGACAGTGCACAACAAGGTGCTGATAGGTTCGCGGGCGAAGCTGAAGGCTACATATATAGTCGCTTAGGCAACCCAACAACTCGGCAATTAGAAATGCGAGTAGCCGCGATGGAAGGTATGGAAGACGCCGCTGCCACGGCTACTGGCATGGGCGCGGTGTCTGGCGCTTTACTGAGCAATTTATCTTGTGGCGACCATCTAATTTCATCAAAAGCGGTTTATGGTTGTTCATTTGCTTTAATGAATCATCAACTTACCCGATGGGGCATTGAAGTTAGCTTTGTTGATATGGCAAACCCTGCAGAGATTGAAGCAGCAATAAAGCCCAATACAAAAGTCATCTTTTTAGAAACACCGGTAAATCCAAACTTAGCCGTATACGACTTAGCTATGATTGGTGAAATAGCGCAAAAACACAACATTATTTCTATCGTTGATAACACCTTTTTAACGCCGGTATTACAGCAACCGGGAAAGTATGGCATAGATATAGTGGTGCATAGCGCGACAAAATATTTAAACGGTCATGGTGATGTGGTTGCTGGTATTATTTGTGGTACTAGTGAAATGATCATGATGATAAAAATGACAGTACTCAAAGATATAGGCGCAACAATGAGTCCACATGATGCATGGTTGATCATGCGAGGTCTTAAAACCTTACCTATTCGTATGGAGCGCCATTGCAGTAACGCAGAAAAAATAGCGAAATTTTTAGAAGGTAATGAGCAAGTCACTCATGTTTATTATCCGGGCCTAAAAAGCCACCCAGGACATAAATTTATTGGCTCGCAAATGAAAGCAGCTGGCGGTGTTATTGCTTTTGAAATTGATAGTGATTTAGCCGGTGGTAGTGATTTTATTAACCGTATGCAGTTATTTTCCATTGCCGTCAGTTTAGGGGATGCAGAGTCTCTTATTCAACATCCTGCATCAATGACACATTCACCTTATACTCAAGAAGAGCGTTTAGCCGCCGGTATCAGTGACAGTTTAATTAGAATATCGGTTGGTCTTGAAAATGTTGATGATTTAATTGCAGATCTAAGTCAGTCGCTTGCCATGATGAAGCAATCGCCTGTTGCTAAAAGCTTTGCATAAGTAGCTTCATTAGGCTGATTTTAGCTTAGACAATTATAGCCGTTGCACTTCAAGTATTGGTTTGTATATTGAAATGTAGCAGCTATATACAAAGTGTCTTAATACATTGAGTATTAAGACACTTTGTACTAGAGCTTCGTTATCTTAAAACTTAGTTGTCAGATAGCAATATGGCTGATAACTTAGGTATTATACGACTTTTGATAACTTCTAGTTCGCTATCTGTATAGGGTGTTAGCGCTTGTTGCCCCCAAATAGGCTTTGGCCAACAGGCATCTTTTTCATAACGCACTATGTGGTGTAAATGCAACTGTGATACTACATTGCCTAAGGCTGCCACATTCATTTTGTCACCTTGAAATTCCTGCATAAGCACTTCACTTAGCATGCTTGATTCATTTAATAGCTGTTGCTGTTGCTGCCAATCCAGTTGATATATATCTTGAATACCATCGACTTTTGGCACTAAAATGAACCAAGGGTAAGCACTGTCATTACACAGTAATAAACGAGAAAGTGGAAAATCAGCCATAACAAAGCAGTCATTGGCTAATTGTGGATGTAATTTAAATTGCTCACTCATATTGCTACCTTATCTTAATCTTATAACTAAACTTACTGATTAAACGTATCACTAGATTTTTAATACTAAGTTTAGTTATAAGCTTAGTTAATACTAACGCTTATTACGGCGCCCTCTGCCTCTAGCCAGTTTTTTGGCTTCTCTGGCAGCAACTTTGTCTGCTTCAACCTTATCAAAATGCACCACCTCTGCCATCACCATTTCTGGTGTTTCAAAGGATATGCCGCCTAAGGTTTTATCGCGAATTTCATTAATTAATATTTCAGACGCTTTGTGAAAGTCAATGTGTCCGCCGCTTTTAACACAACCACGACGTTTACCAATTGCTTCAATTAACTCAACTTCCTGTGCTGGCAGCTCTTCAATGGCATAACGCTCTTTTAAACGTTCAGGGTAAGCAGCTAATAAATATTCAGCGGCAAAACAAGCAATTTCTTCATGGTCAAAGGCGGTATCTTTAACTGCGCTGGTAATCGCTAAACGATAACCACTATTTTCATTGACTATTTTTGGCCAAAGCATACCCGGGGTGTCATATAAATATAAACCTTCATCTAACCGTATTCTTTGTTGACCTTTGGTTACCGCGGGTTCATTACCAACTTTAGCCTTAGCTTTACCCACAAGGGTGTTAATCAAGGTAGATTTACCCACATTGGGAATTCCCATGATAACAGCATTGATTTGCTTACCGGCTTCATCTTTATTAGCAGCTAATTTTCGAATTAAGGTTGGAATAGTCTTAGCAACCGATGGCGACTCTGTGGTTAATGCAATCGCTTTTACATTATGCTGAGACTCTAAATAGTTCAGCCATAACTCGGTGACTTTTGGGTCAGCTAAGTCTGATTTATTTAAAATTTTAATTAATGGTTTATCACCACGAATTTCAGTGATCATGGGGTTTTCGCTACTAAAAGGTAAACGCGCATCACAAACTTCAATCACCACATCAATTTGCGGTAAAATTTCTTTAATTTCTCTTTGGGCTTTATGCATATGCCCCGGGAACCAATTAATCGCCATAATAAATCTTTGATAAAATAAAACAGATTTTATCACTGATAATAATGAAAAGCTGTTGAAACTCGACATTGTTTTTGACATTGCTATTTTTTCACATCAACGTACATGAATGTACAAATGCCGTGAAGCTATTTTTTTATAGGGACGCAAGTCATTAAAGTAATTGCCGGTAGGCAATTTTAGAACTTAGCTTTGTCTGGAATAAAAAACTGTGACAGGCTCAAACTGATCGTTTATTGTGAATGTAAAAAAAGCGCTCTTAGAGCGCTTTTTTGTAAGATTACTGCCACATTCTACTTCAAGATACAGTTTCAGCATTTTGAAGTAGAGCAGTTATCTATTTAAGCTGTTTTTTTCGCCTTAGGCTTGGCTTTGGCTTTAGGTTTTGCTTTAGCTTTAGCTTTTACGACTTTTTTCTTAGCGAGTTCCTCAACCCACTTATCATCAACATACTTAGCATTCCACCCCGTTGCCTTGCCTTCAACTTCAGTCATAACATATTGTGACTTAGTTTTTCGACTATAACGAACAACCGCTAAGTTGCCTTCTGGATCTTGCGTTGGAGCATCAGCAAGGTAATAGAATTTTTCGGAAATTCTATCACGAAAACGCGCTAGTTCAACGACTTTAGGTGCTCGTGTTTCCCGTGATTTTGGGAAGGTATTAGCCGCTAAAAAGATGCCGGCAGCGCCATCACGTAACACAAAGTGTGCTTCAGACTTTTCACATTCTAATTCAGGTAATTGAACTGGGTCTTCTTTGGGTGGCGCAGCTTCGCCACTCGCCAATAACTTACGGGTGTTTTTACACTCGCTATTAGTACAATCAAAATACTTACCAAAACGACCAGACTTAAGCTCCATTTCAGCTTCACAACGGTCACATTCTAGAATAGGACCATCGTAGCCTTTTAGTTTGAATTCACCAATTTCAACGTCGATACCATCACAAACTGGGTTATTACCACAAACATGCAATTTGCGTGTTTCATCAATCAGGTAACTGTCCATAGCCGTACCACATTTTTTACAACGATGCATAGCGCGTAATGCTTCAGTTTCTTGATCTTCAGCCAATACGCTAACCGCTTCTTCACCCGGCGTAAGGTTCATGGTTTTAGTACAACGTTCTTTCGGTGGTAAAGCATAGCCAGAACAACCTAAGAACACACCCGTTTGCGCAGTACGAATGCCCATCTTACGACCACATGTTGGGCAGTCAATGTCAGTTAATACCGGTTCATTATTGCGCATACCACCTTCTTCAGTGGGCATATCAGCTTGACCTAGTTGCTTAGTAAAGTTTTTATAAAAACCATTAAGCACGTCTTTCCAATTCGCTTTACCTTCAGCCACTTCATCAAGCTCTTGCTCCATGTTGGCGGTAAAGTCATAGCTCATTAAGTTTTTAAAACTTTCAGACAAGCTATCTGTAACAATTTCTCCCATTTTTTCAGCATAAAAACGTTTTGATTCTAAACGCACATAACCACGATCTTGAATGGTTGAAATAATTGACGCGTAGGTAGAAGGACGACCAATTGAACGTTTTTCTAGCTCTTTAACTAATGATGCTTCACCAAAACGTGCTGGCGGCTTAGTAAAGTGCTGTGTAGGATTGAGTTGCTCAAGTAATAATATTTCACCAACAGATAAGTCTGGTAAATGTTTATCATCACCTTTTGATAATTGCGGATGAACACGGGTCCAACCATCAAATTGCATAACACGCCCTTTCGCTTTTAAATCAAAACCAGAAGCACCAACAGTAATAGTACTTACGGTGTAGCGTGCGGCTGTCATTTGACAAGCAACAAACTGACGCCAAATAAGGTCATACAGTTTTTTAGCATCGGCTTCAATACCTTCCATAAAAGCAGATTCAATTTTTACATTTGACGGACGAATCGCTTCATGAGCCTCTTGGGCTCCGGATTTACTGCTATACACTTTTGCTTTTTCTGGTAAGTAGTTCTCACCAAAGTTGTCGCTAATATAACCACGACACATTTCAACCGCGTCTTTACTTAAGTTGGTTGAGTCGGTACGCATATAGGTTATATGACCTGCTTCGTATAAACGTTGAGCTAAGCCCATAGTACGTTTAACACCAAAACCTAATTTAGTACTTGCCGCTTGTTGTAAAGTTGAGGTAATAAAAGGAGCTGACGGCGTACTTTTAGATGGTTTATCATCTCTTTTATTAACCGTAAATGCAGAGCTTTTTAATATTGTTAACGCTTTATTGGTATCTGTTTCGTTAGTGGGTTTAAATGCTTTACCATTTTCATGGGTAACGTCTAAGGGGAAATCTAACCCCGATGCGGTTTTCGTATCAGCGCTAATTTCCCAGAATTCTTTCGGATCAAAGGCTTTAATTTCACGTTCTTTTTCAACCACTAATTTTACCGCAACAGACTGAACACGGCCAGCAGATAGGCCACGAGCAACTTTTTTCCACAAGAGAGGGCTAACCATAAAACCAACCACTCGATCGAGGAAGCGCCTTGCTTGTTGAGCATTAACCCCTGGCATACTTAATTCGCCAGGCGTAGAAAATGCTTGTTGAATAGCATTTTCCGTTATTTCATTGAAAACTACGCGTTTATATTTATCATCGTCGCCACCAATAATTTCTTTTAAATGCCAAGCAATCGCTTCTCCCTCGCGATCCAAATCGGTTGCGAGATAGATGGTATCAGCGGTGCTGGCAAGCTTGATTAATTCAGCAACAACTTTTTCTTTGCCTTCCAGTATTTGATAATTTGCTGCCCAATCGTTATCAGGATCAATGCCCATACGATTAACTAATGCGAGTTTATCCCGTTTAGCTTTATATTTAGCTTTTGCCGCAGGCGCCATTTTTCTTACTTCAGCAGGAGATTTTGCCGCCACTTTTTTACCGGTGCTACTATGAGGTAGATCACGCACGTGACCCACACTAGATTTAACAATAAAATCTTTACCAAGGTACTTGTTAATTGTTTTCGCTTTGGCTGGCGATTCCACAATTACCAGAGATTTTGCCATATTATTTTATATTCCTACTAAGCTGACGATGTCAGTTGCGCCACAGTTCTTTGCATTGAATGACTTAATATTGCGCGAGCAAAACATTAAGAAAAAATTGCCTTCATAAATAAAACTGAAACGTAAAATTAAATTTGAGACTGAAATTACTATTAGATATATCTGTAAATTAGCAAGCTGACAAGCAAAAATTTTTATATATATGCCTTTTTACAACTTTTAGCTATAATGACGCGAACTTTTCGGCGCCATCATAATCGACTTTTTAGCAAAATTTAAGGGCTGAAACCGAAATAACTGCACTTTATGGCCAGAATTAACAATTTTTACAATCACTCCAGGTAGTTTGCGTTCATTTAAATGAATTTCAATACCTTTTAATAGGAAGAGAATATACATGACAACTTCATGGTCAACATTTAAAAATAAAATCAACCAGTGCTTATGTCCACCAGGAAACGGCGTTTTTACCGTTAACACAGCCAAAGAGCGTAAAGAGCGTTTACATAAAGCCTTATTTGGCCAATCAAACGATATAGAGTCACTATGGCAACAAAGTATTGAAAAACTGCCACAGTCGACTAATGCGGTTATTCTTGGCATTGCTTCAGACTGTGGTGGCGGAATTTTACGTGGTGCTAACTGGGGGCCCTTGTTTGTGCGCTCAACATTGTTAGAACAATACCCTGATTTAAATGCCTTTGATTTAGGCGACGTGCGCGTTATTCCGCATTTGTTACATGATAAATATCTTAATGAGGCAACCATTGCCAATTGTCGAAAAGCGCTTTATCAAGATCAGAATAGCGAGTTTCCTGTTAGCCCGTTATCAATCACAGAAGATGTATTACATGACTTTTATGCCGAATTTCCTAACAAAGGCATATTTGGTATTGGCGGTGATCATTCTGTTAGTTACCCATTAGCAAAAGCCTATTTACAAGCGAAGAAAAAACAAGGCGTGCGTGCGGCTATTATTCACTTTGACGCCCATACCGATTTATTGGTTGAACGTTTAGGTATCGACTTATGCTTTGGCTCGTGGTGCACACACATCTTAGACGACTTAACTGAACGTCGTGATTTAATTCAAATCGGCATTCGCTCAAGTGGCAAGCCTAAAGCACATTGGGAAAGCACTTTTGGCGTTAAGCAACATTGGGCACATGAACTTAAAGAGCAAGGCGTCGAAGCGATTATTGCAAAAATAATGCAACAATTGAAAGATGATAATATCGATGAAATTTATGTGAGCTATGACATTGACGCACTCGATGAAACCTATGCAGCAGCAACAGGCACACCAGAGCCAGATGGTTTGTCACCCAACGAGTCAATGCAAATATTGCGCGCTATCGCTGCCCAGTATCCAATTACCGGTGCTGACATGATGGAAATTGCCCCCTTCACCGACAGCACAGGTTTAGGTGCCGTCAGCCGTGATAAAACCCTGGCTGCAGGTGCTGAGATTTCAGCTTTCTTGATTGAAGAGATGAATAAATAGCTTTGCCGTTGGATTAGATATAAATTATCTACTTGATATGATTTATCAGGAAAGTAAAAACCGCTGTTTAAGCGGTTTTTAAATTTTAATAAGTGGTGATGATTAATCTCTATTGAATAACAATATTAATACCGCTAAACACCGTTGTAACACCACCAGGAGTTGTGACATTTATTTCTAACGGCCCACTCGTTGGTTCAGCTTCGCCTTTGACAGCAACACTATATTGGCTACCACCATTGCTAGCATCTCCAAGCCAAGTGTAACTACTCGTACTTACAGCAGAGCCTACTGTGGCATCGAACGTAACTGTCGTACCGGCAGGCATAGGTTGATTATGTAAGTCCGCGATTACAATACTGACTGTTCCTGTACTTTCACCCGCGATATAAAGTGTTGTATCAGTTGCATCAAACTTAGGGTTTGGAATAGTCTCGCCAGCATTATCCGGGTCTGGAATATCTTCAGTAACCGTATCATTTGTTGCTGTCACTGTCATATAGGGCGAACTTCCTGACATTACGATAATAGTTGAACCCCGAACATTAGTTGATACTTTTTCAGACTTTTTAGTTGGGTCTGGCTCATCATCAGGATCTGCACAATATTGATTTGCAGCTTCTGTACCGGGGTTTGTTATATCATTTAAACCACACAAAATACCATTATATACACCATCTTCAATATCAAAAGTACCGTTGGAATTAAAGTCAGTGAACTCTTCTAATTCACCGCCTGTTTCACCGATAGACTCTGCAGGGTTGTATACACCATCTTCATTATGATCGACAAAAGCTTCTTTTAAGTCATAAAGCCTGTCACCAACATCCTTACCTTGGAACAAAGTGTATTCGCTTTCATCAAAACGACCATTACCATTTTTATCAGGAAAAGACTCCTCTCCTATGGCTGTTGCTAAAATCGTTGCACGTCCTCCATATTCTTGGCCTAAATAGTTTTTGCCGTTTTCTAGCGGCGTTCTTGCACAAAAAATAGTACGGTCCGCATCATCGGCAACTGAACAAAAACTGTTAGTTAACGCTTTTCCGGCAGGTCTCGGGTTTTGGCTACGCCAACTAACACTACATCTACCGTTAAGCGTTAAACATGATGGTTCAATAGCACCACCTTCAGTAGTAAAATATATCGCGGTATCATCAGGTACTGGGTTGTTAAAAGCATCGGCCATCAATACGGTCACAGGTACTTCAACATTATCAACACTCCACGCTTCAGGGTTGGCAACACCTCTTGATAAACTGAAACTATCTTGATCAGGTATACCAGTTGATACCACTAACTGGCTCGACTGCGTAAATACAATTGAACCATCTAGCGCTTCAGTAGAAGCAGTTACACGAACAGTCACCCCAACAGTACCTGAATTCACTACCGTTTGGACAATACCTTGCGCGTTAGATGTCGCATTATTTTGGCTTAAATTAATACCACCACGATTAGTATTTAACGCAAAGTTAACTTCGCGGTTATTATAAGGATTGCCATCAGTGTCTTTTACTTTAAACACTAACGTTGAACTTTCTGAACCACCAACAATACCCGCGCCAATAATACCTATATTTTCTGGAGTAGCTGAAACGAACTCAATACTGCCAATATCCGCGGCTAGAACAATTATTGTTGCATTGGCTGATAAATTAATACCTCCAGCATTTGCTGTGACATTAATAGGGTCGTTACCAACACAGCCTTGCGCTAAATAAGTACTCGTAGCTACACCGTTTGAAGTAGTGATTGGGCTACTCAGCGTAGCTGTAGACTGAACAGCGCAACTTGAAGAAAAATTAACCTCAACAGGTTCAGTAAACAAGTTACCTTGATCATCGATAATCGATACTGAGACCACACTCGTACCACCAGCAGAAATTTGCGCTAGACTAACTTCTGCTTGGTTTTCAATAAATGGCGTACCACTACCCATAATAACAGTTGAAGAACCGACAACAAATAACACTTGTCCGGTCTCGCCGCTGATAATTGAAGCAGTAATAGAGCCAGCACCTAAATTTTCACCAGAAAATATATCCACAGATGCTTGATTACTGCTATTAGTAAGTGCCGAGCCAATAGGAATTTCACCGACTGTAGAGACAAAACTAACAATTACCGGAGTACTGGTACCCGTAATTGTAGCGATCGCTTTACCCGGTTTTGAAGATGTTACTGTATTAGTAGGGTTACCGTCAGTATCAACTAAGGTGACACTGATATTTATATCACCAACAACACCAATATCATCACCTTGGGTGCTAAACCCTAAAGGGCTTATCGAGCTTTCACCTGATGAGATAGTCGCCGATATTTCAGCTGCGCCACGAATACTGCCCGCGGTGAGTGTGATTATTGCGACACCGTTATCGTTCGTTAATGCAGTACCCGAGACGGGAGAAAATACGCCTAATTCTGTATTAAACGTAACGGCTCTACTTACAACTGCTGTTGTACCTTGCATAACTGTTGCAGTAACAGTGACTGGCTCTGCACCAGTAACCGTGGTATCAGAAATAGCTAAAGTAATAGTTATAGCGTCTGGTGTACTACCATCGCTGCCATCTGAGGTTTCGTCAAATCCACCGCCACTGCCGCCACAACCGACTAAAGTTGCAAACAGTAAAACTAAAGTAAAGCGTTGAAATAGCGCCATAAAAAGAATATCCCTATAATTCTCACCATAAATTAACTTAATAGTAACTTAATTATTACAAAAAAGTCAGTGATTTACATAAAAAATATAATTTATCTAGAACGTGTGGTTTTAAGGAGATTATTTATTAAATTTACGCCAATTAAATTAGACAGAATGCTATTTTTCATTGAGACAAGTCACCAATAGTTTGGCAGCTAGGTTATTTTGCAAGAAAAGTGAATACAATAAGAAAATTTAAACAACTTAACATATGCAGCATAAAAAGCTTTTTTTGTGGTTAATCTCATAGCATTGCATATTAACGCCAATCATTACTTTTTACCTACTTAGCTTAATTAAAAAGCAAAAAAACCAGTAATAAAAATAATTTCCTAAAATCAACAGCCCTATGCTTTAATTATTTGATTTCTGCTCGTTGCAACAACATAATAAGGCATCGCTCAATAAAATAAGAAAAATATGGCTGAAAAAAAGCAAGCAAGTTTAACTGCTCGAATTGTTACCGGTATGATTGCGGGTATCCTCACTGGCACAATTTTACAATGGTTGATGCCTGATGGCTCTGATTTTGTTATTCCTCTATACCTCTTTGATTTTTCAGTCCGTGGCTTTTTAGTTGATGGTGTTTTTGAAGTTATTGGCCAAGTATTTATTTCTAGTTTACAGATGTTGGTCGTACCTTTAGTGTTCGTGTCGTTAATTTGCGGTACCTGCTCACTAAAAGATACCACTAAGCTAGGTCGTATCGGTGGTAAATCTATAAGTTTGTACTTACTCACAACGGCTATTGCTATTAGCTTTGCTATGGGTTTAGCTTTACTTGTTAGCCCTGGTGAAGGCGTAAATATGACGGCGGGTACAACCTTTACCAGTCGAGAAGCCCCTTCACTTGCTCAAACCCTTATTCAAATGTTCCCAAGTAATCCATTTGCCTCATTTGCTCAGGGCAACATGCTGCAAGTTATTATTTTTGCTTTATTATTTGGTATCGCCATTGCACTTTCTGGCAAACCGGGCGAGCGTGTTGCTGCACTTTTTGAAGATATGAGTGTTGTGGTTATGCGCCTTGTTACTATCTTGATGAACATTGCGCCCTATGGTGTATTTTGTTTATTAGCCGGCTTATTTACTGACGTGTCGTTAAGTACCTTTGGCAATTTGTTAGAGTATTTCTTTGTTGTGCTTTTTGCATTATTACTGCATGCCTTTGTCACTTATCCTGTTTTACTTAAGTTATTTACTGGATTAAACCCATTAGTCTTTTTAAAGAAAATGCGTGATACCGCTATTTTTGCATTTTCAACCTCAAGCAGTAATGCGACTTTACCTATTACCTTAGAGACCACAACAAAGAAAATGGGTGTTAAGAACTCCATTGCTTCATTTACTGTGCCATTAGGTGCCACCATTAATATGGACGGCACGGCAATTATGCAAGGTGTTGCTACGGTATTTATTGCACAAGTATTTAGCCAAGACTTAACACTTACTGATTACTTAATGGTGATATTAACAGCGACATTAGCATCAATTGGCACGGCGGGTGTTCCCGGTGTTGGCTTAATCATGTTAGCTATGGTGCTAGAGCAGGTCGGTTTACCTGTTGAAGGCATTGCGCTAATTATTGGTGTAGACCGCTTACTAGATATGACACGTACCGCGGTTAACGTGACGGGTGATAGTATGGTAACGGTTATTGTCGGTAAGTCTGAAGATCAATTTGATGAAGCGGTATTTAATGACCCTCAAGCGGGTAAAAATATTGAAGACATTGACTTCCATCACTTGAATAACCGTTAATCATGGCACTACTCATATAGAAAAAGGGCGCTTAATAGCGCCCTTTTTATTTGTAGTCAGTATTTTAGTAAACGATGTGTTTTTGTGACTAAAAGTAGCCACTAGCAATTGCTACTAACTTAGTAAGCTCAACAATACCTAATTAACCTAGTATGACCCACCGTACAAGCTAACTTGAAGTAACTACCCTGTAATGAGCGGTTCAAAGCCTTTAACTAACTCGTCTAACGCTTTCATTTGTGCTAAATAAGGTTCAAGTTTATCTAAGGGTAACGCGCAAGGGCCATCGCACTTAGCGTTTAATGGATCAGGGTGTGACTCGATAAATAAGCCTGCGATACCAATAGCCATACCACTACGGGCTAATTGCGCCGCTTGTGCACGTCGGCCATCAGCTGAATCTTCTCTGCCACCTGGGCGTTGCAAGGCATGCGTGGCGTCAAACATAACGGGCGCATAGTTTTTCATCTCATCCATGGCTAACATATCAACAATTAAGTTATTGTAACCAAAGCAACTACCACGCTCGCAAAGAATAATGTCTTCGTTACCGGCTTCGGCAAACTTATTGATGATATGGCGCATTTCATGGGCAGCCAAAAATTGTGGCTTTTTCACATTAATAATCGCACCGGTTTTTGCCATAGCAACCACCAAATCAGTTTGACGAGCAAGAAAAGCAGGTAACTGAATAATATCAGCCACTTCAGCAACAGGTTCAGCTTGATAAGGTTCATGTACATCAGTAATAATCGGGACATTAAATGTCGACTTGATTTCTTGAAAAATCTTTAAGCCTTCGTCCAAACCCGGGCCACGATATGCGCTAACCGACGAACGGTTAGCTTTATCAAATGAGGCCTTAAATACAAAAGGAATGTTGAGTTTTTGGGTTACTTCAACATAATGCTCGGCAATGGTCATGGCTAAGTCTCTCGACTCCAGCACATTCATACCACCAAATAATACGAAAGGTTTATCGTTGGCGATATCAATATCGCCCAGTGAAATTAATTGCTTTGTCATAATATTTCCAATATTTATCTATAGATTTGCGGCGATTCTAGCTGCCAATAATTCTTAACAACTGGCCACATAACCATGCCATGTAAGTGCCTAATGCGTAACCAAAAACAGCTAACAAAACCCCAACAGGTGCTAATGACGGATGAAATGCCGAGGCAATAACGGGTGCCGATGCTGCGCCACCAATATTAGCTTTACTACCAACCGCTAAATAAAATACTGGCGCTTTAATATACTTACGTACCGCAAATAATAAGCCTACGTGCACGGCCATCCAAATTAAACCAATCACCATATATTTAGGCGCTTCAACAATTTGCGTAATATCCATATGCAAACCAATAGTGGCGACTAAAATATAAAGAAAACTACTACCAACCTTTGAAGCTCCTACCGCCTCTAGTTTTCTCACTTTAGTAAAGGAAAGTGCTAAACCGATAGTAGTGACTAATACGATGATCCAAAATAATTTACTGTGCAAGCTAAATTTCTTTAACTCAGGATAGCTGTTTTGAAAAAAGGGCACTAAGTAATCAGCCGCTAAATGTGCTAAACCGGCAGCACCAAAGCCAACAGCTAAAATGAGCATGTAATCTTTTAGTTCAGGTTGTTTTGAATTTTCTTTGGTTTCAGCTTCAACTTTTTCAATCAATCGATCAATGCTTGAAGTATCTGCACCATTTTTTGCATCAATGCGCTTATGGTTTGCCGCCATATAAAGTAAAATGGCCATCCAAATATTGGCAACAACAATATCTACCGTCACCATAATGGTGAATATTTTGCCATCAGCACCGTAAATTTCTTTCATGGCAAGCATATTAGCGCCGCCGCCAATCCAACTTCCCGCCAGCGCTGCCATGCCTCGCCATACCGCGTCTGGGCCTGAAACCCCAATTAACTCAGGCCATACAGCTGAAACAATTAATAATGCTATTGGCCCACCTATGATTACGCCAACGGTACCAGTTAAAAACATAATAATGGCTTTACTACCCAAGCCAGCAATAGCTTTAATGTCGATACTAAGCGTCAATAAGACTAAACAAGCGGGTAATAAATAATATTTTGCCACTTCATCAACTTGACTGACTTCAGCACTAACAATACCAAAAGTATTTAAAAGCGATGGTAACAAATAGCACATTAACAGTGCAGGCACATACTTATAAAATGAGCGACAAGCGGTGTTACTGCTGCTTGAGGTATAAAAAACAAAGCCTAAAATTAGCGCTAGAATTCCAAGTACTGTAGCGTCGTTGGTGATCAATGGCATGCTAGCCACGACTGAATCTTGCATTACTTATCCTTATGATTTTTCAAGTTACGGTATTGTTATTGTTATTATTCTTATAAATGACGCTTAAGCCGACTTTTTAACCGGTAAGTTTTGTTAATGCAATATGGTATCTGCAATTGAAATTTTATCTAACTGAAGCTTTAATAGCTGCGCCGCAGGATCTTTGGGGCATTGCTCAACAAAGTATTGGTAATCATCATAGGCGACTTTAAAACAATCAAGTTGATGTAATAAAAAGCCACGGTCGCGACGTTCAAAGGGATCATTTGGATTCAGTGCCAATAACATATCCACACATTTGAGTGCGTTATCGTAAGCCTGTTCTCGTATAAAAGCCGCTTTTAGACTGGTGATATGTTCAAGCACTAGGCTTTCTTGTTTCATTATGTCTAGGGTGATTTCAAATGGGTCACCTGAAATTTCACTCATGCGAGTATCAAGCTCGTGCCAATTTAGCGACTCACCGGTAACAGGATCAAGAATAATGGCATAACTGTCATCACAAATAATTCTTAACATGGCTTTTTCTGGGACAAAAACAATGTCAGTCTGACAATCACAAGCATTAGCTACATAAGCAATAAGTACCGATTTTAAGATAGGTGAAACCAGTTTATGCGTTAACGCTGATGACACCTGATATGACATTACTGGCCAATTTTGCTGCTGTTTATCAATAAAAAGTTGATCAATAAACAAAGCATTAATCAATATCTCAGCACGTTCAATGGGATCTTTGATTTCATCAGTTTCACTTTGGCAATAACCCACTAGGTCATCCAGTTCACTTTGAATAGCCGTTTTTTTACCAAAAATAAACTCTTCTATTAATAAAAAAGTTTGTAATAGTTCATTTTCTTCAGATTTAATTTCTGATAACAATAAATCGTTCATGCATACTCTATTAGTGTTTAATACTTATACCAATGCCAATAAGTTTCTTCCCACTTAGCGAGATTTAAAAGGCTTAGAGCATTGGTTGCAGAAAATGGTCCTTCAATTTTTAAAATCAATAACGCAGACTGTAAGCCTTTAAAAATAAACCTTTCGGATTTTTCCAGTGCTTTGATAACTGCCTGTAATTCCCTACATATTGAATAATCATATGAAAAATCAAACTTTTCATCAAACAGCTAACAAGCTCTGAATAGCCACTAACTTAATGGATTTGGTAATGATTTTAGCCGCTTATAAGCCAGCTAAAAATACGGATTCCTTGCTTATGGCGATACGAACAATCAGCATTATCCAACCTATTGCGCCCAAAAAACCAATAATTTGCATGGCACGATTTCGCGCCAATTTCAGGGTGTAGTAACCGGTAAAAATATAAGCCAACACGGCAACCAGTTTTTCGGCAAACCAGAGTTGTTCTACTGGATTTATCGCTAACTGAATCCATAACGCGACCCCAAGACCCAGTAATAAGGTATCGATAATATGTGGGGCAATTCTCAACCATTTCAAGGTTAATTTATTTGAATTAGCTAAGGTTAAGGCAAAACGAAAAGTAAAAAGTAAAACACTGATCATCGCAATGGTCATATGTAAATTTTTAAGCATGGTAACTCCGTTAAGTTTCTTTTTTAGTGTTGTGCTTTATGCAGAGTAACAAGCCCAAGTAACTCGGTCATTGTGATTGTAATCTTTAATTGTTTGGATTTCGCTATAAGCTAAATCTGCTAGAATTTTTTGCACCATTTTGCTTTGTTCAAAGCCATGTTCAATATACAGAAAGCCACCCGGTTTTAAAAAGTTAACTGCATGGTGAGCAATAACTTTAATATCAGCTAAGCCATTATCCGCAGCAACTAATGCGGTTTTAGGCTCATACCTGACATCCCCTTCATTAAGGTGATAATCATGTTCATCGATATACGGAGGATTGCTGACGATAATGTCAAAGCGCTTATCATCAGCGATCTGATTAAACCAATCACTTTGATAAATGTTAACTTGTGTTAGCGCTAAGTTGTCGGCGTTAACCTTGGCGAGCGCAACGGCCTCATCGCTATAATCTACTGCTTCTATTTGCCATTGAGGTCGCTCTGAGGCTAAAGCTAGGGCAATAGCACCTGTACCTGTGCCTAAATCCAAACAACTTAGTCCTGCTGCTTGATGATGAGTTAACACCAATTCAACTAGCACTTCAGTATCTGGGCGCGGAATTAAAGTCGCAGGTGAAACTTGCAGTGGTAATGACCAAAACTCACGTAATTTAACAATATAGGCGATAGGTTCGCCCTGAACTCTGCGCAACATCAATTCAGCCAATTGCTTTGCTTGGCTGGTAGATAACTTATGTTCTGGCCAAGTTAATAAAAAACTTCTTGGCTTTTCTATAACAAAGCAAATCAGTATCTCAGTATCTAATTTGCTGCTATCTGAGTGAGGCAACAAAAGTTGTTGACCAAAAGCGGTTAATTTAGCCAAGGTCATCGATGATAAGTTTTCAACCGACAACCTTTGTGCTACAACTGATGCACTCACTAATGTTGCTCAGCAAGCTCTGCTAATAAATCAGCCTGACTTTCTTGCATAATGGGCTCTAGTACTAAGTGTAAATTACCTTCCATGATTTCGTTTAAACGATAAAGTGTCAGGTTGATACGATGATCACTCATGCGCCCCTGTGGGAAGTTATAGGTACGAATTCGCTCAGAACGATCACCACTAGCCACTAAGTTACGACGAGAAGACTCTTCTTCACTTCGGCGTTTTTCATCTTCTATTTGTTGTAAACGAGCTTGTAATACTGACATCGCTTGGGCACGGTTTTTGTGCTGTGAGCGCTGATCTTGACATTCAACTGCCACGCCACTTGGAATATGGGTAATACGAATTGCTGAGTCGGTTTTGTTAACGTGTTGTCCACCCGCACCCGAGGCACGGAAAGTATCTACTTTTAAGTCAGCTTTATTGATTTCAATAGCTTGTGACTCTGGAATTTCTGGCATCACAACCACAGTACAAGCAGAAGTATGCACACGCCCTTGTGATTCAGTTTCAGGCACACGTTGCACTCTGTGACCGCCAGACTCATATTTCATCTGACCGTAAACACCAACACCGTTAACTTTAACAATAATTTCTTTATAACCGCCTTGCTCACTTTCGTTGGAGTTCATCAATTCGATTTTCCAACCTTGCTTTTCAGCATAACGGCTATACATACGAAATAAGTCACCGGCAAAAATAGCAGCTTCATCACCGCCAGCTCCAGCGCGAATTTCAACAAAACAGTTATTATCGTCTTTTGGATCACGAGGCAATAATAAAACTTGCAATTCCTCAGTCATTCTTTCTACCAATTTCTTCGCCGACTTAAACTCTTCTTGCGCCATTTCACGCATATCAGGGTCTTCATCTTTAAGCATTTCTTCTGCCGCGGCAAAATCATTCTCGGCATCTTGAAAGCGATGAAAGGCTGAGGTTACAACTTCTAATTGTGAAAATTCTTTTGATAATGCCTGAAACTTTTCTTGATTAGCAATAGTTTCAGGATCAGACAATAACGCTTGTACTTCTTCAAAGCGTTCGACAAGTATCTCAAGTTTTTGGTAAACAGATTTATTCATTAAATGATCTTATATAGTCAATAATTGATGAATTACCCGCGCATTATATTCGACTATGCAGGTAATTTATACTAAATAGGTATGCAAGCGAGCAGTATAAAGAGCTTAGCTAAGAGTTTCAACGGCTGTGAAGGTAGCGAAAGGTAAATTATTGCCAGCTTAAATTAAAGACTCTGTAAACTCAGTGGCTAATCTTGATGGTCAATATCAAAAATATCGCGTAAGTAAATAAGCCGGTCTAACTCTCCACCTTGTGCGGCCGATTGAATGGCACTGGTGGGTGCATGCATAAACTTATTGGTTAGCTTAGTGGCAAGCTCAGCAATTACCGCTTCAGGTTTTTTATTTGTCGCTAGTTGTTGCATGGCTCTTTCAAGCAGTTGGTCACGATTTTCTAAACACTGTTTACGATATGAAATCACCGTATCTTGGGTATTTAAACCACGTAGCCATGACATAAAAACAGATGACTGTTCAGTAACAATACCTTCGGCTAATACCGCTTCTTTACGGCGATTATTTAAATTTTTTGCAATAATATTTTGTAAGTCATCAACAGTGTAGAGAAATACGTCTTCAAGATCTGAAACCTGCTCTTCAATATCACGAGGAACAGCTAAATCGACCATAAACATTGGTCGATGCTTTCTTTTCAGTAAAGCCTTTTCCACCATACCTTTACCTATAATGGGTAAAGTACTACCGGTAGAACTGATGACAATATCAGCACTAGACATCATTTCTGGAATTTGTGCGAGCGTTATAACATCGGCACCAAATTTCTTTGCCATGTTTTCAGCGCGACTTAAGGTACGATTTGCCACCGTAATATGGCCAACATTATTTTCATATAAGTGTTTAGCCACTAATTCAATAGTTTCCCCAGCCCCCACTAGCAGAACACGGGTTTTATCTAAACTGGCAAAAATATGTTTTGCTAGGTTAACCGCAGCAAAAGCAACAGAAACCGCACTTGCCCCTATTTCGGTGTCGGTTCGCACTTGCTTAGCGACACCAAAAGTACGTTGAAAAAGCCGGTCCATCACTAACGCCATAGAACCGGCCGCTTTAGCTTGTTTATAGGCTTGTTTCATTTGCCCTAATATTTGTGGCTCACCCAGTACCAAAGAATCTAAACCACAAGCAACACGCATCATATGATTAACGGCTTGTTGATCTTGATGCCAATATAAACTTGGCGTTATGGTAGACGCAGGAACATTGTGGTGTTGTACTAACCAACGCACTAAACGCTCTTGCGTCAAGGTAATGTCACCTTCTTGAACGATATAAAGCTCGGTTCGATTACAAGTAGATAAAATCGCGGCTTCTTTACAATCTACTGAATGAATCAGTTCCTGCAAGGCCGAACTCAAGTTATCAGGGTTAAATGATATTTTTTCCCTAATGGCCACTGGAGCGGTTTTATGATTGATACCTAATGCAACTATCGACATATGAATATATTGAGTCCAAAAAATGTTAATGGCCGGCAGTGTCTGCGGCGGATGACTATTATCTTACGGCTGATTATACGCTTGTAATGACTATTCGGCGCAATTATCAGTTAGATATTGAAAAAAACCTATGATCTGAGATAAAAAATCGCGATAATTTTACGTAAAATCGCCTTAAATTGAAAGCATGCCGTTATATGTTTTTGTTATTTGTTGTTTCTCTTGATGAAGCAAAGCTTATTTAATTTATTCAGCTTAGGAATGCTATGTATAATATACGACTCATTACGCTATTTTTTGTCAGTCTATTAAGTGCTTGTTCTAGCATCAACGACATACCTGTAGAGAATAATCAAAAAAATCTAGATATTGCCACACGCAACCAACAAGTATCACAGCTGAATAGCTGGACCATAGTGGGGAAAATAGCTTTTATCGATAGTCAAAATCGCCAAAGTGCGTCATTGCACTGGCAAAAAAATGCCGTTGATCAAACCGAGTCGTTAAATTTATCGACCTTATTTGGCATTAAGGTCTTAGCACTTACTCGACAGCAAGATAACTTTGTTTTAGAAGTTGACGGTAATCTTTATAATACGGCAGATTTAGACCATTTAATCTATACACTTACCGATTTAGATTTACCGACGCGTGCCATGAGCCATTGGCTGAAAGGGTTAGCTTTTTTACCTACAGATAAGGTAGATTACCATATCAAAACTCAACTTCCACAGTCTTTAATCAGTCATTATAACAATAAAAACTGGCTGATAAAGTACAGTAAATATCATCACATTGGCCCATTTCAATTAGCTAAACAGCTAACAATTATTCAAGGCGATTTACGGATAAAAATTGTCATTCATTCATGGAAAGTTTAACGAGGTTATCGTGAATAAGCAGCCATTTATTGTATTTAAGTCACCAGCCAAGCTCAATTTGTTTTTACATATTGTCGGTAGAATGGATAACGGTTATCACCAACTAGAAACTGTTTTTCAGTTTTTAGATTACCACGACACTATCGCCTTACGGATCACAGCAGATAAAGCCATAACGCTACTGACGCCGATTCCCGGCGTAAACAATAACAACAATTTAATCATCAAAGCTGCACGACTATTGCAAAACTATAGCGGGTGTCAGCAAGGGGTGGATATTAAGTTAGAAAAATTATTACCTATGGGCGGTGGCTTGGGCGGCGGTTCATCAAATGCCGCAACTGTGCTACTGGCACTCAATGCACTTTGGCAAACAAAGCTGACGATTAAACAACTTGCGGAACTTGGCATAACCTTGGGTGCTGACGTACCCATTTTCATTCATGGTTTTGCCGCATTTGCCCAAGGCATTGGCGAACAACTGACCCCCGCCGCACCAAAAACTTATTGGTATTTAGTTTCTAAACCCGATTGCAGCATTTCTACTGCCAGTGTTTTTACCGCAAAAGATTTAACTCGAGATACGCCCACTATACGTTACAGCGACGATGATATAGAGAATTATCATAATGATTGCCAAACTTGGGTAATAAAAAACTACCCCGAGGTTGCCAAACTACTGGCTTGGTTGATAGAATACGCACCGTCCCAAATGACTGGCACTGGTGCGTGTGTTTTTTCACGTTTTAGCTCCAAACAAGACGCGTGCTACGTGCAATCCTTACTGCCAAACGGTATAGAATCATTCGTAGCCGAAGGACTCAATCAATCGCCCTTACATGCTGCAATTGCGGCAGTAAACGACAATTAAGTTCGGATAAAATTAATATAAATGCCATTAAAACTGGCAAAAATACAATAATTTGCTGATATTTAACTCACCGTTTTATTCAGTATCGTAATTTAAATGTCAAAAGTTTCTAAGGAACTCGCCGTGCCTGACATGAAGATCTTTGCGGGTAATGCCACCCCTGAACTGGCCAAACAAATCGCTAATCGCTTATACATCACCTTAGGCGAAGCCAAGATTGGCAGTTTTAGTGATGGTGAAATTAGTGTTGAAATTACCGAAAACGTACGTGGTGCGGATGTTTTTATTATTCAATCAACATGTGCCCCTACCAACGATAACTTAATGGAACTAATCGTGATGATTGATGCGCTACGTCGTGCATCAGCTGGACGTATTACCGCTGTTATGCCTTACTTTGGTTATGCTCGTCAAGACCGTCGCGTTCGTAGTGCTCGTGTCCCCATTACCGCAAAAGTTGTTGCTGACTTCTTATCAAGTGTAGGTGTTGACCGTGTTTTAACGGTTGATTTACACGCAGAACAAATTCAAGGCTTTTTTGATGTACCTGTGGATAACGTTTTCGGTACGCCTATCTTATTAGAAGATATGCTAGCGCGTAACATTGAAAATCCAGTGATAGTTTCACCTGATATTGGCGGTGTTGTTCGTGCACGTGCCGTAGCTAAATTATTAGATGATGCAGATCTTGCTATTATCGATAAACGTCGTCCTAAAGCAAACATTGCGCAAGTAATGCACATCATTGGTGATGTTAAAGGTCGTGACTGTTTTATTGTTGATGATATGATTGATACTGGTGGTACATTGGCAAAAGCGGCTGAAGCATTAAAAGAACACGGTGCTAAACGCGTATTTGCTTATGCAACTCATCCAGTATTTTCTGGTAATGCCGCTGAGAATATAAAAAATTCAGTGATTGATGAAGTTGTTGTTACCGACTCAATTCCACTGTCAGATGAAATTAAAGCGCTAGGTAAAGTTCGTCAACTTACCTTAAGTGGCATGTTGTCGGAAGCTATTCGTCGAGTATGTAACGAAGAATCTATTTCTGCGATGTTTGATGCTTAAGCGTTAATCAAAAAATATCATTCAAAAAAAGCACCCTTAGGTGCTTTTTTTATTGTTATAAATCGAAAGCCTTTACTAATAACAGCCTTACCTTTAAAAATAAGATAAGTAATGGATTTCGATTCATTGGAGTGTTATCATGCTGCGCCTTTTTTAGCTAATTACGCTTGGATAGTACTTCACTAGTTAATCGCTAATTAACCGTCAAAAAAGGAACAGGTTGCTTTTGGTCGCAAAAAGCAACGACCTTTAATTATTAAATAATGGATATAACCCATGACTGATTTATTTACATTGGATGCTGAAGTACGTACAGATTTAGGGAAAGGTGCGAGCCGCCGCCTACGTCACGCGAGCAAAGTTCCAGCGATTTTATACGGTGAAGGCCAAGAGCCTGTTTCTTTAACGTTAGCGCACAAAAATGTTTTTCGTGCCCAACAAGAAGAAGCATTTTACTCTCACGTTTTAACTATCAACGTTGACGGCAAGCCTGTTGAGTGTCTTTTAAAAGACATGCAACGTCACCCGTTTAAACAACTTGTAATGCATTTAGATTTTTTACGTATCGATGCAACGCATGCTGTGCAAGTTAATGCTCCAATTCATTTCCTTAATGAAGATGCAGCAGAAAAATTAGGTGGCACGATTGCTCATCTAATGAATGAAATAGCAATTACATGTTTACCTGCTGACATTCCTGAGTTTATTGAAATTGATGTTGCTAATTTAGCTGTTGGTGAAACAATACATTTATCAAATGTTACTTTCCCTACAGGCGTTACATCTGACGAATTAGCTAAAGGCGAAAGCCATGATCAAGCCGTTGTTACTGTGAACGCTCCTAAAGTTCCCAATGCCGACAGCGAAGCAGCTGAAGATGCAGCTAAGTAATAGTTAACTTTACTTATGATGAACAAGCTTAAAGGGAGATGTTTTTATAACATGCCCTTTAAGCTTTTTAGTTTTAAATGCACTTGAATTTATTGACCTTAAGTTTAATAACAAGAGTAGATAATTAGATGGCGATTCAATTAGTAGTCGGCTTAGGAAATCCAGGTTCCGAATACAGTAAAACCCGTCATAATGCTGGTGATTGGTTCGTTCAAGAGCTTGCTGCACGTAGCAACATTTCACTGAAGCCAGAAAAAAAATACGCTGGCCTATACGGTAAGGGCTTAATTGCTGGGCAATTAGTTCATCTTCTCATTCCTACTACTTTTATGAATTGTAGTGGTAAAGCCGTAGCACCTTTAGCCAATTTTTTTCGTATACCTGTTGAAAGCATTCTTGTTGCTCACGATGAGCTAGATATGTTACCTGGCGTTTGTAAAATCAAACAAGGTGGCGGCCACGGTGGCCACAACGGCTTACGTGATATCATTTCATGCTTGGCTAATAATAAAGAATTTTATCGATTACGCATTGGTATTGATCATCCAGGTCATCGTGATCGCGTTACTGGGCATGTGCTTGGCAAAGCGCCTGCCAATGAACAAAACTTAATTGACCAAGCGATAGACGAAGCTGCGCGCTGTTTTGAAATTTGGCAAACAGACGACATTAAAAAAGCACAAAATCGTCTACATTCTTTTAAAGCGCAATAAAGGTTATTGCGTCAACATAATAGGTAAACATCATGGGATTTAAATGTGGTATTGTTGGCTTGCCCAACGTAGGTAAATCAACGCTTTTCAATGCGTTAACTAAAGCAGGTATTGAGGCAGCAAACTTCCCCTTTTGTACAATCGAGCCTAATACGGGTGTTGTACCTGTACCCGACCCACGCTTAGACGCATTAACAAAGATAGTAAAGCCAGAGCGTGTATTAGCAACCACCATGGAATTTGTTGATATTGCAGGCTTAGTGGCTGGCGCTTCAAAAGGTGAAGGTTTAGGTAACAAGTTTTTAGCTAATATTCGTGAAACTGATGCCATTGGCCATGTTGTTCGTTGTTTTGACAATGACAACATTATTCATGTTGCTAATAAAGTTAGTCCAATTGATGATATTGAAGTGATCAATACTGAATTAGCCTTATCTGATATGGACACCGCAGAACGCGCTATCTTTCGTTTAGCTAAAAAAGCTAAAGGTGGCGATCAAGATGCTAAATTTGAAATGCCAGTCTTGGAAAAAATACTAAAGCATGTAGAAGATGGTGAAATGATCCGTTCTTTAGTCTTAACTAAAGAAGAAAAAGCCGCCGTTGCTTATTTAAACTTTTTAACCATCAAGCCAACGATGTATATCGCCAATGTTAATGATGATGGTTTTGAAAATAACCCTTATCTTGACCAAGTGCAGAAAATTGCTGATTCCGAAGGTGCCATTGTGGTAGCGGTTTGTGCTGAAATTGAAAGCGAACTATCTGAAATGGATGATGAAGACCGTGTTGAATTTATGGCTGAAATGGGCTTAGAAGAGCCTGGCCTAAATCGTGTTATCAATGCGGGTTATTCTTTACTTCACTTGCAAACCTATTTTACCGCTGGTGTAAAAGAAGTAAGAGCTTGGACAGTGAAGCAAGATGCTACCGCACCACAAGCGGCTGGTGTTATTCACACTGATTTTGAAAAAGGCTTTATCCGTGCGGAAGTAGTTGCCTATAATGATTTTATCGAGTTTAACGGTGAGTCTGGTGCGAAAGAGGCTGGTAAGTGGCGCTTAGAAGGTAAAGAGTATCGTGTTAAAGATGGTGACGTGGTGCATTTCAGGTTTAATGTTTAATGTTTAATGTTTAATTTTTAATTTTTAATTAAAGTTTAATCGACCCAATAAAAGAGAGCTTAGGCTCTCTTTTATTTTCTCCCATAACCTAGCATTTAATTTGTTTAAAGTTAACGCTAGCTCAGTGCTATTAAATAATAGCGCTTGTCATTGTCATCATCCTCAAACATTAAAATATAATTCAGTTATACCCATTAAATTAATTAAGTGGACTACTTGTTCATACAGAAAAATGGATGAATTATATAACACAGTAGTTTTTCATTTTAACCATTAAAAATGAATAGGTCATTAATCAATTTGGTATTAGATAGCCGTTTCACCTCAAGGAGTGGTTGCAGAGCTAAGCTAGGAAATCAGATTAAAGCGCAATGGCCTATATAGATAGAAACTGCAACTTACATAAATGTACTAATGGCCTAGAGCCATGGATAGCCGAGAACGGCTAAGAACGGCGAGATAATTATCAGTCGGTATCTTGCCTATATACATGTCGGTACTTAGCTTTAACCTTTAATCTGGAACAATAAACATCTGCCGTGAGGATTATTCACTGCGCGCAACAAGATCATAAACTTAATAAAACAGGTATGACTCTTTTTCGACTTACTGAAATTAACCAACAAAATAAAAAAATTTGGTTTTAAAGCCAACTTAGTCACTCAATAAGACAATAAAACATAAAACGTTTAGCAAAAGTTTAGTGAGCATTAAAAAAATCTCGTGGTGAAAGCTAGCGAGGAAGTTATTAAATAGCCATGATAAGTAAAATTATTAAACTAGCTTACGATTAGCTTTATCTTTTTGGGCTATTTCTGTGCAGATATCCGACAAATTGCACAGCGATTAGCCAAACAAGAAAAAAGTCTTATTTTTTGATAAAAAACGGTTGACGTAAGGCGATCAGATTTGCATAATACGCGCCACTTGCTTAGAGGCGAGATGGAAAGGCTACATAGCTCAGCTGGTTAGAGCACATCACTCATAATGATGGGGTCCCAGGTTCAAATCCCGGTGTAGCCACCACTTTCCACTCTTAGTAAGAAACAGAAGAAATGCGGGTTTGGCGGAATTGGTAGACGCGCTGGATTTAGGTTCCAGTATCGAAAGATGTGAGAGTTCAAGTCTCTTGACCCGTACCATTCTACTAATAAGTATCATCATGATAGTTATTAGGAAGTAAGTAACATTGTTGGGGTATAGCCAAGCGGTAAGGCAGCGGGTTTTGATCCCGTCATTCTGAGGTTCAAATCCTCATACCCCAGCCACTTTCTTTTACGTTATTTGAAAGTTCGTCAATGTTTCTCACTTAAATCTAAAAGTATCCAGTTGGGGTATAGCCAAGCGGTAAGGCAGCGGGTTTTGATCCCGTCATTCTGAGGTTCAAATCCTCATACCCCAGCCACTTTCTTTTATGTTAACTGTTTTATAATTTCAATTTATTGAGATTACTACCTGAATATGCGGGAGTGGCGGAATTGGTAGACGCGCTGGATTTAGGTTCCAGTATCGCAAGATGTGAGAGTTCGAGTCTCTCCTTCCGCACCAATTCTACCTGTCAATTTTTATATCCTCTTCTCTACAGTAGTCACAATTAAAATCACGCCTATAACACTACCTATACACCTGTTATTGTTCCGCATAAAAAATACGCTTTAACTTTACATCTAAGCTGATTTTTCACTTTTGGCTCACTTTCAAAATATATACGCTTGCTAATATACTGCTCATTTCTCCTCATTAAAAAATGCACTACTGTGTTATTTATTTAATCACTATCGCTGCATGAATTCGTTTATTAAACCTTGCAGGCGCCTATTGTCCTGAACAAGGCATTATTAAAAGAAATGCCTTGTCTTTGGCCGTTTTCCCTGTGAATAAAGTAGAGCAGGTAACTAAAGAAACGGATACAAGATATTAAATTAACGCTATAAACCACAAGCATAAGCTAAGGCTTTATTTTTCAAGTTTGGCACTTTATTTACCATCATTAAGCCAGCATTTCGGGCAAGCTTGACTAAAGGGGATACATGGCCAAATGACAAATACAATGCATCCATCGTAGTCATCATTAATAAATTGTCCGTTCTTCTTTTTTGTTGATAACGCGATAAAACTTCTGGTTGATGCCATAACTCGCCGTTACCGATAGCTTTTGCAATAACATGCTGTAAGGCTTTAACATCTTTAAAGCCTAAATTAACCCCTTGTCCTGCCATAGGATTAATCGTGTGTGCCGCGTCGCCTATTAACAGCACTCGGCCTTTCTGATATTGATTCGCATGTCGCCGTGTCAGGGGAAATGACGCTTTATTAATGATAGCTACTTTTCCTAAACACTTTGGAAAGTGCTGCATTATCTCTTGCGCTAGAGTGTCATGGGATAATGCTGATAAGCGCTTTATTTCATCTTTATTATGATACCAAACCAATGAGGCACAGTTCCCTGACATAGGGAGCATGGCAATGGGGCCTGTTTGAAAAAACTGTTGCCAAGTTATATCTTGTTGTGGCTTTTCTGTCTCGACATTGATTAACAGAGCAGATTGGGCATAGTCCCAACCTGTGGTGCCAATATTCACCAGTTTACGGACATAAGAACTCGGACCATCGGCACCAATAACTACTTTAGCCTTTATCGTGCCTGACGATAAAGTTAGCTCAACGTCTGTTGGGCTTTGCTCAAGTTTAATTAAGGTTTCAGGACACAACAAAGTAATATTGCTGTGTTGCTGCATTTGTTGCCATAAAGAAAGTTGTATTAACCTATTTTCAACAATGTGGCCTAAATGCGTTTGCTCAATATCTTTGGCATTAAACTCGGTGTAGCTGCGCTCAATCTCCCATACGCCAAGGCGTTTATAGGGGCACACTCGCCATTTTTCCAATTGCTGCCAAGCACTTAATTGCTTTAACAATTGCTCTGAGGCTAAGGAAATCGCTGAAACCCTCAAGTCAAAGGCTTGTTCAAAAGAAAAATTTTCTGGCACACTTTTTTCAATAATGGCCACACTTAATCCTAACTCAGCCAGTGATAAAGCACTTGCCGCACCTACCATGCCACCACCAACAACAACACAATCAAACTGATTCATCATGATTTTTACAACTTTATGAACGTTAGGTTATTCTACCCAACCTGATATATTAATTCGATGTTTATGTGCCCGATGATGCAACAATACCTATATCACTCATTTTCTAATTATTTAAGCTTGTATTCGTAACTCACGACTCGATTATTTATTTGGTCGTTTTACCCGCAGATAAAGTAGACCCTCAGATGAGTGAAACGGGTAAAACTCAAGTAAACACTAGCAAAAAACGCACAAACACGTGCTTAAAGGTCAAACTAAGCGCTTTAAAATTTAGATGATTAACATCGCTAAACTAAAAAATTAAAACTATTTTTAACCAAGATATTTCTAAGCTAGCATCATAGGCAAAGAAAGAGTAAAATGTGCCTCCTTAAATTCTCTAGCAAAAACTAGAATCAATTCATAGAAAAGATTAGGCGCGAATCAATGAGTAAAAAGCTATATATCAAAACTTGGGGCTGTCAAATGAACGAGTATGACTCGCAGAAAATGGCTGAACTTTTAGACTCTACCCATGGCTTTGAATTAGCCGAAGCAGCAGAAGATGCTGATGTTATATTACTTAACACCTGCTCTATCCGTGAAAAAGCACAAGAAAAAGTGTTTCATCAGTTAGGTCGCTGGAAAAATCTCAAAGTAAAAAATCCTGATTTAATCATAGGTGTTGGTGGTTGTGTTGCTTCACAAGAAGGCGATGCTATTCGTCAACGTGCCCCATATGTTGATATGGTCTTTGGTCCACAAACCTTGCACCGTTTACCTGAAATGATCCAAAAAGTTACCGGTAACAAAGGTCATGTTGTTGATGTGAGCTTTCCAGAGATTGAAAAATTTGACCGTTTACCTGAGCCAAAAGCTGATGGCGCTACTGCCTTTGTTTCTATTATGGAAGGTTGTAGTAAATATTGTACCTTCTGTGTAGTACCTTATACCCGTGGTGAAGAAGTCAGTCGTCCGCTTGATGATGTCTTATATGAAATTGCTCAACTTGCCGAACAAGGTGTACGCGAAGTCAATTTACTTGGCCAGAATGTTAACGGTTATCGCGGCGATTCGCATGATGGTAGTATTTGTCGTTTTTCTGAACTGTTACGTCTAGTCGCTACCATTGACGGTATTGACCGTATTCGCTATACCACATCACATCCAATCGAATTTACTGATGACATTATTGATGTTTACGCTGATGTGCCTGAGCTTGTTAGTCATTTACATTTACCCGTGCAAAGTGGTTCAGACCGCATATTAACGCAAATGAAGCGTGGCCATACCGCTTTAGAGTACAAGTCTCAAATCCGTAAATTGAAAAAAGTTCGACCTGATATTTGCATGTCATCTGACTTTATTATTGGTTTTCCAGGTGAAACTGATGCTGATTTTGAAGCTACTATGAACTTAATTAAAGCAGTAGATTTTGATTTAAGTTTCAGCTTTATTTACAGTGCTCGCCCAGGTACGCCTGCGGCCGATATGGTTGATGACATTAGTGATGAAACTAAAAAGCAACGTTTGCAAATATTGCAAGACCGTATTAGTCAACAAGCACTTCAAATTGCACGTCATATGCTTGATACCGAGCAACGTATTCTAGTTGAAGGTCCGTCAAAGAAAAATCCAATGGAATTGCGTGGCCGAACAGAAAACAATCGTATCGTGAACTTTGTTGCTCCACATACCGTTATTGGCCAATTTGTTGATGTCAAAATTACGGATGTTTATGCCAACTCGTTACGTGGTGAATTGATTCGCCAAGAAAGTGAGATGGGTTTACGTATCGCCCATTCGCCCGCTGACATTTTGGCTAACAACCATCACCAAGCAGAAAAAAATCTAGTGAATGAGTTAGGGGTAGCCACCTTTACGCCTTAAGCCATTATTATTCATAAAAGTAAATATTAAGGGCAAATCATTATTTGCCCTTTTAACATCTTACTTCAAAAACTTGGGAGCAGCAATTGAGTAAAAACACCAGTATAACTTTTGAACTATCTCCAGCCGATAATAATCGTCTGGCCAATTTGTGTGGCGCTATAGACGACAACCTTAAGACAATAGAACGTCGAATGGGCGTTGAGATCAGCTACAGAAGCCATGAGTTTAAAGTTACCGGTAAAAGTGTCAATGCAGAAGCTGTGAAGCAAGTTTTGATCAATCTTTACCTTGAAACTGAAACCGTTAAAGGTAAATCAAAGGCAATTACCGCTAAAATTCTGCACTTAGCCATTGTAGAAGCCGGAGTGTTAGAAGCCACACCAAGCAAGCTTGATGCTAAATACGACGATATGGTGACCATAAAAACCAAACGTGGCATGGTCAAGCCACGTAACGAAAGCCAGCAAAGTTATGTCCAAAATGTTATTACCAATGATATCAGCTTTGGTGTTGGTGTTGCCGGTACAGGTAAAACGTACCTAGCGGTGGCCTGTGCTGTTGATGCTTTAGAGCGTCAAGAAGTCAGACGCATATTACTGACTCGCCCAGCCGTAGAAGCGGGTGAAAAGCTCGGGTTTTTACCCGGTGATTTATCGCAAAAAGTCGACCCATATCTACGTCCGTTATACGATGCGCTATTTGAAATGCTTGGTTTTGAGAAAGTTGAAAAGCTGATTGAGCGTAATGTTATCGAAGTGGCTCCATTGGCCTACATGCGCGGTAGAACATTAAATGATGCCTTTATTATTCTTGATGAAAGTCAAAATACTACCGTAGAACAAATGAAAATGTTCTTAACCCGTATCGGCTTTAACTCACGCGCCGTGATCACAGGTGACATAACTCAAGTAGATTTACCACGCGGACAAAAATCTGGCTTACGTCATGCTATTGAAGTATTAGTGGATATACCTGGAGTTAGTTTTAACTTCTTTCAAGCAAAAGATGTGGTACGCCACCCTGTTGTCGGTCATATAGTTGAAGCTTATGAAGCGTTTGAACAAAAAGAGCAACGCTTAAAAGCAGAAAAACAACAAGCGCGCGAACAACAGCAAAAATCAGAAGCCTTAGCCGCTAAAAGCGAAAGCAAACATGGCGAATAACACGGCGAATATTATCGTCGATTTACAATTGGCTTGTGGTGATAAGGCGGTACCTAAACTCAGTGACTTTCAATGTTGGACTGAGGCCGCGCTAGCGCCATATGAAAAATCATTTGAACTTACCATTAGATTGGTCAATAGTGATGAAGGCCGTCAGCTTAATCATCAATATCGAGGCAAAGACAAAGCCACCAATGTTTTATCATTTCCATTTGAAGTACCTGATGGCATTGAACTGGATTTATTAGGTGATCTTATTATTTGCGTTGATGTTGTTGAGCAAGAAGCCGCAGAACAAAACAAATCTATCAATGCCCATTGGGCGCATATGGTTGTACATGGCTGCTTACATTTATTAGGCTTTGATCATATTGACGATGATGAAGCAGAAGAAATGGAAGCACTTGAAACAAAAATAATTACCGGTTTGGGCATTGCTGCACCTTATGAAATACAGTAGCGGGCTCATTGATGAATTCGCTTAGTATAAATATCAAAGCATTATTTGATCTCTCTCAATAAAATAGTTACTGAAGAGAATAAGCAACAATTTAGTACTTGAAATTAACTACGATCGGTTACAGACTAGTCGGACAGTTAAATAGTACTAAATTCAACTAACAAGGAATTAAAAAGGCTCTATGAGCGACGACCAACCCCACTCTAGTAACGGTTCTTCAAATAAGTCAATTTTGACTAAAATTATGCAAATATTTACTGGAGAACCGAGAAGCAAAGAGCAACTAGTCAATGCATTAAATGATGCTGAAAACCATGAATTCATCAACCCTGAAATCAAGCAAATGATCGAAGGCGTACTCGAAGTATCTGATATGCGAGTACGTGATATTATGATCCCTCGCTCACAAATGATCACTTTAGATATTAATGATCCGCTAGAGAAATCACTCGCCATTATAGTGGATTCTGGACATTCAAGATTTCCCGTGATTAATGATGATATTGACGACGTTGAAGGCATCTTATTAGCGAAGGATTTACTCGCTTACGGCTTTAGCCAATTCGATGAAGCATTCACGATTGCACAAATTATTCGTCCAGCCATTATTGTTCCTGAGAGTAAAAAAGTTGATCCACTATTAAAAGAGTTTCGCCAACAGCGTTATCATATGGCGATTGTCGTTGATGAATACGGTGGTGTTTCAGGTGTGGTGACTATTGAAGATATTCTAGAGTTGATCGTCGGTGAAATTGAAGACGAAACCGATGATGCCATGGAAGAAGATATTAAATATCTTGCTGGCCAAGTTTATCAAGTAAAGTCACTTACCGATCTTAACGACTTTAATAATTACTTTAATTTTCAATTTAATGAACGTGATGCCGATACCATAGGGGGTATTGTCACACAACACTTTGGTCATATGCCGAAAAAAGGTGAAAAAACCACTATCAATAAAGTTATATTTAAAGTCACGGCTGCCGACAACCGTCGTATTCAAACCTTGCAAATTACCGTACCAAAAGAGCATGTAGTTGCAGGTAAAGTAGCTGATTAACACTTTATGCTAAATAAATTCTTTAGACGAATTCACAACAAAATCATTAATAAAGACAATAGCCTCAGTTTTTTGCTGGGGCTTGCATTAGTCTTGTGCTATGCACCATTTTCTTATTATTGGCTAATGGCGATACTATTACCCACTTGGCTATATTCGCTACAAGGCAAATCTGCTAGATCGGCAGCCAAACAAGGTTTTATTTTTGCCTTTGGTTGGTTTTCTGCTGGCATCAGTTGGGTACATGTCAGTATCGACCAGTTTGGTGGTTTACCGCTAATTGTGTCGATATTATTAATGGTGGCGCTGTGTGTATATTTAGCGCTATTTCTCGCCCTTGCCTGCTATTTAGCTGCCCGCTTTTCCTATCAACAAAAACTTAATCTTTGGCTTTTATTACCCTTTTGGCTACTTGCCGAGTTCTTACGTGGCGTATTACTCACTGGCTTCCCTTGGTTAACTTTAGGTTATAGTCAGATTGACAGTCCTTTGGCTGTGTTTGCCCCTATCATTGGTGAGAAAGGTATCAGCGCCCTAGTGATTACCCTCGGCATTGCCATAGTTTATATTGTTAAACAGCGTAAACCTTGGCGACATCTTGCCTTACTTATCGCCATTAGTGTTGCAAGCTTAGCCTTACAGAATAAAGTTTGGGTGTCAGCAACGGGTCAGTCTGTTAACACTGTGATGGTACAAGGCAATATCGAACAAGCAGTAAAATGGTCGCCAGAGTTAACTTGGCCAACCATGTTAACCTACTTAGATCTAACCCGGAAAAATTATCCTGCTGATATTGTTATTTGGCCAGAATCAGCCATCACCGCAATAGAGCCAAATGACCAAGCGCAAGATTTCTTACAGATAGCACAAAAATCAGCCTTATTGAATAATAGCGCTATTATTTCCGGTATTATTGATTACAACATCAATAGCAGAAACTATTACAATAATTTAATCGTACTGGGTAAAAAATTACAGAGTGACAGTCAAGGAAGTTATCAATATAACAATCAGAATCGTTATGCCAAGCATCACTTACTGCCCATAGGTGAATTTGTGCCCTTTGCTGATTGGTTAAGACCACTAGCGGCGATTTTTAATTTGCCGATGTCGTCTTTTAGTCGTGGTGAATATGTGCAAAAAAACCTGGTTGCTAATGGTTATTACTTACTGCCACTGATCTGCTTTGAAGTCGCTTTTGCAGAGCAACTTAGCGCTAATTTTTCTAACCAAACTGATTTACTCTTAACCGTGAGTAATGATGCTTGGTTTGGTGATTCACATGGCCCACACCAACACTTAGAAATTGTTAGAATGCGTGCGCTGGAGTTTGGCCGACCTTTCTTGCGGGCAACCAACAATGGCATTACCGCTGTTATTGACCATCAAGGTCATATTCTTAAAAAAATCCCACAATTTGAACAAGCCGTACTGAGCAGCCAAATAGCTTTAGTAACTGGACTAACACCTTATGCGCGCTACACGCGTGTTATCGACTTTGTTATTCCTTTATTACTTTTATTACTAGCGGTTATACGCCGTCTGCAATATAGAGCCAAATCATAAAACCTTAACAGCCGTGCTTATGACGCAGACTTTTATAACAAAAAAAAGGTGTTAATAAGCCCTACCACAAGCAAAAAAAGTTAATCGTCAATAGTGCTAGCGACTTAAAACCTAAACTAAGGTTATGATTTTATCTTATTATCCTTTCAGAGCCTTTAGGCATTTTTCTCCTAAAAAGCTCGGTCTCCATAGATAAAACAGCTAAAGTTTTCATTATTTTTCATGTTAGTATTTAGTGATAATAAAAAGGTACATTAAGGGAATACAATGATTAGACTATCCACCTCAATAAAATCGGCAATACTCATCGCAACATTGAGCCCAGCCCTAGTGTTGGCAAAAACTACGTTAATTACCAATATTCAAGGCTATACCATAACGGGCAGCGAGCTAGAAAGCTTCGCTGCTATTGCATTTACTGATGACAAAATCGATAAAATATATTCAGCAACAGACACGCTACCAAGCACAAAAAATTTCACCGTGATTGATGGTAAAGGAAAAACCTTAATCCCAGGTTTGATTGATTCACATGGGCACATTTTAAACTACGGTTTAAGCCTATTACGCGCAGATTTAGTCAACTCTGCTTCAGAGCAAGACGCTGTTAATAAGACCTTAGCATACGCCAAAGCCAACGCAGGGCTGACATGGATACAAGGTCGTGGCTGGAACCAAACCCAATGGCCAAGCAATGCCTTCCCTAATGCAGAGAGTTTAGACAAGCACTTTATCGAGCAACCGGTCTGGCTTGAACGTGTTGATGGTCATGCCGGCTGGGCAAATTCCAAAGCGATGGCGCTGGCGGGCATCACAAAAGATACAGTATCACCAGAAGGCGGTGAGATTATTAAAGATAAGAATGGCCTACCTACAGGGGTTTTTATCGATAATGCCATGGCACTCATTAATGACAGTATTGCGCCTTTAACCATCAAGCAGCAAAAACAAGTATTGGTCAAGGCGATGGACTCGCTTGCCAGTTATGGCCTTACTAGCGTGCATGACGCTGGTATTGACACGGATAACCTTAATGCTTTTAAAGAACTCAGCCAAGAACAAGCGATGAGTATTCGCGTTAATGCTATGTTGTATTTACCGTCGGCTAAGTGGCAACAAACTTTAGCTAACGGTCAATATCGCAGTAAAGACGATATGTTAACCTTTAATAGCGTTAAAATTCAAACCGATGGTGCCTTAGGCAGTCGCGGTGCGGCATTAATTGAAGATTATTCTGACCACCCAGGTCATAAAGGCTTACTGCTAAATACCCCAAAAGAATTTGAAAATTTAGTTAATACTTCAATGCGCCAAGGCTATCAAGTCAATAGTCATGCCATTGGTGACAATGCGAATAAACTGGTACTTGATACCTACGAAAAACAGATCAAAACAACTAATACCAAAGCATTACGTCACCGTGTTGAACACGCACAAGTATTACGACTTGAAGATATACCACGTTTTGCAGCGCTAGATCTTATTGCTGCCATGCAAGCAACCCACGCGACCAGTGATAAAAATATGGCACAAAACCGACTTGGGTCAAGCAGAATGTTAGGCGCCTATGCCTGGAGAAAGTTACTCGATGCTGAGGTAATGATTGCGGCTGGTTCTGATTTTCCAGTTGAATCACCCAATCCATTTTTTGGTCTACATGCCTCAATTACTCGTCAAGATCATACCAATAGTCCTGAAGGTGGTTGGTTTGCTGATCAGAAAATGACACCGCTAGAAGCTTTTAGAAGTTTTACCTTAGATGCTGCCTATGCTGGCCATCAAGAAAACATCATTGGCAGCTTAACCAAAGGCAAGAAAGCTGATTTTGTTTTACTCGACAATAATTTATTTACCATGCCTGAGCAAAATATCTGGCAAATATCGGTGGATGAAACTTGGGTAAATGGCAATTTGGTCTATCAAAAATAGTGGCTATTATCACAATAACAAACTTTATTAAGCAGTTTTGGCTGGGTATAACCATCGTGATCTTAGTACTAATAACGGTTGCTTCGCTCTACCCTGCTCAGCATTTACCCAGCGTACCTGGCAGTGATAAAACCCACCACTTTATTGCCTATTGCGCTTTAATGTTACCTGCTGCACTACGTCGGCCTAAGTATTGGTTAGCCTTTGCCTTGTTATTCATTACCTGGAGTGGCTTAATTGAATTGATTCAGCCACACGTTAATCGCTATGGTGAGTGGTTAGATATGGCGGCTAACGCCGGTGGTGTGCTATTAGCGATCATTATTGCGCAGGGGCTACATAGATTAATTGCACTAAAGAAAACCTAATATAACTTATGGTATTTTTAAGCGACTATAATACGCTTTTAATAACTAAAGCATTAGTACTTTCACCAAGATAAAAAAAGCCCTAATGGGCTTTTTTTATCATCATAATACTAGCTATAGCATTATTCTTGATAAATCATCGCTTTATTACGGCCATTATCTTTAGATTGATATAAAGCATTATCGGCATGCTCAAGCCACTGTGTTTCTGAACTATAGTTTGGTTGAACTTGCGCAACCCCCAAGCTAATAGTATATCGAATCTCAATGTCATTATAAATAACCACTGACTCTTCTACTGTTTTACGCAGCCGCTCAGCAAATATTAGCCCACCTTCTGCATGAGTATCCGCCAATAAAACAATAAACTCTTCACCGCCATAGCGCGCTGAAATATCAGTTTCTCGTGCTTGTTCACGGATCAATTTAGCTAAATGGCGAATCACATCATCACCCACTAAATGACCATAGTTATCGTTAACATCCTTAAAGTGATCTATGTCTAACATAACTAAGCAACTAGTATGTTGGTTGCGCATATAGCGCTTAAACTCCGCGGCTATACATTGCTGCCAATGATTGCGATTAAACAATTGTGTTAAGCCGTCGGTTTGGCTCAAGATAGCTAAATCCGCATTGGCTTTTTTCAATTCTTTTTTCTGGGTGGCATTATCCGTTACGTCGTAAACTAATAAACATAAATGAGAAACGTCACCCCTAGTCGACTTTAAAGGAATAAAAGTTGTATTTTGGTACATAAACTCAGCAGTACCGGTAATAGGGCGATAATTGTTAAATTTGAACACATAAGGGCGTTGCTCCCAAATGGTAAACGCTTTGTTTTTTAATAAAAAAACTGATTCCGCTTTACGACGAAACCAGTCTTGAGGTATTTCGTCAAAAAGATCAAAGAGTAACTTACCTTTGACTTCACGCGGCAATAAGCCACTGTGGTTTTCCATAAAACCATTCCAAATTTGAATGGTGTAATCACGATTAAGTACCACCAGGCCAACGTCAATGGTATGAAGTACTTCCATCATCCAATGTAATTCGTTCAACTGTTCAGTTTGTAATGACATGATTAATCCAACAAGTAAGCTATTTTATGATTAAGTACGGCTAACGATTGTTCAGTAAAGAGCAACAGTAGGTCGAATTTAATAGGGTAGTTTTCGATACTATAACTAATTTCAATCGCGAGCGTTTTCTTCCATTTATTAGTATTTGTCGCAATTAATTCAGAAATTTTCCTATGTTGACCTAACACGACCGGATGGCCCTGACTAAAGGACATATCAAGTTGTTCTGCAATACCACTTAAACACGCACCAATAAGTAAGTTAGTCATGTCCATTAACAACTCTAACTCAATATTTTTATCTAATTTATGTTCATATTTCATCAAAGAAGCAATGTCTTTAAAGCTTGAGTCATTAAGAATTAAAAGTGCTTCGCCTGAGATGCCAGCACCAATAAAACCTTGACAGATACCTGAGGTTTCATCTTTGTTCTCAACGTCCGAAAGCGCCATGGTTAACTCACTGACTTCAATTAAATTAACGTTAGGAATGGGTAAAACAACAACAACATCCAGTAAACGAGCGAGTAAATTACCTGCCTGCCCCATAGCTACATTAGTGATTTCTTGATAACAATCAAGCATTTCACTATCAACTTTAGTAATGGATTGCTGTGTTGCTGCCACAGCAGGCTTTCTCACTGATGCGCTTTTTACCGGTCCGGTTGATTGATTTATCAGTTTAGCTGTTTCATTTTCAGCAATGATGAGTTCTGCTTTACTGAAAACCCCATAAGCACTCAATACTTCAGTAAGTTTACTTTTATCAATCGGTTTTGTAATAAAACCTAATGCACCTAAACCCTTTACTCTTTGATATGCATCAGGTTGAATATCACCTGATATAACAATAGTAAGGGTTGGCAGGTCTTGTTTCAATATGGTTTCTAGTACTTGATAGCCGTCCATTTCTGGCATATTCAAATCAAGTAATAAGATATCACCTTTACCTGCCTTAATTGCCGCTATGGCTTCAACACCTTTACTGACAAGTGTTACATCAACATCCCAACCATCAGGAAGTGAGCGCGCAACTTGTTTTCGCGCCATAGTAGAGTCATCACAAATAAGTAAAGAAGTTGGCATAACAGAAAAACCCTAGGTTGGGATAGCAAAAGATAACTCAAGTGACATTTTCAGCAAGATATATTCAGTAATAAAAGATTAGTACATACTCATGCTATGATATTTAGTAGTGGTTTTTTTAAAATAAAACACGATTAATTCGCATTCTTTATACACTTTTTTCTTACAAAAAGGTAAGCTTGAATTCTAGTTTACCTTAAGTAAATATCGAAATTATGAATATTTTTAAATTAACGGCAATTGCCTTACTTAGCTCAGTATTTTTCTCTTCAGCCAGCGCTGATATTTCTGTACCTGAACTAACAGAAACGACTAATTTAGTCATGGCAGGTAATAAGTACGTTACCTTACTTGGCAATCAAGTAAAAGTAGGAGATCAAGCACCTGACTTTAAGGTAGTAACTCAGTCCTTTTCACCCATTACCTTAGCTGAATTTAAGCATAAACCTGTGTTAATTTCAGTTGTACCGAGTTTAGATACCGGTGTTTGTTCTATTCAAACTAAGCGTTTTAATGACGAAGTAGCAAATTTACCCGAAAACGTGGTTCTGTTAACAATTAGCAATGATTTACCTTTTGCTCAAAAACGTTTTTGTAAAGCTGAAAAAGTAAAAAACATCAAAGTGTTATCTGATGCTGTCTGGCGAAATTTCGGTCATAATTATGGTTTACTTATTAAAGATATGGGCTTATTAACACGCGCTATTTTCATTATTGATGTCGATGGAAAAATCGCTTACAAAGAATTAGTCGGCAATATTTCTCAACACCCAGATTACGACACGGCATTAACCAAGTTAAGGTCAATGAGTCAAACAGTTCAACCAATAAAAACGACAACAAGTGAGCATTCTGGCTAGCACTTTTCAAGCGATAGCATGATGGGAACCAATATAAAATATTAGCTCCCATCAACTAACAAGAGTAAAATAAAAATTATATTATTAGAAGTTAATGATATAAAAATTAAGACAGCAATAACTCAACTATACCCCCCCCTTGCTCTTGAAATTAAATACACTAATCACATCTTTAATAGTGTAGTCGCCGATAGGGTCTGCATTAATCTACTGTTCGATATTGAAAGGCACAAGTAAACTCTGTAAACGTTTAATTTCAGATGTCAAAATTCACAGCTTTAGCTGTTTTTAGCATCAACTTATAGCTATTTAATTAACCTCTTTTTTCATGAGAAAAATGGATAAATACCAGGTGTCAAATTTAGTCAGTCGTTATGCTACTTATAAATTTTATCACACGGTATTGTTCATTTTGTCCCTTAAAAATGAACAGATAATTAGTCAACTTTGTATTACATAATGTTAGCAAACATGACTCAGCACAAAGGTTGTTGCTATTTGATTATCACTAAAGCGATATCAATATAATCCGCGCTAACGATTAAATTTATTGTGATACTGAACCATTTACTTTTCAGTATCACAATAAAGACAAGTTAAAGGCTAGGCTTGTTATTTCGCCATAACATCAAGTAGCGCATGTACCGTAGCTTCAACACCTGATTTAATTGCGGGCTCAGGGGTTATTTTAAATTGCGGGCTATGATGACTTGGTACAGCTGCGCCACCAGCTTGTGCGCGCGCAAAATCAGCTTTTGGCGTGCCGCCGACTTTAAAATAAACACTAGGAATATAAGGCTGTGTGGTAAAAAAGCCAAAATCTTCTGCGCCCATCCCTGTTTCTGCTGGTTCTAATAGCGCGTCAGCACCCATTTTTTCATTTAATAAATTTTTCAAACGCTTAGCCAATTTTTTATCATTAAAGGTTGGTGGATAAGCGAATTCACTGACCACTACTTCTGGTAATTTATCTTCTGGCACACCTGCAGTACGTGCTGTACCAATAGCAATGCGCTTAATTGCTGATAGTAACTGCTCACGTACCTCTGGTGTTAAACTGCGTACTGTTAACTGCAACTTAGCTTTATCTGAAATAATATTATGCTTAGTACCAGCATGAAATGAACCAACTGTGATAACACCCGCATAACGTGGCGCTAACTCACGACTAATAATCGTTTGTAAGTTATTGACAATTTGAGCACCAATCACGACAGGATCTTTACCTTGATGTGGTGAAGCACCATGAGCACCAATACCATGTACCGTAATATCAACCGTATCCGCACCAGCATAAGGTGAGCCTTCATCTATAATTATCTTACCCGCTTCTGAATTAGCGGTAACATGAAAAGCAAAAGCATAATCAGGTTGACCAAAACGCTGCCATAAATTATCTGCCATCATCGCAGACGCTCCTGGACCCTTTTCTTCTGCAGGTTGCCCTATAAGCATTAAAGTGCCAGACCATTTATCTTTATTTTCAGCCATATAGCGGCCAGTTCCCACTAGGCTTGTCATATGAACATCATGACCACAAGCGTGCATAACACCAACAGTTTCGTCATGCCAATTCTGCATTTTAACGGTTGAGGCATTAGCTAAGCCTGATTGCTCAACTACCGGCAAGCCGTCCATATCGGCTCGTACCATGACCATGGGGCCTTCGCCATTTTTCATTATCGCGACAATACCTGTGCCACCAACACCTTGAGTAACCTCATAACCAACAGCACTCAATTCTTGCGCTAAACGTTTTGCTGTTTTAGTTTCCATTAATGATAATTCAGGATTACGATGAAAATGATCCCATAACGGTGCTAAGTGCTGTTGATAATCTTTTGCAATATCGTTAGCCATATCTTGTTCAAAGGCTAAAACGTTAGTCGTCGCAAAAGACGAGATTGTGAGTGCTGACGCAATTAAGATTGCTAGTGTTTTACGCTTCATTTTCAACTCCATAGATTGGCCGAATATCATCCCATTTTTATAACAAATCACTTTAGAATATTAATGACTTGATTGTTATAACAAACGGAACGGGTATGTAACTTAATGTACCTAGGCTAATTATCAATGTCTTGCTGTTTTCGCTAATCTGCCTAGATTCGACGACAGGCGACCTTAATCTCTAGCCATTTATGTTTAATTATCATCTTATTATTGTTGGTAATTAAAGCGACAACTGGCTGTACAAAGCTCAGACATATCGAGTCTTTAACCACCCTTTCGCTTAACGAATATGCGTTTAATAACACCTTTGTTTACTTCTTGATTTATGAGCCTCGGGGATAAGATTTTTTTAACAACAATTAAAGCTTAATTAACCTGCAAAAACTCAACCTAACGCCAGAAGAAATAATCTAGTTTTTTTATAAAAAAAGTTGCTGATATTAAATTGTTTATTGTGCTGAAAGTTAAATTCAATGATAACTCATGCTGCCAACAATATTGAGTTATCATTGAATAAATGGCAAGTCGATGTTGCCTGCTGATACAAGGGTAAATACCTCAACAGCAGTTCAGGTGCTATGGCCGGCTTTTTTGTACAATAAAGACACATTGAAAATACCCAAGTTAACCACTTTCGCGGTTGAGTGATAGCACTGATGGACGCACACCTATTGTTATTTGTGTTGCGCCCCTGTCGTTATACAATAGTTTTCAAGATATTTATCATTTGGTCAGAATATTCAAGGAATTCATCTAATGTCAGTCAAAGAGAAAATAACCATTGCCGGTGCAGGCCCAGTTGGTACTTTACTTGCCATACTTTTAGCTCGACATGGTTATGCCGTTAATTTATTTGAATCGCGACCTGACTCGCGTAACCATAATATTTATCAGGGTAAGTCGATTAACATTGCTTTGTCTGATCGGGGGTGGCTGGCATTAGCAGCTGTTGGTATTGAAGCAGAGATTAAACAGCATGCCATTGCTATGCATAAGCGTGTAATGCATGCCATTGATGGTACGATTACCGAACAAGCATATGGTCAAGAAGACCAAGCTATTTGGTCAGTTTCTCGTTCGGGTATTAATGAGCAGCTACTTAATTTAGCTGAGCAAGAGCCCTTAATAAACGTTAGATTTGAACAACGCTTAGTTGATCTTGATTTTAGCGATGCAAGTGCTAGCTTTAGCCATGATCATAACCTTGAAAAAATATCAGCAGATATTTTATTTGGTGCCGATGGCGCTTTCTCAAAAGTGCGTCGCCTAGCACAAGACACGCCACATTTCAGTTATAGCCAGTCTTATATGCCACAAAGCTATATGGAATTAAACATTCCAGCCAATGATGATGGTTCATTTAAAATAGCCAAAAACGCCTTACATATTTGGCCCCGTAAAACCTTTATGCTGATTGCCTTACCCAACCCTGACGGCTCTTTCACTTGCACCTTATTTCTAGACTCTGAAGGTGAGGTTTCATTTTCTTCGTTAACAAACCGCGCTGAGGTGGCTGCGTTTTTTACAAAAAATTTTGCTGATGTACTACCTTTAATGGAAAATCCAATAGATAACTTTCTCAATAAAACCGCCAGTTCATTATTTCTGCTTAATGTTGACCCTTGGGTTATCAATAATACTGTCGCGTTAATTGGTGATGCAGCTCATGCCATGGTGCCTTTTTATGGTCAAGGCATGAATTGTGGTTTTGAAGATTGTCGAGTATTAGACGAGTTAATTACTGAATATCAGCAAGACTGGTCAAAAATTTTTCCAGCTTATCAAGTGGCTAGAAAAATAAATGCTGATGCTATTAGTGAGTTAGCGAAACGAAATTTTGTTGAAATGAGTGAATTATCAGGTCAGGCAAGGTTTTTATTACAGAAAAAAATAGAAGCAGAATTTCATCAACGCCATCCTACACTTTGGACTCCGCTGTATACTATGGTGACCTTTTCACCCTTACTGCCTTATTCTCAGGCCTTAGCACTGGGTGATATTCAGCAAGAGATTATGCAGAAAATAATGCAAATCCCCAATATTGAAAAATATTGGCAAGCCGACTTTGTTTATGACAAATTGTGGCAATTAGCCCAAGCAGAATTTGGCGTTAGCCATACTGACTTAGTTACCCAGAAAAATTTAACCAAATATAGTAAAGGTTAAAGCAGGCTCGACAAAGGCAATGCTAATAATACCAACGCAAAGAAAAAATCCACTAGCGAAAACAAGAGAACTAGTGGTCCTTTTCATCATTAAATTACTGAGGCTGGGGGATAACTCTCAGGCACTGAAAACGACACTCATCAGGGGTTAGATTCTTAAAAATAGCCGTTAAAGGTGATATTTATTCTTAAGCCACTTGCAGTTCGTTCGTAGCCATTTATTACTCACCACGATAAGGCAGCTTAGATTCATTAGTTAACTCAGTTGCTTTTAATTGTAGACAATAGCTAATGCGCTAAAACAAACAACAATTCTGCTAAATCAGGTTGCTATTGAAAGTCTTTTAATTTGATACGCGCCCCTATAGCCAACACTTGCTCAGCTTGTAGTAAGTCACGTTGTCGAGCAAAATTCTCACTACCGGCTGCAAATGAAATTCTACCTTGAGCATTAATCACCCGATACCAAGGCACGGTTTGCCCATACTGGCCATTAATTGGCAAAGCAGCTAACACTTTTCCTACTAACCGAGCGCTGCCAGGTAAACCGGATAAATCAGCAACTTGGCCATAGCAGGCGACTTTTCCCGTAGGAATAGCCAGAACAGCTTGCCAAATTTTCATATGCTTAATACTAACCAGTTTACCAACAGTTGAGCTTATATTGTGCTTAATTACCAAGGCAAAACACTACCATTGGAGTGTTTAAAAATACCACTTTGTGCCAAGGTTAATTGATTAATTAATGCAACTAGCTTTTTAGCCGCATCACTCGCGCTAATATCACCACCATAATTAACCATCTCTGTTTGGACATAACCAGGATGATATATACCAACAGCTACTTTATTACTGGCAAGGTCATGACTCAACGACATGGCAGCCGCATTTAAAGCCGCCTTGGACATTCTGTAACCATAACGACCACCTGAGTCATTATCGGCAATAGAGCCCATTCTTGAGGTAATAAGTGCTACTTTTGCCCCTTGGTTAAGCTGCTTTTGCAAACTAGCAACCACTCTTAGCGGTGCTAGAGCATTGACTTCGAACTGCTCTCGTATCGTGTTTAGATCGAGATTGGCTAAACTTTCATCCCTTAAAATACCCGCGTTACACACCAATACATCAATGTCGAGATGCTTTAATCCAGAGACCATGTTTGCTATACCCAAATCACTTGTTACATCGATATCTTCTATGATATTGACATCAAGCGCGGTTAACTCAACTGAAGTTTTTCGACACAGCGCAAAGACACGATCTCCTTGTGCCTTAAAGTGCATACACATGGCTAAACCTATGCCTCTATTCGCACCGGTAATCACAATATTATTGTTCATTGACTTTCCTTATACTTAAACATTTTAATTGGTCTTAAATCATTAAAACTAAAAAACCACTTCAATGAAGTGGTTTCTAATATGCTATCAAGCTTATTGACTAAGCGTTAGACTTATTTACTAAGCAGTGAGCTTATTCGCCACACTTACCTTCTTTAGCTTTTGTAGCCTTACCTTCACCACATTTGCCTTCGCCACATTTACCTTTGGCTTTGGCCTTCATTTTACTTTCGCCACACTTGCCTTCAGTTTTAGCTTTGCCTTCACCACACTTGCCTTCGGTTTTAGCTTTGCCTTCGCCACACTTACCTTCGGTTTTAGCTTTGGCTTTACCTTCACCACATTTGCCTTCGCCGCACTTACCATTCTCGTGCCCGTCAGCAGATACTATAGTCATGACATTTTGCACAGCAAATGGGTTGGTTTCTGCTTGCGCTGGCATGGTTGCCGCAACAGTTAATACAAATAAGCTTAATAAAGCCGCAATTGATGATTTTTTAATTAATTTCATTATACTTTCCTTTTAATTTTTTATTTAGATACTACATCTCTTAGGTATAGCTATTAACAAAGACCATACTGGATGTGAATAAATTTCAAGCGCTGTAATTTTTTTATATTAATTTAAAGAAATTTTGTATCTACAACACCGTTAAGATTAGCTTTATCTAAATGAAACCACAAGTAAAAGACTCACCTATTTAACTGCTGCATTAATCACTTTTGGTAGCAAAATGTAGTTAACATGATTGATTATCATTCTCTTTTTGTCAAAAAAAATTACGTAAGCATAGACTAAGCTCACTTGATTTTTTATCACAAAAACACATTAGATTTGAGTGATTTTCAACACTCAAAAAAATAGAAGATAAATAAGTAGCCTGCTATTTATTTTTAGTTGTTATGGTGCGCTTAATGTTATTATTGCCAGATGATTACCCTTGGGTAAATCAACATTAATGGCAGCTAAAGTGGGTTGCCTGTTGAGAGCACAGCTTGCTCTTAGCATAAGGTATTTAATAAAACACCATTGAATAACGTCTACCGCCTCAAATATTACAGCTAATAACGTATGCATACCCTAATAGAAAACAAAGTAAAAAAAATAATCCTAGCACCTATGGAAGGTGTTGCCGATGAGTTAATGCGTAAGACACTAACATCCCTAAATAATTATGACTTTTGTATAACAGAATTTATTCGTATAGTTGACGCCTTAATGCCTGAGCATGTTTTTAGAAGAATGTGTCCTGAACTAGAGAATGGCTGCAGAACTCAAAGTGGTACACCTTTGAGAATTCAGTTACTCGGCCAAGAGCCCAATTGGATGGCTGAAAATGCGGTCAGGGCATTAGACATGGGCTCACACGGTATTGATGTTAATTTTGGTTGCCCAGCTAAAACTGTTAACAAAAGTAAAGGCGGTGCTGTTTTGCTGAACGAGCCAGAAAAAATCTACCAAATAATGGCTAAAATGAGAGCCGCGATTGGCCTTGATGCAACTTTATCAGCGAAAATTAGGTTAGGCTTTAACGATGCTTCCAAGCTAGATGAAATTGTTAGTGCCATCGAGTCAGCTCGAGTTGACCAATTAACCATTCATGCTCGCACCAAGCAAGATGGCTACCGACCTCCTGCTTATTGGCACTTTATTGGTCAAATAAGACAAAAATACGCTCTTGAGATATTTGCTAACGGTGAAATTTGGAGTAAAAGTGATGCTGCTAACTGCATAACTCAGAGCCAAACACCCAACCTAATGCTAGGGCGTGGCGCATTAGCCCTACCCAACTTAGCCAATGTGATTAAGTTTGATGAAAAACCTATGCCTTGGTCTGAACTAAGCTTGTTGTTAATAAGTAATAGTGAATTCGATTTAAAAGGTAATAAGAGCTTTTATTTTTCAAGTCGTTTAAAACAATGGTTGCGTTATTTAAAGTTACAATACCCACAAGCAGATACCTTATTTAACAATATCAAAAGATTAAAAGATAAAGATGAAATTCTTCATCAAATAGATATCGCCGCATCGATATAAAAAATGAATCGAACGTACTAAACCCACGCCTTATCAACATTAGCTATAATGTTGATAAAACTATTATTAGACTAACGCAGATTTTTATCATGCAACAAGGTAAGATAATTGTTATTAAAGACCATTAACTTACCTTAAATAAGAAGTAACGATAGTGAAGAACGGTTCAGAGTTAAGAGCACGATATAACGACGTTAATCGTGGTGTCTACTTTATCGGCACAACCCCGCCTAAAAGTGATACACCCATTAAGCAAGTATCAACCATTGCCGATAAACTACTTGAGCGTGTAAGCGACATCGACTTTGACGGTTTAATTGTTTATGACATTCAAAATGAGGATTCACGGACCTCAAAACCACGGCCTTTTCCTTTTAAGTCGACGCATGATCCTCGACTTTACTCTTCACTTTTACAGCAAAAGTCAAACCGGCCGGTGATTACTTACAAGAGTGTCGTGCAATCAAACGGGGATGCTTTTAATCAGTGGGCTAATGAAGCCTGGCATGAATATGGTATTCGCGACATTGTGCTGGTTGGAAGCCCTTCACAGCAAAATAATATTAGTCTGCCTTTAGGGGAAGCCTATAAAACCTTAGTAAACAATGAAAATAACTTTTTTATTGGTGGTATTACTATTGCTGAGCGCCATGCAAATAAAGGCAACGAACATGTAAAATTAATTGAAAAACACCAGCAAGGTTGCAATTTCTTTATCTCGCAAGCCATTTACAATGCCCAAGCAACCATTGATATGTTGACGCGCTATGCCATTGAATGTCAGCAACAAGGTATAAAGCCACAACGTATTATTTTAACTTTCTCTCCTTGTGGTAGTAAAAAAACCTTAGCGTTTATTGAATGGTTAGGTGTCAGTGTTCCTGAAGCAACAAGTTTACGCATTTTAAATGCTGACCGGCCGTTATACGAATCAATTAGAATTTGCAGCAATACACTAGTTCAGATACTTGATGCGGTATTACCCTACAAAGTACCTTTAGGGCTTAATATTGAGAGTTTAACCAACCGTAAAGAAGAGATTGACGGTTCAATATTACTTTATAAACTCTTGCGTTCCACCATGGATAATTATTTAGCTAAACAAGAGCTCAGTGGACTTTTTACTGATTGATTAAGCATTTTTCTCATCGTTATACGCTATGCTTAATTGAAATATTATTTATTTCAATTACAAAGTAGAGGAGACTTAACATATGTCAGGTACAGCGATGGTTGTGTTAATTGTATTTATTTCAGTTGGCTTTGGGGTAATATTCGACATGTACAAAAAACATTTAGAATTTAAAGCCAAAACCTTAGACCACAACAGCCAAAGTAATGAACAAGCTGTAGCGATGACAAAACAAGTACAAGCACTTGAAGAACGTATGCAAGTGCTAGAAAAAATTGTCACCGATGAAGGCTATAGCGTACAAAAAGAGATTAATAAACTCTAAGCTACAAACTCTAAACTACAAGTTTTTGCTATTGGTAATTATGATGGTGGTGATTATGGTCATGACCAAAAGGATCAAGTGTTAATATGAAATTAATCATGAGAACCGAATTTGAAAACTTACAAAAAAATCCACTTCATGGTTATCAAAGTGATGTAAATGGTGAAAAGCAGGTCGTAAAATTATATCGAAATGATCAACTTATTGCGAAAAAAGTCACGCTAAAAAAGTCTATTCGATATTTTGCTGTTGATAGCTATCAGCAATTTCTCACTGATGAAACTGAATAAACACAACTACAACTAACTATCTGATCAGATAAATACCTAATAAATAAATACACCGCCTGCATCACTATATTGCAATGTACTTCACTTATTGTGTTTGGTGCTTAATTTAGTATTACCACACCAAAACCACTAAATAAGGGTAGGTTTTAGCGCTTCAATAGCGAGGTAGAGTTGACAGTAGATGTGATACATTCTAATGATTTATAAAGCAGTTACTAAGGGCTTTTTAGATTAACCAAACATATTAACTTTCCAAATCTTCAGTTAAAGAAGCCAAGGTTTTACCATGTGGGATCGGCTGTTTGGATTCAGGATCGACCTGAACAAAAACGATATCATCCGCCAAGCATATTGTTTTTTTCGTCACCTTATTACGCATAATACATGTAATGGTAATCGACGACCTTCCAACCGCTTTAGTTGATAAACCAAACTCAACAATGTCACCTTGTTGTGCCGACGATTCAAAGTTTATTGCGCCAATATGCTTAGTAACCAAACAGTTTGTTTCTAGTTGGCAAATAGCATATATAGCAGCTTCTTCATCAATCCAAGCTAATGCCCTGCCTCCAAAGAGTGAATTGGCATAATTTAAATCATTAGGCAAAATTAACCGACGAGATAAAAAGCGCATAGGTATCCTTATTTATAGCTACAAGCCAACTCAAAGTAATGTTGGCTTGTAAACAAAATTAATTTTTTACAAAGATTTGCCAGCAATGATGTCTTGAACTAGTTCCAAGCCAGACTGCTTACATTCAGGTAAGTCAACATCGGTTGTTGATAATGCGTGTGTTCTATCACCCCATTTCACCACATGAGCGCTCCATGTTAAACCACCACCAAAAGCTGGAAGTAACACATAAGATTGCTTTGCAATAAAGCCTTCTTCTATCGCTTCTACAAAGGCCACTAAGGTGGTTGCCGCTGACATGTTGCCATATTTATGAATGTTGATAAATACCTTTTCTTTGTCCATTTTAAGACGTTTTACTAGGGTATCAATAATACGTAAATTTGCTTGATGAGGAACAACACTGGCCATTTGGTCAGCACTAAGTTGCGCTTGTGCTAGTGCTTTTTCACAGGCCTGCGCCATACCTGAAACCGCTTTTTTAAAAATATCGGGACCTAAAAACGCCCAATTAGACTGCCCAAGCAAACGTCCTTTATTAGCATATTTCATGCCCCAACCTTCAACAGCAAGAATATCTCGAGATTCGCCATAACAACCTAAAGCTTGCGTTATAACACCAGTTTCTTCTGCACTTTCTTCCAAGTAAAGCGCTGCTGCACCGTCACCAAATAAGACAGCAACATCACGATTACTCCAGTCCATAATGGGCGAGATGGTCTCAGCTCCAATAACCAGCGCTGATTTAACCACACCACTTTTTATCATAGACGTTGCAACACTTAAGCTATACATGCCACCAGTACAAGCGGTACTAACGTCGATACAAGCGGCATTCTCAGCTCCTAGTAAACGCTGGACGTTCGAGGCTGCGTTAGGACAAATCTGATCAAAGGTGGTGCTGCCAAAAACAATCAATTCAACATCTTTGGCAGTTTTACCTGCAGCAGCTAATGCTCTCGCACAGGCAACATGGGCTAACTCACTGACGGTAACATGAGAAATTCTTCGCTCTTTCATACCTGTGCGAGAAGTTATCCATTGGTCATCTGTTTCTAAAAACGTTGCTAAATCATCATTGGTAAGAATAGCAGGCGGTAAGCATTTGCCCCAACCGGTAATTGCTGCGTATGTCATAGGAAGCCTTATTTTGCTGTTATTTTTACTTTTAAAAAGCAAAGAATAGTCTTTTTTTATGACCACATCATACTACAAAAAAACAGTATATTAACGGCTATTTACTGTATTTACATCAAGTTGATTTAAAATTTGGTCAGTCGATAAAGGCTAGCATTAAATACCTGCTAAAAAGTCAGCATTTTTATCTCTCCTGCCGTCCTCCTTCTTTCCTCCCTGAAAATTATTGTATTATTTTTTACAAGAAGGAAACAATGAGCAAATAATAAGGAAAGACTTAATCCTTTTAGGGAGGTTCTAGTGATATAAAGTTGAACCGTTAATTTTAAAATTTTTGAAACTAAAGTTTCGCCATTATTAACGCATAACTATTGCGCCAATCTTTATAATCAATGGGAATATTGATAAGCGTTTGGTTGTTAACTAAAACTAACGCAGGAAAACCGTTAATCGGCATCGTACTCATCTGGATAATTTCTTTTTTCAGAGCCTTATCAAGCTGTTGACTGTTCATTTGTTGCAAAAAATCATTGCCACCCAAGCCAATTTCAATCGCTAACTTATGTAAGGTATCGATATCAGATGGATTTTTGGCCTGTAAATAATAAGCATGCTGAATAGCTGTCAGCATGCTTTGTTCTTTATTGCTAGCTCTTGCAATGAGTGCAGCGCGACAAGCCGGAAAGGTAGAGCGCCTTGGCTGACAATCGCGCCAAAAATCAAAATTAAATGCTGTACCAAGTTGCTCAGAAATATTTCGCCAAGTTTGCTGTAAAAAATTTTGCATTTCGTCTGGCATAATTTCATCGCAATCTTGTGCTAAACCACCAAGCCCATAGCTAATATCAATATGTGGCGTAAGTTCTTGTTGCAGTCGATGCCAAGTAGGTGCATAACCCCAACACCAGCTGCACATCGGGTCATAAATATAATATAAAGTAGAGGTCATATTCATTTTAGATCAGGGAGTTGTAGTTGTACCAACTAGCATACTAACTTTAATCTAATATTTCATTATAAAGCTATTATCTAAAGTCTACATTAAGATATGAAGCAACATTTATTATTGCTCAAGCATTAAAACACTTTGAATAAAGGTGTATTTTTCGTTAACAACTAAGAGCTACTGATCTTTATCAGCATTTCCCAACACAAGTTAGAGATATTGACCAAGTACAACTAAACTCATAATTCAGTGATTAATGGAATCTGTTATGTGTAAATTGTGCAGAATATTCTTGGTTTTATATTGTGCTTTGCTCTCAATGCATGCCTTAGGAACAGCAGAAACACCGTATTTAAAGCCAGTAGCCAATAGCCTTCAGCAAGAGATAAGTATTAACGCAAACACTTTAGTTGTGCCGCTATTGACCATCAAAGGTGCTATCGGGCCTGCCGTCAGTGACTATTTAGTGCGAGAAATAAACAGCGCTAATATGGCCAATAACATTCCTTTAATTATTATCACACTCGATACTCCAGGTGGCTTAAGTGCTAGCCTACGTGACATTAATAAGAGTATTTTAAATTCTACTATTCCAATCGCCTGTTTAGTTTATCCACAAGGAGCACGCGCAGCGAGTGCAGGTACTTACATACTTTATGCTTGTCATATTGCTGCCATGGCTCCCGCCACCACTCTGGGCGCTGCGACACCAGTTAATATTACGGGGCCAATGACGCCACCAGCAGAAGATAAAACACAAAAAAACGTACCTTCTGCGATGGAGAACAAGGTATTAAATGATGCCATTGCCTATATTCGTTCACTCGCACAATTACGTTCTCGTAATGAACTATGGGCTGAAAAAGCCGTTACAGAAGCGGCAACATTAACAGCGAAAGAAGCACTAAAAGAAAATGTCATCACCTTAATCGCTCAGTCGCCACAAGTGTTATTAAATAAACTAGAGGGTCAGCGGGTAGCGATAAAACAGCAAAACATTAAGTTATCCTTACAAGGCGCTGAAATACTAAGCAAAAAACCAGACTGGCGTAGCCAATTTATTGCCACCATTACCGACCCTAATATTGCCTATATTTTAATGCTACTGGGTATTTATGGTTTGTTATTAGAATTCTATAGTCCTGGTGTAGGCATAGCCGGCATTGTCGGCGGTATATCATTACTTATCGCTTTATATGCCCTGCAGTTATTACCCCTGAATTTTGCGGGTGTTGCCCTGCTATTGTTAGGCGTAACACTCATGGTGATGGAATCACTGATACCAAGCTTTGGTATTTTTGGCCTCGGCGGTATTGGCGCATTTGTTTTAGGCTCGATATTTTTATTCGACACTAAGCTTGAGCAATTTAAAATTTCACTGCCATTAATTGCCAGTTTTGCTTTTGTCTCTGCACTCTTTATTGTCTTTGCCTTGGGTTTTATCTACCGAGCACGAAAAAATAAAATCGTCAGTGGCCAAGAAGAAATAATTAATGCTTGGGTTACGGTGGAAAATGACTTCACTGAAAAGGGTTATGTGCTGTTTAATGGCGAGCGTTGGGCGGCTAGTAGTCCGCTGGCCTTAAAAAAAAGTCAACAAGTAAAAGTGCAAGCAATTAATGGCCTAACCCTTGTTTTAGCGCCCACAATAAACACAACAACTAAGGAGCAAGATAATGACTTCACTATTTAATAATTCAGAATTATTCACCGGCTCAATTATATTTTTACTTATTGCCTTTTTTTTCAGTGCTTTTAGAATTTTACGAGAATATGAGCGTGGGGTGATTTTTTTACTTGGACGATTTTATAAAGTGAAAGGGCCTGGTTTTATTCTTGTTATTCCCTTTATCCAACAAATGGTAAAAGTCGATTTACGTATCGTGGTGATGGATGTACCCAGCCAAGACGTTATCAGCCGCGATAATGTCTCAGTAAAAGTTAATGCGGTTATTTATTTTCGAGTTATTGACCCACAAAAAGCGATTATCAATGTCGAAGACTATTTACAGGCAACGTCTCAACTTGCACAAACCACCTTACGTTCGGTGTTAGGCCAACATGAATTAGACGAAATGCTCGCAAATCGAGACATGTTAAATGCTGATATACAAACCATTTTAGATGTCAGAACCGACAGTTGGGGTATAAAAGTATCTAATGTTGAAATTAAACACGTTGATTTAAATGAAACTATGATCCGCGCTATTGCCAGACAAGCGGAAGCAGAAAGAACTCGTCGAGCCAAAGTTATTCATGCTAGAGGGGAATTAGAAGCGTCAACTCACCTGACCCAAGCTGCCAATCAACTGGCCAAAGAGCCTGATGCGATCATGCTACGTTATTTACAAACCTTAACAGAAATTGCTGGCGAGAAAAATTCTACTATTATTTTCCCTTTACCCATGGAGTTGATCAGCGGTCTTCTTAAATCAACAGACAAAACAACCAAAGGACAATAGAAAAACACAGGCTATTATCTTTACTCATTATTATAATATTAACGTTAATCTCTTATAACAAGGGGTTAACTCTCCGTAATAACATTAGCTTCTAAACCATAATATTGAAACAGTAAACTGTCTATTAAACAGCTAATAAAAACCACTAAACAGCAACTAATTGGCCGTATATTGTTCGTAAAGCAACTTATTTTATACGCCTATAAACTTGATCTAAAACACAGCAGGCAGTATGTTTTTTGAATCATACTAGTTGTGTACTGGTTAATATTGATCATTATTTAATTCCGACAGCCAAGCGCTATCAAGATACAGTTGATTGGATTAAATTTGTAGATAGAAAATCTACTTTTTACTTATTTAGCGGCATAATATCTTAGAGGACATTATGATAAAAAAAATAAGCTTAGTTATGTTACTTATTGCTGCTGGCCTACTTATTTGGCAGCTAAATAAGTCTGACATCCTCACCGTTGAAATAACCGATGTTGATATTGGTTTAACTGAAACAACTGTTGTTAATACCCGGGCAGGTGCTATAACGGCTTGCCAACGCTCAAAGTTAGCCCTTGCTGTTGGAGGACAAATAGCGGCAATTAATGTCAAGGAAGGACAGCAAGTTACACGCGGCGACATTTTGCTTAACTTGTGGAATAAAGATCTAAAAGCACAAGTAGACTCGGCCAAAGCTGGTGTCACAGCCGCTGACTTTAGCCAGCAAAGTTTGTGTATCATCCATCAATCAGATCAACGTGAAGCTTTGCGTCTGAGCAATTTAGTCACTAAAAATTTAGCATCTCAAGGACTATTTGATCTTGCCCAAGCCAAAGCTCACGCTAGCAAGGCGGCTTGCACTTCAGCTAAGGCTAGCTGGCAACAAACAAAAGCTATGTTAGCGCAAGCACAAGCAATTATTGAAAAAACTTATTTGGTCGCCCCATTTGATGGCACTGTTGGTGAAATATCAGGAGAAGTGGGCGAATTTAGTACGCCGTCACCACCGGGTGTACCAACACCACCTGCCATTGATTTACTCACCACTGATTGCCACTATGTTACTGCGCCCATTGATGAAGTTGACGCAGGAAAAATATCTTTAGGTATGCCCGTTCGAATTACCCTAGATGCATTTCGCGGACAAATGTTTATGGGTAAAGTAAAACGCATAGCGGCTTATGTTCAAGACTACGCCAAACAAGCCCGTACCGTAGATATAGAGATTTCTTTTGATACCACTCAAAGCCTACCTGCTCTGTTAGCCGGTTATAGTGTTGATGTGGATATAATTTTAGCGAGTGCAAGCAAAAATTTGCGCGTGCCAACCGACGCTATTATTGACAACAACAGCATTTATATTCTCAATAATAATGGCAAAATAGAGAAAAGAAAAATCAGCTTAGGTCTTACGAACTGGCAGTTTAGTGAAGTAACTGAAGGTTTAACAAAATCAGAAAAAGTGATCGTTAATGCCGCAAATATAGCGAATATTCGTGCAGGATTACCTGCCATATCTACACAAGAATTAAAAAAAAACCTCAAGCAAGATAAATCAGCAGAGCATAAAACCCATGACTGATAACGCTATTATCAACATCAGTCATATGAATAAAACCTATCAAGTGGGTGAACAACCACTACACGCATTGCAAAATATTAAACTTAACATTAAACAAGGCGAGTACTTATCATTGATGGGCCCTTCCGGCTCAGGCAAATCAACCTTACTCAATATGATCGGTTTACTCGATAGACCCGATAGTGGTCAGTATCAACTACAAGGTGAAAACACTGAGTTGCTAACCGAAGAGCAGCGGGCCTTGCTGAGACGAAAGTATATCGGTTTTGTTTTTCAATCGTTTCATTTAATCCCAAGATTAACCGCATTAGAGAATGTTGAATTACCCCTGATGTTAGCTGGTGTAAAAGCCAAATCACGTCAAGAAAGAGCCAGTAAGTTATTATCTGAGCTCGGCCTAGGTAATCATCTTAGGCAATTACCTAAGCAATTATCTGGCGGACAATTACAGCGGGTTGGCATTGCTAGGGCATTAATTACCGAACCCACTATCTTGCTTGCCGATGAACCTACTGGCAATTTAGATCAAAGTTCAGGCCAAGAAGTTACCGATATTTTAGAGCGTTATAACCGTAATGGCATCACCTTGTTAGTCGTGACTCACGATATTGCTTTAGGTAATCGCGCACAACGACAACTTAATATGGTAGATGGCGTTATTGTTTCTGATACGGGATTACCAATAAACACAACTAAGCCATATCAGCAACTTGGGTCAAGCTCATGAACTTAGCGGATCACTGGCTGTTCAGCTACCAAGCTTTAGCTCGTCATCGTTTGCGTAGTACAATGGTATTACTTGCCATTGGCATGGGGGTATCATCAGTGTTATTACTAACTAGTATAGGAGAAGGTGCACGCTTATACATCGAACAAGAGTTTTCCGCCTTAGGGTCAAAAATGTTAATTGTTTTGCCCGGCAAAAAAGAAACCACCGGCTCTGCCCCGCCACTTTATGGCACCAGTCCTCGTGATTTAACCATCGAAGATGCCCAAGCACTGAAAAAAATCCCTTCAATAAGCCATGTTGCCCCTATTATTGCCGGTACTGCCAGCGTGTCGAATCAATCATTGTCGCGTGACATTATTATTCTCGGCACCAATAGAGACATGTTTACGGTGCGTAATTTAACGGTTAAACAAGGTAGAATGTTGCCTGAAAATAGCGAAACTCGCGCGACTCCCGTTTGTATTTTAGGTGCAAAATTAGCGAAAGAACTGTTTAAAAAAAGCTCTCCAATGGGACAATGGCTGCGTATTGGTGAATATAAATACCGTGTTATTGGTTTATTGAAAGCACGTGGTGAGTCATTAGGGTTAGACCTGCAAGACATGGCTATTATTCCTGTACGCTCAGCACAAGTGTTGTTTGATTCACCCGCCTTATTTCGTATTTTACTACAATTAAAACAAACTGATTTTGAAATAAATACCCGAGTTAACATTAATAAAATTATTGCTCAGCGGCACGATGGCGAAGCCGATATTACGATTATCAGTCAAGATGCCATGTTAAGTGCTTTCAATAAAATTATTGTTGCTGTTACCGCCAGTATTGGTGCTATTGCCGCAATCAGTTTAATTGTTGCCGGTATATTAATCATGAATGTCAGTTATATTAGCGTTTCACAACGACGAGAAGAAATTGGGCTGTTAAAATCACTGGGTGCCAGTGCCCGTGAGGTACGTCAAATTTTTATTATATCTTCTTTAGTTATCACAAGCTTTGGTTCGCTCGCAGGCTTGATACTCTCTTATAGTCTCGTCTTTATTATCCAGACTAACTTCCCAAAAATACCACTAGCCATACCTTGGTGGTCTACAATCGCTGCAATATTTATGTCTTTTATCGTGGCATTATTGTTTAGTTGGTTACCCGCTAATAAAGCGGCAGCCGTTGATCCTATATTGGCTTTGAGGGGTTAAGATAAATGAGACTAACAGATTATTTATCTTGGCTTTATCGCGCAGTAAATGCACAAAAAAGGCGAACATTATTAACCATATTTGGTTTTAGTGTCGGTATTTCTGCGGTGATCTTACTCAATGCCATAGGCGAGAGTTTACGGCAATATATTTTACAAGAATTCACCCAGTTTGGTAGTCATATTATTGCGGTTACCCCTGGTAAAACCGAAACCTTTGGTGTCGGTGGATTACTCAATACCGTAAGGCCACTTTCACTTGATGATGCCATCAGTCTAGAACGTTTGCCCGCCGCAAAATATGTTGTTCCGGTAGTCATGGGGACAGCTCAAATTAAATGGTATCAACGGGGACGCTATACTGATGTTGCCGGTATTACGGCTTCCGCTTTAAACGCTTGGCAGTTAACGCTAGCCCAAGGCAAGTTTTTACCCCCTGATGATATATTAACACCACGTGCTTTTGCTGTCTTAGGCGCGACCTTAAAACAAGAGTTATTTTCTAACAATAATGCTATTGGCGAAAAAATTCATGTCGGCAGCCACAGCTATAGAGTCATAGGTGTGCTCAAAAAAAAAGGAGAATTTATCGGTGTAGATTTAGATGATATGGTTTACATTCCAACGGCAAAGGCCTTACGCTTATTTAATCGTAATAGTGTGATGGAAATAGACATTTTCTATCATGAAAATATAGCCACAGCTACATTTAGCCAACAAGTCAGTCAATTGTTAATTGCCCGTCATCATAGTGAAGATTTCACCCTAGTCAGCCAAGACGACATGCTAAAAAGCTTAGATGACATTTTACGCTTCGTTAAATACGCGGCAGCAGGGTTAGGTATAATTTAGTTGCTTGTTGGCGCCGTTGGTATTATTACTATTTTAACTATTACGGTTACCGAACGTAGTCAAGAAATAGGCTTGCTTCGAGCACTAGGTTTTTCATCCACTCACATACGTTATTTTTTTCTGGGTGAAGCCATTATTATTGCATTAACCAGTGGTATTTTAGGTTATATCGCCTCAATGACTTTATTGTTTATTGCACAATTAGTTATGCCAACCATGCCTGTAGTCTTTGAGCCAGTAGTGTTAATAATAGCATTAGCCATTTCGATCATTATTGGCGCTTTAGCGGGTTGGCAACCGGCAAGTAAAGCCGCTAAACTTGAACCTGTACTTGCCTTACGTGCTGAATAAATTTTAACTGTAACTATAATTAAAATTATTTTTTCTCACAGGACATATACCTGCAGTGACTGGTTAATTTCACCCCGTCTGTCGAGATAATATTTTGCGCACTTAAACCCTAATACCGAGAAGTAAAAGATGATAGTCTATTTTGATATTAGTTTATTACCTTGAGTTATCAACAATAAAAACACACGATTAAAAGCTTAATCTTTTTGCATGTTGTTATTAGCTAAAAATTTATCTTTATTAAAGCTCAAGAGATTAGGACTTATGGAACTATGGAACTATGGAACTATGGAACTATGGAACCAAAACAATAGGCACACCAATACAATGTGCAAGTTTATTCGCCACACTACCCAGTAATATATCAGCAAAGCGCGATCGACCTCGCCGACCAACAAAGAGCATATTAACGTGATAATCATTTACCTGTTGAAGTAATGCGTCAACAGGCTCACCCCAGATATATTCATTGCTCAAATCAACCTTTTCTGCTTTAAATTTTTCAACCAAAGGTTGTAAAATTTTTTCATTCACATCATGCTCTATTTGTTTTTTATCAAGCGGAGGTGGCGCAACCCCCTCAATCATCATTGGCTGAAATTCTTGCCAAGTAATCACATACACTAATTTAACACTCGCACCAGTTTTTTGTGCCAGATGAATCGCTCGTTCAACAGCTCTGTTACTCCACTCGCTGCCGTCAACGCCGACTAAATATAAAAGTTTATGCATATTATTTACCTTTTTTAAACACCTGTATTTTTAATAGTGATAAAACTGATAGTCCGTTCTTCTATAAGGCACCAACTCATAATGAGGTTGTAAAAATGTTACTAAATCAACCAACTCTGTTACGGTCATCACATCATTGAAATTGCTCATTTTAGACTTTCCTTCAATAGCAATAGCAGTAAGGGCATAACCTTTAGAAAGTTTATGTGAAGGATTAATAACACTGGTCACAAGTTCCGCATACGTTGTTACTTTGGTTAATTTACCTCCTAAACGTACATTTAAATCAGGGTTGTTTATACCTTCAGCTTGTTCCACACCATTGATATGATGACAAGCTAAACATTGGTATTTTGTTAATACCATCGCTCCCTTAGCAACATCACCTTTTGGCAAACTAAAGCCTCTGGGTGAATCAGGACCTAAGTCACAACTGCTCAAACTAATAGCGATTAAAGTAAAGCAACAAAAAAGTAAATATTTCATAACAACTCCTCGACACAGCTTCAAAAAAGAACAACTGTTTAATATTTTATAAACCTAACATCTAAGTAATAATGCACAGGTTGCTTTACCTCTAATTTTTCTAACAAGCAGCTGAGATAGATCAGTTAATGGTCATTAATGATGAAAAGATCAGTGTTATCCATCAAAAAGTAGAGCAATACCTAGTAAACTTAATCGCTTGATTAGTAAAATTGCCAAGAAAAAGATAAAAATCAACGCCTCATTTTTCTCTCTATCTAACACTCAAAATAACACGCCAAAAAACTTCGTATAAATGACATTTATCAGGATTACCAATATAACTTGGTGATAATATTGTGGTGAATAGCAGCGGTATTGTCTGTTTTACTCAATGTACCTATTGATTATGACAACGACTATTTAATGCATGAGCTTGTAAAAGCTATATTGAAATTTTTATTAACTTATAACGCCAGCAACTATCTACGCTGTGGCGTTATAACACTGTACGGAGATAAAAATCATGACATTATTTAAACATCAACCATTAACAACAAGACCACAACTGCCCTTGTTTTCGCAATTATCTAACGAAATTGATCGATTTTTTGGTCCGGGGTTTCCGATGAATAGCCGGAGTTCAGATTTACTGACTGATGTTTGGCAACCTTCTGCGGATATAGAACGACAAGACAATCGCTATATAATCAGAGCCGATATCCCTGGTGTTGATCCTAAAAACATTAATGTCTCCATGGACAACGGTAATTTAGTGATTGAAGGTAAAAGAGAAAGTAAAACGGAAGATAAACGAGAAAATTACTACCGACTCGAACGTTCATACGGAAGCTTTTATCGTAGTTTCAATTTACCTGATGCCCAAGATGCCAAAAAAATTGAAGCGCATTGTCATAACGGCGTATTAGAAGTTATTGTGCCTACACTCGTTGCCGAAAAGCACAAAAGAATAGAAGTCAAAGTAGATTAATACCCATTCTATTATGTTTGTGATCTCGTTGTGCACAGAAAAAATAATTCAAGGGCCGTATTAAGGGGCTTATTTATTGTTTCAAACTAAACATAAGTACCCGGCTCCATCTGAGCAATAGGTCTTGGGCTATTTTAACCCGCACAACTGAGCAATAACTTAATAGCATTGGGATCACTCAGCAAATGTATTTATCTGGACTAGGGATCAGTCCAGATAAACTTTAGCTACTCAGTGCTAAATCTATGGAAGCTAAGTTTTATGATAAGGAATACAGCATGTTATCTTTTAATCATGAGGTAGCCAAAAACCTGCGAAAAATCTCATTTTTACTTAAAGAGCAACATGCCAACCCATTTCGCTGTCAAGCTTATTTAAAAGCGGCGATCACCATTGAGGCATTACCACAAGACCTCAGGCAAATTTTTAAAAACAGTGGGACAAAGGGGTTAACTCAGTTACCCAATATTGGCGTGGGTATCGCCCGTTCAATTAATGATTATATTACCATGGGACATATGACAAGATTAGATAACCTCAGAGGAAATACTAATCCCATCGATTTATTTCAAGTTATTCCAACCCTTGGTCGGGAGATGGCTCAACGTATTCACAACACCTTACATGTTGATACCTTAGAAGCTTTTGAAAATGCGATATTTGAAGGTCAATTAGATAATGTTAAAGGGATAGGCGTAAAACGAAAAAAAGCTATTGAAGCCTGGTTTGCTCAATGTTTTGGTACTCGTCAATTACCCATAACAACTCACCAGCAGCCCATTGAGGCTAAGCCCAGTATTGAGCTGATTTTCAATCTTGATGCACAATACCGTAAAAAAGCAAAAGCGAGAGAACTGCCTCTTATTACACCAAAGCGTTTTAATCCAAGCAATCAACCTTGGTTACCTGTAATGCATATTAATAAGGGAAATTGGCATTTTACTGCCATGTATTCTAATACTCAGCGCGCCCATAAGCTTAACTTAACTTTAGACTGGGTATTAATCTTTTGTTATAACGAACATCATCAAGAAAGCCAATACACCTTAGTTACCGAAACCCATGGTCCACTGAGGGGGAAACGGGTGATCAGAGGACAAGAAGCCGCCTGCGAAGTTTTTTATAACACAAGAAATGATATCAAAAATCTTAATACTGATATCGAAAAAACACCAGTAACAGCAAAAATAAATACGTAAAAAATTATAAATTATAAATTAGCCGCCAAAATAATGATAATAAGACGAAAATCAATAATACTAACGTTTGTCGTATAACACCTGAAAGTAACGCAGATATTCGACACCTAGGGCGAATTGTAATAATTAATTTTATAATTCAATTATTTATTAAAAAGTTAAATTGGTATTTTTATCTAAGCGCTATTTATCTACCTTAATTTGTTAGGCAAGTGATTGCGATTATCTAATGTTGGGTGATTTTTTGTAGGTCGGACTTTAGTCCGTCAACCGTTAAACAGGCAATTAACCTGATGTGTTAACCAACATCTGCAACGGTATTATTTTTATCGCTTGGCAGTTATGCCAATGACAGTTAAATTTCATTTAACTTGACGGACTAAAGTCCATCCTACATACGACCTACATAAACTCTACGGGTGTTCATCTGGCGTTGGGCGATTTTTTGTAGGTCAAATTTTAGTCCATCAACCGTTAAACACGCTATTAAATTGGCTTTGTTAATGCTTCATCTAATACAGTGTCGACATGTTCAGCCAACACAAAACGCATTTCTTTCTGAATTGATTCGGGTAAATCAGTCAAGTCTTTCTCATTTTTACTGGGTAAAATAACTGTGGTTAAACCGGCTCGGTGTGCGGCTAAAATTTTATCTTTTATCCCCCCAACAGGTAACACTAAACCCCGTAAGGTAATTTCGCCCGTCATGCCAATATGATGAAAAATAGGCCTATCCGTTAATAACGACACTAACGCGGTAATGATAGCCACGCCAGCAGACGGCCCATCCTTTGGTGTTGCTCCAGCGGGTACATGAACATGAATATCAGTATGCTCAAAAAAATCTTCAGCAATGCCTAATTGCTTGGCTTGGGATCTTACGTAACTTAACGCTGCTTCAACTGACTCTCGCATTACATCGCCTAATTGTCCGGTAATGGTCAAACCTTTTTTACCTGGCATAGCGCTGGCTTCAATAAATAATATATCGCCCCCAACAGCGGTTACCGCCAAACCCGTTGCTACGCCTGGACGTTCAGTACGTTCGGCGAGATCATAAGAGAATGGCGGTTTACCCATTAATTCTTCCAACATGGTGTTATCAACAGTGAGCGATTGACCACTTTTTGTGGCAATTTTTATCACTAATTTTCGACAAATAGCACCTAAACGTCGATCCAAACTACGTACACCCGCTTCTCGGGTGTATTGACGAATAAGTGTCAGCATCGCCGCGTCACTTATAGTTAACTCGTTAAGCCGCAAACTATTTTCTCGTAATTGTCGAGGTAATAAATAACGCTTCGCGATATGAAATTTTTCATCATCGGTATAGCCCGACAAGGTTATGACCTCTAATCTATCTCGTAACGGCCCAGGAATGTTGTCGAGTTGATTAGCCGTGGCAATAAACATTAACTGACTAAAATCAAAAGCGACTTCGAGATAATGATCACGAAATTCGCTATTTTGTTCTGGATCTAAAATTTCAAGTAGCGCCGACGCAGGATCACCGCGCTGATCGCCAATAATTTTATCAACTTCATCTAACAATATAACCGGATTATTAGTCCCCACGTCGCGCAACGCTTTAATAAACCGACCCGGCATCGCACCAATATAGGTACGACGATGGCCCCGAATTTCAGCCTCATCACGTATGCCTCCTAAACTGATACTGACCAACTTACGTCCCAAGGCATGTGCTATTGAATGTCCTAATGACGTTTTTCCAATACCTGGAGGCCCAACAAAACAAAGAATAACGCCTTCTCGTTCTCGGTGAATATGGGGTGACGATGCACTCTTATCTAATGGTTTAGTTAATAATCTTTTCTGCCGCAGCTGCCTTACCGCCAAGTATTCTAAAATCCGCTGCTTTATTTTTTCCAAGCCATAATGGTCTTCATTAAGAATTTTTTCAGCCTGTTTAATATCAAGCATGTCTTCTGTGGTTTTTTTCCAAGGTAACGCGAGTAACCAATCAAGATAAGTTAATATCACGCCCGACTCTGAAGATGATTGTGGGATATGCTCTAAACGAGAAATTTCCTGCCTTGCTTGCTCTTCTGCTTCGGTTGACATGCCACTGATTTCGATTTTCTTAAGGTATTGCTCTATTTTGATTTGTTGGCTATCTTCTTCACCCAATTCGCGTTGCATAGCCTTAATTTGATGGCGCAAAACATAATCACGTTGTGCCTTGTCCATTTCACCATGGGCTGAACTTTGTATTTTCTTACCTAACTCAAGTACCTCCATTTCGTGTTGGATAAGATCAGTTAGTTTAAGCATTTTTGCCACAACATCTTTCATGCTAAGTATATCTTGAGCGTCAGCCATGTTCATTCGCATACTCGAACTAACTAAATAGACCAGTTGACGACAATCTTCTGTTTGGCTTAATGCACTCACTAATGATTTAGGTAAATATGAAAGTATATTAATTAATTCGCTAAACGACTTTAACAAGTTATTGCGTATTGCTTGTGCTTCAATATCTCCTGCTTCTGGTTCAATATCAGCAACAAGATGAATTTTTGCCTGTAAATAGGGTTTTTCGCTCAGCCAAGCGTCAACCGAAAATTTATCAAGCCCTTGTAACAATACCGTGGAGTGATTATTTTCACCCTTTGAAATTCGCAATATCTGTGCAATACAACCCACTTGATAAAGATCTAAAGGCGCTGGCTCTTCAACGTATTGATCTTTATATGCAAGAGTTGCCAGTAAGTTATTACCTGCGGCCACATCCTCAAGCAATTTCAACGAGCGCGCTTGACCAACAGAAATAGAGTTGACGTTGTAAGGGAATAAAACTAGATTTCGTAATGGCAACACTGGCAAATTATCAGGAATCGTGACTAACGCTCTAGGTTGCTGATTTACATTAACTGATTGCTGCTTATTATCCTCTTTTACTTTAATACCTTTCACATTAATGTCTGACATCTGGGTTCCTTAAGATTACAAAATTATAAATTTATTTTTCGTAACTATTTTTTCGTAACTATTTTTTCGTAATATGGTCATTACTGCTTGGGTTAATTCACCAGCATAATGCTAATCCCAGTTATTAATTTACACGCTGATATTTATCAGTTCAATTTCGTATTATTCTGTTTAAAGTTGTTTTAGTGTTTTAAAGTTATAATGTATGTACATTAGCGATATTTATAGCTACTGCTTACTTTTAATGAGAATCAAGCCATTGAAACTACAAAATGTTGACGCTAAAACTTAATATAAACGGCGAAAACAACTTGATGATATTGGCAAAAACAATAATTACAATATTGTTAAGGAGCGGGTCAAGTGTCTGGACTAAAAGTACAAAAAATTTTTATTGTTGACGATCATGAACTCGTTCGCCAAGGACTACGTCAGTTGATTAACGGTGAAGCAGACATGCACATTTCTGGTGAGGCCGCCAATGTCTATGACGCACTTAACATGCGCTCTACCCTAACAGCTGACATTGCTGTTGTTGATTTATCATTGCCCGACGGCAATGGTCTGGATTTGATCAAACAACTTCATGCTTGGCGACCACAAATGGGTATTATCGTCTTATCAATGCACAATGATGAATTGTATGCAGAAAGAGCAATAAATTGTGGTGCGCTAGGTTATATCAATAAACAAGACTCAGCTCAAAAACTACTCATTGGCATAAGACAAGTAATGAAAAATAAAATTTTTGTTAAAGCAGAAATTCTTGAAAAAATACGTAAAAACCCATCTCGAACAATAACCTCTAAAAATGCTATCAACATACAGATACTGACCGACAGAGAACTACAGGTTTTTGAAGCTATTGGTCAAGGCATCACAACAAAAAAAATTGCCCAATTACTCAACGTTAGTGTAAAAACTATTGAAAGCCATCGGCGTCATATCAAAGATAAGTTCCACTTAAGCTCTGGTTTAGAACTAACGCGCTCAGCGATAATCTGGAGTTTAGAAGTAACTTCAGCTGAATAAAAGCTTATATATAAAAATATTTTATCATTAGCACAACGCTTAAAATGAAAGAAAGTACTTTTGATTACACTCACTTTTCCACCGAAACTAGGTGCTACATGTCTGTAATAAATACAACTAAACCTAAGCTGATTGTCGGTATTGGCGCTTCTGCTGGCGGACTTGAATCCTTTAGTACCTTCTTTGCTCATATGCCAAATGACAGTAATATAGCCTTTGTTTTATTACCTCATTTAGACCCAACACATAACAGCTTGATGCCAGAGTTACTCTCCAAAACAACAACTATGCCGGTTTGTGAAGCGATAGAAAATATGCAAGTGCAAGGAGATCATGTCTACATACTGCCTCCCGGTAAACTGCTTTTTATCAGTGGCGGGCAACTGCACCTTTCACCAAAGGTTAAAAGTCGCACCCAGTGGGTTGCAATTGAATATTTTTTTCGCTCCTTAGCGCTAGATCAAGGTCAATATTGTGTTGCCATCATTTTGTCTGGCACGGTAAGTCATGGCACATTAAGTTTTCGTGATATAAAACTTGCAGGTGGTATGATCATAGTTCAAGACCCGGCTAGCACTACCTATAATCAAATGCCTATAAACGCCATTAATACCGGATTAGTTGATGTGATTGCCCGACCTGAAAACATGCCAATCTTGTTAACAGAATTTTCCAATCACCCCTATGTGCAAAGTAAAGCTGAACAAACTGATCAACAGGTGTTTAATGGCATATATCCTATACTGTCATTACTGCACAGCCGGACAGGTTATGATTTTAGTGGTTATCGGAAAAATATGTTATTGAGGCGCATTCAACGACGCATGTGTGTGTGTCATACCGAAACAATACAAGATTATCACCAGTTTATGAAAAATAATCCAACCGAAACCAGCTCATTAAACAAAGATTTATTGATTGGGGTTACCGCATTCTTTCGTGATGAAGAGGCATTTTCAGCGTTAGAAACCGATGTTTTTCCTGAGCTTGTGGCGAGAAGTAGTGTAGATAATCCTGTTCGTATTTGGATCCCTGCCTGCGCCACTGGGCAAGAAGTTTATACCATCACCTTTTTAATGTTTGAGGCTTTTGACAAAGCGAAGAAAAAAATTAACCTGCAAGTTTTCGCCAGCGATATTGATGAAAAGTCAATAAATATTGCTCGCGGCGGGATCTACGCTAAAAATAGCACTGAAATTATCTCTGCAGAGCGCTTAGCACGTTTTTTCAACGTTACTAATAAAGGGGATTATCAAATTAAAAAAGTCATTCGCGAAAAAATTATTTTTTCTAATCAAAATTTGATAAACGACGCACCATTTTCTCGACTAGATCTAATCAGCTGTCGTAATCTGTTTATTTATTTAGAGCCAGAACTGCAAGCTAACGTGCTCGATTTATTTTATGTCGCGCTGAAAACGACAAGTTATTTAATGCTAGGTCCGTCTGAGTCTCTGGGTAAAAATAAAGATCAATTTGCCACTATATCGAAAAAATGGCGTATTTTTAAAAAGATTAAACCGTTAATTACAAGTCCATTCGCTATACCAGTGAGCTGTATTCCAACACCAAATATCACAATAGATCAAAGTACTATAAGCAATAACTTTAGAGCTGACTCACCTTCTCGTTATAGTGAGTTGGTTAATCGTGATTTACTTGCCGCTTATGCGCCAGCAGCCGTATTGATTAATCATTCATTTGAAATACTCCACTATCAAGGCCCTACGGTTAATTTTCTTGAGTTTCCAAAAGGCTCCCCTTCTAATGATCTATTAGTCTTATTACGTGAAGGACTCAGAGCGCGAATGCGTTCAGCGATTAATTATGTGCAAAAAGAAAATCAGGCTATTGCAGATCACCAAGCCAGAGTAAAACGTAATAATCATTATGTAACTTGTACACTTACCGTTCGCCCCGTATATGAGCCAAACCATTCAACTGAGTTGCTACTGATCACTTTTGAAGACAAACATCCTTTACAAGATAGCTCACCACAAAATATTCCAGTAGAATATACTCTGAGAAAAAATCCCCCTAGTCAATATTTAATAGCAAACAGTGACAGCGCAGGAAACTCGCATATAGTCACTCAACTTGAGTATGAACTAAACGCTACTCGCGAAGATTTATACAGTACGGTTCAGGAACTGGAAAACTCCAATGAAGATCTAAAAGTAAGTAATGAAGAAACCATGTCGATGAATGAAGAGTTGCAATCTGCCAACGAGGAATTGGAGACCTCTAAAGAAGAAATGCAATCAATGAATGAAGAGCTCAACACCATCAATTCCGAATTAAAATATAAAGTTGAAGAATTAGAGCGCAGTTATAATGATATCAGTAACTTGCTTTCCAGCACAGATATTGCCACTGTCTTTCTTAATCGCGACATGCAAGTGATGTTATTCAATCCTCCTATTGGTGAATTGCTCAACTTACGTGAAAGTGATATCGGTCGTCCTATTAATAATTTTTCTGCCAATGTATCCAATAAAGCTTTAATGACTGACGCAAAACAGGTGCTGGAAACATTAACCCCGATTGAAACCGATATAAGGAGTCATCATAAAGGTCAAAAGCGACGCTGGTATTTACGTCGAATAACGCCTTATCGCACCTTAGATGATCATATTAACGGTGTTGTGATCACTTTTGTCGACATTACTGATCGCCATCATCAAAAACAAATATTAGAACAATGTGTGCAAGAGCGCACGCATACGTTATACGAACGAGAAGCACGGCTAAGCGCCATAATGAATTATGCTTTTGAAGCTATAATTGTCTTAGACTTATCAGGCAAGATTACCGAATTTAATGACTCAGCCCAAACAGTATTTAATTATAATAATAAAGAAATTATTGGCAAAAACATTCAAGCATTAATTCCCTCAATCAATATTAAACAGTTAACTAGCCAAGCACTTACCCTTGAATCATCGGCTCTGTCTACCTTGATTTTAGAGAAAAAAGAATTGATAGGGTTAAGGAAAAATGAGCTTGATTTTCCCATCGCACTCTCCTTAACTAAGGTCAAGGGTAGTGCACTTTATATCGGTATTATTAATGACTTAACCGAACCTCAAGCATTAAAAAAAGCCTTAATTAACATCAGTACCTATGAGCAGGAAAAAATTGGCCATGAAATTCATGATAATTTAGGCCAGCGTTTAACTGGGATCAACTTACTGGCGAGTAATTTAAAGCGCTCTTTGCCTGAAAGTGACATAAAAAAAAATCAAGCAATGGACCTTATAATAGAACAATTGAGTCAAGCTATTGGTGATACAAGAGATTTTAGTCATATCTTAGCCCCTATTTTATTACCTCCACATGGCTTGCAAGACGCCTTAACCACCCTAATGAAGTTGTTTAATTCATCAGGTATTAAAAATAAAATAAAATTATCTTCAAAGCTAACCATGGTAGATTCTGTCGTAGCGACTCAAGTCTACCGCATCGCCCAAGAAGCCATTAATAATACCTTAAAACATGCTAAAGCCCGAAAGGTAGCACTGCAACTGCAAGCGCAAGGAGAAAACACCTGTTTGGAGTTCACTGATGATGGACTAGGTTTTGATATCAATGATCCAAAGCTTAATCAAGGTATAGGTATACAAATAATGCGATATCGGGCATCTAATATTAAAGCGACATTAGATATTGTCTCATCCAAAGGTAACGGTACAACTGTGCGTTGTGTGTTTTAACACTCGAATTTATTTTCATCACTTCAATAAACGTAACTAAATAGCAAAGTATCAAACTAAGAAAATATCAAAGTAAAGCTACAGCAAATGACAAATCAGGTAGGCTGACTAATAACAAACCGCGTGCATTTTAGTGTTTTTATATTCTTATGATCTTAGCATTACCCGCGCGTTTGATAATTTGACAGTGTCATGTATAAGTCTATAGTTATAAATGATGACATCCAAAAATTAAATAACGAATAATTATAGTCAACATTAGGAGTTAGTTTAACGGTTCGCGTTAAACGTTTAATACTCGATATTCTAAAACCCCACCAACCCAATGCGCTAGAATTTTGTCAAGTTTTAGCTTTAGTAGGTGAAGACTATCATGTGACGTTAACTGTAATCGAAATGGATGAAGAAACAGCCACAACTGAAGTGGTAATAGAGGCAAAAAATATTGATTTTGATGCAATTTGTGCAGCTATTACCTCAGTAAGCGGCTCAGTTCACAGTATCGATTTTGTCGAAGTACAAAACGACACTCAACAAAAGTAACCGATGAATCTGGAATAGCATTTTGATTAGCACTTTAAAACAGGTTGCGTTATTGTTGAAGATCACTAACTCGCAAGACATTATACGCCGGTACTTTGTAGTTAACGGCTTCGATGGTGCACTAACAATGCTTGGCATCATTGTCGGTTTTAGTCTTGGTTCTACCACCAGTTTGACCGTCACTATTAATGCTTGTGTAGGAGCTGCTATTGCGCTTGCAATTAGTGGTTTGAGTAGCGCATATATCAGTGAGCATGCATAGCTTAAACGCACGTTAGTGGAACTTGAAAACATTATGTTAGTTAACATGGAAAATACGGCTCATGGACAAGCAGCACGCTGGGTACCTATTTTTTTTGCGCTAGTTAACGGTTTGGCACCTTTGGTCATATCATTATTAATTATTGCTCCGTTATGGTTGGCCGACGCTGGATTTTCGTTAATTTTCCCACCTCTGTTAATGGCCAGCATTGTCGCGATGATGTTAATTTTTTTTCTTGGTATATTTCTAGGCTATGTCTCCGGAGTGTCTTGGTTAATAAGTGGTCTAAGAGCCTTGCTAATCAGTTTAGTAACAATCTTTCTTATCTATCTGTTTAGTAAGAAATAATCTCAATAAAATCAGACTAATATCCATCAAGAAAAGAGACGGTATCTTATGCGTTTACCCGCTAAGTAACTTCAACCTAGTAACCATAAGGGATGCGCTTCCAGCCTTAGTCTATTTAAAATTAATGAGTTGCTTTAATTCGTCTCTTTCCCCAATAGTACTTCAACCGTTAATCGTTCATGATCATTCGGCAATGCGACTTGCTGCCCGGTTATTACCTTGCCATTAACGCTGATTTGAATGATACCACAGCCAACTCCCTCAGGGTCTTTCACTGCGAGCTCAATAGTGCCGTTTTCTCGAGTTAACGTAGCACTATAACTGCCCCATGACTTAGGAATACAAGGGTCAATCACCAGGTATTTATCACGATAACGTATCCCTAAAATGGCTTCAGTTCCTAAGCGATAAGCCCACGCCGCTGAGCCCGTATACCAAGACCACCCCCCGCGACCAATATGAGGCACAACCGTTGCTATATCTCCTGCCATTACGTAAGGTTCTATTTGATAAGTGGTCATTGCTTGTTCAGTGCTAGAACGCTCAATAGGGTTGAGCATATTAAATATTTGCATTGCCCCGTCTCCGTCTCCGTCTTTTGCCAACGCCCAGCCTAACCAAGTAGCCGCATGCGAGTATTGTCCACCATTTTCTCGAGTGCCCGGAGGATAAGCCTTGATATAACCAGGGTCTCGCATGGTTGCGTCAAACGGGGGCCATAGCAGTCGAGCTAATTTATGCTCTTGATCAATTAATTCATTTTGAGCCGAGGTCAATGCCTGCTTAGCCCGGGTTTTATCAGCTTTACCACAGAGGGTTGCCCACGATTGTGCAATAGAGTCGATACGACATTCTTGACACTCACTTGAGCCCCAAGGGAGTTGCATATCATCGAAAGCTCGTCGATACCAGGCGCCATCCCAGCCATTATTTTCCACAGCGCGGCAAAGATCTTTAGCTCTCTTACGCCATTGTAAAGACAGATCATTTCGCTGTTGTTGATCGCATATAACCGTAAATGCATCAATCACAGCAATAGCAAACCAGCATAACCAAACGCTCTCACCCCGACCTCGAACACCCACTCGGTCCATGCCATCATTCCAATCACCCGTACCGATTAGCAACAAACCATGCTCTCCAGATGAATCCGTGCCACGTTCGATTGCCCGTTGACAATGTTCAAAAAGCGAATAGCTTTCGCTTGAACTTTCATACTTACTGTATCGGTCTGCTTCCTGTGTGGTTAAAGGCTCTCCAAGTAAAAACGGGACTTTCTCATGCAATATCGAACTATCACCACTGGTTTCAACATAATATGAGGTGACAAAAGGTAGCCACATTAAATCATCAGAACAATGTGTTCGTACACCTCTACTATAAGGTGGATGCCACCAATGTAGTACATCACCACGGTCAAATTGGTGTGCTGCGCACTCAAGAATATACGCTCGAGCCAAAGTGGGCTCTATGCTTACTAGCGCCATCACGTCCTGAAGTTGATCGCGAAATCCATAAGCACCGCTTGATTGATAAAAGCCTGAACGCGCAAATATTCGACACGCTAAAGTTTGATAGATAAGCCATTGATTCATCATTAAGTTAAAAGACAATGACGGTGTTTCTACCTTGATGGCATTACAGACCTTTTGCCAATGTGCCTTCATTAAGGTCCAATCTTGGTTAATCACACCAGCAGAGCGCCATTTTTTGATGAGTTGTTGCACATGATTATCATTTTTACCTTGACCAAAGATAAAGTGAATATCGACTTCTTCATCAGGAGCTAAATCAATATGTACTTGCAAAGCGGCGCAGGGGTCAACTGTTGCTCCTACTTTGCCACTCATTCCCCAACGAGCTAATGCGGCAGGCTTAGAGAAGTGCCCTTCACGACCTATAAATTCAGCTCTGTCTGTGGTGAAAGCATGCACTGGATAATCAGCGAATAAAAAACTTACATTAGTCGAGAAATCACTACTCCAACGATTTTTAGCTAAAATCACGCCCTCATCAGCTGAATATTCAGTAAATATATGCGAACCACTATGGGCTCGACTAACCCCATTAACGAGTTCAGCATAATAAGTAACTGTTAAGCGTCGAGCGACACGGCTAGTATTATTTAAGCGCAGACGGGTGACTTTAATCGGGTCTTCATGGGCGACAAATACGCTTAGTTCTTGCTCTAATTGATGCCAATGGCTACGCCAACGACTATAACCCAAGCTATGGGTGACTTCACAAGGGTTACCTGTTCCTACCGGTTTTGGGGTAACTGTCCACACTTGTGCTGTTTGTTCATCACGTAAATAAACCGCCTCACTGGGTTGGTCAATAACGGGATCATTCGTCCAAGTTGTGAGTCGATTTTCACCACTGTTGCCAGCCCAGGTATAACCACCACCAACTTCGCTGACAATACTGCCAAAATTAGCATTGGCTAACACGTTACACCAAGGTGCTGGTGTTGATTTATTTACCTCAAGATAAATAATGTATTCTTTGTCAGTAAAGCCACCAAGGCCGTTAAAAAAAGCCAAATCTTTGCGGCGCTGTAGTTGTGGTATCTGAAGTACTTCATCAGCAGCCACCATTCCCAGAAAAGGAGGCAAGAGTTCAGTATGACGATAAGCGAGCGCTAGCTGCTCTTTTAATGAAGAGTGGGCTCCTAAAATGACATGAGCACTCGCCTCAAGTAAATGTGTTTGCGGATCTGAGATTTGATCTGAATGAAGCACATGAATACCCGCCCTTTGCGCCACTAAAGTTTCAATGTCTAACTCATGTATAAGTTGCTGTATTTGCGCACCAAACTTGTCATCATAACCAGAAGAACCTGCTTGTAATATCACAAAATCAATCTTGATCCCTTGGTGATGCCAACGTCGATAAGCAAAAAATAACAGTCGTAATAACGCTACATTCGTTTCATCAACAAGTCGCAATAACAAAATGGGGAAATCACCCGAGATACCAAATGGCCAAAGTGCTGACTGGCCCAATAAATTATGCGTGATCACTTTATTTTTGGCGCGTAATAGGTCAACTGGATAAATAATTAGTGCCAATAATTGCTGTAATTCGGGTAAATAAGCAACGGCATAATCAAAGGTTTTCATCTCATTACTGACTTTAAATAAGGCATCATGAAAAAGTAAATCAATGGCAGAATAAACTTCATAACATTGGCAAACATCAAACAATGCCTGTCGCGAACTGGCTGCAATAGTAACAAAGGCAAAAGATTCACTATGATAAGGCGATAATTCAACATTAACCTGTAGGGACATAACCATATCAAGTGTCCAACCAAGAGTTTGCGAAACACCCTCAGTGACCGCTTGTGGACTTTGTATCGAGCCATTTCTACCAATAAATTTAGCACGGTCAGTCTCATAGCCAACCAACTTTACCGCGTCGCTATCAGTCAGTAATCGGTGCATCATAGCGGGAGATTTTTCTTGTGGTGAGCGCGCACGACGTTCAAAAATCAATGCATTCATGTTGCTGGCTAATTCACTGTGAACAAATAATTTGCTAAAAGCGGGATGACTTTGATCCGCGTCGCTTGGGGTTAAGACCACCTCAGCATAGGTGCTGACTTGAAGCCTTCTTGACGCGGCCGTTTCATTTATAAAGCTTAATCGTCTGACTTCTACATCATCATTTGCCGCAACCCCGATTTCCATTCGTAAGCTAATGCCTCTATCGCGGCGATTAAATTCTGCCATATGAGCATGGAATACCACTTCATATTTATCAGCACGTTTATTTACTGGTTGCCTACCTGCAGACCAAATTTCTCCACTATCAAGGTCACGGATGTAGATCCATAAACCCTGATTATCGAGCGTTGAATCCGCTGACCAACGTGTTAAAGCGTTATGGCGCCATAATATACCTCCTGATCCCGAGTCGGTCAGCAAGGTAGTGAAACGACCATTACTTAAGGTGTGCAGCTGCGGAATAACGCCATGCAGCTTAGGTTTCCAAGTGGGTAAGTGTGGCAATTGATGCATGGGTGCATGATTGATTTCCGCTTCGGTTATTTCATCAATAGGAAACTCAAGCGCATGGGTTGTCGGTATTTTTTCATGTAAGAGCAATTCTACCGTTTGCACCATTGGACACGACTGAAAGCGCTGGGCAACCTGATCATGAAATATCGCATTATCTAACGCGGTTAATATCATACCTTGATGATGCGCCATATGAGAACGAACAATAGAAAAACGTCGGTTTTTAGCTACTCGTCCTGAGGTGTAATCAATCGCTTCATACATACCATAAAGGCTCATCATACCGAGTTTGGTTAATTTTTTAAGGTTTTGCACGGCGCGAAGTGGATAAATAGCTAATGCCAGTGCGGTAGAATAAGGTGAAATAACCGTATCTTCCTCTAAACCACGCTTATAGCCTAAGCTGGGTACGCCAAAGGCACGATATTGATAGTTATGTTGAAAATCAACCGCAGCATACCCAGACTCAGAAATTCCCCAAGGGGTATTGCGCTTTTTAGCTAATTTAATTTGTTCATCTACCGAAACTTGTTCACTTTGAGCCAGTAAAGTTCCAGCGTGACTTCGCAGTAATATCCGCGGCATCAAATACTCAAACATTGTGCCTCCCCAAGAAAGTAAAACACTCCGGCCAGCAACTTTGGTGACAGAACGCCCCAAAGCAAACCAATGTTTTATCGACACATCTCCCTTTCCTATCGCGACAATACTCCCCAAACGCGCTTCTGATGCAAGTAAGTCGTAATGGTGGTTATCCATAATTCCAGTAGTGGCATTCCAACCAATATGAAAAAGTGCAGCGTCTTTATCATAGAGTAAACAAAAATCCATCGCCGATACTTCTTTACTCGCCAATGTAGCAATAGTATTTAATTCTACTTGTAGGGTTTGAGCATTGTTTTTGGATTCACTTACTGCAACCGCCAGCCTATTAAGCCATAAGGTAAAATCATTCGCAGGTTCCTCTTGCCAAAGACTCGGCTCGCCATCACGTAAAGTGGCAATAATCGCTTGTGCTGACTCACAAGCAAAAGGTACTTCAGCCAAGCTTAGCGTTGGCTTTAAGACTTGATTAAAAGCACTTATTGCTTGGTAGTAACTACCTGAATCTTGGTGCAAGGTTTTTGGCAGGGTTTGCAATAACACAGACAACCAAGGTAACAAGCGGTCAATATCACGTAACATATCACGTAGATGTTGATGTAAACGCCCTAACCAAACACGGACATCTCGCAGTTGTGAAACCCTTGAAACCAAAGATTTTTTAGCCAGTGTTGTCACCAAAACATGGTCGAAATTAACGCAGTCATCTTGACAAAGTTCGTGTATGGTTAACCACCAAAGCGCTGAATTTTTTTTGGCTTTATTAGCCTTATGACGGATATCAGCTATTAATGTTACTAATAGGGTAAAGTCATAGTGTTTGTCTGTATTAAGTAACGCCAAAGACTCTTCAATCAAGGCGATATTATCCATCAAACCATCCCAACGTGAAGAGGTAAATATGGCAGCGTTTTGCACTTCTTGGCAGCTTTTTTCAAGGGTCATTAAAGCCGCTGCCAAATTACCACTATCGACCATTGAAATGTAACGAGGTGAGAGTACTTCTAATGTTTTAGTGTCATACCAGTTGAAAATATGACCACGATAATGCTCAAGTTTAGTTAGTGTATTCATGCTGGCCAGTAAACGAGCAGCCAAATCTGTTGGGCCAAGGTAACCAAAATCCCAAGCAGAGACATTAGACAAAAGCATCATGCCAATATTGGTTGGAGAGGTGCGATGTGAAACAGTGCCATGCGGGTCTTCTTGATAATTGTCAGGCGGTAACCAATGATCAGACGGTCCAACAAAAGTCTCAAAAAATAGCCAAGTTCGTCGAGCCAAACGGCGTAAAAATATTACCTCATCATCGCTTAAATTTTCTTTGTCACTCGATAGTGTACGCCCTAGTACCCTGGCTATTTCTGGTGCGATAAGCCAAAAAAATAACAAGGGTGCAGCAACAGGTAATACGGCTAAATTAACACTAACAACGGCTGCAGCTAGCGATAAGGTCAGCAGTATACTTGTGCTCATTTCACGCCAATAAAACAATCGAGTATCACCACCATTGAGCTGATTGTCAGTATCAGACGCGGTTACCCATTCCAACATTTTACCCCGGCTAATCGTCATCCTATAAAGTGTTCGAGCAATAGCATCTATGGCGATAATCGCTTCATAAGGCAGAAATATGAGTAACAAGAACCAGCGACCCGCTACCTCACGTGGCAGGGTAAAAGAATGGATCAAACTTTTATAATTAGTCGCACGTGCAACCCCTAGCATGAAATGACAAAAATTATGTCCAACAGGGGCAAGTAGCGCCATTGCGGTCCAAACTAGGGCGTTACCTGGCAACCATAGCCAACCCGCCATAAGCCATAGAAGCAATGTTGGCGCAAAAAGACTGCGCCGTAAATTGTCGATTATTTTCCATCGTTCAATCACACCCAAACGGTTTTTAACCTTTGTGCCATCAGCCTGAAATACACTATTGGCTAGCCATGGCATGAGCTGCCAATCTCCGCGTATCCACCGATGTAAACGACGACTAAAGCTGAAATAACCTGTAGGGAAATTTTCATAAAGTACAATGTCAGAAGCCAGTGCTACTCGGCCTAAGATCCCCTCGAATAGATCATGACTTAGTATGGTGTTTTCCGGAATACATTGCTTGAGGCTGCGCTCAAAACTAGCGACCTCATAGATACCTTTGCCAACAAAAATGCCCGTACTAAAAAGATCTTGATAAACATCAGACACGGCATGGGTATATATATCAATAACACGATCGCCAGAGGCCAATCGAGTAAACCAAGTGTGGCGGTGCATGGTAGGAGCGATTTCAATACGGGGTTGAATAATGGTATAACCTGCAAGAATCTTGCTTGTTTTATCATCAAAAACTGCGCGGTTCAGCGGATGCGCCAAGGTACCAATTAGCTTAGCCGCAGCACCCCGACAAAGCTGTGTATCACTATCAAGGGTGATCACATAACGAATATCATTCAGCCCTAGCGGCTCTCCCTCATGAACAAACATAGCTTCACAGTTTTTATCGCTAAGAAAATGATTGAAATCGCTTAATTTACCGCGTTTTCTCTCCCAGCCCATCCAGCAATTTTCACTACGATTATAACGTCGCTCTCGATGTAATAAGTGAAATGGCTCGGTATTGCTAGCACCGTATTTACTATTGAGTGCTCTGACACCTTGAGTAACACGATTAAGATAATCCGCATCACTGGCAATATTCTGCACTTGCGCGTCAAGATAATCAGTTAACAACACAAAACGCAGTGCAGGATCGCTATTTGACAAATAATGAAGCTCTATTTGTTGGAGTAATATGTCAATATCACTATGACTACTTAACATGCTAGGTATAACAACAGCCGTTTTATATTGGGGGTCTATACGCTGATCAAAGTCGAGCTTGTTTAAAATTCGACTTGGCCATATTAGGGTAATCAACCAATTAATAATAGCAATCGATAACATCGACGTGGGTATTAATGTTAATGCCAAAACCGCAAAATATGTTAAGGCTTGAGCCTCGTTTTGATAGAGATAAACAACAACCACAACTTCAGCCAATATCAGAGAAAGTGCTAGCGCTAATAAGTATAATACGCTGGAAAATTTGCCACAAAAACGCTGAAAACGCTGCCACCAAGACACCTGATAACCTAAATCATTTTCTAAGGTAATTAATCCTTCATCAACCAGCCAATAACCTACATGTGAGTAACGTTCGCCATTGGCACTTTCACAACAGGCTAATGCTACCGCTCGCTCAGCAATATGAGCTTCATCATGGGCGGTTGCCCTTGCTAAGTTTTCAATAACTTTGCAATACCTATCACGGCTGTCAAAATCAAGGCTTTCATATATATCTGCCGGCTCATGGCGAAGCTTTTCCTCAACCACACTCACTTGCTCAAAGAACTTACGCCATGGGATTGTTTCTATCACTGAAAGACAATGAATAGCTCGGCTTAAATAATCAATTTCATCACGAGAAACTATTAAAGGCTGGCTAATATCGTCACGCGAATAAGGCACAGTGAGTTCAGGCACTATATTATCTACCGCTTCGACGATTAATTGGATACAAACCAAACGCAATAATGTCGGTAAGGCCCATAATTCAGAAATATTGAGCGTCGTTTCTTGTTGATAGCCTTTAACAAACTTAACCAAAAAATTTAAGGACAGTTGGATACCTGTGGCCGCTAATAAACCACTAGCCAGATAATAGGCACGCGGTAATGACTGATTACTGGTATTTTGTAGACTCGGTAACAGCCGATAATAGCTTGTTGGCATATCGATTTGTATTTGAGTAATTGCGCGGTCAACAACATAGCCATTGTCATAGACCCACTCAGCGACTTTCGCAGTATTAATATCACGGGTATTAAACAAGAGTTTTGCCTGCTCAAGCCACTTAGGTATTTTGGGCAGTGCATTAAGTAAAGGGATTTGAGCAGGCAGGCGATACGACACAGTTTGACTTTTAGCCAACTCCTGTGCCTTTATCGCTAACAAAACTTCATTAGATATTTCATCCTGAGGTTTCATTAATAAGCCCTCTGGGGATAACGTCCTTCTAACTCAGATTGATAAGTATTGCCTGGCCTGAGCAAATCATCTTGCGGTGTTATACCTCTTACCAACAAAACAGGCACCTTAGTATTTGCCAAAAAATCCATAGCAATATTACCATGGTAACGCCCGGCTCTAGCAGAACGACCATGCGCGTTCATAATCACCATATCGATGTCATCTTGGGCTACCACTTGTAATAATTCGTCACACACGCCATGTTTGGGGATCAGTATCGAACTGATATCTAAAGTGGTTAACGATGATAATTGTTTTCTCACCTGCTCTAGGTAATTGGCTGCAACTTTTTCATTATGTCGCTGAATACTATTTTCTAATGCTATTTCATCATTGTTAAATGGCATAATATGAGTCAGTCCAGACTCAGGTATAACATGGGCTAATAGTATTTCTGCCTGCTGCTCTTTGGCGATGCTTAGTGCAACAGGCAGTACACTTTCTGCCCAAACAGAGCCGTCTAGGGGGACCAATATTTTTTTACAGTGAAGGGGCTGTTCTTGATGATATTGATGCTCTTTTGCTGGCACCAATAATGTTGATACTTTGCTGCCAAAAAGTAGTTTTTGACTATTACTGGCTAATGGCCACTGCGAATAACCATTGGCACCATGACTGCAAAGTACGACCAGATCAACAGGGTGTTTTTTTATCCAATGACTAATTTCTTCTGCCGCTTTACCTTCAACAATATGGCTAGTAACTATGTTAGTGTTTGCTGGAAAATTTGACATAATATCATCAAGATATATTTCTATTTCTTGTTTTTGTAGCGCCCAAAGAAAAGGGTCAACCGGTGTTTTAATATTATTGTCTGAATATTCTAGTACATGTAGTAGGGTGATATTTGCCTTAAAAGCATGTGCTATCGCCAATGCATAAGGAATAGCCTGCTTAGAAATAGCGGATCCATCAAGGCAAATTAAAATATCACGCATGATATACATCTCCTTCATAGTTGAGGACACAATTATTGATCCTCTTTTTTAGGGCTAAACGTAAATACGAAAGGAATTCATTGTAATACGCTAAACATTTTCAGTGCTATATTTCCGGCATAGGGAAAATGCGCCAATGCAGTAATAATGCGTGTTATGTAGACTATAAATAAGAAGGGAATTTTTTAAACTGATAATAATCAGGTCAAGAAAGGTTAACTGAAGTATAACGTCTTAAACTGTATTCATTTTGATGTAATCTCTTGATGAGTTGCACTTAATTATTAAGCTAAAACAACACTTGCCATACTGAGTTTTAATAATAGGCAGTTACACAGATTTTGTTACAGGGTCAAAAAAATCCTCCTGTTAAGCCAATTAATACAAGCTCTATTTCTCTCCACTAATCGTGACCAGTATTTCAACAGCGAGTATTGATATTACTCTATGTAAAGTAACTTTATTGACCATAAACGTCATACGCTAACTTATTGCTCAACTATTTAAACGTTATGTTAAATTATCGGTGATCAATTCACCCAGAGATAATAATAACGAGTGACGTACTTCACGAAATAATAAGATCACAACAACAGTTATGAAGACCCTGAAAAATATCAGTTGAGCATAAAAAAGCGTTTTATGCTTCCCTTTCGATAAACACAACGACAACGCATTTATTTAACCGAGACCAACATCTGATTCTACAATAATCATCTGATTGTGCTTAACGATGCTGAGCCATTTCACTTAAATGCGACGCATTTATAATCGTTACATTTCTCCGTTCCATCTTTACTGAGCCTTCTTGTTGTAACTGAGTCAATGTTCTGCTGACTGTTTCTGATGCTAACCCCAGATAATTACCGATGTCATCACGAGACATACTTAATTCAAAGTTTTTATCTGAACAGCCAAGGGATTTGTAGTTATCAGCCATATCCATTAAAAATGCCGCTATCCGTGCTTTAGCTTTTTTCTTATTTAACAAAGAAATATTACGCCCCTGTTTGCTCAAATTATCGGTGGCAAGCTTGATTAACCAACTCGGTACTAACTCAGCAAGTATGTTTCTAAACTGTTGTAATGGAATAGCACAAACAGCTGAGGTTTGTAAGGCAATAGCCGACGAACCAAATTGCTGTGTATCTAAACCATCAAGCCCAAGGATATCGCCTGGAATTAAAAAGTTTAGAATTTGTTCATCACCATCATTATGGGTAACATAAATTTTAATTGCCCCCGATTTAATTATATAAAGTGCACTCAGCTCATCACCCGCATGATATAAGTGTTCATGAGCACTCAGTAAATATGAATTAACAGTTTTAATATAAGGCGTACTACCTAATAACTGTGCGACAACGCAATTTTGGTATCTAATACAACGTTCACATTTACTTGCTTCCGCGTATTTAAGGTGTTTCATGGTTTTCCCTAAGAGGTTTTACGCTCATGTATTTATCTCTACCATTAATCATTATTCAAAGGATAAAAATTAGTAATAAGGGGAAACCTGATATAAAGTTTATTATTTAACTCTAAAGAAATATATATTCTCCTGATTTACTTATGCCCAAGTTAATTATGTATAAATAGCGATCGCTGACCTTATTTTCAATGACAATAAGTAGACGAATTCAACATTAAGCAGTTTGAGATAAGTCCATTAAGCATCACAAGATAACTAAGTTTTAAGCAGAAAATAACGTGTGTAACAATATCCTTAAATATGATTAACACCATCATCAAATATTCAGATCCTATATAAGATAATCAACAAATTAATTTATTACGCCTTGATGTCATCTAAAGATGATGTAATTGTTTTAGCTGCCTGATTTGCCCAAGCTTGATAGGCTACTTTTGATGGGTGAAATCCGTCCTTGGCAATGTACCTTGGTTCAATAGGTGCATCGATATCAAAGTTAGTACATTCGCTAAAATTTTCAACAACAACCCTGAGCCGGTTATTTAACTGCTTAGAACGCTGACCCCACCACCAACGCAAAGGTAAAGGAAAGGTGGTAAATTCTTGCATGGGTGGTAAATTTGATAGCAGTATTTTTTTTACTGAAAATTTTGACACTAGGATATTGAGCATCACATTCATACTCTTTTCCCATCGACTTAAATGAGTAAAATGCGTTACGTCATTAACACCAATCGATACAAGTACCACATCAAACACTTGCTCTTGTTGATTATGTAACATAACCAGTACATCTTCAGCAGTGGCCCCGGTCTTTGCAAGTAATTTCCAATTAACACTATAAGAACGGCCAAGTAATGATGATAGCTGTCCGGCTAAAGCATCTTCTTGTCCATCGACACCAACACCTACCGCAGCTGAATCACCAATGATAAGTAATCTCAGTTCATTACCCACACCACATACACCTAAACGATCCCCTGTTGGCTCTGGCAGTGATACTGTCATTTTATTGATAAAAATAGCTTGTGGTATCAGTACCGGCATTAACAAAACGGTTGTTATTTGATGGAACATATTAATCACCCTCCCTGAGTTTTTTTATCTCTTTGTGTATTACTATCAATAAACGGGGAATTAAATGCTGTCACTGCCTATGCTGCTAATAGATGATATTCAGCATTTCATCATTTCATCATTAATAATGTTATTAACGAGCTTAGGTGAAAGTGAGCAATCATATAGTTGTGGCGGTAATTACTTTAAAAAAAGTTTAGCGTCATAAGTGTCATCTAATTCACTTCCATGGCGTTGATCAATCACCTTATACTCTAGCGCTTCAAGTTCCTGTAATTCTTGTCGTGTTGCATTTTTGTTGGCTTCTTTCTTGGTTAATACCAATAAACGGTTATAATCACGTTTTTGCATAATATGCTCAATTAATAAATAAAGATCATAGTCTGCGGTATGCACTCCAAGGATAAAATGATAAATATCAGCCGAGTTAACATATAAATAACGCAAGCCTGGCTAACCTCAAAAGGATTGAATTAGTAGCAATAATCACAATAAAAACACCTTATTGATACGATAAGAAAAATTTCACCAAACCTTGTTCAAGGTACTAGCACGATAGGTATGCCGATAGAGTGAGCCAGTTTATTAGAGACACTGCCAACAATAATTTCAGACAAAGGAGAACGTCCTCGTCGGCCAACAAAAAGCATATTGGCATGTTCTGTTTTGGTTTTATCATGTAAAATTTCAGCTGGGTCTCCCCTTAGCACTTCACTGTCCAAATGAACATTTGATTGCTTATATTGATCACGCAAAAACGACAGCATGTTCAAGGCGATTTTTTTTTCGTCTTCATTTTTTATCATCGGTACAATACCGCCATCAACAACAAATGGCTCTGATAGGATCGGGTTAATAACTTGTACCAACTTAACCTTAGCACCTGTTTTCTCAGCTAATAAAATAGCTCGTTCTAGCGCTCTTTTTGCCCACTCACTGCCATCGATGCCAACAATATACATAGGTTTATCCATACTATTACCCTCATTTATTAAGACCTAATACCAAGCCAAAAGTCAAAAAACAAAAATCGTTATACTGAAAAACCTATCTGTTATTAACTTGCCACTTATATTTTGATTGTAAGAGTGTGATAAAACCGTTTTATAACACTATTAAAATGTTAGACCACAAGGGTATTTAAATAAGCTTATATCAGGGTTAACTGACATATATCACCTTAATAATATAACCTTTTTAATTGACTTTATATTACTAGCATTTCAGTCGTGTGCCGTCCTTAAAACATTCAATTGGGTGTTATCGCAATTTTCAGCACGCCATCACTTTGATTGGCAAATAGCGCATAAGCGTCTTCTATCTGATCAAGCGAATAATGATGAGTAATTAAGGGTTTGAGATCAATTCGCTCAGATTCGATCACATTCATCAATCTACGCATTCGCTCTTTTCCACCAGGACATAAAGAGGTTATTATTTTATTGTCACCTAGTCCGGCATGAAAAGCATCGAGGGGAATAATTAAATTCTCAGAATATACGCCAAGGCTAGATAATGTGCCTCCAGGCTTGAGTGCTCTTAGGCAGTTTTCAAAGGTTGACTGCAGCCCTAATGCCTCAATGGCCACGTCGACACCGCGCCCTTGGGTAATGCGCATAATTTCTTTAACGGGTTCAGTTTTTCGATAATCAATGACAAAGTTTGCCCCTAACTGTCTGGCCATTTCCATTCGCCGTGGTACCGTTTCTATTGCAATGATGGTGGTTGCACCGCGCAACCTAGCCCCTGCGGTAGCACATAAACCGATCGGCCCTTGGGCGAATATAGCTACACTATCACCAATTTTTATGTTTCCTGATTCAGCTCCAGCAAAACCGGTAGACATAATGTCTGGGCACATAAGCACTTGCTCGTCGGTAAGATTATCAGGTACCAGCGCGAGATTTGCCATCGCATCTGGAACCAATAAAAATTCAGCTTGAGCACCGTCAATGGTATTGCCAAAACGCCAGCCTCCAAGTGCTTTTAGGCCATGTCTGCAGCTGCCACCATCTTGCGAATGAAGTCCATCAAGGCAAGCGTGGGAATAGCCGCTAGGGCAAATTGCACCCGCAATAACACGCTGACCTTCTTGATAACCAGCAACATTAGCGCCTAACTTCTCTATTATCCCGACCGGCTCATGGCCTATTGTCAGGCCTCTGGCGACTGGATATTCTCCCTTCAATATATGAATATCTGTGCCACATATTGTGGTTGTAGTTACCCTTATTAACGCATCGTTAGGCCCAATATTGGGTATAGGTTTGTCATCAAGAACGATTCGACCAGGCTCAACAAAAATAGCCGCTTTCATCATCTCAGCCACAGAAATTCACTCCAAAAATTAGTCTTGAATATAAAGGCTATCATGGCTGCTGTGGGGGAGAACTGATATTTGTCAGTTCGACAATGAGTGTAAACGCGTACTCTTCAGTTGGTAATTCAGATATTGATTCAGGTGATGAATGTTTAGTGCATTCAGATATTAGCATAGCTATTGGAGGGATAAGGATGTCAAACAGTTATCATACTGAAAAGGTACAAACAGTCTTTGAATTACTCGAGGCAACACCGAGTGGACTATCAAAAGATGAGGTAAATAAAAGACTGACAAAATATGGACCCAACACATTACCCGAACCAAAGGGACGTGGTTTATTAGTGCGTTTTTTATACCAACTGCATAATATTCTCATTTATGTCTTAATAGCAGCGAGTGCTGTTACCGCAATCTTGGGTCATTGGGTAGATACAAGTGTGATCCTAGCTGTTGTTATGATTAATGCCATGATTGGCTTCGTGCAGGAGGGTAAGGCCGAGAATGCTTTGAAGGCTATTCGGCAAATGCTTTCTCCAAATGCCATGGCGTTACGTGATGGCAAAAAAATAAGTGTCGCTGCACAGGCCTTAGTACCCGGTGATATCGTGATGTTGCAGTCGGGTGATAAGGTCCCCGCAGATCTACGACTATTTAATGTTAAAGGGCTTGAAATACAGGAGGCAGCGCTAACAGGAGAGTCTATAGCAGTAGAGAAAATCACAGATTCTGTTGCACAAAAGTCCATGATAGCTGACCGTCGATGTTTAGCTTACTCAGGCACTCTTGTGACTCATGGCCAGGGCAGCGGCGTGGTTATTGCAACAGGCGCACAAACTGAGATTGGGCACATTAGTAAGCTCGTATCACAAGTAGACTCACTAACAACGCCATTATTACGTCAAATAGCCCAGTTCGGACGCTGGCTTACACTCGCCATTTTAGCGATTGCCATGTTTACATTTATTTTTGGTTCACTAGTAAGAAATTATACACTCTCTGAAATGTTTCTTACCGCTGTCAGCCTTGCTGTAGCGGCAATTCCAGAAGGTTTACCTGCCATTATGACAATCACCCTAGCGATTGGTGTACAGCGTATGTCAAAACGAAATGCTATTATCCGTAGATTACCTGCCGTGGAAACTTTAGGGGCCGTGAATGTCATTTGTACTGACAAAACAGGTACGCTGACGCGCAATGAAATGACGGTTCGAATGATTGCCACGACTAGCAGTTTATTTGAACTAACTGGCACCGGCTACGATCCTCATGGCTCAATAATGTTATCAGATACGAATGTTTTTCCTGAGGAGAAGTCACTTCTTTTGGAGGCTATCAGGGCTGCTGTGCTATGCAATGATGCCTCACTAGAACTAAAAGAGGGAGAATGGCTAGTTCATGGTGACCCCATGGAGGGCGCTTTATTAGTATCAGGTATCAAGGCTGGATTAGACCTTGAGGCAGAGACTAAGCTATATCCCCGCACAGATCTGATTCCTTTTGAATCTGAACATCGATTTATGGCGACACTCCACCATAAACAAACAGGTGATGCCTTTGTTTTCCTAAAAGGTGCCCCCGAGCGTATTTTAAAGATGTGTACCTATCAAAAAACAGTACAAGGTGTTCAGACATTAGACAGTGATTACTGGTTAAACCATATTCATGAAATGGCTCATCAAGGCCAGCGCGTATTGGCTATTGCTGTTAAGCCAGTCAACGATAAACAGCTGGAATTAAAGTTTAGTGACGTGGAGAACGGTCTCATTTTATTAGGTATGTTTGGCTTGATTGACCCGCCTCGTGAAGAAGCTATAGAGGCGATAAAAGTCTGCCATACCGCGGGTATTAGGGTAAAAATCATTACCGGAGACCATGGTGTTACAGCGCGCGCTATCGCCCAACAACTCAACCTAGTTAATGTTGACGATGTACTGACCGGACAGGAACTAGACCTCATGAGTGAAGATGAATTACGCCAGCGCATCCAAGATATTGATGTGTACGCACGTGTCAATCCGGAGCATAAGTTACTTTTAGTTAGGCTGTTACAAGAGCTGGGGTTAATTGTTGCTATGACCGGAGATGGCGTGAATGACGCCCCTGCACTGAAACGTGCTGATGTCGGCACAGCTATGGGGCATAAGGGTACAGAAGCGGCCAAAGAGGCTGCTGAAATGGTATTGCTAGACGATAATTTTGCCTCTATCATTCATGCTGTAGAAGAAGGACGCACCGTTTATGACAATATCAAAAAGTCGATTATTTTTATTCTGCCCACCGGTGGTGGCGAAGCACTGATCATTTTGGCGGCAATTTTATTTGGTTTTCATCAGTTACCGTTAACGCCAGTACAAATTCTCTGGGTCAACATGGTGACCGCCGTTACTCTGGCATTGTCATTATCATTTGAACCGTCTGAAAAAAATGTGATGAAACGCCCACCACGTAATTCCAATGAACCTATGCTAACACCCCACTTAATTTGGCGTATCAGTTTTGTTGCTGTTATTTTGATGAGTGGAACAGTCGGCCTTTATATTTGGGAAATGAAATTAGGTATGAGCATTGAGCATGCACGCACAGTAGCGGTGAATACCTTGGTTATGTTTGAGGTGTTTTATTTATTTAACTCACGCTATTTGAAAAATAGTATATTTAATTGGGCCGGACTAACGGGCAATCGTTATGTATTAATCGCTATTGTTATACTGATTTTTTTACAGTTAGGTTTTACCTACCTAAAACCGATGCAGTCTTTGTTTGGCACAACAGACATTAACTTAACTGTATGGCTACGTATTTTTCTTGTTTCTTCTTCGGTATTGTTTTTAGTCGAGGGGGAAAAATATTTTAGGCGACGTACAGAAAAAATCACATCATAAATACTATAGCCACTGTCTAATTTTACAAACGGTTAATCGTCATATTAGTTGGAGGATAACGGTAGGCAAGGGTTTAACAAATATTTTTTGGTAAGCTTTTTATATTGTTGGAAAAATGAATAGCACATTGGCTTTAGTTGCTTTAGGTGAAAATTTTAACAAAAATCAGCTAATGAGTATTTGGCTTACTGCTCAGTTAATTTTTTTAAAACTCTATTCATTATTTATCCCTAAGCTGTTGAACAAGATCTGGAAATGCAACTTTCCATGTTTCATAATATATATTCAGCTCTTCGCTATCAACACCATCAACGCCAATCAATTGATTTAATTTATCCATGAATGCCATACGTAAATTAGGATTCTTCTTTAGGTACTTATCAATCGTGAACAAATCAGATTTCAAATCACTTTTAAGATTTTTCACATAGTGATAAAGCACCATACTTTGTTGTTCTGACAGCTGAAACTCCTTTGCCATAATAAGTGTAAATTCTTGCTTTTCATTATTATGTTCCAAACCGTCAGCACTAATCACATGATAGAGCAAAGCAGCCAATGCGATGTGAAGGTTCAGTGAGTTTGGACGCTCAAATAATTGGCTTTCTTGATTTGTGGCTTCAAACCAGTGTTTGAATGATTCAAACATACTTACCTCCTATGTTGATACTTGTGCAGAGCATGGTGCTGATATTGAGATTAGATCGGCTGAGATTCAAACAAAAATTACTGAACTGCTAATGGCAACACAGCCTTTTTTTATCCAAAGCAGAACCATAACAGCATCTTCGCCATGGCTATTAATAAGATTAGGTAGTTTTTCAATCAAGCCTATATCAGCACTATTAAATTCATAATACTGCGTATTTTTGGCATAGGGTTCTGCAATTAATACCACTTTATTGGTATCATAGGGGTGTTTACCCAAAGCACCAGAAAAAGCCACATGCTCATTTTTAAATGCTGTAATATTAAAAGCGAGATGATACTTAACTAATTCAGTACCTTGGGCTGCAATAATAAAATATGACATAACCGACCTTATTTAGCTGGGAGCTTAGACCTGAACTTAGGACCTGAACTTAGGACCTGAACTTAGGACCTGAGCTTAGGCCTGAGTTTAACTGTGAGTGATGCAATTATTTTAAGCTAATATTAACTATGATTACGCCGATAAATAATGTGATAAACCAAAGCAACAAAAAAACTCCCCCCAACAAGATTACCCATCATTACCGGTACTAAATTACTAAAAAATCCAGACCAAGTTATCGCAGCAACAGCCAAATCGGTGTTGCCAAAAGTCTGCGCTAACATCGCCAAAGGAATGATGTACATATTAGCAATGCAATGTTCGAATCCTGCGGCAACAAAAGCTGAAATAGGAAAAACAATAGCCATCACTTTATCTGTAACACTTCGCCCCGCAAAGGCCATCCAAACTGCCATACACACCAAGACATTACATAAAACGCCTTTAAAAAAAGCACTCCAAAAGGGCAAGTTACTTTTAATAAGGGCTATTTTGATATATTGCTCAGCAATAGCACCCTGGTTCATGTCAATATGACCCGACAGAAAGACTAATACCGCAAGGCCTGCTGCCCCGGTAAAATTAGCAAAAAAAACAACAAGCCAGTTTTTTAAGATCTGGGCTGTCGATATCTTACCTTCGGCCCACGCCATCGCTAATAGGTTATTACCGGTAAATAACTCCGCGCCAGCAACAATGACTAAAATTAAACCCAGAGAAAATGCTACCCCTCCTAGCACTTGGCTAATAGCAAAACCCAAGCTGGCATCTGACTTTATCAAGACAAAATAAAGGGCGCCTAAGCCAATAAATGCCCCCGCAAGCATACCCAACATCAATAACGATAAAAATGGCAAACCTACTTTAGCGACACCTACATCATTAACACGCTGGGCGATTTCTTTGGGTAAAAAGGCATCAGAACCAAATATATCAGACATATCAATAAACCTTATGCGAGCAAATATTAATAATTTAAAACCTAAGAATAAACCTAAGCTGTTCATAAAATATACTTATCTAAGTGTTGACTGATTTATATCAGACAAAGCAAGGTTTTGCCGATAAGCAGGCGTTTTTTAGACTCTATACTCAATGTGAATCTTGGCTTTACCGGTGAATTTCAATCAAATTTTAATCAAAGTAACGGGGGATTAGACGTGGCTAATAAACTGATAAATACTATTTGTCCCTTTTGTGGCGTAGGTTGTGGTATAGCTTTATCTGTAGACGAAAAAGGTAAACTGATCGGCGTTGAGCCACAACCCTCACATCCTATTAGTCAAGGAAAACTCTGTGATAAGGGCTGGAGTACCGCCTATGCCATCACGGATAAAAACCGCTTAACACAACCATTAAAACGTATTAATCATCAATTTTTTCCCATTAGTTGGCAAGAAGCCCTTGTCAGCATTGCTGAAGAATTAACTCAGATTATTGAATATAGTGGTACTAACAGTGTCGGTGTTATTAGTAGCGCTCGAGCGACTAATGAAGATAACTACGCCGCACAAAAATTCGCTCGGGCGGTATTAAAAACAAACAATATCGACCATTGTGCCCGTATTTGCCATAGCCCAACTGTTGCCGGACTAAAGCAGTCTTTAGGCTCTGGCGCAATGACCAATAGTGCCAAAGATATTTTCGACACTGATTTGATTATGGTCTTTGGCGCCGACCCGACAGAGAACCACAGTATTTTAGGTGGCCATATTATGCAAGCACACCTCAATGGCTGTAAATTAATCGTCATAGATCCAAGAAAAATACGCCTGGCGAAACTAGCGCCACTGCATTTACAGCTCAAGTTAGGCAGTAATATTGCGCTGATAAATGCAATGTTACATGTCATCATCAAAGAGAAATGGTATGACAAAGATTTTATTGATCAACGTTGCGAAGGTTTTGAGCACCTAGCTAAACACGTTGAAAATATTACGCCAATATCAGTTGAAGCAATAACAGGCCTTAAAGCCGCAGATATTTACCAAGCCGCAAAGCAATATAGTCAAGCGAAACGGGCAATGATTTTTTATGGCATGGGCATCACCCAATACATGAGCGGCACCAATAATGTCATTTCTTTGGCTAATTTAGCGTTAATCTGTGGCCATATTGGTAAACCGGGGACTGGGGTCAATCCACTTAGAGGACAAAATAATGTTCAAGGTGCTTGTGACATGGGCTGCTTACCTAATGTTTATCCAGGCTATCAAAATGTTGATGATGAAAAAGCGCATGAAAAGTTTAGTAACGCTTGGCATACAGAACTAGCAAAGGCCCCAGGATTAACCTCATTAGGCATGACCAAGGGCGCTTTATCGGGAGAGTTTCGCGCACTTATACTGTTTGGAGAAGACCCCGTAGTGACCGACCCAGATCAAAACCATGTTAAATCGTCACTCAAAAATTTAGACTTATTGGTTGTTGCTGAACTCACCTTAACCGAAACAGCAAAGCTCGCCGACTTTGTTTTACCCGCGGCTTCTTTTGCCGAAAAAGAAGGTACCTTTACTAATTGTGAACGCCGAGTACAGAAATTAAACCAAGTTATCGCGCCTGTTGGGCAAGCAAAAGGTGATTGGCAATGGCTACAAGCGTTGGCAAAACAAATGGGATCTGAGCAACTAAACTGGTCAAATTCACAAGAGGTATTTAATGAAATGACCGCCCTAACTCCGCCATATCAAGCGATGAATTATCAAAAAATTGAGGATGATTACGGCTTACAATGGCCCTGCACTAATGACAGCCCCAAGGGTACCGCCATTTTACACAGTACAATTTTTCCTATTGGCAAAGCAAGATTAATTGCAGTAAACCACAGTGATATCGATGAAATGCCTGATAAAAACTTTCCATTGCAACTGACCACCAATCGGCTACATTTTCATTATGGTTGTGGCTCAATGACCCGAAACTCGCCTTTGTTAGAAAGAGAAATACCCGCTGGTATTTTATTTATTAATCCCATTGATGCCAACAACCTTCATATCAGCCATCAAGGCGCTGTCAGCGTTAAATCGCGGCGAGGTTATTTAGAAACCAGAGCGATGATCACTAATGACGTGCCTGTCGGACTGGTCAGCATGCCTTATCATTTTAAAGAAGCGCCTTCGAACCAACTGACCAATACCGCGCAAGATCCGATCACAAAAATGCCTGAGTTAAAAGCCTGTGCGGTCATGGTTGCAGCATTAGCGCAAGGGCAAATACCAAAAACAATCGAGCAATTGCAGCAGGAGCCAAAACATGAAAATTTATTTACTTGATGACTTGCAGCATTTGCAAGCACATTTAGCTCAGGATTATCAATTTCATCAGGTGGTCACAAACAACAATGGCCAATATCATTGGCAACAACTCGCCAGTGACGAAACTCAACCTTTAGTGCATGACAAACCACAAAGCTCAGCCAAAGGCTTCTTTTTTGCCGAACAAGAAAGTTTACTCGTTTTTAATGGTGAATATTTTCAAGAAACCTTGCCTACACCTAAGCCTTTTGTTTTATTTGGCGTACAAAGCTGTGATTTAACGGCTATTCATTATCAAGATAAATTTTTTAAAGACGATCGCTATTATCAGGCAAGACGCCAGCAATGCTTACTGGTAGGGCTTGATTGTATTAATCCTTGTGAGCATGGTTTTTGTCCGACGGTGAATGCAGGGCCTGGTGTAAGAGAAGAGCACGCAGATATTGTTTTACACCCGCTAGGTCATAAATGGCTAGTCCTTGAACAAACAAGTAAAGGTGCAGAAGCATTACAAGCATTAGCCCTGATAGAAACACACTGGCATTATTTAACCCAAAGAGACTTAGCATTACATCAATGTGAACAAAAGTTTCCTGATGATAAATACATCACTGATGGTATAAAAAAATTAAATTCAGGGACAATAACTGATGATTTTTGGCAAACGTTAGCCATACAATGCCTGGGTTGTTCTGGTTGCACCACGCTCTGCCCAACGTGTTCTTGCTATGGCACCCGAGCGATAAAAAAAGACAACAATGAGTTTAGTCAGCAGCGTTTTTGGGACTCTTGTCTTTATGAAGGTTTTCAACGAGAGGCAAGCTTTAATAATCCCTCGGCAGAAGCAGGCACGAGAGTAGAGCGTTTTTGGCAGCATAAGTTTGCTGATGAATTTTTCACCGAATTTTCTCGCCATGGCTGTGTAGGCTGTGGTCGTTGTGAACAAACCTGTCCGGGTGTTATTGGTGTACATTCAGTGATGAAGCGCATAACTAAAGAAGGTGGTCAAGAAAATGGGCCTGAGGTGACTCATGCTTAGTCATATTCCTGATTGTATTGAGTTAGTGGATTACATTGATGATGGTGAGCAGGCACGTCATTATTTGTTTCGGCTGTTAAATTTAGCACAAAGTAAAAATAAAAATCATCCACATCATTGGCAACAAGTACAACCAGGACAGTTTTTTATGCTCAATGTCCCTAGCATAGGCGAAGCCCCCTTCACCTTTACCGAACCACCCAATGAACGAGGTGAGTTTAAAGCTTTTATTCGACAAATGGGGCAAGTCACCTCAACTTTATTCTCCATGCAACCCGGCGCTATTCTTGGTGCGCGAGGCCCTTTTGGTCGTGGCTGGCCGCTGGATAAAATTGTTAATCATAATACGATAATTATTGCTGGTGGCTGCGGATTAGCGCCTTTAGTGACTTTAATTGACAAACTAACTAACAACTCACCTGACAAACCAACTGATGCTCTAGCTGATAAAGCCAAAAATAAACAGCAACTCACCTTAGTCTATGGTGCTCGTAATAAAGCCGCGCAGATGTTAACCCCAGAACGTGCGCGTTGGCAAAAGCAGATCAAGATATTTAATACTCTTGATGCCATTGATGAACATCCTAGTAGTAATATCAATGACAATATCCGTGCTAATACCAATGCTAATACCAATGCTAATACTAGTGATGAATTATGTGCAACTACGTTTCAAGGTAGCCCTTTAATGATATTACCCACAGCGCTGAGCACTTTTACTCGCCCACCCACAACGGCGCTGCTTTGTGGCCCAGAGCTGATGATGAGTAGTGCCGCCACTTATTTGACTGAGCATGGCATGGCAAGTAATGCCATTTTCCTTGCAGTTGAACGACGCATGCATTGCGCCGTTGGTTTATGTGGCCATTGTTACATCAAGCATCAATATGTTTGTAAAAGTGGCCCAACCTTTAGCTGGCAGGCTTTACAGCAACTCAAAGCACATTAATCATTAAAGATTTTTTTGCTTATTTATCGTGTTTTCTGCTAAGGCAATATGTACGCTAGCCTTAGCAACTGAGTCAGGGTTCAATGAAATAGAATCAATACCGCATGCCACTAAAAACTCGGCAAATTCAGGATGGTCCGAAGGGGCTTGTCCGCAAATCCCTACTTTGCAACCACACTCATGAGCGACTTTTATCACTTGTGCAATCATACTTTTAACCGCATCATTCCTCGCATCAAATAAGCTTTTTAACTCAGTTGAATCACGGTCTATACCTAAAACAAGTTGAGTTAAATCATTGCTGCCAATAGAGAAACCATCAAAACGCTGAGCAAACTCTGCTGCTAGAATAATATTAGACGGTATTTCACACATAACATAAACCTGCAAGCCCTTTTTGCCACGCGTTAACCCCACTTCACTCATCACAGCAAGCACTTTATCTGCTTCATCAGGTGTGCGACAAAATGGGATCATCACGATGACATTATCAAACCCCATTTGCTCTCGCACTTTAACAATCGCCTGACATTCCAACATAAAAGCTTCGCGATAAAGTTTATGGTAATACCGTGAGGCCCCACGTAAACCTAGCATAGGATTTTCTTCGGTCAGTTCAAAAAACTCCCCGCCCAATAAACCACGGTATTCGTTAGATTTAAAGTCTGACATGCGCACAATGACAGGCTTTGGGTACTGTGAAGCGGCAATTTTAGCGACCCCTAGCGCAAGATTATCAACAAAATAATCTCCACCTTGTGCATAGCCACGGCATAATTCGCTAATTTTTTGTTTAACTTTACTATTGGTCACTTTTTCAGGGTGTAATAACGCCATAGGATGCACCCCTATTTGACTGGAAATAATAAACTCTATGCGGGTTAAACCTATCCCCGCAACCGGCAAAGCGCTCCATTTAAAAACACCATCGGGCATCGCGGCATTGATCATAATATCTGTGTTTGTGTGAGGTATGTCAGCTAAATTTACCTCTTCAGTTTCAAAAGCTAATCTGCCTTCATAAACAATACCGAGTGTGCCTTGGGCGCAACTTAAGGTAACTTCTTGATCATTTTTTAGCACTTGGGTGGCATTTTCACAGCCAACAATCGCGGCAATTTTTAGCTCACGACTAACAATCGCTGCATGACTTGTTGGTCCACCCGTATCGGTAATAATACCTGCCGCTTTACGCATTAAAGGTAACCAGTCAGGATCAGTTTTTTGAGTCACTAACATAGCGCCTTCAGGAAAATGTTCAACATCTTCAGGGTTAACGACTTTAAACACCTTACCCGTAGCAATAGCACTGCCAACACTGGCACCTTGCACAAGTATTTTTGATTTTTCTTTCAGTTTATAATTGACTAATACCGAATGATTTTTCTGTGATTCTACTGTTTCAGGACGGGCCTGAACGATGTAAAGCTGCCCTGAACCACTATCTTTTGCCCATTCCATATCCATGGCTTTGCCGTAATGTTTCTCGATTATTACCGCCCAGCTTGCCAGTTGCAGTATTTCATCATCAGATAAAACTAAGCTGGTACGTTCTTCAATACTGGTTGCTAGCGTTTCAGTACTTGCTGCTACTTTACTGATATGGATATTTTTTGATTTATCCGCATGGGCAAAGCACATTTTCTCTAATTTGCTGCCACATTTTTTTTCAATAATAGGTCTAAACTTGTGCTGTTGCTCACTAGCGGTAACTTCTATATTTTGTGCTAACAATGGCTTAAAAACCATAAATCTATCTGGCGTAACGCTGCCTTTTACTATTGTTTCGCCTAATCCCCATGCGCCATTGATTTCAACAACATCACTAAAGCCTGTTTCGGTATCAAGCGTGAACATCACCCCTGCTGCTTGAGCATTAATCATTTGTTGAATACCAATCGACAAGGCGACTTTCTCATGTTCAAAGCCTTGTTTTTCCCGATAAACAATGGCTCTGTCGGTATAAAGCGAAGCAAAACATTGTTTACAGGCGATCAGTAAATGTTCAATACCGATAACGTTTAAGTAACTCTCTTGTTGTCCGGCAAAGCTTGCTTCGGGTAAATCTTCAGCGGTAGCCGAACTTCTTACCGCAACACTGGCCATATAGGGGGCTTGGTTTACTAAGTCATTTTGATTAAGTTTGTCGTGTTGATTTTCTTGTATTCTCTTTGATAATTCTTGATAGGCTTGGGTAATTTCATTGTTTTGCTGCTCGGTAAAGTCACCATGAGCAATTAACTTTCTGATCGCACTGCCGGTAGTGGCCAAGTTTTGTTGTGCTGAACCATAGGCATCAATATGATGTTTTATTTTTTCATTGAGCTTATTTTGTTGTAAAAAATCGACAAATAATTGCGCGCTGGTCGCAAAACCAATAGGTACCTGCACAGCTGTTTCACTCATATTGGCTATCATTTCGCCTAAACTGGCATTTTTTCCACCCACTTGCTCGAGGTTGGCGAGCGTTAATTGCTCAAACCAAAAAATAGTTTGCGCTTGTTGTTTTGATTGCATATTTATCACCTTTATCCGCTCGACATTATCCACTCGAGATTACCGACTATAAACTCAGCTTTTCTTGTCGTTAAGAAAAGCTAACGCACTATTAATACTATGAAATTTAGGGTAATCAGCCTCAATAATTTTTATTCCCGTTGATTTTTGCAACGCCGCTAAATAATTAATAAAGTCCATTGAGTCTAAATCACACTCTTCACGGATATCTTCATCAAAATCAATGGTGTTTTTATCAACTTCAGGCGCAACTTCCTGTATAGCCTCAATAATCAAGTGCTCGATTTCTGTTGCATTCATAATTGTTCCGGTTTTTGTAAATTTTTAGCTAAGCTATTTAAAAACTTAGCCGCGAGCATGCCATCAACTACTCGGTGATCGGCACTTAAACAAAGCGTTATTTGCTCACCAATATCAATTTTTTCATCGCACACTTGTGGCACTTCTTTTACGTTACCAACACCGATAATAGCGACTTGTGGCGGATAAATAATGCCAAAAACTTGATCAACACCACGCTCGCCCATATTGGTTATGGTAATTGTAGCGCCCATCAGTTCTGAGCTACGTAAACGCTCACCACGTTCAATCGCTCGACTTCGACGCGTGATATCACGCAAAGCAGACATAATTTCGAGTACCGATAACTGTTCTACATGGCGCAATGCAGGTACAACTACCCCACCACCTCGTAAACTAATGACATTGGCAATATTGATTTCACTTGCTGGCTCAAAATGATCTTGTTGGTAAAAGCCATTTAATTGCGGATATTTTTGTAAGCTTATAGCAACCGCTTTAAGTACTAGTGCAATAAGTAAAATATGTGTTTGGGGTGTTTTGTCTTTATTGGCTTGTTGCAGCCATTGCTGCGCCTTGTTTATAGGCAGGTCTACACTCAGATAAAAATGGGGGATTTCTTGCTTAGATTTGGTCATGGCAGCCCCGATTGCGCTGCGCATATTTGTTAATGGCTCGCCCACAGTTAACCGTGTTTTGGGTGCTATCTGCGTAATATCTTTTAGTATGATGCCACCATTAGGACCACTGCCTTTAATCCTCGACAAATCTAGCTGCTGTGCTTTTGCTATTTTACGAACAATGGGCGAAGCAAGTACCCTATTGGTTTTGTTATTACTATTAGTTTTGATATTGATGTTTAGCTTTTCAGTCGATTTTTTTTGCGGTTTTATTAACGTTTTTTCTGTCAAGGCTGCTGCCGATAATAAAACCGGCTCATCAATTATTTGCTTGGGTTTTATTTTTTCAGGTGTTATTTTTTCATCAATTATTTCTTCAGTAGTTATTGGTTCTTTGATGATGTTTTCAGTGCTGGTGTTTTGATTTTTCGATTCATTTAGTGACTTTTCTTCGATGTCCATCCTTGCCAATACGCTACCGACAGGGACAGTGTTTACCGGTTGAACTAATAACTCGGTAATAATGCCGTCGTAGTAGGCTTCCATGTCAATAGCACCCTTTTGTGTTTCAAGCACGGCAATAACATCGCCATGTTTTACCTTATTACCTACCTTGACTAACCACTCGACCAACATGCCCTCGCTCATATCTGCCCCCAGTGATGGCATAGTAATGTCTATGGATTTTTTCATGCTTGCCTTTCCTCTATTTTACATTACCTGCTGAACGTTAAAGCGCAGCGTTATTGTTCACCTGCAAATAAAATTGTTGCACAACGGATGATTTGTTCTACCTGAGGTAAAGCCGCTTGTTCGAGGTGACTTGGGTAAGGAATAGGCACTTCTTGAGTACAAACTCGCTGTACTGGCGCATCTAAATACCAAAAAGCTTGCTCCATAATAATAGCGCTGATTTCACCTGCTAAACTGCCGGTTTTCCAGCCTTCATCAATAATAATAGCGCGGTGTGTTTTCTTAACACTGGCTAAAATAGTGTGGTTATCTAATGGTCGCAAACAACGTAAGTCAACAACCTCGACATTAATATTCAATGCCTCAAGCGCACAGGCGGCCATTAAAACTTTAGGTAAGCTGCCCCCATAGGTGATCAGGGTAATATCTGTACCTTGCTTACGCACTACGGCTTTTTCCATATCAGCGTCTGGTGCATTAAAGACCTCACCTTGATTATTTAATAGCATGACATGTTCAAAAATAAGCACAGGATCAGGGTCTTGTATTGCTTGTGATAGCATATAACGGGCATCGTTATGTGTTGCTGGGCTTAATACTTTTAAACCAGGAATATGGGCGTATAAATTTTCCCAGCTATGAGAATGTTGCGCGGCCAGTTGTAAGCCAGCACCACAAGCCATGCGAATAACAACGGGAACATTAAGTTGACCACCTGACATATGGCGTAACGTGGCGGCGCTATTAACAATTTGATCCATTGCCAACAAACTAAAATTAACGGTCATCACCTCTACTATCGGCCTCATCCCCCCTAACGCAGCGCCGATACCTACCCCGACAAAACCTGATTCGCATAGCGGCGTATCAATAATTCGCTCTGCGCCATAATGTTCAAACAAGCCTTTACTTACGCCATAACAGCCACCATAACGCCCAACGTCTTCACCCATTAAAAATGTACGTTCATCGTCGTTTAGGCATTGTTCAATACCCGCACGTAAGGCTTCACGGTAAGTCATCTTTTCACTACTGTTTGTTTGAACCTTCATGCCAAGCCTCCTTGTTCTGCCTTGGTATTTATTTTCGGTGTTGCTGGGCTATAAACATCTTTACAAAGATCTTCAACCGGCTCCCATTGTCCTTGCTCGGCAAAGTTAATGGCTTCGATTATCTCTTGTTTAATTTGTGATTCAATGCGGTTAAAGTCATTATCACTGAGCTGGTGATTTTGTATCAACCAGTGCTTTAATTGCTTTACAGGGCCATGCTTTTTCCACTGTTCTATTTCTGCTTTATCACGGTATAACTGGCCATCAAAGCTTGAATGCCCTCGAAAACGATAAGTCTGACACTCTAAAAAATAAGGTTGTTGATGACTTCTAACGTACTGAACGGCTTTAGTCGTTGCCGCTTCCACGTTGACCACATTCATACCGTCGACTTGCCACGCTGGCATGCCATAACTGTGTGCTTTTTTGGCAATATTGGTTTCTGATTCAGATAAGGCCAATGCCGTACCCATGGCATAACCATTGTTTTCACAAATAAATAGTATAGGTAATTGCCATAACACGGCAAGATTCATTACTTCATGAAACTCACCTTCTGCCACGGCTCCTTCACCAAAAAAACACACGGCTATCGCTGATTTTTTCAGTTGCTTATTGGCCATAGCTAAACCTGTGGCCAAAGGCAAACCACCTCCAACAATGGCATTGCCACCATAAAAGTGCTGTTTTTTATCAAATAGGTGCATAGAGCCGCCACGCCCTTTACTGCAACCATTTGTGCGACCATACATTTCAGCCATCACAGACTGCATTGATAAACCACGCGCAAGCGCGTGACCGTGTTCACGATAAGTGGCCACAATGTTATCTTCTGGGGAAAGCGCCGCCATCACGCCTACGGCTTCTTCGCCAATATAAAGATGAAGAAAACCTCGTATTTTCTCTTGTGCATAAAGCTCAGCGCATTTTTCTTCAAAAAGACGAATGCGTAACATTTGCTTTAATTGTTCAAGTAAGTGCGCTTTATCAAGATGTAATTTATCATTCATTTTTTATTACTCTTTTTCATTACCTTCTTATTGAACATTACTGTTCATCACTTTCTAAGGTGGAAATATCACCTTCGGGTAAATTGAGTTCACGTGCCTTTAATAAGTGCCGCATTATTTTACCACTGCGAGTTTTAGGTAAATTTTTTCGAAAAACTATTTCCTTAGGTGCAACTGCCGCGCCTAATTTTTTACGAGCAAAACCTTTTAGCTCTTTTTGTAATGCGGCTAAGTTGTGCTCACTGCATTCGACATCAGGATTTAACGTCACATAGGCTTTAACCCTTTGCCCGGTAATTTCGTCAGGAATACCAATAACACCCACCTCAGCGACAGCTTCATGCTCCATCAAGGCACTTTCAATTTCAAATGGTCCAATTAAATGACCTGATGATTTGATCAAATCATCAGCCCGACCTACAAACCAGTAATAGCCTTGTGCGTCTCGCTTAGCGAGATCGCCAGTTAAATACCAACCGTCTTGAAAGCACTGTTGATATTTTTCTTCACGATGCAAATAGCCGCGGAACATTGAAGGCCAGCCTTGTTTTAATGCCAGCTCACCAATTTGCATAGCTTCCTCTATTGTTTCAATGTTCCCTTGTTCATTACGCTTAACAATAGCGGCCGTAATGCCTGGTAAGGGTAAGCCCATTGAACCGGGTTTTATTGACTGACTGGCAAAATTAGCAATCATGATGGCGCCAGTTTCTGTTTGCCACCAGTTGTCATGAAAAGGTAAACCCAGTACTTTTTCACTCCATCGTACGGCTTCAGCATTCAAAGGTTCACCAACACTCGCGATGAAGGTTAACGCGGATAAATCATATTGTTCACGAATAGCTGATCCTGCTTTCATCAACATGCGAATCGCGGTTGGCGCGGTATACCAAATGGTTATTTTTTGTTGCTGTAAAATGTTATACCAACGCTCAACTTCAAATTCAGCTTCATCAACAATCATTGTCACGCCCAAACAAAGTGGCGCAATAATGCCGTACGAGGTACCCGTCACCCAGCCAGGATCAGCAGTGCACCAATAAATATCGTCTTGTTTTAAGTTTAAGGCGTACTTTGCCGAAGATTGATGGGCAACCACCGCTTGATGCACATGAATAACACCTTTAGGTTGACCCGTTGTACCGCTGGTAAAGTGCAGCAAAGCCATGTCATCACCATGAGTTTTAGCACAGGGATATCTTGTGTCAGCATCAGTAAGCAGTATGGTTAACCAATGACAGCCTTTGTCTAAGGTATGAGAAGAGGCAGCTGAAATGTTTTCATGTTCAGGACTATCGATGAATAGAATGACTTTAAGATGAGGCAGTTCTTGCCACCAAGTGGCAATTTTTTTATCATATAAACGCTTAGTGGTAACTAATACATTAACCTCGCCTATCGCCATGCGAGAACGTATAGGCTCAGGGCCAAAGGCAGAGAATAAGGGGGTAAAAACGCCGCCAAACTTTAACGTACCTAGTGCTGAAATATACAGTAGCGGTAATCGCCCCACTAAGCTAAATACCCGTACGCCTGGTTCAAAACCTAGCTTAGCTAACACACTAGCAAAAAGGCTGGTTTGTTCTGCTAAATCACGGTAACTATAATCAATTAATTTTTCATCTTTACCAAGCCAGCGAAGTGCTACTTTGTTTTCAATGCTGGTATTTAAATGCTTATCAACGGCTTGATAGGCAATATTAAGTGTTTTTTTGATGTCTGTTTGCCAATTAAAGTCATCACAAGTCTGCTGATAATCATGCAAATTTGTATCACGGCTATTATATGACATCTTATTAATTATATTTTCTGACATGCGAGCAAAATCAATCAAGCAAACGATATAAAAAGTATAGTGTTCATCTGATTTTTTACGTTCGCTTTGACTGATCTACATCAGATGAAAACACAATAAACAGCAGGCGTTATATCGAAGAGTATGAACAGGGAGATGTGAAATATCAGAGAGAGATTACCCCTTAGGTATCGTAAAGTAAGCCAAATAAAATATAGAAATTCCAACCAAGTTAGGTGGGATTTATAAGCACCTCGCTTTAAATAACCTCACGACACCCAAAAAAATAGCGCCAAAAGGCGCTATTTATAAGATCTTAGAATTAAAACGGCATTTTCATCCCAGGAGGCATTTGCATACCACCCGTTAAAGCACCCATTTTATCTTTATTTTGCTCTTCAACACGACGTACAGCATCATTCATTGCTGCGGCGACTAAGTCTTCAAGCATATCTTTATCGTCTGCCATTAAGCTGTCATCGATAATAACGCGACGTACGTTGTGGTTACCTGTCATAGTCACTTTAACCATACCTGCACCTGCTTCGCCGATCACTTCCATTTTGGCTAGCTCTTCTTGTGCTTTTGCCATTTTAGCTTGCATGTCTTGGGCTTGCTTCATTAAGTTACCCATGCCACCTTTCATCATAATTTTTCTCTCCAAATGTAATATGCCGCCAAAGATAGTAGTTAACGGCTAAAAGTTCAAGTAGCGATTAACGCGCTACAACAGTTTCTTGGTCAAGCTTAGCTTGAAATTGTTGTTGCAGTGCAATAACAATTTCATCTTCAGCTAATACTTGCTGTGCATATTCATAACGCTTGGCATTAATGTCCGCTTGGATCTGATAAGGATCTGAAACGGTTTTTTCAACAATATTTAATTCAACGGTAATTTTACGTTGTAAATACTCAGATATTTGTGCTTCTAATTGCTTATGTGCAGTATCACTATTTAAGTGCTTAATTGACTGATCTAGTTGTAAAATCAATAAATCGTCAGTAGACCTATCATCAATAGTAGCGTGGATTGCTAGCTGCCTTAGCCGCGCGAGCAAAGACATACTGTCAATCATATGTGCCCATTTATCAACTTGGTTTGCTAATTTAATCGTCGCTGGATTGATAACACCTTCATTATAAGGTTGCTCAGGTAATCTTGCTAGTTCAGGAACATTAGGCTGCTCTACAGCGGTATTTTTTACCGTGTCGACACTGGCATTTTCTCTAGTGGCTAATGATGGGCGCAAGGCAGCGCCATTAGGCTTTTTTCCGCTATCCTCCATTGACTTCTTACGACTTCTGAGCATGTTTCGTGTCGCGATTGCTGCCGCAACGGGTGATTCGAATACTTTTTTGTCATCTTTATCTTGTTGTAAATCTGAACTATTGTTAGTGGTGCTAACAACAGTTTTATCTTCATCACCATGATTAGTAGTAAGGTTTTGCTCGATAAGACTTTGATCAACAGGGCCTTGTTCCATAGGGCTTTGATCAATAATGTTTTGATCACTATTGCTCTGCTCAGATTGTAATATATTCTCTGCGGGTATTGGCTCAATAAGCGTATGAGCTTGATGTTCAATTGCTCGCATTTCTTCTGCTAAAACATCATTCGCTTCAAGTTCTTGATCAGGGGCTATACCTGGCTCTGGAATCGATTTGTCTTCATTTATATTAACGCTTGGTTGCTGTTTAATATCTTCCACAGTCTCTGGTAAGGCTGATTTTTTTTCTGGAATGAGGTTTTCATCTATATTAGCGCTAGCATGAGCTAATGACGTTGAGTCACTAAGCGAGATATCATTAGATATTTCATTACCTGCTTCGGGTAAATTATGGCTATTAACAACCGGTTTAAAAGCAAGTAAGCGAAGTAGCATCATATCAAATGCAGCTTGTTCATCATCTGCATAAGGTAAATCTTTTCTGGCAGTTAACACTATTTGATAATACAACTGAACATCTTCAGGCGACATTAACTGACAGAAACGCGTTAGCAGTTGTTGGTGCTCTACCGGCAAGCTAAAATTAGCTTTAACCACTTGCGTCATCGCGATTTGATGCAGTAGTTGGATTAGATCAGCTGACAATCGGCTATAGCTTGGCGCATATGAGGCAATAACCAGTGAAAGCTGCATTAAAGCTGCAGAGTCTTGTTTTAATAAGGCGATGATAATTTTAAAGACCCAGTCTCGGTCAACACCCCCCAACATTTGCTGCACGTCATTTCTAGTTATATGGCCATTACCTTGCGCAATGCATTGGTCGGTCAAACTTAAGCAGTCGCGCATGCTGCCACGGGCTGCTTTAGCCAGCATAGCAATTGATTCGTCATCAAATGATACGGTTTCTTTTGTTAGTATTTCAATAATTTTATCGCTAATTTGTTTAATCGTCAGCGCTTTTAAATGAAACTGTAAACAACGGGAAAGTACCGTAACGGGTAATTTTTGTGGATCAGTAGTCGCAAGGATGAACTTTACATGCTCAGGGGGCTCTTCAAGTGTCTTTAATAAGGCATTGAAACTACTGCGCGATAGCATATGAACTTCATCAATCAAATAGACCTTATATCGACCTCTTGTTGGTGCATATTGTACGTTATCTAAAATTTCACGAGTATCGTCAACTTTAGTGCGTGAAGCAGCATCAATTTCAAGTAAATCTACAAAGCGACCTTGATCGATATCCACACAAGCATCGCAAATGCCACAAGGCCTTGCTGTGATGCCTGTTTCGCAATTTAGGCTTTTAGCAAAAATTCTTGCGATGGTAGTTTTGCCAACACCACGAGTTCCAGTAAACAGATAGGCATGGTGTAACCTTTGTTGCGTCAGGGCATTAACCAAAACAGTCACAACATGTTCTTGGCCCATCAACTCACTAAAGGATTTTGGTCGCCATTTTCTTGCTAAAACCTGATAGCTCATTCTTCAGCCTTAATCACCAGCGTATTGCAGTAAAGAGAACACAGATAAATCCATGTCTTCGAGTTTTTTTTCACCACCTAAGTCTGGTAATGATATAACAAATGCAGCATCTGTTACCTTCGCACCTGTACGTCTTATCAGCTTGGTGGTTGCTTCAATAGTGCCACCTGTTGCCAGTAGATCATCAATAATTAAAACATTATCATCTTGGGTTAACGCATCTTGATGAATTTCTAAGGTGTCGTGACCATACTCCAGCTGGTAGTCTTGCCTGTATGTAGCTCTTGGCAACTTACCTGGCTTGCGCACTGGAACAAAGCCTAAGCCCAATGCTAATGCTAACGGAGCTCCAAAAAGAAAACCACGCGCTTCAGTACCCACTACTTTGGTAAAACCACCCGCTTTGAATTTATTTACTAAAATGTCTATGGTGAGTTTGAATGCTTCAGCATCATCCAATATACCCGTTACGTCTCTAAACATAATACCGGGTTTTGGATAATCTGGAATGGTGTGAATTGCGGATTTAAGTGTATTGATTTGTGTTTCAGTCATATTCTAAGCGTCGAAAAATATTTTAGCTACAGAATAAAGCAATTCATTGAAAGATTATAGTAACTGAGAGTGAGTATTTACCGATAGTAAGCCGTTTATCAATTTAAGTAGGTTTTGTACATCAATCGGTTTATCAATTACCGCTGAAAATAAGTTGGTATTACAAATCAGTTTTAACGATTGATGACCTTGCGTTGTCATCAGAATAACCGGTGTATCTAGATACATTTTATGCTGGCGCATGTGTTTAGTTAGCTGGATCCCATTCATGATAGGCATCAAGTGGTCGACGATCACTAAATCGAAGTATTCGTTTTGTAACTTTTCAGAGGCATCTAGACCGTGACACCCTGTATTGACAGAATAACCTTGAGCGAATAATAGATCACTCAGGCTATTAAGTATTACTGGATTATCGTCTACAACAAGAATTTTCATTTTAAATAAAACTGCTGTTGGTTAATTTGACAATAATGTAAACCAACCAGCCAACATGGGTAATAAAGGTGCTGCGAACATCACAAATAACGCGGCAAATAAATGACGCTTAGACGAACTATCTTTGAAGTTTTCTTCTGACATTGGCATTCCAATTGATTGACTAAACGGCGCGGATTGTAGTCTAAAAAAGCTATTAAAAGTAGCTTTATTTGATTTAGAACAACTAACTTAACTATATTTAATGTTTTATTTGAAATTTGAAATTTGAAATTAATGTGCTGCGAAGTCATTATTGAGTAAGTAACTCTTCAAGATATAAAAAAACCAGCCTAATTGGCTGGTTTTTTGTTTCATATCTATTAATTAAGTATAAAGATTAGATAGAAACGTTCTTACGTCGTGCTGTGTCTTTAATAAAGCTTTCCCAACCCTTAGCTGACTTACGGGTTTTAGGATCTTTCCTTGCTAAACTAATCGCTTTATAAGCTTGTTTATATTGTTCTAAATAAAAGTGAGATTCTGCAATACTCATTTGCAGTCTACCTTCATTTTTAACACCAAGCTCTATTGCTTTAGTCAACGCTACGATCGCTGGCTCAAATTGCTCATCTTGCTTTAATAACATACCTTCTTTGCTGTAATGTTTAGCAAGGTTTGTCATTTTAGCTAATTCGCCATAATATTTAGCCGCTTTATCAATATTCTGAGCAGCGTGCCAAGCGTTAGCTAGTGAAGATAAATTTTTATCATCACGTGGTACTAAGCCAGAATCGATATGCTTTTCTAACAGTATCGCTGCTTTATATGGCACTACATTTTGCGAATATAAACTTGCTAGTGTTTTAATCTCAGATTCTTTAACAAGGAAACCTTGTTTATAAGCCAGATCAAGTGTTTGTAAACCTTTCTGGTAATCTTCAACTAGCAGATAGAACATACCTAACTGCGTCCACCAAGTTTTATCTTCTGGGAATATTTGAATAACAGTTTCAAGCGTTTTAACAGCATCTTTATATTTTTTATTTTCATAAAATGAAGTGATCTTCAATATATAAGGATTTTTGTTTTGCTTGTCACCATAAGCCGCAATCGCATTATCAGCTGGCACAATCATTTCATCTAATTGTTTCAACGCATAATGAGCATTAGCGATTTTCGTCCAAGTATTACCGTCAGATTCACCCGTAAAATCCATCCAAGCTTTATAATTAACTAGTGCTTCTTCATAAGCCTTGGTCTGCATCTGTAAATCAGCTAACAGTTTGATCGCATCGCCATGATCTCGCTCATTGAGGATATCAGGTGCAACAGCTACTTTTAGGTATTTAATAGCGTTAGCTTCTTGATCACCCATAGTTGCATACATGACTGCTATAAAACGAGAAACATAAGCTTTGTCGTAGTCTTTACTAGCATCAATATCTAAAAGAATAACTAAAGCACCTGGAATATCATCCGCTGAATAAGCTTCGAAGGCTTTTGCTACTTTTTTACCGACACTAGGACCAACAAGCTGTGTTTTACGCTTTGGTTTTTCAGACTTTTCAGCACCAGCTGCAGATACTTCTCCAGCTATTGGCAATTGAATTAGAACAACTGAAATAATTAACAGTAAAGATGAAAAAATCTTATTCATTACTAATTCCCTCCATCCATTTTAAAGTCAAGTCTTACGGTCAAACCTGGTTGTCTCATAGCTTTGCCATCAACAACTTTTGGTTTGTACTTCCATTTTCGCAAAGCTCGTTTAGCTTCTCTGTCGAAAACACGTCTTGGCTCTGCTTCAATGACATCAACATCTTCAACACCACCAATTTCATTGATAGTAAATGAAAGCGTAACCCAACCTTCTTTACCATCACGAGCAGCTTGTATTGGGTATTTAGGCTCAATACGAACTATTGGTGTTGCATCTCCGTCACGACCAAAACCAGCACCGGGTGCAGAAATACCTGCATTTGCTCCGGCTAACTGTACACCAGGCATATTAAACGTTAATCCACCCGAGTCGTTATTCGCTTCAGGCTCTGGAGCTTGAGGCTTAGGTGGCGTTTTAGGCGGCGGCGGCGGCGGCGGCGGAACACGTTGACGGCGTTCAGCAGCTGACTTAGGTGGCGTCGTATTAACTTCTACAATGATATTCTCTAATCCTACTTCCTTGGTTCTATCACCGCTAGAAACAAGGAAGGCCATAAAAGAAAACAAAGCAAATGTTACTGCCGCGCCTAGTAGTATAGATACTAAAAAGCGAACCATAGACTACCCCTTAGCTGCAGCGATAGATATTCTGTCTATGCCCGCTTCTTTAATTGCATCCATTACTTTAACAACTACACCATGTTTAGCGTCTTTGTCAGCTTGAATGATTACAACATCAGTTGGTTGCTCAGCCAATAATTTTTCAATATTGGCCGCTACGCGTTCAACATCTACACGACGCTTATCTAACCAAATTTCACCATTATCTTTAATTGCAACAAAGATATTAGCTGACTTTTGTTTCGATTGATTTGCCGCTTTAGGTTTATTAACTTCAATACCAGCTTCTTTAACAAAAGAAGTAGTTACGATAAAGAAAATCAGCATAATGAATACGATGTCAAGCATCGGTGTCATATCTATAACTGCTTCTTCGTCCTCACGAATACGTTTACGTGCCATTCGAATATCTCTCTAGTGATGAGGTAAACTGTCAACCAGTTTAGCCTTTGCTAGTTTAACTTTAGCGTCTAACCTTGAACTGAAAAACACCCCTGATAATGCTGCAACCATACCCGCCATTGTCGGAATTGTTGCCATTGATATACCAGACGCCATCAGACGCGGATTACCAGTACCTTGTTGTGCCATTACTTCAAACACACCGATCATGCCGGTTACGGTACCAAGTAAACCAATTAGTGGACACATTGCCACCAAGGTTCTAATTGTGAGCATACGTTGCTCTAGTAGTTCTGTCGCTTCGGAGATCCAAGTATCTCTAATTCGATGTGCATACCAAGAAGTAGTATCTTCTCTTGCATCCCAACGTCCGACAATATCGTCTTTCATTTTAGGATAGATTTTAGATAGGAACCAATAACGCTCTATCATCATTATCCACATCAATAAGAGTGCGAAGGCAACAACGTAAAGTACGTTACCGCCAGTCGCAATAAAACTCCTGACAGATTCCCAAAGCTCTATCAGGAATAACATTATTTAGACTCCTTCTCTGCAATAGCAGCGATCAAGCCAGCACTTTGCTCGTCTAGCTTTTGCAATACAGATTTACTTTTACCAGCAACAACACTGTGGATTAAGATTAATGGCAATGCACAAATCAAACCTAGGGCAGTTGTTACAAGTGCTAGAGAGATGTTACCCGCCATAATTTTCGGGTCACCTGTACCGTATAATGTAATCGTTTGGAACGTCATAATCATACCGATTACTGTACCTAATAGACCCATTAGTGGTGCAATTGCAGCGAACATTTTGATTAAGTTAATACCACGGTCAACTTTAGGTGTTTCACGTAATATAGCTTCATCAAGTTTAAGTTCAAGTGTTTCCGCATCAACCGCTTTGTTATCAAAGTAAACTTTTAACAAGCGACCCAGTGGGTTATTGTCGTTTGGTTGTTCAAGATTCTTCTCTTGAGCGCGAATTTTAGAACTCATGCTGCCAAGAACAATCATACGCTCTAAAGCAATAAGAAGACCAAAGAATAGTAATACAGTGATGGCATAGCCTACTTCTTTACCTTCATGGTAGAATTCCATCAATGTTTTCTTACGCGTTTCAAGCGTTAAGATAGCACCACGAGATGGATCAACATAAAGAGGTGAAAAACCAGAAGTTTCACCGAAGAAAGAAGCCGCAGTACCAGCGATATAACCAGCAGGTTGCTTAGCTAGTGGCTGTACTTGACCAACTTCATCATTATAATTTAAGTAACCGTTTTCAGACACTAAGTTGAAAGTACCTATACGTGTTACTGATTCAGTAGACTTTGAACCATCTAAGTTAGTTACTTCTGTAGTAAACTTAGATACTTCACCTGACTGAGTCATTTCTGTTTGCAGAGCAAACCATAATTCTTCAAGCTGCTCAAGTTCAGGAATAGCTTTTGAATTAGCAATCATGTCTAACGTATCACCACGACCTGGGTATTCAGCTGAAACGATTGACGTTACAATTGAGCCATAAGCATTAGCTGCAGCTGCACGACTTACACCGAACATTTCACCTAAAGTACCTTGGGCATTGTCTAACTCTACAGACTTTTGCGCTAAAGTGATTTCATTAGCAGCATACTCTTTTGTCAAACGTTTGTTTCGTGCTTGTTGATTTGCTAGTTCTGTTTTAGCTGTGTTCAATAACGATTGCTTGTCAGAACGCGCAGAAATAAATTCTGCTTCACGTTTTTTATCAATTTTAGCTTCAGAAATACGGTCATTTTTAACTTGTTTTAATAAGTCATCTAACTGATTCGCTGATGCTGAAGCTGCTACTGTCATTGAAGCAGCAAATAATACGAAATTAATAACTTTTTTCATTATTTTGCTCCTGCTGCAAATACGGGTAGTTTAGCTAGATCAAGGGGTAATTGCTTACGAGCCATACGAACGGCATCAGTGACTGGTTTCAAGTATTCGTCACCTAAAACATCCCAACCACGTTTTTCATTGTTCCAAACCCAAGAGTTTTTCATGTCAAGAGATTGAGCAACAAATGAAATACGACCCATATGAACAAAATCAGCAGTGATCATACGATCACCTAAGTCAAGCTCACCTTGATACACACCGAATATGGTGCCGTAACTGGCTTCAATTTCATATGCTTCAAGCACTAAACGAAACTGTTCAGATACTGATACATCTGAATCACCCATTACATCACGTAAACCAGCAATACGCTCTTTACGTGCATCAATGTTCATAGGAACATCAAGGTCAACAAACTTATCTAATGTGTCAATCATTTTGTACATCAATGGCACAACGCCTTGCTTGGTTTTATCTATACCAGCAATTTGTTTTTGTAATGATTTAATATTAGCTTCTTGATCATCAACCATTAGTTGAACATGATCGTTATAACCGTTTAACACGTCAGCTTCATCGACTGTATTACGGTACTCAGCTAGTAGCTCTTGAGTTTGTCCGTAAATGTTATCTATTTTGCTTTGTGATTGACTTGAAGCTTTAAAAATTTGAGCTTCTGCTTTTTGTAGTTCTGTTAATGCATCTGCAGCAGCGAAATTGCTTGCTGAAAATGCTAGTGCGCCAATTATCGTCGTTGCGATAAGGCTTTTCTTGCTTAATTTGGACATAGTTCCCAACCATTGCTATTGAATTTTGATAACAAGCTTTATTGTTAACGCAAATTTAATAATCTGCCATTTAAAGTTTTATTATTCTAAAATAAAACTACGACAATATTCCCAGACGACAGCCTAACTGTCAACTAAGTACCATAAAAAGACTATTTATTTCACTTTTAAAGAGTGAAGTAAATTTTTTTGTAACGATAATTTAACAATACATTCATTTAATACAGAATTTTATTGATTTAATCGATGTTACAGAAGACCCCTTTATTGTAAAAATATGTGCTGCTCATGTTTTACTAACTCTTTCGTAGTAAGTCAAACTTTATTATCTAAATGCGGTTTAATTGTGCCATTTTGGTTTTTAAATGAACAAATATATAATATTAAAAATATGCAAGCTATATGACGCTGATCAACACCTTCCTTAAATTATACTAGCTATGAACAGCTTATAATTTAAGCACAAGAGAAATTGACACGACCAAAAACGAGCCTCCTTAGATAGTAAGTTATTATCATAAGGGGGTATTCGTATTTGAGGCATTAACTTCCAATATAACAGTATATGACAACTCACTAAAAATGCACAAATTAAGGGATAAAAAACTAATAGTCTCCTTAAGCAACTTTCAGTTTCCAACTATTTGAATAATCTTTTTGTAATCACCCAAAATACCGAGGAACTAATTGTTTCAATGCCAATGACGAATATCTGTGAGGTAGTCATTTTTGCAACAGTCATTATGCACTATTTCAATCGAAACAAGCTTGCTCGTAAAAGTATCTAATCGAGTTGTTGAATTTTTTATACACTGAGAAAAGTGAGCCATTAACTGATTATTATCTCGGGATTAATCCTTTAGTTATCTGCTCACAAATAACTTGTAGTGTATTTTTACCATCAATATTTTAAATATTAACTAGTTTAATTTAAACATAGCTAGATCAAACTCAAATAAGCTGATGTTTTTAATCGACATAGATCTATTGCCGTTTGCCAATATAGCTTCTGCTAGTTGACTACCTAGATTTTATAGAGACTCTCAGAAAAGAAGAATGGACTTCCTAAACTTTACTAGACACCCAATAAGTTACATTGTAGCTTCATTTAGAGGTGTTTATGAGTAAAGGCAAACCGTATACCCAAAAATTTAAGCAGTTCAACAAACCAATTAACGTGGTTATTCGATCGCTGAAGTATCGGAGCGGTTAGATATTTGCACTAAAACGTTATATCACTGGCGAAGTCATTATCGGATAAACCTAAATCGTTTAAAGCTCCAGATGAACAGCTAAGGTTCGATAAAATCGAAGCTGGATTACGTTGGGTTAAGAGGAGCGTGACATCCTAAAAAAGCCGCAAGGTACTTTGCCAGCAACCCCAGAGTAAAATACATATTCATTCATAATTATCCAGGTGAATTTTAGGTTGTTGCGATATGCCATATTTTCAAGCTACATCGAAGCGGTTTTGTGCCTGTTTAAATAAACCATTAAGCACAAGCGAGATTGAAAATAATCGTTTACTCAAACTTATTAAAACCTTTTATGTTGAGAGTGACGGTACCTAGGGTAGCCCTTGGATACATAATGACTTACGTAGGGTTGGTAAATTATGTAGTGTGAATCGTGTGGCTAAGATTATGAACAAACATACGCTAAAGCAAACTAGGGTATAAACATCGATATATCAAAGGTGGTAGCACATCACCTATTGCGGATAATATACTTAAGCGTCAACTCGCCCTCCAGCACCTAACCAAGTTTGGGTCAGCGACATCACCTACATAAAAAAACATGAGGGCTTTTTGTATTTAGCGACAGTTATGGATTTATGCTCCCTCAAGATAGTAGATGCTCGATGGATAAGAAGTTAACCATTAATAGGTTACTCATGGCTGTTTATCAACACCAACTTAAGGCTGATGTGATGGTTCATAGTGATTAAAGCAGTCAATATGGCAGCGGATATTACTTAGCGTTCATGAAGGCACATAATTTTTTGCTATCGATGAGTCGACTAGGAAACTGTTATGATAATGCTGTGGCCAAATTTTTTTCGCGACTATTAAAAGATTATCGTAAAACAAAAGATATATTCAATACGTAAAGAAGCGAAAGAAGAGATATTCAATTTTATATAAATATTCTACAATCCTAAAAGCGTCACTATCATACAGGTGGTATTTCAGCTACTAAATTTGAGCAAGCATATTTTTACGAGTTAAAAACTGTCTAGTGAAGTCCATTGAATCAAGACCTCCTGAGGCATAGCACTCGTGATTTTTAAAAGCGCCACTAATAATTCAATAATACTGTACTACTTTTTTATCGATTGCAGCTTAATTTCCTCAAGTAAGTCATTATCGGTAATATATTGCCCTACCGGTAGGGAATTTTCATTTTAACATCATTAAACGCTACAAACTGCAACCCTGACTGTTCGAGCAACGGATACACTTCTAAAATGCTATAAGTACAATATTGCTCATACAACAATAAATCGACTAAGCCGAGATCTTTACCTTTAATATAATCAACTATAAATTTTACATTATGGGAAAACCAATTAGTTTTTGGGCGATTCGCCAATATTCTTTTAATATTTGTCACCTCATTAGACAAATATTCTTCATTCGCGTTAATCATTCTCATTAACTGCTGCATTTGATAACCGCCAGTTCGTCTATATTTCCCGTATACCATCAAACCCATCGCACCTGAGTCATTCAATAAATTTTTATTGTGAGTGTAGACCTAACAATTACTCGTCTAAATGATGTAATACACCTGTGCAATTTATATAGCCCAAATTACCTATATCCCACCAAATAAAAATAGTAAACCATGTAACCAGTTTATATTGGTCAAATTCCTGCCGTGTTACCTTTTAATTACTTTACTAAAAAATAACGGAACCTACTGTTCCACTGCCAGCGACCAACACTCTAATTGATTAAAATCACAACCGTCTTCAAAGCAATAAAAATTGATCGAATCAAAGCGTTCAATACCTACAAACTAATCAACAGATCTCATCAAACCTACCTCTATGAGCGTAGGTATAACTTTTATATAGATCTCTACCTTTTTTAAATATTGCCTATTACGCTAAGCTACCTTATTATTTAAGGATAAAAAATAATCTTTGTTAATCATCTGAATAAAAAATTTTATATTCTTTTGGATTTATGTCAATTTTTACAAAATTATTACATATCTATTTATAGTGAAAATTATAATCTAGGTTATTTTGCAAAGTACTAATAAAGAAATGTAATGAAAAACGTACAACTTATTAACAATGCTGTTTGCAGTATTTGCTAAGATATAGTTTGTGGTACCTGACAGTTTGGTTATCAGTTTGTAATTTAGTAGGTTACAAAGCAGCCTTTACTCAAAAATATAAAAATGGAGCTCAAAATGTTAAAAAAAACATTACTAATTAGCATCACTATACTACTCGCCGCTTGTAGTTCAAGTCAGTCAGGCTATGCTGATAAATCTAAAGAAAATGGTGATAAATATACCAAGATGGCAAAGGATAAAAATATGGTATGTGAGTATAGAGCTACGACAGGAAGCCATAGAAAAAAACGCACTTGTATATCGAAAGAATTAGCTGACGAAGTAAGAAGAAGAAACCAAGAAGCGCTTAGATCACAAGAAAGTAAAGCCCAAACTAGCGCTGGTTCAAGAATTTAGCGATTGAATAAATACTAAATTATAATATATATAGTAATGTAATTGCTAAATAAAGCTTAAGTAGCTTCTACAGAAAGCTAATCCTTACCGATTGAGAAGTTAGGGTGGGTTATGCTTCAAATGTATCGATACGGTCTTTTTCAAGACAGTTGTCGCCTAAATTGTTAAGTCGCTTCTTTTTTTTGCTCAGGATTTAACTTCACAGCGTCTATTCGCTGCCAGTTTCTCTATTCTTTTGACCATCGCTGTGGATGTTCATTTCTTTTTTCTGATATAACTCTTTTCGCTTCACTAGTACCTCAACATCCAGACCACCATGTCTCTAGCATCGTGTCACAAAATTGATCCTGCTATGGCGATGCTCATTGTTGTAACAATAAACAAATTATTTTACCCATTGTTGAGCTCCATTTAACGATTTAAAACCTTCGCTAGGCAAACGAGGGTGATACTTTACCGTTCTAAATAGTAATTCTGAGTGCGGATTATCGTTACTTACCCTGGGCGACTTCGCGAGGTAATAACGCCAAATAAAGCAAATGAAAAAGCCATTGAGTTTACCTCAATGGCTTTGATGATTTTACTTAACTAAAACTAACTTAAAAAGCTAATCCTAAAGTTACGTAAACGTGACGACCTGACGTATTATAAGTACGAGGGTCTGTATTATCGTTGAAGCCAGTATCTGCATACGGAGGATCTTCATCAAATATGTTATTCAGACCAATAGTTGCAGTCATGTTATCCATGAAGTAACTAAAGCGTGCATCATTAATAATTTGAGCATCAATAGCACGGAAGTCACCGTCAAATGGTTCATCTACTTCACCAATGTAACGAACTGACCATGCTGCAGACCAATCATCGCTTGTGTAGCGAACGTCAGCATTTGTTTTCCATTCAGGGAAGTTACCATCACCACTATTGCGGTAGAAATAACCAGCATTCTCAATTACATCACCATTGGCTTGTGTAATATCATATGTATCATAAAAAGTCGTGTCAACGTTGTAAGTTATTGTGCCACCTGCAAGATCTGTTGAGTAACGAACGTTAAAATCGTAACCTGATGATTCAACACCACCAACGTTAGTTGTGCGGTCATCAATGTCAATTGAGTTACCGTAAAGTGTGCTATCAGCAGCGAAACGTGTAATTTTATCACAATGCTCGCCAGTTGCTGCACAGCTATCTAGAATTAACTGCTCACCTAACGTACTAATTGCACTAGTAATTTCGATATTCCAGTAATCTAAAGTTACTGACAAACCTTCTACGAAATCAGGGCTATATACGATACCAGCGGTAAATATATCAGCTTCTTCTGGTTGTAAATTTTGATTACCACCCTTAGTTGAAGATAATTGGTCACCAATGGGTTCAAAACCGGCAGCAGGAACACCATCAGCAATACAGAATGCTGTTGGGTTTTTGTTACAAGGATCAACGACTGTTGGGCTGTTGTCTGAAGAACCAGCGAACAAATCAGATGTAGATGGAGCACGGAATGCTGTTGATGATGTACCACGTACCATTAGTCCATCAAATGGAACCCAACGAACACCAATTTTGTGGTTAGTTGTATCACCAAACGTATTGTAGTCAGAGTAACGAACTGCTAAATCAACTTCTAATACTTCAGCGCCAACAACACCACTCAATAGTGGAACATTAGTTTCAAGGAATACTTCATCGACTTCGTAGCTACCTACCGTTGATGTACGTGATGAGCCAGATGTAATGCCTAAAGCAATTAGCGCGTCAGGGAAATCAGCACCTTTTTCTTCACGATGCTCAACACCTGCTGCGAAACCTACAGTACCAGCGGGTAATTCAAAAGCATCACCAAAGATACTTGCAGACATGATTTGCTGTTCGTTAGAACCAACATCATGTGCTTCAAACAACATGTAATCCATCATTTCTTGGCTGATTTCGCCATCTGTACCAGGAGTACCGAAAGTATTTAATGATACACAGCCCGCAATTGGATCAGCTTCAGTGCCACAAACTACATTACCAAGCTCATCCATAAAAGATGGACCAACAGCTGCGCTAACTTTTTCAAAGTTTACACCGCCAGCACCTTGTGTTGCTGAATCGTTACGACCAAAAATGTAACTTGCTTCCCAACCCCAACCGTTGTCAAATTCACCGTCCATACCAATCATAGCACGTACCGTTTCAACGCGGAATTGTGAATCACGACCGCCAGTTTCAACCATACGACGACGCCAATCAGCAATATCTACTGTATCGCCATTTTTGTCTTTTGGACCGAATTGTTGATTGTAGTAGTTGTCTGCAGAGTAAGTTGCATCACCCCAGCCAAAGAATGCTAATGGCGCTAATGGTAATGGCGCAAGTTTTGTTTTAGAAGTACGACGGTTAAAGCTTAACTCCGTAAATACTCGAACAGTATCAGTGATCTCATAAGAGCCTGAAGCATAAATACCGTAACGCTCTTGTGGCGTTAAGTGATAGTTAGCTGGTGCGTAGTTATAAGTATCTTTATCCCAATCCCAACAATCATAACCCGTAGCATTTGCTGGGTTAGAAGGGTCAGATTGACCTGGACCATTTCCTGCACCGTGCGTAAATGAGTTACAAGTACCTGTAGGTAAGTCAAACTGTTGGTTACCATCTGTATCTAAATCAGGGTTGCCATCTTCATCTAAACGAAGTTGAGTAAAGTTATCTGGGTTAGCTGAGTTTACACCGTTGTAACGTCCCCATGGTGGAGCCGAAGAGCCACCTTTAGAGAATGAACCATCTGTATTCAAACCATACTCGAATTTAGACCAATCACGATCGCCAGACCATTGTGCGCCTTGCTGAACATAGTATGCATTTACAACAGCATTACCTTTATCGTTTGAAAAACCTATGGTTAAATCGATATTCTTGGTTTCGCCATCCCACTCTTCAGTGCCGATATCGTAACCAGCATTGAATTCGAAGCCTTCGAAATCATCACGCGTGATAATGTTTACAACACCACCAATCGCATCAGAGCCGTAAATAGCTGATGCGCCATCTTTTAAAACTTCAACACGTTTTACAATGGCAGTTGGGATACTACTTAAATCAACTGAACTGTTCGCACCAGTACCAGAGGCAACCATACGGCGGCCATTTAAAAGTACCAATGTACGAGGAGAACCTAAACCACGTAATGAAACACGAATGGCGCCTGAACCACCGTTATTGATCGCGGTGTTAGTTGCGGCACCAGCTACCGATGGAATTTCTCGTAAGATATCACCCATATTAGTGATACCTGATGCAACAAGGTCTTGACGAGTGATAACTTGGACAGGATTTGCACCTTCCATGTCAGCACGCTTAATGCGAGAACCTGTTACTTCAATGCGCTCTACACTTTCAGCTGATTCTTCTTCTGCTGAAAATGCAGGTGCTGAAATTGCTGCAGCTGCACCGGCACCAAACATCATGGCGATGCGCACTGCTTTAGCGACTTTGCTATTGATATACATAATTACTCCCTGGATCACTTTCGTGATACTAATGTTTAAATTCAAGACTATATTGTCTTGTTGAATTATTTTGATCAGATACCTGACCTAACGGTTAAGATATTAAACTTAATATTGTTAACAGGTCAATACAAAGAGTTACATTTGAACAACTTTAATAAGATGTCGCAGTACAGTTTAAAAAAAAACACTTTAAAAACAACAAAATAAAAAGATTATTTCAAATTAAAGCTTACAAAAATAAACATAACAGATCGCAGTAGCCTTATTCGCTATAAAAATTAAGCCAAATGCGACAGTATATTTAATTTTTATGATTTTATTAAGAGAGCCAACATTAAAAATAATAACGTTTTGGAAGGTATAGAAGAATAATAAAACATACCTCTGCAGATAACTTGGGATGGAAGCGCACTGTATAGATAGCCATTACCATAAATATGCCAGAAGTAGGATTTATTGCTATAACAGTAGTCGATAATAGTTGTCATTTTAGTGGAGAAAAATTTGTCAAAAAATACTTAAAGCAGGGTCAAAAAGTTCATTCAGATGAATTGCCCGTATTGAATATTATTGACCAAACACAAGACTACGAAGCCAGAGTCATACCAAGTCAATTGGTTGATAAATGGCTACCTTGGATGCACATCGCCATCGGTACTTTAAAACGTTTTTGTTAGGTACATTTCATGGTGTATCAAGGAAATACATGTAAGACTACTTAGATGAGTTCTGTTATAACTTCAATCGTCTATTTATCAAAAAAAGATAGCTAATCGATTGTTAAAACTAGCAATTATTTATTTGCCTATAAAATTGATCTTAGCCAAGTGCATAGCCATGTTTATCTATTGGTTGATTGATTGATTATCAAAAATAAAAGAAAAACAGAAAAAAAAATACCTTGGTTGTAGTGTGCTCAAAATGGACAAGACATTATACCAAATACCAATAGTATTAGTATTAAATTACTGCCCAATTACTGCGGTTTAAAATACCTAGTAAAGCATATTAGAAAGCCATTGAGTCTACCTCAATGGCTTTTTTATTTGCTTTATTTAAAAATCATCTTAGAAAGATAATCCTAAAGTAACGTATACATGACGACCTTGAGTGTTATAAGTACGAGGGTCAGTATTATCGTTAAAACCAGTATCTGCATAAGGTGGATCTTCATCAAATACATTATTTAGACCAATAGATGCAGTCATATTATCCATTAAGTAGCTAAAGCGAGCATCATTAATGATTTGCTTATCAATCGTACGGAATCCATCACCAAACGTCTCTTTAACATCACCTATATAACGAACTGACCAAGCTGCAGACCAATCATCACTTGTATAGCGAACATCAGCATTAGTTTTCCACTTAGGGAAGTTACCATCACCGCTATTACGGTAGAAGTAACCAGCATTTTCGATTACAGCGCCATTAGCTTGTGTAATATCATATGTATCATAATAAGTCGTGTCTACGTTGAAAGTTATTGTGCCACCTTCAAGGTCTGTTGAGTAACGAATATTAAAGTCGTAACCTGATGATTCAACACCACCAACATTTGTTGTACGATCATCAATATCAATTGAGTTACCGTAAAGCGGGCTATCAACACCAAAACGAGTGATTTTGTCACAATATTCGCCACTTGCTGCACAACTTGTAAGAATTAACTGTTCACCTAACGTACTAATTGCACTAGTAATTTCGATATCCCAGTAATCTAACGTTAGTGAAAAATTTTCAGCAAAATCAGGACTATATACAATACCAGCGGTAAAAATATCAGCTTCTTCAGGTTGAAGTTCTTGATTACCACCACGCGTTGAAGATAATTGGTCACCAATTGGCACAAAACCAGCGGCAGGAACACCGTTAGCAATACAGAATGCTGTTGGGTTAGTAAAACATGGATCTACGACTTCTGGACTGTTGTCTGAAGAACCAGCGAACAAATCAGATGTAGAAGGAGCACGGAATGCTGTTGAAGATGTACCACGAACCATTAGACCATCGAATGGAACCCAACGAACACCAATTTTGTGGTTAGTAGTATCACCAAACGTATTGTAGTCAGAGTAACGAACCGCTAAATCAACTTCTAATATTTCAGCGCCAACAACACCACTTAATAGTGGAACATTAGTTTCAAAGAATACTTCGTCTACTTCGTAGCTACCTTCTGTTGATGTACGCGATGAACCCGACGTGATACCTAAAGCGATAAGCGCGTCAGGATAATCTGCACCTTTTTCTTCACGATGTTCAATACCAGCGGCAAAACCAACAGTACCTGCTGGTAATTCAAATGCATCACCAAAAATACTTGCTGACATAATTTGCTGTTCATTAGAGCCAAGATCATGTGCTTCAAAAGTAATGTAATCTAACATTTCTTGAGAAACTTCACTATCTGTACCTGGAACACCAAAAACATTCAACGATACGCAACCGGCAATTGGCGCATCTACCGTGCCACAAATTATACTTCCAGTATCATCTAAAAATGACGGGCCTACGGCTAATGCTACTTTCTCAAAGTTTACACCTCCTTGTGCGGAAGTTGCAGAGTCATTTGAACCAAAGATGTAGCTAGCTTCCCAGCCCCAGCCATTATCAAATTCGCCATCAATGCCAAACATTGCACGTACAGTTTCAATACGGTAAGTAGAATCACGACCGCCAGTTTCAACCATACGTCGACGCCAATCAGCTATATCTTGACTTTCGCCTGCACCATTTTTTGGACCTACGGTCTGGTTGTAGTAGTTATCGGCAGTGTAAGGAGCAGAGTAACCAAAGAATGCTAATGGAGCTAAAGGTAATGGTGCTAATTTAATATCTGATGTACGACGGTTAAAGCTTAACTCCGTAAATACGCGAACACTATCATTAAGTTCATATGAACCCGATGCAAAAACACCGTAGCGCTCTGCAGGTGTTAAATGATAATTTGCTGGTGCGAAGTTGTATAAATCGGTACCACCAAAACAGTCATAACCGGCAGTACGGTGATCTGAGGGATCAGATTGACCTGGTCCATTAGCTGCACCATGAGTGAAATCTGTACAGCCATCAGCGTCTTCATCAAAACCACGGAAACGACCCCATGGTGTAGCTGAAGAGCCACCTGGAATTAATGAACCATCCTCTTCCATACCATAATCGAATTTAGACCAATCACGGTCTCCAGACCATTGTGCACCCTGCTGAACATAGTATGCGTTTACAACCGCATTACCTTTATCACCAGAAAAGCCAATAGTTAAATCGATATTCTTGGTTTCACCATCCGACTCTTCAGTGCCGATATCGTAACCAGCATTAAATTCGAAACCTTCAAAGTCGTCACGCGTAATAATGTTTACAACACCACCAATCGCATCAGAGCCGTAAATAGCTGATGCGCCATCTTTTAAAACTTCTACGCGCTTAACAATAGCAGTAGGAATAGTACTTAAATCAACTGAACTGTCTGCACCAGTACCTGAAGCTACCATACGGCGACCGTTTAGAAGAACTAGAGTACGTTCAGAACCTAAACCACGTAATGATACGCGAATAGCACCTGAACCACCGTTATTGATCGCGGTGTTAGTACCCGCGCCAGCTACCGATGGAATTTCTTGCAAGATATCACCCATATTAGAGATACCTGAAGCAACAAGGTCTTGGCGAGTGATAACTTGGACAGGATTTGCACCTTCTATATCTGCACGCTTAATGCGAGAACCTGTTACTTCAATACGCTCTACGCTTTCAGCTGATTCATCTTCTGCTGAAAATGCAGGTGCTGAAATTGCGGCAGCTGCGCCTGCGCCAAACATCATGGCGATGCGTACTGTTGTAGCTATTTTACTATTGTTATACATAAATACTCCCTGAACCACTTTCGTGATATTAGTGTTTAAATTCAGCGCTATTTTGCCTATTTTTGAATTATTATTGCTCTTTTGGTCGTAAAACTTAATTTGCTCTTTTGGTCATAATCCTAATATATTGGCTAAGATATCGAACTCAATACTGCTACAAAAAAGTAAACATACCTTGTTATTATTGTTGCAATTTAGTTAATAGGCCAATAAAAATGGTACGTTTGTTAACTTTAGAGTTAGGTAAATAAGTCAAAACAGCAAAATACTGACTAAAAAAAATAAAATGTCATTCCGAGTGAAAATTACATAAATAAACACTAGTACATCACAACCACCTATTTCCATATTAAAATTAAACCATATAAAACAATGGATAAAGTTCAATAAAAATATGTATTAAAGAGTTTTATTTAAAAAATAAAAACTTTTGGATGAGATAAAATAATAACCAGTAAATTAAGATAAATTAATAATTACAATCGCTTAATAAAAAATTCAATTACTGTAAATAAAATGAAACGCTTAGCTGCTTTTGTTAATATTTATTTTGTAACTGAGATCAAGTAATGCTAAGGAACTATTGAATTACTAGTTATATTAACTGGTGATATTGGTATTTAAAGTTATAACAGAGCCTGGTTCGGTTTAATTAATACACATTAATTGAAAACTGATTTCACACGTGAAAAATTGAAAAATAAAGGGCAATCAAATCAAGCATTCTCTGTGGTATAGTTAGCGCTAAATTTTATACGCAATAAACCCTATGATTATTGATCCCGTCCTAGACATGAGTTTATGGATAACCTTATGTAGTGTCGGCTTTGTTGCAGGGCTAATTGATGCCATCGCCGGTGGCGGCGGAATGCTGACGGTTCCAACATTACTAACGTCAGGCTTGCCACCACATGTCGCGTTAGGCACCAACAAGCTTGCTGCGTCTTTTGGTTCATTCACCGCATCATTTGCCTTCTATCGAAAAAGACTTTTTAGCCCTAAATATTGGCGATTTGCTATTATTGCTACCGCTATTGGTGCTATTTTAGGCACCATAATAGTTAATTTTTTATCTGTCGAATTTTTAGATAAGTACATCCCAGTACTAATAGTGATGACGGCAATATATACCTTACTTTCAAGCTCAGTCACTAGTGACATACATGGTTTGCCGTTAAAAACCATGTCGATTAAATTCAAGCAAGTTGTACAAGGCTTAATACTAGGATTTTATGATGGTTTTGCAGGCCCCGGTACAGGGGCATTTTGGGTAAGCTCGTCTAATGCAATATATAAGATCGATATTCTTTTAAGTTCTGGCTTAGCCCGCTCCACCAATTTTGTCAGTAACTTTTTTAGCTTATTAACCTTTATCTATCTTGGCCATGTTAACTTTGTCTTAGGCATTTCTATGGGAATATTTATGATGCTAGGTGCGTGGGTAGGCGCTCATTGGGCGATTAAATTTGGTAGTAAGTTTATCCGCCCGGTATTTATTACTGTGGTTATTTTAATGTCTGTTAACTTGGGCTACCAAGCTTGGCTGAGCTAAGAAGGGTTACTTATGCAAAGTGCAATTAATAAAATTCACGCCATTCTCGACCAACTTAACGAGCAAGCTCTGCAAGTTGATCAACAAAATAAACATTCTAAATCACATAAAATAATTCAAGAAAATGATATTTTTTCTGAAGCATTATTCCTCACCCATAGCGATCAGTTCCGTCCTTATATTATTGAAGTAAAAAATAAAACTAATGAATTGTCTCGATTACTATCAGCTAACAAGAATGCACTTGCACACAGCCGTTTACTCATAATAGAACAGCAAATATCAGCGTTGCGTAACGCATTGAATTCAAATAGTGCGCTCCATAAAGAGCCAACTCAAAGGCTTGTTGCCATAAAAGCCCGTCGTTATAAAAAAGCGGCTCAAGCGGTAATGCAATCAAGTCACAACTTACATAAAAAGCTAAATGAAACCTTTGAATTTGAACGCCGATTAGTAGAAATGATCCAAGTGCGTGAACGACAAGGCCACAACACATCAGCGACACAAACAAAGCAATTTACTGAAGAAATTCTTGCGCTACATCAGCGCCTTGGTCGATGTCGTCAAGCCATATCTAAATTAGAACGTGAAATAGCCCAAGCTGAAAAATTTTAACTAATAGCTTACTGCCATTGACTTTTTTGATAAAAATCAATCTAAAGGCATAAAAAAGTTGGTGTTTTCATTGCGCTAGCATTACGCTTGAAAATATAGTCATTAAATAAAGCGGCGCCTACATGAAAATTTCTGATGATATTCACAACTACTATGAAAAATTAGTGGATCAGCACTTTGCTACGTTAAAATTAGAAGAAAGCTATGATGCTGAGTTTTTAGCAGATTTAGTTTGCGTGGTGTTAAATCAATTACCCACCCGCTACATCCGCCATGAAGTTGATATGGCCTTTTATTTACCCGCATCTGAGCGTTTTGAAATGGAAAGCAATGTCAAAGTAGCGGTCGCAAAAGCATTAGAGTTTATGAAAGAACATACTTAGTTTGTTAATAAATAACTGATGAAATTCGACTAAATCAGGGCTAGCGCTAAAAACTAGATAATTAAATCAACTTGGTAAAGCCTTTGAATATTCCAGAGCTTCCTAATAATCATGCCTTAGCAGTTTTATTGATAACAGTATTGGCATTGTATTTATTTCGTCGAGAAGATACCCCCTTAGAAACCTCCTCACTTGCTGTGATAGCAATTTTAAGTGTTACGTTTGCTATTTTTCCATTTTATAGCGATGGCAAACACTTTGAACCAAGTTCCTTGTTCTTTGGTTTTGGTCATGAAGCTTTGGTTACTGTATGTTCCTTGATGATTATTGGCCATGGCATTGTGCGCACCGGGGCCTTGGAGCCTATTGGCCGATACCTGGCCAAGTTGTGGAAAATAAACCCCACACTGTCTTTATTGATCACACTTATTTTAGCGGGCGGGTTAAGTGCCTTTATTAACAATACCCCTGTCGTAGTTTTATTACTGCCTATTTTGATCAGCGTGTCGTTACGCACTAAAACAGATTCATCACCCATGTTGTTACCTATGGGATTAGCCACTTTAGTCGGCGGAATGGCCACAACGATAGGCACCTCAACAAACTTACTCGTGGTTAGTATTGCAAGAAATATGGGCGCAGCTGAATTTGGGCTATTTGACTTTGCTAAGCCAGCACTTATGGCTTCAGTCGTTGCTATACTTTACTTATGGCTAATTGCGCCAAAACTTTTACCTCGTAGATCACCATCAATGCCTGATACGTCGCCACGTATATTTAGTGCTTACCTCAATATAAACGAAAACAGTCTTGTTAACGAAAAAACCATTACCGAGATAATTGCCTTAACTGATGGCCAAATAAAAATAGAGAGTATCCAGCGAGGGCCCGACAATCGAAATATTATCCCTTTACCCGATACTTTGCTTGTTGTTGGGGACAGATTAAAGGTTCATGACTACCCCGATCGTCTAAAAGAATATGAAACAGTATTAGGAGCCACTTTATTTTCTGGCTTGCATAAAGTTGACGAAGAGCATCCATTAAAAGCTGAAAAAAAAACCTTGGCTGAAATTGTCATCATCGCTGGCTCTGGTCTTGAAGGTCGCACCTTACAACAGGCAAATTTCATTCGTAAACATGCCATAACGGTAGTGGCATTGCACAGAGCAGGTAAAGCAATGGAAATTGGTGCTAATGGCATAGGAAACAGTCGCTTGCAGATTGGTGATGTATTACTTGTGCAAGGAGAAACCGAGCAAATAAGTTTATTAAAATCCAAACCCGGTCTGTTAATAATCGATGGGGCAGAATCATTGCCACAAACAAAAAAAGCGCCATTGGCTTTGGGCACATTACTCGCCGTGGTTATTTCGTCGGCACTAGGTATTTTACCCATTGAAATTAGTTCAGTATGTGGGGTGTTGATACTGTTAGTGACTAAATGCTTAGATTGGCAAGAAGCTGCCTCTGCGCTTAGTACCCAAGTTATTTTAATTGTTGCCGCCTCTTTAGCTTTAGGATCTGCAATGATGATAACCGGAGGCGCAGAATATATAGCCCAGGTTTTTGTCGCCTTATCTTTTGGTTTACCGCCAGGAGGAATTTTAGCCGCATTAATGTTGTTATTAGCCATATTAACTAATATCGTTTCTAACAATGCTGCAGCCGTTATTGGTACACCTATTGCTATTTCAGTAGCTAGCCAGTTAAACCTTTCACCTGAGCCATTTATCTTAGCGGTGTTATTCGGTGCTAACTTGAGCTATGCCACACCTATGGCTTATAAAACTAACTTATTGGTGATGAATGCCGGTGGCTATAAATTTTCTGACTTTATGCGTATTGGTATTCCCTTGATTCTATTGATGTGGATAACACTCTCTCTGTTATTAAATTGGTTGTATTTATAATCTTGGTGAGGGTGAGGGTTAATCATAAGTTTACGCCAAGTTGCCATTTGATTGATATTTTGCCTCACAAGATAATTTTGTAGCCTTATTTACCTTTACCCAGAATACCATTACTTGCAGCTAAAATTTCTTCTGGTTAACTGGAAAAATATTAAAGTCATCTCCCTCTACACTGAACGCCTAGTGAGTTCCAAAGAGATTAATAGTGATTTTCATCACAACTATCGAGAAACTGAAGACAGGTAATTGATAAGAGGTTTTAGTGACTAGCATGTTAGCTAAAAGTGATTGGCATCGATATTATTGAGTGATAGGCCCGGTGGTAATGTACAAACATTATCACTGGCTGTATTTGAAATATAAGTCAACCTTGCTATTTTATTCTTTACAAAAACGTATAACGCTGATGTTGTTACCGGTATAGACTCATCGATAAACTAACGGTTTGCTCTATTTTTTTCGCTAAAACATAATCATGTAAATACTTTTTTCTGTTTTCACTCATATTTTCACTCATATAGTGGTAGATTAACTTTTATAACTTTAACTACTGTTATCGTCACCTAGTGATAACAGTATTCGCTAAATTAAGGCATAACTTTCATAAAACGTTTAAATTTATCTTGGGCTCTTACCACCCAATGAGGAGCGCCTTCCCCTATCCCTGCCACTTGAATATTTGGATGCATCTTCATCACTGAAGCTATAGCTATTTCTTGTTCAGGATCGACATCAACAAACAAAATATACTTACCTTCATGCAACATTTCCTTAAACTGTACAAAATTGATATTAGGTGTTTGAATGCCGATAAGGCCGCCCTCCCAAGTACAAAAACCAAGTATAATAATAGATAAGAAAATAAAAGGTATCCAACCCACGGTAGATTCTGTCCAGCCCATAGTATATGAAATGAAGAGAGTAATAATAGCGCCAATTACGCCATAAATAGCACCAATTATTGTTGAATGGACAACATCTTGTTTTAATACGGACTCTACTGCATGTAAATTATGGGTTTCGACCTCAGTATCATTTTCACTAAGCACATGAATTTGTGGATCAGTAAAACCTTGTAACTTGAGATCTTTTTCAACTTTTTCAACTTCATCAATTTCTGCTATAACATAAAAATGTCTGATCATAATTTTTTCCACCTAAATAAGATGTATAAAGTTGCTATTTTCAGCTCGCGTATAACTAATAAAAAAACAGGCTAAACTCAACAACTAAGCCGACTACGTGTTGAAGTATAGCAGCGATTTTTAAAAGACCTTCTGACAGTGAAGATAAAAATATTTAAGCTTTGTGTTGGCAATACATTTGTTAAGGTCTTGTTTGAGAATACAGGTTTTTAACACTAGGATGTTAATCTTCTTTTCGTAAATTTTTTTATACTAATTTAATTAAGTGATTAGCTTTTTTCTGAGGGAGAATGGATAAATATAAAGCATTAAATTTAGTCAGTAGCTATTCACCATATCAATTTTATAACGATGATGTTGTTCATTTTAACCATTAGAAATGAGCAGATAATTAATCAACTTAGTATTACTTCAATTTAACTAACGTCACTATCCCCTAATTACTATTGGCTTGCTCTAGGTCTAGGTCTAGGTCTAGGTCTAGACCATTTTGCAGTATTCATTTTTTAAGTCATCAAATTTAATTAGTTACCATTACTGAGGACTTGTCTGGTGGAGTAGTCTGATGGAGTAGCCGAAGGGCTAGTCTGTTGGTATCAAAACCTTAAGGCATTTTGACAAGGAATAACGTTTCCATTAACGTCCATTTTGCTATTTGGGCAATTCTGGATCAAGAGTTCGGCTAAGGCGCGAAGTAATTTTTTTTCAATCTGGCCTGTCATCACAGATAAATTTTGATGGGTATACAGTGCTTAACGAGATGATAGTATGTTGTGTTGGTGCGGATGGTGCGGATAGAGAAAAATATATAATCGCTGATAACTAATGGAAGCTACTTTTTCTAAGCTATGCTTAATAATGTGCAAAATGCGTTATTTTGGTAAAAATAAATACTATTACAAGATTAAAAATGAGGGGTTTTGGCTGACTTCATTGTTGCACCAATTGTGGCAGTTACGCTTTTCTGATGTAGGTCATTGATAAAAATATTGGTGGCAACCCTAATAGCCACACTCCGGCACATGAGTCGTCTGCTGCGGTTGCTTCCTTCCGGACCTGGCCGAGTTCACAGAGTATCATTGCGGAGGGACCAAAAGGGTCACCATAGAAGCGTTAAAAGAATCTCTTCTAACGCGCCGAGAATTATCGCTAATCAATGGCTTAGTTGCAAGCGCTAGTTACTAAATTCAGACTGCTTGCAGATTTTTTGCACAAACATCAGTAAAAAATTACTTAAATTCGATTAACGCTTGATTTATATCGCCCGTTATAACGACTGCAGGATAAAATTGCACTTCCTTTTTAATAAAATCAAAACTTAAGAGTACCAATAGCACATTCGCTTGCTTGGCAAGATGAAAAATCCAGTTCTCCACTCAGTGTGTTTTACCGCGAGTTCCTTTCGTGCAATCGCTAAAATAAATTTCTTATTATCTTTAAATTTTTTAACTGTTTGGCCAAAAAAAAATACTGTTCTTAGTGAGAAATGACACCTTAATATTTAATGAAAACATAACGGCGATGCCAACACTCCTCAATTTAAGGTCTGAGGGGCCACCGTAATAATATACTTTTCATGTTGTGGCAAAGCTCCAGTAATTTTCCAACCACAGCGTACCATTGCTTGACTGGTGAATCATCTTACAAGAGTATAATCGCTACTTGCTATACACGCAGTAATCTTTGTTTGATTAACTGATTCATTTAATACTTAACCAATACTTAAGGCTCTCTTGCAAGCTTTTCGTTAATTTCTAACAACACTGACTTGATAACCAGTAAATTTTCTTTACCTAGTCTTAGCAATAGTTTTTCTGCATCATCTAAAGACTCTAGCGACGGATCTTTATATTTATACATAACACTAAGGCGCTCTAACTCAGGTTGGATTTTAGGGATTTCCATATCTAAAACCTTGGTTATAGCATTGTGCAATACGTCGGTAAAATCTTGTTCAGGGTAACCTAACTCACCATAAGCTTGATCAATTAACGGCTTTAATTCAACGTACCATTTAACTAGCGTTTCACTGTCCATTGAGCGTAAAAGATCAACGTAGTTGCTAAAACGGCGAGTGCTACTTTCATCCCACTGCAATTTAATGCCGTTGTCTGTCGGTTCTTCTAGCGCAGTAAATTTTTCACTTGGTGTAATTAATGGTGTGTGCTCATAAGCTAAGGTACCTTGGCTAAAATTATCAGTAAATACCACAAACCGGCGGATTATATCTTCTGTAACGACCAGTTTTAGTAATTCTTTGCGCCAAGTTAACGTCGGCAATTTAGTACTAAACCAAGTGTCACTTTCGTCTAATGTTGGTAATAAAATTTCAGGTTCAAGCGCAACAATCTCTTCTTCGACCTGTTCTGTTGTAATTTCTGGTTCAATTAACTCAGGCGTAATTTCAGGCTCAAACACTGGTGTTTGAGCGGGTGCAACAGCAGTAGTAGCGACGGTGTCACTACTGTTATTTTCATCTGCTGCAATCACGTAGAAGTAGATAACAAAGGCGATAACAGTAGCAATAATCACTGCAATAATGGCCCAAGGCGTTTTTTTTTGTTCAGTATTTTTAGTTGACATAATAACCTTAAATTTATGTTATACCCATTGTATTAATGAATTGGTTTAAGTAATGGCATAGTAAATAATAAATTTTCATATTTAAATTTTCAGTAACATTGCACGTTACTGCGCATCCGCCTGATTCTCAGGTAAAGCGGCAATAAAGGCCGCATGTTGATTACAATTTTCAGTCACCCGACAAATATTTGGAAATGCAGTCATATCAAGATTAAATCGATAGGCGTTGTATACTTGAGGCACTAAGCAAATATCAGCCATAGTAATGTTATCGCCAAAACAATATTTTCCTGAGTTTACTTTTAACTGCTGCTCAACAGCTAAAAAACCTACATTCATCCAATGATGACTCCAAATAAGTTTATCACTTTCTGGTAGTGAAAAATGACTAACTAGGTATTGTTGTACGCGTAAATTATTAACCGGATGCATTTCACAGGCAACATCAAGCGCAAGCGCCTTTACTTTTGCTTTAGCCACAATATTTTCAGGATAAATAGCCACCGATGGATATTTATCGTCGAGGTACTCAACAATTGCAATCGACTGATGCAAAATAACCTCTTCATCAATCAGGGTGGGAACTAAACGTGTTAAGTTTAATTCAGTGTAAGCTTTTTTATGCTGCTCGCCACCATCTTTAACTAAATGCACGGGAATTGATTCAAACGCCAGCCCCTTTAAGTGCATAGCAATTCTTACTCTATACGCAGCAGATGAACGCCAATAACCATATAATTTCATATCTAATACTCAAATAATTTTTCAGTAAAACCAATATTGGTCAGTTAACGTTAAATTTTAACTGTTTTTTTATTGATATCGTAGTCTCGTAATTTGTTGGCAATGGCGGTGTGACTCAGTCCTAATTTTTTGGCTAATTGTCGCGTACTTGGATAAGCAGGATAAAGTTTACGCAGCAAATCTGCTTCAAAATTTTTCACTGCCGCATCTAAAGTACCTTCAAAATCTTGCTCAAGATAACCATGCTCGCGCGTATACGCAGGTAAATTCAGGTGCGAAGTTGTAATGATATTACCGTCAATTAAGGATACAGCTCGAATCAACACATTTTCTAGTTGTCTAACATTACCAGGCCAAGGATAGTGTTCAATAAACTCAAGACATTCTTTATCGAAAAAAACATGGGTCTTGCCAACACGTTGACCAAATTTAGCGACAAAAAGTTCCGCTAAAGGCACAATATCTGAACGTCGCTCACGCAACGATGGAATATTAAGCCCCAAAACATTTAAACGATAATATAAGTCTTCTCTAAACCCTCCAAGAGAAACCATATTAAGTAAGTCGCGATTAGTTGAACCGATAATACGGACATTAACTTTGATTTCTTTTTCGTCATCAATGCGCCTAAAGGTGCCATCTTGAATGACCCGCAGCACTTTAGTTTGTAATTTGGCTGACATCTCGCCTACTTCATCGAAAAATATAGTGCCGCCGTCTGCTGATTCGAATATACCTTTTTTACTTTTTGCTTCTCCAGCAGCACCAGAGCCAAATAATTCTGTTTCCGCTGCATCGTCAGGTAATGCTGCACAACTTAAGGTCATAAAAGGCTTATCCTTACGATCACTTGCCGCGTGACAAGCGCGCGCTAATAACTCCTTACCTGATCCTGTTTCACCCACAATCAACATAGAAGAGTCGAGCAAGGCCATACGCTTTGCTTCGCGTATTAATTTACGCATTGAACTGCTGTTAGACTGGATACCGTTAAAATCATTTTCATTGGCTTTTTTAAAGGCACTAATTTGTTGACCTAATCTTGCTTCTGATTTTAATATCAGTACTGCGCCGGCAAGTACTTGCCTGCCATCACCTTCAGCAATATGAATAGGGATAATATCTGCAACAAAGTCACCATCTTGAAATTTAACACGGCGAGTTTGGGCCAACACTTCTACACTGCCCAACCAGCGGGTAAAATTAAAACCTTTTAGCCATTGTCCAACATACTCACCAATAATATGCTCAAGCGAGCTACACATTATTTGCGCAGCAATATTATTAACCACACGAATTTGGCCATTATTATCAATCGAGATAAAAGGGTCTGGAAAAGTTTTCACTAAAGTTTCAAATTCATTTCTTTCACGTTCAGACGGCATGTAAGGTGTTGTTTTAACATCAATAACGCCATCTATTAATCGCAATTGCGGCATGAAACTTTGCAGCTCTGAAAATTCTAAATCAGGGATGTTAATAAAAATTTTTCCTGGTTGTTTTAACTCGATACCACGTAGGTCGATCCCACGTTCAACAAATATTGCTAATACACTTTGCGCAATACCAACTCGGTCCTTGCAACCAATTTCTAAACGCATTTAATAACCTCAAGCAAACAACAAAATCCAATATCACCATTGTAAACTATTTTTTACAACAAAAAAAAGCCCCCATTAATAGGAGGCTTAGTATTATTGTATCGTATGAGGTTAAAGAAGCTGATCAGTTTTGGCCGCACAGATAAAGTCATTCTTATGCAGCCCTTTAATAGCATGGCTCCACCAAGTAACTTTTACTTTGCCCCACTCTAATAAGATGGCTGGATGGTGAAATTCTTTTTCTGCTAATTCAGACACTTTATTTGCAAAAGCCCATGCTAGTTTATAGTTTTTAAATTTATAAACACGTTCTAGCATCATAATACCGTTATTCACTTCAGGTACCCAATCAGGTATTTGAGCCAATAAACTTGCTAATTCGTCATCGCTAACCTTCGGTGCATCTACTTGACATGCTTCACATTGTTGATTTGATAATTCGCCGATCATAAAAATTCCTTTAACTTACTTTTGAAGTTGTTTTTAATTCAAATTTAGCTGGATGTAAGCCTATTTTTTTCGCTTGTTCTACCAACACCATAATATCTTCTACGGTTAATTTTCGTACCTCATCGAGATCACTCACCTTGGTGAGCATAAAATAAACCGGTTGCAAAATATCAATGCGATATTGTGTCCGTAAAACATCTAAAACATCGAGTGGTTTTCTTTCAACATTTTTATCATGTAATGCATATTCTGTTTCGGTTGGAGAAGACAAAATACCACCACCGTATACACGTAAACCTTTAGGAGTATCAAGTAAGCCAAACTCTACGGTAAACCAATAAAGCCGAGCTAAAAACACACGGTCTTCCTTCGAAGCATTTAAACCCATCATGCCATAAGCTTGGGTATAATTAGCAAATGACGGATTAGTCAGTAAGGCACAGTGACCGTATATTTCATGAAATATATCGGGCTCTTCTAAATAGTCAAACTCTTCTTTGGAACGAATAAAGGTTGCAACAGGGAATTTTCGTTCTGAAAGTAGGCGAAAAAACTCACCAAAACCTATCAGTGCTGGCACGGGTTCACAGCTCCAACCCGTTTCTGCCCTTAATACCTGACTAACTTCTTCTAGTTGAGGAATACGATCAAGTGGCAGATTTAACTTACTTAGGCCAGCGATAAATTCATCACATGCAGTATTTTGTACTGTTGAAAGTTGTCGCGTAATTAACGCTTGCCAAATTTGGTTTTCTTCTGCTGACCATGCAATGTTGCCATGTTCATCTGCAACCTTAGAAACGTACTTACTCGTCTTCGCCATTCGTTTAACCTTATTGAGTGAATATCAATTTTATTATTTGTTGTTAATTTTATCTTGATATTTAAAACTACTTTAGTTGTCATAATAATAAGGCAACACCAATAGAAAAAGCACGACTTTCAAAGTGGCTATTTTTTCACCAGAACAATGAGGCTGTAAAACTTATGTTACATCTAAATATACAGTTAAAAAATTTATGTTTATTTACAATGACTTGGCTAAGCTCTCTTCACCAATGATTGCACTTGGCTGACAATCTGTTGACGAATATGCCTAAGCTTTGGCGCATCATCGGTAAAGGGAATAGGGCGACATAAGTGCATGGCTTTGAGCCCCAATCGTGCGGTTAACATACCTGCGCCTAAGCCTTGTGCCATACGCGCTGATAATTTTCCTAACAACTCTGCGCCCAACAGATCTGCACCTAGATCAGCCACTAATTCACTTGCGCCGGCATAAGCCATGTTAATAATCACTTGTTTAATGAGTTTGACTCGGCTCCAGTAACTTAGTTGTAAACCATATAAAGCGGCTATTTTATTAACCAAACGTAAATTACGCCATAACATCAGTAACATATCAATAATAGCGATCGGACTTAGGGCGACTAAAACAACTGACTCTGAGGAGAATTTTGCAATTTCTTTCAATGCTTTTTGATCCACTTGAGATAAAACGTTGCGAGCATATAACTGCATTATTTCAACATCGTTGTACTCTTCAAGGTTTAACTGCCGCCATGAACTGTGATCAAATTCAGCTAAGTCAACTGGTAAACGCTGAGATATTTTATCACAAAGGCTGGTGGCATCAATTTGGCCTCCTTCATTGATAATATCTTGTGCTTGTTGTTTAAGATTTTGCTGATATTTAAACTGCCTAAGCCCAGCAAATTCGCGCCAAACACTGCGGCCGCCAATAAGTGATAATCCGGCCAGTAAGATAACGTACAAACTGGCAATTATCGGCGATTGACTAAAGCCATTAACAAAAAACTGTACCGTTTCAACTCCCACTAAAGTAACAAAAACCACCCCTAGTGTACGCCAAAGCCAGCTTGGTTTTTTGCTGGCAATAACGCTATTATCGTCAACTGTTTCTACTTGCTCATCACAAACCCAATCTTGCTCATTAACAATGATTTGCTGGGTGTTATCTGTTGTTTGCTTGTCGGCAACATCAACATCAAATAATATTTGTTGTTGATGTTTTTCTTTGTTTTCTTTCATTTTAATTTATCTCCAAGCAAAAACTGCAACATTTGATCCATGCGAAGATGCGGTAAACATTCGTCATTACTCGCCGGTTCAATCGGCGAAAAAGCGATATAGTTAAAGGCTTGCTTTTGCCAATAATCAAGCGTTGGAATACTCGCCGGCACCGCACCAGGAAATAAGGTGATCATTTGGCCATTACTTAATTGACGACCTTTAATAACTGGAATGTTTTGGCCTTGGTACAGGCTTTTGCCCACTTTGGTTGCCTTGACGGAGGCAATAGCAATTGTTTTCATTTTAATGGCATCAAAACTCAGCTCTTGCTTAGTTTGAAAAACTAGCTTGTTGAGCAAGGAAACTAAATTACCGTGTTGTTCCGGTGTGACATGGTCAGCCTTAGTAGCAGCAAAAAGTAATCGATCAATTTTTGGCGAAAATAAACGCGACAGTAAACTCGATTGCCCATATTGAAAGCTTTCCATGATCATTGCCATGGCATGTTGTAAATCTGCAAAACTTTCTGGGCCTTTATTTAATGGCGTTAAACAGTCAGCAAGCACAATTTGTCGATCAAAATTAATAAAATGCTCTTTATAAAAACGCCGCACTACACGCTCTTTATATTCAATGAATCGTGCGCGCAACATGCCGATATGACAGTCGTCTTTAGCATTTTGATAGTCATTACTGTCAATATCGTCAAATCTGCTATAAGGAAAAAACTGCAGTATTGGCGCATCTTCCAACTCACCAGGTAGAATAAAACGTCCTGGTTGAATAACAGACAAACCAAGTTTATGGCGAAAGAGTAACAGTAGGTCAGTATATTCTTGTGATAGTTGCGCTAAAACGGCTTCGTCAGCACAGGCAAAGGCATCGAACTCAGCCAGTTTATTGAGAAAGCCCTGTGCATGTTCACTCCTTGGTGCCTGCTTAAGGAGTTCTATGGTTTGTCTCGACCATTGCTCAAATGTTAACGACAACATAGGTAAGTCAAGCAGCCACTCGCCTGGATAGTCGGTAATGTCAATATAGAGCGTTGCCGACTCCGTAGCATACTTTAATAACGAGTCTTTCGGTTGATAACGCACCGCTAAGCGCAACTCGCTAATACCGTTAGTAGGTTTTGGCCATTTTGGCGGCGACTGACACAAGGCTGATAGCGCCCCGTCATATTCAAATCTTGAAATATGAAGATGCTTTTGTGGCACACGTTTAGCGGCAATGTAACGACCTTGATGGACCACATTAAAAAAACTGAGCTGCGAATTATTACCTTCGTTGAGTAACTGATTCACTAAAGAGGTAATAAAAGCAGTTTTACCACTGCGGCTAAGCCCGGTTACAGCCAGTGTGATGTGTTGATCGATAGAACGATTAACGATATCGCTAGCTTTTTGTTTTAACTTGTTTAACTGAGCTTTATTAATAAATGCCATACTTGAATGCTATCTTTTTATTTTCAATATGTTGAAGGGAGAATACTTGTCTTAACAATACTATCATTGCCTTAGATATTAGCGAATTTTACATTCAGATAACAGTGATATAACGGCTTTATCATCAAGTTACAACTATAAAAAAAGCGGCCTAGCCGCTTTTTTTATAGTTGATTAATTTCTTGTGACACCGTAAATTCTGGTGAGGTGACATAGCGTTCAATCACTTGTAGTTCCAACTCTAATGTCTTGAACTTACGCCTAATATCCTGAAATGCTTGTTTAGGTGGCTCACCTGCTTGCCAAATTCGCGATTTCACTTTAATCGACTCATTGGTAATGTCTTCATCAAACCCTTGTTGTTCTGGCGCTTGCTGCTTAGACTGCTGCTGACCAGCTTGACCATGTCCAAAATGACCTCTTTGGGCGTTACGGTTAACATGGCCTACATTGGCGGGTTTTTTATCTAATATAAACCAAGCGGCAATATAAATAACAATAAACCAACCCATGCCTAACAACACACCAGAAACCACGAGTATACGCACCAACCATGATTCCCAGCCAAAGTAATCGGCAATACCAGCACAGACACCGGCTAACTTTCCTTGGCTAGTATTTCGATACAACTCACCTCGGGATTTGCCGTTCATAATTTGTTTCTCCACTCGGGTGTTTCAACATCTAAAATAGCTTCTAAGGTTTTTATTCTGTCAGCCATTTTATCAGCGAGTTCAGACAACTCAGTCAGTTGAATATACTCTTCTTCACTAAAACCCTGGCTAATTTGGCGTTTACTACGATAATGTAATATCAACCAAATAGGCGCTACGACGACCATGAATATAATTACTGGGGCGATGATGATCTCCTCCACGATTTCTCTCCTTTAATTGCACCTAATTAAGGCATATATTCTTAATCTATGATGATTTAATTTTAGTCTCTGATTTCATTTTAGCTTTTAATTGTGCTAATTCATCATCAACTTTTTCATCTGAAGCCAACTCTGAAATTTCATCAGCCAATGACTTACTGCCCATATCGTAAGATTCAACTTGTGCTTCTATACCATCAATTTTACGCTCATAACGGTCAAAGCGACTGAGCGCGTCATTAACCTTATCGCTGTCAATATTCTGTTTCACTTTTAGGCGTGAGTTCGCTGTTTTTTCGCGCATAATAATCGCTTTTTGACGCGACTTGGCATCAGCTAATTTGTCTTGCAACTGTGAGATTTCACTTTGTAATTTAGCAATATGGCTATCTACGTGGCTTAACTCTTCACGCAAAGCACCGGCCCTTTCAACACATTTTTTCTTTTCCATTAATGCTGCACGTGCTAAATCTTCACGATCTTTACTTAACGCTAGCTCAGCTTTTTCTTGCCATTGTGATGCATCCGCTTCAAAGCGAATAGCTTGGCGTGCTAATTCTTTTTTATCTGCTAAGGTTTTTGCTGATGAAGAGCGCACTTCAACTAACGTATCTTCCATTTCTTGTATGATTAAGCGCACCATTTTTGCAGGGTCTTCTGCTTTGTCTAATAAGTTGTTAATATTAGAATTAATGATATCTGTAAACCTTGAAAAAATACCCATATTTACTTCCTCGTTCAAAAAATGACTTTAATTGTCTTAGGTTTTACTATTCACGTTCTGCGCCAAGTTTTTATAACACTATAATATATTGATTAATAATGCTTTATTATTATTAAAAAAAAGACTTCTCTCTAAGCGGTTAATAAAATACACTATTTGTTAGTGAAAAAAACCAATTATTAGGTCAGTTCATGACACGTTTTAAACAACAAGATAATCTCATTGGCCAATCTAACAATTTTTTAGAGGTGCTTGAGCAAATTTCACAGATAGCACCTTTAAGTAAGCCTGTGCTGATCATCGGTGAACGCGGCACAGGTAAAGAACTAGTTGCGGCCCGTTTACATTATTTATCTAAACGATGGGATCAAAATTATCTCAAACTTAATTGTGCGGCGTTGAATGAAAATTTATTAGAAAGTGAATTATTTGGCTATGACAGTGGTGCCTTTACTGGCGCCAGTAAACGTCATGAAGGTCGTTTTGAACGTGCAGATAACGGCACTTTGTTTTTAGATGAAATCGCTAATACTACTGGGTTAATCCAAGAAAAATTATTACGTGTTGTGGAATATGGCGAATTTGAACGTGTTGGTGGCTCAAGAACCATTAAAACTAATGCGCGATTAATCGCAGCAACTAACGAAGACTTACCGTCAATGGCCGCAGCAGGGGAGTTTCGTGCAGACTTGCTTGATAGGTTGGCCTTTGACGTGATCACCCTGCCGCCTTTACGCGAACGTTTAGACGATATACTGGTATTAGCTGAGCACTTTGCTATTAACATGGCGCGGGAACTTGAATTTGAGCTTTTTAGTGGTTTTACCGCAAAAGCAAAACGTGCCTTGCTTGAATATCATTGGCCGGGTAATATTCGAGAATTAAAAAATGTAGTAGAACGCAGTGTTTATCGCTGTAATAATCCACACTTACCTGTGCATGAATTAGTCATAGATCCATTTGAGTCACCTTATCGCCCTTCTAAACGGATTAAAACTCAAGATCGCATCATAGCTGCACCTGTTATACAAACTAATGAAAACACGACAGCAACAGCAGTTAAAGTAGAACAAAAAATTCAACCAAGCACGCAAGCGTTACAATTCCCACTGTCATTAAAAAATTTATCACAAAACTATGAAGTTGACTTAATCAAGTCGGCATTGGCGCATTGCCAATATAGTCAAAAGAAAACCGCTGACGCCTTAGAATTAACCTATCATCAGTTAAGAGGCTACTTAAAAAAATATAATCTACTCGATTCAAGTAGTGCAGACGAAGAATAAAGATTAGCTATGGCTTACTCTACCCTTAAATACTATTACCGTTTTGCACTATTGATATTGGTGTTGTCAGGCTGTGATTCAAATGAAGCACTTTCGTTAAGTAAAAAAAGCATTATCTATTGTAGTGAAGGTCCTCCCGAAAGCTTCAACCCCCAGACAGTGTCCTCTGGGACGACAATAGATGCCACGTCACATCAGTTATATAACCGTTTGATTGAGTTTAGCCCCGTGGATAATGCGATTATACCTGCTATTGCTAAATCTTGGCATGTGACTCGTGACGGTAAAATGATCACTTTTTATCTTCGCAAAGATATTCAATTTCATCAAACTCGCTATTTTATGCCAACAAGGGCGCTTAATGCTGACGATGTGCTGTTTAGTTTCAATCGCATGTTGGATATCAACCACGAATATCACCCGATATCAGGTGGTAAATATCCATTTTTTCAGAATGCTCAATTAGCCAGTTTGATTGATAAGATAGAAAAAATTAATGACCACACCATTCGATTTCGACTTGCACATGCTGACAGTTCATTTCTCGCCAACATTGGTGGTGATTCAGCCGTTATTTTATCAAAAGAATACGCTGACGAATTAGTCGAACTTAACGCTATGCAAGAAATAGATATGCTCCCCATTGGCACGGGACCTTTTAAATTTAAACAGTATAGTTCAGGGGCTTTTATTCGTTATGAACCTCATTCAAATTATTGGCGAGGTAAGTCAGAACTTAAACAACTCGTTTTTGACATAACTCCTAGAGATACGGCTCGCTTAACTAAGTTATTAGCCGGTGAATGTGACGTAATTGCCTACCCTATTGCACATGAAAAAATTAAACAACACCCCAATCTCATTTTAGAATCAGTGATATCTTTCAATGTGGGTTATTTTGGCTTCAATACCCGTAAACCACCATTTAACGATCCTTTAGTACGCAAAGCTTTATCCTACGCTATTAATAAGCAAGCAATTCTAGAGGCGGTTTATACTGGCCAAGCAGAAGTTGCTAACGGCATTATTCCAAACTCTTCTTGGGCTTATGATGCAAGGATAACAAGCCAAGACTATTCAATAGCTACTGCACAAAAATTATTAACGCAGGCAGGTTATAGCAATGGCTTTTCTATGGATTTATGGGCAATGCCTGTGCAGAGATCCTATAACCCAGATGCCATTACGATGGCAAAACTTATTCAAGCTGATTTACAAAAAATAGGGGTAGAGGTTAATATAGTGTCAGGTTATGAATGGTCAACTTTTTTACGAAAGGTTTCTGAAGGTGAGCATCAAAGTGTGCTATTGGGTTGGTCAGCTGACAACCCTGATCCCGATAACTTTTTTTCGTCACTTCTCAGCTGCTCTGCAGCAAATACTGGCAGCAATCGTACCTTTTGGTGTAATAAAAAATTCGATCAGCTTATCCAAAAGGCGCTAAAAACAAATAACATTAATAAACGAAAAGCCTATTATTCAAAGGCATTAAAATTGATCAATGAAGAAGTACCTTTAATTCCCATTGCTCATTCAAAAAGATACCAAGCACGTGGCAATAGTGTAAAAGGTACTGTGTTGCGCGCAATCGGTGGGGTTGACTTTAACGGGGTTACAAAAAACTAATATGCTAATTTTTACTCTGCGTCGTTTTAGTTTATTCTTTTTTACTTTGTTGTTATTAACAATGTTGTCATTTAGTTTGAGTTTTTTATTCCCTGGTGAGCAACTCATTAACCTAACTGGCCAAATAAGTGCCTCACCGGAGCAGTTAGCAGTTTTAGCTAATGAATATCAACATCATTCGGGTTTACTAGGCCAATATATCAGTTATTTGAAACACCTATTTCAGGGCGACATGGGTTATTCAATGACTAGCCACTTACCCATTTCAAACGAAGTACTTAATCGATTACCTGCAACGGTCGAGTTGGCCAGCGTTGCTTTGTTGGTGGCAATGTTTGTTGGTATTCCCGTTGGCTTTTGTGCTGCTATTTACCACCGAAAAGCGGCTGACAATTTAATATTGACCATCGCAATGATTGGCTACTCAATCCCAGTGTTCTGGTTAGGCATACTGGCTATATTGGTGTTTTCTATCCAATTAGGTTGGTTACCTTCTTCCGGACAAATAAGTCTTTTGTTCGAAATTAAACATATTACCGGTTTACAGTTAATTGACATTATACTTAGCGACAGTCCGTATAAATGGCAAGCTTTTCAGGATGCCACTCGACACCTTATATTACCAGTTATTGTAGTGGCATTAGCACCTGCCACCATCTTTATGCGCTTAGCCCGCTCAGCTATGCTCGAAGTTTTAGACACTCATTACATTAAAGCGGCAAAAGCAAAAGGCTTAACCTTTAGTCAAATTATTTATCGTCATGCTATGCGTAATGCTATTATCAAAGTTATCAGAGATATTGGGTTACAATTTGCTAATCTGATTACTATAGCCATGGTGACAGAGGTTATTTTTAGTTGGCCAGGCATCGGCAGCTGGTTAATCGAAAGTATATATCAGCGTGACTATACCGCTATTCAAGGCGGGCTTATTGTGCTCTCAAGCTTTATATTTATTGTTCACATTATTATAGATTTAGTCTATGCAGCGCTTAATCCTTTAGCTCGGGAGCCTCGTCATGGCACGTGATAAAATATACTTAGAAGAAGAGTTCCCAACTCCACTGGTGCAGTTGTGGCATAACTTCAAACAACCTCCTGTTGTTATGATTGGATTTTGCTGTTTTTTATTTTTAATTGCGCTGGCAGTATCAGCCAATATCATTACACCGTATTCTTCGGTGGAAAACCATTTAGACCACTTATTGTTACCACCTGCATGGAGTGATGATGGCGATGTCAGCTTTTTACTTGGTACAGACAACCTAGGTAGAGATATGTTGTCACGGTTAATTCAAGGTACCTCATTAACTTTTGGCTTAAGTATTATTGTGGTTATTGCCTCTTTAGCCGTTGGGGTTGTTATCGGTTCACTATCCGCCTTAACAACGGGCATCAAATCTAGCTTTCTTAATCATTTTTTCGATGTTATTTTATCTATTCCTTCCTTACTTTTAGCGATTATCATTGTTGCTATACTAGGTCCTGGTTTAGAGAATACCTTGTGGGCCATCATTATGGTGTTAATACCGCAATTTGTGCATGTCACCCGCAATGCCGTTAAGGAAGAGTTTGCCAAAGACTACGTACTGGCATCGCGTCTTGATGGCGCTAGTTCGATTAGAATTTTACGTTATTCTATTTTTCCTAATATTATCGAAAAATTAATTAGCCAAGCAACACTTGCTCAATCAGCTGCTATTCTCGACATTGCAGCATTAGGTTTCCTTGGATTAGGTGCACCTATTCCTATGCCAGAATGGGGCGCAATGCTAGCTAATGGTATTGAGTTATTTTACATTGCTCCTTGGACCGTTTACCTACCAGGTTTAGCTATTTTATTTTCAGTTATCGCGACAAACTTGGTTGGTGAAGGTATGCGCCATGCCCTAAAAGTGCGCAAGGAAAACTAATGAACTTAATTGATATTCGCAACCTTTCAATAAAATTGCAGACTTCAACAAAGCCAATATTTGCTGTTGACCGAGTAAACCTGACCATGAAAGAAGGTGAGGTTCGTGGTTTAGTAGGTGAATCAGGCTCTGGAAAGTCGCTATTAGCACAAGCGATTGTCGGGGTGTTAGATGAAAAATGGCAAGTCGATGCCGACCGTTTTCATTGGCGCGGCAACGACTTAATGCGGCTATCTGCTGAAGAAAGAAAAGCAATTATATCAAAAGACGTCGCCATGATTTTTCAAGAACCTATGGCATGCTTAGATCCCACCACTACCATTGGCGAACAATTAGAAGAAGCGGTAGATGTTGAGCAACTAACTGGCTATTTCTGGCAAAAAAGACAACAGCGTAAACTGGCTGCTATTAATTTGTTGCATAAAGTTGGTATCAAGCAGCATGAGGTCTGTGTGAAGAGTTTCCCTCATCAGCTAACCGATGCATTATGCCAACGTGTAATGATCGCAATGGCCTTAGCACGTCGTCCTATGCTTCTTATTGCTGATGAACCTACTGCGGCAATGGAAAGTACCAATCAAGGCCAGATATTTCGTTTGTTAGCGAGCCTGAATCAGCTGAAAAATATGTCAATATTATTAATAAGTCATGATTTAGAAAATGTTACTCATTGGACTAACACCATTACCGTGATGTATAGTGGCCAATTTGTTGAGGCAGGCACCACAGAGCAAATTTTTAACCAACCTTATCATCCCTACACCCGCGCCTTAGTCGACAGTAGCCCAAAAGCTAGCCGAATGATCCCAAATAAATCTCGATTAATGACATTGCCTGGTAGTATTCCTACTTTGCAACATTTACCAATAGGCTGCCGATTAGGCCCAAGGTGCCCGCGAGCACAACAAAAGTGTGTGCACGCGCCAAAAATTAAAAATTTTCATAGCCATCAAGTCAGTTGCCATTTTCCACTGAAGGATAACTATTCGTGAGTGATGTTTTATTACAAGTCAGTAACCTGAGTAAAACCTATAAAGATAAAAATTATTGGTTTAATCGTAAATGCATTACGGCACTTGAACCTTTATCTTTTGATATTATGGCGCATAAAACGCTCGCTATTGTAGGCGAAACAGGCTCTGGAAAGTCAACGATTGCAAAACTACTGGTTGGCGCTGAATTGCCAAGTACTGGCCACATTCGTTTAAATGGCCAAAGCTTAGAGCCTGGTAACTTTAAGCAACGTTGTCAACATGTGAGAATGATTTTTCAAGACTCAGGCACCACCTTAAACCCTAGTCTTACGATAGAACAATTATTAGATGAACCACTGCAACTGAACACCAAGCTAAATGAAACTAAGCGCCATCAGTTGATCCGAGAAACCTTGCAAAAAGTTGGTTTATTAGCTGAACATATGAGCTTTTATCCTCACATGTTTTCAGGGGGTCAAAAACAACGTATTTCATTAGCTCGGGCGATAATATTAAAACCACAAGTGATCATTCTCGACGAGGCTTTAGCATCACTCGACCCATCTTTACGCTCACAAATGATCAACCTACTGCTAGATTTACAGCAACAAATGGGGCTGGCATTTATATTAATCTCTCATAACCTTGGCATTGTCAGACACTTTAGTGATGAGATGATGGTACTAAGCAAAGGTGAAGTTTTAGAGTTTGGTAAAACTACTGATATTTTGCAAAAACCGAAACACAAGTACACTAAGAGGTTGATAATGAGCCAACGTTTTCAACTGCTGCATAGATAACTTTAACACGCTATTATTTAGTATTGATGATTATAAGCGTGACAAATTTTTTTTCTGTTATAGCTAACTGACACTTTACTTTTCAAATGACTTACCTAATAAACCACTTCTTTTTACACAATTACATTACTTAGTTATAGAGTAATTAGCTGGGTGGTTTTTCAGTATTGATGCTATACCCGTGTCATTCAATTATTACCTACTTTTACGGGTTAACAAATAGAACTTGAACTCTAAGAAGCAAAAAACCAGCCTATCGGCTGGTTTTTTATTTAATGCTTTATCAGCTCAAATACTATTTTGAGTTAGTATTGTCTCGTCGGTGCTTGCACTTCTTTACGCACAATCTCTGCGCCAACTTTCAGCGATTCAACATAACTTAAATAAGCCGCTTGTGCCAATTGCTGAGTTAACTGCTGCGACAGGTTCGGTGAGTTGACTGCTGTACTTTCGTTAACTGCTTGCACTTCAAGTAATGCTAAATTACCATTACTAAGATTTACTGTCGTTGCCGATACCGCGTTCTCACTTGGACGAGGTAATTTGAAGGCTTCACGTGCCAAGCTTGCATCTAAGCCGCTACCCACACGTGCAACTGCTGTTTTAACTTCCATAGTAGCGCCAATTTCAGCTAATTTCTCAGTGATATCGCTTCCAGATTTGAATGCAATCAGCAACTCATCTACAACAGTTTCCGCTTTTTCAGAAGCTTTTTTCGCAAGCAAAATATTTTCAATTTGTGCGCTAACTTCAGCAAGGGGTTTAACACTCGCTGCTTGGTATTCATTTAAGCGCATTACAATAGCTAAGCTATCACTAACTTCAACAATATCAGAGTTTAATTGTTCATTCACCACGATGTCAGAAAAAGCCACCTCAACAACATTACTGACATTAAAAGGTGCGCTATTAACACTACGCGTTAACCAGTCAGATGTTTTTATAGTGGCATTAATTGCGCCTGCAGCGTCGTATAAACTGTCAGGAAACTCGAAACTTAGACGAGCTACTTCTTGTTGAAGCTCAAAAAACTTGTCTTGCGCTTTTTCATTTTTAACTTTTGAGACAATATTGTCACGTACTTCAGCTAAGCTTTGCACTATCTCAGCCTTATAATCGGTTAATTTAATGATGTGAAAACCAAAGTCAGTTTTGACCACATCACTAACACTACCTATACCAGACAAAGCAAATACTGCGTCATCAAATGCGGTGTCCATTACGCCAGCATCAATCCAATCTAGATCACCGCCATTTTCACCACTAAAGGTATCTGCTGAATGCTCTTTTGCTAATGTAGCAAAGTCTTCACCAACATTTATTTTAGCAAGTAACGCTTCTGTTTCGACTTTAGCTTGTGCTTCGTCATCACCGAATTCAATTAAAATGTGGGCAACACGACGTTGTTCTTCATCGCGGTATTGACTAATATTGTTCTTATAATAATCATCAACGTCGGCATCGGTTAATGTCACTGTGTTGGCAATAGTGTCAACATCAAGTGTGATGTAGTTGACTTTTACTTGCTCTTGGTTCTCAAAGCGCGATTTGTTGGCAAGATAATAGTCGTTAACTTCTTCATCGCTTAACTCGATATTCGCTTTAAATTGTTCCGCATTAATCGTAGCAAAACGAATGTCACGTTGTTGATTTTGTAAAGCAGTAAACATATTTTCTTGGTAGGGTAAGCTAAATTCGCTTGCTACCAATGCTTGAGTTAATTGACGACGGGTCATTTCAGTACGTAAATAATCACGAAAATCAGCTGATTGATAAAAACCCGCTTGGTTAATCATCGCTAAGTAACGATTGTTGTCAAAAACACCATCAATTTGGAATTCTGCCATATTTTGAATGGTACTTTTAATTCGCTGATCTGCTACACGAATGGCAAGCGCCTCTGAGTTTTGATCGATAAGTTTTTGGTTAATTAAATTATCAACCACACCCTTGCGAAAATTACTCATGTAACTAGGATCAGCTGATAATGTTTCGAACATTTCACCAAACTGCTGCGCCATACGGTTACGTTGTGCTTGATAAGCTTTATTAAACTCATCTTGTGATATTTTATCACCATTAACATCAGCCACTGAAGTATCAACTGAGTTGCTGTAACTACCAATGCCGGCAACAGCGAAGGTTAAAATAATAAAACCAAGAATAATCTTAGCCGTTAATCCTTGAGAGCTTTCTCGAATATTTTCTAACATCTTTATCTCTTTACACGAGGGTATTGTACTTTTCGGGCGATTTTAACTGCGGTATTACGCTACCGCTATTATACATTGTAATTATTGAGTAGCTGGTTAATTTATTAAAGTGTCAATTCACTTCAACAGAAAACTAATCAGTCTATTTCACTAACTTACACGCTTTAAAATCGCAATATGAACGGGCATGTTAGCCCAATAATAATAAAAATGAAACCCTTTTACTCTAGCGATGAAATAACGGTTAAATAACCATCATTCAAGTATAAAAAACACTAATATCATCAAGTTTAGCTTTAGATATTTTTATGGCTTTACTGCTTATTGAGAATATCATCCAAGTTAGCTTGCTCTTGCGTTGATAAATCATGTTCATTTGCCTTAACTTGACTACGTTTTCGTAAAACAAATATCACACTGATGATAAAACCGAAAAGAATAACCAATGGACCAAACCATAGAATATAAGTTTGTTCTTTTAATGGCGGTCGATATAAAACAAAATCACCATATCGGTAGACCATAAAGTCAATAACTTCTTGATCACTCATGCCTTCTTGCAGCAGGTTGTAAAGGTTATTCCTTAAATCTACAGCAATTTTAGAGTTGGAATCTGCTAAATTTTGATTTTGACACTTAGGGCACCGTAACTCTTTGGATAGTACTTGAAAGCGTAATTGGGTTGCTTCATCTTTAAATTCAAAAGTGTCTACTGGGCTAGCATTTACACTAGTTACCCAAAAAAAACTCAGCAGCATAGTACTAATAAAAAAGCGTATAGCATGCTGTAACATTGAGATTTTACTGTCTATCGACTTTTCCATTAAGACGCTCCGTCTGCCATTTCTGCTTCGAGTGTTTCAATTAACGGCAGGAACTCTTTTTGCCACACCTGATCGTTAATCGGACCTGCGAAACGCTTACGAATGATACCCGTGTGATCAATAACAAAAGTTTCAGGTGCACCAAATACACCAATATCTAGTCCAAGTGCGCCCTGTTCATCAAAAATTGAGAATACATAAGGGTCTTGATATTGTTTTAACCAACTTAAGGCGGCCTTGTGATCGTCAGTAAAATTAAGGCCATAGAGCTTAATACGCGGATCGCGAGCAATATTAAGCAGATATGGGTGCTCATATTTGCATTGTATACACCAAGTCGCCCAAACATTAAGTAAAACGATATCGCCTTGTAGATCATCTCGACCTACCCGTTGTTCGATCGATTTTAATGTCGGCAATTCAAAATTTGGCAATGGCTTGCCTATCATGGCTGATGGCATCGACTGCGGATTAAGAAATAAACCTCGGTATAATAATACCGCCAATAAAAAAAATAGAATTAATGGGATAAAACGAATAATACTTTTCACTAATTATGCCTCTTGTGGAACAACGGGTTTAGCTTGGGTAAGCTTTTGTTCTGTTACCAATACGCGCTTACGATAGCGTTTACTCAATATGGCTAAGAAACCACCTATTGCCATAAAAAAGCCACCTAACCATATCCAGACAATAAAAGGTTTATAATATAAACGCATTGACCAAGATTTTTGCTCTAGCGGATCACCTAAAGCAACGTAAATATCACGCCATAAGGTGGTATGAATGGCGGCCTCGGTCATCGCCGCACGTTGTACTTTATAAGTACGTAGTTCAGGCTTTAATAAGGTAACAAAGTCACCGTCCAGTGAGACCTTAAGTTGCCCTTGAATTGCGCTATAATTAGGCCCTAAAACATCTTTAGTGCCGGCAAACTCTATCGTGTAACCTGATAAATTAGCACTTTCACCTGGCGCCATTTTCACGTTCATTTCTTTTTCATAGGTCGATACCATGGTCACACCGATAACCGTAATTGCAATGCCAGCATGAGCAAGCGCCATACCAATATGATTAAGTGGCACGGCTGAAAATTTCAAGCTACCGTCGGCCTGCTTAGCATTGATAAATACATCTTTTAAAACAGCTAAGACAATCCAACAGCCCAACGTCATGCCAATGAATGCGCTCAGGCTAAATTCACCCGCATAGATAAACGGCCAAGCAGCACCAAATAAGACACTAAAAATTGAAGTCTTATTTAAATGTTTAGCTAGTTCACCTTTACGCGCTTTTTTCCAACGAGTAAGTGGCCCAACCCCCATAAATAGAAATAAAGCGATCATCATAGGAACAAACACAGCATTAAAATAGGGTGCACCTACTGATATTTTCCCCAACCCCATAGCATCGATGATTAACGGGTAAAGTGTGCCTAATAAGATAGTCACTGTCGCCGTGACCAATATCGACATGGCGATTAAAATAGCGTTTTCACGTGAATAAAACGTAAAGCGGTTTGGGCTGCTAACATTTGCCGCTCTAAAAGCATAAAGTGTTAACGAGCCGCCAACGGCTATCGCTAATAATACCAGTAAGTAAATGCCGCGTTCTGGATCTACTGCAAATGAATGTACTGAAGTAATAACACCTGAGCGTACTAAAAAGGCTCCTAATAAAACTAAAGAAAAAGTAAAAATAGCCAGTAATAATGTCCAATGCTTAAAAGTGTTACGTTGTTCTGTTACTGCTAACGCATGAATCAGCGCAGTACCGGCAAGCCAAGGCAAAAATGAAGCATTTTCAACAGGATCCCAAAACCACCAACCGCCCCAACCAAGTTCATAATATGCCCACCAACTACCTAACGCGATACCTACGGATAAAAATGACCAAGCGGCAACCGTCCATGGGCGAGACCAACGTGCCCATGCGGCATCCATTTTTCCAGCCATAAGAGCGGCAATAGCAAAAGCAAAAGCAACTGAAAAGCCAACATAACCCATATATAACATTGGTGGATGAATAATTAAGCCAATATCTTGTAGTAATGGATTTAAATCACGACCTTCAAGCGGAAAGTTTGGTAATAAACGCTCAAATGGGTTAGAGGTTAATAGCGTAAATAAAATAAAACCAACCGCAATCATGCCCATTACCGCTAAAACACGGGCAACAAACTCTGTCTCTAGTTGCTTACTAAAAACACTAACCGCAAAGGTCCAACACGTTAAGGCAAAAACCCAAAGTAGCATAGAGCCTTCGTGCCCACCCCAGATCGCACTAATTTTGAAATAATAGGGTAATAAACTATTAGAGTGGTCAGCAATATATTTGACTGAAAAGTCATCAATCGTAAAGCTATAGCCTAATAAAAAAATACTGATTGCTATAAAGAAAAAAAGACCAAAACTTAATGGTTTGGCACTATTAATTAATTGATGATTGTTCTGCGCTACGCCAATTAGCGGCACTACGCTTAAACATAATGCAAACGCTAACCCGATAATGAGTGCGAAGTGCCCGAGCTCTGGGATCATGATAATTCCTGTAAATTAATGTTAAAACATTATTGGGACTAAGTTTAACTGATTTTAGCTGATGTTAACTAGTCGATACTAGCGCCAAATCAGATCTTCTCTGCTTAAATATCACCATAAATATTACCAGAAGTAAATTTTATAGTGATACTGTAGCCATTACCTTTATGGTACTTGTACTGCTATTTTCATTGTTATCAAACTTTTTTCCATCGCATCAACGTTCAGTGCTTCTGCTTTAAAATCACCCGACTTAATGCCCACACTACCTTGCATAGACACTACTGCGTAAATATGGACTTTATCCACACTACTTAAGCGCATTTGTGGCGTCATTGCTTGTGAATCATCTAAAACTATACTGAGCGGCAAGTCACTAGCTTTAATTTTTACAGCCGCTAATGGCATTCGAGGGCCCTCTGTGGCAATGGCATATATATATACGGTCTTATCTTCACTGTTGATCAATTGTTCTTGAACATTAGTCGCTAAAGATACTTCAATAGTAAGACGGGGCAAGTTTGCCTCAAGTTCAGTACTAACGGCTCCGGAAGATGTATTTTGATTGCTCAAGCGCAATTGGTTTTTAGCTTCTTCTACAGCGCCCGCTAGCGCTTGTGTACTTATCCCTGGCCGGTCACTATTTAAAACCACTTCCCAGTACTGCACTGCTTTAGCAAACTTTCGCTTGGTGAAACTGTCCATACCTAAAAGGATATTGGTAGATGCGTCTAATGGGTTCAACACTAATGCCTTGTCAATCACAGCTTGAATATCTGAATTCAATAGCTGATTATTTTTATAATACATCGCTTGAGCTTTTGGCCCTAATAACTCGGCATGCTCGCCTACTTGCTTCATTACGCCGTCAAACGCCTCAATCGCATTGTCAAACTCACCAGCAGAAATATAGGCTTGACCTAAACTGAATAAAGCTTGTGAATTACTAGGGTCGTCTTTTACCTCGCGTTGAAGTTGCTGTAAGCGAAAAACCAACATTTGCTCTGGGGTTAATTCACCTTGCGCGTTATTTTCATTACTAAGGACAGGTGAACTCAATTGTGCATACGAACCAAGGTTCATGTAGGTATATAAACTAAAACTAACAACAGCTAATGCTATACCTAGTGGCCATAACCATGATGTCTGTTGTTTTTCAAACGCTGACGATTTACTTAATTTAGCATCTTGTAAAAGTGTTTTATCTAACTCTGCTTTTAATTGTAGGTAACTATCTTGTCCAATACTGCCCTCAGCCAAATCGTTTTCGAGAAGTGACAAGTGCTCATGGTAAAGCGTAACATTGGTTTCTTGACGAATGTTTAGATTTTCCGCACCGATAGTATTTTTAGATGAAGAAAAAATACGCCAGACAATAATTAATGCAATCACTATTAATGATAAAACTGCCAACCCGAATGTAGTCATATTATTTAATTTATACCTATGTTGATCCAATTATTTAAACTGCTGAGTATTAGCCCTATAAAAGGATTTAATCAAAGCTATTTAAAGCAATAATTAATCTTTAATACCCTTGTTTATAAGTGCCATAGCGTAACAATTTTATACGGTTTTTTCTAGCGATACCGTTGGAAAAACCCACATATTCATCGTAATAATAGTGCTCAATTATTCGCTGTAAACTTGTCGTTGCTATAATTGCCAAATGGCTCAACTTTATTTTTCTAAAATGCTAAGTAACATTGCCCGTAACCCTAAATGCATAGTACCAATTTAATGTTTAATTACAGTTAAAAATAGCGTAAATGGATTAGACCATAAAAAGCACACAAAATTGCAAACAGAAGTTAAAGGGGGGGAGTTAGACTAGTTTTATTATGTTTAGGTTCTGTTGAGCGGTGATATTAATTAAGCGCACCGTAGCCTTAGCCTTGGTGTACTTTAGCTAACACAAGTAACAATAACTTAATGAAGTTGATATTAAGCTTTATAGTTTAGCAAAGGAAGTGGTGTTATAACGATTAGTCTTTTCCATCATGACTAATGCTCTAGAAACAATTAAGCCGCTGATAAAAGCGGCTTAATGTTCAATCTTTAGCAAAGCTATTAATTAAGCGTTGCAAGCATCTTTAAGTGCTTTACCAGCTTTAAAAGATGGAATTTTAGCTGCTGCGATTTCGATAGTCGCACCAGTTTGTGGGTTACGACCTGTACGTGCAGCACGGTCACGTACTGAGAAAGTACCAAAACCAACTAGTGCCACTTGCTCGCCACCCTTTAATTCTTCTGTAACTGCTTCGATAAATGAATCTAATGCACGACCAGCCGCAGCTTTAGAAATGTCAGCACCCGCAGCAATTTTCTCGATAAGTTGAGATTTGTTCACAGTGTATTCCCCTTCAATTGTTATTATTCAGCGCTATCTTCTGTTTACGTCCTGCAAAAACTTTATCCTAAGCTTTTTTTTGAACATAAAGCGCTGAGTTAAAGAAAACTAAAAATATTAATAATAATTTTTATCTCTACTAGACCCCTTATAAATAGGGGCTCTAGCCTTGTTAGCGTCATTAACTTAACATAGTTTCAGCGTTTGAAAAGCGTTAATTACGTTTTTATCAATTTTTTTGCTGTTTTTTTAAGTTTTTTAACAAAAACAGCTATTTTATAACCACTTCCTTGTCTAACTGCCACTTATCAACAGGATGTACTAAAGCAATTTTTAACACCTCATCTATCCATTTCACTGGGTAAATGGCTAGATCAGCTTTTACATTATCAGGTATTTCTATCAAATCACGCTCATTATCTTTAGGTATAATAACCGTTTTGATACCACCACGATGCGCGGCAAGTAATTTCTCTTTTAAGCCACCAATTGCCAGTACTTCACCACGTAGAGTAATTTCGCCAGTCATCGCCACGTCAGCTCTGACTGGATTACCGGTCAAACTTGATACTAATGCCGTACACATACCGACACCAGCACTTGGGCCATCTTTTGGGGTTGCACCCTCAGGTACATGCACATGAATATCGCGTTTTTCATGAAAGTCATTATTAATCCGTAACTTTTCTGTACGACTGCGTACTACCATCATTGCCGCTTGTATCGACTCCTGCATTACGTCACCAAGCGAACCAGTATAGCTCAACTTGCCTTTGCCTGGCACAGAAGCAGTTTCAATGGTCAGTAGCTCGCCACCGACTTGGGTCCAAGCCAGGCCAGTGACTAAACCAACACGATTTTCATCGTCAGCTTTACCATAATCAAAGCGTTGCACACCAAGAAACTCTGATAAATTAGCTTGATTTATCGTTACTTTTTTGACGTTTTTATCCAATAAAATCGATTTAACCGCTTTACGACATAACTTAGAAATATCACGTTCTAAGCCACGAACACCAGCCTCACGAGTGTAATAACGAATAATACCGACGATAGCGCTATCTTCTATTTCAATTTCTTTACTCTTTAAACCGTTGCGTTCTATTTGCTTATCAAGCAAGTGATTTTTCGCAATGTTGAGCTTTTCATCTTCGGTATAACCCGATAGATGGATAACTTCCATACGGTCTAGCAAGGGGCCAGGAATATTCATACTATTGGACGTAGCAACAAACATCACATCAGATAAGTCATAATCAACTTCCAAATAGTGATCATTAAAGCTGCTGTTTTGCTCTGGATCTAGCACTTCTAATAATGCCGAGGCAGGATCGCCTCGCATATCAGAAGCCATTTTATCTATTTCATCTAACAAAAATAACGGATTTTTCACGCCAACTTTAGCTATTTTTTGAATCAGCTTGCCTGGTAATGAGCCAATATAGGTTCGTCTATGTCCACGTATTTCAGCTTCATCTCTCACACCGCCTAGCGCCATACGAACATATTTACGACCAGTGGATTTAGCAATAGATTGTCCTAACGATGTTTTACCTACACCTGGAGGCCCAACTAGACACAAAATAGGCCCTTTTAAATGACTAACACGTTGTTGAACGGCCAAGTACTCTACTATGCGTTCTTTAACTTTATCGAGTCCGTAATGGTCTTTATCTAACACTTCTTGTGCTAATTTAAGATCACGTTTCAATTTACTGCGCTTTTTCCATGGCACACTAATCATCCAATCGATATAGCTGCGCACAACAGTGGCTTCAGCTGACATGGGTGACATCATTTTTAACTTTTTTAATTCTGTTAAGGTTTTTTCTTTTGCTTCTTTAGGCATTTGCGCGGCTTCGATCTGCTTTTCTATTTGATCAGCTTCGTTCGTACCCTCTTCGTCATCACCTAATTCTTTTTGAATTGCTTTCATCTGCTCATTCAAATAATATTCGCGCTGGCTTTTTTCCATTTGTTTTTTAACGCGCGTGCGAATTTTTTTCTCAACTTGCAATAAGTCGATTTCACCTTCCATTAACGCCATTAAAAACTCAAGACGTTCTGAAACATGGGTAATTTCTAGTACCTTTTGTTTGTCGACTAATTTAAGTGGCATATGAGCTGCCATAGTGTCGGCTAACTGCTCGGCATCATCAATACCTGAAACCGAAGTTAACACTTCCGGTGGTATTTTTTTATTTAATTTAACATAACCTTCAAACTGAGAAATAGCTGAGCGAATTAACACTTCAGTACTATCGTCAGGAACACCTTCAACACTTAAAAATGTAGCATTGGCGGTAAAGTATTCATCAGTTTCAACAAACTCAGTAATTTGAGCTCGACGCACACCTTCAACCAGTACTTTAACGGTACCATCAGGTAATTTAAGCATTTGCAAAATAGTGGCTATAGTACCGGTTTGGTACAAATCGCTCTGTGCCGGGTCGTCTACTGCAGCATCTTTTTGTGCGACAAGGAATATTTGCTTATCATTTTCGTTGGCAATATCAAGACAACGGATAGATTTCTCGCGACCAACAAATAATGGGATAACCATTTGTGGATAGACAACGACATCACGTAAGGCTAATACGGGAATTTCAACTACGCCAGATAACTCTTTAGTCATTGGTTACTCTCTCGGTGAATAGTATGATGTGATTTTTAAGGATATGTATTTGTATATGGGGTGTTTGTAAATACTTTCAACAGATGAATAAAAAAAAGTGACGTTAACCAAACTGGCTAACATCACTTTTTAGACTTAAATTAGCGAAATAATTATTCTGATGACGCTTTATCTTGTTGCGTTTCATAAATAATAATAGGTTTAGACTCGCCTCTAATCACCGTTTCATCAACAACAACTTTAACAGCGTTTTCCATCGATGGTAATTCATACATAGTTTCGAGTAGAACCCCTTCGACAATGGAGCGTAAGCCACGAGCGCCGGTTTTACGAACCATAGCTTTATGGGCAATAGCGGTTAAAGCATCGGCTCTAAATTCAAGTTCAACATTCTCCATATCAAAAAGCGCAGAAAATTGCTTAGTTAAGGCATTTTTAGGCTCTTGTAAGATTTGAATAAGTGCCTCTTCGTCAAGCTCTGTCAAGGTTGCAACGACAGGTAGGCGGCCAATAAATTCAGGGATCAGGCCATATTTAACCAGATCCTGAGGCTCAACATCTTGAAAAAGCTGCGTTAAGGTTTTCTCGTCGTCTTTGCCACGAACTGTCGCGCCAAAACCAATACCTGTACCGGTTTGACAACGTTGTTCAACAACCTTATCAAGGCCTGCAAATGCACCACCACAGATAAATAGAATCTTAGAGGTGTCAACCTGTAAAAACTCTTGCTGTGGATGCTTACGACCACCTTGCGGCGGTACAGAGGCAATAGTGCCTTCAATGAGTTTAAGTAACGCTTGCTGCACACCTTCGCCAGAAACGTCACGGGTGATTGATGGATTGTCTGATTTACGTGAAATCTTATCTATTTCATCGATATAAACAATACCACGTTGTGCTTTTTCAACGTCATAATCACATTTTTGCAGTAGCTTCTGAATGATGTTTTCAACATCTTCGCCCACATAACCCGCTTCGGTTAGTGTGGTGGCATCAGCCATAGTAAATGGCACATCTAATAAGCGCGCTAACGTTTGTGCTAGTAATGTTTTGCCACTACCCGTAGGGCCAATTAACAAAATATTACTTTTGCTTAGCTCTACACCATTATGTGAGTCACCATTGCGTAAGCGCTTGTAATGGTTATAAACCGCAACAGCAAGCACTTTTTTAGCGTGTTCTTGCCCGATAACATAGTCATCTAAGCTTTCACGAATTTCAATTGGCGTTGGTAAGCTTTCTTTATCTTGCTTAGGCGCAATTTCTTTAATTTCTTCGCGAATAATGTCATTGCATAACTCAACACATTCATCACAAACGAAGACTGAAGGGCCTGCAATTAACTTACGCACTTCATGCTGACTTTTACCACAAAATGAGCAATACAGTAACTTACCGTCATCACCGTCACCTGTTTTCATATCGGTCATACGGTACCTCTAATATTTTAAAATTTTACAAACAAATACTATTCAGTATTTCATAAATCGCGAAGACAACAACGCGTCTTACAAAGTAGAACGTTATTTATCCATTCTTTGTTCTAGTATGGCATCAACTAAACCATATTCAACCGCGCTTTCAGCGCTTAAGAAATTATCACGGTCTGTATCGTCAGATATTTTCTCTAAGGTTTGGCCTGTGTGCTCTGACATTAAACGATTAAGCTTATCTTTGATATACAAAATTTCTTTTGCATGAATTTGAATATCAGAAGCTTGACCTTGAAAACCACCAAGAGGTTGATGGATCATGACACGAGCATTAGGTAAACAATAACGTTTACCTTTTTCTCCACCAGACAGCAAAAACGCGCCCATGCTAGCCGCTTGACCAATACAAACTGTGCTAATATTTGGCTTAATAAACTTCATGGTATCGTAAATAGCCATGCCGGCAGTCACAGAGCCCCCTGGAGAATTTATATATAAATAAATATCTTTATCTGGACTTTCTGACTCTAAAAATAGCAATTGGGCAACGATCAAATTAGCCATATGGTCTTCAACTTGACCACAAAGGAAGATAACGCGCTCTTTTAACAGTCTTGAGTAAATATCGTAAGAGCGCTCACCTTTGGCAGTTTGCTCAACAACCATAGGTACTAAGGCACTTTCGGTCATACTCGTTAAATCGTGAGAATTATTTTGAGAAGTAAACAACTAACTTTCCTTTTATAAAAAAATGGCTCATATGTCCCCATACAAGCCATTTAAGCGATTGCTCAGCAGAATGTCAATCTAAAAGGTCTATTTACCTTCAGGATTCATGATATCTTTAAAGCTGGCTTTTTTGTCTGTTACATTTGCACTGGCAAGTAACAACTCTACGGCTTGCTCTTCTAATGCAACATTTTGCATTTGTTGAGCAAGTTCTTTGTTAGTTTTGTAGTACTCAATAACTTCAGATGGATCTTCATAAGCTGAAGCTGCTGAAGCAATTAATTCAGTCACTTTAGCTTCGTCAACTTTTAATTCGTTAACTTTAATCACTTCACCTAAAAGCAAACCCGTTTTAACACGGCGTTTCGCTTGTTCTTCAAACATTTCAGCTGGAAGCTCTGGTAAGTTATTAGGGTCCATTTGATCCGCAAAACGTTTCATAGCTTGCTTGCGCAATACATCAACTTCTTGCGCAATAAGTGCCGCTGGAATATCTAATTCGCTAACTTCAAGTAGGCCTTCAATGACTTGCTCTTTAACTTTAGCTTTAACAGCTTGGTTAAGTTCGCGCGCCATGTTTTTGCCAACTTCTTCACGAAGTGCAGCAACACCACCAGCTTCTACGCCGAATAGTTTTGCAAACTCATCATCTATTTCTGGTAAAACGGCTGATTCAGTTTTATGCACAACAATATCAAACTCAGCAGTTTTACCTTTAAGCTTCTCAGCATGGTAATCGTCTGGAAAAGATACTGTGATAGTTTTTTCATCGCCAGCTTTCATACCTATGATATCTGTTTCGAAACCAGGGATCATACGACCTGAACCTAATTCAAGTTCAAAACCTTCAGCTTTACCACCTTCAAATTCTTCGCCGTCAACGCGGCCATTGAAGTCGATAGTTAACTTATCGCCTGTCTTCGTTTTACGCTTGTTTTCTTTCCACGTTTTATGCTGATTTTGTAATGTTTCAAACATTTCATCAAGGTCAGCTTCGGTAACGTCGACTGCAGGACGCTCTACCGCTATCTTATCTAAATCTTTTAAAACAACATCAGGGTAGATCTCAAATGTTGCTTCAAATTCTAATGGTTGACCATCTTCGTTGCTTTTGGCAACGAATGCTGGACGACCTGCTGGGTTTAATTTTTCAGCAACAATCGCATCAACAAAGTTGCGTTGCATAAATTCACCAGCAACTTCTTGACGAACAGATTGACCATAGCGTTTTTGAATAACCGATGGTGGCACTTTGCCTGGACGAAAACCATTGATACGTTGGGTCTTACCGATGTGGCGAAGACGATTTTTAACTTCAACATCTACTGTTTCGGCAGGAACAGAAATCGTTAAACGACGTTCCAAACCTTGTGTAGTCTCAACTGAAACTTGCATTTAATTACCTCAAAAAACTTAGCGTTTGTACGCTTTCTATAACGCATCTAAATATAGTCAACAAAACTTTATAATAAAGTAATGTATGCAGCCTGCCAGTATTACTAGCAGAACCCGGAAAATCCGAATAAAGATGTTCAGATTAAAATAATGACGCGAAATTATAGCGGTGCTTTAAACAAGAGTCGAGCATAGAACGCAAATAAATTAAAAATTTAATGCTATTTAGTAATAATAGAAAGTAAAATTGCTATTTGGGGAGATTTAACTGAAGAATTTCAAGGGATTTTTTAATGCAAGATTTGAATTTTCAACTGAATTTAGTGGAACCTAAAACAGTACTTATTTTTAAACCACGTAAGTAGTTAAATACTTAAATATAAGAAGTGGTCGGTGATGCAAGATTCGAACTTGCGACCCCTTGGACCCAAACCAAGTGCGCTACCAAGCTGCGCTAATCACCGATATACTTTTTACTAAACCATGCATAAAAATGGGGTGGCTAAAGGGACTTGAACCCTCGACAACCGGAATCACAATCCGGGGCTCTACCAACTGAGCTATAGCCACCACTGTATGGCGCGCCCTGTAGGATTTGAACCTACGACCCACGCCTTAGAAGGGCGTTGCTCTATCCAGCTGAGCTAAGGGCGCACATTGCCTACAGATGCTAAACAAGTTTCACTAGGTATGAAGCTTGTCTTTTTTTATTTTAAAATTGAAACATTGAAAATAAAAAAATGGTCGGTGATGCAAGATTCGAACTTGCGACCCCTTGGACCCAAACCAAGTGCGCTACCAAGCTGCGCTAATCACCGACGTACGTTAAAAAAGCTTGCTCTCTCAACGGATGCGGATATTACCTAGTTGCCCGTTGTCCGTCAAACACTTTTTTTAAATAAATGTTTGTTCGCTCAATTTTACAGCATCTTGATTAAAATACCGCTGATATTGGCTGATAAAATAAAAATATCACTATTATTTATCAATAAATAATTATTTCGACACACTATGCATTTATTTTCTACAAATAGCTTTTCTATTATGCGAAAATAACCACGTTTTTTAGCCTTTTGTGAAGAATTATGACTGCAGCTCTTATTAACGGTAAGTTGATCGCCCAACAACTACGCCTTTCTGTTAAAGATAAAGTACAACAACGCATAAAAAATGGTCTGCGTGTTCCCGGATTAGCCGTGATTTTGGTCGGTTCAGATCCCGCCTCTCAAGTTTATGTTGGTAGTAAAAGAAAAGCCTGTGAAGAAGTTGGCTTTGTATCACGTTCTTATGACTTACCTTTAACAACATCTCAAGAGCAGCTGTTCAATTTAATTGATGAGTTAAATAACGATAATGCAATAGACGGTATTCTTGTTCAACTGCCCTTACCTGCAGGCTTAGATGCCAATTTAATTATTGAGCATATTAACCCATTAAAAGATGTTGATGGCTTTCATCCAAACAATGTGGGTAAATTAGCTTTACGCCAGCCTGGACTTCGTCCCTGTACGCCAAAAGGTATTATAAAATTAATCGCCTCAACCGGCGTAGAACCTCATGGCTTAGAGGCTGTTGTGGTAGGTGCATCAAACATTGTTGGACGCCCTATGACACTGGAGTTATTACTCGCCGGTTGTACGGTTACCACTACCCATAGATTTACCAAAGACCTAGAAACAAAAGTAAGAAATGCTGATTTATTGGTGGTAGCTGTTGGTAAAGCTGAATTTATTCCTGGTGAATGGATAAAAGCAGGCGCTATTGTTATTGATGTAGGTATTAACCGTTTAGAGAGCGGCAAGCTAGTGGGTGATGTTGGCTTTGCTAAAGCAAAAGAAAATGCGGGTTATATTACACCGGTACCAGGCGGTGTTGGCCCAATGACGGTTGCTAGCTTAATAGAAAACACCCTTATTGCTTGCGAAGAGTTTCATAGTAAATAGTCTGATTATTTGTCAATGTAAGCGCTTGTGCATTAATGCGATGATGACACTGCCGGCATAAACGCAGGTATTGAGTTTTGTCTAGAACAAAAAACTCGGTACATCATGTACATAAAAGCCTGCTATTGCAGGCTTTTATCTTTATAACACGCTTGTATATAAGGTAACTCTAGCCTTTACGCCACGTTGTACCGCCCGCACTATCTTCTAGAATAATATTCAATGCCGCTAGCTTATCGCGTGCGTCATCGGCCATTGCCCAATTTTTATTGGCACGCGCGTCATTGCGTTGTTTAATCAAAGCTTCAATTTCTGCCACTTCATCGCTATCGCCATTCCCACCTTGTAAAAAATCTTCTGGTGAATTTTGCGCAACTCCTAATACAGCACCTAATGAAACTAAAATAAAGGCCAGCTTAGAGGCGGTTTCAATATCTTTTGCTTTGATGCGATTGATTTCTTTCGCTAATTCAAATAAAACTGGCATTGCTTCAGGACAATTGAAGTCATCATTCATCGCTTTTTCAAAACGCTGAACATATGCGTTGCCTTTTAACTCGACCTTAATGGGCGTGACGTCACGCAACGCCGTATAAATACGCTCTAAACTTGCACGCGCCTGCGTTAAGTTATCCTGTGAATAATTTAACTGGCTACGGTAATGACTCGAGGTTAAAAAGAAACGTACACTTTCTGCATCATAGGCATCAAGAACGCTGCGCAAAGTAAAAAAGTTATTTAAAGATTTAGACATCTTTTCTTTGTTTATTTGCACCATACCGCCATGCATCCAGTAATTAACATACGGTGTATCATGAGCACAACAAGATTGAGCTATTTCGTTTTCATGGTGTGGAAATTGTAAATCTGAGCCTCCGCCATGAATATCAAAATGTTCACCTAAATGCTTGAGATTCATAGCGGAACATTCAATATGCCAACCTGGGCGACCTTGACCCCAAGGTGACTCCCAGCTTGGCTCATCGGGTTTAGCCATTTTCCACAGCACAAAATCTAATGGACTACGCTTTGCTTCGTCAATGTCGACACGAGAACCCGCTTGCAGCATATCTAAATTTTGCAAACTCAATTTGCCATAATTTTTATAGGTACTGACCTCAAACATAACATCACCATTACTGGCAACATAAGCATTTTTTCGCTCGATAAGACGTTCAACCAAAGCAATAATCTCAACCATATGACCCGTAACCGTTGGGGCAATATCTGGGCGCATAATATTAAGATCATCAAAGTCTTGGTACATTTTATCGGTCATACGTAAGGTTAAGGCTTCACAGCTTTCACCATTTTCATTAGCACGTTTGATAATTTTATCGTCAACGTCAGTAATATTACGCACATGTGTTAAGTCATAGTCTAAATATTTTAAGTAACGGGCAATAATATCAAAGGCGACGTAGGTTCTGGCGTGACCGATATGACATCGATCATAAATAGTAATACCGCAAACATATAAACCTACCTTGTTGGAAGTGATCGGCTTAAAAACTTCTTTTTTCCTGCTTAAGGTATTATAAATCTGCAACATAATGGCGCTTTTTCCTATGTAATATCAATACTTGATTAAATTCACTTATTCCCACAACGGGAATTATCGCAATTGTACCCCAAGTATTGCTATGAATCATTAACTTGGCTCATTTGCAGAGAAATTTTCTGATAAATTTACTATGAAATTTTGCCAAGAAATGTTTCTTTTATTGAGTTACAATTTAGCCAGTTAAATTTCCTTTAGATTTATGAGTAAAAAAATGATCACATTTAAAACAAGCTTAGGCGAAATTAAAATTGAATTAGATTTTGATAACGCACCTGTTACCGCTAAAAACTTTCAACAATACGCTGAAGACGGTTTTTATAATGGCACAGTTTTTCACCGTGTTATTAAAGGTTTTATGGCGCAAGGCGGTGGTTTTGCATCAGGTATGGACGAGAAAGACAGCCGTGAATCAATTCAAAACGAAGCAAATAATGGTTTAAGCAATACCCGTGGTACTTTAGCTATGGCGCGTACCCAAGACCCACATTCAGCATCAGCACAATTTTTTATTAACTTAGCTGATAACGACTTCCTTAACTTCAAAAGTGAAGATGTCCAAGGCTGGGGTTACTGTGTATTTGCTAAAGTGGTTGAAGGTATGGACATTGTTGACAAAATGACTCTAGTTGATACCGGTCGTTCTGGCTATCATGACGATGTGCCAAAAGAAGAAATACTAATTGAAGAAACTATCGTAGCGTAATACTTATACCCGCTTTACTTTAAGATGCAGATTTCAGCAAATTGAGAATGGTTTAGCTACCAAGCATGGATTGAAGAGAATAATTATTCTATTGTCCGAATCCATAACGCCGAAGATGACCCTTTACCGGCTTGCCCTTAGGGAGCTAAACTCTAAAACTGCACCTTGAAGTGGAACGGATATAAATACGCACGTTAACGCCATGAGCGAAATTTCTCACTTGAACAATAAATCAGCTTTAACTTATTTTATTGCTGATTTACATCTCGCACAAAACAGGCCCGATATAACGGCCTGTTTTTTAGCTTTTTTGAAAAACGAAGCACCTAATGCACAAGTATTATATATTTTAGGTGATTTATTCGAATACTGGATTGGCGACGATGACGATAGCCACTTTATTCTAGACATATCTCAAGCGATAAAAGCACTGTCAGCACTTGGTTGTAAGATTTATTTTATTCATGGTAATCGTGATTTTTTATTAGGTAAACGCTTTGCTAAGCAATCAGGTATGCAACTATTACCCGAGGTCACCTTAATAGACTTATATGGTAAGCCGGTGATTATTATGCATGGTGATACCCTTTGTACTCGCGATGTTAGCTACCAGGCTTTTCGTAAAAAGTCACGTAGTTGGTGGTGGCAAGCGATGATAAAAAGCTTACCTTTATTTGTTCGACGAAAAATTGCTAATAATTATCGTGACCAAAGTGCGACAGCCACAGCGATGAAATCACAAGAAATTATGGATGTTACGCCCAGCGAAGTTGTTCAGTGTTTAGAGCAATACCAAAGTCAGATTTTGATCCATGGCCATACGCACAGACCTGCGATACATGAAGTAAAAGCCAACAAAAAAGCAGCAAAGCGAATTGTACTGGGCGATTGGTACGAGCAAGGTGCTTGGCTGAAAGTCACGCCTGATACCATGGAATTAATGGACAGCCCATTTGAAGTCAACAAGTCATAACAGTTTTTTCTGAGCACATTTTATCAGCATACTAGTGGTGATAAAATGTGATTTAAGTAAAACCCTCCCGGCTAACTCTATTAATTACCCTAAATGTCGCTACTGTTCATCATCGATGCTCATGGACGTATTAATGTAGTGGCATCATGATCTTACATAGTTGTAAGTTATTAGCGTAATGCAGCCACAATAACTTAAATGGCTAAGCGCGGCCATGTGATCCTGGCATAGCATTCATCTTGAATATAAAAAAGTGCCTGAACTTTCATTCAGCACTTTCATTGATAGAGCTAATAACTGCCTAGGATTGCTCACTACTTAGGCAGTTGGCTACTTACCCAGTCATTCACTCTTCGCTCTAGTATCGCTAATGGCATAGCACCGCCACCAAGCACGGTATCGTGGAAACTTCGCATGTCAAAACGATCGCCGAGTGTTAGCTGAGCATTTTCACGTAATGCTAATATCTCCAGCATGCCAATTTTATAGGCGGTTGCTTGACCTGGCAGTACTAAATATCGACGCACTTCAGAAACAATAGCTTCTTCAGCAATAGGTGTTTTTTCTTTAAAGTAAGCAATAGCTTGCGCTTCAGTCCAGCCTTTTGCATGTAAACCCGTATCAACCACCAAACGGACTGCGCGCCACATTTCATTCACTAGTCGACCAAAATCAGAAAAGTCATCTTGATAAGCGCCCATCTCTTTCGCTAGCAATTCAGCATATAAACCCCAACCTTCGCTATAGGCAGTAAAGTTAGCTTGCCGACGAAACTGTGGCACTGATGTTAGCTCTTGTGCGATGGAAATTTGCATATGATGGCCCGGATTACCTTCATGGTAAGCCACGCCTTCCATTTCATTTTTTGGCATGGCTGACATATCAGATAAATGTGCATAATAAACCCCTGAACGACTACCGTCTGGCGTACCTGGGTTGTAATGTTGAGCTGCACCATCTTGTTCTCTAAAGGCTTCTACACGCTTAACCACTAAATCAGCCTTTGGCAACAAGCCAAAGTATTGTGGTAGTTGCTCATTAATAAAGCCTAAGTAAGCTTCAGTATCACTAATATAACCCTGCCGCCCTTCGTCAGTATTCGGATAAAAAAATTGTTCATCCGTTTTGATAAAATTAAAAAACGCGGGTAAGTCGCCTTCAAAACCAACACGGTCTTTAATCGCGATCATCTCATCGGTGATACGCGCGACTTCTTTAACACCAATATCATAAATTTCATCTGCAGATAATTCAGTGGTTGTTGAAGCGCCGATCATATAATTATAAAATGCTTGACCATTTTTTTGTGATGAAACGCCTGTTGCGTTACTCACTGTGTTGACTATATCACTTTCAAACCAAGCAATTAACGCTTGGTAACTTGGTAAAAAAGCTTCAAGCAGTTGTTTTTTAGCGTCTGACTCTAAAGTTTTTGCTTGTACTGCCGTAATTTTTTTAGCGTCAACTAGCGTTTTAATTTTTTGCTGAGCATCTAGCCAAAGTGGCGAATCACTTGCGCTTTTTTCATTTGAAAATGGACGACCCGTAATCAAATTACCGGCCTGTTCAATAACGCCTTCGTAAGCAAATTTTGGTGGCCGTGTACCTAACGCAGCATTTTCTTTTGCTCGCAGCAATAATTGACTAATTGCTATACTAATACCGCCAATACGTTTGATATATGCCTGCATATCGCTTAACTCATCAACACGATGAAAGTTAATTAAAAACTGCGCGGCAAAGGCTTGAATGCCATTGAATTGAGTAAAGATATAATTATTATTGTTAAACTTTTGGCTGGCTTTAGCTTGTTCATATTGATAAAGCCAAATATCGTATGAGATTTTAGCCTCGGCGGTTAGTTTGTTGTAATCAAAATTCGCGCTTAACTCAGCAACCGTTGCCGCTTGCCATGCCAATTGCTTTTGCTCAAAAGCTTCCGTCATATCATTGATTTGATCGTACTGCTCTTTCCGCCCTAAAAACGTCAACATTATGGGGTTGCTTTGCAGCTGCTCTTCATACTTAACCGCAAACCATTCATTTAATCGTTGCGACTCGCTAAGTTTATTTTTTTCAACCTGTTGAATTACCGACACTTCGGTCAGTGCTTGAATGGAATTTTGTGTTGAACTATTAGGTTGGCAGGCAGATAAACAGGCCACAGCTGCAACTAATGCAATTATAGTGCGCATCAATTATTTTCCTTATTATTGTATTTTATATAAATATCATATTCATAGGCAGCGCATTAAAACGCCTGTTAGCAGTCTAGCGAGTTATGATAAAAATTAAAAATTTTATCCGACATTATTCACCATTGGCTAGGTATAAACCCTAGAACCGAAAATATATAAGTCGGTAATAGGGTTTTAATTATTCAATGTAATATAGAGAGGGAGGGGGTAGTAACGGTTGCCTTTAGTCATTAGTGAGCAAGTTAACAGCTAAGGTGGTTTTCGCCGCTAAAATGATGGTGCACCGCTATGAAATTTAAAATCATTATCTGGGCTGATGATTAATTGGCTTTCTACCTCAGCAAAGTAAGCAATACGACTATCAACTTTGTCACTTTGTTCTGGACCTGAAATTTCTTTTGCCAGTGTTAGGTAGTCTTGATAATGTCGCGCTTCAGAACGAAGTAAAGAGATATAAAAGTCACCCAAGCGTTTATCAACCAATGGCGCCAACATAGCAAAACGTTCACAAGATCTTGCTTCAATATAAGCACCAACAATTAATTTGTCGATAAGTGCATCAGGTTCGAAGGTTTTAACGTGCTTTAACATGCCTTTAGCATAGCGACATGGGGTAATACTACGATATTCAACACCATATTCATCCATAATTTCTAAGACCTGATAAAAGTGATGCAGCTCTTCTTTTATTAACAAGACCATTTTATCAATCAAACTTTGCCCATAAGGAGAATTTGCTTTTGGGATCACTGACTTTGTCAGTTTATTTTTAGTTGCTAATGAACGCCAATCACCTTCTCGCTTGTATATCAGGGTTTCAAAAGGTTGTAACCAAGCTAATAGTGCATCACCACTGGCTTTATCAACCACATATTTTCGAATGAAAAACATCGCAGATTGTGCGGCTTTAAGCTCGCAAATTAAGTGATCAATTAAAAGAATCGACAAGTTTTCTTTTTTTGCTGCTTCATCAAGCCATGCTTGTGGTGTTTCACATGTTAAGAATGACTTGATTGGGGCTAAGAGGTTTTCTGTGGTCACAGGTAAGGTATCTCGCTATAGGCTTAGAAATCATGGCTATTTTATCATGAATTTATGAGTGGGAATATTGGTAAATCATGGGGCAATTTTTCTCTATGTAACAAACCAAACAAGGACTAATTCGCCGCTATTAAGATATGTTATGTGCATACTTCTAGCGTAGATAGATGTCTAAAGTAACTAAAACATGCTGATTAAACTTGTTTCAACAACTCTGCTTACGCGTTATTAGTGTTACCTTTGATAGAGTAGTTTCATACCAATAAATCCGTTTAGCTATTTTGCTGCGCTATAAAGGCTAAAGAGTGTTTATTAAAAACATCTGGGCTCTCAACATTACAGACATGACCACATTGATGAATGGTATGTAATAAACTATTTTTGTGTCGCTTAACCATTTCTTTGACCGGCTCTAGAAACATATGGTCTTCCTTACCCATAATATAAAGAATAGGTATGTCGATTTCCTTCTCTTTGAAGTAGCGCATTAAAGGGTTAACATCCATAGCTAATTTAAACCAACGAATAAATTCTTTCTGGCACAAACGTTTAGCTTCGCGAACAAATAAATGACGAGATTCTTTATGGCGTTTTTTCGGCATCATAATAAAAGCAAATAAACGGTACAACCACATATAGGGTAAACAATGTTTAAAGGTATTGCCTAAATAAACTAAAATATTACTGCGCACATTAAAACGTGTAATAGCACCACCTAAAACCATACTTGATACATACGTAGGTGCAATTTCAGCTATGTTACGAATGATAATAGTGCCTAACGAAATGCCAACAAAATGTGCACAAGCAATCTTATTATGGTCTAAGACATCAATAATATCTTCGGAGACTTTATTAAAAGAATAATGACTGCCGACAAAGCTTTTTACTAACTGATTTGATTTTCCATGGCCTCTAAGATCCAACAAGAGCACATTATGCTGTTGTTGGAACGCTCTGATCTGACGAAACCATACCGCAGAGCTACCACCAGCTCCATGGACAAAAACCACCCATTCTTTACTTGTTTTATGTGGGTAAATAGTATGAAACAGAATTGGTTTTATCATTACTATAAGTGACCTGTTATATATACAAATTCAATATCGACGAGTATAACTAATTTAAAGATAAATCGCTCAAATACCTGCTGATGTTATGAGGCATCTGGTCTTAAGTAAGCAATATCGTCCTCATCATCAGCATGAAAGTCGTAACCGCCATCAAAGTCATCATTTAACTCATTAGCAACTGTGATAGGTAGCTCTAATATTTCTTGAATATAAATAGCGATATTTTCTTGCTGGTGAATAATACCTTTGAGTTCATTAAAATCCAATAAGGCTATCGCTTGAAGATCAGCTTTGGTTAATCGTGATAATTTTTCAGTAAAGCTAATAATACAACGCTCTATTTTAATCAACACTAGCTCTTTTTCTGTACTCAAAAGGTAAGTCGTTAATTGTTGATATAAGCTATGGGTAAAGGTCTTTTTCTCAGAATCAATCAGTAACAATGCAATAGCGCTGTTAAGAAATCGTTGTAATTCAAATTTCAATACCTCTTCATCACTATCAATGAGTATAGTACTAGCGCAATAGCTCGCAGCAATGGTTTTATAGACTTGTAAAAGCTTAGCGCTTTGGTAGCCTTCATTCACTAACGCGGCATGCATAAGGCGAATATCTGAGGTATCATTAATCGCCAAGGCATAGGAAAAAATAGCAATACTGTCGAAGTATGATGCTGATATGGTTTTTAACTGAGCATACTTTGCCCAGCCGGCCCTAAAGCAGTAAACTACACCATGGGTTTTTAGTATCGCCTTTGCTTGCTCAGTATCGTTATCACAAAGTTCTAATAAACCTAAGTTACTCATGCCTAATACAATTTCACAGCCTTTTTTTATTTGATCGGCATAAATTATTGAAAGATTATCAGAGGCTATCCTCAACGACATATCAATTAATTGTTGTTTGGTTTTACGCATAAATTCAGCGGTGAAATAGCCGTCATTTTCACCATCTTTTAATACTAAAAGTAAAAAAGGATGATTTCTTAACTTTGCAATGGTCATTGATGGATCCCAATCAATTAAAGCGTTTGATATTGGTGAGCTTGGCTTAAGCTTTTATCTTTATCTCTGCTGGCGCTTGTTTTATGCCAAGCAATAAAGAATATCTCTTCATTATGCTAAATAAACGACAAACAGCGTAAGCTAAGTAAATAACCTTGACCGTTTGCAGATAGCTTCAAAAGCTTAAGCTCAAATTTTTCATTGTTTATTAGAGCAACACAACAATATTTTTAATTGATGGGTTTTTGTTGTCCAAAGCTAAAGTGCGATATTCAACAGGCTCTAAATACAATATTTATACATTACAGTGGCGCGAACATATCGTCGGTGTCCATTTCAATAGCTGTAACACGATGTTTATTGGCATTTTGTTTTAGTGAATTTTCAATATTCTCAAGTGTACCATTGCTGCTAACTGTCATCACTTCACAATAAGCTTCTGCGCTTAATGTTTTTATTTTCATTAACAGTTCTTCAAGGCTGCCTGATGTTTGTTCTTCATCTTCTTCTAACTCAGAAAAATCGTGACCGATAAAAGGTAACGATAAATATAAAAGACCAAAATCGTCTTCCACAATAGCTTTTAATACTTCTAATTGTTTTTCTTCATCATCAGAGGAGAGAAATATTTGTGTTAATAAGCTGTGTGCTTCTGTTTGCGCACAAAACACATGGTCTTCATCGATATTTTGCCAGTATGATGGTTCCACGTTTAATAGTTGTTTAATTGAATCTGCATCCATTAACCAGGTGGCGATGGAAGGTATGGTGGCATCATGCTCTCGCACAATTTTAGCTACGGTTAAAATATCCATCTCTGTTAGTACCGCAAGCATTTTTTCATCTCCTTGTTCGGAGGCAATCGCTTCTAATGAGGTGCCGGCACGTCGACCACTCAGTTGTGCCTGTTCAATAATGTCGCTAGCAAGAATTAATGCATTTTTTGTCAAGGTCATTCCTTAAAACTTATATTTATTGAGTATTGAATAAAACTTTTATTTTTTTCAATGCAAATTTTATAAAATCTATTTTTTATCGCCTTAGTAGTTCTCATCATAGTCATTATATTCATCATCTGTGACTTGATCGTCTTCATCTACTTGCGTTCTTAAAGGTGTCGCATCATAGCGGTTATAAAAATGAATCAATAAAACAGCAATTTTTAGCTCTTGTTCGGCATGCGTCATTATCTCAGTAATACAAGTTCGAGCATCTGTATGAACCCCAACAAATGGTTTTACTTCATCCCATGAAGGCTCAGGGGTAAAACATATTTTTTCTAGGCTTTTACTGTCAATTTTAATTTTAGTGGATATCGCCATCGCTAATTGATCAACCATGCCAGTAAATAATAATGGCATTTGCTTTAATTGTTCAAATAGCGTCGCAACATAGTTTGATAATAAGTCAGGATTTTCAGGATCAGCTAACGAGGTGACATTCTCTAAATACAGAGAAAAATCATCGGTTAAATAATCAGGAATATTGGTTTCTAATGGCATTCTTTATTTCCTAATGGAGAAACTCATGTAAAGCTTAATAACTACCTAACTTAAAGCGCTTTGCCAAAAGGAGTCAGCAATTTCTCTAGGGTCAGTGATAACGGTATAGTTATTTTTTAAATATAAAGAGCGTTTTTTTGGATCCGCAATAACATCATAAGCCTGCTGAATTAATTGAAATTTATCTTTAGCTTCAACACTATCATTTCTGTCTGGATGATATTTATTAGCGAGTTTTCGATAAGCTTTTTTAATCTCTAAGGTGGTCGATACTCTACTAACACCTAACTGTTCAAAATAATCCATAAACCTTCAATTACCTTTTACTAGACCACATAAAATAACGGTTACCACAATAGCGCTAATTTTACCTTGACAGTTATATTATTAACACCATTATGTTTGCTTATTTATTGTTTGATAGTCAGATATTAATCACTATTTATTTTAACTGATTATTTCTTTGCAGTTTAATCGTTTTTATTAACCTGCTACTCAGCACAGATTATATTTCAACACCCAGCTATCTTGATAAGCGATTTTCGCAATAACTTACCTATCTGCTATGGCAATAAGGAGTAACTTTGCTTTGTCATTAATAAATTATGGACGTTTCAATAACTAAATAATAATTAATTTATACTAACAAGTATGCAAAGATAGCGTTAAAAGTCAGCAATTAACTAAAATAAAGCAGCACTATTTGTTATAATATTTCCTTAACAAGTTAACTTGACGAACTTATTTTTAATAAAAATATAGTGAATACCCTAATGAAAAAAACTGACGCTGAGTCACTAACAAAGAAACACCAAGCACTTACTCATAGTGAGCAAAAAACTGTGCTCTCACATGTGCAGCGTGAAGTTGACCATTGGTACCTAAATACCATCATGTTAAAGGGTATTGATGTACCTTTTAAGTATCGTAGAAAAAAACTTTATAAGTCGTTACATAACCAACAAGTCAATATTACCTATTATGCAACTAAAGAAACGGTTGCAGGTTTTGAACTTGAAGTCATGAAGATTGTGCGCATTAAAGTCTGCTAATCATTTTCTGTCTAAAAGCCAAATTAGCAGACTGATAGATGGCTAAAAAAATATATTTACGTCTAAATATCAAACAAGCCTTGACGAATCCCTCTTCATCTTACATAAATAGCATATCAACAATAAAAAAAATAACGTTGATTTAAAGTCAGGTCGCAGATTTTTATTTATATCTGCAATATTTTGGGGTACAGAGAGAGGTACATAACATGATCTTAAATCATATCTGGGGGCTTTATACTGCACCTAAAAAAGAATGGCAAACTATTGAGAAACGTCACGAAAGCTTAACCTATTCTATGGTGCATATTCTCACCATAGCCTTAATTCCGGCTATTTGTGGCTATTATGCTACTGCGCATATTGGCTGGGCAATAGGCGCGGGCGACCCGATTCGATTAACTGAATCAGACGCAATTTTTATGTCGATCGCTATGTATATTGGTTTAATTGTAGGTGTACTTTCCCTAGCAGTTTTAATTCAATGGATGGCAAAAACCTTTGATTCAACACCAAACTTCACCCAGTCATTAGAGCTAGCAGCATATGCAGCAACACCTTTATTGATGGTTGGTTTAGCTGCGCTATTTCCAGTGCTTTGGTTTGTAACTCTAGCCGGGTTAGCCGCGCTGTGTTACTCGGTATATCTGCTTTACTCAGGTGTACCTATTATGATGAATATACCTGAAGAAAAAGGCTTTATTTATTCGAGCTCTGTTGTAACTTGTGGCCTAGTACTCATTGTGGCACTCATGGCGGCAAGTGCTATCGTTTTTAGCTCTGGCTTAGGTGTTGAATACATTAGCTAACAGCATAAAATAAACATCGTTGTGCTTTCACATCTATGTGATCACGACATACCTTTCTTCCTGAATATAAAAAAACCGCTTAATTAGCGGTTTTTTTATATCAAAAATTTAAATTTTAAAATTTAGGTAATTATTCTGAACCTTCATTATGCATATCAATTATTGAGTCAGCATTTTTATCAGAGGTTTCTTTAGTGTCGTTATTACGCAAAGCGTCTAGTCGGTCTAAATAGCTTTGATCTATGTCCTTAGTGACATATTCGCCATTAAAAACTGAGGTTTCAAATTCAGTAATATCTGGATTTTGTGTTGAAACAGCCGCAACCAAATCTTCTAGTGTTTGAAAAATCAATTTATCTGCACCGATAAGCTCGCAGATGTCGTCCAGTTCGCGACCATGAGCAATCAACTCATTAGCACTTGGCATATCAATGCCGTAAACGTTAGGGAAACGAATCTCTGGTGCAGCTGAAGCAAAATAAACTTTCTTAGCTCCAGCGGCACGAGCCATCTCAATAATTTGTCCTGACGTTGTGCCACGTACGATAGAGTCATCAACTAACAAAACATTTTTGCCCAAAAATTCTGTACCAATGGCATTAAGCTTTCGACGTACTGATTTTTTACGCAGCTCTTGTCCCGGCATAATAAAAGTACGGCCAATATAACGATTTTTAACAAAACCTTGGCGATACGGAATATTAAGGTGACGGGCAATTTCTAATGCGGTATCACAAGAGGTTTCTGGAATGGGAATAACAACGTCAATATCGATATCGTCCCATTCTTTGGCAATTTTATCTCCCAGCTTTTTACCCATTTCAACGCGAGAACCGTAAACTGAAATTTTGTCGATAGATGAATCAGGACGAGCAAAATAGACGTATTCAAAAATACAGGGATGAAAGGATGGTTTTTCAGCACATTGTTGGCTATGAATTTGACCCGATTCAGTGAAGAATATCGCTTCTCCAGGAGCAACATCACGCACAAACTCAAATTCGTTAGCATCAAGTGCTACCGATTCAGACGCCACCATGTATTCAACTCCTGATGGTGTTTCGCGCTTACCAAATACCAAGGGACGAATACCATTAGGATCACGAAATGCCACCATACCGTAGCCAATAATCAAAGCAACCGTAGCATAGGCACCTCGTACACGTTTGTGAACGTTGCTTACCGCTTTAAAAATATCACTTGGGTCTAACGTATGTTGCTCTGAATTTTGTAGTTCGTGACCTAAAATATTCAATAATAATTCTGAGTCAGATGTCGTATTCACATGACGACGGGCTTCTCTGTTAAGCCATAACTTTAACTCTTCGGCATTAGTTAAATTGCCGTTATGCGCTAGAGAAATACCAAAAGGTGAGTTGGCATAAAATGGCTGCGCTTCTGATGAACTTGATGTTCCTGCCGTTGGGTAACGAATATGACCAATACCCATATTACCTTGTAGACGTAACATATGACGGGTATGAAAAACATCTTTCACCAAACCGTTACCTTTTCGCAATCTAAAGGTATCATCGTGAATAGTCACGATACCTGCTGCGTCTTGGCCACGATGCTGTAATACCGTTAAGCCATCATATAAAGCTGTAACAACCGGTGTTTTACCAACAATACCAACAATACCACACATGAATCTTTTCTCCGACGGACTAAGTTTAAATACTAAGCTAAAAAACTTGATGATTGTTTGAGGTACTCAAAAAACCATTCAACTATTAATGTAAATTCTGGAACTAATTGTGAGTTTTGCCACCATGCTCTAGATGAGGCGGGCGTAAACGCATCCATAAAAAATAATACTGCAGCTATAATTAATACACCTCTTAACGCACCGAATACGATACCCAGTACCCTATCAGTACCAGACAAACCGGTTTTGCTAACAAGTTGACCAATGATGTAATTAATAAGCGCACCTAAAATTAAGGTGGAGATAAATAAAATAGTAATCGAGGCGGCGTTACGCAGCAGTTGATCAGAAATATTGGTGAGTTGGGTCGACAAGTTAACATAGAAGCTGCTAGCGACAAAAAAGGCGCTGATCCAGACAATTAATGAAACCGCTTCTTTGACAAAGCCACGCACTAAGCTAATTAAAGCTGAAATGCCAATGACAGCCAAAATGGTATAATCTATCCAAACCATAAATCGAATATTCTCATTGATTAGAGGCGCGCATTCTATCAGAAGGCGACTAGGATTTACTATTAGTTTTATTATTTAGCGGGATAAAAGCGAGCCACTTTACCTTGCACACTAGTCAACTTTTTCAATGCAGGTAACTGTGCTTCTAAGGATGACTTGATCAATTCAGGTCCAATACACACCTTGGTCAAGTTACCATTTTTGGTTTTAATAGGCTTAGTAAAGGTGGTGTAGCCTGCTTTTTGTAATTTACTGAGTAAGTCATCAACATTATTTTGATGACGAAAACTGCCCAATTGAATGACCCACGCCTGTTGAGCTATTGCTTTGCTAGGTGCTTTTTTTATGGGTTCAGTCACCAATTTTTTTGCTGACGCGACTGCCGGCACAGCTGAAAAATCAGGCTCTTTGGATAAAGTTGAGACAGTAACACCTTTTTCCTTAAGGGCTTTTGCTGAGTCGATAACACTTTGTTCGTCCAGTGCAAGCTCATCAGAAATAAACTCTACGGGCAAATTAGCCAGTTTTTCTTTTGGAAAGCTTTTATTGGCTTGCAAAAAGTCTACCTGAGGCGTGCTTGGAATTGCCTCAAAGTTATCTTGGTAAGTTTTTTTCTCTCCATCAAGTACATCAGGTAAAAATATGATGGCGATAGCTGCAACAATAATGGTACCCACTAAACGATTTTGAAATGGTGTAGACAAATTAGACTCCAGGCATGGCTAAACTAACAAACGTCTTATTTCAGCAACCGTATAGAAAGATCCGAAAACCAGAATGAGATCAGTTGCTTTTGCATTCTTTTTAGCCATTTTAAATGCCTGAGAGACATTGTCAAAACAATTCACCTTAGCCTGGTCTATTTCTATAGATTCAAGGATTTTTTTTGCTTTACAGCCTCGGTTAATATCAAGCGTACCCATATACCAATGCGCAACTTCTGGTAATAGGGGGGCTAAGGTGTTGGTGATATCTTTATCTGCCAACATGCCTAATACGGCATGAACCTTAGGATAGTTTAACTGCTGCAATTGTGCTGCTAAATATCGCGCCGCTTGTGGATTATGCCCAACATCTAAAATAACATCGCAATCGAGAATAAATTTTTCCATTCTCCCAGCGACTTTTGTTTGAGTAATAACCTGATTGATAAAAGCACTATCTAACGATAAGCTGAGTTTCTCCGCTAAAACACTTAACACCATAATAGCTGTTGCAACGTTGTCTTGGGGGATTTGGCAAGAAGTAAGTGCTGAAAAAACATGGTGACTACTGCGCCAATGCCAAGTGTTATCATCACCTTGTTCAACAGTAAATTTTTGCTCGCGAGAATACGCTATAGCACCAATATCGTTAGCGTGAGTAATTAATGAGCTAGGTGGATTATTATCACCCACTACCACCACTTTATTTGCCCGCATTATGCCCGCTTTTTCAAAACCAATAGCTTCTCGCGTGTTACCCAAAAATGCTTGGTGATCTAAGTCAATAGTAGTGATGACGGCAATATCAGCGTCGATCATGTTAGTGGCATCTAAACGTCCACCTAAGCCAACTTCAAGAATAATAACCTTGGGCTGTTCTGCCATTAAAATCAACAAAGCGGCTAACGTAGTGTATTCGTAGTAGGTTAAGCTAATATCGCCACGGGCGCTTTCTATAGTTTCAAAAGCACTAACGAGTGCATTGTCACTAACTTCACAGCGATTAAGGCGCAAACGCTCATTAAAGCGCTCAATATGAGGTGAGGAGTAAACCGCACAAGTTAAGTTTTGTGCTAAAAACGCATTTTCTAAAAAAGCACAGGTAGTGCCCTTGCCATTAGTGCCAGCAACAGTAATCACTGTTGACCTAGGAAAAGCAATGTTAAGATTTTTCGCCACAGCGGTAATACGCTTTAAGCCAAGCTCTATTTCGACTGAGTGAATACTTTCTAAATAGGAAAGCCATTCAGTAAGATTTTTTCTTTTTGAATGGCTTTGAGTCATTTTTGACATGAGTTTACCGTTAGACTGCTGGGCTATCTTGTCCCATAAACTTAGCAAGCATTCTTGCTAAAGTACTACGCATTTCACGTCGGTCGACAATGATGTCAATCGCGCCTTTCTCTTTTAAGAACTCACTGCGCTGAAAACCTTCAGGTAGTTTTTCACGTACCGTTTGTTCAATAACGCGCGGGCCGGCAAAACCAATCAATGCTTTGGGTTCAGCCACGTTAATATCACCTAGCATCGCCAAACTTGCTGAAACACCACCCATAGTTGGATCGGTTAATACTGATATATAAGGTAGACCTTTCTCACTCATTTTTGCTAAAGCTGCACTGGTTTTTGCCATCTGCATTAATGAAAACAATGCTTCTTGCATACGCGCACCGCCACTAGCAGAAAAACAAACAAAAGGTACATTATTTGCTAAACAGTACTCAACACCTTTAACAAAACGAGCGCCAACAACAGACGCCATTGAGCCACCTAAGAAGCCGAATTCAAATGCAGCAACAACAATAGGTTGCCCATGTAATTCACCGCTCATTACCACCAAGGCATCTTTTTCACCGGTACTTTTTTTCGCAGCAGAAAGACGATCTTTATAGCGTTTTGAGTCTTTAAACTTGAGAATATCTTGTGCTTCAAATTCTTCACCTAGCTCGACTCGCTCGCCTTGGTCAAGAAAACCGTCAATGCGTTTACGCGCAGAGATTCGCATGTGATGATCACACTTTGGACAAACCGACATCTGTCGGTCTAACTCAACTTTATATAGAACCGCGTTACAGCTAGTACACTTACTCCAAACACCTTCTGGAATATTTCTTTTTTGTGTCGACTTTGCTTTTGGGAGAATCTTTTCAATCCAGCTCATAATATATTTTTGCCTATACACGAAAGATCTAATAATTGTTTAAAATACAACCACTAAATATAAAATTTTTGCTAATACTATGAATTAAACCATAGAACACCTATATAATTATAGGAAAAACTGGTCTGTTTACTTCTAATGCTTGATTATAGTAAAAACAATGGTCCTGGGTTGCGCTTTGGAATGCCAAACTCCTCAGGGTAATCAACATCAACAAAGTATAATCCAGCCGACGGTGCTGTAATACCAGCAACACAACGATTTTTTGCTTCTAATACCTCTTTGAGCCAACTAACTGGTTTTAGTTCCTGACCCACTTTCATCAAACTACCCGCAATATTTCTCACCATATGGTGTAAAAACGCATTACCTTTAACATCAATAATAATAAACTCACCTTGGCGAGAAACATTACAATGGTGCAAGGTACGTGTTGGAGAGTGTGATTGACAATGCACCGTTCTAAACGAGGTAAAATCGTGTCGACCCACCAAATATTGTGCGGCTTGATGCATTAAATTTTCATTAAGTGGAAAATGACAAAAGCTAATACCAGAACTTAAAATCGCAGACCGTAACCGATTGTTATTAATAATATAACGATACCGTCTAGCCGTTGCACTAAAGCGCGCATGAAAGTCATCATTAACCTCTTTCACCCAAGATACCGCAATATCTTTTGGTAGGTTAGTATTAACGCCTAGTGTCCAAGCAACATCTTTACGGACTTTATCGGTTTCAAAGTGAATGACCTGATTAGTTGCACTGACCCCAGTATCGGTTCGGCCTGCGCATACTACCTCAATGGGTTCATTTGCTATTTTTGATAAAGCCTTTTCTAATGACTCCTGCACACTAATAACATTCTTTTGTCTTTGCCAACCGTAGTAGTTACTACCATCGTATTCTATGCCTAAAGCGTAACGCATTTTATCCTCCACTGCTAAGATCACGACATTATCTATTATTTTACTGATTATTACCAAGTGACTATTGGGTAATGACCAATAAAATAATGAATTATACCCATTTGATTAATTAAGTGATCATCTTTTTCATGCAGATAAACGGAGAAATACAAGGCCATAAAATTTAATCGGTAGTGATTCTGCTTATAAATTTTATAACGCCATAGTTGTTTATTTTAACTGTTAAGTATGAACATTAAATTAATCCACTTGGTATTAATCAACTTAGCGCTATATTAAGGACTTTTGAGTGTGCGAAATAGCTCAAGTATATTTTTACTGGGCTTTATCTTCGCAGTTGCTCTACTGTGCACATTCATATAGTTTATCTATTGGCGCCATGATCAGTTTTCTCATCAGCTTTAAGATAATATTTTAAACGGTTACATGCCTGTTATTGATCTAATAAGGTATTGATATAGCGTTAGGATATTAGGAAAAAGTTCAACTGTTATTAAGAATAACCATTACCAACACAAAGTCTTGCCTACAGGTATTTAAGCTTAGTATGAAAAGATAAAACTACATTTACCAAATGCTTGATTCTCGCAAAGTAATTAATGCAATGGCTCTGTCAATAAAAGGATCAAAAAAGGCTGCAAATTGCAGCCTTTTTGCCCAACCTAGAATACTGTATCTTAGTTAGTCTTTTAGCTTGTCTAATAATTGCTGTGCATCAAATTGTTGTTGTGCATCACCCTGTTTAATAACATCGAGTAAAATCACTTCGGCGTTATCATCATCACCAATCTCAAGGTACACCTTAGCTAGATCTAATTTTGCCGTAATACTATTGTCGTCATCAATATCGTCTTCGCTGACGTCACCTGAAAACTCAGGGAATTCACTCAAACCGACATCAATATTCATTTTTTCATAAGGTTCACTTGGCTCACCATCTGATAGGCTGTTAAATAACAAAGAATCTACAGAAATGAAATCTTTATCTGCAGTTTTGTTATCCGATTTATCTTTTGCTAGCGCTATATCTTCTTTAACTGTCTCTAGGTCAAAGTCATCACCGATGTCAAAATCATCATTGACTTCAATATTATCAAGAGCAGGTTGACTACTTTCTTCTTCAATATTTGCCAATAAATCATCAAAATCTAAGTTATCAAGCTCTTTCATACCATTAACTTCTTCAGCGTTGCTCTTTGTAGTTTTTTTAGTCGCGCTCGGTGCGGTATCATCATTACTAGAGAGTAAATCAGCTAAGACATTGCTATCAGTAAAATCTGGTGATAATTCCACCATATCATTACTATCTTTTTCATCCTTGAGCAGTTTTGCTAAAGTTGATTCGTCAAAGTCGCTAGATAATGCGGGTGAATTTTCTTCATCAGTAGCGCTGCTAGCTTGGTCTGCCACTTTATTTTCAGTCTTTTCACTGAGTAAATCACTAGCCAATTCTTTATCAAATTCTTTATCAAATAATGTAGTATCAAGAATATCATCACCAATATCTAATGGTGCGTCACTCACTTCAGGAGTTTGGTTGACTTCATCAATCAGAGTATCGAAATCAAAATCATCTGAAATTTCTTCGTTGTTGGCCGTTAATTTTTCAGTTTGACTCTCTGTGGTTGTGTTTTTTTTCGGCTCAACAACCTCTGCTTCATCAGCACTCTCATTCGATTGTACACTAAAGTTAGTACCTAAAAATGATTGTACATATTCATCAGTAAAATTATTAATCAATGCTATATTTTCATTATCTGATGGAGCTAGAGTATCAATATCTTCATTACTGATATCCTCATTTGCCAATGCCGTAGCTGGATTACTTGCTGTTGCATCAGGGTATGACACTTCACTACTACCATCTTCGCCCGTATCATTTATTGCGTTTAACAAGGAATCTATATCATCAGGGTCTGATATTTCAATGCTACCATCTTCATCCTTGTCATTTATTGCATCTAACAAGGCATCTATATCGTCAGGGTCTGATATTTCAATGCTACCATCTTCATCCTTGTCATTTATTGCATCTAACAAGGCATCTATATCATCAGGGTCTGATATTTCAACGCTACCATCTTCATCCTTGTCATTTATTGCATCTAACAAGGCATCTATATCGTCAGGGTCTGATATTTCAATGCTACCATCTTCATCCTTGTCATTTACTGCATCTAACAAGGCATCTATATCATCAGGGTCTGATATTTCAATGCTACCATCTTCATCCTTGTCATTTACTGCATCTAACAAGGCATCTATATCATCAGGGTCTGATATTTCAATGCTACCATCTTCATCCTTATCATTTATTGTATCTAACAAGGCATCTATATCATCAGGGGCTGATATTTCAATGCTACCATCTTCATCCTTATCATTTATTGCATCTAACAAGGCATCTATATCATCAGGGTCTGATATTTCAATGCTACCATCTTCATCCTTGTCATTTATTGCATCTAACAAGGCATCTATATCATCAGGGTCTGATACTTCACTACTAACGTCTTCATCCTTGTCATTTATTACATCTAACAGGGCATCAGGGTCTGATACTTCACTGCTAGCTTCTTCGCCCGTGTCATTTATTGCATCTAACAAGGCATCAATATCATTGGGGTCTGATACTTCATTAGTCTCTTCTGATGCAGTATCTTCAACTTTTTGGTTATTGGCTGCTAACGTATCACTTTGATTATTTATCGAGTCTAGTAGTGCATCAATATCATCAGGATTTGATACTTCATTATTCTCTTCTGGTGCAGTATCTTCAACTTTTGGGTTATTGACTGCTAATATATCACTTGGATCATTTATCGAGTCTAGCAGTGCATCAATATCATCGGGGGCTGATACTTTATTAGTCTCTGCTGCTGCTGTATCTTCCACTTTTGGATTATTGGCTGCTAATGTATCACTCTGATCATTTATTGAGTCTAGCAGTGCATCAATGTCATCGGGGTCTGATACTTCATTAGTCACTTCTGCTGCTGTATTTTCAGGATCTGATACTTCACTTATATTTTCACTGACGCTATCCAACAAAGCGTCACCATTTTCTGACTCTTTCAGCGTCTCATTGTTGTCACTTGCTGTTGACTCATTTTTCGTACTTTCAGCCAATAGACTATCTAATTCACTTTGATCAATTTGGTCTGAGTCAAGCTTTGTATCATCGTCCGTACTTGGTTCGTCTTCTAATCCTGCAAACAAGGAGTCTAAGTCGCCTTGGTCTAACTGACCACCTTCTAAGGCTTCACTTTCAACAACATCATCTAAAGAAATAGTTTCCAAGTCATTGTCTAAAGAAATATCTTCAAGATCGTCTAAATCATCTAAATCGTCAGAAAACAAATCATCATTACCTTCATCATTCTCTGATAAATCTCTTGATAATTCATCGTCGAGTGAAAGTTCATCAAGTGCTAATTCATCGTCTACACTTTTAGACTCTTGCTCATTTATCGGCTTAGTTGTCGACTCAACGATTTTGTCTTTCTTTATAGGCACAACATTTTCGCCACTGGCTTTGGCTTTACGTCGGTATAAAAAAGCTAAAAATGATAACACTAATATGGCAGGTAAAGTTGCCATTAACACAACAAACCATGTACTTGACATCAAGCTACCTTCTTCAAGATCAGCTTTTTGTTTTTCTAATAATAAAGCTTGTTCTCTAGCTTCAGCTTTTGCTAGTAAGGCTTGTTGCAGTGAGATCATATCGTCCATCTGCACTTTTATTTCTTTGCTTTTAGCTACTTCGTTCTGCATAACAACCAGTTGGTCAGTAAAGCTGGTAAGGCGTTGACCTAATGCTTCATTTTCTTTTAATAAACTTTGTAAGCCATCGATTGAATCTAAAACATCATTCTGAATGATGGCGAATCTTTGCTGTTGAGAACTGTCTATAGCTTGTAACTGCACATTGATTTCTGATTTAGCATCATCTAAGTCTTTTTTATTCACCGAGTTTTCTTCTGGCGGCCGTACTTTGTTAGGGGCTACTTTGAGCACTTTCTTTTGCCAAGCTTTATCATCACTAAGTGATTTTTGTTGTGCGCCTTCAGGATTAATGGCTCTCATTGCTGCAATTGAGGGGATTTTTAAATACTGACCACTGATCATGTGGTTTAAATTTTTATCTTTAAAAGAGTCAGGATTATTTTCATACAGTGCTTGCATCACTTGATAAACAGACAAACGAGAGTCTGGTCGCACTTGCAGCGCAATATTCCATAAAGTATCTTTGCCTACAATCGGTCCATAACGGTCATAAGGAAAAGCATCTGTCGATTGTGGGCCACGAATACGTATACCGTCGTCAGCAGAAATAGGTAGACTAAAACAGCTAATGCTAATAATAAGTACCTGCCATAGGCACAGGCGTAACAATGTTTGCATTAAAATTTCCTATTTATAATAATTATGCGCCAATTCAATGACGGGACCCAGCTATGAGGTTTTAAAGCAAAAATTATTCCAGTTCTTAATCATTGCTGCTACGTAATTGGATAAATGCTCGCTAATTTTCACTATATCATCAAATTAAAGCGACAATACTTATCTTATCGTTAAATTAATAAAAATTAAATAATACTAAGTTTATTAATTACCGGTTAATTTTTAAGGGTTAAAATGAAAAACTATGGCGTTATAAAGTTTATAAGGTGAATAATTACTGACTAAATTTTATGCCTGGTATTTAGCTATTTTTCCTAATGAAAAGGTCATCAGTTATTTAATTAAATGGGGATAGTTACTATAAAAACAAAAAACCCGACGTTTATGATAACGACGGGTTTTCAATTTTCTTTGGTAAAGCTATTACTTAGCGTTTAATACTCGCTAAGGTGCTCTTTAATTAATAACTCAGCAATTTGAACGCTGTTCGTTGCTGCACCTTTGCGGACGTTATCCGCCACAATCCACATATTAATACCACTATTGTGACTAATATCTTCGCGAATGCGACCAACAAAAGTTTCATCTTTACCGCTAGCATCGGTAATTTGTGTTGGAAAGTCTTCATCATTGTGACAAACCACTATACCTGGTGCTTTGCTCAATAACTCTTTCACTTCTTCAGCAGAAATAGGTGAGTTAGTTTCAATATGTAATGATTCACCATGACCAAAAAATACTGGTACGCGCACAGCTGTTGGGTTAACCATTACACTGTCGTCACCCAATATTTTCTGGGTTTCCCAAACCATTTTCATTTCTTCTTTGGTATAACCATTTTCAAGAAATACGTCAATTTGTGGGATAACATTAAAAGCAATTTGACGAGAGAAATTTTTCGGCTCGACCGGTTTGCCACACAATAAGTCTGCGGTTTGCTTCGCTAACTCGTCCATAGCCGCTTTACCACCACCAGAAACTGATTGGTAAGTACAAACATTAACCCGTGAAATACCTACGGCATCGTAGATAGGCTTTAGTGCCACCATCATTTGAATGGTTGAACAATTCGGGTTAGCAATAATATTGCGGTTACGGTATTCAGCTAATGCTTGTGGATTAACTTCCGGTACAACTAATGGAATATCAGCGTCATAGCGAAACTCAGAGGTATTATCGATAACAATACAGCCTTCGTCAGCAGCAATTGGCGCATACTTTGCCGATATTTCGCCACCTGCCGAAAAGAAACCGATTTGTGCTTGGCTCCAATCAAAATTGTCAGCATCTAAAACTTCAATACTTTCACCCTTAAAATCAATAAATTCACCCGCCGAACGAGCGCTTGCTAATGGGTAGAGCTTATTAATGGGAAAGTCGCGCTGTTCTAGTATTTCAATAATTGTTTTACCAACTAAACCTGTTGCCCCTAGTACGCAAACATCAAATTTCTGTGCCATGATCCTCTCTCTTTTTATCCAGTTTTTTATTAAAGCCAAGCTGATGTGGAACATCTAGGCTCAACGCGTCATTCAAGTTAACGGTTATTGACGAAAACTCCCGGCGAGTCGGGTAAGTTTTACGAATATGGTCAAATCCTTGAATATTAATTTGTTGACGAAAGATTGCATCGTCACGTCTAACATCGTATACCATTTTTACTAGCTGGTTTAACAGTATGTCATCAAATTCTTGTTTAATTTCAATAGTGCCAATTGCCGATATCGGTAAAAAGTCAACCAGCTGCTTATTTGGCAAAATATCTAGCTGTCGGCATAATGCCCGATAGAGCATTTCTGTGCCACGAGCTTTTCCTTCTAAGCTATAACCAGCAATATGCGCGGTGGTAATGTCACAATACGCAATTAAAGCGGATAATATATTGGGTTCATTTTCCCACACATCTAATACAAGCTTTAACGGATGTCCTTGCTGCTTGATTTTCAATAATGCGACATTGTCGATAACTTCACCCCGACAAGCATTAATCAGTATTTGATTATCTTTGAATTGGGCGAGTCGAGCGGTATCCAATAAATGGTATGTGGCATGCGGGCCGGTTTGAGTTAACGGCACGTGCAGCGAAACCACGTCGCAATTTAACGCTTGCTCAAAGGTAACAAAATTTCGTTTATCCGCTGAATTTTCAGCGAGTAAAGGGTCACATAAAACATGCTTAATATTTAAAGCCGTTAACTTCTCACTTAACCTTGAGCCGGTATTACCTGCGCCAACAATCCCAACAGTTAACCCTGATAAGGTTATTAAATATCGCTCCGCTAATACGACTAAGGCACTGAGAACATATTCAGCGACAGACACGGCATTACAACCCGGAGCTGAATAAAAGTTAACCGCTCGATCGGCTAAATAGTCTTGATCTATATGATCAACGCCAATCGTTGCTGTACCGACAAAACTTAAGGTTTTATTATTTTGCAACAAGGCTTCATTGACTTTAGTGATTGAACGCACTAATAACACGTCAGCATCACTGATATCCGTTGCCGACAAATCGCGGCCAGAAAATGGTGTTAGTATGCCTAAATCAGCAAAAAATTCCGCCGCAAACGGCATATTTTCATCATAAAAAATATTCATTTAGGGTTTCCAATTCATCAGAAAGTCATAAAAGCATGACAACAGGGTATTACGCCATTAATGTGGCTTTCTTAATATAACTTTCTTTTTCAATTTTGGTTACTTCAACCGTAATTACTGCCTCTTCAATACCCAAACGTTCAAGTTGATTGCTAACACTTTCAGTCAGTTTTTTACGCTGCGATAAATCACGACCTGATAATATTTTTAAATTAACATGGACAAAGACTTGCTCAGCACCCGGCAGATAAAAGTCATTATAAGCACATGCTCGAACTTTAATATTAGCTGCTGTAAATAATTCACTTTGGTTTACACCTTTATAAACAGCATGCATTAACTGTTCTACGGGTAAAATTTCGATAATTTTTGCAGAATACTCAACAATACAATGAGGCATAATAGGCAGACACAATTAATAACAGACAAGATAGCTATTGTAACGAAAATCTAGGCTAAAAAGAATATCGATAGCGGGGTTATTTAGCGGATTTTATAATACTTTAGGCTTAAGTATATTTTAGCACGCTATATATACTGACATAAGTCTAGCTCTTTAGCCTAATGTCGGAGTAATGACCAAGAACTATTAATGCTGTGGAGCCATAGATGTCATTACTTAGCTTTTTTAGCAATCATAAAAGCTGACAATGCTTCGACATACAAAGATGTACTACTACCTAAAAAGACAGGATATCTAAGAGCGATCAGGTGATCGCGGCATATCATGGTACTGAATATAAAAAAGCCGCTAAATTAGCGGCTTGATAAACAGTTTGGGCTAAAAGCCAATTAACGCGGTTTTATTTATACTTTTGCATAACCAGTGTAGCGTTAGTGCCACCAAAACCAAAGCTGTTTGACATCACTAAGTTCAACTCCATGTCACGCTTTTCGGTAACAATATCTAAGCCCTCAGCTTTTTCATCTAACGTATTGATATTAATAGATGGCGCAACAAAGCTATGTTCCATCATCAATAATGAAAAGATCGCTTCATGAACACCAGCAGCACCCAGTGCATGACCTGTCATGGCTTTAGTTGCACTAATGGCTGGAGAATTATCACCAAATACCGTTTGAATCGCACCAAGCTCTTTAACATCACCTACTGGTGTAGAAGTGCCATGGGTATTTAAATAATCAACTTTCGCGTCAACACCCTGCATGGCTTGTTGCATACAACGAATAGCGCCTTCACCACTTGGCGCAACCATATCAAAGCCGTCTGATGTTGCACCGTAACCAACAATCTCAGCGTAAATATGCGCGCCACGCGCTAAAGCGTGCTCAAGCTCTTCAACAACAACCATACCGCCGCCACCTGAAATAACGAAACCGTCACGGTCTGCATCATAGGTGCGTGAAGCTAGCTCTGGTGTGTCATTGTATTTAGAAGATAACGCGCCCATGCCATCAAACATCATCGCTAATGACCAATGAACTTCTTCACCGCCACCGGCAAATACTACATCTTGCTTACCTAATTGAATAAGCTCAGCTGCGTGACCAATACAATGCGCACTGGTAGCACAAGCCGAACTGATTGAATAGTTAACGCCTAAAATTTTAAACGGTGTGGCCAAACATGCAGAAATGGTGCTCGACATGGTTTTTGGTACTGCGTAAGGCCCAACGCGTTTAACGCCTTTTTCACGCAGTGTGTCTGCTGACTTGACGACATTTTCTGAAGAAGCACCACCAGAGCCCGCCACAATGCCTGTGCGGAAATTTGAAACTTGATCTGGTGTTAATTTTGAATCTTTAATCGCTTGATCCATGGCTATGTAAGCAAAAGCTGAAGCTTCACCCATGAAGCGTAAGGCTTTACGGTCAATGTGGTCTTTTACTTCAATGTCAGGTTTGCCCCAAACTTGACTACGCAAACCCATTTCAGCAAAACTTTCAGAACGGGTAATACCTGAACGCCCTGCTTTTAAAGACGCTAATACTTCTTCTGTATCATTACCAATACTTGATACAATACCTAATCCGGTGATAACTACACGTTTCATATTAATAACCATATTCAATTAAAAAATCTGGGCGTATCATACATACTTTTGCCCCCTATACTGGTCTGTCCAGCGTACACTTGTACACTGAATGTTTTCATTTTATACCAATATTTTGTAATAATAGATAAAATAACCTTTTTTCACCTCCAACGGAAGACGTTAATATTGTGATTGCTCAAACAAAAATTACCTTTGAGGGTGACGGTTCACCTTATTCAAGCCAGTTTGAAGATATCTATTTTGATATAAACCATGCCGCTAGCCAAAGTGAATGTATTTTTATTGATGGCAATAATCTTAAAGTAAGACTAGCCCAGTACCCAGAAAAATTTGTGATTGTTGAAACAGGTTTTGGTACGGGATTAAATTTTTTATTGACTCTATCGGTATTTGACAAAATAAAATCAACAGCTCACCGGCAAAATTCAGCGCCAGCTAAAGTGAGTGCTTTGCACTTTATTAGTGTCGAAAAATATCCCTTATCAAAACAGCAACTGGCACAAGCGTTAGCTTTTTTCCCGCAACTTAAAGAATATAGTCAACAACTTATTGCACAATATCCTGAAAATTTTGATAAAGATATTACACTAAGTTTTCTTGAGGGTTCAGTCACACTCCAGTTAATATTTAACGATGCCACGCAAGGTTTAACTCAGTTGGGAAACGAGAAAAGAGTTCATCCTTGCACACAGGTTGACGCTTGGTTCCTTGATGGTTTTTCACCCGCCAAAAACCCTGAAATGTGGCACGAAGCACTTTTTAAGCAAATCACACGCTTATCAAACGAGCAAGCAACGTTAGCCACCTTTACCGTATCAGGAAAAGTTAAACGCCAACTTGTTTCTGCCGGTTTTCGGGTTGAAAAACGCCCAGCTATAGGTAAAAAAAATGAAATGCTTAGCGCGGTGTTTCAGCAAAACCCTCTATCAGGCAAAGGTTATCAACAACGCCCTATAGTGAATAAACCGCAACATGTCAGTATCATCGGCGGTGGTATAGCCTCAGCATGTGCTGCTTATGCCTTAACAAAAGCCGGGGTTAAGGTAACGGTATATTGCCAAGACTTCAGTGTTGCTCAAGGCGCATCGAGTAATAACATTGCCGCACTATACCCACTTATTCATCAAAAAGCCGATGATATTAGCCTATTTTATCAACAAGCTTTTGAGCAAGCGGTCACTTATTATAAAAGTATCAGCGAGCAAGGATTTCGTTTTGATCACGACTGGTGCGGCCTGTTAGAAATATCCTATAAACCCGCGTTAGAATTGCGTCAGCAACATATAGCAGACTCTAGTGTTTGGCCAAAAAGCTTAATTCATAGTGTTGATAAAAATCAAGCTAGCGCATTAGCAGACATAGCCCTTAATCATGGCGGGCTATTCTTCCCTAAAGCGGGCTGGATAGCCCCTGCTCAACTGGTAAGGCAAATATTTAAGGCGGCTGAATTAAGTCATCGCCTGCGCATTGAAACCGGCTGTAAGATTAATAAAATTAGCCAACAAGCTCAAGGGAAATGGTTACTACACAGCGATACTGATAATTATCCAGCCAATGTTATTGTCTATTGTGGCGGCGCCCAAGGCATACCCTTGAATCTGATTGAACAATTACCCTTAACGTCTGTACGTGGTCAAGTCAGTAATATGACCAGTAATGAAAAAATTGCCAAACTAGCCACCGTTATTTGCCATAAAGGTTATTTAACCCCAGCAAATAAAAACCTGCACTGCATCGGGGCAACGTTTCAAAAGCACAGTTTTGATATCGACAACAAAGCCGAAGAAGACCAATTTAATCTTTCTATGCTAGATAAATGCTTACCGGGTTTAACACAATGGCAAAGTACAGATATTTTCAGTAGCAAAGCGCGTTTACGTTGTATGACACCGGATCACTTGCCGATGGTAGGTGCTATGCCTGACATTGCTGGCCATAAGCAGCAATTCCCGCACTTGAGTAAAGATAAACGTTGGCGCTATAATCAACAAGCACCCGTGATTGACAATCTATATATGTTGACTGGATTAGGTGCGCGAGGACTTTGTACTGCGCCCTTATTGGCTGATATTTTAACCGCTGATATTTGTGGTACACCCTATCCACTAGATAATGAAAAGTTATTTAACCTTGCGCCAAATCGCTTTGTTATTCGAGACATTATTCGCCGTAAGTTCGATTGACTTTACCGGATAAAATCTAAAAAAAGCAGCTAATTCAACATGAAAGCTGCTTTTTTTCAAACTGACAGCAATAAAACTTACGCTGTAAAAGCCGTTTTTAATCCTAGCCAATAATCTTGTACAATTTGATGATCTTGCGGCGTAAGCTCAGTACGCGCAACCTGTAACTTCTCGCTAATGTTTATCGCTAACGTTTGCGTTAACACTTGTGACTCATCGCCATATTCACTGCTCGCTAAACTAATAAACCCTCTTAAATAACTTCCGGCAAATAGTTCATCGCCGCTAACATCTTGTGTAACTTGTTCATCTAAAAAATGATATAGCGCGGTAAGGTTTTCAAATTGCATACTTAATTCCAAATTCATGTAGACTCGTTTTTTAACTGCGCCTATTTTAATATATTTAACGTTTTTCAGGAGATCTATTTATTATTGCGGGCTAGCAACCGGGTATAATACTTGATCATTATAACCTGTTATAACCGCCAAATAGCCTGACAAAACCATATCGAGTTCGCTGTCGCCAGTATCAGCAATTAAAGGCCTAGCTTGCAGCGCATTCAATTTTGCTTTTGTTGCGATAATCATAATATTTTCTTTACCTATCGCACGAATAACACGTGGGCTCAACTGTTGATTACCGCGGCCAAATATATGACCTTGACCACCAATTAAGGTAATAAGCAGTTTAACTTTGCCTTGTTCATAAGGCTGAATTAACTGCCAAAGTTGAGGCTCAGTCAAATCACTGGCAGTTAAGGCCTGCTCGCTTATCGCATCGACACCCAGTAAAGTATTTTCAAGCGCTAGCTCTTCCATAACAAAAGCCGTGGTAGAGCCTGAGCCAATAATAAATAGCTCATCATCCATTTTAGCAATAACATCCGCGGCAATATCTTGTAGCACCAACTCATCTGACTCTACACCACCCGATTTAACCGCTTGAATATAACGTAACTCTGATGGTACTTGCATTTCACCAAAGCGCTTTGCTTTGACTATACCTTGGCGAAATAAACTTTCATCAATATCCATAACGTCAGCGTCGGTTAAGCTCACTAATTGATTGGTTATCATCAATTCGACCACTCGCCCAGCGGCTTTAGGCGTAATAGCATAAACACCTGAATGAATTTTGCAACCCGCTGGAATGCCCAATACCGGAAACTTGTCTTCAACAATATGGCAAACATTACGTGCAGTGCCATCACCGCCAGCAAATAACAGTAAATCAATATCTTTAGTGATACATGCGCTAACTGCCTGCTCAGTATCAAGCTCTGTGGTAGGCCTGTGTTCAAGCCTATGCTCAAGCTTATATACCACTTGGGTGTTAAAACCTAACGCTTTAGCGGTATGCTCGCCCATATCGCCTGAAGCGGTATAAATAATGATATTTTCTTTGTAAGGTAGCAATATTTCTAACGCCAGTAATGCTCTAGTGTTTGACTTTGCCGTAGCACCAAGCGCAATCGCTTGCTCCGCAATACCAATACCGTCGCTACCTTTTAATGCCACACTACCACCAATACCCGCAATAGGATTAATGACTAAGCCTAATTTAAATTGTTTCATTAATTAATCTCATAAATTTTCCATAGATTTATGTCAAAGACACCTGTTCTGCTGAGGATTTTAATTGTAATGACATTAGCTTCAAAAACATTCATTATCCAAAGATTTAAAATACTCAGAAAGTAAAGGCCAAGGCGTTTGATAATACGTTGTTAAAGCAATAATAAATGTTGCTGCATCGTTAGGGAAACCGTATTCAAGATAGCCAAGCACTTGTTGGTATACCCTAGCTTTAAACACCACTCGGTCAGTTTCGCCCTTACCCAGCAGATTATCACTAGAAACATCAAAGGCTTTTCCTGCAGCAACACATAACGCCCATTCAATGGCCTGTGGTTTAATCTCTACTTGCTCAAAGGCTTGTTGTTGGCTTTGATCACGACCATCAGGAATATACCAATAGCCAAAGTCTTCTAATAATCGCCGCGAAGCCCCTGCTAAGCACCAATGAGAAACTTCATGTAACGCACTAGCATAATAGCCATGAGCAAAAATAATCTGATGGTATGAACATTTATCATGAATGGGTAAATAGAGCGGTTCACCATCGCCTTTTATTAATCGAGTATTATATTTTTCTTTAAAAGTGTCTTCAAAAATGCAGATCAAATCATTAAAACAATGTTTCATGAAAGCCAAATATATTAAGTTAGTTATTAATTACTATTACGCCAAGTATCGCATAACTTAACCTAATAAATCAGGTAAGTGATGCCTGCATATCACCCAAAAAAACTAAAAAAAAGCTATAAGCTAACGGCATACATTATTAATTGTAAAATTAATGTAATTATATAATTAAAATGAAAGCTGGCCTTTAAGCAGCCAGTATATATCATCACTATGTTAGTATACATTTTAGCGAGTAAATTTTACAATGGTAGGTAGTAATTCAAAGGGTTAATTATATTAACGAATATGACAAAACTACCTACGGTTATACTAACTTCACAGTTGATATAACAGGAGAATAACACTTAACGCTGCTCAACCGCTTTACTGGCTTAATTAAAGCCTGTGATATCAATATTGATATCGGGAATAAAATTCCTGATAAATCACAATTACTTTCATATCAATTTTTGCTGATCGACTTATTTTATTATTAAGCAGAAAAGTGTTTGCTACTAACATTACAGCGCTTGCCGTCAATAATACCACCATACTATTCAATGCTACCAACGGAATAACTTGTGAGAAAACTGCCTTACTGTCAAACGTAAAAAGCGTATTTCATACCAAGAATCGACCTGACATCATATTAAAATATTTTGATTCTATTATGAAATCAGGGCCTTAGTTTAAACGCATAACCATGAGCAAAGCCATTAACAACTTATTAAGAAACAACTTATTAAGAAACAACAAGATTCAGCAGACTAAACTTCTTGATAATAACACGGATATGATTTTCCCTAAGTTAACCAAGCGAGAAAGAGCAATCACCAGCTTAGTTTTTAGAGGCGCTAAAAATAAAGCAATAGCAGTTCAGCTCCACATTAGTCCAAATAAGGAAAAAAACCTCTACAGTATTTTTCGCAAAACTAGCTCACAAAATCGTATTGAGCTTATTAGTCGAACACAAAGTTATATAGCTACACTTAATTAATAACCTAAGTTTTTAAAATACAGACTGTCCGTGATCCAATATGTTTACAGTATGTATGAAGCTTGATCTGTTTGCGATATCGGATATAACCTCCAACATCTTCCTTCATACTACCGCGTGGTAAATGATAGATATTTAACAGCCATTCTTTTTTCATACTACCAAAGAAGCGCTCAACAACGGTATTATCCAAACAATCATCACGACCACTCATTGAAGTGATGATATTAGTACTTTTCAATTGTTGTTGAAAACCATGGCTAGTATATTGAGGGCCTAAGTCGCTATGGAATATTTATTCTTTAGTAGGCTGCCTAAGGTTCAATGCCATTTACATTTTTCGTTCAACTACATCAACCGTCATACCTTTATGGATGGCCCAAGCCATGATATGACGTGAATATAAGTTCATCACAATAGATAAATATACCCGCTTTGACCTGTCCTCAATAAGTCACATCACCAGCCCAAATTTGATTCGCTTGCTTTCGGTTAAATTGCTGGTCAACAATATTATCAGCAACGCTATGACTATACTTGCTCATTGTTGTCACTTTATAGGCAATACGCAGTCTTTTCATTAGCTGCTTTGAGCCTGAACTTTACCTGTTTTCTTTAAATAAAGGCTTAGTGCGTCGGGAGAGCATCAACTCCGACTCGCTAATAATTTTAGCGGGTCAGTTGAGCCAAGCATAATAGCGACTGAGACTGCGTTCATCACCACCTAAACACATACCTTTCCAGCCATAAAGTAAATTTCCTCAGATCCCTGAAGATTCTGTGGCATTAGGAACGGTGTAACCTTAATCGATAACTAAAGCCACAGCTTCGTCATTAAATGCCATTAAACCAGATCAGAATCGCTTGGTAATTAAGGTTCGTCAAAGTCGCTTGGTGTTAACATCTTAAATTATATTCGTTCTCACTTAATCTGATACTTCGACTTGAAAAGTTGAGAGTTACCCGTTCTGGTAAAAGTGTCAAATCTTTTAATCAGAAAAATAGTGAACAGACCACATTTATTTTACAGTCGTTATAACGACTAACTTTTATATTTGGCCATAGACAGGTCAATGTTCATGATAAAAACACTTAATTGCAATTTTTTATGTCTAAAATATACAAAAAAATATGCACTCAAAATATCAATGACTCTGACCCCCTTTGATTAGACCCCATTCATTACATAAATTAAAGAACAAGCTAAAAGAGAGTAATAAACTTAGTTATGTCGCTTATACTATGAAATATAAGGTAAAATAGTGGTAAAACATTCTACTTAAAAGAAATAATGGCAAATTTTAAGACTCACTTCAATATAGCGGCTGGTTGTACGGGGATTAGCTCTGCAGTGCTACTATCAGCAGGTCATACTGACATCAATACAGCATTATGGTTGTGGTTTTTAGGCACTATCGGGGGATTGCTACCTGATATTGATTCCGACAACTCGACATCACTTGATATTATTTTCAATATATTTACCGCCGTCATTCTGCTGATGGTTTTGCACTATATTACCGGAGAGCACTTTAGAGAAATCGGTTTTATTGAGCTGCTGGTGATACCTTTCACCGTTTATAGCATAATAAAATGGCTAATAAGACCATTATTTGAAAAAGTGACGGTTCACCGAGGCAGCTGTCATTCTCTGTTATTCCTCATTTTGTGTGGTCTACTAACAACGCAGCTAACTTGGATATTCAATAACGAATATGCAACTAAATCGGCTGTTGTTGCCTTACTTTCAGGTGGATTTATTTTCTTTGGCGGGCTTATTCATTTAATTTTAGATGAAATATACAGTGTTGATTTAAGTAATATCCGCATTAAACGCTCTTTCGGCACAGCCCTGAAAATAGCCTATTTTAAAAGTAAAAGGGCAACATTTATGATGTTAGTTACCAGTATCGCATTAGGCTATATGCTCCCAGAAACTGATACAACAATTCATTTATTAGCCGATTGGTCAACTTTTAATTTCTACTAAAAAGAGCACCAGTATATTAATACTGATATTCACTGTTAATTTTTTACACTACAAAAACGCTTATGTATCAATGGGGCCAGAGTTGTTGATAGATGATTAATGACACTAGTCCATCAATCTTGAAGGGGTATGTACTATCTGTTAAAGATCATGTTTACACAAAAAATCAATAACTAGCCACTATAGTGGTCCATAAACTATTAGCGGTTAATGTTAATTAAACGCTAATTTTATTTGTACCCATAGCCGATTGAGTCACACTTTAGGCTCCCGATAAATAAGTACCGCTAACTAGCTAATTTAAAACTGTTATCAATAATATGTCAGCAAAGCATAATGAGAAGCAAACATCTTAAAGCTTTACTCAATATTTGCTTCTCATCAGTACACGAATATCACCACACCTGAGACAAAAAAAAGACTCTACAAAGCGTCTTTCTTTATCTGTTATTGCTCTCTAAAGTTTTCAACTAGCCTATTTTACCAGGCTAATTTTTTAAGCCATACGATGCAGGGCGCAAATTTTATTACCTGATGGATCACGTAAATAAGCAAGGTAAATATTACCAACCGGCGCACTTCTAACACCTGGTGCGTCTTCACAAGCAACACCACCATTAGCAACACCCGCTGCTTGCCATGCATCGGCTTGCTCAGGAGACGTAGCAGCAAAACCAATAGTAGTGCCATTACCATGACTGGCTTCTTCGCCATTTATTGGCTTAGTTAGGGCTAAAATTCCTTTATCAGTAAAATAAAAGCACCGACCTTTTTCATCCATTACACCCGGTTTATGGCCTAGTTCACCTAAAATGGCATCGTAAAATACTTTTGATGCTTTTACATCGTTCGCACCTATCATGATATGACTAAACATTTAATTTTCCTTTTTAATTGAACAAAAACACTGAGAACGTTAGCTAAAATTTTGAATGATTAAGCTAGCGCTTTGGTACCTAAAACTGCCGTTAGCATGCACGATAAGCAGTTAATAAGACAATAAAAATTTTTGCATAACTTATAAAGTTTATAAGTTATTTTTTAGCCAACAACCTTAACTTCTGAGTTTTAAATGACCTAATGAGCCACAATTTGCCAATACTTAGCTTGGCGATTGACGACATAAACGCCGATATACAACAACCAAGCAAAAGGTTTAACTGGTCTTTACTTTCAGTTATCTATACATCATTTGTTAATAAATCTTCACTGTTAGCACTGCGATTTTCTGCTATCCACAAATAAAATACTGGTAACACGAACAAAGTAAAAAATGTGCCAATAGCCATACCGGCAACTAAAATAATACCTATGCTATTTCTTGCCTCTGCACCAGCACCAGTAACTAATACTAACGGGAAATGGCCCAATATGGTTGCCGCTGTGGTCATTAATATGGGTCGTAAACGTGTTGTTGCTGACTCAATAACGGCGTCAAATTTACTTTTGCCTGATTCTTGTAAATGATTGGCGAATTCGACAATTAAAATACCATTTTTCGCGATGAGTCCCACTAAAGTAACTAAGCCAATTTGCGAGTAAATATTTATCGTGGTTAACTCCAAAAATGGTAGTAATAATGCCCCCGACAAGGCTAATGGCACACAGCCGAGTAATATCACTAACGGGTCACGATAACTATTAAATTGAATCGCTAATACTAAGAAAACAATGACTAAAGATATTGCCATGACGGTGATTAAACTATTACCTTCAGCACGAATTTGACGCGACTCTCCCGCATAATCTAAGTTGTAGTTATTGGGTAACATATCAGCCGCTGCTGACTCCAACGTTTGTAATGCCTGCTCTTTTGTTACCCCAGGTAATATTCCGCCATAGACCCTAAACGAATTTTGTTGACCAAACGAGCCTAAGGTTCTAGGGACTGTGCGATATTTTATTTCAGTAAATGCCGATACCGGTATTAATACACCCGCGGGTGTTTTCACGGTTAGGTTTAATATTTTTTCAGGTTGTGAGCTGATATTATCAGCGACCATTGGAATAACCCGATATGCCTTGCCATTAGCATCAAAGCGATTGACATAATTGCTGGAAAGATAGGTTGATAACTGGCTACTCACGTTAGCCACCGTCATACCTAGGTCAGCAATTTTATCTCGGTCTATTTTTAGTTCAACTTGCGGTAAATCGATTTTTAAATCTGTATCGGCATAAAGAAATTCGCCACTTTGAAATGCCGCACCCACCAGTTTGTCAGCGTACAATTTCATTTCACTGTAGGGCGATGAAGACTTAACCACCAGCTCAACATCAAACTGCCCGGCGGTAGGCAATGGCGAAGGTAAAATAGGTAGCAAGTTTAAACCTTCAGAGCTTTGTAGACGCCCATAAACTTCAGGCAGCATTTCTTGAATGCTTTTATCTCGTTTATCATTACTGACAAATTCAAGACCGCTAAAACCACCGCTACTAAATATTATCTGCCATATCTCTTTGCTGCCCTCAGTTTCTAGTAAGGTTTTAGCGACACTGGCGACATTATCTTCACTGTATTTTAATGAGGCATCGGGTGGAGATTGTACAATAATGAAAACACTGCTTTGATCTTCAGTCGGCGCTAGCTCTTTGGCTGACATTAGGTAAAAAGGCACAATTAATAACGAAACAATCAGGGCAAAAAAGAACAACTGTCCTTGCCAGTGAAAAGTCTTTGCTAATAGTCGACCATAAAAATTTTGTAAATGCTCAAATGCATGGTTAACCTTAACGGTTAATTTACTTTCTTTACCACCTTCACTTGATACATAAGCACTCATTATCGGTGATAAGGTAACGGCAACCACGCCAGAAATCAGTACGGCGATAGCCAAGGTAAAAGCAAACTCTTTAAATAAAACCCCGGTTAAGCCTGATAAAAAACCAATCGGTATATAAACTACGGCCAAGGTTAAGGTCATAGCAATAATTGGCACCAGCAGTTGTCGAGAGCTCATCAGAGCCGCTTGTATACGTGGCACACCAGCTCGCATATGTCGGGCAACGTTTTCAACCACCACAATAGCGTCGTCTACCACCAAGCCAACCGATAAAACAATCGCTAATACGGTGAGTAAGTTCAAACTAAAGCCCATCAACCAAATAGCAGCAATGGCGCCTAAAATAGAAATAGGAATCGTCACTAAAGGCACTAATGCCGCTCTAAATGACCCCATTAAAACCACAACAACAATACCGACTAACACTATGGTTTCCATGAGTGTGGTGATAATTTCTTGTAACGCGTCTCGCATATAAAGTGTGCCGTCGTAGGCAATATCTATTTTAATATGCGGTGCGGCGGCATTGATTTCATCAAGCACTTTATAAAGTTCATCGCCGATAGAAATTTCATTGGCACCCGGTAAAGGCCAAACCGAAATATAAACAGTATCTTTACCATTAAAACGCGCGGTAGCCGTGGCTTGTTCCGCACTATACTCAACTCGCGCAACGTCTTTTAAATACACTACCGCGTTATCGCTTTGCTTAACAATTAACTGTTCAAATTCACTCACCGACGACATTTGTGTATTGGCCACAATATCGATTTTTTGCCGCTCGTTTTCACTATAACCTAACGTTGAAATACGGTTGTTATCAGCCAAGGCTTGATACACTTCATCAGCGCTAAGATTGAAAACATTTAATTTGTCAGCATCAAGCCAAACCCGCATAGCTGGAGTTCGGGCGCCTTCAATACCCACCTTTTGTACACCGTCAATATTGTTAATAATCGGGTTGATTTCACGGGTAAGGTAGTCGGTAATCTGCGCAAGTGTTGAACCTTCTGATGCCACATTAAGGTAAAACACGGCGAAAGGTCTATCGGTTCTGGTTACGGTAACAAAAGGGTCTTCTGCCCCCGCTGGCAATTCAAATTTTATTTGATTAAGGCGAGTGTTTAGCTCAGATAACGCGTCGGTACTATTTTGATTAAGCTTAAGCCAGGCTGTTACTTTACTCTGCCCTGAGCTAGTGCTTGATTCGACAAAATCAACCCCAGGAACGGTTGACGCTACGCGCTCGACTGGGTCGGTAACAAAACCTTTAACCACATCAGCAGAAGCGCCGGTATAGTTAGTGGTTATTTCCAGTGAAGCACCTTCAATTTTAGGGAATTGTAATACCGATATCGCATTAACCGCCCATAAACCAACCAAACAAATAAATATCGATAATACGGTCGACACTACAGGTTTACGAACAAAAACATCCATGAGATGTTTTGACGAAGATAATTCTTTTAGCATGACTATTCCTATCCGCCTAAGTTATCTTGATCAAAATAAGTTTTTAAACCTTGGCGCAATTTAAATGCCCCTTTAGCGGCGATCAAATCATCTACCTTGAGTCCTTTAATCACAATAACTTGCTCGTCGATTCTATCGCCTAAAACAATTTTTTCTCTGCTCGCGCGATAATCGCCTTGCTCATCTTTAATCAATTTAAAAACATAATCACCAAGTTGATCACGCACAATCGCCAAGTTTGGCACTGTGATGACAGATTTGGCCGGCATAATGGGTACGGCAACTTTAACTAATTGATTGGCTTTAATATCCAGCGCTGAATTAAACACCTTGGCTCGATACTTAAGTTGACGAGAGTCTTGGCTATATAAAGACGCTACTGAACTGATCATGGCTATACTGCTAGCGCCGGTTGAAGCAGCATCAGCATTAACGGTAATTTCAACGCTACTATTTACCGGTAATTGTGCATAGGTTTGTGGGACCTTAAAATCTACCCAAATATAATTTTCAAGACCGAGCAAGTCGGTTATGTCAGCGTTTTTATCAAGAAACTGGCCAAGATTAATATTATGAATACCGACACTGGCATCAAAGGGTGCCGTAATGAGTTTTTTTGCAATAATGGCTTCTAAACGAGTCGTATCCGCGATAGCAATGCTATATTCTGCTTGGGCTAAATCGACACTTTCTTTACTGATGCGACTTGCTTTTTCTAGCGTGATATAGCGCTGCAGTGTGTGTTTTTTTAATTTCATTGTCGCCTTAGCTGAGGCCAATGACGCTAACTCTTCACGATGATCTAATGCAACTAACACTTGGCCTTTTTTAACTCTATCGCCTGAGGCCATATTAAGTTTGCTAACCTTGCCAGCCAGTTCGTTTTTCAAGGTGATATATTTAACCGCTTGCCCTTCACCAATGACTGATATTTTTTTTTGGTAAGTAACAGCTTGCGCACGAAAAGCTTGTACTTTTGCACTAGGCTCAGGTCCAGATTGCATTTTTTGGCTACCTGACAAGGACGCCTTATAATAAAACAAGCCACCCACAACAGCAGACACAATAACAATAACAATAAACCAACGGATTAATTTCATAACACTTTCCTAATGTAAAATATCGCCACAATTCCATGCCGACGACAGACCTGTAAAAACATTTAACAGGGTATAACCTCAATCAAAATTGAGGTCGATAATTAATTTATAATATTTCTATCAACACCACGGATAACCTACGTTGCGCTAATATAAAAAATGCTAACAGTGACTAAATTTCAATCAGATTAAGTTTAGTCAAAAACGGTCATTATTTTGTCATACAAAAGTGAAAAGCAAAAGATAATATGCCTAACTAAGCACATCATTAAATTATGGCCCGGTTGTGCTAATTAAACTTAATGCAATGGGTATATTTTTTAGTAGCCTGCTACCACATCAATTTAACTTACGTTAATATACCCGCCCTACTTCATTAGATGCAGTTTCAGGGCTAAACAGTGAAGTAAAGTAGGTATGTCACCCTGAAAATTTCTTAATCGCAAATTACTGGAGCACCTTTTGCTTAAAAAAATTACGCTTTTATCGGCAACAATCATAACAACTTATCTTTTATCATTTACAATCAGTCTCTTGGCTATAGCGAAAACTGTACCCATAAGTAGTGTCGCGCAAATAACCGCTGACTATGCTGTAGCTACCTATCAAGAGGATATGCTGAATAGTTTACGTGCGCTGATTAAGCACAATACTGTTGCCAAAGAGGGTGTATCAGTTAATGACAATCCGGCTCACATTGCCTTTAAAAAAGAATTGAAAAAACAAGCACAAACACTTGGATTCGATTACCTCGACGATGGCTATGTGATTATTATTGGCTTAGGTGCACAAAAAGAACGACTAGGTATTATTACTCATGGCGATGTGCAACCCGCGAACCCCAAAAAATGGCAAAAATCACCATTTGAACTTGATATCACCACAGAGCCGGGACGATTAATTGGCCGTGGTACTGAAGATGATAAAGGCCCAATCTCAACTGCGTTATATGCCATGAAGGCGATTAAAGATAAAAAAATAACACTGAACAAACGTATTGAGTTATACATTTACATGGCAGAAGAGTCAGACTGGGAGCCACTAAAAGCTTATATCAAAACCCATGACTTACCACAAACCAATATCACCATTGACGCCGAATACCCAGTGGTAACCGCAGAAAAAGGTTATGGCACTATTAAGTTAGTTTTTAATCAGCAAGAAAAGCCCACAATTTCTCCTTATGTGAGTGAATTTGGTGGTGGTTTCTTTGGTAGCCAGATCCCTGAAGATGCCAGTGCCACTATTGAAAATGCCAATATTGTGCTACTAGAAAGGTTAATGCGCAAAGCACTGAGTTACCAGGGTGTCAGCTTTGATCTTGAACTAAAAGACAGCAGATTAACCATTAAAGCGTTAGGTAAGTCAGCACATTCTTCAAAACCTGATGAAGGCGTCAATGCTATTCCCTACCTTGCTGATTTATTGTCTAATACACGTTGGGTCAATAATGGTCCCGGTACTTTAGTTAATTTTATTAATGACAATATTGGCCTAGGTTTAACAGGTGAAAAATTTGGTAACATTGCTTATCAAGATGATTTTATGGGCCCAATGACCGTCTCCCCTACCGTGATAAAACAACACGATGAAAGCATAGAGCTAAACATTAACTTACGCCGTCCGCAAGGCAAGAGTAAACAGCAACTTAACGATGAAATACATCAAGCAGTACAAAACTGGAATAACAAATTTGATGCTGATGTTAAAGAGTTAGCGCATGTTATTGGTGACCCTTTTGTGCAAAAAGATGTGCCACATATTAAGACCTTATTAGCGGTGTTTACCCACTTTACTGGCATTAAAGACGCTAAGCCTATTGCCATTGGTGGTGGGACAAATTCACGTTTATTTCCCAATGCGGTTAGTTTTGGTCCGTCTATGCCCAATACCGAATATACCGGACATTCAGAGCATGAGTTTATTACTATGGAACAGTTTGTTTTAAATTTAAAAATGTATACTGCGGCGTTAGTCGAATTAGCTAAATAAATATAGGAATAGCTGTTAATTAGAAGCTGTCAGTTAAGAGCTGTCAGCGTTCAGCTTATTTTTCTGTTGGGCTTATATGCCTTGCTTTATGTGTTCGCTTACCGGTTAACGGACTGCAGTTTCAGCACAACAATCACTGATCGCTTTACCCTTGGTTTGTCTTTAAATAAGTTATTAGGCTTGGTATTTAGCACTCGTCGCGATATTATTTAATAAAATAATTTATGTATTAGTGCTATGAAAAAAGTTTGTCTAGTTACCGGTGGCAGTTCGGGTATTGGTTTAAGTATTGTTAAGCTGTTTTTAGCGAAAAAATATCAGGTCTTTAATCTTGATATTACCGCGTCAGATTTTGGTGATTTTTGCCCTTGTGATATCACCAAGGTTAATGACGTTAGCCGGATCATTGCTAATATTGCCAAAAAAGGCCCTATCGACGTCTTAGTTTCTAACGCCGGCATACATTTTTCAGGCTCTATTGAAAATACCAGTGAAGCAGATTTTGAGCGGGTTTTTAATATCAACGTTAAAGGCGCTTATGCTGCTATTAAAGCGGTTTTACCCGTAATGAAAACCCAAAAAAACGGCGCAATAATTTTGATGTCATCAGATCAAGCGCTTATTGCCAAACATAACTCCTTTGCTTACAACCTCAGTAAAGCTGCACTAGCCTCAATGGCAAAAACCACTGCACTTGATTACGCACAATATAATATTCGCGCCAATGCTGTTTGCCCAGGCACTATTGAAACCCCACTTTACCATCAAGCCATTAATAATTATTGTGCAAGGTCAGGGGCGAACAAAGCTAAAGTGCACGCAGAAGAAGCGACATTGCAACCTTTAGGCAGGGTAGGACAGGCAGAAGAAGTAGCCGAATTAGTGTATTTTCTTGGCTCAGACAAAGCAAAATTTATCACAGGTAGTTTACAAGTTATCGACGGCGGCTATACAGCGCAATAGCACTAAATCCAACTGAATAAATACAATACATACCCATGAAAATAATCGATCCCCATCTGCATTTACTGGCTCTTAATGAAGGTAACTATCAATGGTTAAGAGCAGAGAACCCACCTTTTTGGTCAGATAAACACCTAATAGCTAAAAACTTTTCTGAGCATGACTTAAGATTAACCTCACCGTTAATATTAGCCGGTTTTGTTCACATTGAAGCCGGTTTTGATAATCAGCAACCTTGGCGCGAAATCGCTTGGTTAGAAAACACCTGTAATATGCCCTTTCGCAGTATAGCAATGCTCGATATTACCTTGCCAAAATTGAAGTTTTTACGGCAGGTCGACAAGCTAATGCGCTATCAAAGTGTGGTCGGTATTCGTTATATTTTAGATGACGACGCTTTAGCCATTCTTAATGATAAAAACAGCCAAGATAACCTAGTAAGCTTAGCCGAAAAAAAACTCATTTTTGAGCTGCAAATGCCACTAGCAAACCATCAGGCCGTTGATCGTTTACTTAACATATTATCAGTAACACCGCGTTTACAGCTTTGTATTAACCACGCGGGTTGGCCAACACAAGATAAGGTGCAACAGGCCCATTGGTTAAAAAACCTTAAACGCTTGGCTAGCTTTGACCATATTTTCATCAAATGTTCTGGTTTTGAAATAACCGATAGAGATTACTCACTAAATTGGCGATATAAAATTATCTGTCAGTGCATTGACATTTTTGGTATTGAACGCGTGATGCTAGCCAGTAATTTCCCACTATGCTTGTGGCATGCTAGCTATCAAAAGACTTGGCTTGCCAATACTGAAGGCATAAGTACTGAGCTGACAAAAACAGAGCTTATAAAAAAAGAGTCTGAATTTGCCTTTAACACCGAACAGTTACAGCAATTATGCTGTAGTAATGCGCAGCGTTTTTACAAATTTCAATAAGTGCTAAGCAACCCATAACCTCTTATACAAAATATAACTCGCAATAATGGCTTGTTTACCGCAAAATAATTTCTCATTGATCTCTATCTAGGTGAAACCATTTCGTTTTAAAGACTTATGGATGCATTCGATAAAAAAATACTAAACATATTACAACATGACTGCAGCGCGTCGGTGAGTGATGTTGCCAGCCAAGTGGGTCTGTCAACAACCCCATGCTGGCGACGTATTCAAGCGATGGAAAAGTCTGGCATTATTAAAGGTCGCGTAGCACTTGCCGACCCTGAGCAACTGAATGTTGGCTTAACGGTATTTGTTACCATTAAAACCAATCAGCACAACCCCGACTGGCTCAGTGAGTTTAGAAGGGTAGCGATAGATTTCCCAGAAATTTTAGAGTTTTATCGCATGAGTGGCGAAGTAGATTACTTACTGCGTGTGGTAGTGCCGGATATGAAAGCTTATGACAGTTTTTACCAACGCTTGATCACACGGGCAAGTTTTGCTGACATCAGCTCCAGCTTTGCCATGGAAGAAATTAAATACACCACAGCCCTACCCATTGACTATATCTAATACCAAAGATATTAATTTAGCGATAAATTTGAAGTATTGAGCTGTCAGTAAAATCAAACAAACAGCTCTTGCTTTTTAACCCAAAGCTGACAGCTATTTTTACTGACAGCTTCAAACTGACAGCTAATCTTTTTAACTAATGTTTAACCCGCTATTTCAAAGCATTTACGGTCACATTAGGTGAGCGTTTAACTATTTCGTCATTAAGCTCAATGCCAATACCTGGGGTTTCAGATACTTCAAAAAAGCCATTCACTGGTTGTGGGTCTTGTAGACATAGCTCACGGTTCCAGTCTTTAATCGCATAAGTATGATGCTCATGAATTAAAAAGTTTGGAATCGCGGTTTCAAGATGCAAAGACGCCGCTGTAGCTACTGGCCCTCCACAGACATGGGCCTGAATACGAATGTCGTAAACGTCAGCATAATCACACACTTTTTTAGCTTCGGTAAAACCACCACATAAGCCAATATCAGGCTGTAACACGTCAATACTTTGGTCTTCAAAATAAGGTCTTACATCCCAACGGTGATACAAACGCTCGCCACCTGCAATCGGCACGTTAACATTGTTAGCCACTTTTTTATGAACTGCCGAGTTCAGATAGTTCACGGGCTCTTCGTAGAACATGCAGCCAACTTCTTCAACAATTCGCCCCATTTGAATCGCTGAAGCAGCACCCATTAATGAATGCGATTCAAAAATAATGTCCACGTCTTCACCCACGGCATCACGAATGGCGCGCAGGCGATTACCAAATAAGCGCATTTGTTTTGGGGTAAACAATTTAGTGCGATCAAATGAAGAACTGCCATCATGGTTATAAACAATCGGATCAACTTTTACCGCGTCATAGCCTTGTGCTACCGCTTTTAATGCGGCTTCTGCATACTGTGCGGGTTCAATAAGCTTAGTTATTTTCTCATCCCAATCAAATTGCAATTGGCTTGCATAGGTGCGCAACTTTTCATTAGTTTTACCACCTAATAATTGATAAACAGGTAAGCCAAGTGCTTTACCTTTTATATCCCACAAAGCGGTATCTATCGCACTCATAGCCGAATAAAGCACCGGGCCGCCACCTAAACCCCAAAAGCTTTCTCGTAGCATTCTAGACCACAATAATTCAGTATTAAAAGGATTAAAACCAATCAATATCGCTTCACTAATTTCTTTTAGCATCGCCGCTGCAGCACTGTGACCCCAGTCGTAAGCAAGACCTGCTTCACCCACTCCAGAAATGCCTTCATCGGTATGAACCCGAATAAATACTGGGTTCCAACCAGGACGTTTTGGACATTCAATATCAAAAATTTCTACATGAGTTACTTTCATTATGCTCTCTTTACACTCTTTTTAATGCGCTGCTAAAATCACTACACCCATGTTATTGAGGGTTATAGCGCGAAATTTGGATCTTCTTTATAGACTCTACGTAACATCGCCGGCCAGGCTTTTTGCCCACCCGTTAGTCCGGTATGCACTATGTTTGCTTGCGCTTTAATGCCATCAACAATACTTTGATCAACCAATAATGGCTTCATACCCATCGACATTACTTGTACTTGAATTTGACAAGCTCGTATTAAATCATACATATGCATAAAAGCATCACCTATGGTTTTGCCCATGGTTAAAGCGCCATGATTACGCAATAACATGAAATTTTTATCACCTAGGTCTTGCTGTATACGTAACTTTTCATCGTCGTTGACCGCCAAACCTTCATAATCGTGATAACTGAGTGAGGCGAGTGCGAACATTGAATATTGGCTAATAGGCAATAAGCCTGCTTCTAAACTAGCCACCGCTATCGCTTCATTACTGTGCACATGCAAGGCACAAATATCGTCATGACGAACGGCGTGAATAGCACTATGAATAGTAAAACCTGCGGGGTTAAATTCAAACGGGCAGTCTGCATCAACTATCTTGCCCGCCATATCTACTTTAACTAAATTCGACGCGGTAATTTCATCAAACCGTAAACCAAAAGCATTAATCAGTACATGCTCGGTACCCGGAATACGCACCGAAACATGGGTGTAAATTAAGTCATCCCAGCCATGCAAGGCAATCAGTCGATAACATGCAGCTAAATCTACTCTGAGTAGCCATTCTTCTGCTGATACTTTATTTTTTAAATCAATTACGGGAACTGCTAACATCAGCCTTTACTACCTTTTGCTTGAAAAATAATATCGAGGGTATTTTTGTTATAAACCTTATCCTATGATGGCATAGAGTGAAAGCTCCAGATATTATTAGTTAGCACCATTTATACACCCTATGTGGGAAAAACCTTTTTATGTGTATCTTATTTATCGCTATTGAACAACATCCTGACTACCCCGTTATTATCTGTGCTAATCGTGATGAATTTCATCAACGCCCAACACAAAACATGCACTGGTGGCCAGAGCAAAAGATATTAGCGGGTAAAGATTTGCAGGCACAAGGGACTTGGCTTGGCCTAAGCCCTGAAGGCGACTTCTCCGCCTTAACTAACTTTCGTCGACCAACAAGTTTTGATGCTAAAAAGCGCTCTCGTGGTGATTTAGTTCTACAAACATTGCAAAACACAGATCTTAAAACTCAGCAAGATTTATCGCAAGTGTCAGATAAATACAACGACTTTAATCTTGTGTTTGGTCCCTTAAATAATTTGCAGGCATTTGATAGTGTTAATAAAAAACTTGTCAGCCTTAAACCTGGTTTTCATAGCATCTGTAATGGCGCATTAGATGATATTTGGCCAAAAATGGCCTTAGGCCTACATACGTTGGAAGGTTTAATTACCAGTAACAAGGTAAATATTGCCGCATTATTCTCTGTGATGACAAACCAAGAACTGGCGCAAGAGCAACATTTACCGGTTACCGGCATAAGTAAGGAGTTGGAGTCGTTACTTAGCAGTATCTTTATTATATCGCCTGACTATGGCACACGTTCGACAGCCATAATTTTACAATCAAAAACAGCTGACATTGAAGTTTACGAACGTAACTACAATGGAGCTGGCGTGGTACTAAATCACAATAAGTTCGATATCAAGTCAAGAAAAAAAAGCTAAATGGTACTTTTAATCGTGTTGATAAATAGTGTTGATAAAAATGTCAGTACGCTGCAAAACGCAGTTTATTACAACATCTGACGAATAATAGCAGCAATAATGGCAATAAATACCACTACCCAAAGTATTTTAGCGTATTTTTGCTGCTGGTCTACTGCCATTGGCTTGCCAAAACGTTGTCCTAAAGTCACCATTAAGGCAACAGCCGAAAACACACAAAATAAAATAATCAATAAAGTCATATCACTTTTTACCCCAATAGAAAAATTTTACTAGCGCAGTTGAATTTTCAAGAAAAACTCTTGCTAGCTCAATTATCATAACGAGATTTGCACTATCTGCAAACTTTCCTAAACAATGTATATGTTCTTTTAGATAACAAATTTATTGAGATCCGACATCTGTGCTTTCATTTTTAAATTAATCATTTACCATAGAAAATTATTTTCAATATTAACGAAATTTCCATGGCAAACACTGATAGCTTTACCGATAAGCGTCGATTTATAATTCGTTTAGGCAAAGCTTTACATAAATTTGGTACTCCTGCTTATCGATTGGAGGCACATTTAGCCGATGTATCAAAAAACTTAAATGTTTTTGGCTCTTTTGTGATTAGCCCAACATCGTTAACCTTTATTTTATCTGAAGATGACGAAAACCAAGATTACAATCATATTTTACGTGTTGCCCCCGGCGAACTTGATCTAGGTTCATTGGCTCGTGCCGACGAATTGGTTGACGAACTTACCTCGGGTCAACGAACACTATCAGAAGCCATTGAACGATTAGATGAAATTGCCAACAAACCTAATCCTTATGGTCGATTGTTAACCTTTCTGGCTTTTGGTGCTTCAAGTGGCGCTTTTGCTATGCTAATGCACACCAGTTGGAATGACGTTTTTTGGTCCACCTTGTTGGGTTTTGTGGTTTGCTTATTTGCCTTTGGGGCAGAACACTCGCGCCGTGTCACAGATATGTTAGAACCCATTGCCGCGATGACGACCGCTATTTTAGCTACTGCTATTGCCTTAATAGATCCCAGCATTAATATCCCTTTGGTAGTTTTGTCGAGTATTATCGCGTTCATTCCAGGCTTGTCGTTAACCTTGGCTTTATCTGAGCTTGCCTCACGAAACTTGATCTCGGGTACCGCAAGGCTAATGGATGCCTTAATGATCTTATTTAAGATTTACTTTGGTGGTGTTTTAGGTATCGCTCTGGGAAAAATGATGTGGGGTGAAGTCGCTTTTATTCAGCCACCTAGCACACCTAATTGGACCTCATGGGCGGCAGTGACCACCTTATCAATTAGCTTAGTTATTTTATTTAAGTGCCGCAAAAAAGATGCTCCTTGGGGTATTATTTCAGGTTATATTTCTTTTGGTGCCAGTATCATTGGTGCTGAATATTTAGGGGTCGCCCTGGGTGCCTTTGTTGGTGCCTTTGCTTTAGGTATATACAGTAGTATTTTTTCACGCATTATGAATCTTCCCTCAAGTATTGTTAAATTAATGGGCTTGGTGGTATTGGTACCAGGAAGTAAAGTGTATATTGGTTTAAGTAACGCAGTATCGGGGGAAACTATGCTAAATGCCACTGACATCGGCTCACAAACCTTTCTAATTTTCATGTCATTAGTGGCCGGATTAATATTTGCTAATGTGGTATTTCCATCGAGAAAAGTCCTTTGATCATAAGTAATAACACTAAGCAGCTTAACTAATGGCGACCAAAACAAAATATCACCATGGAGATTTGCGTAAGTCGTTAGTGATTACCGCAACAGAAATGGTAACAGAGGCCGGCATTGAAGGTTTGTCGTTACGTAAACTCGCCGAGCGCATCGGTGTTTCGCGCACCGCAGCCTATCATCACTTTACCGATAAAAATGATTTGTTATGTGCGATTGCTGAGCAAGGTTTTTCACAATGGCATCAGCGTGTTAATGAAATTTTTTCTGAAAAAGAGCTGTCTAATGAAGAAAAATATCGTCATTTTGTTTATGCTTATATCGGCTTTGCTACTAGCAACCCGTCGTTATACGAACTGATGTTTGGCCGGGTTATTTGGAAAGAAAACAATAGCACTGAGGCGTTAAAAAAAATTGCCTATGCAACTTTTAACTACCAAGTTGAAATGACCAAGTTATGGCAAGAACAAGGCATTATTATCAGAGAGGAAAATAGCTTAAGGTTGGCGCAAGTAACTTGGGCTACTTTGCATGGTATCGCACGTTTGGTTATTGACGGTATCTACGCACAAGATAGCCAGATTGATGAAATGTGTGAATGTGCCGTTAATGTGTTTCTTGCTAGTACGCACAATGCCCACTGCATTAAGTAAGTGAGCAATTATAAATGAGACTAAATGCCAAGAGCAATGAGCTAGATTAAGTATTAGTTGGTAATTGGGATTAAAACTAACCCAGATATTGGATATTTAGTTCATTTTAGAATAATCGATTATTTATCTCAATAGATATAGCTAGCCATTGAGATAATGTATGAGACCACTTAAGAAAATTATAAGGTGATTTATTTATGACAACTGCTGACCATCAGACAAAACTTGCTCAATTTGATGAGTTTTTTTCCATAAACTATACTTTTAACATCAACGCTAGTGTTATCGACTTAGCGCAATTGCCAAATTATCAGCAGTTTATTGAAAATATGCCAGCACCTTTTAAAATAGCGGCAGAAGTCAATACCGCCGATGAAAATGCCTTACGCGCGCTGCAAGCTGTGACTGGTGTTGCTAGTCATTTAATGGATTACCTTAAGCATCAAGCGAAAAAAATGGATCTACTGGTAGGTTACATTCTTAGTCAAGAAAACGATGTAAGCACAAGATTTCAAGCCATTAAGTTTGGTGGTGGTGGCATTATTTTTAAAACCACGGCGGCTAACCTCTTTAACACCGGTGACTTTCTTGAATTAAAGTTATTTTTTGCTGATGAAAACACCGCGCTTTATTGTCTTGGCGAAATTGTCAGTAGTGAAATAGTTGACAGCGAAAGTCAGTACAAGGTAATTTTTCATCATATTCGTGCAGAAGATCAAGAAGCATTAGTACGACATAGTTTGCATCAACAATCAAAACAGCTACAAGCACTAGCACAACAACGTCACCAAGCTAAAAACACTTCAGCGTAAACACCTTAACGGTTGACCTTGCGGTTCATTGAACTTACAAGGCCAAGCTCAGTTGGAGCTTAAAATCTTGACAATAGGCCTGCGTAAAAAGTTTATTAATAATAAATAACAGTGCTTACGCTATTGATTGGCTATTATTGAGTTTATCTCTCAGTTATTGCTCCGCTATTAATAAGCATCAAACACCTAATGATAAATTCTGCCTCTTAGTGCTACTCAAGCCAATACGGCTCTATCGCAATAGCAATAGCTTTAGTATTATCCAATGCTAATAACAAGCCTTGTACTTTACTCTGCTGCCACTGTACCAGTTTTTTGGGCGGTTCAGAGAGTTTTTCTAATTGCAGCTGAATAATCCACAGTGACTGTAATTCGCTAATACCTTGTTGTAAGTCTAGCCATGGCCGGCGGAATTTATCCCGTAAATCATTATCAAATAGTCCAGCAAGCCAAGTGCCGGTTAATGAGCTGCGATACAATAGTTTGCTTTGTGCAATATATTGCTGACAGTCTGAACTAGCCATGTTTTTCATCTGTGCACTAATTTCACTTAAGCTCAATTGAATTTTATCTTGAGCAAATTTAATCAGCGTATCATCATTGGCTTTATTGGCAGTAACGGTGTGCTCACTTCGCGCTAAATAACCTTGTAATATCGACAGTTGCAGTTGATTAAAACGGCTACTATGTAACAGTTGGCTAATATCATCACTATCAGGAAAACGACGTTTCTCTATTTGAAGTTGTTCGATTAGCAGCTTGCTAAAATCAAGTTTTTTCCGGTAATTACCAGTTTTATTGGTCAGTTCTTGCAAATGTATCGCGTTATCAACCCAAGTAAGTAAATGCACAAAATGACTTAATTCATCTCTGATCATTAATTCATCTGGCGATAAATAGTCTGCGAATAACCAAAAGCCATGACGAATAAGCGCTAAGTTTGCTTTTACTGCCACTAATTCATGCAACGTTGGCGTTGCTAAATATGCCTCAATACTATTTTGCAAGCGGGTAAGCCCATGACTCAGTCCATCGGTAAAGGCGTTAGCGATTGAATCAATACGTTTGTGGCAAATAAAAATTTGTTGTGGCGTAGCTTCTATTACTGGCTCGGTGCGCCAAAGTGCATAACCTCGTGCCGCTTTACTTTTTAAGCCTGGGCGAAGTGCTAGCTCTTTAAAAAGCAATGATGCTAAAGTAAATAGTGCAGATTTATCTCCCTGAACCAACTCAAATTCAAGCTCATGAATACGCTCTTTTTTCTCAGCACTGGCCACTTCGCCTTGATCATAAGCTAGCTCAACTCTATTGCCACTGGCATCGGTGATTAACCAGGTACAACGTTTAAAGTCAGTATTAAATAAGGCAACTAAATCATGTTGAATATTTTCAACCGATTGGCTCGGTTGCCAAATTTCATCTGGAAAAAGCTTTAAATTCGGCAGTTCATCTTCAATATCAACGTTATATTCAGGGCGACTATGTAAACCACCGACCACCTGCCCAGCGGTTTTAATTGTTTGCTCAATATGACTATTGCTTCGGCGAACTCTCAAGCCCATATCATGTTGTCGCAAATTCAGCTCTGGGGTATCGAAGTAGCAATTAGCGAGTTGCTTTTCTTGATAGCTAAAGTGAATATTTTCACGATTAAGTGTTTGGGTGATTTTTTCTACGGTGTCATTGCCTAAAACTAAATATTTAAGCTCTATTTCGGTTGTCATACTTTTCCAATATTAGTTATAAATCAAGCCTATTAATTGCAGTAGCGGTATTTTCGTACAATTACAGTCAATAGTAGTGTTAATTTTACATGATTAATAATTTATATCAAAAATCTTAGGAATCTAAACGACTCCACTTGCTATCATTACTGCAAAGTCCTACTATCTTTGCCATTCTCTGTTTAAATGGCGCTGTTGGTTATTTCATGATAAACATAAAACAAAAATTCGTTGCACTATTACTTTTTACTTCCTTATTCTCTTTTGCTGAGGAGTCTACTAATTCAGCCACTACCGGTTATATCTCTGAAGATTTAATTGTTTATATGCACTCAGGCGCGGGTAAAAATTACCGTATACAAGGTACGGTAAACTCGGGTGAGAAAATACAATTAACCGGTAAGTCGGCTAATGATTACAGCGAGATTATTAGCGATAATGAACGCACTGGCTGGATTGAAAGCAAACTTGTCTCAACAAAACCAGGCATGCGTTATGTTATTGCTGATCTCAATGAAAAATTAGCAAGTTTTCAATCAGGTAAAAGTGATGTAACTCAGCAACTCAACGAAGCAATAAGTGAAATTGACGCATTAAAATCTGAGCGTAGTGACCTGCAAAACAGTATTTCAGCACTCAATATGGATTTAACAGCAACTAAATCACAATTAAAAAATCAAGATACTAGCATTAAAAAACAATGGTTTTTTAATGGTGCAATCGTATTAAGTATTGGTTTATTATTTGGTTTGATCTTACCGCGTTTATTTTCAAAGCGTAAATCAGGTATGGAAAACTGGGGTTAACTAAACCCATTTTATTATGGTTTTCGTGAAAAAATAATAAAATTAAAAAATACTGGAATAACACTTTTGAAAACTTTGTTTTATATACTTGTCATCAATATTTGCCTGATATCATTTACCACTCAGGCAAATGGCGTTTCCCCCTATTTACCCTTAAAAACCGATCCTCTACTTGAATTAGAGCTTGAAAAACTCGCTACCATAACCAAATTGCCAATTTTAACACGCCCATATCATGCGGCAACAATCTATAAATACTTAGCCAAAATTAGAAGTAGCCATCCTACTTTATATCAAAGGCTAAATACTTATATAAAACGTTATAAAAAAACCAAAGCTGTCACTCACTTTTCCGCGCAGATTAGTCACTCATTTAAAGATGATTTTTTAATGGCCAATCAGCGAGGCCTTGGTGTTGACGATTCTTTCAAACTATCAACAAGCAGCTTTTGGCAAGTAAATGAGCACCTAATTCTTAATGGTGGGGGTACATTTTTCAATGGTGAAGTAGTACCGAATAATAGCTACGTTTCTTTTGGCTGGGATGTATTGCAAGTAGATGTTGGCTATCGAGAACATTGGTTATCGCCGACGCAGGAAGGTGCATTACTATTATCGACTCAAGCTAAGCCAGCGCTTAATGTGACTATTAGTAACCCTGAACTATTAACAGATTGGCATATTAAATATGAGATGTCTGTCGGTGTATTAGAAAGACAAAACGACATACAGTTTGATGCCAAAAAAGCACCCGTGTCAGGCAAACCAGCACTGATGTCTTTGCACCTTAGTTTTCAACCACTTGATTGGTGGACTATAGGTTTTAATCGAACCTTGATGTTTGCCGGAGACGATGGCGGCATATCTATAAAAGACGTCTGGAATGGCATAACTGATCCGGTAAATAGTGATAATTGTGGTGGCAGCGGTACCGAATTACAAGATTGCTCTAAAGAATTTGGTAACCAACAAGCTTCTATTACCAACAAGTTCGATATAGCGCCGTTTAACTTTCCTTTAAGTTTAACCTGGGAGTATGCGGGTGAAGATACTAAAGAACATAAAAATTACCAACTGGGTAATATCGCACAAAACTTTGGTGTGTTTGTTCCATATTTGACCACTAATACCTCAATAAATTTTGAATATACCAAATTTCATCGTGAATGGTATGTGCATCATATATATCGCGAGGGGTACTCAAACGACAAGGTTAAAATGGGCCATTGGTGGGGTAATTTAAAAGCGGAAAATAGTCTTGATGCTGGCACCGCAGCAAGCATAAGGGTTGATTGGCAAACACCCGTAATTGAACATATGACTTTGCTCTATAGGACGGCTACAGTCGATTCATCGTCTGTTATAAGTTATCAGCGCTCCCATGAAATAGAATTAAAGTTCAAAAAAACATTAAAGAGCGCATTTATAAACCTCGCAATTAATCTCGGAGAAGATACGCAAGGTGGGAAATTTCTAAGTACCAGTATTTCATATATTTGGTAGGAATTTGACACTCTACATATTGCTATTGCTAACATTAACTGGTCTTAAAAGGATAAATTACCAGCATTACTAAAATTTAAGAGAGATACTAATGCGCGTTTTTTTTGATGTACAGCATTTATATTATCTACCGCAATACTTACCCGTTTACAATGAGTTGACTAAAATGGGTATTGATTGTGAGTTTATTTTACATCGACAAACAGACTTAAACGATGTTTTAGATGCATACGTGAAGACACATAAATTATCATGTTTTTGGGCAAACGATAAAGCAGAAGCTCAAAATATTTATTTGACAGAAAAACCTGAATGGATAATATTTGGCAATGCAGAAAATGGGTTAGACAAAATACACTGTGCTTCTAAAACGGCATTGATGCAGCACGGAATTGGCCCGAAATCGTGCTACTACGACGTATCTAACTCAGCAATAATGTACAGATTTGTTGAAGGAAAACATAGACTTAAACGATTAAAAGAACTTTTTCCTGAAAAGAAATTTATTGATACAGGTTATGCAAAGTTAGACCCTATTGTGAATAGTAGTAAAAATAATGACTTTATTGGTTCACTCGCCTTAGATCCAAACAAAAAAACAATCCTTTATGCTCCAACTTTTTATCCTAGCTCCATTGAACGTTTACCAAAAAATTTTCCAGTGCTTTTAAAAAAATACAATATTATTATCAAAGCACACTTTTTTTCTTTAATAAAAAATAAATATAAAGCGCAACAAAAAAAATTAACACATTGGGAAAGTTACAATAATGTATACGTTTGTGATGTTAGTGATGTCTCTATTTTACCTTTTATGCAGCATGCAGCATTAATTATTAGTGATGCCTCTTCTGCGTTGTTTGAATTTGCAGCCTTAAATAAGCCAGCGATTTGGTGCGATTTTTATAAACTACGTTGGTCTTACCGTGGCATATTCAAGTATAGGTTTACTCGTCGGTTAGACAAAGATATAGCCTACTTTGGAAAAGTAGCGGCAAAAACAACAAATGTACAAGAGTTAATAGAACAAGTAGAATTACACATCAATAATCCTCAGCTTAAAGAAGCTGAAAGAGCCAAGACTTGCGAGTATTTGGTTGGGAAAGTGGATGGTAAATGCAGCGAACGCATTGCCCATTTTCTCATTACAGGAGCTAGTTAATGAGAGTAATCACCTTTGGAACTTTTGATGTATTCCATGTCGGACATGTCAATATTTTAGAACGCGCCAAGTTACATGGGTTACACCTCATCGTAGGCGTATCTTCAGATGCACTAAATATGGAAAAAAAATCTAGATATCCCATATACTCAGAAGATGATCGACAACATATTATTCGCTCACTTCGCTGCGCAGATGAAGTATTTCTTGAGCAATCTCTTGAGTTAAAAGCGCAGTACATTAAATATTATAATGCAGATATACTCGTTATGGGGGATGATTGGCAAGGTAAGTTTGATCACCTAGAAGATATCTGTAAAGTCATTTATTTACCTCGAACTCCTTCCATTTCGACCACTGAAATTATTGAAGTTGTAAAAACAAAAAGGTAACTCCATCAACTAATGAAACGTCACCTATTTTATATTTCTGAAAACTACTCCTTTGAGATCTTGCGACCATTACAAAAAGAAATATTAGCAAGAGGTGGCGAGGTAAAGTGGTTTGTCTCTGGTAATCACATTAATCTTGATAATTTTTGTGATAACGAAGTCATATTAAACTCAGCTGCTGAAGCTGTTAGCTATAAACCTGAAGCTTGTTTTGTACCAGGCAATCATATTCCCAACTTTATTCCTGGAATTAAAGTACAAATTTTTCATGGGCTTGAGTGGAAAAAAAAAGGTCACTTTCAAATTCGTGGCTGTTTTGATTTATATTGTACCCATGGCAAGTCAACAACATCTCGATTTAAGTTATTAGCTAAAAAGCATGGCTATTTTGATGTCATAGAAACCGGTTGGCCAAAAGTTGACCCGTTATTTAATACCGCTCCTAAGCAACATTTTTCTACCCATAAACCAACTATTTTATACGCGCCAACATTCTCCCCAAAACTCACTTCGGCGAGCGATTTATTTAATGAAATTAAAATATTATCTCAATCTAAAAAATATAATTGGTTAATTAAATTTCACCCAAAAATGCCGCAATATTGGATAGAGCAATATAACCAGCTAGAATGTGAACATATAAAATTGGTCAACTCATGTAAAATAAACGAATTATTTCAAAGTGCTGACATTCTGTTATCTGATACCTCCTCTGTTATCGGTGAATTTTCGCTACTGGGTAAGCCTATAGTCACTTACAATAATTCGTTACCTGGTGACTACCTAATTAATATTAAAACGCCATCTGAACTTTCAACGGCAATAGTGGCTGCCCTATCGCCATCTGCTCAACTTAAACAAGCAATTGCCCATTACTGTGAGGAACTTCACCCTTATAAAGACGGTCAATCATCTTGCAGAATAATAGATGCAGTAGAAAATATATTCACAAAAAATAAATTTGCCAAGAAGCGTAAGCCGCTGAACTTATTTCGTAATTTTAAGCTTAGAAGAAAACTCAATTATTGGAAAATATAGCTTTATTCTTAACTTAACGAGTAGAATAACGACTAAATACTACAAAAATTTCTAGTAAGGTACGCTGAAGTATAAATCATAGTGAGAATCTCAATACTTTGACAAAATAACGCCTAACATTAGACTTTGTAGATTATTAGTTTAAATACTCAAATTTTTATTGACATTAACCAGAGAATTGCGCTATTAATAAGCTATAGACTATTTATTAAATAAAAATACTAAGCAAAACCATCGATGAAAAAATTTACTAATATGACTCGAATTAGCCTCCTCCTCGCATTATCCATGCGCGGCTAGGTTTTATTGCTTAAAATAATAAGTAGATAACATAATAAAACACTAAACCCGCGCTGAGAAACGCGGGTTTTTTTATGCTCGTTATTTAGCATAAATTTTCACAAAAAAAATAGGAACATACATGGGAATTTCTAACGATAACGTTATTATTTTTGACACTACATTACGTGATGGTGAGCAAGCATTAAACGCCAGCTTATCAGTGCATGAGAAATTACAGATAGCACATGCAATTGAACGCTTAGGTGTCGACATTATGGAGGTGGGTTTTCCAGTATCGTCACCAGGTGATTTTAAGTCAGTGCAAGAAATAGCGCGTAGCGTAAAAAATTCGCGAGTATGTGCCCTAGCTCGTGCGGTAGAAGCAGATATTAAAGCTTGTGCCGAGGCTTTAAAACCGGCCGATCAATTTCGTATTCATACCTTCATTTCTACTTCTGATGTCCATGTGCAGCAAAAATTGAAAAAAAGCTTTGCTGATGTCCAAGCAATGGCGATACACGCCATCAAATATGCACGTCAATTTACCGATGATGTCGAGTTCTCTTGTGAAGATGCCGGTAGAACACCGATTGACAACTTATGCCGTATGGTTGAACAAGCCATTATAGCCGGCGCCACCACAGTCAACATTCCTGATACTGTAGGTTACACTTTACCTAACGAATTTGGCGGTATCATAGAAACGTTATTTAATCGTGTACCTAATATTGATCAAGCGGTAATCTCTGTGCATTGTCATAATGATTTAGGCTTAGCCGTAGCTAACTCAATGTCAGCAGTACAAGCGGGTGCAAGACAAATTGAATGTACCATTAACGGTATTGGTGAACGTGCAGGTAATTGCTCACTTGAAGAAGTCGCGATGATCATGAAAACCCGCCAAGAATTGTTAGGCGTGCATACGCGCATTAATCATCAAGAAATAGCCCGCACGTCTAAGTTAGTCAGCCAGCTTTGTAATATGCCAGTACAATTAAATAAGGCAATTGTTGGCGGCAATGCTTTTAGCCACTCATCAGGTATCCACCAAGACGGCATGTTAAAAGCCAGTAACACCTATGAAATTATGACCCCAGAAAGTGTCGGCATCAGCAAAACCAAATTGAACTTAACCTCACGTAGCGGCCGACATGTGATTAAGCATCGTATGGAAAGCTTAGGTTATCAAGAGTCTGATTATGACATAGAGACACTTTATGCTGACTTTCTAGCCTTAGCCGACAAAAAAGGCCAAGTATTTGATGATGACTTAGAAGCTTTACTTTTTAATATTCAACAACAAGACCAGCAAGACTTTTATCGTTTACAGACCTTAAATGTACAAAGTGGCGGTAGTGACTTTTCTACCTCAAGCATTAAATTAGCTTTAGGTGATGAAGATAAAATTGTTTCAGCAACGGGTAATGGACCTGTTGATGCGCTGTACCGTGCAATTAAAAAAGCTATTGATATTGACTTTGAAGTCAGCGACTACAAGATTTCGAATAAAGGTGAAGGTGAAGACGGTTTAGGTAAGGCCGACATTGTTGTGTCGTGGCAAGGGAGAAATTTTCATGGCTACGGCTTAGATACCGATGTTATTAAAGCGTCAGGTAATGCCTTAGTGAATGCACTTAATGGCATTCACCGTGCGATTACCATAGCCGAGCTAAAAACTGAGCTAAAATCTGAGTTCAAGAAAGAAGGCGCTATTGATGGTCAAAACCAAGTTTAGTTAAGCATTAGATTCATTAATTTAGTATATTTATAGGTTTAAAAACACTATGTCGAAGATTGCAATATTAGCCGGTGACGGTATTGGGCCAGAAGTAATGGCCCAAGCAGAAAAAGTTTTAGCAACAGTTGCCAAACAGTATGATTTCGAAATAACCACTGAGCATTATGATGTGGGTGGCTGTGCTATCGATAGTCATGGCCAAGCACTACCAGAGAGTACGGTTAAGGGCTGTGAACAAGCTAATGCCATTTTATTTGGCTCGGTTGGCGGCCCTAAGTGGAGTGACTTACCCCCCACTGAACAACCAGAAAGAGCGTCGTTGCTTGGTTTACGAGGTCATTTTGGGCTGTTTTGTAACATGCGCCCTGCACAACTACAAAGCGCCATGTCACACCTTTCCCCTTTACGCGCTGACATTTCACAAGCGGGTTTTGATATTTTAGTGATACGAGAATTAACCGGTGGTATCTATTTTGGCGAACCTAAAGGTCGACAAAATCAAGGCGAAGAAGATGAAGCCGCCTTTGATACTATGATTTATTCTCGAAAAGAAATCAGCCGCATCGCACACCTTGCTTTTCAAGCGGCCCAGAAGCGTCGTAACAAGGTTATATCTATCGATAAGGCCAATGTACTAGCATCGTCTCAATTGTGGCGAGAAGTCGTTATTGAAGTGGCAAAAGACTATCCGAGTGTCGAAGTTGAACACATGTATGTTGATAACGCTGCTATGCAATTGGTACGTAACCCTGCGCAGTTTGACGTCATGTTATGTTCTAATTTATTTGGCGATATTTTATCTGACATCTGCGCCATGATCACCGGCTCGATGGGGCTATTACCTTCAGCGAGCTTAAACGAACAAGGCTTTGGTATGTATGAGCCTGCTGGTGGCACAGCGCCAGACATCGCAGGTAAAGGCATTGCTAATCCTATTGCACAAATTCTTTCAGCGGCATTAATGTTGCGTCATAGCTTAAATCAGGCAGAAGCTGCTACCGCTATTGAAACTGCAGTGGCAGAGGCACTAAATGCTGGTAACTTTACCGGCGACTTATTAAGTGCCGAGCAACGCCATAACGCTAAATCTACTAACGAAATGGGCGATATTATCTGTCAATATATCGTCAATAACCAAAAAAAATTAGGAGCAAAATAGCATGGTAACCACTTTATACGAAAAATTATGGCAAAGTCATATCATTGAAGAAAAAGCGGATGAAACACCCTTGATCTTTGTTGACCGCCATTTGATCCACGAAGTTACCTCGCCACAAGCTTTTGCTAATTTAAAATTTCATAATCGTGTACTACGCCATCCTGAGCGCACCATTGCGACTATGGATCATAATATTTCAACGCGATCTATTGAAATTAACGCCGCCGGTGAAGGCGCGGCAAATCAACTGAGAACACTAGAAAAAAACTGTAAAGAATTTGGTATAGAATTGTTTGGTATGGGCCATAAAAACCAAGGTGTTGTGCATGTTATTGGACCAGAGTTAGGCTTAACTTTACCTGGTACAGTTATAGTTTGTGGCGATTCACATACCTCAACACACGGTGCTTTTGGCGCCTTAGCATTTGGCATTGGTACCTCTGAGGTTGAGCACGTATTCGCTACCCAAACCTTACGTCAAACCAAAGCTAAAACCATGAAAATTGAAGTTAAAGGTCAAGTTGCCCCGGGTATCAGTGCTAAAGACATTATTTTAGCCATTATTGGTAAAACCGGTAGTGCGGGTGCAACCGGTTATGTGGTTGAATATTGTGGTGAAGCCATTGAGAGCTTAACCATGGAAGAGCGCATGACAGTGTGTAATATGAGTGTTGAATTTGGCGCCAAAGCTGGGCTTATCGCACCCGATGCCAAAACCTTTGACTACTTAAAAGGCAAAGATTACGCGCCAAAAGGCGAGGTATGGCAGCAAGCCGTTGAAGATTGGCAGCAACTAAAATCAGACAGCGAAGCAAAGTTCGATAGTTACTTAACGCTGGAAGCCAAAGAGATTAAAACCCAAGTCACTTGGGGAACAACGCCAGGGCAAGTGACACAAGTTGATAGTGTTGTGCCTTCCCCCGATGATTTTACTGACCCCGTTGAGCGTGAATCATGCATTGCGGCATTAAAATATATGGGCTTAACGGCCGGTACTAAAATTACCGATATTGCGATTAATAAAGTATTTATTGGCTCATGCACTAACTCTAGAATTGAAGATTTACGCGCCGCCGCTGCGGTGGCCAAAGGTAAAAAAGTTTCAGCTACGGTTGACGCTATCGTTGTGCCAGGCTCTTATCGAGTTAAAGAACAAGCCGAAGCTGAAGGCTTAGCACAAACTTTTATTGATGCCGGCTTTGAATGGCGCTTACCTGGTTGCTCAATGTGTTTAGGCATGAATGATGATGTATTAACGCACGGTGATCGCTGCGCTTCTACCAGCAACCGAAACTTTGAAGGCCGACAAGGCCGCGGCAGTCGTACCCACTTAGTCAGCCCTGAATTAGCAGCAGCTTCTGCCATTGCAGGTCACTTTGTCGACTTAACCTCAATCAACTCACAAGTTCAAGGAGCATAACATGGAAAAATTTAACCAACATCATGGCTTAGTTGTGCCATTGGACACGGCGAATGTTGATACCGATCAAATCATTCCAAAACAATTTTTACAAAAAACCACTCGTACAGGTTTTGGCCAACACCTATTTCATGACCGTCGCTACCTAGACAACCTGGGTAACGAAAACAATCCTGAGTTTGTCCTTAACAAGCCACAATATCAAGGGGCAAGTATTTTACTCGCTGGTGAAAACTTTGGTTGTGGCTCAAGTCGCGAGCACGCACCTTGGGCGCTGCAAGAGTATGGTTTTCTAGTTATTATCGCGTCTAGTTTTGCTGATATTTTCTATGCTAACTGTATCAATATTGGCATTTTACCTGTGATATTACCGGAAGAAGCCATAGCGACGCTATTTCAACAGTCAAAAGAGGGTCTACAACACATCACCGTTGACTTAGTCGCCAGTACGGTTAAAACAGCCAGCGCACAATATGATTTTACTATTGCGCCTTTCCATAAATACTGTTTAGAAAACGGTGTTGACAGTGTGGGTTGGACGTTAAATAAAATTGCTAAGATAGAAGATTACGAAGCCAAAATGCCAGCTTGGCAGTAGGTAAAAAGATCAACCATCAGCTGTCAAGGCTGATGGTTAACCTGAGTTATCATTGAGAAAACTGCGGCTAATTTTTACTCTAATGCCAAGTAGATAACGCAGACATAGTGAATTTCTCCCCTCGAAAACTCAGTACTACCCGTTGTGGAAGTATTTCATTAAGCAGTAATTCACGACTAATATAATCACCTTCATAACGATCACGGCCATTCACTCTTACCCAACCTTGCCCATCACTAGCATAAAGATGCATTTCAAACGCTAGCGAAGGCACACCGTCTTGCACCCAAGTTGGCATTTGTGCCAGCGGTATGAGTTCGCTAGTGTCTGCTACTACACCTTCTCTAACATGGTCATTTTGTTTGGTGTGCTCAATAGCTGATTGAAAACTTGCCAATAACTCGTCAGACACCCCAGCTTCAGCTTTAACGACAAAGTTTTCACTCGTCCCTTTCTTAGGCTTTAGTACTGAGCTTTTTGCAATTGTTGGCACAGCAATTTGTGCGTCATCTAACCTACTTTCACTCGCTATATATTGTTCAGTATCGCCTTTATCATCAGTTAACCCTGCCTGATGACTAACAGTTTTAGTCGTCGCTACCGCAAGATCATTTTCAAGGTTGGCGTTACTTGCTTTGGCCTGAGTTGTTTGCTCGACAGCCAGGGCAAGAAAATTAGTATCGCTGTTAATATCATTACCCGTATCCCCATCTGCTTGAGCTAATGCTGTAGTAACAACAGTTGGCTCTTCTCGATCAACTAACGGCTCCTGCTCAGCAATAGAATCTGGCTGATTTATAGTCGCACGAGTTACCTTAGTCTCTAAAACAACCCCCTGAGGTTGATATGCACCCCACCAAACGCCTAGCGCTAAAACTAAGCCTAATGCAGTCACTAGGGCGCTAGCTTTTGCCGACGAATGTTGCCACCAAGGTTTTACTTGAAATTCATCACCTAAGGCATCATGAGCCGCCTGAAGTACAATTTTACGGTTAACCACAGCATTGTTAGTGTTATAAGCATTTATCAAAGATCGCTCAGCTAACAAGTTCATTAAACGTGGAATACCATTACAAATTTTATGGATAGCGCTAACAGCACTTTTATCAAAAATATTACGAAAACATTTTGCTACGGACAGGCGATGTTTAAGATATTGTTCAACTTCTTGCCTATTCAGAGGTAGTAAATGATAGCGCGCAGTAATTCTTTGCGCTAATTGCCGTAAATCTCGACGCTGCAATAACTGCTGTAATTCAGGTTGGCCAATCAAAATCACTTGTAAAAGTTTTTTGGTGTTAGTTTCTAAGTTAGTTAATAGCCTGAGTTGCTCTAACACTTCAGGTTGCAAATGTTGCGCTTCATCAATAATCAATAAAGTATTAATATCATCACTATGATTTTTGAGTAACTTTTGTTGTATTTTATCGGTGAGGGTTTTTAAAGTTGCGCCTGTTTTGCGATAACGAATGTTTAATTCATCACAAAGGGTCGCTAACAACTCTTGACTAGATAAAGTGGGGTTCAGAATAAAAGCGGCTTGGGTATTTTCTGGTAAGTTTGCCATTAAATGCCGACTCAGCGTGGTTTTCCCCGTGCCTACTTCACCGGTAAGTAAGACAAACCCACCGGTATCACCTAAGCCATAAGTTAAGTGATTAAGGGCTTCGCGGTGACGATCACTCATAAACAAATAATCAGGGTTTGGGGCAATTGAAAATGGCTTTTCTTCTAAACCAAAATAACTTGTATACATAGAAAATCTTAACTGATGAATCGACCCTGCAAAATTAACCTGAACGCAATCATATGTCAAAAGTCAGTCGCTATTATGTTAAAGTTAAACAATATAATTTCCTATACATTACTCATTTTCAGAGGTTTATAGCGCTCAATGGCAAATATAACACAGCAACTAAACACTTTTTTAGTCGGCGGCGCCGTACGCGATGCTCTCCTCAAACGTCCTGTTGTTGATAATGACTATGTTGTAGTCGGCTCTAGCGTTCAGGAAATGCTCAGCCTTGGCTTTTTACAAGTAGGCAAAGACTTCCCAGTATTTATCCACCCAAAAAGTAGACAAGAGTACGCCTTAGCTCGCACCGAAAAAAAAGCGGGCCGAGGTTATACCGGCTTTAATTGCGATGCATCAGCAAGCGTTACGCTTGAAGAAGACTTACTGCGCAGAGACCTCAGTATTAACGCGATGGCGATGGATGAAAGTGGTAAAATAATTGATCCTTACAACGGCCAAATAGACCTAAATAATCGCCTATTACGCCATGTTTCCCCAGCTTTTATTGAAGACCCTCTGCGGGTTTTACGTGTTGCTCGTTTTGCCGCTAGGTATCACGATTATGGTTTTACCATAGCACCAAAAACATTAGTCCTAATGACCAAACTCAGTGAAAGTGGTGAATTATCCAGTCTTTCTGCTGAACGAATATGGCAAGAAATGGAGAGCAGCTTAGCCGATACTCACCCTGAAGTTTTTTTTCAAGTGTTATATCAATGCCAAGCCCTGAAATGTCTTTGGCCTGATTTACATGATTTATGGGATACGCCAGACCTAGCAAGATCGCAGGCAAAAATTTGCACAGGATCACAGACTATGATGGTACTCAAACAAGCGGTTTTACTCTCTGAAAAAACGACCGTTCGGTTTGCCAGTGTTTGCTATAACCTAGGCCGGTCGTTAACACAACCAGACAGCTTACCTGCTGATGCTGATCATGAAATAGCAGAGTTGGCTTTGATAGAGGCAGTTTGTAAGCGTTTAAGGGTGCCAACAGCACACAAAAATTTGGCGCTAAAGGTTTGTCAGTTTCACCTGTATACACATAAAGTATTTCAATTAGAAGCTAGTACTATTTTAAAGCTATATAATCAATTAGATGTTTGGCGCAAACCAGAAGAGTTTGTCGACTTTCTCCTGTGTTGCCAAGCAGACTTTACTGTGCGCTATGGCTTGGAAATAACTGAATACCGACAAAAAGAATTTCTCTACAATGGCTTTAAAATACTCAACCGAGTAACAGCCAAGCCTTTTGTTGAACAGGGTTTGAAAGGGCTTGAGATTAAAGCAGCCATAGCAGAGCAAAGACTTGCCGAATTAGATAAATACCAACAAAATTATATAAAAAAAAAATAAAGCAACATCTTATCTCATAAAAGTAACTAACCGCTAAACTGGGTTAGTTAGCCACCGCACTCAATACCTGGTTGTTTTAACCACTAAGTGATCTTTAGTGACGAACATGGAAGTAAGTCAACCGCGTCATGCGTGAGAATTTTCCGAGCAGCAGTAATGTTTAAAAATACAGCATATATGAGCGAGGCCTGAACATAAAAAAGCCATATCATTTGATATGGCTTTTTAGACTTAATTAACTTTTACATTAAAAGTTATAAGTTGCTTTTACGTAGTAGAAACCACCGTTGTAATCAAATGGTCCACTTTCGTAGTATTCAGCACCTAACTGACCGTATGATTCAGCAGGTAATTTTTGTGCTTCTTGATCAAAGATGTTATTAGCACCGGCTGACAAGGTAATACTATCATTTAAGAAGTAGCTTACTTCTGCATCAACAGTAACCGCTGAATCAGCAATCTCGTTCCAACAACCTACAGCACAAGCATCATCAGCATGCGTTGCAAAATACTCACCAAAGTAGTTTACACGAACAAAAGTTGATACATCTTCCCAAGATTGAGAAACAGTAAAGGTAGCGCGATGATCAGGCATACCTTCTTCTAAACGATGAACTTTGCCTTCATTAGTCGTCTCTGGATTAAACTGATCAACCGTTGTTTCATTCCAGTTATACGCTAATGATAACAACGTATCGCCGCCCATTAATGCCATTGTATAGTTTGCAACAACATCAACACCTTGTGTGGTAGTGTCAAAATCATTAGAAAAATACGAAACCGCTGAAATTAGCTCCGGGTTAACAACACCTAATGCTTCAAGCGCTGTGTAGTCAGCTGCTAATACATTGATTTGACTTGACTGTGCTAAACGGTCAGTTACTTCAATGTTGTAATAATCAAGGGTAAAGAAGAAGTCGTCATATTGATAAACACCACCAAAAGCAAAACTTTTTGACTCTTCTGGCGTTAACTCTTTACCACCGTAAAACGCTGACAATGGGTTAGTTGGCGGCGCAAGGAAAGTTTGAATTAACTCACCAGCAACTAATGAAGTTTGTGTATTAACAACATTGGCTTGACCCACTGTTGGTGCTCTAAAACCGGTACTATGAGAGCCACGTAGTGAAATCTCATCGTTAAGTCTTAATTGTGCGGTTAATTTGTAATTAGTTGTGCTACCAAAAGTATTAAAGCTTTCGTGACGAACAGCTGCGCCAACTAAAAAGTCTTCTGTTACTTGGGCTTCAACATCAATATAAGCGGCAACATTGCGACGGTCGTTACGACCTTGAGTTTCAGGACCAAAGCCTTTAAAACCGTGTGAGCCAATGTTAAAACCTTGGTCTGCATAAGCACCGGCTTCCCAAGAAGCTTTTCCACCTGAAACTATTTCAAAGCTTTCTTCGCGCCATTCAAGACCCATAGCAACGTTAACTGGCTCTTCAAGACCCATGTCAAAACCTTTAACTAAATCAAAGTTAAAAGTTTTTTCCATTTGGATATAACTACCGGTATCAAAATCTAACGGTGTATCTAAACCAAGTGATGGGTTTAAGGTATTCTTTAAGTTAAATTTAGATTCATTACGACCTACCGAGCCACTAACATCAAAAAACCAATCTTTTAAGAAACCTTCGTTAATTTCGCCTTTAGTACCAACAGTTAATGAAGTATCTGTGATGTTGCCACCAAATTGTGGTGTATAACCACCCGGCATAATTTGGTTCATTGAGAAACAATTTGGATCAGCTACCATTGCTTGGTAATCAGCGCTATCTAAAACATTACCGTCAGAGCCATCACTATTTTTTGGAATATTAACGACAGCACAAGTACGCGCTGCACCTTCTGATTCGCCAACATCACCTACAAGTAAGGTTTCACCACCATCAACCGAGAAGACATTGCCACGGTTGTGCGGATTACGGTAATAAAAACCACCGGTTACATCACGCTCAGAGTAGTTACCAAACATGTAAAATTCTTTATCATTACCAAGATCTAAGCCAACGTTACCGAAAAATGTAATATCGTCTTTAACTTCTGGATTACCCCAAATTTGCGCTGGGCTTTGGATAGAAGTATTGCCTTGACTGGCAATGTTTGCTGCATCAGGACGTTGTACACTTCGACTTGTTGCATCAGCATTTTTTAATTGAAAGCTTAAGTTAACAAAACCATCTTGAGTAAATGGTAAACCAACATTACCGTCTATAATCGTTTGATCACCATCACCTTCGTAATATGAACCTTGTTTCACAGACATTGAACCGCCATCTGCGTCATCTTTAAGTACAAAGTTCATTACACCAGCAATTGCATCAGATCCGTATTGTGCAGCAGCACCATCACGAAGTACTTCAACTTGCTTGATAGCTACACTTGGGATAACTGAAATATCAGGACCTTGTGCGCCATCATTAATGCCACCACCTTGGAAAGCAATAACAGATGCACGGTGACGACGTTTACCATTTAAAAGCACTAATGTTGAATCAGAAGGTAAACCACGTAAATTTACTGGACGAATTAGTGATGCAGCATCACTAATAGGTTGTGCACGGGCATTTAATGAAGGAATTGCGCCTACCAACATATCAAGCATGTCACTTGAAGCGTTTTTACCTAGCTCACCACCACCAATGATATCAATTGGCACTGGAGACTCAGCTACTGAACGCGGAGCTGAACGTGAACCAACGACGGCGATACGTTCAATGCTATCTTTTTTTACGGCTTCTTCGGCAAAACCTGCGGCAAAACTAGGTGCTGTTCCTAGCGCTAAGCCAATGGCAAGAGCTAAAGTACCAGTACGAAATGTTGTAGACATGTTGTTTTCTTCCTAATATATTTGAATATGTTTTTAATAATTAATTATTTAATAAATATTTATTTAATAATTTTATTTTTACCCATTTCGCTTATCACAAAAATTTATATTGTTGTAAACAATCAAAACAGCTTGCTGCTTTATAAAACAGCTAGAAATACTTTACAAGTAGTCTTTTCGACTGACCTTTAACGTTGAATCTATAAAAATAATTAATATGCAAAGATAGTCAAACTTTATGCAAAACACATTAACACAATCAATCATGCTGCAGCCTACAGCAATCATATGCTGCGATAAAATATACTAGCGAAGAATGTGCGAAGATTTTCGTATTAAATTAAATATTATCTGCATATTTAATCAATAAAAAAAAACATAAAAAAAATGAACTTTTTCTAAAGTCAGTATTTACTGAGGTAAAAAGCCTCGTTAAAGTTAAGTTATCAATATTTATTTTTTGTTTATTGTGGTCTTTAGGAGCAGTCAGTAATTTGCTCAATAGCTAGTAATATAGTGAATCAAACATAAAAAAAGCTCCAATTTAGGAGCTTTATTAGTTCAATCATCGGATAGTTTAATCAGCGGCTAAAACAGTAGCGCTTACTGCACCGAAACCTATACGCGCAACCCCGGCTTTTTCACACCAACCTTTCATAATGACACAATCGCCATCTTCTAAGAAAGTACGAGTTTCACCATTTGGCAAGTGAATAGGTTCTGAGCCCGCATTCGATAATTCAAGCATTGAACCGGCTTCTTCTGGTTTAGGGCCCGACTGTGTACCGCTACCAAACATATCACCTGAGCGCAGGTTACAACCATTAACCGTATGATGCGCTACCATCTGCGCTACGGTCCAATATGAATCTTTAAAATTTGATTGCGACAATTGCACCGGTGCTTGCTTTGCATTACGCATTGTCTCAGTTTCAATTAATACCTGTAAACTTAAATCTAAAGAACCAAAGTCTCGATTGTGCTCTGACTCTAAGTAAGGCATAGGCTGAGGATCAGCTGCGTCACGTGTCCATGTTGACCGATAAGGTGCTAACGCTTCTGACGTTACAATCCACGGAGAAACTGTTGACGCAAAGCTTTTTGATAAGAATGGTCCTAAAGGTTGATATTCCCAGCCTTGAATATCTCGCGCTGACCAATCATTAAATAAACACATACCAAAAACATGATCTTCGGCATTTTCGATGCTAATAGGCTCACCCAAAGCATTACCCTGACCAATGAATATACCCACTTCCATTTCATAATCTAAACGCTTGCATGGACCAAAAGAAGGCTCTGTTGCTGTTGGTGCCTTAGTTTGTCCTTTAGGACGCTTAAAGTTACTACCAGAGACCTCAATCGAAGAAGAACGACCATGGTAACCGATAGGAACCCATTTATAATTGGGTAACAACGGATTATCAGGACGGAACTTGCTGCCAACGGAAGTGGCATGATGAATCGATGTGTAAAAATCAGTGTAATCACCAATTTGACATGGCAAAGCAAATTCAACATCGGTTTGTGCAATTAAGCATGATGCTAATTTCGTTTCTAATGCTGAACCCTGGGTTAATGCTTGTGATAAAGCTTGGCGTAAAGCGCTCCAAAAACGGTTACCCATCGCCATAAAAGCATTTAGCTGAATGTGACAACATTGCTCCAGTGCTAATTGTGTGTCACCAGCAAAAATATCCAAGGCGAATAGCGCTTTTAAATCAATAACCTGATCACCAATAGCTACACCTGCTCGACAGTCTTCTTTACTGTCTTTTCGCTTAAAACTAGCAAAAGGTAGGTTTTGTATTGGAAAGTCACAATTTTCTACATTGGCAGACTCTACCCAGCTAGTTAAAGCCGGGTTATGCGTTTCATTAAGTAAATTGGTGTTAGACATGGGCTAAACAACTCCAGAAAATAGGTAAAATACGTGTTTACAATACACGTTATTAAATAGCAATGTGCCGTATTATAACAAGCGTTCTCATAAAGGCTATGCCAATAGAATATACTTGTTAAACAGCTGTCAACAATATGTGGCAGGGCCAAGTTTACAGCCACACTTGACTTGCCTTTAACAAAAATGATGTAAACACTATTCGCCAGAATAGACATTTGCTAGAATGCTGTCAATTTATCAATATATGGTAAAATTAGCACGCCTGCCTTAGTGGTAGGTTAACATTCAATCTATAGCTCCTGACTTACTATCAGGCTCGCTCAATGGGTCAATAAAATATGAATAACATTACCGTTTGCGCCTTATATAAATTTGTTCGCTTAGAGAATTTCGACGCTATTAAGCCACCTTTGCTAGAAGTGATGGAAGACAATGCAGTTAAAGGCACCTTACTTTTAGCGCTTGAAGGTATCAACGGCACTATCGCTGGATCACAAATGGGCATAGACGCCGTACTCGCCTTTATTAACAGTGACAGTCGTTTATCTGGCGTATCATCTAAATGCTCGTTTCATCAAGACAACCCTTTTGCTCGAACGAAAGTTAAATTAAAAAAAGAAATTGTCACTATGGGTGTCGAAGGTATAGATCCAACACTTACCGCTGGCACTTATGTTAAACCCAAAGATTGGAATGCCCTTATTTCTGATCCCGAAATGCTCTTAATAGATACCCGCAATGATTACGAAGTAGAAATTGGCAGCTTTAAAAATGCTATCAACCCAAACACCGAAAATTTCCGTGAATTTCCTGAATATGTCGCGAAGAATCTAGATAAAAATAAACACAAAAAAGTTGCTATGTTCTGTACCGGCGGTATACGTTGTGAAAAGTCCACCGCCTATCTAAAAGAGCAAGGCTTTGAAGAAGTTTACCATCTAGAAGGTGGCGTATTAAAATACCTTGAAGAAGTCCCTGAGCAAGACACTATGTGGCAAGGCGAATGCTTTGTATTTGACAGCCGAGTTGCCGTTAACCATAATTTAGAGCGTGGTCGATATGATCAATGTTTTGCCTGTCGTTATCCAATCACAGCAGCAGAAAAAACCAGCGAGCATTATATTCAAGGCGTAAGTTGCCCACGTTGTTATGATAAATACACTGACGAGCAAAAAAGTGGCTTTCAGGAGCGTGAAAAACAAATCAACCTTGCTAAAGCGCGTGGTGAAGAACATATTGGCGGCGACATAAAACAAGTAATAGCCGAGCGTCGAGCCACTAAAAGTGCCAGTAAACAGGCTCAGAAAAAATAGTGTTTTTGTAAACAGACCAAACGAACTAAATAAAATGCCTGCTGATTAGCGGGCATTTTTTATGTCTGATAAAAAATACTTACCGTCATAACATCAACAACGACAAAATCGTTAAGAGAGAACAAAGATAAATTTCAGTCAAAAAAAAACCTCAACATATAAGTGTTAAGGTTTTATATTTTTACTAAAATATAATATGGTGCCTTGACCCGGAATCGAACCAGGGACACGAGGATTTTCAATCCTCTGCTCTACCGACTGAGCTATCAAGGCACTATCTTTAAATGAATAAACCAGATAAACATCGTATTCAGCTTTAAAGAGCCGACATAGTATCGGGAATTAAACTCGCTCGCAAGCCATTTTATTGACTTACATTGATAATTGCTTGATTTAGCATAAAAAAACAGCAGTCATGCCATTATCTCAACTCATAGCGCTCCTATTAGCTAACCCACCTCATCACTCTTGCACATTAGCGAACAGGTTATTACAAGGAGCTAAGTCAATCGAGTAATATCGGAGCAATTTCTGAGCCATACTAATGCGACAAAAAAGAGCATACCTGAGAGATTTGAACAGCATCATTCTTTCACATCGACGTGCATAGAAGCACTGATGCCATCAAGCGAGGAGCGGGCTGAAGATAAAAAAGCCAGCATAATTGCTGGCTTGATTTACGTTTTCATACTTAAGTTATTAGCTAAATATACTTTTCATTATCCAGAAGAAGATAATAGAAAGGCCTGCACCTATGGGTAAAGTAATCACCCAAGAGATAACAATATTACGCACTACACCTAAATTAATCGCGGCAATACCACGCGCCATTCCTACCCCTAGCACCGCACCCACTAATGTTTGTGTGGTTGAAATAGGCAGGCCTGCACCTGAAGCAATAACTACCGTACATGCAGCAGCTAACTCCGCAGCAAAACCTCGACTCGGTGTTAAGTGAGTAATGCCGGTGCCTATAGTGGCCATAACACGATGACCAAACATTGCAAGACCGGCAACAATACCTAAACCACCCAGTGGTAAAATCCACCAAACTAGTGAAGCTTTCTTGGCAATTTCACCACCGTTATCCACAATACTAACGACAGCCGCTAAGGGTCCAATGGCATTGGCAACATCATTTGAACCATGAGCAAATGCCATACAACAAGCAGTTACTACCATTAAGACAGCAAATACTTTTTCAACATTAGCGTAATGTGTCGTTTTATCCGCTTTATCATCAAACTTAAGACGAGAGATAAAAAACTTACCAATAATAGCAACAATGACAGCGACAATAATCGCTAGGTAATAGCCACCAGCGCCCGCAATTTCAAAGTTATAAAAACCTAAGTCTATATTATCTAAACCTATATGTTTTAAGCCTTTTTTAATGGTCACTAACGATAAAACAAAGCCCGCTAAAAACATGTAAAACGGCACATAACGTTTTGCTTGTTCTAATGGTTTGTCGGTATCAAAAATTAGTTTTTGTGCACTATTAAAAATAATAAAAGCAATAACACCCGAGATCAACGGTGTAACAACCCAACTACCCACAATACCGCCTACTTTACCCCAAGCCACTGTATCAGGGCTTATGCCGATTGCAGCAAAACCGATAATAGCGCCCACAATTGAGTGAGTAGTCGATACCGGCCAACCTAAAACAGACGCCACTAACAACCAGGTTGCGGCGGCTAATAAGGCAGAAATCATACCGAAGACTAATAATTCAGGGATGTCGACAAATAACGCGGGGTCAATAATGCCCTTACGGATTGTTGATGTAACTTCACCACCGGCTAAATATGCACCAGCAAATTCGAAAATCATTGCAATAATAATAGCTTGCTTAATAGTTAATGCTTTTGAACCAACTGATGTTCCCATGGCATTAGCAACATCGTTTGCACCTATGCCCCATGCCATAAAAAAGCCTACAGCAGCGGCGATCATGACTAACGTAGAGCCATGAGAGAGTAAAATTTCCATAAGTCAGCCTTATTTTCTAGCTAAAAGAATTTCTAAACGTGCGCCAACACGTTCGGCAAGATCAGCTAAGTCGCCAACCCAATCAATAATTTGATATAAAAACATCACATCTATGCAATTTAAATCTTTTTCAATATTTAGTAAATCTTTACGTAATTTAATTTGCATGCCATCTGTTTCATCTTCAATTTCATCAAGTTGACTGATCATTTTAGAGACCAAATCAACTTCACGACCACGAAATCCAGTTTCTAATAAGTCATCCAGTTCATTTATTGCATCTGCGGCTTTTTCAGCTGCGTCGATACTACGCGCTACATAAGCAATAAACTGCGCTTGTAATTCGGTAGGAATGGTTAATTTTCGGCCAAAGATACGTCCGGCAATATCCTTTGCACGATTGGCAATTTTATCTTGTTGAGATAATAACTCTAGTAAATCAGCACGGTCGACGGGCATAAATAAACCGCCTGGAAGTTCTAAGCGAATTTGACGTTTTAAATCGTCAGCATCGCATTCCAATTTAGAAATTTTCTTACGAATTTTTCCTGCACTACTCCAATCTTCTTCGGTCACTGCCGCGAAAAAAGGCACAAGTTGACTACAACACTTATGTACTATTCGAATATGTTTTTCTAAGGGTTTAATTGGCGACTTTGCAAATATGCCAATGATTGAGTTTCTGGCCATAATTAATTTCCAGGAGCTTAAGCTCTTTGTTTTTTATTCGACGCGGATATTAAAGCATTTGAAAGTGAATTCAAAGGTTTTATCACAAGACAGCGGCTGTTTATAGCATGATTATTGTTTATCCGTGCTATTAAAAGGATAGACATTATTAGCCATACAATAGCTAATAATGTCTATGACTAAATACATTAATTTAATATAAGGATTTAAGATAAAGATTCGAAGTCTTCCGGTGTGGTATGACGCACCGATTTACCTTTGACAAAATAAATAATGTATTCACAAATATTTTGACAACGATCACCAATACGCTCTAGCGCTCGGGCTGACCAAATAACACTCATCACTTGTGGGATGGAGCGTGGGTCTTCCATCATATAAGTCATCAGTTGGCGTATTAAGGCTTCGTACTCGCGATCAATTTTGTCATCACTTTTATGCACTTGAATCGCCGCTTCAACGTCCATGCGAGTAAACGCATCTAACGTGGCTTGCAAAAAAGTTAATACATGACGACCCAAATTATCCAAATTCGATAATAGGTCTTTGTGCTTACCTGATAAGCTTTCTAAGGTGACGTTAGCAATTTTTCCAGCTTCATCGCCAATGCGCTCTAAATCAGTAATGGTTTTTACAATCGCCATCACTAAACGTAAATCGCCAGCGGCTGGCTGACGCTTGGCAATGATGCGCGTACACTCATCATCAATACTCACTTCAGCGTTATTAATCAAATAGTCGTTGCTAAGCACTTTTTTCGCTAATGCTTCATCCGCATCACAAACCGATGTTAGCGCGTCAGTTAGCTGTTTTTCAACCAAGCCACCCATATGCATAACATGATTAATAATACGCTCTAAGTCTTCGTTAAATTGGCCAGAAATATGACGACCAACATTTAATTTATCCACGGTATACCCCTCTGTTTATCATCATTTTATATTAACCATAACGGCCAGTAATGTAATCTTCTGTTTTCTTTTTTACTGGCGTCGTAAACAAGGTATTGGTGTCACTATACTCAATAAGGTCACCCATATACATAAAGGCAGTTTGGTCTGAAACGCGCGCCGCTTGTTGCATGTTATGAGTCACTATAACCACAGTAAACTGTTTCTTTAAATCGTTGATCAATTCTTCAATGGTTAAGGTTGAAATAGGATCTAAAGCCGATGTGGGTTCATCTAACAATAACACTTCTGGCTCAATGGCAATGGCGCGTGCAATCACTAAACGCTGTTGCTGACCACCCGAAAGCCCCAAAGCACTCTCATGTAACCTATCTTTAACCTCATTCCACAACGCCGCACTGCGCAAGGCGTTTTCTACCGCTTCATCTAGCACACGGCGGTTGTTGACACCGGTGATTCGCAAACCATAAACAACATTTTCATAAATAGATTTAGGGAAAGGGTTCGGCCGTTGAAATACCATTCCTACTTTACGACGCAAGGCCGCCACATCGGTATGGCGATCGTAAATATTGTCACCATTAAGGTTTATTTCACCTGTTATCTTACAAATATCAACTAAATCATTCATCCGGTTTATGCAACGCAACAAGGTTGACTTGCCACAACCACTGGGTCCGATAAAAGCAGTTACTTGCCCCTTAGGAATCGACATTGAAATATTTTGTAATGCCTGCTTGTCACCATAATATAAGTCTAGGTTCTTAATTTCTAACGCCACTTGCTCTGGCGACAGGTTATTAAGATCGAGCTTAACCCTGTGTTCTGATAATTTTTTTGGGGTAACAGAAATCATAGTATTCTCTTTAAATCTTATTCAATAGATAGGAATTACTTCCCGTGCATCTTTTAATTTTTTAAATTGCTTGCTTTTATCGTCTGAGCTTATTGATCTAACATACGATATTTTTCCCGCAAGCGATTACGAATCGAGACCGCAGTTATATTCAAAGCAACAATAATACTCACTAATAATAATGCCGTGGCATAAACCAAAGGTCTAGCCGCTTCAACATTGGGGCTTTGAAAGCCAACGTCATAAATGTGAAAACCTAAGTGCATAAATTTACGGTCTAAATGTAAAAACGGAAAGTTACCATCAAGGGGTAAGTTTGGCGCCATTTTCACCACGCCAACTAACATTAATGGCGCAACTTCACCTGCCGCACGTGCTATGGCTAAAATAATGCCGGTCATAATCGCCGGACTCGCAATAGGTAAAATAATACGCCATAAGGTTTCAGCTTTAGTGGCGCCTAAGGCTAAGCTACCATGTCGCATAGCAGAAGGAATACGCGATAAGCCTTCCTCAGTTGAAACGATAACCACAGGTAAGGTTAAAATAGCCAAGGTAAGCGCTGACCACATCACGCCTGGTGTACCAAACGTCGGACTAGGCAGTGTTTCAGCATAAAACAAATCATCTAAGCTGCCCCCCACCATATAGACAAAGAAACCTAAACCAAATACCCCATAAACAATAGAGGGTACACCTGCAAGGTTAATAACAGCGATGCGTAGTAGTTTTGTTAGCGCATTGTTACCAGCGTATTCATGCAAATAAATAGCGGCAACAACACCCAATGGCGAAACAATCACTGTCATTAACAACACCATTAATACCGTACCAAATATCGCAGGAAATACACCACCTTCGGTGTTTGCTTCACGCGGATCATCGCTAACAAATGCCCCAATTTGACTAAAAAACATTTTCAGCTTTTCAAACACATTGAGTTTATTATTAAAGGTAACCTGTAGTACATCTTCAAAGTTAATGGTAACTTTTTGTCCATCCATAGCGCGCACAATAATTTGGTCACGGGAGATTTTCTCACGTAAAGCCATCAACTGCTCTTCTAGCACACTATAATCAGCCTTTAAGCCCACCACTTTATCTTTCAACTCTTGCTGCAATTGCGTAGTAAGCGTGTTATCAAGTATATGCTTGCGCTCTTTTAAACGCGTGCGTTCAATTTGATAGTTAATGGCGCCAATATCAGACTTTTGTAGGTCTTCCATCTCAGCTTGAAAGTCACTAACTCGCTCAACAAGCTGTAACATTTTATTTTGTTCTACCGCCTGACCATCTAGAATAACTTCCTCGATATAACCATAGAAATTACCATGGGTGCGACGCTCAATAACCACTAACTCTGCAGGTAATGAGGTGTTATTAATTTGCGGTACTAAAATCCAACGAAAGTCTAAACTGACTAATTCACGGTTACCGGTTTTAATTAATAGTCGCTCAATAGTTTCAGCTGACTCATCAATATTGAGATTGAGGTGTACCAACTGCGATGCAGGTATACTTTCTCTTTCGTAAATTTCACCAATAACTGTTAAATTTTTACCTTGCTCATCAGTCATTTCAAACTGATAAATATCTGCTGGCCAAAAATAACTTAAACCACGCCAGGCAATTAGCCCCAATAAACCTAAAACCGATATCAGGCTGATGCTAACACCACCTGCTGACAACCACACCCAAGGAGAGCCAGACTTAAACCAATTATTCATGCTATGTCGCCTTCCTTACAATGAGCTATATTTTTCACGCAAACGCTGACGTACAAATTCAGCTAGCGTATTGACTACAAAAGTAAATACAAATAAAACAAATGCGGCCAAAAACAGAATACGATAATGAGAACTACCCACTTCCGATTCTGGCATTTCAACCGCAATATTTGCTGCAAGTGTTCTCATGCCTTGGAAAATACTCCAATCAAGAATCGGGGTATTACCGGTTGCCATTAACACAATCATGGTTTCTCCCACTGCGCGGCCAAGCCCCATCATAACGGCAGAGAATATGCCTGGGCTTGCGGTCAGTAACACCACTTTAATTAAGGTTTGCCATTGTGTGGCGCCTAATGCCAAAGAACCACTGGTTAAATGCCTAGGTACACTAAAAATAGCATCTTCAGCCATAGAGAATATCGTAGGAATAACCGCAAATCCCATGGCAATACCAACAACTAAAGCATTTCGTTGGTCAAAGCTAATACCTAAATCATTAGTAATATATTGTCGAACATCACCACCAAATAAGTGTAATTCAAGCACAGGAGATAACGCGAATGCCGCATAGGCCGCCAGTAAAATAGCCGGTATTAAAATAATAGGTGCCCATGTTTCAGGAACAAGTGTTTTATATTTTCGAGGTAATCTGTGCCATGAGAAAGCGGTAATAAACACTGAGGACGGAATAAAAACTAGCAATAAGCAAATAGCCGGTAAGTAAATTTCAATAATAGGTGCTAACCAAAGTCCAGCCAAGAAACCTAAAATGACGGTTGGCAACGCTTCCATCATCTCAATGGTCGGTTTAACTTTTCTGCGCATACCTGGCGTCATAAAGTAAGCCGTATAAATAGCGGCCGTTAAGGCAATAGGGACGGCAAACATCATCGCGTATGATGCGGCTTTAATGGTACCAAACGAAATAGGCACCAAAGAAAATTTTGCTTCAAAATCATCAGAGCCAGAAGTAGATTGCCAAATAAACTCAGGTTCAGGATAACTTTCATACCAAACTTCTTGCCAAAGTGCTTGCCAAGTAACTTCTGGGTGTTCATTTTTAACAGAGAAAATAGTCAACTCGTTGTTCGAAAATACCACTAAACCATCGGCACGAGGTGCGATAGAAAGCGCTTGAACATTGCCTTGGTGTAAATTACCACGCCATAAATCTGCTTCGCTGGTGGTATAAAACATACCCATTTCACCTGATGGTGTCTCAGTATAAAAACTTTTACGATATTGCTCGGTATAAATGGCTGTTACCGGTTCGTTATCACTCACTTTGAAACGTCGGATTTCTTTAAACTCACGCCCTTCATCTGTGGCGACTTCGAACCATTGACTGACTGAGCCATTGTCATCACCCAATAAAATTGAGCTTCCACCTGATAATAACGCCATGGTGGTAATATGATTAGGTGTTGATTTATTTTGTGCCAGCTGCGGAATAATAGTCGCTTTTAGCTCGGCTTCATCATCTAATGAAAACACAGCAACTTGATCATTTTGGCGAATAAACGCCATAGACAAACCTGACGAGACCAAAATATCATTAACCTGCTTAGCCCCATAGTCGATTTCTTGATATTGTACTTCATACGCAGTGTCGTAATTAAAGTCATCCTCAGCTAACAAAGTAGTTTTAATCAGGCGATTATCTTGGGTAAAAGCAACGAAAATGGCTTTTTCATCATCCATAGCGAACGACAGTTTGGTAATTGTTGCGTTATTTTCATCAATGGGTAAATATTCTTTACCTAACGGATAACGAATACTAGGAATAATGACCCTTTTACCACTGGTAAAGTTAGCAGTAAAACTTGGTACAATAAGCTGAACATTGCCAGCGCTGTCAATTAATAGTTTTTGCTTTTGACCCACATTAATCAGCTGCGTTAGGCTTTCGCCATCAGCAACCAATGATTGAGAGAGTATTTTTTCACCGGCTTTATGCCCGTCACCATCAACTAATTGATAAAAGTTAATCTTGCCTTGTTCAGTAATGCTATAGGCAACTTCTTTTAATTCATCAACGCCTGTTGCTAGCACTTTATATTCTTCGTTGATAACAAATTTTGCTGTTACATCAACTTTTGCAGATTCAAAGATAGGTTTAATTACGTAGAGTAAATACATGAATATTAAGACTAGCGTAAATAAAACACTGATACCGCCTAAGGTAATCATCCATTTTGCTAATGAATTTTTCACCTTGCGATAGTTTGCTGATTTAGAAGCAATGGCCACTTAAAAACACCTTTAACTATGATAATTTTTATAACTGTCGAGATTATAAGACAGCAACATGACAGTTTTATGACAAGTTGTTTTTATCTCACTCAACCATTAAAATAACCGTGAATTGCACCGAAGGATAAAGATAAATACATGAATATTAGTAAAGTAATGCAACGTGATTTAATAACATTAGAGTTAGATGACAGCCTAGAGAGTGCTAAAAAATTGTTTGATCAACATAATATACATCATATTTTGATCAAAGATAAAACCATCTTAAAAGGCATTATTACCGACCGTGATTTATGGAAAAACTTAAGCCCTACGACAGGTACGCGTAAAGAAACCCCACAAGATAGTTTTATATTAAATAAAAAAGTGCATTTAATCATGACTCGAGAGCTGATCACTACAGCAGAAAATGTCAGCTTATCTGAAGCAGTATTGCTATTTCATGATCACAAAATATCTTGCCTGCCTGTTGTTGATGAAAATAAATGTGCTATTGGTGTTATTACTTGGCGCGATGTCATCAAGGTCGTTGCGGAGCAGTATCGTCGAAAAAATCAAGAAAACGTCAAGTAATAATACCCAATCTGTATTACTCGCTCTAATGCAATAGACAGTAAAACCGCTATAAAAATTTAAGAGCTACAATAAGAGCTACAAGATAACATCGAAAAGCCCGCTTTGTGTTTAGGCCATGCTGGACGTTTTTCAGCAAAGCTCGCCAAAGTTGGCTGCTCATGACAGCGTTTAGATAACATTCGTTGTCATTGGAGCAGCAAAACATCACTTTGCTGCTCTGCCAACTCAATGACTTTCTGCGCTAAATATTTACCTAATAGCTATTTATCGTTAATTGCATTCAATCCTGTTTAGCAAATAGTGCTTAACAAATGACCTTTAATAAGACGTTATTAATAAGACGAGTTAACCTTTTAAATTGAGTCACTTAAATACAGACTAAAAAAGTATAACAGTGTGTAAATGAGTGAATTTAAATTTCAATATATATTTCAATATAATACATCTGATAAACACTTAACCTAACGCCATAAAGCAGATATTAAACACCTGTTTTGAGTATTGAACTGTAAATAAATTGTAATAAATAAGTTAACTATTATTATAAAAACCTGTAGATTAAATCTCAGAGGGATATTCTGGTATTAAACTGAATAATAGTGATGGGATGTACGTATGGCCAATAAAAAAAATATAGCCGCTTTATTGCGACAAGTGCATGAAATGACTAGTGTGCTCGATAATATTGGATCCTATGTTTATTGCAAAGATTTAACCGGTAAATACACCTATGTGAATGCCGATGTTGCCGAGTTATTTCAAACCTCTGTTCAAGATATTATAGGTAAAGATGATAGCCACTTTTTTGATTTAAATGTGCTTGATGAATTGGTTAAAAACGATCGTAAGATTATTTTTGATAAAGTTTCGTTAGTTTTTGAAGAACGTAATCTGATTAAATCTACCGGTAAAGTTCACACCTATAAAACTATTAAAAATCCTATATTCAATGAGATTGGTGAAATCATTGGTCTTTCAGGGATGTCGACAGATATTACTATACAAAAATCACTAGAAGAGGATAACCAAGATAAAAAGCATTTATTTGACGTTATTTTAAATAATATTGATGCCTACATTTACATGAAAGACGCTAAACGCCGCTACCGATATGTTAATAGGCGCGTAGCAGAACTTATTGGTCTGCCGGCAGAAGAAATTATTGGTAAACTTGATACCGATGTTGTTTCGCCGAGCTATGCCGATCATTTTTGGCAAACTGACAAACTCGCATTTGAACGCAACGAAAAAGTAGTGATCAACGAAACATTAGAGTCACCTGACAAAAAAACGCAGCATTACCTTAGCATAAAAGTACCTTTTCAATTAAGAGGTGATATGAGAACTATGATAGCCTTTTCCACCAATGTAACTGAGTTATATCAACTGAAAGAAAAATTTGAACAACTGGCTAATACCGATGTATTGACGAGTATCTACAACCGTCGTTATTTTTTTGATAATGCTAATCGAGAGTTCAACCGAGCAAAAAGACACCAACAAGCACTGGCGGTTATTTCGTTAGATATTGACCACTTTAAGGCTGTTAACGATCAATATGGTCACCCCGTTGGCGATCAAGTGTTAATCAAAATTGCGCAACTCATTACTCCCACTATTAGAGCCGAAGATATTTTTGCCCGAATAGGCGGAGAAGAGTTTTCAATATTACTACCCAACATCAGCCTGTCTCAAAGCCTGCAAGCCGCAGAAAGATTACGCGATTTATTAGATAAAAACCCAATACTGATTAACAAAAATATTATGTTATCAATAACAATCAGTTTGGGAGTTTCGGTGTTAAAAGCCAACGACAATTGCTTTCAAGATCTCTATGCCCGCTCTGACAGTGCTTTATATCAAGCTAAGTCTCGGGGGAGAAATCACGTATATTTAATTAACTAATCAACAAAGTCTGAAGCACATTAAAACCCAAGCGATAAATTTGTGATGCCAAACACAGATAGCTTTTAACTTAACGACATCAAGCCAATAAAACCTCATTGCCAACATGGTAGCTATTAACCTAGAATAGTGACATTACTAACACAGTCTCAAAAAGGTTTTTCATGGCACAACCATTACCCGATAAATTCATCATGTCGATGAACCGCGTTTCCAAGGTAGTTCCACCTAAGCGCACAATTTTAAAAGACATCTCGCTTTCTTTCTTTCCTGGTGCAAAAATTGGTGTGCTAGGTCTCAATGGCTCAGGTAAATCCACTTTACTGCGTATTATGGCCGGTCTTGATACCGAATTTGAAGGTGAATCAAAAGCACTTCCAGGTACTAACATAGGTTATTTGCCACAAGAGCCAATATTAGACGAAGAAAAAACTGTCCGTGAAATTGTTGAAGAAGCCGTTTCTGAAGTAAAAAATGCCATAGCACGATTAGACCAGGTCTATTCAGACTACGCAGAACCTGATGCCGACTTTGACGCTTTAGCAAGGGAGCAAGGGCAATTAGAAGATATTATCAATAGCCAAGACGGCCACAATATCGACAACGTCTTAGAGCGCGCCGCTGACGCTTTACGTTTACCTGAATGGGAACAAAAAATTGGCGTACTTAGTGGTGGTGAACGTCGTCGTGTTGCACTTTGTCGTTTGTTATTACAAAAACCTGATATGTTGCTACTTGATGAGCCCACCAACCATTTAGATGCTGAATCTGTTGCCTGGTTAGAGCGATTCTTACATGACTACCCTGGTACCGTCGTTGCTATTACTCATGATAGGTATTTCTTAGATAATGTCGCTGGCTGGATTCTAGAGCTTGATAGAGGATATGGTATTCCTTATGAAGGTAATTATTCATCATGGTTAGAGCAAAAAAACACCCGTTTAGAGCAAGAGAGTAAAACTGAAAGTGCCTTGCAAAGAACCATTAAACAAGAACTTGAATGGGTACGCTCAAATCCAAAAGCGCGTCAGTCAAAAAGCAAAGCCCGTATGGCACGCTTTGAAGAGCTTAACAGCCAAGATCATCAAAAACGTAATGAAACAAATGAGCTGTACATCCCACCAGGGCCTCGTTTAGGCGATAAAGTATTAGATGTTAATAACTTAACCAAATCTTTTGGGGATAGAGTACTCATTGATAACTTAAGCTTTAGTGTACCTAAAGGTGCTATTGTCGGTATTATCGGACCAAACGGTGCTGGTAAATCAACCTTATTTAAAATAATGTCAGGTGCTGAACAGCCAGACTCTGGTCATGTAGAACTCGGTGATACCGTTAAGCTTGCTAGTGTTGATCAGTTTCGCGATGACATGGACAACAGTAAAACCGTATACCAAGAAATATCTCAAGGCCATGAAATTTTACAAATTGGTAGTTTTGAAATTCCAAGTCGTGCTTACGTTAGCCGCTTTAACTTTAAAGGTAATGATCAACAAAAGATCATTGGTGACTTATCTGGTGGTGAGCGTAACCGTGTTCATTTAGCCAAATTAGTGCAAACAGGTGGTAACGTATTACTACTCGATGAACCCACCAACGATCTAGACGTTGAAACCTTGCGTGCACTTGAAGAAGCGCTGTTAGAATTTCCAGGCTGTGCCATGGTTATTTCTCATGACCGTTGGTTCCTTGACCGCATCGCCACCCATATTTTAGATTATCGTGATGAAGGCCACATCAACTTTTATGAAGGAAATTATACAGAATACGAAGCATGGTTGAAGAAAACTTATGGTCCAGCAGCCGCTGAACCACATCGAATAAAATATAAAAAAATAGGTTAACTAATTAGTTAACCACAAGTAAAAGGCACCTTAATAAATTAATTAAGGTGCCTTTTTATTGAAATCGGGCTATGCTGAGTAAATCACTTTTTGATAATTAAACTCAATGCAGAATAGACGCCAATTTACACGTATTCTTTTTTCTATCTCGGCAGAATTAGCAATAGAGCAGCAAGTATTTAATGTCAATATTCATGATATATCATTAAAAGGCGTTTTACTTTTTACTGATACTAAAGGCCTATTCCTCGAAAAAAAATTGGGTTTACTATCACTTAAATTAGATGATTTTGGCGCCAAAATCATAATGAAAGTCACCGTTGCTCATCAAGAAAGCAATAAAATAGGTGTGCAATGCAATGGTATTGATGTTGACAGTGTCAGTTTATTACGGCGCTTAATTGAACTGAACCTTGCAGACGATAAGCAATTTCATAAAGAACTATCTCAGCTAACTCGACCTTAATTAATACGCTCAATTTCAACTAATTTTTCAAAGGATTTATTATGAATCATCTTATTATATCTTTCATCACAACAGATCGCCCTGGCATAGTAAAAGTATTATCTGACCTTATCAGTCAGCATAAAGCCAATTGGCAAGAGTCTAGTTTACATCACATGTCAGGTGTTTTTGCCGGTGTGATCGACATTGCAGTTGCACCCGAAAGCTCAGCAGCATTATCGAGTGACCTCGCCGCCTTAACTGGCTTTAAAATGCAAATAGAACACGTGCAACCTAGTGATTCAGTACCTGAAACCTTGCTTGTTTTAGAACTAACTGCAAACGATAGAGCGGGTATAATTCAAGAAATATCTTCTACTATTCATCATCATGGTGGTAATTTACTTAAACTGGTGAGTACACAAGAAAGCGCTCCACATGCCGGCCATGAACTATTCAAAGCAAAAGTCACTATTGCGACTAATAAAAAAGACATCGACTCGATGATTGATGCGCTTGAAAACCTCGCTGATGACTTGATGGTAGATATTTCTCACTAGAAAATTCATTATTACCCAACATGCTAGCAATGCCTTAGCTTATTTTCATATTGCTGTACAAAATATTATTACTCTTTCATATCGACTTAAGGTCTCTATTAATACCCGTGTGCTATGTTCTTATCTAAAGGTAAGTCCGTGGCATAATACATAGAGTAATGACCGAAATGGCAAAGAACAGCAATGTGATCGCAGCATACACTTCGTCCTGAACATAGCTGCTCTTTCGCATCCATGTGATCGCAGCATACACTTCGTCCTGAACATAGCTGCTCTTTCGCATCCATGTGATCGCAGCATACACTTCGTCCTGAACATAGCTGCTCTTTCACATCCATGTGATCGCAGCATACTGTTCGTCCTGAACATAGCTGCTCTTTCACATCCATGTGATCGCAGCATACTGTTCGTCCTGAACATAAAAAGTCCGCACTCATTGCTGATTGCGGACTTTTTTATTTGCTAAGCTTCTATACGCTAGTGTTTATAAACCTAACTTTTTAAATTCTTTTACAACAACTGATGCAGGTAATGGAATATAACCATCTTTTTCTACAATGTCTTGACCGGATTTTGACAATACCATTTTCAAAAATTCAGCTTCCATAGGTGCTAAAGGTTTGATCGGGTGCTTATTAACGTAAACATATAGAAAGCGTGATAATGGATACTCTTTAGAAATTGCATTTTCCATATTAGCTTCAATAAAGTTTTCACCTTTTTTAGACAATGGTAATGCACGAACGCCTGAGGTTTTATAGCCAATGCCTGAATAACCAATGCCGTTTAATGAGGCAGAAACCGATTGTACAACCGATGCTGAGCCTGGCTGTTCGTTAACACTATTTTTAAAGTCTCCTTTACATAGTGCTTCTTTTTTAAAGTAACCGTAAGTACCTGACACTGAGTTACGACCGTACAATTGTATATCTTTAGCAGTCCAATCACCTGTTAACCCTAGATCTCCCCAGCGTTCAACATCTTTTAAAGCGCGACATTTGCGGTTATTTGAAAAAATAGCGTCAACCTGATCTATGCGAAGACCCTTTATCGGGTTGTCTTTGTGAACAAACACAGCTAAAGCATCAATAGCGACTCGAACGGCCGTTGGTTTGTAACCATAACGCTTTTGAAACGCTTCAATTTCACTTGACTTCATCTTACGGCTCATCGGGCCGAGATTAGATGTTGCTTCGGTTAATGCCGGTGGCGCTGTAGATGAACCTGCCGCTTGTATTTGCACATTAACATTAGGATATATACGTTTAAACTCTTCCGCCCAAAATGTCATCATATTAGCTAAGGTATCTGAACCAACAGACGAAACATTGCCTGAAACACCACTGACTTTTTTATAGCTTGGTAACTCATTATCAACTGCAAATGCAGAAAAATTGATCAGACTTGATAAACCAATAACGCCTAATGTACTTTTTAAACTCATGTTACTCTCCGATGAGAACTCTAATTAATTTGACAACACTATAGAAAGTGAATGTGACAATAATAAGTAAAGTTTGTGACACTTGTATGACAAGCCTAAAAAAGCTGTCTGTTGAAAAGCAATAGCTGTCAGCTTTCAGTTAAAAGCAAACAATTACCAAAACTATATTATCACCTGCAGCCCTGTGTAGGGGCGGCTTTAGTCCATCAGGTTTAAGTTTATTTGTCGAGGCTGGGCTTTTGAGTACTAGGTTAAGCATTTTATTTACCGTAAAAACACCAAAGCCCTAGTAGGCTTTATGTTTAAAGCTGATTTGCTAAGCAAGTGTATCGGCACAAAATATATGGTGTTTGAGTAGTGTTTGAGCCTTGCTAAGTGATAGATTGGATAGCCAAAACTATACAGACAATAAATGTAAAATTAATTACAAATGGCTTTTATTCTTCTTAGATAAGTTATTTGAATCTTAAGATAGAAAAATAACCCAACAATGAGATTTAGTCATGCGGACAACATATTAATAAGCGTATTATTTAGCGATTTCAGGACTGAAATAGATAATAAATTCGCTACCTTGATGCCAGTCACTTTCAATTGAAAGCTCGCCGTGGTGGTGATTCAACACATGTTTAACTATCGCCAAACCGAGCCCAGAGCCACCCGTATTTCGTGAGCGAGACTTATCAACACGGAAAAAGCGTTCGGTTAAACGATTAACATGCTCAGGTTTAATACCGGGGCCATTATCTTTAACACTAAAGCGTATTTTATTACCGTCATTACGAAGCCTGATATCAATAATACCATTAGCCGGAGTATAGGCAATGGCATTTGAAATTAAATTCAAGCAGGCGCTTTTTAATTCATGTTCATTGCCATTAATACTTATATTTGGCGCAATATCATGGTTAATATCATGGTTAATATTATGGTTTTTGTCTTGATTTAGCCACTGCACCTCTTCAATTACCATTAAGATTAAGCGCGACAAATTAACTTCTTGATGATTATCTGCGTCAACATTATGCTCGACTCGTGATAGCACTAAAAGTTGTTCAACTAGCCTATCCATTCGTGACACTTGTGTTTCTATCGTGGTAAACGCTTTTTTCCAATGTGGGTCCAGAGCAGTTTCACTGGCTTGTACCATTTCAACATAACCGCGTACCACTGTTAGAGGCGTTTTTAGCTCATGGGATACATTAGCAACAAAATCACGGCGCATTTCCTCTAACCGTTGTATTTTACTGATATCACGCGCTAATAATAAAATTTGATCACTACCGTAAGCCATCATACGCAGTTCAAGCTGTAACTCGTTATTTACCGGTGAAGTAATTAAACAAGGGCTATTGTAGTCGCCATCACCTAGGTATTTATAAAATTCTGGAAATCGAATCAAATTGTCAATACGTAAACCAATGTCATCGGGCCAACGAACCCCTAAAAGCTTTGAAGCTTTTTTATTACCCCATAAGATGATCAGCTCAGTTGATAGCACTAACGCTGCATCAGGCAAGGCTTCAGCACCATCACGAAACTTTCGAATACGTTCATTGAGCTGCTTCTGTTTTAAGCGCTGTTTGCGAATACGGCGATAAAGACCATCGTATATTCTGCCCCAAATGCCATTAGCTTGTGGTGGTGCTATTGATTTCCCTTGCCACAGCCACTTAATCAATTTAAACAAGTGATTATAATGCCAAGCAAGCAGGCATAGTGAGACAATGCTGACAGCAAGAAATGTTTGACCAAACAAAGAGCCAATAAAGCCGCTGACAATAATTACGCTGACAATACGGGTAAAAAGCGTTCTAGCTGAAATGCGAAAAAACATAAATTAGTCATTAACCTGAGGGTTGAATTTTGCCTGAAAAGCGATAACCTGAACCCCGTACCGTCTGAATAAAATCTTCATGGCCGTCACCAGAAATAGCTTTACGTAAACGTCGAATATGGACATCAACCGTTCTGTCTTCAACATAAACGTTTGTGCCCCATACATTGTCTAGTAATTGCTCTCGGCTATAAACCCGTTCAGTATGGGTTAGGAAAAAATGTAACAAACGAAACTCTGTTGGGCCAAGGTCTAAATTGTTATTATTTATTGATACGCGATGCGCTACTGGGTCTAAGGTAATGCCGTGAAAATCAATGGTCTCTTCTAACGCTGTGGGCGTGACGCGGCGAATAACCGCCTTAATGCGGGCAATTAATTCTTTCGGTGAGAAAGGTTTAGTTACGTAGTCATCAATGCCTGCTTCAAAGCCTTTAACTTTATCGTCTTCGTCTGCTCTAGCGGTTAGCATAATAATTGGAATGGTACGGGTATACTCATTTTGTTTTAATGATTTTGCTAACTTTACACCTGTGCCACCTGGTAACATCCAATCCAATAAAATTAAATCAGGATAAGGTTCTTTAATTTTAGCTTGTGCTTCCTCTATTGTTTCAGCCTCGATGGCGTTAAAACCATTTTGCTCCAAAACAAAGATGATCATTTCTCTTATTGCCGCTTCGTCTTCAACAACCAAAATCTGTCTACTCATGTATCCTTCCTAATCGCCTAATCGTATAGCAAACATTGTGATAAATTATTGTGACAGTTTCATGACAACGATAGAATTATTACCATTGGGTTAATTTGTTAAACCCTTAGCAAAATTAATCTGTTTGTTATTGTTGTTATGATCATCGATACCCAACAATTAGGCAAGAAAAAAGCCGCACAAAGCGCCTTTTTATCATTAATGTATAAACAACTACCATGGTTAAAACTTATATTCGATACCCGCGGCTAAGTAATTTTGGTCTTCGCCACTGTCCATATCAAAAGTTGTGTAAAAAGTGTATAGCTTAGTGCTTTTAGCTAGTGAATAATCTGCACCAAGAGTAATACCAGATTTATCATCACCGCCTTTAAAGTCAGCCGCTTGATATTGGCCTTTAAAGGTTATTTTATCCATTTTATATTTAGCCGACACCATGAAACCATCCATTTCACCAGTACCATCTATTTTTTCTTGGCTTTGCACTATGGCGCCCAAGACAACACCAGAGACTTTACCTTGAATCGTCGCACGCATTATATCGTAACCTTTGACATCAGAATCAATAGCAACTGAAGCAAATACTTTTGATTTTTTCAGTTTTGCATCACCGTAAAATATGGCAACTGAAACACCATTTACTGCGTCAACCGCATCTTCAGCGATATAAGTAACACCTAATTGAAAATCATTAAATTTAGGTGATTTATAAGAAAGTGTGTCCGCCATGCGGTTTTCACCTTTCCATAAACTTTTGATATCACCATTTAAATCACTAAATAAATCAACTTTGCCTTGTGATTGCTTAAGCATAGTGTCATTTTTACCCAATAAAACCTCACCAAAACCACCGGCTAAGCCAACATACTGGTTACGATCAGTAATACTATCACCTTTTGCACTATCACCATCTAAGTCAACCTGAAACTCTGCTTTATAGATAACAGATAAGCCGTCACCCAGATCATGTGTACCTTTAAGTCCAATACGTGAAGCATTACTTTTTACTTCTGTAAATGACCCTTCACCTTCATCAGAAGATTGCAGTGAAATATTTGCTTTGCCGTAAACTTCAACATCAGCTGCAAATGCCGACAATGATAAAGAAGACAATAAAACGACAGCGATTTTGTTGTAAGTATGTTTCATGTTGATACCTTTAAGAAATTAATATAGCTAAAAATAATTGAGCTTAGTTTGCCTAATCTTTATGACATTATTGTGACATCAAGCAATAATTTCTCACCATTATGCCAAAACAAACACTTTGTATTAATGCTTAATAACCACTACATCGAGCTTTTATAGTGCTTTTGCGGTAAATTAACGCTGTTCCCTTTTTATCGCATGAATTATGCTGAAAACATAGCGCTGATTTATCACTCAAATTATTAATTAAAGTTGTTAACTTTATAATAACGTTAAACTACTTTAAAACAGCAAAATAAAGTAACACTAACAAAAGAAAACTTTAATGAAATCAAATAGCCTGTCACGAAAGTTACTTACACGAGTATTGTCATTATATTTTGTTCTGACATTTATTGTTACTTGTGTACAAATTGGTGCCGAATACATCAATACCAAAAATCACATTGCCAATGAATTACTCACCCTAGAAAAAACTTTTAGTGGCAGTCTAACCCGAGCAGTATGGGAACTAAATACCCAACAAGCGATATCTATTGCAGAAGGCTTAATTGCTATTCCAATGATTAAAGGCATCACAGTTACCGATGAAAACAATCTCATTATCGCCCAATTAGGCTTAACAGCTGATAAAGAAACGCTTTATATTGAGTCAGTTCGCGATGACGTTAACAACCTTGAATATTTTAGTGTTAGCTCCCACAGCGAAGGATTATTTGGTCATGGCTTTCCATTAATTTTTGAATTTTCAGGTCGCACTACTAAAGTTGGCTCAGTGACCTTATTATCCAGTAATGAGGTCATTTTTAACCGAATACAGGTAGGTATTTATTTTCTTATTGGTAATGCCATGGTGAAAACCGCCGCACTGGTGTTGTTATTTTCCTTAGCTTTTTCAAGCCTTTTGACCAATCCACTTAACGCACTAACCGAACAAATTAATCAATTTGATATCGATGACCCTGAAGCCTCTAAATTGCACGTAATTAACTATGAGAATAACGAATTAAACATTCTGCAAAACGCCTATAATAATTTAATTGATGAACTGGTGGCGTATAAAGACAAACTCGCCCTAGCCCAAAGCAACATTATATCCGCTAACAATAAACTTGATGAACAAAACCTGATACTTGAACAAGAGGTAGCACGTAAAACCTCATCATTAAGTACCTCGATGTTAAAAATGGAAATGCAACAACGTGAATTATTAACTCAGCAAAAAAATCTACAAACCGAAAATGCTCGCAGAAGCACCACAGAAAAAACTTTGCTCGAAACAAATCACGAATTAAAAAGTTCTATTATTCAATTAAAAAAAGCACAAGAGCGCTTACTTGACGCAGAGAAAATGGCGGTACTTGGCAGTATTTCCGCCGAAGTGACCCATGAAATTAATACCCCAATAGGCGTCAGTATAACCTCCACATCTTACCTGGCAGATTTACTCACTGCGCTTAAAGCAGACATCAAAGACAATAAACTCTCGAAACGAGTGCTTAATGACTTTACCAAGAATTCAGAACAAGGTCTTAATTTAGTGTTAAACAACCTCGAACGTGCCTCTGAATTGGTCACGAGTTATAAACAAGTGGCGGTTGACCAGATAAGCGAAAAAATTCGTCAAGTCAATCTGGGCAAATATATGGATGAAATCATCCATTCATTGCACCCTAAATTAAAAAAAACCCAACACAAGATTGAAGTATATTGTCCCAACGATGCTGAAGTTTATTGCCACGCGGGCGCTATTTCTCAAATATTTACCAACCTAATCATCAACTCAATCATGCATGGCTTTAAAGATATAGAGCGCGGTGTAATTACCATATTAGTACAAATCAACGGTGAACATGTGCATATAACATATAAGGACAATGGCCACGGGTTATCTGACGAACAATTAACACACCTCTTTGACCCATTTTATACTACCGCAGGAAATAGAGGCGGCACAGGCTTAGGCACTTATATCGTTAATAACCTGGTAAATGACACTTTAAATGGCAGCGTTAGTGCAAATTCGGCTCTTAAACAAGGGCTAAGTTATGATATCAAGTTTGATAATATGCACTAACTGCTCCTTGCCTAATGAGATTAATCTAAGGCGTGCGTGATGGAAACAAGTACGGTAATATACCCGTTCAACGTACCTGCTCAACTTTAAGATACTGATTTTAGCTTGAAGTTGAACGGGTATAGTGCCCTCGTTTTTCAATTATTCGCCCACTTTTATCGGGCCTAGGATCATCTTAATGTGGTTTAAAAACCTATACTTTTTTGCCTTTACCCGCCCTTTTGATTGTTCTGAAGAAGATTTAGAGAAACAATTATCTGAGCATTTATTTACGCCCTGTGCTTCAACTGAACAATCACATTTTGGTTGGGTTAATGCCTTAGGCAAGCATGGCGACTCAACTGTTCACGCGGTAAACGGTAATTATTTATTGTGTGCACGCAAAGAAGAAAAAATTCTACCCGCTCCTGTTGTTAAAGACATGATTGAACAAAAAGTAGCGCAATTAGAAGCAGAGCAATCACGCGGCGCCACTAAAAAAGAGAAAGAGCAGTTTAAAGAAGATATTATTTTTGAGTTACTACCACGAGCATTTTCTCGCTTTAGTGATACTCGTGCTTATATTAATGCTGTGCATAACATTATTGTTATTGATACCAGTAGTCGTGGTAAAGCCGAAGACTTTTTGGCACTTTTACGTAAATCACTTGGTACATTGCCCGTGACAACGCCGTCACCAGAAAAAGCCCCTGATGAAGTTATGACCGAATGGTTAGTCGAAAGTAACTTAGGCGCTAACTTTCAATTAGGCATGGAAGCCGAGTTCAATGCCTTAGGCGATGATGGCGCAGTGGTTAGGGTTAAAAACCAAGATCTTACCAGTGAAGAAATCAAAGCACACTTAGATGCTGATAAATATGTCGTCAAAGTAGCGCTAGAGTGGGACGAATCCTTGTCATTTATATTGTGTGACGATTTAGCCGTCAAACGTCTTAAATTCTATGACGTTATTCAAGAGCAAAACGACGATATTGATAGTGATGATATTGTCGCAAAACTCGATGCGGACTTTGCTTTAATGGCCGGTGAGTTAAACCGTTTTATAGATCACTTGTTAGCTGAGTTTTCACTTAAAGCCAGTGATTATTTAGAAGCATAGTTTATCGCTAAAATAGTTAGTTAAAAAGGTGCTACTCAGCACCTTTTTTTTAAGTTTAAATTAACGGCTTGATCAATAATTAAATATTTCATAATAAACTATACAAAAATCGAATAAAACTAAAGTAGTAAACCTCTTTTGACAAAATAGTTAAATCATCCTAGGACATCACTATCTCAGTAAACTTAGCAGCACCTTCCAACACATCGCATCAGACTGAGCCAAAAAAATGGTGGTAATGGTTTCATACTTTTAGCTTTAATGGCTACTATGGCAACCTGAAGCCCTGATATCAAGGGAGTTGAAGCAAGAGATTCAGATAAAGCCATACTAAGTAATAAAATGTGGATAAAAAATTGCGCGTGTACAACGTTAGCCTATGAACCTTTTGTCACCCTAACTAACACTGAAGTTGATACAACTATATGCAAATCTGATGATTTTTTAATTAAAATAAGAACTGCAAATAATGAACAATTTTTGGAATGGGTTGACGTAGAAAAAATATCGCGTATTAAAACAGCCGCTATTCATTTTAATTTATTCAATCAGTGGCTATCCAGAGCAAACTAAATACAATTTCATCTGCATCCAATAATGGTGTAGTTGTATTATACCAAAAGTGGATTGGTCCAAATTTATTACTAAAACGTGTGCGATATCAAGGTAGAGGTTGTTTTGATAAAGAAAATTAAAAATTAAGGTTAGCAAAAGTGCACAACACTTTTGCTATAAAATTGGCTCAATTATACCGAAATAGCGGCTTTAATGTGTGGGTGAGCTTGATAGTTTTGTAGTTCAAAATCTGCGAAAGTAAAATCAAAGATACTTTTTACTTCAGGATTAATCCACATATTGGGTAATGGCAAAGGCTCACGCGATAATTGCTCGTCGACTTGCTCAAGATGATTTAAATATAAATGCGCGTCACCAAAAGTATGGACAAAGTCACCCAGTTCTAAATCACAAACTTGCGCGATCATCATAGTAAACAAGGCATAACTAGCGATATTAAATGGCACACCAAGAAAAATATCTGCACTTCTCTGGTATAGCTGACAGCTCAATCGGCCATTTAAGACATAAAACTGAAACAGCGTATGGCATGGTGGTAAAGCTTGTTTTCCCAGTGCCGCATTAGCGGCTGGACTTATCGAGGTATCAGGTAATAACGCAGGGTTCCAAGCGGTAATGATATGGCGACGTGAATCAGGATTATTTTTTAAATCATCAATTAATTGTGCTAATTGATCAATAGTTTCACCATTTTGTGCCGGCCAGTTACGCCATTGCACTCCGTATACTGGGCCAAGCTCACCTTCATCAGTGGCCCAAGCATCCCAAATTTTCACGCCATTTTGCTGTAAATAAGCGATATTCGACTCACCCTTTATAAACCACAATAATTCATGAATTATCGACTTAAGATGACATTTTTTCGTGGTTACTAACGGAAACCCTTTCGCAAGATCAAAACGCATTTGATGACCAAATATACTTTTAGTGCCGGTACCAGTACGATCAGATTTTTCAACTCCTTCGTCTCTAACATGGCGCATTAAATCAAGATATGCTTTCACTAGGTTTTCCTTTAACGTTATTAATTAGAACAAATAGTTTACGCCAAATACCGTAAGGCTAAAGCGGTAAACTTAACCACTGATTTTTACATGGTCAGTTTATCAGTATTTGGCTTTTTTTGCGTGAAATTGTTGATAAAGAAGAGCCTAATTATCGACAATTAGGCTCAATTATTTTTACAAAACTGAGCGACGCCAACCCGTTAATACCACATCATTTTAATGGCAACTAACATCAAGAAAATGGCAAAGCCTTTTTTTAAGTAAGGTAAAGACAATTTAGCACCTGCCTTTACACCAAGTGGCGCAAATAATGATGAGGTTAATACAATACCTAATAAGGCCGGTAAATAGATATAACCGATACTCCAGGGTGGCAAGTCGCTTTGTCCAAGACCAATAATAACATAGCCCAAAGCACCAAAGAACGCGACAATAATACCACTTGCTGTGGCCACACCAATTGCTTGGCGCATAGATAATGAGCAATACATTAAAATGGGTACCAATATAGCGCCACCAGCAATCCCCATCAAACTTGCTAACAGACCTGTAAACAGCCCAATACATTGTAATATCCAGTTGCTAGGTAGCGCTACACTGCGCTCAACTTTAATCGATAAAAACATATAAGCCGCTAAAATAAGTACTGCGCTGGCAAATATTAGCGTTAAGGCTTTTAACGACAGCATGCCGGCAATAACGGCGCCAAGCATAGCACCAATAGCCACTGTTATGACCAATCTTTGAGCAATTGGCCAAGGAATATTACCATTTTTATGATGGGCGAAAGCCGCAGAAGTGGAAGTGAATATGATCGAAGCCAGTGATGTGGCAAGTGCCATAGGAAAGGCAAGCTCTGCGCTTATGCCCAATAACGGTAATAAATACACCAACACCGGCACAATAATAAGCCCACCACCAATACCGAGTAAACCAGCAAAAAAACCCACCACAGCACCCAGCAAAGCACAGGCTAGAAATACGCTAATAAACATCACAATCACTTACTTTAGAGTGGCGTAATAACAGCATTAAAAAACGCTTATTGTAATCTGGCATGCACAAAGTCCCCTAAACCTAATTTAACTAATTGCTCATGCATATAACTATGTACATCACTGGTATTGGTAAAGCTCAATACTCGAACTAAAATTTGTTTTAACTGCTGATAGTCAACATGACGAATAACCCATTTCACTTTCGCAAGACTATGAGCGCTCATGCTCAAATTTTTATAACCCATGGCGATTAATAAAAGCACACCGGTTGGCTCATTGGCTAATTCTCCACAGATACTTAATGGCACATCTCGATGTTGGCTTTTTTCTGCGATATAGTGCAGCGCACGTAAAACCGCAGGGTGATAAAAATCATATAAACTCGCTACCCGGCTATTGTTGCGATCAACAGCCAATAAATATTGAGTTAAGTCATTACTGCCAACAGAGAAAAAATCAACTTTATCTGCTAAATCTTCTAGCTGAAAAATAATGCCCGGCACTTCAATCATCACACCCACTTGTGGCCGTTCTAAAACGTCATTTTCATTACAAAACAATTCTGATGTAAGCTCATAATACGCTTGATTAATCAGCCTATTGGCTTCATCAACTTCAGTGATACTAGAAATCATAGGTAACATTATAGCTAAGTTACCCAACCCATAATTTGCCTTCATCATTGCTCGCACTTGCACTAAAAATATTTCAGGATGATCTAAAGTAATTCGAATACCACGCCAACCTAAAAAAGGGTTAGCTTCAATAATGGGGAAATAAGGTAGCGATTTATCACCACCAACGTCTAAAGTTCGCATGGTGACAGGCTTATCTGGGAATGATGCTAAAACTTGCTGATATAACTCGGTTTGCTCTGACTCAGAGGGAAAACAACTCCGATTCATAAAGGGAATTTCAGTACGATATAAACCCACACCATCAGCACCAACGTTTTGTGAGTATTCAAACCCTGCTGATAAACCAGCATTAATCAACAAACTGACATGATGACCATCTTGGGTCGATGCCGGTAAATGTTCTTCCTCTTTTACTTGCGCGTATAATTTATTTTCTGCCGCTACAATATGTCGATACTCATTAATCAGGGCATCTGCGGGAGTAACATACAGCTGGCAACCATAACCGTCTAAAATAGCCTGTTTTTTATGCAGCTGACGAATAGCAAGATAATCAACGCCCATAATTGCTGGAATATTCAAAGCTTTCGCTAAAATAGCCGTATGAGAATTATTTGAGCCGGTGATTGAAACAATGCCCAACAGCCCAAGATGTTGGTATTCAGCGAGCATGGCTGCACTAACATCTTCTGCAACAAGTATAAATTTCTCAGGTAATTGCTGATCCTCTTCTGCCAAGTTTTGAATATTATTTAATAATCGATTACCTAAATCTTTAATATCGTAGGCACGCTCTCGCAAATACTCATCTTCCAAACTTTCAAACTGCATAACATAGCTATCAACAACCAATTTTAAAGCACTTTGTGCATTCCAAGCCAGTTTAATTTTAGCAATAACTTCAGCTTTAAAATTATCACTTTGAAGCAACTGCTTGTAAACATCAAAAATATCGAGACTGTTATCTGAAATTATCGCTTTTAATTTTTCACTCATTTGAGAAAACTCAGCAAATGTGCGACTTGCTGCATCATTAAAAATTATTAGTTGCTGATGATTATCACTGACTTTGTTAAGCGCTATTTTAGATAAGTCAGCTTTAGGGTGCACCACAATCATTTTACCAATAGCCACGCCTGGTGAGCCGCCTATACCCGCAAGGTTTTTAGCCATATTTTGGCTATAACTTAATTCAATCATACCTTGCGCTTCAACACTGGCTAATGCGGTGGCAAGTTGTGCCGATAGCGTGACCAAAAATGCTTCTTCATTCTCGTTAAAAAAACGTGCCTGTTCTTGTTGTACGGTTAATATGCCCAAGACTTTGCGCTGGTGAATAATTGGCGTACCTAAAAAAGCTTTAAAATGCTCTTCTTCGACTTCTGGCGCATGAATAAAATCTGGGTGTTGCTGAGCGTTGGCAATATTAATTGGCTCTTCACGTTGCCCGACTAAGCCCACCAATCCTTCGGTAAAACCAATACAAGTTCGGCCAAAAGCATTTTCGGCTAGGCCATTAGAGGCCATTAAAATGAAATGCTGCTTCTCATGATCCGCTAAATATACTGAACAACATTGGGTGGAGAGTGCGTTTTTAACCTGACTAACTAAACGTAATAACGCTTGGTCAAGCTCTGAAGCCTGACTAAACTCTAGAACAATTCGACGCAAAATAGTAAGCATTACCATCCCTTTAGATAAGTTGTTTTGGACTCTTCAATACGACTAAGAGACAAAGCAGCCTGATTGAAGTGACCTATGCTAAGTTAGCAGCTATTAATGAAGTCTGTTATGTCATCCATACTCATAACTCATTCAATAATTCAATAATTTTAAACTAAATAGCTCACCGAAGTGAGCTATTTTACAAAACATAATAATAATCTAGGTTGAACAATAATCAAGCACGACGTCGACGACGCTCTTGACGATGACTAGGCATTGCCGCTAAGGCAAATTCTTTCATCACCTTGCGATAAACCTCACGTTTAAATGACACAACTTGCCTAACGGGATACCAGTAAGAAACCCAACGCCAATCGTCAAACTCAGGATGATTTGAATGCAATAAATCAACCGCTGATTCTGGTGCGGTCAATTGCAGTAAAAACCACTTCTGCTTTTGACCAATACATACCGGTAAACTTTCGTGCCTAATTAATCTTTTTGGTAATTTATATCTTAACCAATTCTTAGTGGTCGCTACAATTTTAACATGTTCAGGTTTTAAACCGACTTCTTCGTCTAATTCCCGGTACATAGTTTGCTCTGCAGATTCACCCTCATCAACGCCACCTTGTGGATATTGCCAAGAATGCTGACCAAAACGCCTTGCCCAAAATACTTGTCCTCTGTCATTGATTATTACTATGCCAACGTTGGCTCGATAGCCTTCGGCATCTATCAAAGGAACTCCTGACAGCATTTAATAATGCTTTGATTCTTCCACATTCTGCACTTTTGGGCAAACACTTATTAACACAAAGCACCACAATATGCCGGTATTAACCTTTGCTTGTTCATAACATTTTACATGTTTAACATGTAACAAAAAATAATTGCCTTGCTCAAAGACTCAAAACTAAATGATAATGAGCCAAAGAGCCTTAACACAGAGCCAGCCTTGAATAGCAATAAAAGCCCTAAAAACGAAGCAGAGTTACTCATACGAGCACAAAACCTTGCTGGTATGTCGCTAGGAGAAATTGCAAAATTGATTAACGTTGTTGTGCCTAAAGACCTAAAACGTGATAAAGGCTGGATAGGCTTATTGCTAGAGCAAGTATTAGGCGCTAGTGCTGGTTCACGACCAGAGCCCGACTTTCCACATTTAGGTATTGAGCTAAAATCATTACCGATTAATTATCAAGGTAAGCCTTTAGAAACTACCTTTGTCTGCGTTGCCCCGTTAACAGGTTTAGTCGGCGCCCAATGGCAAACAAGTCATATTCGTAATAAAATCGCGCGGGTGTTGTGGGTACCTGTTATCTCTGAACCTAGCATAGCAATCGCTGATCGTATTGTTGGCACAGCCTTTATTTGGTCGCCTTCACCAGAAGAAGAACACCTACTCGCCCTCGACTGGCAAGAACTCACTGATATGATAGTGCTGGGGGATGTGGAAAATATTCATGGTAAGCATGGGCAAGTTTTGCAATTGCGACCAAAAGCGGCAAATAGCCAGGCGAAAACCCAAGCATTTAATCGTCTTGGTCAACCCTTTACAACCTTACCTCGTGGCTTTTATTTAAAAACAAGCTTTACGCAGGCGCTATTAAATAAGTACTTACGTATTAACTAGCTATTCATTAGGCATTTATTAGGCATAAGCTCATCGCTAACACGATTGTATGCTCACTAAATTGTAAAATTCGTAGCTAAAATTGACTAACCACGTTATAAATACTCAAACATTAACACTCGGCACTAATATCTGCGCAATGAAGCTCAATAATAAATTTGATCGCTACGTAGCTGTAATATTTTTCGTTACAATCACTACTGCTATTTTAACCTCTTATTTCACCTTAAAAGACGTTATAAATAACCACAATAAACAAGTGCAAAGTGCTATAACGCCACTGTTTTCTTTAATCGCTAGTGAAATACTTCGCCCGTTAAATGTGGCAAACTTTATGGCGAATAATCATTTTATTATTGATTATGCCAATCAAGAAAAAATAGAAAAAGACTACCTTACTTCTTATCTAGAAAAAATTGCCAATTCATATAATATGGTTGCATTTATTGCCTTGGAAAAACATAACTTGATGCTCGACTCTGATGGTCGAGAATCCATGTTAAACAGTGACGAAACTGAATGGTATAGTCGCCTCAAAGAATTACCAGGCGAGCAATTTACTGACATAGGTAATTCTGAAGAGCCACATTTATACTTTGATAATAAAATTCGCAATATCGACGGTGAGTTTATTGGCTTTACCGGCGTAGCCATTGACCTGAATTATTTTTCCATTAAATTTCAAGAATACAGTGATCGCTTTGGTTTTGAATTATTCTTTGTTGATAGTAATAACATTATTACCTTATCCTCCAATAAAATTTTGGAATCAAAAAGCCATCATCGCCAAGACTTAATGACGCGATTAAATGATTTGCCTTGGCACCAATCGCTACTTAAGAATAATGCTACGGATATAAACTTAAGCACAGAACTCATCTATACCACTGATGAAGGTTTGTTAATTTCTCAAATGCCGATAAAAGAGCTTAATTGGCGCATGTTTATTGTGTCGCCGCCCGCTGATCGGCAAAGCGAATATTGGGAAATATTTATTGGACGCTTTCTGCTTTTTTTCATAGTCGCCATTCTTTTTTATATGATGCTTTTATATAGTATAAGTTATTTCAAATCACGATTAATTAAGCAGGCAGAAACTGACCATCTAACCCAACTGCCAAACCGCAGCCATATTCATTGGCGGTTTAATCATATTGTTAAAACCAATCAAAACCTTTGCCTAGTGTTAGCTGATATTGATAACTTCAAAAATATTAATGACACCTACGGACATTTAGTTGGTGATGATGTATTGCGAATTATTGCTGAGCAATTATCCCAAACCATACGAAAAGTTGACGTGGTAGGCCGCTGGGGCGGCGAAGAGTTTATGATGTTGTTACCTGAAACAACCGCCAAACAGGCACATATTATTGTTGAACGCATTAGAAAAAATATCGCTGATATTTCTTTTCCTATATCAACAACTGGCAGTTCATTTACCAGCACAGTTAGCTTCGGTATTTGTGAATTACCGGTGAAAAATAAAACCATCAAAGATTATATTGAAAGTGCCGATCAAGCGTTATATCAAGCTAAAAATAATGGGCGAAATAAAAGTGTTATTTTTACTAATAAAACTGAATCTATGGCTAGGTAAACTTTTAACAACAATAAATTACCTAATAAAAAATAAAGTGTATTGGTTTCAAAAGCACTGATTAAAACCTCAGCTTGAGTTCGTCACACAGCGATACGATAATGTAGATAAAAGTGTAGAAAAAGTTATCCTATCGCCTTTAATTTAATGGTTTGGCTGATGCTGACACTAGTTTGACTAGCTATTGCTTGCCAGTGAGTATTTGCGGCTTCTAGGCAAATAAATTCATTTTCACCATGAGCATGTAAATCAGCCATGGTTTTAGTCTCTTCGCCCGGATTCCATAATACCCACTGCTGACAACCTTGACTCGATACTTCAATCTCTCGTTGCCACTTTTGGTCAACAATAACCATGCTATTGTTACTGTGATAAATACGGTCAGTTGGGCCAAGACAATTTTTTAACGCTGATTGTTGGCGATCGCTGCCACTTAGTTTGTCATCATAAACCACATCATTTAACGCTGGAATTTGTGTCTCCTGTGCATTGCCAACACAAAAATAGCTATGCAATGCTCCGGTATATTCTACCGTTTGCTGAGATAAATTTTTCATGGTTAAAGTTTGCATAAACGATTCATCAAACACCAGTGTTTGTGTTAATTCAAAAGCGCCTGGCCAATGGGGTGAAAGTTGCTCGCCGGTGAGTGATAATGTTATTTCAAGGCCAGAAATTAACATTTTAATATCAGCGACTTGCCATTGGCTTTGCCTAGCAAAGCCATGATTACTGACTTTATTTAACTCACCATTAGGTAATTTAACCTCTCCACCAAACCATGGCCAGCATAGTGGCACACCACCACGAATGGCTTTGCCTAAACGATAGTCACTAGTCTCACTCAGCCAAAACACCGGTTGTTGGCCGTGGGGTTGCCAACTTAGCACTTGGCCACCATACAAACTTACCGAGCCTTGACCCTTTTGATGAACAAAGCGCAGCGCTTGTAAGCCTTTTGCCAACTCATACAACTCAATATGACCAAATTCATTTTCTAACAATACTTCTCGCATTTTTTATCTCTAAAATTTATATGTCTATGGTTTACATGTTCGCCATTTACTTGGCTATGACCTATTTTTCTGCAGTACTTGTTCAGGGAAGTGTCAGTTAACCCAAAACTAACCGCATAAATACTCAACTAAAGCTGAGCATTAGCTATTGAAACTAACTGACTGACTGACTGACTGATACGAGTCATAAACACAAAAATTTATTATTGCAATTTAAATAATGAGTATTTTAGACAATTAAAAAGATGGTGGAAAGCGTTAAAGTATTCCGATCGACTTTCAATGGCTTAGTTCAATAGTGCAGATCAACTGTTCAGTAGTAAAGCATAAATTACGCAAAAAAAAGCCACGTATTAACGTGGCTTTGATAGTTCACATTATATACTCAAATTATTTTATGTAAGCTTTCGGCATATCGCTTGGCGTTGTATAGCGATCGCGCAAGGCATCTTGGCGGCTGTGAGTCGAATACTCTTGCCCATTAATCCACATCTGACTAACCTTGGTACTTAGTTCGAATGGATCAGCACTCCATAAAACTAAATCAGCAGTTTTCCCAACAGCAATAGTACCACTATCAAGATTAAAAGCCTTGGCAACATTAGCGGTTACCGACGCCAGTGCAGTGTCACGTGATAAGCCATTGGCAATAGCATTACCGACATGAAAGCGCAATTGATAAAGTTTGTGCGTATCACCATTTACTGTCAAGGCCACACTCACGCCAGCTTGCGTTAACTTAGCCGCATTTTCAAGTGACACATGTAAAGCATCAAAACTGCCCGGTAAGTTATCTAACGCTGTCATCACAACAGGCACTTTAGCATCAGCAATTTTATCAGCAATTAATACTGCATCAGCTGCACCCACTAGCACTAAATCTAGTGAAAATTGCTCTTTCATTTTTAATAAAGCCAAAAGATCGGTGGCACGATCAGCATAAGCGACCAAGGCTTTTTCACCTGCGAGTAGCGCATTAATAACTTGCGCTTCACGACTTGGCTCTTTTGCTTCTTTTTGATCTTTCGTGTTTGTAGTTTTCTTGTTTGCTTTCGCTAATTCTTTAACCGCATCTTCAAATTTAAATTGTAAATTTTGTAAGCTTAACGCGCGCGAACCTTTACTTTTCGCGCCTAGGTCAATCACCACACTATTGTTATTCATCCGAACACTATCAAACTCTCCAGAAAGGTCGGCAACAAAAGTTTGGCCTTTAAACATATCGTCACCACCGCGAGGCGCAACAACATTACTGGTAATGCCACCTTTACGGCTATAAGGAATAACCGTAGAACGTGGATTAAAGGCTAAACTTGCATCAAAGGTTATATTGGCTTTTTTATCGCTAGCATCGCGACTACGTGAAACCGCGCTAACTTCCACTAAGCCTAATTGGTTCATTGAGCCAATTAAACCTGGTGTTAAAACTTTTCCTTTCGCATCAATAATACTATCGGCGTTAATTGTCTCAGGGTTGATAGCAATCACTTTGCCATTTTCAACTACTACTGTGGCGTTTTCAAGTACACCTTGCTCTGTTACTGTGTGTACTGTGGCATGAGTAATAGCAAAGCTTTGTGCAAAACTTGCGCTTGAACTCGCTAGTGCCAAAGCAATTAGCGATGATTTAAATAATGTTAACTGTTTCATTTTATTCACCTTATCTTTGACCCAACATAAAATCACTTTTCGCTTGGTATTTTTCATCAAAACGGTCATATACTTTTGCACCGTCAACAAATACCTGTTCGGCTTGTGCATAAACACTAAATGGGTTTTGATTCCAAATCACTACATCAGCATTTTTACCCATTTCTAAGCTGCCAGTTTTATCCGCTAAACCCAAAGATTGTGCTGCATTCGCCGTGATCCAGGTTATCGCCAATTCTGGCGCTATATCAAAACCGTTTTCGTTGGCACGATACATAACTTTACCAGCTTCTTGGTTCAAACGTTGAATGGTATTAGCTGAATCAGAATGTACTATTGCGCAAGAGTTTTTTACAGCATCAACAATAGCTACATTTTCCTGCACCATATCATAGGCTTCCATTTTAAAACCCCACCAATCTGGCCACATTGCTGCACAGTTACCATTTTCAGCTAGCGTATCCGCTATTTTATAAGCTTCAATAGCGTGATGAAAAGTACCTGACTTATAATTAAACTCTTTACCAAGATCGATCATCATCGCCATTTCTTCAGCTTTATAGCAATGATTATGAATTAAAATATCACCATCGAGTACACCTTTTAAGGTATCTAACTCAATATCACGCTTAGGGGCGGCAGGGTTTTTACCGGCAGCATAATCAGTGTCATATTTCTCCCACGCACGTTTGTATTCGGTTGCTTCTGCCCAAGCCATGCGGTAACCGGCCATATTGCCCATACGCGTAGAAGGCAATACTTTACGCGCACCGTAAACCCGCTTAGGGTTCTCACCACAGGCCATTTTTAAGCCATAAGGTGCCGCTGGAAATTTCATACCTTGCATAGTCTGACTAGGGACGTTGCGCAATGTAACACCACGGCCACCAAATAAATTGGCTGAACCTGGTAAAATTTGTAAGGTGGTAATACCGCCAGCGCGCGCTTTTTGAAAGCCAGGGTCTTGCGGCCAAATGCTGTGCTCAGCCCATACTTCAGAAGTATTAGGCGAACTCATTTCATTCCCGTCAGAATGCGACTCAACCGATGGGCTTGGATATACCCCTAAGTGTGAATGTACATCAATAATACCTGGGGTTATCCATTTGCCATCAGCGTCAATTTCAACCGCGCCCTCGGCAGATAAGTTGTTACCAATTTTGTTAATTTTACCGTCTATCATTAAGACATCGGCATTTTCCATACGGCTACCTGTACCCGTTAATACCGTCGCGTTTTTAATCAGCGTGGTTTGTAACGGTAATGCTTTATAGGTGCTTGGATATGGGTTTTTATTAATAACAACTTTTTCGTCTTGCTGTTCGCTTTGCAAACAACCGGTCAAGGCAACAGAAAGTGCTGCCATCACTAGCGATGGTAGAAATTTTTGCATAAATGTATCCTGTTTTGCTCAAGAAACCGCAGAAAAACATTATATTATTCAACCGAGTTTGTATGAGCTTATTATAATTTAATCTAAGCGATTTAACGTAAATATGAGGTTAACTACCGCGCGTTAGCACAATATTATTAGCTACAATATGATGAATTGTCTTCGACAACAAGTCAGACATATAGGGGAGTTGAGCAATTGCGTTGAACTGCCAACTATCTGCGATAAATGGGCGCTAGTAACTATTTAAAGTTCAAAATCGCCAAAGTCTACATCGCTGCTGTTGTCGATATTAGACTGACTTGGGGCTTCAAATAGCGAAGCTTGCTTATTTTCAACAATCACTTCGGCTACTTTACTTTTTGCTGGCTTGGTTTTACGATTTTTACGCTGTAAGCAACGTTTTATAACTTTTTGACGCTGGTTGGCAGTTAATGAAAGCCAATTTAAGCGTTCGTCCCGGGTACGAAAACAGCCCAAACATTGGCCTTTGTCATCAGACTGACAAACACCGATACAAGGGCTAGGGACATCAAAAAATTCTAACTGCATCTAATTATACTTTGTGTAATACCAATTAAATTTGGCCATTGGGCAGATACCATTAAGTAGATACTACTAAGTATCTACTTAATGTAAACCTAAACGCTGATTTAACCCAGTTTGTCAGTAGCGATATAGTACTCAGGATCTTCAATCACGTTGATTTCTACTAAGCTACCGGCTTTAGTTAACAGTTGCGTGCATTCTCTACTTAAATGTCTTAAATGCATTTGCTTGCCATGACTAATATAACGATCGGCTAAAGTATCAATAGCTTCAATGGCTGAATGGTCAGCAACACGTGAATCTTTAAAATCAACAATAACGTCGTCACTATCACCTTCCAAGTCAAATTGCTCTAAAAAGCCAGAAACAGAACCAAAAAATAACGGCCCAGAAACATCATAAACCGTTGAACCCTTGTCATTTATTGAACGGTGAACAACTACATGTTTGGCGTGTTCCCAAGCAAAGACCAAGGCGGAAACAATAACACCCACCACAACAGCTATCGCTAAATCAGTGGCAACAGTCACCCCAGACACTAAGATAATAATGAAAGCATCAGCTTTTGGCACTTTACCTAAAATACGAATACTCGACCATTCAAAGGTACCAATGACGACAATAAACATGACACCAACAAGCGCTGCTAATGGAATTTGTTCAATTAAACTCGAGCCAAATAAGATAAAGCCCAGTAGCGCAAGTGCCGCTGTAACACCCGACATACGACCACGACCGCCTGAATTAACGTTGATCATAGATTGACCAATCATCGCACAACCACCCATGCCACCAAAAAAGCCAGTAACGGTATTTGCTGCGCCTTGTGCAATACATTCTTTATTACCATGGCCACGCGTACCGGTTAATTCATCAATTAGCGTTAACGTTAGTAATGATTCGATTAAACCAATAGCCGCTAAAATCAGCGCAAAAGGTAAAATTATTTGGAAAGTTTCAAAACTAAATGGCACGCTTGGAATACTAAATTGTGGCAGACCGCCGGCAATAGAAGCCGCAGGATCATTGGTCATATCACGAACAAAATCGACTACTGTTCGAGCATCTAAATCAAGACTTTGCGCTAAAAGTGTGACCACAACAATAGCCACCAGTGATGACGGTATGGCTTTAGTCAACTTAGGTAAAAAGTGAATAATCGCCATAGTTAACAAGATTAGGCCAAACATAACTAACAATTGGCTGCCTTGCATCCAGGCTAAAACACCCGCTTCGTTAGTGACCTTAAATTGCCCTAACTGAGCAAGAAAAATCACAATAGCTAAGCCATTAACAAAGCCAAGCATAACCGGATGCGGCACTAAACGAATAAATTTACCTAGCTTAAATAGGCCCGCAAGTATTTGCAGCACCCCGGTTAACACTACCGTGGCAAATAAATATTCGACACCATGAATCGCGACTAAGCTTACCATCACAACGGCCATTGCGCCGGTAGCACCCGAGATCATCCCTGGACGACCACCGAATATAGCCGTGATCAAACCCACTATAAAGGCGGCATATAGACCAACAAGGGGGCCAACACCGGCAACAAAGGCAAATGCTACGGCTTCAGGTACTAAGGCTAAAGATACCGTTAAGCCTGATAAAACATCATTTTTTAAATTTGCCACTTTACTGGCGTGTAGTTCAAACATTATTTTCTCTACTTTGATTAGAACATCAAAAATACAAGCGTAATTTTACAATCCAGCTTGGTTTTCAAAATTAGCTTGTATTTAAATACTTTGGTTTCCCCAAAATGCCTTAATGGTCGGCAATTCAAGCGAAAACTATACGAAAATCGCTATTTTTTGGGGTTTGAAGGCGCGGGTATACTATAGATATATCTATGAAAAGTCAATATTCGCTCAAAAATACATCAAAATCAACCAGTCGTTCGCAAATTTAAAAGCGTTGTTTTATGCAAGATTTAACAACGATAGTTAACCGTTAATTATCGCTTCACGTTCATTTAAAAAAGCTTTGATCTCATCACGAGAACCGAGAATATGTTGCTTTAATAATGCTACTGCTTTTTCAACGTTACGGGCTTTACAGAGCGCTAAAATTTCATTGTGTTCAGATTCTGCTTTAGAAATACCACCGGCCCAAAGCAAGTGCATACGAATATAACGGTCAGCATTTTTGTTTAGGGTACTAACCAAAGCTTGTGTTTGTGGGCGTTCAGCTCCAGAGTATAAGCAATGATGATAATCAGAATTGAGCTTACTCCAAGTATTAACCGCGTTCTCTTTACCTAGGGCCTTATTGAGTTTATTCAATAACTGTGTCGCCTCTTCCAGCTTTTCATTACTAATCTGTGGTAACGAATAAGCTAGTAAATCAGCCTCTAACATGGCTCGTAATTCAAAAAGCTCATCGACTTGATTGGCATTGAGCTCAGTTGCTGTGGCACCTTTATGAGGCTCAAAATCAACTAAGCCTTCACCTTCTAGCTGCAGCAATGCTTCTCTAACGGGGATTCGACTGACATTTAATTCAGCGGCAAGCGCGGCTTGTCTTAAAGGCTGACCCGCTTTAATCTCGCCACTTAATATTTTTTCTCTTAATGTTTCGACAATTAATTGAGTTCTAGTTTTATATACAATGCTCATATTGGGCTTCCTAAAAATATTACCGCTATTATAGGGTTCCGCAGGTTAAAAACAAAATAATAGCGCAATATCTAGTCTATTAAATACTTTTTTTTTGCTTCAAATACGCTTGTAGCGCATTAAATTGGCAGTAAATTAAATATCATGAGTGCTTTGATTCATTACTCGGTTAATTTTGCACTTAATTTTCTTTTATACCCTAAAAATTCTGTTATCGTAAACTCGACATTATGACCCTTGAGCTCACTTGCTATTGCCTTTGGCTAAGGTAAGTAAAAACAAAAAGTCTCATACAAATAACAATAAAAATAAAAGAGTACCTGTATGCCAAAAAACAATAGCATCGCCTTAGTGGCCTTTATTTTTGCCATTTTATCCGCAATTTATATTAAACAAATTATCGCGCCACACTGGGTAGAACAAAGTTATGTGTATGATGTCAGTACCAACAATAACGGTGTCTCGAGTTATATTTATAAAGGTCAAAAAGTTATTATTGAACAGGTTGTTGATTATCAAAGTTCGCCACTTAACCAAAGTAACCTAAGCAATCTAAGTAACCTGAGTAACCTGAGTAACCTGAGTAATTCAGCAAACTCACCCGCGCTTGAGCAACAATGGGTTCGAGATAAAAAGCAGCAATTAAAATTACTCAAACCAGCCTTTCATTTTGGTTTTTGGTCACTCCTGCCTGCCTTTATAACCATTGCATTGTGCTTATTAACCCGTGAGCCCCTCACGGCATTACTCGGCGGCGTAGTCGTTGGTGCCATTATGTTAGGGCGCTACGACTTAACCGACAAAGTTATTATTCCTAATCTTGCTAAAGAAGGCACTGCCGCACTGCTATTACTGTATTTATGGCTGTTGGGTGGTTTATTAGGTATCTGGTCTAAAACTGGGGCAGCACAAGCTTTTGCCAATTATATGACCAAACATTTTGTTAAAGGCAAAAAATCAGCAAAACTAGTTTCATGGTTATTGGGTATATTATTTTTCCAAGGTGGCACTATGAGTACTGTGTTAGTTGGCACTACCGTCAGACCTTTAGCAGACAAGGCGAAAGTTAGTCACGAAGAAATGAGTTACATTGTTGATTCCACCGCATCACCTATTGCCTCCATATTAGCCTTCAATGCATGGCCTGCGTATGTTCAAGCTTTGATATTTATTCCTGGTGTTTCTTTTTTAGCCACCGAAGCTGACCGGATCAGTTTTTTCTTTCAAAGTATTCCCTTTAGCTTCTACAGTATGTTTGCGGTTGCTGGGACTTTGCTTTTAAGTCTTAATATCACCACTTTTTCTGGCAAACGTATACGAGCAGCAAAGCTACGTGCTGAAACAACCCATCAACTAGATGCCCCTACTGCCAAGCCTTTAAGTGCCAAAGAATTACAAAGTACTGACATCCCTGAGGGTTATAAACCTCACGTCCTTGAGTTTATTTTACCTTTAGTCACCTTAACAACAATTGCCATTGGCAGTTTTGTTATGCTGGGCTCACCTAAAATTAATTGGGCTTTTGGTGCGGCTTTAGTACTTTCTGCGGTTATTGCCTTAATAAAAGGGATGTCGTTAAATCATGTGGTTGATGGTTTTGGCAACGGATTAAAGGGCGTAGTGTTCGCATCGGTCATTTTAATGTTAGCGGTGATTATTGGCAGTATCAGTAAAGAAACCGGTGGTGGCTTATTTTTGGTGTCTTTACTTGGCGAGCAACTGCCTTTTTGGTGTTTACCCGTAATTTTGCAACTGATGACTATGATCATTGCTTTTTCTACTGGCACAAGTTGGGGCACTTATGCCATCGCATTTCCTTTAGCTATGCCATTAGCTTGGGCCATTTGTCAGAGCCAAGGGGTAGCTGATCCTGAGCTATTTATGATGCTCTGTTTTGCCTCTGTGCTCAATGGCAGTGTTTTTGGCGATCAATGTTCGCCAATTTCTGATACCACTATTCTCAGTGCCATGACCACAGGCTGTGATTTAATGGACCATGTAAAGTCGCAATTAGTCCCCGCAACACTTGCGGCATCATTAGCAGGAGTGCTATGGACCCTAACCGCTTATTTTTTCGCCTGATTAATATTCTGTGGATAAGGTATTAGTCATATCACAAGTTATTACTCATAGGTCATTGCTCATGGAGCATTACTTATAGCTTAAGTTTATTTGCTATTGCAAAAATAATAATAACGCCGTTTGTCTTAGCAAAAAAACTGAATTGTCTAGGTCACTTTTGATTTAAGCTGAACTGCGAATAAGCTACGTTATCTAACAGCGCAGACCATTAGCCTATATCAGTCTTGTGGGTAGCAAGTAATAACTTATTATTACTTGCTACCCTTGCCTTTATTCCCCCAATACCCTAATACTTTCATACCCAGAAAAATCACATTTTAATCAATATCATACAAATTCAGTTGTGCAAAGCTGTTGATTTAAACCGCAGTTGCTTAACAATGAGCTGCTAGCTTGTTTTGGATCAAACTCTGTTTAATCACGCTCAGTATAATAAAGTTTTCCCTTGGCATTTTTTATAGTGATATGAAACAACAGTTAATGATTTTCCTCAAAGCACTTTTTGGTAGCTGTAAAGACTTACTGCCCATAATGCTAGTTATTGCATTTTTTCAATTTGCCGTTTTACAACAACCTATGCCAAACCTCAGTGATATTTTTGTTGGTTTGATTTTAGTGATACTGGGTTTAACCTTTTTCATTTACGGTTTAGAGATGGGCTTATTTCCTATTGGCGAGTCTATGGCAAAAGCGTTTGCACAAAAAGGCAGTACAACTTGGCTGCTAATATTTGCTTTTTGTTTAGGCTTTGGCACCACAGTTGCCGAGCCCGCCCTGATTGCTGTTGCCAGTGAAGCAGCCACTGTTGCTGCTAGTGGCGGTATTATTGGCGCAACAGACATTGCACAAAACGAATACGCTAATGGTCTGCGTTATACCGTAGCCTTTGCTGTTGGCTTAGCCATTGTTATGGGGGTTTTACGTATTCTTCGTGGTTGGCCAATACAGTACCTTATTTTAGGTGGCTATATCGTAGTGGTTATCATGACCTCATTTGCACCAACCTGGATCATCGGCATTGCCTATGACTCAGGCGGTGTCACAACCTCAACCATTACCGTCCCTTTAGTCACCGCACTGGGTGTCGGCTTAGCATCAGCAATTAAAGGCAGAAACCCTATGATAGACGGTTTTGGTTTAATTGCCTTTGCCTCACTTACCCCAATGATTTTTGTCATGTTATACGGCATGGTATTAAGCTAATGAGCGCAATAAATTTATTGCTTCAGCTCGGAGCACACTAGCTTGAATTTGCTAATAGAGTTTTTCGGCATATTAAAATCAACCGTCATTGACGTATTACCTATTTTATCGATTATTGTGATTTTTCAATTATTGGTGATACGCCGCCCTATTCCTGACATAAAACAAGTTGGCTTTGGCTTTTTCTACGTCTTAATTGGCTTAGCATTTTTCTTATTAGGCTTAGAAAAAGCTTTGTTTCCACTAGGAAAAATAATGGCTGAGCAATTAACCGCTAGCGAATTTATTAATGCGGGCGCTGTCATCAGTTGGACTGACTATACTTGGGTATACATTTTTGCCGCTGCAATAGGTTTTAGTACCACCATTGCCGAGCCCTCACTGATTGCCGTAGCATTAAAAGCAGAAGAAGTCTCTGGTGGCGGCATTCGAGCTAACAGCTTACGTATTGCGGTGGCTATAGGTGTTGCCATTGGTATCGCTTTAGGTAGCTATCGCATTGTTGTTGGGCACCCCATACATTACTACATTATATCGGGTTATATCCTGGTGGTTATTCAAACATTTTTCTGTCCAAAAATAATTGTGCCCTTAGCATATGACTCGGGTGGCGTCACTACATCGACCGTTACCGTGCCACTAGTCGCAGCTTTAGGCTTAGGTTTAGCGAGTACCATACCCGGCAGAAGCCCTTTAATAGATGGTTTTGGCCTGATTGCCTTTGCCAGCTTATTTCCAATCATTGCGGTCATGGCCTATGCACAAATTAGCCAACTACAAACCAAAAAACTAACTGAAAGTGAGAATAGTAATGCACTTTAAATTGATCATTGCATTCATTGAAGATGACGTTACCGAAAAGGTAATGAAAGAAGCTCGTATGGCTGGTGCTACGGGTGCCACAATAATTAATCATGCCCGTGGAGAAGGTATTAACCGCCAAAGAACATTTTTTGGCCTGCAACTAGAGTCCCAACGCGATGTATTATTATTTGTTGTTGAAGAGCATTTGTCTCGAAAAATTTTAGAGCGTATCGCTAACGTCGCAGGTTTTGATGAAGAACCCGGTAAAGGTATTGCCATACAAATTGATATTGAGGATGCCGTAGGGGTTGCCCACCAAGTTGAGCGTTTAAAAGGTAAAATTGAGGAAGAACTATGAACACTAAATTAGTGCAAGTAAAAGACGCGATGACCACTGACAGTTATCACTTTACCGATGGCATGGTCACAGTAGCCGAAGGAATAAAACTGGCAAAAACACATCATGTGTCCGCGTTAATTATTAACAAACGCCATGAGAATGACGAATATGGCTTAGTGTTATTGTCAGATATTGCTAAGCAAGTTATCGCAAAAGATAGGTCACCTGAGCGGGTAAATTTATACGAAATTATGGCTAAGCCATTACTGTCAGTTTCACCCGATATGGACGTGCGTTATTGTGCACGCCTATTTGAGAATTTTGGTATTAATACCGCTCCTGTCATTAAAGACCAGCAAATACTTGGCTTAGTCAATTATACCAACATGGTACTGACTTTATTAGCTGAAGACTAATGGGCTAGCCTTTGGCACTAAAAGCAGCCTAAACCTGAGCTATTTAAGTTGCTTTAAGCTGAACTAATAACATTAAATAAATTGTCCTATTGCTAACTTTTTTTAACATAAGCCCCCCCCAATTTTATCACTACTTTTATTTTAGGTCTTGTCCGATTACCGCCAGTGATTTACCTTAGCTAGCGTATTATCAAAAAATATCACTCACCAGTGTAACCAGAGTAATAGGACAAATATGTTAAGTATTGAGGTATGCGAAAGTGCGCGCTTAAGTCGTGATGTACGCTTTGATGGCCGATTTTTTACTGCGGTTATCACCACAGGTATCTTCTGTCGCCCCATATGTCCTGCCAGAGCACCGAAGCCTGAGAACGTCACTTATTATGCCAGTGCTGAACTAGCTCAACAATCAGGTTTTCGTCCGTGTAAACGCTGCTTCCCTCAATTAGCACCCAACCTGCCTTTACCCAGAAAAATAAAGCAAATTACCCAGGCCTACTACGAAAATGATTATAGTTTGCAAAAATGTACGAAACAACTCGATATCAGTGACCGACAAATACGGCGCTTGTTTATACAAGATTATGGTTTACCGCCAAGTGAGTTTTTTCATCAGCAACGCTTATTACTCGCGCATAAACTACTGGTTTCAACCTCATTAAGCATCACTAATGTGGCCTTTGCCGCTGGTTTTAATAGCATACGCCGTTTTAATCAAGTCATCATGCAAAACTATCAAACCACGCCCAGTGATATTCGAGGCAAAAAAACAAGCTTATCTGAGCAGCCAGTCACCATTTTATTACCTTATAAAGCCCCTTTTGATTGGCCATTAATGTTGAGCTTTTTCCACTCTAGAAAAATGACTAATATTGAAGATATTAGTACGGAACATTATTTTCGCACGATCGAACTTGACGATTGCCGTGGCTGGATAAAAGTCACTCATCATCAAGAAAAAATCGCGTTAAATTTAACGGTTAAGTTAAGTGATTATAGCTATTTGCATCAAATAATTACCCGCGTTCGTCGTATGTTCGACTTAGACGCCGATATGCAATTAATTCATCAACAGTTAATAAAACAGCCAAAATTGGCGTCAGTTATCGAACAATTTCCCGGCTTACGCTTACCCGGTTGTTGGGATATTTTTGAATTTTCAATTCGAGCCATATTAGGCCAGCAAATTTCAGTCAAAGGCGCGACCACACTGGCACAACGCATTGTAGAAAAGTATGGCGATAATGCCCTTGATATTGAGCAGCCTGGAAATATCAAGGTGACAAAATACTTCCCTAATGTCGCCGCGTTAATCAACCTTAATTACCAAGATATAGGATTAACCCGCGCTCGTATCGCAACCTTGCAAACTTGGGTCGCCTACTTTGAAAACCATGACAGCATTTTCACCAAAGGCCTAACTATTGAAGAATTAGAAGCTGAATTAACAAAACTAAAAGGCATTGGCCCGTGGACAGTAAATTATATTGGCATGCGGGGTTTAAGTGACCCTGATGCCTTTCCAAGTGCAGATTTAGGCATCATTAAAGCCTTGACTGCTGAGGAAATAAAACCAAAAAATAAAGACATATTGACCTTAGCTGAAAGTCGGCGGCCTTGGCGCGCTTATGCGGCAATATATTTATGGCAGTCGCTGGCAACTCAAAGCTAATGACACCATTTCATCACTCAATATCATGACTAAACATTAGCCCTAAATGTCAGCATTAACACTGAGGAAACTTTAGATGTATTACTGTACTTATCAATCACCCTTAGGTGAAATTGCCTTAACGGCAAACGACAATGGCTTAAGCGCACTGGCTTTTCAAACCGGTAAGTCACCAATTACACTGGCCGGTTTGACTGAAGATAAAAGTAAATTCAAGCAAGTCATCCAACAACTAACTGAATACTTTGACAGTGACAGAAAACACTTTGATCTCCCACTAGCGCCTAGTGGCACCAATTTTCAACAGCAAGTTTGGCAAGCTTTAATTCAAATACCCTGTGGCAAAACCAAAAGTTATGGCTGGATTGCCAAGCGTATTAATAATGAAAAAGCGGTTCGTGCGGTGGGTAGCGCAAATGGCGCAAATCCCATTGCATTAATTGTGCCCTGTCATCGTGTTATTGGTAGCAACGGAAAATTGACTGGTTATGCCGGTGGTTTGGCATTAAAGGCAAAGTTATTAATGCATGAAGGGGCGCAATTTAAGGTTTGATACTAATTAACAATTTAATCTTTTTTACGATACATATACAAAGGAATCCCAGCTTTAAACCCTAACTTTTCATATAAAGGTAAGCCCGCCTGAGAAGCTTGTAAGCTGCAAAAGTGCGCACCGCTTTGCTTAGCATAGGCAATCAGGTGCTGCATCATCTCCTTCGCTAAACCTTGAGCACGAAAAGCAGGTAGCGTTGTCATTTGATGCAAGCCAATGGTATCACCGGTTTTGTGTAGAATGGCAGTCACGGCAATGTCTTGGCCAATTTTTAGCGACAGCAGAGTATTATTTACATTTTCAGCCAATATTTTGATCACATTAGCATCAATCTCATAATCAAAACCCAATCCACAAGCAAAAGCCCAGCGAGTAAAATCAGTTTCAAGCGCTACCCGTGGCGATAAACTAGCAGTTAACATAGTATCTAACTTTAAATTCATCAATGTTAGGTGAGAACGAGTAAAATGCTCTGTTTTAATATCATCAATACTGAGCCATACTTTTTTACCTAGCTGATTAGGAGTATGCTCAGCAGTAGCACTAAATCCAGCTTGCCAATATTTATTAGGCCAACTGGTATGACAAACATAGTCACCTTCAATGCTATAAGGCATGGTTAACAAAAAACTATCTAGATTCGCAATGTTTGCGCTAATTAATGACTTCATTTTGTTTCCTTATTAATTAAAATTAAACTAGTAATCATCATTATAATCCTAGGTGATTTTTGCCAGTCGACTTGCTTGACTGGACTTTCAAAAAGCCAACGTGGCTGATTTTAAAAGACGTTGAGTTAATTGAAGCTATGGCTGATAAAGCGCTAAGTAAAATAGTAAAGGCCGAAGATAAAACATCTAACCCTGCAAATCAATTAAGCACGGCAGCTGATGCTTTGATTAAAGCAATAGCAGAGCACCAATAGCATTAAAGTAAGCTCTAACGATTATCAAATTACGGCTCCTTCCCATCCATATGATCGCGACATAACCGACATACTGTAGATAAAGATAGGAAGTTTAACCGCTTGCTATCTTTATTTTTTCATATTAAAAATACTAAAAGCGTCAGCGTAATTTATAGCTTTTTTGTTAAATAAACAGCGGAAGAAATAGCGCTATTAAAAATTTAACCATGAGCCAATTTACTGTTATGATGTCGTTGATATTTAACAGAGATACTAGAGTATAGTTTTGGAAATAATTGCACTTATCGCGGTTTTATTTTTAGCTTGGCTAATTTGGCAGCTTCGGCGGGCTAAGCACTTCACCAAATTTAAACGTCAAATAATACAAGAGCTAAAACCAAAAGTTATTGCCAATATTATTGAGGAAATGGCTGAAACACGTTCAGAGCTACATCCTAATACCACAGCCCATCAAGTAGCAACTATTAGTTATTGGAGCGCCTCAGCCGGCAGAGTATTACAAGCGGCATTAATGCGAGAAATTATTAACGAGCAATGGTTAATTGAAACCGGTAATTTGCGTAACAGTCAGCATTTATTTCATATTGAACAAGATAAACTACACCGCTAGAACATAGCTTTCAGTTAAAGATACCTCTCTGCTACTTTTTGTAATATCACGTTATGCGTGTGCGGTAGGGTTATCGGACTAAAGTCTGACCTACAAAACTGCCCAAAATTACATTATCACCCGTAGGCTCCATGTAGGATGGACTTTAGTCCATCAGCCTTAAATCTCAGCCAAATTGAACTTTATAGATCACCAACAAAAAAAGAGCGTATTCGCTCTTTTTTCACTAACGGTATTCTCACTAACTCGAAGTCATCACTAACTCAGTGTAGTAACCAACTCATCAAAATTAATCAAGTTTGGTAAATTGTAGATCCCAAACACCATGGCCTAGATCTTGACCGCGGTTTTCAAACTTAGTTAACGGACGAGAATCTGGCCGTGGTACATAGTCATTGTTCACTGATAAGTTTTTAAAGCCCGGCGAAGATGTCATATCTTCTAACATGCACTGTGCGTAATTTTCCCAGTCAGTTGCCATGTGAAACACACCACCGACTTTCAGCTTTTGACGAATAGCGTCAACAAAACTTGCTTGCACAATACGGCGTTTGTGATGCTTTTTCTTATGCCAAGGATCAGGGAAAAATAATTGCACGGTCGTTAACGACTCAATAGGAATACAATCGGCTAAAACTTCGATAGCATCGTGCTCGTAAACTTTTAGGTTATTAACACCCTCTTCTTGGGCTAAGCCGATACAAGCGCCAACACCTGGACGGTGAACTTCAACACCAATAAAGTTAAGATCAGGGGCATTTTTAGCCATTTCAACTAAAGATTTACCCATGCCAAAGCCAATTTCGAGCACAATAGGGTTGTCATTACCAAACAAAACTTTAGGATCGATCAATCCGTCTTGATGTTTCAATCCCATCGTATCCCAAAACTGCTCTAACGCTTTTGCTTGGCCATTAGTAAGGCGGCCTTCGCGCTTAACAAAGCTACGTACTTTTCTAATGTACTTGCCTTCTTGTTCTGCTTGTTCAACGGTTTTATGGCTTCTGTCTATCATAATGCTATCTATTATTTAATTGCGTCATCAAAATTGGGGCGCATATTATCCTTGTTTAATAATTAAAATTCAATCACCGTATAATGCTTATCAAGATCTAATTGTACGCCCGTAAAGTTATTTAACCTTAGTTCGGGTTAATATCGTTTGTTAAGGACTACTCTGCCCACCAAACGTCGTATAATGGGCCAACAGTCACTGAGCTTGCGCCATTATCTGTTAACCACTTTTCTACTAATTGGCGATGTGCTTCAGTACATTTACCCAGTTTTTGAGTACAAATTAAACCATGCCACAAAGTATCACCTTCACCGCCAAAACCTAAGCCGTTTGGATCTATGGTTTCATCGAAAAATTTAGTTAAAAATGCATCAACTGCTTCATTGTCAGCGCCGTCATCTAGTTGCCAAGCAATATCAAAACCTAGTTCTTGGTACTCATCAACACGTAATTTTTTACGTAAACGATCACTACGATTTTTTGCATCTATTTTCATCTTTTATTCCTTACAGTTAGGTTTAAAGCAAACACGATACTCGTATCACTTTAAGGTGCAGTTCAATAGCTAGCTAGGAAATCAGCTTAAGGCGCGCTATGAAGATAATGGTTATTCCCTTATCAAGTAGTGCAACGCTGAACTGGCTTTCTCGATTTGCTGAAATCTACATCTGGAAGTGGAGCGGGTATATATTAACTAACTGCGAGAGGATAGAGGCAATAGAAATTTTTGCAATGAAAATTTCAGCTTTATTCGCTACACTGTCGCCAATATGACAAATAAAACTACTATATCAGCCAAGTCTGCGCAACAATTTAGCGACCAAGTATTATCATGGTTTCAGTTGCAAGGCAGAAAACACTTGCCGTGGCAGCAAGACAAAACAGCTTATCGAGTTTGGATTTCAGAAATTATGCTGCAGCAAACGCAAGTAGCCACCGTGATCCCATACTATTTAAGATTTATGGAAAGCTTTCCTAACATTATTGATTTAGCCAATGCCGATGAAGATAGCGTGCTACATCACTGGACCGGGCTTGGCTACTATGCACGAGCACGAAACTTACACAAAACAGCAAAAAAAATTCGTGACGAATACCAAGGGAATTTCCCTGAAAATATTGATGAAGTAATCGCGCTTCCTGGCATCGGACGCTCTACTGCAGGCGCAGTATTAAGCTTAGCCTTAAACAAACATCACGCGATTTTAGACGGCAATGTAAAACGGGTTTTGGCCCGCTGCTATAAAGTACAAGGACATACTGGCCAAGCCATTTATGAAAAAACCTTATGGCCCATTACCGATGCATTAACGCCAAAACTTGGTGTGGCGCAGTTTAACCAAGCCATGATGGATTTAGGCGCCATGGTTTGCACACGTTCTAAGCCCAAGTGTGACATTTGTCCGCTAAAAAGTAGTTGTTTAGCTCACGCTAGTGGTGAACAAGCAAATTATCCGCAAAAGAAACCGAAAAAAACCATACCAGAAAAACACACTATTATGGTGATACCACGTATTGCTCAGCAAGTGTTGATGGAAAAACGCCCTCCCGCAGGAATTTGGGGTGGCTTATGGTGCTTCTTAGAGTTATCAGACCTTGACCAGCTGCCGTACTTATTAGCCGAGTTAAACCTCAAACAAACAGCAACATTTGCCTTAGATAAGTTTCGCCATACCTTTAGCCACTTTCATCTCGACATAGAAGCCATAGTAATAGATTGTGAAATGTTACCGGCAAAAGAAATTAGCGAAAATAGCACATTGCAATGGTACAATTTAGCCACAGTCGCATCAGTTGGTTTAGCCGCATCGACACAAAAATTAATTAAACAGCTTGAACAGCTTCCTGTTTAATTTATATATACATTTATTCATCCCTTAGACAAAAAGAGACCTTATTATGAGCCGTACCGTTTTTTGCCAAAATTTACAAAAAGAAGCCGAAGGCCTTGGCTTTCAACTTTATCCAGGCGAAATAGGCAAACGTATTTTTGATAACATTTGTAAAGAAGCATGGGGTCACTGGCAAAAAAAGCAAACCATGCTAATTAACGAAAAGAAAATGAATATGATGGACCCTGATGACCGCGCATTTTTAGAATCAGCTATGGTCGCCTATCTCTTTGAAGGTAAAGAGCCTGAAATCGAAGGCTTCACACCAGAGAAAAAATAATTACCTAAAAATAATGATCTAATAAGGGGATAAGTTAAAATATATCCCCTTTTTTTTCTGCCGGTTTTTATTTAACACCTTACTGATAAATTTTTTAATGCCAATTTTCGCCACAAAGTTAATGGTTACCGCCACTGTTAATGTATTTTTTGATTTATTACTTATATTTTTTAATTTACTGCTTAATAATCCCCTAGCCTATTTAGCCATTTATATTGATAAACAATTTTTTTATCACACCTGAACAGCATTTATCCTGATTACCCATGACACTGCATAAACAAATTGATGACGATATTACCGATTATAAATAGCAATATTTAGCCTAAACTGCTCCATAAAAGCACAATACGTTGAAAAAAACGGCAAACAAACATTTATTTAAAAAAAAGGGTTGACGGGGTAAACGAAAAACAGTTTAATACGCCCCGTCTTCAAGGCACAGCCGAGAAGACTATGTACAGAGCAATTATTATGATTGTTAATGTGCCTCGATAGCTCAGTCGGTAGAGCAGAGGATTGAAAATCCTCGTGTCCCTGGTTCGATTCCGGGTCGAGGCACCATTTACACTTTTAGCTTTTTATTAAGTTAAATGTAGAATCAACAAGTTCCGATGTTGATTCGGTGCCAAGATAGTTAATTCAATAGAATATAATTATCGCACACGTCTTCGTGTGCCGACTTAGCTCAGTTGGTAGAGCAACTGACTTGTAATCAGTAGGTCGCCAGTTCGACTCCGGCAGTCGGCACCATTCATAACGAAGCCTCAACAGCAATGTTGAGGCTTTTTTATTGCCTAAAATAAACTTACACTGATTGAATAAGTAGTTCAAATAAGCAAGGTAGACGGCACCATGCCTTCGCCGTAAGCATCAAGCCCTAAGCTCGGTTCGGGATAGCCTCTATTCTCCATCAAAAGGCAAACTTCTAACCGTTACATCCAGGTTACTCCAGTCGGTAATTGAAACCAGTAGATCGTGGTTTGTAGACAGACTCACGCTATTGGTATCGTTGGTAGAGTTCACGCCATTATCGGTATTATAAGCGGTGACTCTAACGTCGACATTACGAGACGATTCGCGATTGCCCATGCGGACCACAGAAAGATCAGGGCTTATCGTTATATCCATTTCCGTTACAGAACCAGCCCCACATCCTTCTATAGATATTGCCCGCACCTGATCTCCAAACTCCCGTGCAAGGTTAAAACGAAAAGTTTTACTTGCCGCAGGTGTAAACCGAATTTGTGAGCAATCCGCATTAACCGCGAGTACATCTTCTTCACCGTCTACCGTCGCTACATTTTCTAAAGAAATAGAAGTGCCGTTTGGCGCGATGCTATGGTAAGCATAGTTACCCGATGCGTTGCCTTTTATATGACGTGTTAACGCGGTATCTACTGGTAACATATACAGATTTTTTGCGAGATATGCAGGATGAGAGTCTGGAATTTCGGCAACAATATTTCCAGCATGCAGTCCTGTTTGACGGGCACTACCATCTTCAATTAACAAGTCCGCAGGGGATAATAAGAAGTCAATAACAAACCGAGTAACACCAAAGGGACCACTAAAAGGTAGATCATGATCGGATAGTAAGTATTTTCCGTTACTCATGCTCGCCAAAGTTATACCGTCTTCAGAGCAAAAATGCGGTGTGGTACTTGTACCATCAAAATAGTCAAATCGTATTTCGCCATCGGTTAAACGAAACTCCACACGGCAGTTATGAGCAATTTCTGTACCTTCTTCAATGGGATGATTGCAATCCCAGCAATACATCGTCACACCGTTGATGCTAGACCCATAGTGTCCGACAGGATAAACAATACGAATAGGAACAATACAATGGCTGTCCCCTAACATGTCAAAGTAACCCTCATCCCAAATAGTGCCAGCAGGAACAAAAAATAGCATCATAGCAGATTCGCGATCCGCGCCATTGAGCATGCTATTTTCGAAACGACGATAAACGGTTTCTACATTAGCATTTCCACGGCTGCCTTGATCATGAAAATCAATCAGGCTTTCGCGACTTAACAGGCGACCATGAATGGCGGTAAGCCTTTCTCTTGTTGCCGAGTCAAGAGAATAACGCGTGTGTGTGTCTGTGCTGCCAGTATAATATTCATCAAGCATAACCGTTGACATAGAAGTACAGAACCCGGTTGCCAAACCACCATTATCGACCCCTTTTAAGTAGTGATGATAGAAACCATAAAATGCGGCTGTCAGTATAGGATGACCAAAAATTGGATCGAGTAACTCATGCCATATTTCAAATGAGCCAAAGGTGTCTTCGTAAGTTCCCCATGAGGGCGTTCCTGCGGCAAAATTATCAAATGGAAAATCGTGGACACCAATACGCATGCCAGTATCAAGGGTACCTGCGACCGTTGCGTTGCGAGTATTGCTAACTTCACCATCAGGATTACGAACAGCAACAGTAATATCCGTTTCTACAACATTGACACCGCCAGTACCTGGCACATAAAACGTTAGTTCTGTTGCAGAAATAACATCGGCATCCAACGCTAAGCCGTTGTAAAGCACTTTGGCACCAACCAAAAATGCTCGACCCGATAGCGTCACCAACATTTCTGGCGCTAATTCAGTTGGCAATAGATCTAGGCGCGGTTTCACCCATATTCGAAGGTGATTACTTTGGTCACCATCAAAGCGCCGTACAAATAGGTTTTTTTCACCACCGCTCACGTTATTGGGAATGGTTACTGTGATACTCTCATCTAATTCGATTGTAGGCCGTAAACTTAAAGCATCGACAATAACGCGATCACTTGAAGTAAAGCGAGTCCCAGTGATATTCACCGTATCACCAGGGAAAACATGAGTAGGCGTCATTGCAAATAGCCAAGGTTTGGTTAGTTGCTCGTCCCAGCTTTCTTCAGTAAATTCAAAAAATCTCATGGCGCCACTAACGCCTTCGCGACCATCAATTCCGATAGCACCGGGCTGTCCTTGTGCGCCATGCGTGCCATCAACGCCATTCTTACAAACTTCTTTTCCGTCAACGTAATCGTTGCCATGAGTGCCACCATTGCCGCCGTATCCTCCAGAACCCCCGTCTCCACCACGCCCGACATTACCTCCGTCATTGTTTATCTTGAATGCTCGCGCTTCAACAGAAGAAGCTAATGTACCTTCTAAAACGCCAATAGAAATGTAGCCACCACGGCTACCATCTCCGCCATAGCCCCCTCGTCCACCATCACCTCCATCGCCTCCATTGCCACCGTGCCCTGGACTTTTCCAACAGTGAGCGCCAAAAAACCACGCCCACTCACCGCCAGCGCCTCTGGCACCGTTGCCACCGCGTCCGCCTTGTTGACCACGACCACCTTTGATACCTTGTTCGCCTTCTAAGTCTATATCAGGCATGGCGGTTAATTCTTTTACCCAGACTTCAAGATCAGGAGCATCCAAGCCACTTGCACCAGCTATACCTGCTATACCAGATTGGCCATCTCCTCCAGGTAGACCGTTACGGCTGCCACTAGCCGTATGCACACCGCTATAGGAACGACCGTTCTTATTGGGATCATTTAGTCGTGCAGGAGTAGAACCTCCAGGTCTTCGCCAGGTTATTTTGGCTTGGATATCACCAATAATTTTTTCGGCAATAATATACAGTTTTTTGACATCGGGTTCGATAGTTAGCGTTTGATTGGTTAGGTCAAGCACGCCAGCTATAATCACTGACGTATCTACTGGAATTGTAGTAATAGTATTTAAAAAATACAGTGGTGACTGAAATACTGGCCACGCGTCTGGTAGATTGTTGTCTAAATCATTAATAATATCAGGATCGGTAAACTCGATGCCCTTTGCCGTTTTGATAATATCTTGCATTAAAGGTCGATTATAAGCCTGAGCTAATTTTGTATTCCGGCCGAGCGATTTATGTAACGACAAAGATAGGTTCGTTTTAGTTAACGTTTCTTTTCTGATAATTTCATTCATTAATCCTTGTATATCTTTTGTCTTCGGTAACTCCCTTTCAGTTTTGTCATAAGTTTTTGCAGCGGTATCCGATGATGTTAATTTTTGCAAAGTGGCTTTACTGTTCCGGTTAGCCATTAAAGTCGCCATTAGTTCAATCGCTTTACTTGGTTCCGCGTGCGCTAAAGTGCCAGCTATCTCCGGCCAAGAAATAGTATGGGTGATTTTTAGCGGAGCCACCATTATTTGGTTCTTTTGAATAGTTATCGGCTGGTCAATTTTTAGTGTTGCTAAAGCAGAAACATCATCAACACCCGCGGCAAGTAAAATAGCTTTTACTTCATCGAACCGATTATCAACCATATCGGGATCAACAAACACCTCTAATCTACCGCCATACTGTAACTTGTTTTTTAGCTGAACTTCTAGCGTTGACGCACGTGCACGATATCCATCTAGGGTGACAGCGCGGACAGCGCCCTTACGAATTTTTACTCCTGCTATCTCACCGTTGAAGAGAAATTTCTTTCCACTGATATCACCGCCGATAGAGGTATCTCTATCACCTATTTCTTTTAATTCTTTACTCGTACTAATTTGATTAGCACGCCGATCGTTGATCTCTAATGCCAAAATGCCTTCATTTTCTCGAATTAAACGAATTGACGCTGTTTCATTTAGACCAATTTTTCGATCAGCCGAACTAACCGATTTCCAACCCTCGTTAGTGTGTATGCTGCCAGTAACTTCGCCACCAGCTTTAATTTCAAGTCTAAAAGGTGGGTTTTCAGAGTCCACCAGATATTGATTTTTTTTTAGGTTAGTAGGTGTGATCACGGCCTCTACAGTAAAATCTTCGTCGCAGGTAATGGTTTTATCTGGGGTGATGGTAGCGGTTCCTTTACCGTTCAGCGTTAGAGAACGAGTACCATTATTTATCTTAACTTTCCCGTGAGGGGTCAAGCGTGTAGACATCATCGAAACAACTCGTTCTTTTTCTATTGTTTTATTGTCGACAGTTCCTTTTGTAGTCTCTATTTTTTTCTTGGTGGTCATAATAATTCTCCGTGAACAAAGTGTCTAAGAGTCATTGCTACCAACTTTTGAAAACTAAAATACAGTTTATATGTACTCACACAGCGTTTATTGAAATGCGGTGACAATCCTTTTGTTTTTTTAGTACAGTGGAATTTTATCAAACATTCAAGTCAGAAAAACCTGACATTTATCAGAAAGAACGGACATATAAAATTGCGGTAAATAGGCACAAGTTATTATGGTTGGCCTGAGAAGTGACTAAGTGCTATCAGGGCTAATGTTTGGCTGTGCTACATATTTTATAATATGCTTGTATAAGTTGGTTTTTTGGTATAAAAATCAAAATAATCGTCTTTTTGCACTCTACGATGAGAGAAAGGAATGATTATGACCAATATCGATTAGGAATATAAATGGAAGCAAATAGCGTTACCGTCCGTCATTTAACTCTGCAAGATATGACAGAGCTGCGACAAGCGAGTGAATCAGTTTACCTTAATAAAGCATTAGCCACCTGGAATGAATCTACGGTTAAAGCCTTATTAACTAAATTTCCAGATGGGCAAATCTGTGTGGTTGTTGATGGCATTGTAGTCGGTTGCGCCTTTTCATTAATCATCGAATATGCTGATTTTGGTGATGACCATACTTATGCTGAAATCACCAGCGACATGACCTTTGATAATCATGATCCCAAAGGTGACTCTTTGTATGGTATTGAGGTTTTTATTCACCCTAGTTATCGTGGTTTACGCTTGGCTAGACGCTTGTACGACGCGCGTAAAGAACTTTGCGAAAACTTGAATTTGCGCGCCATTGTAGCGGGCGGGCGTATGCCTAACTATGCTCAACATGCTGACAAAATGAGTGCAAAGCAGTACATTGAAAAAGTTAAAATTAAAGAATTATATGATCCCGTATTAAGTTTTCAGCTTGCCAATGACTTTTATGTCCGCAAGTTACTCACCGGTTACTTATCAGGTGATAAGGAATCAATGGAATATGCCACGTTACTGGAATGGCCCAATATTTTTTATACTAAATCGGTAAAACTGATCAATGCCCCGCGCTCAGAAGTGCGTTTAGGTTTAGTGCAATGGCAAATGCGTTCCACGAAAAGCATTGATGATTTATTTGAACAAATGGAATTTTATGTCGATGCGGTCTCAGATTACAAAAGTGATTTTGTCTTGTTTCCTGAATTGTTTAATGCGCCTTTGATGGCTGAATTTAATCACTTACGCTTAACTGAAAGTATTCGCCGGTTAGCAGAATATACTGAACAAATTCGCGATAAATTTATCGAATTTGCCATTAGTTACAATATTAATATTATTACCGGTAGTATGCCGTTTTTTGTTGACGGCAATCTTTATAACTCAGGTTTTTTGTGTCGTCGTGATGGCTCATGGGAACGTTACGATAAAATTCATTTAACGCCAGCAGAAGTCCGTAGCTGGTCTATGGTGGGTGGTAAAAACCTTAAGGTGTTTGATACTGACTGTGGCAAAATTGGTATCATGATTTGTTATGATGTTGAATTTCCAGAGTACTCGAGAATACTGGCCGATCAAGGGATGAATATTTTGTTTGTGCCCTTCTTAACCGACACCCAAAATGGTTACACCCGAGTACGTCACTGTGCGATGGCAAGAGCGATTGAAAATGAGTGCTATGTCGCCATTGCTGGCGCAGTAGGTAATTTACCAAAAGTGAATAATATGGATATTCAATATGCGCAATCTGCCGTCTTTACCCCGTCTGACTTTGCTTTCCCCACTACAGGTATTAAAGCGGAAGCAACACCCAATTCAGAAATGACCGTTATCGTCGACGTAAATTTAGATCTGTTAAAACAGTTACATAGCCATGGCTCTGTACATACTATGCGAGATAGACGTCATGATTTATATAGCATTACCGAGCATAACAAAGCTTAGCCGGTCAGTGGGTTATCGATAGCATACATTAACTACTTGAAAATCTGTCGGTTCAAAGCACCTGAAATCGAATCTAACGCTTCAGGTGCTAATTTGAAATATAGCGATTATTTTGTTGGCAAATTTTTCGACAAAACAGCCGAATTTAGCCTAACGCATAGATGGGCGATAGTTGAAAATTTACTCTGACACTCACCCTAAATTTGCGCTAACAACCTAGCGGTTTTATCAGTGAGTGTTGGCTTGATTTCATACTTAATTTCATGCTTATTTTCACACAACTCATATCACTTACCCCCCAATAATAGAAGGATGCACGGATATTCAAGCAGCTTAGCGATAAATATCCCACAAACACCTAGCACCTAGCACCTAGCACCTAGCACCTAGAATTTAGCATTTATTTTCGTTTTGCGATCAAGAGTGCTGCCACAATTAACAGTGATCCTATGGCAAGCCTGAGCAGTTCTTCTGGTGATCCGCCCTTGGCTTCACCAAAAATAAATAAGGAGGCAAACATAGCCAGTGGCACAACCGCATTGTTAAACGTGGCTAATACCCCGACACTGGTTTGGGTTGCGCCTTTATTCCAAAAGAAGAAACCAAGCCCAGAGGCAATGAAGCCCATATAAACTAAAACCAACCACTGCGTTGGTGTTGCGTCTAATGGAATAGGAGGCTGCGAAGAAATTAACAGTGTCGCTATGCTAGTAAAAACCGCCGCACCTAGGTATAAAAATCCAAATACAGAGCTGTCACTAATATCTGGTCTGTCTTGTTTCCAATCGCGATAATAAACTTGGCCAAAAGCAAAAGCCATATTGGCTATTTGCATCAGGCAAAAGCCTAACCAAATTTCGCTTGAGTCTATATCGTCCATTTTTATAACCGCGGCGCCAAAAACGGAAAGTAGTGTCGCCACTAAATACCAAGGTGTAAAACAACGCTGTCGAAGATCGTTGATAATAACGATATAAAGTGGTGTAAACACGCTAAATAGCGCCACTAAATGCGATGGTATATAACGAAAAGCGGAAAGATAACAGGTATACATAACACCGTATTGCAATGCGCCAAGCATTATCAGTTGCCATTTTTCCTGCCGGTTGGTGTTCGCTAGTTTTATAAAGGGTAGAAAAGCAATCAACGCAAATAGTAGTCGGGTATCTGCTATTTGCAGTGGGTCAAGACCTTTGAGTGTGTTGCCTATAAGACCAAAAGAAAAAGCCCAAATCAGCGTAGGTATCACGAGATAAATCATTCAAGGTCTCTAATAATTAAGGTTAGTTTATTCAATAACTTTTGTAATAGTTAACTATTGTTAAAATGCTACTGAGTAATAATTTGACCCCAGCCAATTAGCTGGGGCCGATGCAAGTACATTTAACCATGTTACCAGTGGTAAGTAGCACTAAGCGTGTATTGTTCTCCGCGTCCAGGCGTACCTGGTACTTCTTCAAAAGATTCATCCCAAAGATTATCTGCTGCAAGCACAATATCTAAACCGTCAAACTGCGTAGGAGAAATCTTTACCGTTAGGTGGGTAAATAAAGCGTCGTCGTCACCGTTTCTAAGAATATTTTCTTCTTGTTTACGCCACTCGTTATCAACGCGAACTTCAACGATGTTAGTTGGGTGCCAAATAAGCCCTAAGGTTACCCTGTGATCTGGGTAGTTCAAGGCATAAAAGCTAGCATCGATATCCGCAGCACCATAATTTTCAGATTTATCAAAGAAGGTATAGCTAGTGATAATTTCTGCATGATCGAAACGCTTTACCGCCAGTAGCTCTAAACCTAGCGTATCGATATCGACCGGATTTGCAGAACGTGCAGAGCTTGAACTCAAGCTATAAGTCCAATCGGTTAAATCATCATCTTGTCGATAAAAAATAGCCGCATCAAGACGCCAAGTTTCTCGATCTAATGCCAAACCTAATTCAATGTTTTTAGTGGTTTCTCGCTCAAGATCATAATTACTTCTGAATAATCCACCTTTATTACTGCCCCCTATAGCAGTATAACCGGCCACTTGACTCGCTTCTGCATAAGAGAAATAAAGTGTTTGTGAGCTGTCATCCGCATTGATGATATTCCAGGTTATATCACCAATTAGTGACACTTGTGAATCGTCGCGGTTAGTGTCGTCAAAAGCAGCACCAAGACGAAAAGTTAACTGTTGATCCTCTTGTAGATCCATTCGATATTCAGGCAAAATACTGAGTTTGTAATAATGACGAGAGGTAAAGTTATTTTCAAGCGTAGTTGATTCAATGCTGTCTGCTATAAATTGGCTTGAGTAATTCAGGGCAAATGATGCTGTTTGTGCATGGCGACCAGAAACTGCTATCGATTTAACCTCAGTTTCATGAAAGGCTTGAAATACATCAGGGTTTTCACGCGAAAAAACATAATGGTCATTGTTACGACGAAAATAAGTGGAAATTTCAAAGCTGCTGTCTTGTGCATACTGCTGTTGATGATTAAGTATTAATAATCGCGTTTTAATGTCTTCAGTTTCATTAACATTAAATGGCGTGTACATATTTGGCCAGCCAAAGAACTTTTCTTGAGAGCCAAAAAATAGATCAGTCTGTGATGATGGTCCAACTAACTGAATACGACCAGAAGCACGTTGAAAGTCGTGGTCGCCATTCTCTATTGTACCGTCACTTTCAGAGCGAGAATATTCAGCTTCAGCACCGATAGTCCAATCGGTATAATCAGCCAATGCCATACTAACGCCACTGTGTACGCGTTGTAGATTGAAGTTATTATTACCTGCGCCAATTGAAGCACTACCTGCGGTTTTTATGACTGTCCAGTCGCGAGAAACCGTGCCTACCGAGCTGTTAACACCGAGTAGAGCATTGTCTGCACCGGTCAGTATATTAGCCTTAGATAACATTTCCTGAGCAATAGGAATTTCAGCAAAGTAATGTCCGGTTTGCGGATCAAGTAAGGTCGCACTGCCGACCCTAAAGCCAGTGTTTTCGAAAATACCACCACGAATAGTTACATCGGCTTGAGCTTCTGCCATATTGCGCGACTGTAGGTCAACGCGCGGATCATATTCTAGGTTTGAAACTGGCGAACCAAAGGTGCCCACAGGTTGAGTATTAGCCGTGGTTGAAGCCTCAATCGTAATTCGCTCAATATTATGACTGACTTTTTTACTTGCATCGTTGCTTAAGTCATTACTTACATCATGAGTTAAATCATGAGTATCGTCGGCTGCTGATGAAAAGCTTGATAGGCTAAATAATAAAACGGGCAAAGCAATTGGTACAACTCGAATCATGTTAATCTTCTCTATTTACACTGTTTGATCTATGAGTAAAAACGATTTTTTTGTATTCCCCAACTCACCCAACCATATAATCCAGTAGCAGAAAGAGCCATTGCTCATCTTCGTACTAACAATGGAATTAAACATATGGGAACAACCAAACGAAAATATCGTAAGATAAAGTTGGAGTTTATTTGAAAGGTAGTAATCGTTACGTGAATCAGTATTATATCTTAGCGGATAAAATATTACACATGGTAACCATGCTCAACTGATAAAGGTTTACAACTGGATGCATAACAAACAGCGCAGTGAAAATATATTGCTCAAAAAAATACTACTAAAAAAAGTAATAACAGTTTACTCGCTATTGCCATAATCAATAACATAACGCGTAAAACTTAATTCACCGCTCATAAAGGCCAACAAGTGATAAAAACACAACAACATAATAAGCAGGCTAACAGGACGCAAGAAATTATTTATTTCGCCGGCGGTTGCCTTTGGGGTGTGCAGGAATTTATGAAGCACTTACCTGGGATTTTTACCACAGAAGCAGGTCGAGCTAATGGCTTAACCAATTGCACCAAAAGTCGTTATGATGGCTATGCAGAATGTGTGAAAGTAACCTTCTACCCAAGTGCTGTTAATCTTGATGAGTTAATAGGTTACTTTTTTGAAATTATTGACCCTTACAGCGTCAATAAGCAAGGCAAAGATATTGGCAAAAAATACCGCACCGGTATATACAGTCAACACACTAGTCACCTCAAAATGGCTATCGAGTATATTGCCCGCCATGAGGATAGCGATAAGATGGTGGTTGAAGTTTTGCCGCTGCTTAATTATGTGAAAAGCGATGAAGAACACCAAGAAAGATTAACTCGCTTTCCCAATGATTATTGTCATATTCCTAAGCAGATATTACATAAATACAAGTAGCGTTAAAAAACGACCTTATACCAATATTTAGCTATCTAGACAAAGTGATACCTTAATTTAAAAACATCATGTATAAACCTAAAAAATGATGGGCAGTTATTTCAATGTTCATCAGGTTTATCCTGCGCTAGTGACAACTTTAAAATCATCACTAGCCCTAAGAATACAATATCAAGTTAATTCATAGTCGACTCATAAGCCCAACAATATATCCGCAAAAAAGCGGCTGGCTTTAAGAGCTATCCACTTAGCCCAACCGACCACTAAATGTTGTGTTTACTAGATTTAACCTCTTCGATCACTTATGCCACCAAGCTGACCTAATTTAGACACAAATCTCTCTTAATAAATAGTCCGCTTAACCACTATTGCCGAATAGTCTAATCACTACAATTTACAACAAAAATAACAACAATCGTCGAAACTTACTAAGGTCTCTCAATAGATCAGTTAATGTTTCTTATTGTGTTAAGGTTAACTTTTAACTTAAGATAAATAAATTATTTCTAGAGGTTTTCTATGGTAAACGACACCTTAAATACTATGTTATTGCTTGATAAACTTCCTATTGGTATAACGGTGTTAAATCCAAACTTAGAAATTGAGTATGCTAATCCGTTGGCGCTAAAAATTATGGGATTAAAAGAGCATCAAACGATTGGGAAATTAGTCTCTGATCCACAATGGCTATTAGTGGATATTTTTCACGAACCACTTCCTCTTGAAAAATATCCAGCAGTACAAGTGCTGCATAACAAAACTGCCATTGATAACTTTGAATTTGGTATTTACAATCCAGAGAAAAACGATTACACATGGTTACTCAGTAACGCATATCCTGATCTAAATAAACATGGAGAGGTTACACAAATTATTGTGACTTTTACCAACGTTAGTAATCAGAAAGAAGTCATTCCGTTTGAGCAAATTGTTCACAATGCTAATGATATTGTCGTGGTCACTAAAGCAGAACAACTTCGTAATGGTGGCCCAGAGATTATTTATGTGAATAAGGCATTTTCTACATTAACTAAGTTTAGTGAAGAAGAGGCTTTGGGGAATACACCACGGATGTTACAAGGTCCAAAACCAGCAGTGAAATGAGAGAAAAAATCTATCAGCATCTTTGTAAAGGTGAACAAGTGGTAGATGAAATCTATAACTACGATAAACATGGTAACGAGTATTGGATCGAACTAAATATCGTGCCATTAAAGAACTCATATGGCAAAGTTACGCACTTTGCCGCTATCGAACGTAATATTACAGAAAGAAAAGATCACGAACAAAACCTCACTGAAATGGCAATGACTGACACTTTAACTGGACTTGCTAATCGTCGCTCGTTTTACAGTAAAGCAAAGCTTGCACTCTATGAGGTAATCAAGCAGAAATCATCGTTTTTTTTAGCTGTTATAGATATTGATTACTTTAAAAAAGTCAACGACACCTACGGCCATGATATGGGTGATGAAGTGTTAGTGAAGATAGCGAGATTGATGAATAATAACACCCGAGAGACCGATATTTTAGGCAGAGTAGGCGGTGAAGAGTTTGCTTTAATATTGAAAAATGTGACGAAAGAAAACGGCATAAAGCGTTTAGACACTATTCGTCATAGCATTGAATCTATATCGATTATTTTATCAACTGGCGAGAGTTTATCATTAAGTGTAAGTATTGGCTGCACCGATATTATCCCTGAAAGTAAAAATATTGATGAGATAATAAAACAAGCAGATATTGCGCTTTATCGAGCAAAAGAAGAAGGGCGCAATCGCACAGTATATTATTCTTAACACCGTACATGTCTATATTATTTTTATGAGAGTTATACTTAGAATTTCAAACCTAAGACAATTGTAGTGGGACAGTTAATTTGGACATACCTTTAACTATATTTTGATTAGAAAATTTTCTTTTTTTGAGGGGTGGGACGAAAAACAATAGATTGCATACTCTAAATTTGTGTTGATCTCGGTTGTTTGAATGTCCGCTTTGGCGTTTCAAACAAACATGATGGAAGAATGTAAGATACAGCATCAAAGTTAACAGCCAAAATTTGAACTCCACTGTCGCCAATGAACTTACAGCGGACCTTAGGTATAACGATGCTGTAGCTTCAGCTAAACGTACCAAAAAGACCTAAATGACAAAAGAAAGGAACCACAAAGTGTAGTGGTTGATTGGGCTAAGAGGATAGCCCTTCTGGCTTTTTGATCTTTACTTTGTCAGGCATTATTTATTGTTGAAAACGATAAACTGATCCTAGCGATAATATCTGAGAAAGCTCATCTAATGCCGTTCGTGACTCAATAAGCAATTGTGGGTCTCTTAAATCATCTATCAGCAATTTATCGCGATAATGAGTATTGACCCAAGCAACTAGCTTCGTATACAAGTCATTAGTTAACAAACAGTCGGGGTTAACCGCACCTAGCTCCTGCTCTGTCATGGCAACTCTCAAACGTAAACATGCAGGGCCACCACCATTTTTCATACTTTCATTAACGTCAAAAAATTCAACATGGTTGACCGGATTATCACCCCTAGTTAAAGACTGTAAATAATCATAAACACTGGTATTATCACGGCAATGTTTTGGCGCAATAATAGCCATTGAATTATCTTTTAGTGTCACTATTTGCGTATTAAAAAGATAGCTATTTACCGCGTCTTTAATTGAAACTTGTTCTGTAGAAACTTCCAAGAAATGCAGCTTGTCACCAGCAAATTTACCCATGACCTCTTCTTTAAATAACGCCGTATTAAGATAGGCTTGCTCATGGTAAAGAAAAACATTTTGATTACCTACTGCAATCACATCATTATGAAATACGCCCTGATCGATTACCTCAGGATTTTGCTGCACAAAAACGGTATTCTCAGCCGACAAGCCATGTAATCTAGCTATTGCCTGACTAGCTTCTAAGGTTTGCCGTGCAGGAAACTTTGCAGGTGCCGGTTTGTTACGATTAAAGGCTGAACGGCCATAGGTAAATATTTCGAGGCCTTGTTCACCATAGCCCTGACATAAACGCGTATGATTAGCTGCGCCTTCATCACCAAAATGTTCATTGTCATTTAGGTGTTGGTGATGCTGAAAGTACTTATCATCAACGAACATGGCTTTGAGGATATTGCTGGTTGTTTCGGGCTCTAACGAGCGATGAAATTTATTGGCTAAATTAGCGGCGGTAAAATGTAGTTTTTGATCCAAGGTATCTGCCGAAGGAGATACGGTTGCCGCATTCGCCGTCCACATGCTTGATGCTGAGCAACAAGCAGCGAGTAGCGTGGGTGATGCCTTGTATGCTGCTGCCAAAATTTGGGCGTCTGTACCCTGAAAACCTAGCCTTTTTAAGGTGTAAATATCAGGGCGTTCTTGCGGGGCAAATACGCCTTGATGTAGTCCCATATCATGCAAGGCTTTCATCTTTTTTAAACCCTGTAATGCAGCACTTTTAGGGTTTGAACTCTCAGTAGCATTCGATAAAGAAGCTACATTGCCCTCAGATAAGCCAGCATAATTGTGCGTAGGGCCAACTAAACCATCAAAATTTACTTCAAAACTTTTCATTATTTTTCTCGAATACCATTATTTATTAGAACAAAGCAAAGTATGTACCACTAAAATACTAACCTCAGTTATCAATGGCTTGTACACTTAAGCACCTGCTTACATTAAACTTTGCAACAGAGTAAGACAGAATAACACAGACATGTCTATATCGACGCACCAATATAATGCACCATAGCGCTTTAGTCCTCTAATACCAAGGGGTATATTTATTACTCAATAACACTTGGCGTTTATAAAAAATGGCTACTAAAAAGCGTACTAAAAACATGGAACTTTAATTTATAAGCCACTGATTAGTAACTGATTAGTCGTATTTTTAGTATAATGTTGATTTTCAAGCTCTGCAAGCGATTGTTCTAGAGTTGTTGTATTATGAACACCTTGAAAAATTAAAGTAATCATAGCTAAAAATTATGCGAGGTTGCAGAGTATCAAGATATAAAAATTAATTAATACTCTGCAGAATTATGTTTACTTAGGCATTAATACTGTGTCAATAACATGTATCACGCCATTACTTGCTTTTACATCTGCCATGATAACTTTTGCGTTATTTATCATTACATTTTCATCAGCAACTTCAACCATCAACATTTGACCTTGAACAGTAGTTGCACTGTCTATTTTCACGACATCTGTTGACATGACTTTTCCAGAAACTACATGGTAAGTCAAAATTGAAGCAAGTTTATCTTTGTTTTCTGGTTCTAACAGCATTTCAAGGGTACCTTCAGGTAACTTTGCAAAAGCTTCATCTGTTGGTGCAAATACTGTAAAAGGGCCTTCACCTTTAAGCGTGTCGACTAGCCCCGCCGCTTTAATTGCTGCAACTAAGGTGTTGAAAGAACCATTTTCAGCTGCCACATCAACAATGTCTTTTTTCATACCGTGATCACCTTCATTATGATGACCTGCAAAAGCAGCAGGCATAAAAGCTAAGCTGGCAACCATAAGTGATAATACTGCAATAAATTTATTTAACATGATATTTCCTATTTAGTGATTACTGGTTTGACTACGCGTTTGTTACATTAAAGTTACGTATGGTTAATAAATCAAGATCAGTTTGATTAAATTATCGGCAATAAAATATTAGAAACTACTCTTAATATCGCCAGTCTATTGCTACGCATGCTCAAACACTGGATTTAAATCGACTAAATATACCTTAACTTTATAGCGCTAACGCTTCGAGTAGCCTTGAAAACCTAGTTAAAAGTCACTAATCAATAATATTTTTCATCTGTAACGATTTTTTTTGTTGGACATTAAACTGCTCATAAATTCTAATTCGCGCAAATTACCTATGATGAATTACCATTTTCTTATTAAATAAGATGGCTAAAGGAAGACGAACGAATGAATAAAGATAATCTTGATCACGCACGTACACACTATAACGTGCGTCATTGGAGTCAGGGCTATTTCGGTATAAATGATGCTGGAAATGTATATGTTGCGCCGAAAGTTGACCATCAAGATCATACGGTAGAATTAAGTACTATTGCCAAAATGATTGAAAGTAAGGGCTTAACGCTACCTGCTTTAGTGCGATTTCCACAAATAATCCATCATCGTATTCACAGCTTGTGTGAAGCCTTTAATAAAGCAATAGAAGACTATGATTATCAGCAAAAATATTTATTAGTTTATCCTATTAAAGTTAATCAACAGCGTGAAGTGGTTGATGAGATTTTGGCTAGCCAAAATAACAAGGAATTCACACAATTAGGACTTGAAGCAGGTAGTAAAGCAGAACTGTTGGCTGTTTTGGCCATGGCTCAAAAAGTTTCATCGGTTATTGTTTGTAATGGTTACAAAGACCGAGAGTATGTGCGTTTGGCATTAATCGGCGAAAAGTTAGGCCATAAAGTTCATATTGTTTTAGAGAAAATGTCTGAACTGGAGATGATTTTAGCCGAAGCGAAAAAACTGAATGTAGAACCTAGATTGGGCATACGCGTTCGCTTAGCGTCTCAAGGTAAAGGTAAGTGGCAAGCCAGTGGCGGTGAAAAATCAAAGTTTGGTTTGTCAGCTTCACAAGTACTTAACGTGGTTAAAATACTTAAAGCAGAAAACATGCTTGATGCGTTAAAACTGGTTCACTTTCACTTAGGCTCGCAAATAGCCAATATAAGAGATGTTAGATTAGGTGTTAGTGAGGCTGCGCGTTTTTATTGTGAGCTTCGTCATCTTGGTGCTGGGCTTTTATGCATGGATGTGGGTGGTGGTTTGGCCATTGACTATGATGGTACACGCAGCCAATCACATAACTCAATGAACTATAGTGTTGCCGAATATGCTAATAATATTGTCCATACCATTGGCGATATTTGTAATAGTTATCAGCAACCTATGCCGATGATCATTTCAGAATCAGGTAGAGCATTAACCGCGCATCATGCGGTCTTAATTTCTAATGTCATTGGCGCGGAATCTTATGAACCAGAAGAGATAAAAGCGCCTATACTTGACGAGTCTATCTTGTTAAATAATATGTGGCGTTCGTTAAAGCAATTAAATGACCGTAATGATGATCGCGCACTGATTGAGATTTATCACGACACGCAAAGTGATTTAGCTGAAGTACACAGCCAATTTTCGATGGGATTATTAAACTTAACCCAGCGAGCTTGGGCAGAACAAACTAACTTGCGTATTTGTTATGAACTAAATAAATTAATGGATGCTAAAAACCGTTTCCATCGCCCGATAATTGATGGATTAACTGAAAAGCTTGCAGATAAATTTTTTGTTAACTTTTCTTTATTTCAATCATTACCCGATGCATGGGGCATAGATCAGGTTTTTCCTGTTTTACCGTTAAATAACTTAGAGAAATCACATGAAAAAAGAGCCGTGTTATTAGACATTACTTGTGATTCAGATGGCGCTATTGACCATTATGTTGACGGCCAAGGAATTGAAAGCACATTACCTGTACCGGCATGGACAGAAGATGAACCTTATTTACTGGGTTTCTTTTTAGTCGGTGCTTATCAAGAAATTTTAGGTGATATGCATAATCTATTTGGTGACACACACAGCGCTGTTGTCTTCATTAATGACGACGGTGTAGCAGAAATCACTGAAATTAATGAAGGTGATACGGTTGAAGATATGTTGCGTTATGTCCATTTAGACCCAGAATTATTTAAACGAACTTATTCTGAGCTTATCGAGGCTAGATTATCATCAACTGAAGGTGAACAAATTTTTAATGAATTAGAAGTCGGCTTAAAGGGTTATACCTATCTTGAAGATTTATAGAGAGTCAGTGTAATGAAAAATATTTTCAATCAAGTAGATGAGTCTATTTATTCAAATGCCATGACATTTTTACGCCAGCCTTTAGTGCAAAACCCTGTCGAGTCAGCTGCTGATATTGTTGTTTTAGGCTTACCTTATGACATGGCCTCCACCGGGCGTTCAGGCGCTCGAATGGGCCCTACTGCCATTAGACAAGCTTCAGTTAATTTAGCTTGGGAAGGTAAGAGATTTCCTTGGCCTTTTAGCTTATTAAAACACTGTAACATAGTGGATGCTGGCGACTTGGTTTTCTCTCCTGGAGACTCTGCGCACTTCTGTGCGCAAGTTGAAACCGCTATAGGCCAGTTACTTGACTCGGGTAAAACTGTTTTATCGTTAGGAGGAGATCACTTTGTTACTCTGCCCATACTACGCGCCTATGCGAAAAAATTTGGCATGCTGGCACTGATTCATTTTGATGCTCATACGGATACTTATAACAATGGCAGCTGTTATGATCACGGCACTATGTTTTATCATGCGCCGAAAGAAAAACTCATAGATAAAGCTAAATCTATTCAAGTGGGTATTCGCACTAATTACCAAGAGAAAGACCATGGTTTTTCTGTGATTAATGCTATGCAGGCAAATGATATGAGTGTAGAGGAGATCACAGCATTAATTAAAGCTAGAGTGGGCAATACGCCTGTTTACCTAACCTTTGATATTGACTGCTTAGATCCCGCCTTTGCCCCAGGTACAGGTACACCGGTATGTGGTGGTTTAACTACAGATAAAGTATTAAGAATTTTGCGCGCTTTAGTGGGTATTAACCTGGTTGGTATGGATGTGGTTGAAGTAGCTCCTGCCTATGATAATAGTGAAGTTACCGCATTAGCCGCGGCAACAATAGCTCTAGAGTTAGCTCATATTTGGACGGCTAAACATAAGCTAAAATAATAGACCATTAATAGGCAAATAATGGTTGGCTATAATCACGGAGCGATGGCCTACTGTCGTTTTACGTTTAAGCAACTAATAGCTGCTGGTTATAATTAATAATGGTAGCGGCAGGATATAACGGTAATGTGACTATCATTAGCGGCATATACAAGACGATTTGATTCATCCACACGTCTAGACCAAAAACCTGATAAATTCTCTCTTAACGGTTCAGGTTTTCCGATCCCCTCAAATGGAAAGCGCTTAGTGTCGGTAATTAACTTATTAATTCTTTTAAGCGTTTTTTTATCTTGCCCTTGCCAATACACATAATCAGCCCAAGCATCATCAGTCCAGGCTAACAACCTAGTCATTTAATATTTCTCGCTCAATCACTTGAGCTAATTTAAATTGTTCAATAGAGCGAGTTAGATGAGCTACGTTAGCCGGTGACTTTAATAAATGAACAGTTTCCATTAAGCTGTTGTAATGATCCATAGACATAACAACAGCATCTTCAGAATCTCTACGTGTAATGACAGTATAATCAGCGTCGTTTACGACATGATCAAGTACAGATTTAAGCCTATTTCTTGCTTCAGTAAAAGATACGATTCTCATAGTACCCTCTTTTCTAGTTGTACAGTTAATAAGACAAGTCTAACGACAAACAGTGACTTGTGCAATATTAGGTACAAGTTTAGTTGAAGCAGGTAACAAACCTGTACTAAGTGGCGATAAATTGTTGGTTAAAATTGCGAGCAACGGAGCTGGCCAACTGTAATGTGTCCTGGTTGAACAACTTATATTTGCCTAATTCATACACTAAATTAAAATTTATTAAAATTTACTTTTGGCAGTCTTTCAAAACCAGGTTTGGCAAACAGATAACCTTGCATTAATTCAACACCAAAATTTCGCAAGCAAATAAATTCTTCCTTAGTCTCAATACCCTCAGCTAGTGGAGTAATATTTAAATCACAAAACATATTTAAACAGTTTTTTACTATTGATTGGCGAGCATAATCTGTATCAATATTGCGAATAAGCTCCATATCAAGCTTTACAATATTGGTTTGGAAGTCAGCTAACAACGCCAAGCCCGCGTAACCAGAGCCAAAATCATCAATTGCAGTCTTAAATCCCAATTTATTATAATATTCGACTATGTTTTTAACGAAATTAATATCTTCTATTTTTTCAACTTCTGTAAACTCAAATATTATTCTTTCAACTGGAAAATTGTATTTCTTGGCTGCATCTAATGTCGAACGAATACAACGCTCGGGTTTGTAGATAGCATTTGGAAGAAAGTTAATGCTAAGCATAGATTCAAGTTTTAATTTGGATGCTAAAGCTATTGCCTTAACTCGACAAAGTTGGTCAAATACATAACGATTATCATCGTTTACTTTAGATATTATTGAAAGTCCTGATTCATTATTTAAACCACGAACCAATGCTTCATACCCATAAACTTGATTAGTCTTACAGTTGATAATTGGCTGAAAAGCCATTGTAAAATCGAAGTCAAGACTGCTTTTATTAGAACAATTATCACATGAAAATCTGTCATAAATTATAGGTTTTTCTTTCATTTCTCTATCCTTAATAAATATAACGCTAAGTTAGTCGGCAAATATAACGCCTCATTAAATGGCAAAAAAATGTTGGCTAAAATAAGCGACGAAGGAACAAAACCCAACTGTTTTTTGTCCTTTTAAGCGACTTATAGTTCGACCAAGCGACTTAAATCATTCTTGCCGAATCCTCAGAACTCACAATATTTTGAAGCCATAAACCTAAACCTCTTAGTTTCGTCATATTTTCTTCATCCTTACGAAATTGAACAAAATATTCCCAAAGTAAATTTTTCAGTGATAAAGGCACTTTTTAAGCACAAGTTCAATAGTATTAGGTCCGCGTCCACTTTTTTCTAAATTAAGGGGTGTTGCATGAGCTACAACTGGAGTGTCGTTATACATAATCTGGCTTGAATAATGTCTGACTATTTGATTTGCATGGGCTTCATTCTCAGCTTCTTTAGCGATGCTAATTCCCATTTGAAATGGAAAAATAAATAACAATCTTTTGAAAGTTCGCCAAGTGGTCTCCATGATTAGCCGTCGGCATTTTGGAAGCTAATTAATTGAGGTATTTATATACCGCAGTTTAAGGCAATGCCTTGTTCTCTGTGACAGCCCAAATCTTTATCAAATTGTGCCTATTGATCAGATGTGAATTTTTCGCACTCTAAGCCATAAACAAGAATATGATCAAAAAAGAATGCTATTTTTTGTGCTTCAACAGTATCCAAGATTAAGTCTCTTGGAGCCATGATTGCTCTATTTGGCATAATTGAACCCTCCTTGTAGGCCTAGCTTATTAGACGGATAAAGTCCCACTTTCAACAAAGGTGAATGTCCAACTAATGAATATTCATTTAAATTAACATAAATAACTTAATATTAACATTAACATTAACATTCAACATATTGATTTTACTTTCTAAATATAGCGACGTATAAAAACAGATTAATAAATAATGATTATAAAACCTGAATTTCTCTCGTACAACAAAGAAACTACGTGGACAGTATGTTTCGCCAAGTCATAAACCCAACGCACATAGGTTTGTTGAATTATCAGTGAAAGGTATCTAACTTGCCTACAAAAAGGGTTCAGTAGTAAATTAAATGTGGCTGGTATGCGCACAAATTTAGCATTATAAATTTTATGATGAACGGCAGCTTTAGTAGCTTTCCTGCTGTCAGTCTTGATAAAAACCTATAAAGCCAAAGTGAGGGTAAGAGTGAGAGTTCAAGCTTGAGCTAATACATTTCATCAGTAGCTAAGGTTTCAACACTGCCTGAAGCAACTTTATTTTTATTATGCTGATATATTTACCAATGGTTTGACTCTATAACAACGATAAGAAAATATTGTTTTGCCATTTAATACACCGATATGCCAATCAAACTCTTTCTACAAATATTATTGTGTAATCAGTAACAATGAACAGGTAAATATCATTAGTACTTATTACCACATATCAATGAGATAGAAAAAAAGCCCCTCATTGGGTGATGGGCAGTGCTTTTATCTAGATCATCCTTATGAAAAGTTTCAAAATCATAATAATTGCCAATATATGCCGATTCGATTTGATGACTTGGAATGAATGCCAGTATTTGTTGCAAGCAATAATTATAAAAAGAATATAAATCAATAAGTAATAAAAATAATATGGGTTAACAAAATTATGTAATCAGACTGACAAAAATATTTAACTATCAATTGTTAATAAAAATAGCGAATATTCCAACAATAGTATTTGTTAACAACAAAAGAGAACATCATGAATAATTACTCAACTTCACCATCGAGTAATAAAAACACATTGAATAATGAATTAACTGAATTTGATTTATCTCATCAAAGTCAATTTGCTAATTCAAAACACTTTAGAGACAGAACAAATGCATCTGGCCATCAGAAGCAAGCAAGTAAAAAAGTGCATAAAAAGTGTCGTGATGTTTTCGATGATGATGACTATGAAATTGAAGAGTGAAGTTGCAGAGTAAACTTGCAGCGATAATATCAAGATAAAAAAGTGCCTCGATAGGGTATTTCATCATCTGACATTGGTTAATGACCGTATATCTTCTTGTTAAGATAGGTGAAGCCCACTTGATTTAGGCGTTAAAATAGCCATTTATTTCATTTTCAATTTTGATGGTTTGGCTCAACTCATCTGTATCTATCGTTAGTCTTCCTCTGTTCTGCACCCAAAGCGTGATATAAATCTGTACAGCTAGGTGCAAATAAGCCCCCTTTTTAATGACTCTGATTAGGGCACTAATTTTACCTAAGGTCATTCAATTTTCTTCATAGGATTGTGGTCAAACAGCTAAAATTTTCCTAAAGTGTAAACCGTCTCTTTCAGCATAGTATTATATAAGTGTGTTATCTAAGCCTGTGCTATTTTCAGTGATCTGCACTCGTAGACAGTCACTTATCTTGTACGCCAACTTGCTGCACATCATAATCGCGCACACCATTGGTGCGCTAATCTCTTCACCATAGTGCAAAAATGCTACTTCGAGCCAAGACTTAAACCCTATCTATCTGAATTTATTAATATAAATCAACTGGTTCATTTATTGCAAATAAAAAATTATTGTCTAGTTCCGTTAGTACAGCGGTAATTTAAAAAAGTAGGATTGTAATAAATGAACACACAAGCTCAAAAAATCGTTGTCGTTGGCAATGGCATGGTTGGCCATCACTTTGTTGATGAAATGGCAAAACATGCAGGCTATGAAATTACAGTATTATCAGCTGAAGACCGTTTAGCTTATGACCGTGTTCACTTATCAGAATATTTTTCTGGAAAAACGGCTGATGATTTAGCAATGACAACGCCAGCATACTACAACGAAATAGGTGTTAAATTTTTCACTAACGCAAAAGTCACTCACATTGATAAAGCAAAGAAAGTGGTTACCACTGAAGCAGGAAAAACATACGCTTACGACAAGTTAGTCATGGCAACAGGCTCATACCCTTTTGTTCCCCCTATTCCGGGTAAAGAACGTGACCATTGTCTGGTTTACCGTACTATTCAAGATTTAGAAGACATTCAAGCGTCAGCCAAAACTGGTAAAGTTGGGGTTGTGGTCGGTGGTGGTTTACTTGGTTTAGAGGCTGCTAACGCACTTAAAGAGTTAGGCTTAGAAACACACGTGGTTGAGTTTGCGCCACAATTGATGGGTGTGCAATTAGACAAAGACGGCGGCGCTTTACTGCGTTCAATGATCGAAGGCATTGGCGTACAAGTACATACCCAAAAAGCTACCAGCGAAATTGTTGACGGCGAAGAATGCGTTCACCGAATGAATTTTGCTGACGGGTCGCATTTAGAAACTGACGTTATCTTATTCTCAGCAGGTATTCGCCCCTATGATAACTTAGCCCGTGAATTTGATTTAGCGCTTGGTGAACGTGGCGGTATTGTGATTGATAACTATTGTAAAAGCTCTGACGAAAGCATTTACGCTATTGGCGAGTGTGCTTTATGGAATAACTTTATCTTCGGCTTAGTCGCGCCAGGTTACACTATGGCTAAGGTGACTGCCGATAATATTATTGGCGGTGAGCAACAATTTACTGGTGCTGACATGAGCACTAAATTGAAGTTAATGGGCATAGACGTAGGGTCAATTGGCGATGCGCATGCGCGTACTCAAGGTTGTAAAAGCTATGTTTATTCAAACCAACCCGATCAAATTTATAAAAAAATAGTCGTCAGTGCCAATGGTAAAGAATTATTAGGTGCGGTGTTAGTCGGTGATACCAGCGAATATGATGCATTATTGCAATACGCCCTCAATGGCATTGAGTTACCTGAAAACCCCGACGGTTTAATTTTACCCAGCTCAGGCGAAAAACCCACCTTAGGCGTTGATGCCCTACCCAATACAGCAACCATATGTTCATGTTTGAATGTCACTAAAGGTGACATTATTGCCGCTCTTGATTGTGGTGCAATTGATGTCGGTGAAGTTAAGTCTTCAACAAAAGCCGGCAGCGGTTGTGGCGGTTGTGCGGCATTATTGAAAAAAGTAACAGATCACGAACTAGCAAAACGCGGTGTTGAAATTAGCACTGACCTTTGTGAACACTTTGCTTACAGCCGGGTTGAGTTATTTCACATTGTGCAAGCACAACAAATTAAAACCTTTGATCTGTTAATAGAAAAACATGGTTCAGGTTTAGGCTGTGAAATTTGTAAGCCGGCAACCGCGTCTATTCTCGCTTCGGTGTGGAACGATTACATATTAAAACCCGACCATGTATCACTACAAGACACCAACGATGTCTTTTTAGGTAATATGCAAAAAGATGGTACTTATTCTGTCGTTCCCCGTATGCCCGGCGGTGAAGTAACCCCAGATAAGTTAATTGTTATTGGTGAAGTCGCTAAAGAATATAACCTATATACCAAAGTAACTGGCGGTCAACGTATCGATTTATTCGGCGCACGTGTTGACCAATTACCGGCGATATGGAAACGCTTAATTGATGCGGGTATGGAAACAGGTCACGCCTACGGTAAATCGTTACGAACAGTTAAATCTTGTGTCGGCAGTACTTGGTGTCGTTATGGCCAACAAGACAGCATGGCAATGGCCATTTTCTTAGAAGATCGCTATAAAGGTTTACGTTCTCCTCATAAAATTAAGTTTGCTGTCTCTGGCTGTACACGCGAGTGTGCAGAAGCGCAAAGTAAAGACATTGGTATTATCGCCACTGAAAACGGCTGGAACTTATACGTCAGCGGTAATGGCGGCATGAAGCCTCGCCATGGCGACTTATTCGCTATTGATTTAGATGATCAAACCTTAGTGAAATATATTGATCGATACTTAATGTTTTATGTCCGTACCGCGGATCGTTTAACCCGTACTTCTGTCTGGTTAGAAAACCTAGAAGGCGGTTTAGCCTACATGGAAAAAATAGTTAAAGACGATCACTTAGGAATTAATGCTGAATTAGAAAACCAAATGCAAAATGTCGTTGATACCTATCAATGTGAGTGGAAAACAACGATTGAAAGTGAAGACCAATTAAAACGTTTCCGTCAGTTTGTTAACTCTGACACCGTCGATAACAACATAGAATTCGTTACTGAGCGTGATCAAATCCGCCCAGCTCAGGGTGAAGAGAAAAAATATGGCGTTCAAATTCAAGCCGTTGATTTAACATCTGCATAAACAAGCTTTACGAATAAAGAAGGAGAAATAAATGACAATAGAAAATAGCTGGCAAACCATCTGCCCCACCACTGATTTAATTAAAAATTCAGGTGTTTGTGCCTTGTTAGCAAACGAAGAGCAAGTGGCTTTATTTCAAATAGGTAACGACAAAATTTATGCTGTTTCTAACTTTGACCCTTTTGGTAAAGCCAACGTTTTATATCGCGGTTTAATTGGTGAAACTAAGGGCGAGGTTTACGTTGCATCACCTTTATTAAAACAACGTTTTTATTTAAATTCCGGTGCATGTTTAGATGATGATGCGTTTGCCATTAAAACTTATCAAACACGTGTTACTGACGGTAAATTAGAAATATTTGGTTAAGTATTTAACCCTTTATGTTCATAAAAATCTTAGCTAAGGTAACTATGCTGGGATTTTATTTTTACAATTTATCTATCGTTAAATTTAAGCATAATATGTCTAACTTAGCACGTGCCACGAAATAGTCTGCATACGTGAAGGTTAATTATCCCTATTCTAGAGACTAAGGTGTTTAAAATAATTCAATCCTGACACATGTTATTTTGGTGCATCTCTGCATCAAAAACTGATAAAACAAGTGTAAAAAACCAAACAAAAAAAACTAAACACTTGATGTTAATATAATTAAATTACTGGTATGAATTCTGCTTTACTATTGTGAATATACTTAATTATTGATTTTAATTTGAATAAATTGAAAAATAACACCTTGTCTTTACCTAATAAAAATACGATACCTCAAGATAGTACTTCAGGGTTAAAAGTATTGCTTGCCGAAATAAACCATGCAAAAGCAAAGGTATTAATGAACGTATTGATCAATGAGCAATATGATATCTATCATGTTGCCCATTCTGGCGTACCTTTATTAAGAGATGTTAAACAGCTAAACCCAGACGTTATCATTATTGATATAGAATCTCCAAACAGAGATATGCTTGAAAATCTTAATAAAATTTCTCAATTCGCCCCAAAACCTATCGTAGTTTTTTCAGAACAACAATGTGCCAATACTACAATTAATCAGATGGTAAGGTCGGGGGTTAGTGCTTATGTTGTCGGGGAAGTTAACCAAAAAAGAGTGAAATCAATTATTGATATTGCTATTGCTAGATTTGATCTTTTTCAGACACTAAAACAAGAACTTGCTGAGACTAAACAAAAACTGTCTAGTCAGAAAAGCATCGATAAAGCTAAACGTTGGTTAATGGAAACAAAACAGCTTTCTGAAATAGACGCTTATCACTTCATTCGAAAAGTAGCGATGGATAATAGCCAGAAAATGGATGATGTTGCCAAAAACATCCTTTCTGTTGCTAGCATTTTTTAGATAATTAAAAAGCGTTTTAAAGAATAGTAGAGAATATCAATCATGTTTAATATTGAAAAAAAAAATATAACCCTTGGCTATATGCCGTTAACAGATAGTGCACCCTTTGTCATTGCTTATGAAATGGGATTTTTTGAAAAATGGGGACTCAACGTTAACCTAACCAAACAAAACTCTTGGGCTACATTAAGAGATAAATTGCATACAGGAGTTATTGACGCCGCCCAAATGTTAGCCCCTATGCCCATTGCCAGTAACTTAGGGTTACACGGACAAAAATCAACCGTGATTGCCCCAATGATATTGAGCCGTAATGGTAATGGCATCACGTTATCGACTAAACTCTATCAAAAAATATTATCACAACATGATACGAATAAAATTAGTATGCCGTTTTCGGCCAACATACTTAGCCATGAAATAGATGAACGAAAAAAAGAAGGTAAAAAATTAACCTTCGCTGTCGTTTTTCCTTATAGCTGTCACCACTATCAACTTATTGAGTGGCTAAAAAATAGTGGTATCAGCCCATCAGATATTAATTTATTAATTGTACCTCCTTCAGACATGGTGCCATCTATGCATTCAGGCGATCTTGATGGCTTTTGTGTCGGTAGCCCTTGGAATGCTAAAGCAGTTCGAGAAGGTGTTGGCATCACAGGTGTTACTTCTTCTGACTTATGGCAAGACACACCTGAAAAGGTGCTTGGGTTAATGTCTGATTGGCAAGTTAAGCACCCAGAAACAACATTCGCCTTAGTATCTGCTTTATATGAAGCATGCCAATGGCTTGAAAGTATTCCCAATCGCTTTGAAGCGGCGAGATTCTTGAGTCATACAAAGTATTTAAACACACATATCGACGTAATTGCGCCCTCATTAATGGGCAGTTGCCTAACCCTTAACAATGCATCACCACGTAAAGTAAAAAGCTATCAACAATTTGCGACCTTAGGTGATCCGACATTTAATAGGCCAGCACATCATTATGGTGAAAAAATCACCAAATTAATGCAAGCGTATGGGCACATCAACACACAACAAATGACGGATGTAGACATTGCTTCGATCTATAGGGAAGATATTTATCAAGCTGTAATATATAAGGATAAGTAGAGCCTTCACTAAAATGGAGTATCTGATTAAAGCGCTATAGAGACACCAAAATAGTGCAAACACTTCTCAATTTTTGATTAAATCGAGCAAATCATTTAATTAAAAACACACATTAAAAGTTAAGCCACTGATTTTAATTGTAATTAATAGATGGCATCAATTGTGCTTTACAGTTAGTAGCGTTTTCATGTTAATGCAATCAACAGCGGTTGTTTTAACCATAAAGTGAGAATTGACTAAAAACTTATTTCGTTAAAACTAATCGCACTGCAACGACGTGGTCATTGTTAGTTTGGCATTGAAGCCCACAGTACTCGGTGTGTATCCGAAGTACTGTGGGCTTTTTTATTTGGAGAAAAGTATTTTGAAAACAACTTTAAAAAATGAATGTAAAAAATTATGCCGTACTGTTATTGCAGGACTCTGTATTTCTGGCTCCCTACTGACTTCGTCTTTACAAGCAGCAGAGCTAGGCTACCCAGAAAAAGAAGAACTTAAATTTGGCTTTATTAAATTAACTGATATGGCCCCTATAGCAATTGCTTATGAAAAAGGCTTTTTTGAAGACGAAGGCTTATACGTCACGATTGAATCACAAGCTAACTGGAAAGTATTGCTTGATGGCGTTATAGATGGTCGATTAGATGGTGCTCACATGCTTGCTGGCCAACCCATTGCAGCAACTATTGGTTACGGGACTAAAGCTGAAATTATCACGCCTTTTTCAATGGACTTAAATGGCAATGCGATTACTGTTTCTAATGAAATTTGGAAGCAAATGAAGGTCAATATTCCTAAGCAAGCCGATGGAAGACCTGTTCACCCGATTAAAGCTGATGCCTTAAAGCCTGTGGTAGAAAAGTATCTTGATGAAGGTAAACCTTTCAACATGGGTATGGTGTTTCCAGTGTCGACACATAACTACGAGTTACGTTATTGGTTAGCGGCTGGTGATATTCACCCAGGATTCTACGCCCCACATAAAGGTGATACATCAGGAAAAATAGACGCACAAGTGCTGTTGTCAGTAACGCCTCCGCCACAAATGCCAGCCACAATGGAAGCTGGCACTATTTATGGTTATTGTGTAGGTGAACCTTGGAACCAACAAGCGGTATTTAAAGGTATTGGTGTACCAGTTGTTACCGATTATGAAATTTGGAAGAACAACCCAGAAAAAGTATTTGGTATTACTAAAGCCTTTGCTGAGAAATACCCAAATACCACTATTCGTTTAACACGCGCACTAATTCGTGCAGCTAAATGGTTAGACGACAACAATAATGCTAACCGTCCAGAAGCAGTGAAAATTTTATCTCAATCGAACTATGTTGGAGCAGATTACGACGTTATCGCAAATAGTATGACAGGGACTTTCGAGTACGAAAAAGGCGATGTGCGTTCAGTACCTGACTTCAATGTATTTTTTCGTTACAACGCCACTTATCCATACTACTCAGATGCTATTTGGTATTTAACACAAATGCGTCGTTGGGGACAAATTAGCGATGACATGCCTGATAGTTGGTACAAAGCTATTGCTGCAAAAGTTTATCGCCCTGATATTTACATGGCTGCTGCGCAATCATTAGTTGATGACAAAATATTATCTAAAAGCGACTTTTCAGACTTAGTTGGTGAAGACGGTTTCCGTGCTCCTCAAAAACACTTTATTGACAACATTGTTTATGACGGTACTGAGCCAAACGCCTATATCAACAAGTTTAAAATTGGCCTAAAAGCCGGTGAAAAACTTTAGAACCTTGTCGTATTTTAGCCCGTACTTTCGCAAGTAGTAATACGCTGCCTATTGATAGGTAGCGTATCAAGGAGAAAAGAATGACTGCTGTAATTAGTAAAAAAGCATTAGGTATTGCGCCAATGAGTAATAACAAAATGATCATGTCCTTTATTTCAGAAAAGGTACAAGCGTTAATATTACCTATGGCCGGTATCTTCTGTTTTATGCTGCTATGGTCGTTAACGGCTAGTAGCATTGATACTTCACTTGGTAAGTTCCCAGGACCCCATGCAGTAGCTACTCAAGTGGTTAATTTAATTGATGAACATAATGCCGAACGCGACAAAGCAGACGTTTTTTATATTCGCCAAGACGAACGAAATAAAGTGCGCATGGCAAAAGATCCAAGTTATCAACCTAAAGTACGAATTTATACCGGTAAAGAAACATTTTTAGACCAGATATTGACCAGTTTAGTGACGGTAATAAGTGGCTTCTTAGTGGCTGCTGTTATTGCTATTCCATTAGGTATTGCCATTGGTTTAAGTAAAACTTTAAACACGGCAATTAACCCCATAATACAGATTTTCAAACCCGTATCTCCTTTGGCTTGGTTACCCATAGTAACCATGGTCGTCAGTGCACTTTATGTATCTCCTGATCCTATGTTTGCTAAATCATTTATCACTTCATTAATCACGGTCACCTTATGTAGCCTTTGGCCCATGGTTATCAACACCTCTTTTGGTGTGGTTTCAATGAATCAAGACTGGGTGAATGTTAGTAAAGTATTAAGCCTGCCTAAACACGTACATATTCAAAAGATTGTTCTACCCGCCTCAATTCCTGCGATTTTTACTGGCATGAGAATGTCATTAGGCATTGCTTGGATGGTACTTATTGCGGCTGAAATGCTGTCACAAAGTCCAGGATTAGGGAAATTCGTTTGGGATGAATTCCAAAACGGTAGCTCGCAATCACTTAGTCGCATTATGACAGCAGTGTTAACTATTGGTCTTATTGGCTACCTGCTTGACAGAACCATGCTGCAACTTCAAAGAATATTGTCTTGGGACAAATCAAGCGCACAACTTTAGCCAAATATAGGATTAAGGAAATCACATGAGTATTATTTTAGACATTAGCAAAGTAGATATGGTATTTCCAACCCCTAAAGGCGACTTTACCGCGTTAAAAGGTGTTGACTTACAAATTAAAAAAGGCGAATTCATTTCACTTATCGGCCATTCAGGTTGTGGTAAGTCAACCGTATTAAATATTGTTGCTTGCTTGCACAGAGCAACATTGGGCGGCGTATTATTAAATAACAAAGAAGTAACAGAGCCAGGTCCTGAACGTGCGGTTGTTTTTCAAAACCATTCATTATTACCTTGGTTAACCGCCTATCAAAATATTGAGTTAGCAGTAAAGCAAGTCTTTAAAAATAAGATGTCTCCAGCCGAAATGAAAGAATGGATCGAGCATAACTTACGTTTAGTTCATATGGATCATGCAAAAGACAAGCGTCCTGATGAAATTTCAGGTGGCATGAAACAACGTATTGGTATTGCCAGAGCCTTAGCAATGAAACCCGAAGTACTTTTAATGGATGAACCCTTTGGTGCACTCGACGCTTTAACGCGAGCTCATATGCAAGATTCATTAATGGAAATTCAGCAAAAGCTGAACAACACCGTAATAATGATCACCCATGACGTAGATGAAGCTGTTTTATTGTCAGATCGCATTGTCATGATGACCAATGGGCCAGCCGCAACAATAGGCGAAATATTAGACGTCAACTTACCTCATCCAAGAAACCGTTTAGCACTAGCAGAAGATGTTGAATATAACCGTTTGCGCTCAGCTGTTTTAACTTTTTTGTATGAAAAACAAAGAAAAGTTGAAGTGATTCCGACAGCTGAATCAACCAAAACAACTGAAAAAGCTGGAATAAAACAAAACACGTCCAGTGTTGCTTAATACATTTGGCTAAATTAAAAAATTATAAAAATTATTTAAAAAACTTTAAGGGATAAACCATGCAAACCGTTCATAAACTCTCAAAAATTACTGCACTGATTTTGTTAGCCAGTGCAAGTACTTCAGCAACCGCAAATAGCGAGACTAAAGCTAAAGCCAGTATAGATTTAAACCTGCGATATGAAGCAGTTGAACAAAACAATGCAAAAAAAGATGCCTCAGCGTTAACGCTAAGAACCCGTCTAAATTACACCAGTGCAAGTTATAACGGTTTTTCAGCGGCTTTAGAAGTAGAAGACTCTCGCCAATTAGGTGTCGACGACTATAACGATACTGTGGGTAATAATACGGAATATTCTGTTATTGCCGATCCAGAAACGACTGAAGTAGACCAAGCTTATGTGCAATACAAAAAAGATGGACTCACCGCAAAAGTAGGTCGCCAAGTACTGACCTTAGATAATCATCGTTATGTTGGCCATGTGGGATGGCGTCAAGATCGACAAACATTTGATGCAGCGACCCTAACTTATGCAGCCTTAGACAATCTAAAAATGAGCTATAGCTACATTAATAAACGTAATCGTATTTTTTCAAATGAAAAAGATTTTGATGCAAAAGATCATTTACTTAACCTCGCCTACAAAACGAGTTATGGCAAACTAACCGCTTACAGCTATCTCTTAGAAGTTGATGAAGGAACAGCGAATAGCTTAGATACTTTCGGGGTGAGTTTTAACGGTAAAAAAGACAAGTTTTCATATTCAGCAGAATTTGCTACTCAAGATTCAGAAAGCGGTGCCACTGACTATTCTGCAAGTTATATGGCTATTCAAGCTGGATATAGTTTTGATGCTATAACCCTTAAATTAGGCGCAGAAGTTTTGGGCAGTGATGATTCAATGTTTGGATTTTCAACACCACTCGCAACATTGCATAAATTCAATGGTTGGGCAGATCAGTTTTTAGGCACACCAAAAGAAGGCTTGGTTGATCTTTATGCCTCTGTGTCAGGTAAAGCATTCGGCGGCGGTTGGACAGTCACAATTCATGATTATTCTGCTGATGAAGCTACCGATGCGGTTGATGATTTAGGTAGCGAAATTAATGCCGTTTACGTGAAAAAATTCGCTAAGAATTATAAAGCAGGCTTAAAGTATGCGGCTTACTCAGCAGGCGATGCTACTGCAGGTAAAGTTGATACGGATAAAATCTGGCTTTGGGTAAGTGCAAAATTTTAGCTCACCAAACACACTTATAATGATAACGCTCAACAGGTTTGTTAAGCGTTATTAAAAATTGTAAACCCATATCACTATTGCAGCAGGTAAATAAAATCAGCTCAAATAACCAACAAATCATAGAGAAACGAAAAGTGGTCGTGGTCGGTAACGGCATGGTGGGTCACCATTTTGTTGAGCAACTGGCTCAATTGAACACAGCTGATCAAGCCATTGAGATAACCGTTTTGTCAGCAGAGCCTCGCCTTGCTTATGACCGTGTTCACCTTTCAGAATACTTTAGCGGTAAAACAGCTGCAGATCTGGCCATGGCTAACGAAAAAACCTACCAAGATTGGGCGGTAAATTTTCAAACTAATGCCAAAGTTGTTGATATCGATCGCAGCAATAAAAATGTTGTCACGCAAAACGGCCAAGTTATCGCTTATGACAAACTAATTTTAGCCACTGGCTCTTATCCTTTTGTACCTCCTATTCCAGGAAAAGACCGCGAACATTGTTTGGTTTATCGCACCATAGATGACTTAGACGATATACAAGCTAGCGCCAATGTCAGTAAAGTAGGGGTGGTTATCGGTGGTGGTTTACTTGGTCTTGAAGCTGCAAATGCCCTAAGCCACTTAGGTTTAAAAACCCATGTGGTTGAGTTTGGGCCACAATTAATGGGCGTTCAAATTGATGCCAGTGGTGGTCGATTATTAAAAGAAAAAATTGAAGCTTTGGGTGTCGAAGTACATACATCAAAAGCCACCAGCGTGATTGAAGACGGCGAACACTGTCGTTATAAACTGTGTTTTAGTGATGACACCGTACTAGAAACCGACCTGATATTATTCTCCGCAGGTATTCGCCCTTATGACAACCTAGCCAAATCATTCGCTCTTAAGATGGGTGAACGAGGCGGTATAGTGATTAATAACCAATGCCAAACCTCAGATGAAAATATCTATGCCATTGGCGAATGTGCCCTCTGGAACAACTTTATTTTTGGTTTAGTGGCCCCGGGTTACCAGATGGCTAAAGTGGCCGCAAAACATATTATGGGTGAACAAGCCTTGTTTACCGGTGCCGATATGAGTACTAAATTAAAGCTTATGGGTGTTGAAGTAGGCTCAATAGGTGATGCACACGCAAAAACACCGGGGTCAATAACCTATACCTATCAAAATCAACCTGCAGGCGTATACAAGAAAATGGTGCTGTCGAGTGACAAAAGAAAAATGCTTGGCGCGGTATTAATTGGTGATACCAGTGAATACGACTCGTTATTACAATACCTGCTTAATGCCATAGATTTACCTGCATCACCCGAAGCACTGATACTGCCTTCATCAGGAGAAAAACCAACATTAGATGTTACTGCATTACCTGATACCGCCATTATTTGTTCATGTCATCAGGTTACAAAAGGCAATATTATCAGCTCAATCGCTCAAGGGGCTCGTACCCTAGAGGATATTAAAATCTGTACAAAAGCCAGTAGCGGGTGCGGGGGTTGTAGCACTTTATTGAAAAGTCTGGCTGAGGCTGAATTTGAAAGTCGTGCGGTGGCAGTTAAAAAAAATATTGGTCAGTATGTTACCTAATAAAATCTAAAAATAAATAAACAAATTAACAAAATATCCGCTATCAAGCGGGCTTTACATCATTCTCTGTTTTAAAGGTAAATTTTATGAGTTGTTCTCAATCGTCACATATTGTTCAATCAACTTGTGCATACTGTGGTGTAGGTTGCGGTATTGATATCACAGTTGAAAATGGCAAGGCCAGCGCATTAGTCGGCACAATAGAGCACCCTGCCAATTTTGGACAACTGTGCGTAAAAGGCAGTAATTTATTAGCCACCACAGACTTAACCAACCGCCTGCTTGAACCACAAATAAACAATCAAACGGTTGATTGGTTAACGGCGACAAGCCATGTCGCGGATAAATTTGCACAAATTATCAAAGAACATGGCCCTGATGCTGTCGCTTTTTATGTCTCAGGACAAATACTGACTGAAGATTATTATATGGCAAATAAATTAATGAAAGGCTACATCGGCTCAGCCAACATTGATACCAACTCACGCCTTTGCATGTCTTCAGCTGTTGCAGCTTATAAACGTAGTTTTGGTGAAGATGTTGTGCCTTGCGGCTATGATGATTTAGACAGTACAGAGCTGTTATTAATTACTGGCTCTAATGCCGCTTGGACCCATCCCGTATTATATCAGCGTATTGAACGCGCTAAAAAACGTAATCCAGCCATGAAAGTCGTGGTTATTGACCCACGTAAAACCGCAACTTGTCAAATAGCTGATTATTTTTTACCGATAAAACCAGGCACTGACGCGGCCTTTTTTAATGGTCTATTAAATTATTTAAGCACTAACAATGGCTTAAATAATGACTATATTGAGCAACATACCCAAGGTTTTGAACAAGCCTTATTAGCAGCAAAGAAGTGGTCACTCGCTGAAGTATCAGCCTATTGCGATCTTGACCAACAAACCCTTGCCAGTGTCTATCAATTATTTGCCAACACTGAAAAAGTACTCAGCTTTTATTCAATGGGTATCAATCAATCAAGTTCAGGGGTTGATAAGTGCCAAAGCATTATTAATTGTCACTTAGCTACGGGTAAAATAGCCAAAGATGGTTGTGGGCCTTTTTCTATCACAGGCCAACCCAACGCTATGGGCGGTAGAGAAGTCGGTGGTTTGTCTAATCAACTAGCCGCTCATATGGATATTGAAAACCCTGAACACCGCTCAACAGTGCAGCGTTTTTGGCAATCGCCCACTATGGCTGATAAAGCAGGCTATAAAGCCATTGATCTGTTTGACGCTATGGACGAAGGTAAAATTAAAGCGGTCTGGATAATCGCGACGAACCCAATGGTAAGCTTACCCGATGGTAAAAAAATTGCCCGAGCATTAAATAAATGTGAATTTATTGTGGTCTCAGACTGTGCTGAAAATAATGATACCTTGGACTTTGCCGATGTAAAATTACCCGCAACACCCTGGTTAGAAAAAAACGGCACAGTAACCAACTCAGAGCGCCGAATTTCCCGTCAAACTAATGCGATACCACCTAGCGGACAAGCAAAGCACGACTGGCAAATTATCGCAGAAGTTGCCACCGCCATGGGTTTTTCAGGTTTTGATTATTCACATGCTAGTGAGGTTTTTCGAGAGTTTGCTCAATTGTCAGGTTTTGAAAATAATGGTGCACGTGTCTTTGACATTTCTGCATTTTCAACTATTACCAGACGACAATATGACCGTTTAAAACCGGTACAATGGCCAATTAATGACACCTACCCAGAAGGTAAAAAACGCGTTTATGAAGATGGAAAATTTTCTACCCCTTCAGGTAAAGCGCTATTTTTTCCGATTTCGCCACGCCAACCAAGCCAAAAAACCTCAGCAAAATTTCCCTTTCGATTAAACAGCGGTCGGTTAAGAGATCAATGGCACACGATGAGCCGAACAGGTAAAGCGTCGCAACTTACCGCACATACCGATAAATGTTATCTCTATATAAATCCTAAGGATGCTAAAGCGTTAAAGATAGTTGATGATGAAATAATCAAGATTTCATCAAATACCGGGCAAGCCACGGTGCATGCTAAGTTAGATAAGAGTCAACGTCACGATGAATGCTTCATGCCTATTCATTGGAATAAGCAGTTTGCCTCTAACGCCAATGTCAGCAAATTGTATGCGAGCATTACCGACCCACTTTCTGGTCAAGCTGAACTTAAACACGGCGCCGTCGCTTTAAGTAAAACAAGCTTTAAACAATTTGGACAACTGCATATTAGCGAAGACTTTATTGTTCAAACTCAAATAACTAACGAATTTTGGACCAAGGCTCGAACAAGTTATGGCATGAGTTTTCAATTTGCTAATACTCAGCCTGAAACAGATATTTTGCATTGGTGTCAAACAAGCAGTCAAATATCGGGCGAATGGCGACAATTTAGTCAAGGAAATACCCGGTACATTATTTGTTTACAAGCAGGTAAATTAGCCTTTTTATGTTATAGCTCGGCAACTAACCTGAGCATCGAAAACGCCTGGCTTAAGCATGTATTCAGTCAAAAAAACTTGCTGGAGCAGGATATTCAGTCTTTATTATCGGGCACTTACAGTGATGAATTCGCTCAAGGCAAACAAATTTGTAGTTGTTTTAATGTTGGTGAAAAAGACATCATTAGTGCCATTAAAGCGGGCTCTAGTTCAGTTGAACAACTAGGTGAACACTTAAAATGTGGCACTAATTGTGGTTCCTGCAAACCAGAGCTCAGTGTTTTACTTGCTGAATACGGCATAAATTCTACAGAAATAATTAACGCCACTTTTATAGCAGATCTCGCATAACTTGCCCATCATCATTTTAATGTCAGCACTAAATTGATGACGGCTCTGGTGAGTAAATATCACCTTCAAAATCACTGCACGGGTATAACATGACATTTTAGCTGTTTTTAGATAACATACCAGTAGACTTAAATAAACTGGCTATGGTCAGTTGCACCTTAAAATGAAATATAATGTCAACTCAAACACCCGCTAAACGTCCTAATACCTTTTTAGAGATTATTTTTAATATTGCTATTCCGTCGGTTATTTTAATGAAATTATCGGGGGATGAATATTTAGGTACTGTATATGCCTTAATATTGGCGTTATTATTTCCACTTGGTTATGGCTTGTATGATTTTATTAAAAACAAGTCAATGAACTTCATTGCCTTACTTGGCTTTATAAGTACCTTATTAACCGGGGGTATCGGTTTATTTGAGTTAGATGTGCAATGGCTAGCCATTAAAGAAGCCGCTATTCCCTCTGCCATTGGTTTAGTGGTACTCATTTCTGGTTTTTGGGGCAAACCCTTAATTGCCAAAATATTATTAAATCCGTTGGTGTTTAATTTAGAGTTAATCTATCAAACCCTCGAAAATAAAAATAAAACGCATGAGTTTAAAGCCAAAATTCAGCGGGCAAATCACTTTTTATCAACTACCTTTGTTTTTTCTGCTGCCATGAATTACTTATTAGCAAAATGGATTGTCGTTAGTCCTGCAGGTACTACCGAGTTTAACGAACAGTTGGGTGAGATGACCCTCTTAAGTTATCCCGTCATTGCGATACCTTCGATGATAATGCTGATTGCGATTATGTTTTATGTCGTCAGAAGTACTATGAAGTTAACTGATTTAAAATTGGATAACATATTGAATAGTGAAAAATAACGCTAAAAATTAATGCCTGTAACTCAATAAAATCAGTGATAATAAATAGATATGACTGTATGTAGCTATATTTTTCTCTACGCAGATAATTTTTGAACGAGTTCAGTTAATGCTGTTATGGCTCAACAATTAGTCCATTACTTTGCTTTTGTCATTAACCATTACTTGAAAAAACGAAAAGTTATATTGGTACTGTCTCTGTCAATATAATTAACAAAATCATTGCCAGAAGAGCTTACATTAGTTGTCTAAGCTCTTTTTTTATTGGGTTATATGCTCTTAGTACACTTGAGCATATATATTAACTAGCGTTAAAATCCCATAAAAAACTACTGCCAGTTACCTGAATGTGGTTTTACCTTACCTAACATATTTTTAAGTCAGTATATTTTCTTAATTAACTTGCTTCTTAGACTGCTTTAAAAGTTGGCAGCCAATAACCAAAGCCCCAAAGCATGGTCTGCACAAAGTTCATGGCTAAACCACGTTGCTTTTTGAACTTAGCTTTCGTTGTAAAAAACTTAATAAAGTGTACTAAAAGCGCCACACCTGCTGATGTTAAAGCATAAAATTGATAATCTGTGGGTAGTGGTGATAGCGATAATACAGCTATTATTGCTAAGGCCCATAAACCGGTCAGTAAAGCTTTAAGACTATATATAACGAAATTTAACATCTGCATATTCCTCAATTAATTTGCCGAAGTCATCGCTGACACTTTTTCAGCAATCGCCATCGTTGACGCGCTTGTGTTACCACTGGCCAGCGTTGGTATAATTGAAGCGTCCACTACTCACAGGTTTTTAATGCCATGAACTTTTAACTGATGAGCAACCACCACCATATTATCATGGCCTATTTTGCAGGTACCAACAGGGTGATACACTATGCCTAAACGCTCTTTTACTTTAGCAAAAATTTGTTTAGCCGTTTTAAAAGCCTTGCCTGGATGTATATAATTATCATAATGTTAGGCTAATGCCAGTATAGAGTCTGTCACTAATATGGTTATTGAAGATGCACAAACTGAAATACTAGTTTGGGTATATACTATTGTTATTATTATTTTTTTAATCACCTTTAGAAGTGGTCGTATCATGATTTTTATTATCACACTATTAACTTTAACCAGTATTATGAACCAAGGTTTAATGGCCGTTTAGGTATTAGCGTAAAAATTGCCACCTTACTTGTCATTGCTTTAGGTGTGAGTATTGGTGTTGATTACGGTATTTATATTTTCAGTAAAGTTCAAGAAGCACTCGGTCAAGGTAAATCGTTATACATGACTTATCACTACGCTTTAAACCCAACAGGTAACTCCGTTGCTTTTACCGGTATAACCTTAGCGATTGGTGTAGCTACTTGGGTGTTTTCACTAATAAAATTCCAAGCCGACATGGATGTATTACTAACTTTCATGTTTATTTTTAATATGTTAAGAGCACTAACACTAATTCCAGCTATTGCATAGTTACTTAAGATAGGCTCTAACAAGGATAAGAACTAATGACAGAAATAATCACAAAAACAGCATTAAATGAGACTTTGTTACAACAAAAAGAATTTTTTTCTCAGCATACTTATCCTAGCTATCAAGAGCGCATTAGTGACTTAATTAAGTTAAAAGCGCTTATTGTTGATAACCAAGACGCTTTTATTGCCACTATGAGCGAAGATTTTGGTCATCGCAGTGCTGATGACTCAAGAATAGGTGATATTCTCACCACTGTCATGGGTATTAACTATGCAATAAAAAAATTAAAAAACTGGATGAAACCTGAAAAAAGACATATCGGGATTTTATTTCAACCGGCAAAAGGTCAAGTTATTTATCAACCTAAAGGTGTTATCGGTATTATCGCGCCGTGGAATTACCCAGTATTTCTAACCTTAGGGCCGTTAACAACAGCATTAGCCGCAGGTAATACTGCGATGATAAAGATGAGCGAATACACAGCTAAAACCAACAGTTTATTAGCCAAGTTAGTGGCGAATGTGTTCCCTAGTAATCAAGTGGCGATAGTTTGTGGTGAAGCTGACATGGCGGCGGCATTTTCAGCTTTAAGTTTCGATCATTTATTTTTCACTGGCTCTACCGGTGTTGGTAAATTAGTCATGAAAGCTGCCGCTGAAAATCTAGTCCCTGTAACCTTAGAATTAGGCGGTAAATCACCGACCATTATTGATGAAGATATCGATATAAAAACTGCAGTCAGTCGATTAATTTTAGGTAAAACGCTTAATTCTGGCCAAACCTGTGTGGCGCCAGATTATATTTTTTGCCCACAAAGCAAAGTATCAGAGTTAACTCAAGCTTTTCAAAACGCTTATCAAAGTATGTACCCTAATACACTAGAGAATGACGACTGCACTTGTATCATAAATGATGGACAAAAAGCCCGAATCGATGGTTTATTAACTGATGCTAAAGCGCAGGGGGCGACCATAATACCCTTAAACCCAAACAGCAGTGATAGCTCATCGAGAAAAATGCCTTTAACACTGCTCACCGATGTTAATGATGACATGAGCGTGATGCAGCAAGAAATTTTTGGCCCCTTGCTACCTATTATTGGCTATAAAAATATTGACGAAGTCATTACTTATATTAATAGTAAACCGCGTCCACTGGCCTTGTACATTTGCAGTTTTAACAAGGCATTTCAACAACAGGTGTTATTAAATACTCATGCCGGTGGTGTCTGTATTAATGATGCCGCTTTTCATGTCGCTATTGATGATTTACCTTTTGGTGGTATTGGTGCCTCTGGCATGGGGCAATATCATGGTAGTGAAGGTTTTAAAACTTTTTCGCACGGAAAGTCGGTACTTACACGAGGCAAAATAAGCCTAGGGACATTATTATTCCCCCCGTTCGGTAATAAAATTCATAAAATTTTGTTTAAATTATTTATTCGTTAGTTAACTCATAAGTCAATAATTTACTTATGACACTTTTATTAAGTTTTTGATATTTTTGTGCGCAAAGAAAATAAATGGCTGCAGGTATTTATTGTGGCAGACTCACATAAGTACCTGCGGCCATTTAAGAGCAATACTTAATTATTGTGATTGATGGCAGCGCTGGCGTGACATATTTAACCGCTACAATTGACCAATAACTTAATGAAATTATTATTAATCTATAATTTTATATTACTTTGCTTGTTCTACTCTGTTTGTTTTAAGCACCAACGCATCTAGTTGCTAAAGGAAATAACATGACTAAACCTTGGATTAAAAACTATCCAGAAAACGTGGCTCATGAAGTGGATTTAACCCGTTATGACTCTTTATTAGCTTTATTTCATCAAACAACCACTAAATATGATCAGCAAACTGCCTATAGTAATTTTGGCGCTGAGTTGACGTTCAAGCAAGTAGATGCACTCTCACGATCCTTTGCGGCTTATCTACAAAATGAACTCAATATTGTTTCAGGTGAGCGTGTCGCGTTGATGTGTCCTAATACCTTATGTTTTCCAGTGGCTATGTGGGGTATTATTCGTGTTGGCGGCGTACAAGTAAATGTTAATCCAATGTATACACCACGGGAGCTTGAGCATCAACTTAATGATGCTCAAGTTGAAACCATCATCATATTTTCACCCTCAACAAAAATGCTTGCTGATATCATTGAGAAAACTGATATTAAAAATGTTATTACGGTTAACTTAGACGATTTAGTCAATAAAGGTTTACCTTGCGATCCTGTTGACCCGCGTTTGAGCCAAACCATCAATTTTACTGATGCCTTAATGCAAGGAGAAAGCTTAACCCTGATTGAGCCTACCCTCTGCCAAACTGATTTATTGTTTTTGCAATATACCGGCGGCACTACCGGGCTATCTAAGGGCGCTATGCTGAGTCATGGCAATCTAATTGCCAATATTATGCAATATCAGGAGTTTGCTAAAAATAAGATAGCTTACGGTAATGACGTTGTTATTACCGCTATCCCTATGTACCACATCTTTGCTTTGATGGCGAATACGCTGAGCTATTTCTATTTTGGCGCTAAAAATGTTTTAGTGACTAATCCTCGTGATATGGCGAACTTTGTCGAAATATGGAAAAATACGCACGCCACTGTTTTTACTGGAGTAAACACTTTATTTAATGGTTTATTACACACGCCAGGCTTTGATCAAGTTGACTTTTCATCATTAAAAGTTTCTCTGGGCGGCGGCGCAGCAGTACAGCAAGCGGTCGCAGACAAATGGCAACAAGTAACCGGAGTTAGGCTAAACGAAGGCTATGGTTTATCTGAAACGGCACCGGTTGTATCATTAAATTTTGGCACTAGCGTTAATGGCAAAGCAGTTTATATACCCGGTATAGGTGTACCCGTGCCCAGTACTGACCTTTCTATTCGAGACGATTATGGCAATGTAGTTGCACAAGGCGAATCGGGTGAGCTCTGTGCTAAAGGTCCACAAGTTATGCAAGGTTACTGGAACAATATTGCAGCCACCCATGAATGTATGACTCCTGATGGCTACTTTAAAACTGGCGATGTCGGCATGCTCGACGAACAAGGCTTCTTCCACATTGTTGATCGTAAGAAAGATATGATTAATGTTTCTGGTTTTAATGTGTATCCTAACGAAATTGAAGCTGAAGTTGCTAGAATGACCGGCATATTAGAATCAGCTTGCATCGGCGTAGCTGATGATAAAACCGGAGAAGCCGTTAAACTTTTCATTGTTAAAACAGATGATAATATTACCGAGCAAGATGTTATCAAATTTTGTCGCCAAGGGTTAACGGCCTATAAGGTCCCTAAACATGTGATCTTTATCGATGAAATTCCTAAATCAAGCGTCGGTAAATTATTACGCAGAGAGTTAAGATAGTATTTACGGTCGGCTACAGCTGTTGTCGGGTGAATAAGTGAAAATAATTCAACTGTTGAATGAATTCTTCTCGTTTGCTGCCAACAGATAATAGCCTTAAGATGATCTTGTTTTAGAATCCCCCCCGGTTCAAAAAACATTTTTTATATAGTTAATTTGTTTCATTTTAAGGACATCAACAGATGTCCTTTTTTTTCATTATTTTTTTCCAAAACATTATTTTGGTGCAACCACACTATAATGGTGCACTACCCAGTGTTTAAAAGCGCAATAAATAAAAGAAAGCATATAGAATCAATAGGTTAAATTACGGCTTAAGTTTTGCTTTAAAGCATTTGTCTTTATTAAAATATGTTAACTATGCCAATTCAAACACCTATACGTGGCCTACGCTCGTTTTGCGTAGCGTCAAAATGTTTAAGCTTTAAGCATGCTGCAGCACAATTATTTTTAACTCCTTCAGCCGTTAGTCATCAAATAAAACAACTTGAAACACAATTAGGTATCGTTTTATTCAATCGTGGCACAAGAACTATTGAACTTACCAGTGCCGGAAAACAGTTTTACCAATCGATTCAACCATTAATTAATCAATTAGAATCAACCATAGACGAATTTACGCAAAAGCAACAAAATAAAACTATTGTCATCAGTTTGCCAGAATTTTTTGCCAGCGAATTATTTATCCCTCGTTTATCAGAGTGGTCGCAAAATAACCCAACCATTAACCTACAGCTAGAAACAGCTAAGTCTGGCAGCGAACCATCACGGTCTGCCGATCTATCTATTGTGCTTGCCAATGGCAAGCCTAATGCGAAAATAGTTCAAGAATTATTTCCTATTCGTTATGCCCCAGCTTGTAACAAAAAACTTTATAAAAAGCTAAAAAACACCGGTTTTTCTGTCTTAAAAACCACACCGTTACTTTTGCATAGATCACGCCCATGGTCTTGGCATCAATGGGCTGATAAAAATAATATTGACGATTTTGACCCTAAACAAATTATCCAATTTGACAGTATGTATGCTGTAGTTCGAGCAGCACAACAAGGCATGGGTATAGCACTAGTACCATTGCCGATGAGTAAAGCCTGGTTCAGTGAGCAACTGTTGGTAAAGCTATTTGATGAAGAGTTAAATACCAATGATAAATATTATCTTATTCAGCATGAAAATATGGATAATAATACAAAGCTCAAGCTATTTGCTCAATGGGTAAAAGAAACCTTCACAGTTTAACCCCATTACGCTTATAAGGGTTAAATGCTGAGGTTCAACATTGAGTAAACTCTCCGCTAACAACACAGTTAACCTACTGACATACAGTTGAATTTTATTCACTTGATAGGTGTATTCTAATCGTTTGTCAGTTATTGGGCTTATCTTTATATTGTTGGTGTATCAATTTGATACACCACACATATGGAGAAAACAACATGAACAAAGCAATATTAAAAAACACACTAGTAGCCACTTTATTATTAAGTACTACGCATGCAACTTTAGCCAATGAAGCGATATTCCAAGTGGCTGTTGTAAAAGGTGCTATGGGTACTGCAGACATAACTAAAGGTGAAGTAGCATTGGGAATAAAAAAATTAACCGCTAATGAAAATGGTAAAGATTTTTATGACCGTAAAATGAATTTGTGCGTTGCTTATTTGCAATCTACCCAGAGCAATAAATCTGAGTCCGCTTGTACAGAGGCCATCGGCAGCATAGAGTCTATTGAGCGTCAAAGTAGCAAAGTTCGCTATTTAACCTCACTTAATTACAGTAACCGTGGTGTTGCTAGGTATAAACAAAATCAATTAATCGCAGCATTAAAAGACTTTGAACTTGCCGTTACCATTGACGACAACCCGATTACAGCCGGTAATTTACAAAAGATTAAACAACTGTTGCCGGTAATCAAAGTAGAAAAAATAACAGCATTATCTGATTAAAACTGATATTTTTAACTAGGAGCAGATAAATGATCAGTAATATACTTCATAAAATAAGCTCAACCATTAGCTTGATCACTGAAATTAGGCATATCTCGATTAGTCAGTGGGATGTTGAGTAAAAAGACGGCATTATTCATTACCAGAATTTATAAGCTTTTAGCTAAGGTAATGAATAATGTCAAAACCACCATAACACCACTCAATAATAGTAAAATAAAATAGCGCATGTAAATGATTAAACCTAGATTACCACTATCTACAATAAATAAGTTTTTTATACTATGAGAGCAACAAATAAAATCACTTTGTTAGTGATCTATTAGCTTAAATATAACAAGGCTGACAAAGCGCTAGGCATGTATCATTTTTTATGCATAATAAAGGTCACTCATGCATTATTGCAAGCCATTCAAAAGATAAACAAGTCCGTTATATGATAAAAGACATTTCCAACTTACAGGTCAAATTACAAACCTTAATCGCAGCACAGCAAGAGTTTTATACTCAAGGTAAAGTAGCCGATTACATTCCGGCCTTAGCTGAAGTTAGCCCAAAAAAAATAGCCGTTTGTGTTTCCACTATTGACGGTAAAACTATTGGAGCTGGCGACTATCAAGAGGCCTTTTCAATTCAAAGTATTTCAAAAGTGTTTGGTTTAGTTATGGCAATGAACCGCATCGGCGATGACTTGTGGCAACGGGTTAATATGGAGCCATCTGGGCAACCCTTTAACTCAATTATTCAATTAGAGTGGGAAAAAGGTATTCCCCGAAATCCAGTGATAAATGCTGGCGCCTTATTGGTGGCTGATGTGCTCACTAGCCACTTTTCTTCTAGTAAGTTAGCCTTTTTAAGTTTTATGCGCTCGATAGCTCATGATGACAGTATTCATGTCGACAACTATGTTTACCAATCAGAATTAGCCCATGGTAGCCGAAACGCTGCATTAAGCTATTTAATGAAAAGTTTTGGCAATATAGAATCAGAAATACCTGAGGTATTAAGCCATTATTTTACCCAATGTTCAGTCGCCATGAGTTGTGAACAACTAGCCACTAGCCTGCTATTTTTAGCAAATAAAGGGATTGATCCCTTATCTAAAGAAGCTATTTGTACGCCAAGAGATGCCCATCGAGTTAACGCGATATTATCCACCAGTGGTATGTATGATCAGTCGGGCGAATTTGCTTTCTCTATTGGCTTACCAGCAAAAAGTGGTGTAGGCGGTGGTGTTATTGCGATAGTGCCAAATTATGGCGTTATTTGCACCTGGAGTCCGCCGTTAAATAGCTTTGGTAATTCAGTGATTGGCACAAATTTAGTGGCGAGTTTAGCCCAAGAGTTAGGCTTGTCTATTTACCATTAATACCATCATCTAATACTCGCTCAAATTTTTTTCTTGCAAAATATACTGCGAGTATTGTTTTGATAATAAATCAGCCTGTCTTTTAAGATAATACAAATAGGCATCTATATTATAGTTCGCTGATAATTGATTCATAACACCATGTAAGTATTCACTCTGCTCAATAGTGACGGTGGATTTTTCTTGTAAAACAACGCGCAATGCAGTCACTGAAAAATGTGGCTCTGTACTAGGTAAAATTAACCTAGTCGCAATATTGGGTGTTAACCGAGTTAAATGTCTAACTTGGCTACTATAAAAACAAATAGCCCTAAGTTTTGCTTAACCGCGCCTTGTGCGTATAACTGCCAAATAGCACTGCCACCAACACTAAAACCCACCAACAATTTACTGCCTGATATTGCCAACAGTTTTTGCTCAAATTTGTTAACGTAGCTCTCTAAACTCACGTTTTCAGTAAAATACTGATAAGCGTCACGCTCACAGGTGAGACATTTTGGTTGTTGTTGACAATAAACAAATATATGATATTTAAGGTTATTATGTTTTTCAAGGCCAAGACCTTGTTCAAGACTAGCCATAACTTGCTGGCATAAGTGCTTAAACTCATCAGTTAAACCAAAAATATCAGCGATAAAAAATTATATTCAACCAACCCTTCCAACAAGTAACTCGGTAGTCAAGTACCACTAACCTTGACAGAAAACACAAGTAAATAATTGACCTTAGTTAGGCTGAATTTCACCTGCTATTTTAAAATTTGAAAGCTCAAATGGGCTAAGTACTAGAAATAGCCGACACTACCCGTTAGAATCTAAGCTATAGCAATTCTAATTATCAGCAACGAGACATATTCAGATGGGCAGAGCATACCAAAACCGTAAATTATCAATGGCCAAAACTGCGGGTCAAAAAACTAAAGTTTATTCAAAGTACGGCAAAGAAATTTATGTACTAGCTAAAAATGGCGGTGTAGACCCCGATGGTAATCTTGCTTTACGTCGAACGATTGAAAAAGCAAAAAAAGATCAAGTTCCTACACATGTTATTGAAAAAGCATTAGAAAAAGCGATAGGTGCTGGCGGCGAAGATTATGTAGAATCACGCTACGAAGGCTTTGGCCCAGGCAACTGTATGGTCATTATTGATTGTTTAACCGATAACGGCAATCGCACCATTAAAGATGTGCGTCAATGTTTTACTAAAACTTACTCAAAAATTGGTTCATCAGGCACTGTTTCACACATGTTTGATCATCAAGCACTATTTGCCTTTAAAGGTGAAGACGATGAAAGTGTGTTAGAAAACTTAATGATGGCTGACATCGATGTGACTGATGTTGAGCTTGAAGACGGTATTATTACCGTATACGCCCCGCATACTGAATTTTTCAAAATCAAAACAGAATTTGCCAACAGCATGCCTGAAATTGAACTCGAAGTAGAAGAAATTACTTGGGTACCACAAACCTATACTGAAATTTCAGGTGAAGACGACTTAGCTAATTTTGAAAAATTCATCAACATGCTAGAAGACTGTGATGATGTACAAAATATTTATCACAATGCTGAACTCGCTGAAGAATAACCTTCGAGCAAAACTGCTTGATTACAGGCGTCTTAATCTATTTGACTAATAAATGGTGTTAAGATGCTTTTTTTAATCGCCACTATCTTCCCCCTAAAAACCTAAGGTGCTACATGATTGATTTTCGCTCTGACACAGTAACTCGCCCCAGTAAAGCAATGCGTACGGCGATGGCAAACGCTGAAGTGGGTGACGATGTTTATGGCGACGACCCTACGGTTAATGAACTTGAGTCTTGGGCAGCAGAGCGACACGGTTTTGCCAGTGCCATGTTTTGTAGCTCAGGCACACAAGCTAACTTATTAGCGCTAATGGCACATTGCCAACGAGGTGACGAGTACCTTTGTGGACAACAAGCACATAACTATAAGTTTGAAGGCGGTGGCGCGGCTATTTTAGGCTCAATTCAGCCACAACCGATAGCCAATGAACAAGACGGCTCTTTATGCTTTAAAAAGCTTGCGGCGGCAATAAAACCTGACGACTCTCACTTTGCTCGAACTACCTTACTCAGTATTGAAAATACTATTAATGGTAAAGTCCTGCCATTAACTTATATGGTAAAAGCGCGTGAATTTACTCAGCAAAACAATCTAGCCCTGCATTTAGACGGTGCGCGAGTTTACAATGCGGCCAGCGCATTAAATGTCGATATTACTGAAATTTGCCAACACGTAGACTCAGTCTCTATTTGTTTATCTAAAGGTCTTGGCGCGCCAATAGGCTCGTTATTACTTGGTTCACAAGCTTTGATAAAAAGTGCCAAGCGCTGGCGAAAAGTGGTTGGCGGCGGTATGCGCCAAGCCGGTATTATTGCTGCAGCAGCCAAAATGGCTCTAGAGAAAAATCCAGTGAAATTAGCACAAGATCATATTAATGCAAAATATTTAGCACATGCCTTAAACCAGTTTGCTGATATTTCAGTCAATCTGGAGCAAGTTGAGACCAATATGGTTTTCGCAAAATTCTCTGAGGATATGGATGTGGCTAATTTGGTTGACAAGTTAAAAGCAGATAAAATACTGTTATCTGCGGGCAACCCTATGCGACTAGTCACTCATTTAGATATTGATAAAACAGCTATAGATAACTTTATTAACAAATTAAGCCACGCTTTAAGCCAAACATCTACTACCGCTAAAGTAAGCTAATAACTCTTTATACATTAGCACTGAGTGTGAAGTTAAGTGTCAAACGAAGCGTAAAAGATGAGTAAGAACTAATACTTGCAAGAGTTAATGCGTGAGTGAACTTTGGCAAGTCACTGTTATTTCGCTAGTTTTTCGATCATGGTATTTACCGCGCTCAAATGCTCAGGATTGTTATGACACATGCCCTGAAAAACCGCACAAATATCAAGAAAGTCAGGCAGTTCAGTACGTTGTGCTAGCTTCATTAAACGCTTTGTTAACCGTAACGACGCCACAGGTTTAGCCGCTATTTCGTTTGCTAGTTTTTGTACTCTTTCAAGTAGATATTCTGGCTCAACCACATCTAATACCACACCCATTTCTTTTGCTTCTAGCGCATCGATAACACGGCCAGTAAAAGTTAACTCAGCAGCTTTTTGATAACCAATTAAACGTTGCATAAACCACGCGCCACCATCACCTGGAATAATACCTAAGTTAACAAAGGTTTCACCAAATTTAGCTTTTGTTGACGCTATTCTCATATCGCACATATTAGCAATATCAAAACCCGCCCCTATTGCTGGGCCATTAACCGCCGCAATCACAGGTACCTCTAATTTGTGTAAAGCTAATGGAATACGTTGAATACCTTCTCGATAACGTCTTTCTAGTGCTTGTACATCACCGGCAAAATCTCCTGTGCGCTCAGCCATATCTTTTATATTTCCACCAGAAGAAAACGCAGAGCCATCACCGGTAATAATCAGCACGGCGATTTCAGGGGTACGATTAATCCATTCAACAGTATTTACAATATCGTCGGCAATGGCAGTACCCGTTAAGGCATTACGCACGTCGTGGCGATTGAATATTAAGGTAAGCACTTTATTATTAAGCGTTATTTTACTGTCGACTAATGTGGGTAATGAAGTCATTTTTATCTCGATAATTTTATTAACTAAGCTTAGGATTTTTCAGAAATTTTCACTTGTTGCCAAAAGGCTTCAAGCTCGTCTAACGAATGTTCTGTAAAACCTTTATCTGCACGATTAACTTGCGCTTCCACACCATAAAAGCGCCGAGTAAACTTATTATTTGCTTGGCGCAGTAAAGCTTCAGGGTCTTGTTTAGCATGTCGACATAAATTGACTACCGCAAACATTAAATCACCCAGTTCTTCAGCTAAAGCGGTATCGTCTCGATGTAATTCCGCTTTTACCTCTAATACTTCTTCTTCAATTTTAGCAAAGACGTCATCAATATTATGCCAATCAAAGCCGACATGGGCACAGCGTTTTTGAATTTTTGCTGCCTGTGATAACGCCGGCAGATTACGTGGAATATCAGCTAAAATACTTAAGTTTTTATCGTCATTTTTTTGCTGACGCTCTTTAACCTTTTCATTTTCCCAGTTAGCTTTGACTTGCGCCTCAGATTCAAAGTCACTACTCGCAAAAACATGGGGATGACGGCGGATCAATTTTTCACAAATAGCACTCAGTACACTGTCAAAGTCAAAACGTTTTTCTTCCTCACCAAGTTGGCTATAAAACACCACTTGAAACAATAAATCGCCTAGCTCTTTTTCCAGCTCAGTAAAGTCTTCTTGCTCAATAGCATCAGCTACCTCATAAGCTTCTTCAAGGGTATGGGGGATAATAGAGGCAAAGGTTTGTTTCAGATCCCAAGGACAACCCGTTTCAGGGTTACGTAACTCGGACATGATCCAGCGAAGTTTTTCTATTGAGGGTTTGTCGTTCAACATTTTTAAATATCCTGCCTATTTATCTTGGCGCTATGCAGCACCTACTACTTTGTATAGCTAACCTAGCATCCTAATTCATCATATTAAGCCAATATATTACATTGCTTAATATTAAGATATTGGTGATTTATTATTGTGTATTTTTTGTACTAAAATTTCAAAGTGAATAAAACATGCCGTAAAAATAAACGTTCAAAAGGAAAATAATTATCAGAAAGACTATCATGGCTAGTTTAGATTTTTTATTAACTGTAACGCCGTTTATTATTGATGCAGAAGAAAAAAGGCCTAAAAAGTTCGTAAATGTTAAGTAGATGTCAATTACCTATACCGACTTTAAACTCGGAAAAGCGGATAGAGCTATAGAAATAATCACAGACCATTATTTCCCAGCATCTAAAACAGCAGGAACTCAAGTACCTTATATTATGAGGCTACAAAGTGGCTTGCTATAACAAAGGCAACCCTGTCTAGGGCTGCCTAATTGACATCTCACACGGTCAGCTTTTTTCTTAAAAGTTTGTCGTTAAAATGACTTAATTATTGGTTACAATCGTTTAACTTCTGCAACGTCATCTAACTGCTTTAATTTAGCTAATAAGCGCGTTAACGCTTCGTTATTGGCTATTTCCACTTTTATAGTCATGCTCATGCTTTGTTTAGTGTTATCGGTATGACTTTCAATACCAATAATACTGACTCTTTCATTGGAAATAATCGTCGAGATATCTCGGAGTAAACCTTGGCGATCACCACCAATAATGTTGATACTCACTTGATAACTTTTTTTGTTATTTATGCCCCACTGTACTTCTACTTCACGCTCTGGCTGCTGGTTCAGTGCGTTGGCGAGCTGCTCACAATCAACCCGATGCACTGAAATTCCACGTCCTTGAGTAATAAAGCCAGCGATTTCATCGCCCGGCACAGGATGACAACATTTCGCCATGTGAGTCAACAAGTTACCAACACCTGAAACGGTAATACCATTATTATTAGCAGCTTCTGTGTCAGCTTGTTGGGGCTGACGAATTAAGCTTTGCGGGTCAATATCTACTTCAGGTTTTGACTTTTCGTCTTGCTGTTGTAAACAATGAACAACTTGTAACAAGCGCGTACTGCCTGAGCCTACCGCAGCAAACAAGTCATCTTTTGTCGTAAAATTAAAACGCTCTATCGCCGCAGAAAAATCAACTTTAGCCAAAGATAACTGTAACTTACCCAATGCGGTGTCTAACATTTCTTTACCAGCAGCAAGGTTTTTATCTCGGTCAAGTAAACGAAAAAAATGTTGCACCTTGGCACGAGCACGCGGTGTATGAAGATAATTTAAACTGGGGTTTAACCAATCTCTACTCGGATTGAGTGTTTTGCTACGTAAGACTTCAACCTGATCGCCGGTTTGCAAAAGGTAGGTAAAAGGGACTATTCGACCAAATACTTTTGCGCCAATACAACTGTGACCGACATTGGAGTGAATATAGTAAGCAAAATCTAAAGGGGTCGCACCACTGGGTAAATCAACCACATCACCACCAGGGGTAAAAACATAAATACGGTCTTCAAATACTTGACTACGAAGTTCATCAAGTAATTCGCCACTTTCTGACACGTCTTCTTGCCATTGTAGGATTTTTCTTAACCAACTGACTTTTTCATCAAAACCTGAGGTTTTACCACTGGCATTACCTTCTTTATAGCGCCAATGGGCTGCGACACCCAGTTCTGCATCGTCATGCATTTGTTGTGTTCTAATTTGAATCTCTATTGTTTTACTTTCGGGGCCGATAACCACGGTATGAATTGATTGATAGCCGTTGCTTTTTGGCGTTGCAACATAGTCATCAAATTCTTTAGACAAATGCTGCCAACTAGTGTGCACTAGGCCTAATACACCATAGCAACCTTGTAATTCATCAACAATAACGCGAACTGCACGCACATCAAATAGCTGTTCAAAGTCTAACGACTTTTGTTGCATTTTTTTCCAAATGCTATAAATGTGTTTAGGGCGTCCACAAATAATACCTTTAATGTCAGACGATTTTAATTGCTTAGATATGTTATCAACAAATTCAGCCATATAGCGTTCTCTGTCGAGACGCTTTTCATCCAGTTGCTTGGCTATTTCTTTGTAAACCTCAGGATGCAAGTAACGAAAAGAAAGATCTTCAAGTTCCCACTTTAACTGCCCAATACCTAAACGATTGGCTAATGGTGCGTATATGTTGCTGGTTTCTTTAGCCGCTAACACTCGGGTTTCTTCATCGCTGTCTTTTACCAAGCGTAAGTGGCATAAGCGTTCTGCAAGCTTAATAACAACAGCGCGAACATCTTCAACCATCGCCAAGAGCATGCGGCGAATATTGTCAATTTGATTGGTATTGACTAGGCTAGATTGTGATTGCTGTAAAGCCTTAATCGCTTCCATTTGGCCAACACCTTTGCACAGTAAATATATTTGTTTAGAGAAATTCTCTTGAATATATTCAAGGCTAATGCATTTATACTCATACAAAGGACAGATAAAAGCCGCGCATAATGAGTCGGTATCAAGATTTAAACCTGATAGAATTTCCACCATTTCTAAAGATTTAGTTTGGCAAGGGGTGCTATCATCAAATAAATATTTTACTTTTTGATACAACTTTTCTAACGCTGCTTTTTTATCATTGTCTAATTCAAGCGCCGCTAGCCATTGCTCAAAGCTTGCTTGTGACATTTGATGTGACTTACGCACAGAAACCATGGAATTTCCTACCTGTGATTCAATTTTTCAACAACGCTATAAGCTAAACATTAGCATAGTTTCAACATGCTTTGTTTGCGCAAACATGTCCATTAAGGCTATTTTTTCAATTTTATAACCGTGATCGATAAGTAATTTTGCATCACGGGCTAATGATGCCGGATCACAACTAACATAAAGTATCTTATCAACATTAAAGGTCAGTAATTGCGTTAACGCTTGATAAGCTCCGGCGCGAGCAGGGTCAAGTAAAACCTTAGTATACTTTTGTGTTGCCCAAGGCTGGTCTTGCCAATCACTGTTCAAATCGGTTTGATAAAATTGGCAATTGTGAATGCCATTTTTCAGCGCATTTTCTTGGGCCTTCTCTACCATTACTGTGATGCCCTCAATACCGACAACACGACTGGCCTTTTCGGCAATAGGTAAACTAAAATTACCTAAGCCACAAAACAGGTCGAGCACAATGTCGTTATCATTAAGCGCTAACCAAGTCAGCGCCTGCTCAACCATTTGCTTATTAACCAGATGATTGACCTGGATAAAGTTATTCACTGAAAATTCAATTTTTATTGAATCCGTTAAAGCATAAAATAAAGTTTTATCTTCTGTCAGTGGTGTGACCTCATTACCGTCATCAAAGTAGACTACCCACTGATTTTTATCAGCAAAATGTTGCCAAAGTTTTTTGTCTTGCGCCGTTGCTTTAACTAATTGTCGCACCACAACCACCTGCTCATTAGCCGCAATAACTTCAACATGACCGATGGCATTTTTACCTGACAACCTTGGCAGAAGTTCTTTTAGCTCAGCAAAAATATTACCAAAGGCTTCAACCAGTACTGGGCAAGACTTAATTTCAGTTAAATGGCTACTCTCGCGTTGACGAAAGCCAATAATCGGCGCACCACGTTTATTATATTGCACACCAATTCTTGCTTTACGGCGATAATGCCATGGCTCATTAATAAGGTGACTCTGCCATGGCAGACTTTCATTTAGTGCTTGGCGAGCAAATAATTGTGTTATTTTATCTTGCTTATAAACTAACTGCTGCGGGTAGTCCATGTGCTGTAAATTACAGCCTCCACACTGAAAATAATGACGACACTTAACTTCTACGCGCGCTTCACTGGCGCTAATAACACGCAATAACTTTGCTTTTGCAAATTTACTTTTTTGCTCATACACATTAACTTCAACCGTTTCATTGGGCAGTGCACCTTCAATGAAAATTGGGTTTTTACCCTGAAAGGCAACGCCGCAGCCTTGCTGATCAAGGTGGCTAACATTAACCGTTACGTGATGTTGTATCGGTGTTCTTTTCGGGCTTGCTTTAAAAAAATTTGCCATAGCTATCTTAGTTTGCCATCAAGGAGCAGCATAAATTATCTATTAGCTGCCATAGTGAACGATTACTATTTGGTATTAGTCTTAACTGTGCCATTATAGTGTTATTAACCCAATTATTTTACACTAAAGCTTAACAAAAAATGCATAAAATAAGCCTGAAATATTGGGTAATTTTACTTACGGTCGTTCCTACGACTCTAATAAGTTTAGTTGTTGCTAGCTACTTATCCTATAGTCGCTATAGCGAACTCGATCAGTTTATTTATCAACGTGCCAGTAGCATCATTTCTCCTCTTGCCATTAGCAGTGTTGAGCCATTATTAGCTAAAAAAAGAGATAGCTTAAGAACGTTGATCGGCTTTAGCCACCGCAGTCAATCCGACATTATAACAAGCATCGCCATATTCACTGTCAATAACCAAGTATTTGTAACAAGTGCTTATCACGCTGATACCCTTGCCATGCGTATTAAAACAGGACAAAGTTTGCCTAAACGCATTCAATATGAAGACTACGGTGATTACCTCATTTATCGCGCGCCCATTATTGACGAATTTACAACACAAACCAGTGAAGACACTTTAGGCAGTAGTATTATTGGCTATATCGCCATAAACATTGACAAGAGTACGATTAGATATGCTCAACAACAGTTGTTGATCACAGTATTTTTCATCTTACTCACTGGCTTTATCATTAGTGCATTGTTTGCCTATAAACTCATTAATAGTGTTACACGCCCCATATCATCAATGGTATTAGCGATAGACCGCATTAGAGAAGGAAAAATTGATAGTCGTATCAGTGGACAACTTGTTGGTGAACTAAACTTTTTAAAAAATGGCATCAATACCATGGCGCAATCTTTAGGTACTTATCAAGATGAAATGCAACGTAGTATTGATCAAGCCACAATAGATTTACGTGAAAGTTTAGAGCAATTTGAAATTCAAAACGTCGAGTTAGATATTGCAAAACGTAAAGCGCAAGATGCTAACAAGGTAAAGTCTGAGTTTTTGGCCAATATGAGCCATGAGTTACGTACTCCTCTCAATGGTGTTATCGGTTTTACTCGGCAAGTGTTAAAAACGCCTTTAAGCGATACTCAGCGTGATCACTTACAAACTATCGAACGATCAGCGGGCAGCTTGCTCTCGATTATTAACGATATTTTAGACTTCTCTAAACTTGACGCTGGTAAAATGATAATTGAAAAAATTCCATTTTCAATTCGTGAATCAATTGAAGAAACCCTGACGTTACTGGCACCCAGTGCCCATAAAAAGAATATTGAATTATCATTACGTGTTAGTCCTAAATTACCTGACTCACTGATTGGTGACGCAATGCGTATCAAACAAGTGATGGTTAACTTAGCCAATAATGCGATTAAATTTACTGACAAAGGCTCGGTGGATATCAAGATTGAAGGTCATGTTATTGGCAAGAATCGCTATAAAATCAGGGTAACAGTTCAAGACACGGGGATCGGCATATCAGATCAGCAAAAAAATTCAATTTTTCAAGCCTTTGGCCAGGGTGATAAAAGTGTGACACGGATTTATGGCGGCACTGGTTTAGGACTGGTTATCTCACAACGTTTAGTCTCTGAAATGCATGGTGGTATTGGTTTTGAAAGTATAGAAAATGAAGGCTCAACTTTTTGGTTTACCTTCCAGTGTGAAATAAACACCATACCTACTTTGCAGTTATCTGCCCCGGAGAGTCTGATTGGTAAGGCAATATTATATTATGAGCGTCATGCCGCTAGTCGTTTAGCAACCAGTGAGATATTAGCAAGTTGGCAAATGAAAACGACTTGTATTAGCCAACGCAGTGATATGAATGAACTACTGGCAAATAAAGAATTGCTCGCGTCATTCGACTTTGCTTTAATCGGCCATGATGTTACACCATCGGCGCTTAATGAAGTGAAAAAATTTATATTTATCCTGAAAGATATTATTCCATCCATACATTTAGCCATTAATAGTAACTCACCTAGTTTACATGAGGCGTTAATTTCAAGTGGTGCTAGAACTTGTCTCAGTAAGCCTATAACGGTGCAGCGCTTGAGTAAAACGCTTGCTCCAACAACAATTCGAGAAATCAAAAGCTTAATTGCAGTGTCAGAAAAAAAAGTACCGATTAAAGTACTGGCAGTTGATGATAATGAAGCCAATTTAAAATTGATCAATGAGCTTTTACTTGAACAAGTAACAGATGTCGTCACAGCTACCGACGGCGCTCAAGCAGTAGAGTTATGCCGACACGAGAGATTTGCCTTAATTTTTATGGATATACAGATGCCTGTACTCGATGGCATTTCTGCTTTGGCTATTATTCGTCAACAAACACTTAATGAGCATACCCCGATAATCGCGGTGACCGCACATGTCTTTGGGGAAGAAAAAGATAAATTACTCGACAATGGTTTTAACTCCTTTATTACAAAGCCTATTGATGAAGCCATGCTGCATCATAGTATTTATGAGTATTGTGATTCAACATTACTCGCTTATCACCCTAAACTTGTTGCTCCAACACCTAGGCCTATTAGCGATTTCAGGCCAAAAATTATTGATTGGAAACTGGCATTACAAAGAGCAGGACAAAAACAATTGTTAGCTAAAGATATGCTTATTGGCTTGGTCAACAGTTTGCCAGAAAGCAAAGCAAACATTTCTGAAGCGCTTATCTCTCAAGATATTGAGCAGTTAAAAGTGTTAATACACAAGCTTAACGGCGCTTGTTGTTACTCTGGTGTCCCCAGTTTAGGGAAAGTGACTCATGAACTTGAAACAGAATTAAAACGAGATATTGGTCTAGATGATTTACAGCCAGAATTCTTTGAATTTTTTGAACAAATAGATTTAGTACTAGAAGAAGCTGAAAATTTCATCAACAATATTGAAGTAGACAGTGAAAATATCACTAGATTGAACTAAGGAAAACAAGATAAATAGTTAACGCATTTTTATATTTGGCGAGGTGTTAATGTCGCCATCTTCAGTAATCACAGCAATACCTGAGTCAGAGCTTAATACGGCTAAACTATGTCCTTCATCATTGCGAATAAAGCTGAGTTCATAACCAAACTTCCCTAAACTACTGGCAGAAAACTTTTGTGCCAGTGAGAGTTTAGACCACCATATTGATTGCTCGGGTACTTCTTTTCGCCTATTAAGAATAGGATTTTTTTGCGACGGCATATCGACTCCCCCATCCACATCTACCGATAAAAAAATTCATTCAGTCTGATTAAAGTATAGGGTATATCTTATTGCCAAGTCATAGTTTATTCGTAACTTTGTCACATGCCGTTACATACTGAGCTTGCCGTTAATAACTATGTTGATAATACAACAAAAGCTGTGGCATATTTCACTTCATCGGAGAGTGATATATGCCATGTAGTAGCACCTAGATTTTCAGCTAGCATTAACGCCTGCAAACTAAGCTCAAGTGTGGGTTGCCCAGAGGCTAATGACACAATATCAAAATGTTGAAATGAGACACCATTAGCAATGCCGGTGCCAAGCGCTTTAGCTGCCGCTTCTTTGCCAGCCCAGCGCTTAGCCAAAAAGCGCTCAGGTTGTTTTAACGTAAGATAGTGCTGATATTCACCAGACGTTAAAATTCGCTTCGCTAAGCGTTGCTGCGCATTTTCAGACATTTTAGCAATGCGTCGAATATCAACTATATCGGTACCAATACCAACAACTGACAAACTTTAACCCTCCAAAATACTAAGTTATCCTAAAGTACGTGCTTCTAGCATTAAACGCTTCATGTCTCGAACCGCTTTGTCTAAACCGTCAATCACCGCACGGGCAATAATAGCGTGACCAATATTGAGCTCAATTATTTCGGGTATCGCCGCGATTGGCTTAACATTAAAGTAATTCAGCCCGTGACCTGCGTTAACTTTTAAACCTAAGCTATCAGCGTACTCGATGCCTTCAACTAAGCGCGCAAGCTCTTGTTGTTGCTCTTCTTCGGTTGCTGCATCAGCATATTGGCCAGTATGAATTTCGATATAAGTCGCTTTACTGAGTACAGCTGCATCAATTTGTTTTTTATCTGCATCAATAAATAAACTGGTTTGTATGCCCATATCAGCCAATCGAGCTACAGCGGCGTTAATTTTATCTTGTTGCCCAGCAACGTCTAACCCACCTTCCGTGGTTAACTCTTCACGTTTTTCCGGCACTAAACAACAAAATACGGGTTTAACGTCACAGGCAATATCCAACATTTCGTCGGTAACCGCCATTTCAAAATTCATCCGCGTATGTAAGGTTTGTTTTAGTACATAAATATCTCTATCTTGGATATGGCGACGGTCTTCACGTAAATGCACTGTGATACCATCAGCACCCGCATGCTCAGCTACAGAAGCCGCATATACCGGATCAGGATAATTAGTGCCACGTGCTTGTCTTAATGTGGCAATATGGTCTACGTTTACACCTAATAAAATATCTTTCATATGCAATCTCTTATTATGTTTACTGGATTAATTTTAACACTTTACATCGCTAAGTTTAACGCTTTAACTTAGAAACTTAACCATGGCTTTGCTATGCTTTCTTACTAAAGAGTTTTCGACTATTGAGCGGTGCACCATCAAGTAAATGATTAATCACTTGTCTCATCAAAGCTTTAAAAGTGTTGAGTACTTCTGGTGTCGATAAATCGCGCTCGGCAATCGCTTGTAAATGCCAACGATTATAACAAGGCTGCTTTAATTTTGTATAAGCTGGAATAAAACCTTCGTCTGGCAAGTAATAGAAGCCTTCTGCACTATGCTCAAATACTAATGAGAAATCAAAAGAAAGACCCAGTTCATCCATTAGCATCAATTCAAATTCTCGCAAACAAATCTCAATATTGCTTGCTTGGACTAAAGCTTCTAAGCTCATTTTATATTGCTGAAAAAGTGCCTCGCATGCAATGTTGTCGCCAAGCAGCTTAACCAATAATTCATTAATATAAAATGCACTGAACAAGGCATTTTTCTTTAAAAGAAAAGATTTTCCAATCGGCTCAACTCTAATTAAGCTCTTTAAGTTATATTGGCCTTTCAAGGTCACTTTAATCGGTAGAAAAGGTTGTAATAGTGCCTTACGGCTCGACTTTGTTGAGTGACCGACATAACTTAACGCTGCTAGTTTACCGTCATGCTCAGTTAACAAATCAATTAGCAGCTGATTCTCTCGATAAGGTCGACTATGGAGCACAAAAGCTGACTGCGTAGTTTCTAGCATCTAGATTCCAAGTTAGCCCAATGGCATTTAAGCACTATTCAGAAAGCGAAAAATAAAATTTTTATTGGCTCAGGTAGCAGTTACAAACTGGACCTAAGCACCTAACTCTATGTAGGCGAGGCTTAATCAACTACTTTGTGAATAGTAAGTTTAGCCCGCATATATCAAACTAACCTGAGTAATCATCGCCATAGCCTAAGCTTCTTAATGCGCGTTCGTCGTCTGCCCAGCCTGATTTAACTTTCACCCAAGTCTCTAAAAATACTTTACGTTCAAATAGGTTTTCCATATCACGTCTTGCTTCTTGGCCAATAACTTTCAGTTTTTCACCCTTATTACCAATAACCATGCGCTTTTGGGTCGTTCTTTCGACTAAGATTAGCGCGTTAATATGCAAAATACCTTTTTCATCAATCTTAAATTGTTCAATTTCAACCGTCGTTGAGTAAGGTAACTCATCGCCAGTAAAACGAATTAGCTTTTCACGCACAATTTCAGAAGCCATAAATCGACTTGAGCGATCGGTAATATAATCTTCTGGAAACCAAAACTCTGCTTCGGGTAAGGTGTTAAGGCAGATTTTTTTAATCGCCTCAACGTTATCACCTTTACTCGCTGAAATAGGTACAATATCAGCAAAATCATGCATAGCACCTAACTTCTGTAAATGCGGTAACAAGGTGTCTCTGTCCGGTATATTGTCAATTTTATTGACCACTAATACACAAGGAGCACCGCTGTTTTTAATTTTGGTCAGCACCATTTCATCGTCACTTGTCCAATGAGTACCCTCAACTAAAAACACTACAGTGCCAACTTCTGCCAACGTACTACTGGCAGCACGGTTCATTAAACGATTAATAGCCCGCTTCTCTTCTGAATGTAGCCCAGGGGTATCAACTAAAACAGCTTGATGATTACCTTCGGTTAAAATACCTAATATTCGGTGACGTGTGGTTTGTGGTTTACGTGAGGTAATACTGACCTTTTGGCCCAGCAAGGTGTTTAATAATGTTGATTTACCAACATTTGGACGGCCAACAATGGCAATAAGACCGCAATAGGTTTGTTCTGTTGTCATAATCTAGTTATCAACTTAAATGTCAAACAAGTTATTAAGCTTGTTCTATTAATTCTAAAACCTGCAAAGCGGCTGATTGCTCAGCTTTACGTCGGCTACTGCCCTTAGTAATCACTTCCTTCACAATTACGCTTGTTGTGCAGCGCACTGTGAACTGCTGATTGTGTGATTGCCCCGTGGTATTAATTACATCATATTGTGGCAAAGGAATTTTTCGTCCCTGCAAATACTCTTGTAAACGTGTTTTTGGATCTTTTTGTTCATTACCTGGCTTGATGTCGCTTAAACGCTGTTCAAACCAGCTGAGAATTAATGCCTGACATGTCGGTAAGTCAGCATCTAAATAGACAGCACCTATGATGGCTTCAATGGCATCTTCAAGAATCGAATCTCTGCGATGACCGCCACTTTTTAATTCGCCAGGTCCTAAAATCAAATATTGCCCTAGGTCAAAGTCTCGACCCACCTCAGCTAAAGTAACACCTTTAACCAAACTTGAACGCATACGCGTTAAATCGCCTTCGGCCTGCTTGGGAAATTTTTGATATAAAGACTCTGCAATAACAAAACCTAGAATTGAATCACCTAAAAACTCTAGTCGCTCATTATGAGCACCTTTAGCGCTTCTATGCGTTAACGCTTGCAATAATAGCTTTGGCTCTTTAAAACTATAGCCAATTTTTTTATAAAGCCGCGCAATCGCGGCAGGAGTATGTAACACAGTTATTCAATTCCACCGATTCGAGAAAAACGCACATTAGTTGGTATCCAATGGGGTAAAAAGCTGTCTGGTGTACGATCAAAATCAAAACTCATCCAGATAGCAACCGCTTCACCGACTAAATTTTCTTCTGGCACAAAGCCCCAAAAACGTCCATCTAAGCTATTATCCCGATTATCGCCCATAACAAAGTAATGGCCTTTAGGCACAAAAAACTCATTTTCTTGTGTACCACTTTGCTGAAAGTAATGCTGTGTGCGCGGTAAAACTTGCTCATTGACTAAGAAGTCATGTGTTTTATCCGCCATGGTTGAGGTGTAACGCGTTAATGGCATACCATCGTCGTTATAATCGGTTTTATTTTTAAAATTTTGTTTTACTTGCTCAAAATCAGGACATTTTGCATCAGAAGCCAAACAGGCTGATTTGATATATAAAATTTTATTTTTATATATCACTCTATCGCCCGGTAAACCTACCACACGTTTGATGTAATCTATTTGTGGATCTCGTGGGTATTTAAAGACCACAACATCACCACGTTCTGGCAACCCAACTTGAAAAAATTTATTACGTACTACGGGATCACGTAAACCATAGTTAAACTTATTCACTAAGATAAAATCACCATCAAGTAACGTTGGCATCATAGAACCAGAAGGTATTTGAAACGGCTCATAGATAAACGAACGCAGTATCAACACAAAAGCAATAACTGGAAAAATTTCTACCGAGGTATCAACTAATGCTGATGGCTTAATTAATTTAGTCACAATGTTTTCGCTTAAAGGTGATGCACATTGAGCTTGCGCATCTGCTAACTTAAGCTGACGTTGTGGTGCTAAATAAAACTTATCAGCTAACCAAACAATGCCGGTAATTACGGTAACTATGACTAAAAATATTGAAAAGTAAACTGCCATATTATTCCTATCTTTTAGTAATTAAACTAATATCAAGTTGATTAATTAAGTGTTCTAATCTTTCATTGAACAGATAATTAATCAACTTGGTATTCTTATTTATCCAATTTAAGCACAGCTAAAAACGCTTCTTGTGGTACTTCTACATTTCCCACTTGCTTCATGCGCTTCTTACCATCTTTTTGCTTCTGCAATAATTTTTTCTTACGAGAGATGTCACCACCATAACATTTTGCGGTGACGTTTTTACGCAGCTGTTTAACCGTAGTTCGAGCGATAACATTGTTACCAATGGCCGCTTGAATAGCGATATCAAACATTTGTCGATGAATTAACTCTTTTAATTTTTCAACTAACATGCGACCACGGGCAACAGAATTCGCGCGATGAGTAATCATAGCTAATGCATCAACTCGGTCGCTGTTAATCATCACATCAACACGGACCATGTCAGCCGGTTCAAAACGAATGAAATGATAATCTAATGACGCATAACCACGACTGGTTGATTTTAACTTATCAAAAAAGTCCATCACTACTTCTGCCATCGGTAATTCATAAGTTACCGCAACTTGATTGCCGTGATAAATAATATCTTTTTGCACACCACGTTTTTCAATACATAAAGTAATAACATTACCTAGATGCTCTTGAGGTACCAAAATATTCGCCTGCACTATTGGCTCACGAATTTCTTCAATATTATTTGTCGCCGGTAAATCGCTTGGATTATCAATAGAGATAACATCACCATTGGTACAAGCTATTTCATAATTTACCGTTGGCGCTGTTGTGATCAGATCAAGATCGTATTCGCGAGCAAGACGCTCTTGCACAATTTCCATGTGCAACATGCCTAAGAAACCAATACGGAAACCAAAACCTAGTGCTGATGAGTTTTCTGGCTCAAAAAACAAAGACGCGTCATTCAAACTGAGTTTATTTAAAGCATCACGGAAGTTTTCATAATCTTCTGAGCTGATCGGAAATATACCGGCATAAACTTGTGGCTGAACTTTCTTAAAGCCTGGTAAAGCTTTCGGCGCTTCTTTTTTAAAGATAGTTATCGTGTCACCTACTGGTGCACCGTGAATCTCTTTAATACCCGCAACTATAAAACCTACTTCACCCGCTTTTAATATACCGGTCGGTTTTTGTTTTGGCGTAAAAATACCCACCTTGTCAACTATATGGTGTTGTCCTGTCGACATCACCACCATTTTATCGCCTTTTTTGAGTTGGCCATTCATAATTCGAACCAAGGATACTACCCCTTGGTAGTTATCAAACCACGAATCAATAATAAGTGCTTGCAGCGGTGCATCAACATCGCCCTCAGGCGGTGGAATATTCTCAACAATAGTTTCTAGTACGTCTTCAATTCCTAAACCGGTTTTAGCTGAACAGGTCACAGCACCCGTAGCGTCAATACCGATAATATTTTCAATTTCTTCACTAACACGCTCAGGATCGGCTTGTGGCAAATCAATTTTATTTAGAATAGGGATGACTTCCAGTTCCATCTCAAGTGCGGTGTAGCAGTTAGCTACTGTTTGGGCTTCAACACCTTGACCGGCGTCAACAACCAGTAAGGCACCTTCACATGACGCTAATGAACGGGAAACTTCATAAGAAAAGTCGACGTGACCTGGCGTGTCGATAAAGTTGAGTTGGTACACTTCACCGTTATTCGCTTTGTAGTCTAAAGTAACACTTTGCGCTTTTATGGTAATACCACGTTCGCGCTCAATATCCATAGAATCAAGTACTTGGGCTTCCATTTCACGTTCTTGTAGACCACCACAATGTTGAATTAGGCGATCTGAAAGCGTTGATTTACCGTGATCAATATGGGCGATAATAGAAAAATTTCGAATATGTTTCATAAATGGGAAGTCAAATAAGTTTATAGTTAATTCAATAATGGCGAGATTTTAGCGAATTTAGCGCTCAGGGGCTATCTTTTGTTGCGATTCAATCAGTGATTTCTGTAATCATGATGTTTTTATTTTCTCGACGGATAATTTTTGGCGCCAGTTTTGCACAGGTTGCGCTCTTTATTTGTTGCCTTTTAGCTAGTATAAAGCCACAAAAACCACCAGTAATACCCAATAAAATTGCAAGAATCTCATGAGGAAATATGGTGTTAATCACTAACCATTGGCCAAACCAAGAAGCAAGTAACAAGCCTAATACCGGCCATAAATAAACTTGCCAGGCCGATTGCAATAGAGCACTTTCATTCAAGCCTAACACAACGTTATCGCCAAGTTCTAAGGCTAATGATGATTTTAAGGTCAACGAAAGTTTTTTCTGTGGAAAAGCTTTCGCTACCTGACCACTGCCACAATTGTCGACTTGTTGACAACCACCACAAGCTGATTTTATCAAACTAGTAACGGTGACATTGTCATGATCAATAGCGACAACGGTGGCTTGTTCTTCTATCATGGTGTGGATTGAGTATTTAAAACAACAGAATCAGCAATAGCTTTTGCCGTTTTTGCTGGAATTTTACCCACAACACTGACTTCAAAGCCATTAACTACTTGATTCAATACCACGGTTGCGCCATCCATAACATAATCGGTCGCACGTTGGGTATCTTCACTGGGATTTACGTAAACGGAAACATCGACTAAACCATCATTAAAAAGCATAAATTCGACAGGTTTTTTAGTGGTAGAAATTCGATGGCGGTTGGCATTTAAACGTTTAAAGCCCTCAGGTAACCATTTAACTTGCCATTGCAGTATTTGTTCTTGATAGCCGGCTGGAATTTCAATAACTTTTGGCAAAGTTGTTTGCTGTAATTGCAATAAACTCTCACTTAAAGCATCAGTAATGTCCAAATGGGTAAACTGTATTTGTTCTAATAATTGCCCAGTACGATTTGCCAAGGCGAGTTTTAATAACATACCGGATTCTTGGTCTAACCATAGCCAGTGTCCGTAACGATATACATCTTTAGAAACAATACGAATTAATTGGGCAGGTCGCCCTAGTACCCGACTCCGACCAACAGAGATAAAATCATAGGTTTGACCAAGCGCAGTGACACCTTCGCGCAACACAGCAGGAATAGGACCGGTTATTTGTTGAGATGTTACTGAGTATGGAGGTAATTCTGGCTCGATATAACTAACAATATTGTCCTTTCGTAAAACATCCCTGCGTGGGCCGTTTAACAAAGAGAGAATTTCTAACTCATTACCATTTTCATCTACACCATGAAACCAGTGATAAGGTTCTGCTTGATTGTTTTTAACAACAACAAAAGACGTACTAAAGTTGAGGGTTTGTAAAGAGGTTGCGAGGCGCTCAAGCCAGGGTTCGGCTTGTTTTTTTTCATTGGCCGCTATTGGTGTGCTAATGTCTTCATTGGCCGCTGCTGGTGTGCTAATCTTTTCATTGGCTGCTAATGATGTGCTAACGGTAACCAATAGCAGCAGACTTGATATTAATTTCATTTAGCTGATTCTTCAGCCTTATCTTGTGGTGGTGTATGATTTACATCCACTGAGCTTAATTTAATTTGTTGTTGATGATCTGATAATAGCGCTTGGAAACGTCTTTGTTGTTCAATAAAAGCTTGTTTTTCACTGCTGCGGCTAGTTTGTTGAAAATTTAAGCTTACGGGTTCTGCAATACCACCAAATGGCATAGTTTTAACCACTTGACTAGCCGGCAATAAAGCATCGGTATCAGCGCTATTTTGTTGTACGCCCATAACCATAAGACCGGCTGCAGATGCTGCGATGGCCATTTGACCAAATGGTTTAGCAAACTGCACCACTTTCGCTTTTAATTTACCAACAAGGTTATTGCTAGTGTGAGGCGCTAAAATCGTTGGCTCATCAGCAATCGCTGACGCTATTTGTACTGATAGATCAAAATTAATAACATCAGAAGCTTCACCGCGCATTACATCACCCATTAAATGGTAACGTTGCCAAGTTGCTGACAAGTGTGAGTCATTGAGGATCTCATCAAATAATTCATCGTTTTGTTGATCATTATCTACAATTGACGATACTGCCTCAAACTTATTTTCACTCATAAAAACACCTTAAAAAAATAACTCTTCATTCAATTAGCTAACAAAAGACTAAATTATCAGCTAATACTATATTTAGTATGCTTGCGTGTACTGCTGTTGAGCTTGCTATTTTGCATTTAATCTTTTGTACTTAATGTCGTTGCGTTTAATGTTACTGCATTCACTATTGCTGTAACAATGGCCTGATTTTTTTATCAACTGCATCACGCGCTCTAAATATTCTTGAACGTACTGTGCCGACAGGGCAATCCATAACCGTTGCAATTTCTTCGTAACTTAAGCCTTCTAACTCTCTGAGGTTGATCGCAGTTCGCAAGTCTTCCGGCAATTGTTCTATAGTCTTAAATATGACATTTTTAATTTCATTGGTCAGTAATAATTTTTCTGGTGAGGCATTCTCTCGTAACGCTTCAGCCGAGTCATACATTTCCGCATCTTCAACTTCAATATCTGAGCCAGGGGGTTTACGCCCTCCGGCAACTAAGTGGTTTTTCGCACAATTAACAGCGATGCGATATAACCAAGTGTAAAAGGCACTATCGCCTCGAAAGTTAGGTAAAGCTCGATAAGCTTTAATAAATGATTCTTGTACTATATCAGGCACATCACTATGGTTTTTAACATAGCGTGAAACCAAGTTTGCTACTTTATGTTGATATTTAACTACTAGCAGGTTAAATGCGTTTTTATCACCACGTTGCACCCGCTCAACCAACTTTTGGTCAACGTTTTGTTCGCTCATTTGAGCTCCATCTCCTACTCGCCATTATTTCACTTATCTACATCTGGTTTACATCTGGCTCATAGCAAACGCAACAACTCATGGCAAACGCAACAAGTAGGACTAGCCTTATGTTAAAAAGTTCGATAAATATTGAAAAAAATTAAATTTTGTTTATAAAATAGTTTTATGCTGTTCTGTAACGGCAATAAAAGCTATATTGGGTTACAGATTATTGTACCTTAATTTTAAGAATATATGAATCAACAACACAACTGTGACGTTTTAATTATCGGCAGTGGCGCGGCAGGATTATCGCTTGCTCTGCATCTGGCCAAAAATGCCGACGTGCTTATTTTAAGCAAAGACGAAATTAACGAAGGCTCAACATTTTATGCGCAAGGAGGTATTGCAGCAGTCTTCGATGAAAATGACAGTGTTGCCTCACATGTCGCTGATACAGTCATCGCTGGAGCAGGATTATGCGACGAAGCTATAGTGCAACATACTGCTGAAAATGCCAAAAACTGCTTAGAATGGTTAATTAATAAAGGCGTTGATTTTGATCAAGATGTACCTGCTGCTAATGGAGATATTCGCTATCATTTAACGCGAGAAGGCGGACATAGTCACCGCAGAATTCTGCACTCAGCTGATGCCACCGGTCAAGCCATTCAAACAACCTTGGCATCACAGGTAAAAAACCACCCTCGCATTCGTATTTTTGAACGATATAACGCTATTGATCTGGTTTATCAAAAAAATAAAGTCAATGCCGAACGTGAATGTGTTGGTGCTTATGTATGGAATCGAAATGATGAACACGTTGAGCGCATTTTTGCCCATAAAACTATTTTAGCCACAGGTGGTGCGAGTAAAGTTTATCAATATACCTCAAATCCTGATGTTGCCAGTGGCGATGGTATTGCTATGGCATGGCGCGCTGGTTGTCGCGTTGCAAATATGGAGTTTAATCAGTTTCATCCTACTTGTTTATTCCATCCTGAGGCGGGTACCTTTTTATTGACTGAAGCACTAAGAGGCGAAGGCGCACTGCTACTTCGCCCTGATGGTAGCCGATTTATGCCTAGCTTTGATGAACGAGCTGAATTAGCACCACGTGACATTGTGGCCCGCGCGATCGATTTTGAAATGAAACGACTTGGCGCTGATTGTATGTATTTAGATATTAGCCACAAATCCAGTGATTTTATTAAGCAGCATTTCCCAACAATTTACGAACGCACACTAGCCCTTGGCATCGACATCACAAAACAACCTATGCCTGTGGTACCTGCTGCTCATTACACCTGTGGCGGCGTTATGATTGATCAACAGGGCCAAACCGATATTGAAAATTTATATGCAATAGGCGAAGTCGCTTATACCGGACTACATGGTGCTAATCGCATGGCAAGTAATTCACTACTAGAGTGCCTAGTATTTGCGCGAGCCGCCGCCATTGATATTGAACAAAAAATTGATATATCAAAACCTTGCATAACACTTCCTGCCTGGGATGAAAGCCGAGTTACCGACTCCGATGAAGAAGTTGTTATTCAACATAACTGGCACGAACTGCGGTTATTTATGTGGGACTATGTCGGTATTGTGCGCACAACAAAACGCTTAGAACGAGCATTGCACCGAGTCGAACTTTTACAAAATGAAATCGAAGAATACTACCGACATTTCAGAGTCAGTAATAACCTATTGGAGTTACGAAACTTAGTCCAAGTGGCCGAATTAATTATTAGATCAGCATTAGATCGTAAAGAAAGCCGAGGTTTACATTATACCTTGGACTTCCCTGATTTGTTAACAGAAGCAAAAATCACTATACTTAAGCCAATAGAGTAATAAGTCATTTTTACCCGTAACTTTTCAGTCACAGCTTTTCATCCGTAACTTTTTACCCGCAAGATAGTGCGAGCCAAACGCGCCTGATCTTCGCTAGATAAGCTATCTTTGAAAATAAAGTGTTGAGCAGTTACGGTATCTCTGCTGCTAAAAACTAGCCAATAACCCCACAAATTAATTTGTGAATGAGACGATATTTGCAAAGATTTTTGATGGTTAAATTGGCATTCACCGGTATCTGATAAAACAAAGTTCGCTTTATTTTTATCTTTGCTTGAGGTAAATAACATCAGCCACTGACTTGCTAGCGGCGCAGGGGTTTGGCGATACAGAAAAATTATAAAGCCCAATAAAGCAGCCATAAATAATCCAAGCCAGAAGCTAATTCCGAAAAGAACAGTTAAGGTAAGATAAGTAAAACCCAAATAAAATAATAAGTTAAATATCGCCCTAGACTTAGAAGGCGATACCTTAATATTATAGTTTAACTCGCTGTAATATAATCTGCACCATGGCGTTAAGCTCTTTGTCTTCACAAGTTTCGTGCCCCATAAACCATGCAAATAGCTCAGGATCTTGACACTCTAATAAACGCTCAAAAGTAGCTTTATGTTCACTAGATAATTCATCGTAAGCCTCTTCAACAAATGGCATAAAAAGTATATCTAACTCTAGCATACCGCGTCGACAAGCCCAGCGAAGTCGAGGTTTATTATCTTTTAATGTCATACATCACTCTAATTAGTAAAATCTCGCTATATTCTAACAAATCCAAAGTTAAAATAGCCACGAATTGATCTTTAAATTAGTAAACTTTTAATAGTAAAGTAGCAGAAAAATCGGCTATATGCTTGTAATCTGAATAAATGTCCTCACCTATGATGTTAATAGCCTTTTTTCAGCAATATTGCCGGATGATGAACATAATGAATAATAACTTACCTAGTTATAACGAATTACCAGAAGTATTTGCAATCAACCTTGATAGTATTGGCGCCATTACCTTAACGGGCCAAGAACAAATCAAATACCTACAAGGGCAAGTTACCTGTGACGTTGACACCTTGGCGCAGACAAAGCTACTTATTGGCGCGCACTGTAACGCCAAAGGTAAAGTATTTTCTGCTTTTCGTTTACTGGAGCGTGAAGAAAAGTTTTTACTACTTCAACCAACAAGTTCGATTGAGCAATCTTTAGCAGAACTAAAGAAATTTGCCGTTTTTGCTAAAGTTGAAATAAGCCAAGACACTGAATTGGCTTATTTAGCCATTGCAGGCCAGCAAGCATCTGCTAAAATGGCGACATTATTTCAACAAGTGCCTGACACACTTACACCCGTCGTACATGAAAATAACACCACCTTGGTTTACCTTCCTGGCAACATTAGCCGCTATCTCATTATTGATAAAGTTGATACATTAGCTAATATTTCTGCAACCTTTGATTGTCCAGTCTATGACGGTGCACTTTGGAACTTACTCGAGATTTCAGCTGGATTTCCCATGCTTTCTCAACAGTATGTCGCAGAATATGTACCGCAAATGCTAAACCTTCAAGCAATGGATGGCATTAGCTTTACTAAAGGTTGTTATTTAGGCCAAGAAACTGTTGCTCGTATGCAATATTTAGGTAAAAACAAACGCGCGCTTTTTGCCTTAACAGGCAAAGATACAATGGCTAACGTCGGCGATATTATCGAGAAAAAGCTTGGTGAGAATTGGCGTAAAGCCGGTGACGTATTAGCGGTTTATCAAGCCAGTAATATGCAGACCTATATACAAGGCGTTTTGGCTAACGATGTTGATAATAGCACAGAGCTAAGAATTAAAACCCAAGACTCAGCTCTAACAATAATACCCTTACCTTACAAATTAAGCACAACCACTGAATAGGACATAATATGAAAATTACCGACAACAAAGTTGTTGTACTGCATTACGCAGTATCTGATAACGAAGACACCTTGATTGATAGTTCTTATGATCACAACCCATTAGCGGTAATTCAAGGTTCTAATTATCTGATTCCTGGCTTGGAAGCAGCCTTAGTGGATCACAAAGCAGGTGATAAATTTGAAGTAGAAGTTAGTGCAGACGATGCTTATGGACAACGTGAAGACGGTTTTGTACAAACTGTACCCAAAGAAATGTTTGCTGGCATTGAAGATTTAGACGTAGGTAGTCAACTGCGCGCTACGACTGATGAAGGCGAACAAACCGTTATTGTAATTGACGCTCAAGAAAACGAAATTACCGTTGATGGTAATCACCCGTTGGCCGGTATGGACTTAAAGTTTGATGTTGAAATTTTAGAAGTACGTGATGCCACTGAAGAAGAGTTAGCGCATGGCCATGTTCATGTTGAAGGTGAAGAGGCCTGTGGCCACGATCACTAACATTTATTAACTCAAGCCAAGGCTAGATTAGCCTAAGCTGAGATTAAAAAAAGGCACTGATGAAGTGCCTTTTTTGATCGGCATAATATCTCGCCAGCACAAGTTCTACCAATTTCATTAATTAGGTGGTCTACTTTATACGCAGGAAAAATGGCTAAATATAAGGCATTTATTTTAATAACTAGTGGTTATAATTATTAAATAACGCAGTAGTTGGTTGTTTTAACCAGTAAAAGTCATCCGAAAATTAGTGAGATTGGTATTATACCAAAGGTATTACTTGTGCTTTAATTTCGCTATAGCGCATGTACTGACAAACGCCAAAGTAACTTAATTGCCGCACTTTAGCACGAGTAAACAACGGCACACTCATACCCGACAAAAATCGACAAATAGTGTCAGTAGACAAGATATCTGTTGGTCGACCAACAGGAGACTTTAAGGTTGAAAAGTGCTGTTGCAACTGCTTAATAGCGAGAGCAATAGTCTCGGCACTCACCGTTTGATGATTGCTTGAATAAGGTAATATTGCTACCTGCCCACGACAAACAGAACAATGCCCACAGTTTTTTGGTGCACGTTGATCATCAAAGTATTGCGAGAGCTGCTGAGTTAAACAATGTTCACTTTGAAAAAACGCGACCAGCTTAGTGATGCGCTCAATTTCGGCCTGCTCTTTGTCAAAAAAGTAATGAAAAAGCATGTCGACCAAGTTAGCATTTTCTAACGCCACCATATTGACACTAAAGACTTCTGTTGCCTTTTTTGTTTCCAAAACAATATGCTGCTGCTCTGCTAAATACTCAAGCGCTGCAATAATACGTTTTCTCGACGCTTGATGACGGGCATACATCAGATCAAAGTCAGGCTCACCCCAAATTTTCTTCATTTTTGCGCAATTAAAGACTTGCGCTAAAAATTCGTTACGCTCGGCATTAAATGCCCTGATGATTTGCGCTTTTGGGGTAACAAATTTAAATTTAAAATCAGCAAAATAGCTAAATTTAGCGTCAATAACCCCAAGTAATTCTAACTGAACCAATAAGGTTTTTAATGGTAGCTGCTTAATATTACTGGCATTTGACAAGTTCAGCACTTGCAGTTCCCATTCACCATTTTGCATTTCGTTACGTATGTTTTGCAACACATAGTCGATGCTTGCACGCTCAGGCGTGTCAGCATAGACAAAGTTTTCTACGGTATGAATACCATCCAGATTGGCCAGAGTAAAACAGGCGGCATTAGCTTTGTCTCGACCTGCCCGGCCAATTTCTTGACTATAGTTTTCAATGGATTTAGGTAAATCATAATGAATAACAAAACGGATATTGGCTTTATCTATCCCCATACCAAAGGCGATAGTTGCGACGATAATGGGGGTTTTTCCTTGCATAAAGTCTTGCTGTATTTGCTTGCGTACATCATCTTTAAAACCGGCATGGTAAGCCTTTGCCGCTATACCTTGTTGTTGCAGAAAATCCGCCACTTTTTCAGCACTATGTTGCAAAGTAACATAAATAATACCGCAACCCTGGTGCTGGCGAATTAAATCAACCAGTGTTTGATTTTTCTCTTTTTCTGCGACCGGTAAAACAGATAGATCTAAGTTACTGCGATAAAAACCTGTTTGCACTATATGCTCATCAGTAATAGCAAATTTATTAGCCATATCCTGCTTAACTTGTTTAGTCGCTGTGGCCGTAAGTAAAAGCACTAAGGGAATATTGAGCTCTTGTCGATAACGTGGCAATTTTAAATAATCAGGTCGAAAATTATGACCCCATTCTGAAATACAATGGGCTTCGTCTACCACCAACATAGAAATAGCAATAGCTTCAATAAACTGGCGAAAGCGCTCATTTTTAAAACGCTCAACTGATACCATCAAGATTTTTATTTTACCCGAGCGAACGTCTCGGTTAATTTGCTGACTCTCTTCAAATGATAATGTTGAATCGATACTGGCCGCTGCGATACCTTTTGTATGCAAAAATGCCAGCTGGTCTTTCATCAAGGCCAATAAGGGTGATACCACCAAGGTTAAATGCGGTAAATTTATTGCCGCTAATTGATAGCATAAACTCTTACCGGCACCAGTTGGAAAAATGGCTAAGGAAGAGTCACCATTAAGTAACTGCGTTATCGTTTGCTCTTGCCCGGTTCTAAACTCATCAAATCCAAAGGTGGTTTTTAATGATTGTTGTAACATCAACATAATTGGCCTACTGCTTAAATATTTACTGTCTAGTCTATGATATTAAAGCAGCAACAACACTTATTTCGACCAAAAGCACATCTCTTGCCATAGCCGCTTGCACACAAGCACGAGCGGGTGCAAAGCCTAATGGCACCCAAGCATCCCATACCGTGTTCATAGCAGTAAAATCAGTCATAGTTTTTAGGTATATTGTTGCTGATAACATATGCTGTTTTGAACTACCTGCAGCTACTAATAAAGCCTCAACCTTATCTAGCATAGTTTGTGTTTGCTCAGTAATACTTTGAGTGGCGTCAGCGCAAACCTGACCACATAAATATACTGTGTCGTTGTGTTTCACTATGCGGCTCATGCGCGCTTTAGTCTCTAATCTTTCAATCGTCATTATTCTCACCTTGATATAGTTAAAATTGTTAGGCTTTCACATTCATGCGATCGTAGCAGAGCCTAATATCCTGTACATAAAAAACCCTAAGGTTTACACCTTAGGGTTTTTTAATATTAATGAAAAAATAACTGAGGTTATCAGCACAGAAAAAAGATTCGAATTCAAGCTGGTAGCACCAAGCCTAGTTTACTAGTTTAGTACTGCCAACACAGAGTTGAATGTTCTTACCAGCTTAAGGCTCAGTTACTCCCATTCGATAGTCGCAGGCGGTTTACCCGATATATCGTAAACTACGCGAGAAATACCATCCACTTCGTTGATAATGCGGTTAGACACTAGGCCTAAGAACTCGTAGGGTAAATGTGACCAACGTGCGGTCATAAAATCGATAGTTTCTACACAACGTAGGCTAACTACCCAATCATATTTACGTGCATCGCCCATCACGCCAACTGATCGTACCGGCAAAAATACCGTAAAGGCTTGGCTTACTTTTTTATACAAGTCATGTTTGTGTAATTCTTCAATGAAAATGTGATCAGCACGACGTAATAAGTCAGCATATTCTTTTTTCACTTCACCTAAAATTCGCACACCTAAACCAGGTCCAGGAAACGGATGACGATAAAGCATGTCGTAAGGTAGTCCTAGCTCAAGGCCTATTTTACGCACTTCATCTTTGAATAATTCACGTAATGGCTCTACTAAGCCAAGTTTCATATGCTCAGGTAAGCCACCCACATTATGGTGCGACTTAATCACATGTGCTTTACCGGTTGCTGACGCGGCTGACTCAATAACATCAGGGTAGATAGTACCTTGTGCTAACCATTTAGCATTACTGAGTTTGTTGGCTTCTTCATCAAAAATTTCAACAAAAACATTACCAATGATTTTACGTTTTTTCTCAGGATCACTCTCGTCAGCTAAACGGTCTAAGAAGCGGTTTTCGGCATTAACATGAATGATATTCAAACCAAAATGGTCGCCGAACATATCCATGACTTGTTGGCCTTCGTTTAAACGCAACAAACCGTTATCAACAAAAACACAAGTTAATTTATCACCGATAGCCTGATGTAACAGCATGGCAACAACTGATGAGTCAACACCACCCGATAAGCCAAGTACGACTTCATCATCACCGACTTGCGCTTTCATTTTGGCAATCGCGTCTTCAATAATTGACGCTGATGTCCAAAGCTTTTCACATTGACAAATATCAACAACAAAATGCTCAAGAATACGTAAACCTTGCTTGGTATGAGTCACTTCAGGGTGAAATTGCACCCCGTAAAATTGTTTCTCTTCATTGACCATTGCGGCATATTTACAGCTAGGGGTTTGTGCAACTGTAACGAAGCCGGCAGGAATAGCTGATACTTTATCACCATGGCTCATCCAGACATCTAACAAGGCATTACCGTTTTCACTCACACGGTCTTCAATGGCATTAAAGAGTGCAGATTTAGTAATAACTTCAACCGCAGCATAACCGAATTCTTTCTGCTCAGAACTTTCAACGCTGCCACCTAATTGCTCAGCCATGGTTTGCATACCATAGCAAATACCTAAAACAGGTACACCGGCATTAAACACATATTCTGGCGCACGTGGTGAATTATGCTCAGTCACTGACTCAGGTCCGCCAGCTAAAATAATACCGGTTGGGTTAAAAGCTTTAAGTTGTTCTTCTGTAACATCCCAAGCCCATAATTCACAATAAACTCCAATTTCACGCACACGACGAGCGATGAGTTGAGTGTACTGTGAACCGAAGTCTAATATGAGTATGCGGTGATCATGAATGTCTTTACTCATGTTGTTTTCCTACTTTTATTTTTAAATATATAAAATGAACAGGCTGAGCGTTCGCTCTATATGAGTTACTGCTCAGCCTATTTGAATTTTTGTCGATGAGGTATTCGCCTTCATCAACTTTGTACTTTTATCCCTATTCAATCGATTATATTGCCGTCCTAGTTCAAGGTGCTAGCGCGGAGCTTAGTTTACTAAGTGAGCACTTACAACACTGAGATTAGCCGACAATAATTCAATAGCGCTAACCCGTACGGTAGTTTGGTGCTTCTTTAGTGATGGCTACATCATGCACATGCGACTCGCCCATACCAGCAGAAGTGATCTTCATAAATTCAGGCTTAGTGCGCATTATTTCAATTGTGGCTGAACCAGTTAAGCCCATTGATGAACGTAAACCGCCCATTTGTTGGTGAATAATCGCGGCAACAGGACCTTTATAAGCAACACGACCTTCAATTCCTTCCGGTACTAGTTTGTCGGCTTCACCATCTGATTTTTGGAAATAACGGTCACTTGAGCCTTCTTTTTGGCTCATGGCGCCCAAAGAGCCCATGCCGCGATATGATTTATAGTAGCGACCTTGATAAAGCTCTACTTCACCTGGCGCTTCTTCAGTACCGGCCAACATACTGCCGACCATCACACAATGCGCGCCAGCCACTAGTGCCTTAGCAATATCACCAGAAAAACGAATACCTCCATCAGCGATAACGGGAATACCCGTACCTTTTAAGGCTTCAACCGCATTAGAAATAGCGGTTAATTGTGGTACACCAACGCCGGTAACGATACGGGTAGTACAAATAGAACCTGGGCCTATGCCAACTTTTACCGCATCCACTCCAACATCAGCTAATGCTTTAGCACCAGCGCCAGTAGCAACATTTCCTGCAATAATTTGTAACTCAGGATATCTACCACGTGTTTCAGCAACACGGTCGAGCACACCTTGTGAGTGGCCATGAGAGGTATCAATCAGTAATACATCGACGCCAGCAGCAACAAGCGCATCTATACGCTCATCTGTACCTGCACCAACACCAACAGCAGCACCAACGCGTAAGCGGCCTAATTCATCTTTACAAGCGTTAGGTTTATTTTCCGCTTTTTGGTAATCTTTAACTGTGATCAAACCTTTTAGTGTAAAAGCGTCATCAACCATAAGAATTTTTTCAATGCGATGTTCGTGCATTAAACTTAAAATTACTTCACGTGACGCACCTTCTTTAACGGTCACTAATTTGTCTTTTTTAGTCATCAATGCTGAAACCGGTTTCGTTAAGTCTGTTTCAAAACGTAAGTCGCGGCCGGTAATAATACCAATCAACTTATTGTTTTCATCAACGACAGGAAAACCAGAAAAACCGAGTTCATCAGCTAGGCGCATAGTGTCTTCGATACTTGCACTTGGGTTGACTGTTACGGGATCTGAAACAATACCACTTTCATATTTCTTAACTTGAGAAACATTTTTGGCCTGTTCAGCTATGGTCATATTTTTATGGATAAACCCGATGCCACCTTCTTGTGCTAAGGTAATGGCTAAACGCGCTTCGGTCACTGTGTCCATCGACGCAGAGATCATAGGTACATTTAAATTTATCTTTCGAGTTAATTTAGTTTTTAAATCGGCAGTATGGGGCAGTACCGTAGAATGGGCAGGTACCAGTAAAACATCGTCAAAGGTTAACGCTTCTTGAGCAATTCTTAGCATCGCAACATCTCTCTAAAGTGAGTGGTTAGGGAGGAAATATTGCGGCAGAATTTTAACCGTTTTCCCTACTAAGGTAAACTTAAAATTGCAATTAATCGAAAATAAACTGCCGATGCTGGTCTAAACAAATATATAATACTTAGCAATTACACAGTTATTACCTCTTAACAACACAAAAAGTAAAGTATTTATGGCTCAACAGCACATCTTACAAGTAAGTGAACTCACCAAAAAAGTACGTTTTATCTTGGAAAGTGAGTTAAATACCGTCTGGTTATGTGGCGAAATATCCAATTTTATTGCTGCAAGCTCTGGCCATTGGTATTTATCGTTAAAAGATCAAAAATCACAAGTTCGCTGTGCCATGTTCAAAGGCAATAATCGTCGGGTGAGAATACAGCCACAAAATGGTCAACAAGTATTAGTACGCGCTAAAGTTTCCTTGTACGAACCGCGAGGCGATTTCCAGTTGATTATTGAACAAATGGAGTCAGCCGGTGATGGACTGTTAAGACAGCAATATCAATTATTAAAAGACAAGCTGAACGGTGAAGGTCTATTCGAACTACACCACAAACAAGCCATCCCTAAGTTAATTCAAACGGTTGGCATTGTCACCTCTCCTACAGGTGCTGCAGTCAAAGATATCATCACAATATTAAAGCGAAGAAATCCATTAATAAAAGTGATTATTTACCCAGTTTTAGTACAAGGTGAGCAGGCTAAATATGAGATTGCCCAAGCGATTAACTTGGCCAACGAACGTAATGAAGTTGACGTTTTATTAATTGGTCGTGGCGGTGGTTCGCTGGAAGATTTATGGGCCTTTAATGAAGAAATAGTCGCTCGCGCCATTTTCCAGTCAAACTTGCCAACCATTAGTGCTGTTGGACATGAGGTTGATACAAGCTTAGCTGACTACGTTGCCGACCTAAGAGCACCAACACCGTCTGCAGCAGCCGAAATAGTTTCTGCTGATGTTGACGAGCGTATTAATAAAGTGGCTGAATTACTCAGTCGTGCACACCGAGCGCTTAAGCAACAACTTACGCGCTCACATCATTCGCTAACCAGTTTAAACCATAGGTTGGCCCAAGTGCATCCCGAGCAACAATTACAAAATAAACAGCAAAAGTCAGATGAACTGAGTATACGCTTGCAAGGGCTAATTACCCGAGCGATAAACCAACTTAAGCATAAACCTCAATACCTTGACCAACGACTACTCAATGCCTCGCCATTAAACCACATAATAAAAAACCGGCAACAGGCGACTCACCTCAACACTAAACTTATTGGTGCACAGCAGCGCTTGTTAATAGCTAAGCGAGCAAGTTTTGCCCATCAATGCGAACAACTTCATATGGTAAGTCCATTAGCAACAATTGCTCGCGGTTACAGTATAACTCGTGATGAAAAAGGACAAATGATTAAGAGTACCAAGGATATAAATATCACTGATACCATTAAAGTAGAAATTTCAGATGGTGTAATAGACGCTAAAGTTATAGCGGTGCAAGTAAATTAATGCGGTAAAATAACCGCCTGTTGTAGCAGCTTGGTCACTTCGGCTTTACTTGAATCATCAAATTTAACCCCAAGCATAACACCATCAACTTGGGTTTTGGTGTTACAAATCTCGGCAATTAGTTTCAGGTTTTTTAAGCCTTGAAAATTTTCAATAATGATTTCCACGGGTTTATCCTCGGTTAAGATAAGTTTCTCGCCATTAGTAATCATAATCTGACAGCCAGAAACTGAAATATCAGATATTACTGAGGCCCAATACTCATCTTTCACCTTAACTTTTGTTTTGATATAGGTTTCAATGCGCATAGAAGAACGCAGGTTTTGTAAACGGACTTCATGTGGGAAATCAAGCACGATAATACGTGATGGAATTTGGATCGTTTGCCTAATATTAGAAATAAAGGCAACTACAGCACCTTCATGGCCTTCAATTAGCCCACGAACTGTTACGCCTATACCTTGGCTTACGTATTGTGCAAAACTGCCCAACTTTGAGCTGTCAGGGTATTGTACTAAAACGTATTTTTTTGGCATGTAGCCAATAAAAACTGAACGAAACTTACCACGTTGACCTGAAGGCGTTGTCATATCTAATGTCACAAGCGCGCCTGGATTTAACAGCGCTAAATTGCGACTTAATCGCCCTACCACTGGCAATTTTATAGGATTGTCCGGCATAGAATTCCAACAAAATTTAATTTAAATGAAAAAAAATAATAAAAAAAGTTAGTCGACAACTTCACATTAGCGGAATATCATCATGAAATCAATATGGTTTTTCGCTAGTTTAGCCGCAGTTTATCATAAAAAAGCTGATGTGATTATCAGCTTTTTTATTAAAATAGCGACTTAGTCTTTCTTATAACCTTGTGTTAGACGTGCCATTTTCTTTTGCTCGGTGTAGTTAAGCTTTTTCTTACCAGCGAACGGGTTGGCGGTTTCTCTGAACTCAATTCTTATTGGCGTACCCATAATTTTTAATGATTTACGATAGTAATTCATTAAATAACGCTTATAAGAAAGGGGGAGATTTTTCGCTAAATTGCCATGAATAACGATAATAGGTGGATTATAACCACCGGCATGAGCATATTTTAGTTTAATACGACGACCTTGATGCATAGGTGGTTGATGATCAAACACCGCCATATCTAAAATCTTAGTTACCATAGAAGTAGAAATACGCTTAGTCGCTGAAACAAAAGCTTCTTCTACCGACTCGTATAAATGACCCACACCTGTGCCGTGCAAAGCCGATATAAAATGAATACGGGCGAAATCAATAAAACCTAAACGACGATCTAATTCAGATTTAATACGATCTTTAACATGATCATCTAAACCATCCCATTTATTTACCGCTAAGACTAAAGAGCGGCCCGCTTCTAAAATAAAGCCAAGTAAGCTTAAGTCTTGATCGCTAATGCCCTCTTGTGCATCAATGATCAATAAACATACATTCGCATCTTCTATTGCACGTAAGGTTTTAATCACAGAAAACTTCTCTACGATATCAGTAACATTTTTACGGCGGCGAATACCTGCGGTATCGATTAAGGTATAAGGACGGCCATTATGTTCCATTGGAATATAAACGCTATCACGTGTGGTACCTGGCATATCAAATACCACGACCCTGTCTTCACCTAAAATTCGGTTCGTTAACGTCGACTTACCGACGTTAGGCTTACCAATAATCGCTAACTTGATGGTATCATTTTCTTCTGGTGCTTCGTCAATATTTTTTTTATCTAGCGCTTCATGATCTATATTTTCATCAAAGTCACCGTCAAACTCATCATTTTCTTGTACTTTTGGTTTACCAAGTTCGGCAATATGAGGCGTTAGCGCTAAGGTTAGTAGTTGCGTAACACCACGGCCATGTGCTGCGGCAATTTGATGTACTACACCACCCAAGCCAAGAGAATAAAAGTCGGCCACAGCAGAGTCCGCATCTATACCATCAACTTTGTTGGCAACTAAAAATACTTTTTTATCTTGCTTACGTAAATGGCTAGCAATGCCTTGATCGGCAGACGTTAAACCCACTCTTGCATCAACCATAAATAGCACGGCATCTGCTTCGTCAATGGCAATCAGCGACTGTTCGGCCATTAAGGCATCAATACCTTTTTCGTTACCTTCAATACCACCGGTGTCAATAACAATAAAAGGATGCTCTTCAACTTCCGCTTTTCCGTATTGACGATCACGGGTTAACCCTGGATAGTCGGCAACTAAGGCGTCTCGACTGCGCGTTAATCTATTAAATAATGTTGATTTACCGACATTAGGTCGGCCAACAAGTGCTACTACAGGAAGCATGTTTACCTCAAATCTCTCTTTAAACTCAATATAATTCAATCATTATATCAGTTTTATTAATAAACAACGGCTCCAATGCTGTTTGCATTGGAGCCGTTTATAATTTTAGTTTTTTATTCAACTGGTTAATAACTATTAATTAGTTGAATAACTTATTTAGCAATGGTGATAGCTTCTAAGTCGCCGTTGCGGGCTTGACTATACAAAACGCCATTTTCAACTGTTGGTGTGGCATGAATACCACTGCTATCAACATGATGACGAGCAACAATTTCACCCGTTGCTTGATCTAACCAATGTAGATAGCCTTCAAAGTCGCCAACCACAACATAGCCACCAATAGGAGTTGGTCCGGTTAAGCCACGGTTAGTAAGTGATAATTGGCTCCAAAGCTCTAAGCCATTATTACGATCAATTGCATATACGTGGCCTTTAGCATCAGTTAAAAACAAGCTGTTACCGCTAATCGCTAATTCACGGTAAGACGAGTATTGGCGCTGCCACAACACACGGCCCGAACGTAGTTCAACCGCACTTAAATTACCACGCGAAGATACAGTATAAATATTATCGCCGAAGATCAATGGCGTTGAGTCAACATCAATAACGCGTTCTAGTTCTGTTGAACCTGCCGCTTCACCAATATCTACAGTCCAGCCTTGACGACCTTGTTCTAGTAAATAAACGGATAAAGAACCGTCAGCTGAGCCAATAATAACACCACCACCCGCAATGACCGGCGCACTAATACCACGCAAAGTAAGCGGCGGAACGTCTTGTTCAATTTGCCATTCGTCTTCGCCATTTGAAGCATTAAATGCCTTCATAACGCCAGATGCCGTATTGACCACCAGTTTTCCGGAATCGAGTGCCGGTGCAGCAATGACTTCACCTTTAACTTTTCCTTGCCATGACAACGTGCCACTTTCTGCATCGAGGGCAATAACATCACCATTCTCGCTACCGAAAAATACTTTATTGATGCCAACAACAGCGCCACCACTGATTAAGGCGAGTTCTTTCTCATCAAAAAAACCGCGTTTATTATCGATGTCACTTAGATCAGCATGCCAAACCTGCTCACCGCTATTCTCATCAAATGCGTAAGCATCTCCGTCACGACTAGCACTAAATACTTTGCCATAGGCAACCACTGGCTGTATGCGAGAAAAATAATCTCCGACGCCGTCACCAACAGTGGCATCCCATTTTACAACAGGTTCAAATAAGGCTTTTATTTCGGGTAATGGTGCGACTTTTAGTTCATCATCTTCATCATCTGTTGATGAACATGCAGAAATCCCTACCGCTAACAAACAGATAGCAAGGAAGCTTTTGTTAAAGCGTTTACTTATAAACATGCTTATATCACTCTCTATTTGCTTAAGTTAATGACTTGCGCTAAATCATCTAATTTCATTTGCAATGCTGGGTTAGTGCCTTCAGTAGCAAAATCAATTGCTGCTTGGTAGGCATTACGAGCTAGCGAACTTTTACCTTGTTTAAAGTAAATATCACCTTTAATTTCTTCAACGCTAGCGTCAAATGAAGCGGGTAATTTTGGTGTTAATGTCACTAGAGCTTCTTCATATTTCTCTAATTGTAATTGCACTCGCGCTAAACGCTCGGTAGCAATTGCTTTAATACCGTCATCCACTGATTTTTCAATTGCCGTATTTAAATATGTTTCAGCTTTTAACCAGTCTTGCTTTTCAGCGGCTTCTTTAGCTAAAGCAATAGCCGTTAACATGGTATAACCAGAGGTACTATTTTCAGCAATAAAGGCGTTGCCCGCGGCTTCAAAAGCAGTGCTATCTTCAACACCCTCCTCGATCATGGTTTGATAAGCTTCTGAGGTATTTAGCTCTTGTTGCAATTTATGATCATTATAATAGTTAAGACCAATAAATCCTGAAAAACCAATAGCTAAACCAGCAATAATCGCATTACCATTATCACTCCAAAACCTTTTGATTGATTCGACTTGTTGTTCTTCTGTTTGATTTATATCCAAAACTGACCCTTAAAGTAAATTTGTTAAAAGACTTGGCACTTGCTCAAGTGGCAAACTTTGTTGTTCTTGTTGTCCGCGCAAATATTTTACGGTGACCGTCTGTTGAGCTATTTCATCTTCACCAAGAATCAATGCTATTTGAGCACCTGATTTATCTGCACGCTTCATTTGTTTTTTCATATTGCCACCACCACAGTGACATTGTAGCCGAATATCTGGCACTTGATCACGCCATTGCTCGGCTAAGCCGTTAGCGGTTATTTCAACATCATCGCCCAACATAATAACGTAAGCATCGACTTGCGCTCTTATGTTATTGGCTTTTTCTAAGCTGGTCATCATCAACACTAAACGTTCGATGCCTAAGGCAAAACCAAACCCTGGTGTCGATTTACCACCTAGTTGCTCTACTAAACCATCATAGCGCCCACCAGCACAAATAGTGCCTTGAGCACCTAAGCTCGAGGTAACCCATTCAAAAACGGTACGGTTATAATAATCTAAACCACGTACTAAACGCTCGTTAATCACATACTTGATACCCGCAGCATCTAAGCGCTGACAAACCGATGCAAAGTGTATTCTTGACTCTTCAGCAAAATAATCAGCTAGTTTAGGTGCGCCGACCAATGCGGCTTGTACCTCTGGGTTTTTACTGTCCAGTACGCGCAATGGATTAGTGTGCATACGGCGCTTACTATCTTCATCTAAAAGATGTTCTTTTTCAGTTAAAAACACCACTAACGCGTCACGATAATTGCCGCGCTCTTCGTTCGAACCCAGCGAGTTTAGCTCTAATGTGACAAATTCGTTGATGCCAAGTTCCCGCCAAAGTCGAGCCGTTAACATAATAATTTCAGCGTCAATATCAGGTGTGGCTATACCAAAGGCTTCTAGGCCAAATTGGTGGAATTGACGATAACGACCCTTTTGTGGACGTTCATGACGAAACATGGGTCCCATATACCACAAGCGCTGCTCTTGGTTATACAGTAATCCGTGTTGATTACCAGCACGAACACAACTTGCTGTACCTTCTGGGCGTAATGTTAAGCTGTCGCCATTACGATCCTCAAAGGTATACATTTCCTTTTCAACAATATCGGTTACTTCACCAATAGAGCGTTTAAATAGCGCCGTTGACTCAACAATCGGCATACGTATTTCAGCAAAACCATAATTACTGGCAACGCGGCGCAGTACTGTTTCTACCATTTGCCAAATACCTGTTTGTGCAGGCAAACAGTCGTTCATACCTCTAATTGCTTGAAGTGCTTTACTCACGTATTATTTTCTCGCTAGTGTTTATCTGTTTAATTATTGGTTTGCTTATACAAAGAATATTTTTTATCGCGGGCATTATAGGCAGTTTACTATCAAACGTAAATAACAGCGCAATTGTGGCAGTAATTTGCCATTATTAATCGATTTGTTGTATAGCTATTTTATAATTCGCATCAAGCTTTTTAGCTTTCGCGCGGATTCGTTGCTCTAGTTGGTCAACAAGATTGTTATTATCAAAACGCTCTTTTTGACGAATACCATCAAGATAGTAACCACTTTTTTTACTGCTGCCCGTTAAGCCTAAGTCAGAAATTAAGGCTTCACCGGGTCCGTTAACAATACAGCCAATGATTGAAACATCCATTGGCGTGGTTATATCTTCAACACGTTGCTCTAAAGCGTTTACCGTTGAGATAACATCGAACTCTTGGCGCGAACAACTTGGGCAAGCAATGAAGTTGATGCCGCGGCTACGAAGCTTCAGTGATTTTAAAATATCAAAGCCAACTTTAATTTCTTCGATAGGATCAGCCGCTAATGAAACCCTTAACGTATCGCCAATACCTTCAGCAAGCAATAGCCCAAGTCCTACTGATGATTTAACAGAGCCTGAGCGTAAACCGCCGGCTTCGGTAATGCCTAAATGCAAAGGGTTATCAATTTGTTTAGCTAACAAGCGATAAGCCCCAACGGCAAGAAAGACATCAGAGGCTTTGACGCTGACTTTAAATTGATTGAAATTCAAGCGATCAAGAATATCAACATGGCGCATCGCTGATTCTAACAAAGCTTCGGCCGTTGGTTCTCTATACTTTTCTTGAATATCTTTCTCTAGCGAACCACCGTTGACGCCAATTCTAATGGGAATATTATTATCTCGAGCACACTCAACTACAGAGCGCACACGGTCTTCTCGACCGATATTGCCTGGATTAATGCGCAGGCAATCAACGCCGTATTCTGCTACCTTTAAGGCAATACGATAATCAAAATGAATATCAGCCACTAATGGAATATTAGTTTGCAGCTTTATTTCACGAAATGCTTCAGCCGCGTCCATAGTTGGCACACTCACGCGAACAATGTCGGCTCCAACGGCCTCAAGTGCATTAATTTGTGCAACCGTTGCCGCGACATCAGTGGTCAGAGTATTGGTCATTGACTGCACTGTAATCGGGGCATCACCACCAACAGGAACATTGCCAACCATTATCTGGCGGGACTTTCGACGAATAATAGGAGATTCTTTAAACATAATAAAACTTCAATAGTGTTGCGTTAATTAAAAAAATTTACCGTATTAAGGCGCTAGCGGTAATGAAAATTTGGCAATATTACCGGCATTAAATACAGCCATATCAACCGGAACGTCATTGTAATCTATTTGTACCAATTCAGGTTTACCTAAAGTGATAGAAAAAGGTGCTTGTCCAGAAATTCGCATGATATAACCTGATTTTTTCACGCCCCAAGCAATTCGCTCTCCAGTAGCATCAAATATATTAACCCAACAGTCACCAGCGAAAGTGAAAACAACATGGTTGATTGTGGCAGATAATGCATTTTCACCAAAGGCTTTCTTATTATTTAAATCGACTTGAGCGTCGATTAAATCAGGCGTTGATAACACCGGTTCAACATCAAGCGCCACGGCTATATTGAGGTTTTCTGCATCACTATTAACATTCGACTCAGTTTTAACTACTTTAGTTACACTAACGGCTGACTCGCCACTTGGCATGCGGCTTGATTTTTTTTCTTTATATTCAATGGCTTGCTTAGTCGCTGTGTCATCTACAGCTAAGCTCTCAACAGTATTTACCGCTATTGGCTCAGGTTGTTCAGAAGGCGTTTGAAGCCACCAAACTACAGTTGCTGTTACTAATATGGCTAAAATGAGGTAAGTAATCCACATCAACATATTGTGTTCTGCTTGTTTCTTTGTGCCTTTAGAAAAGCTTTGCATGTCTGCACATTGGTTTTGTGTTATCGCTAATTTTTCATAGCTTTTTAACACGTCTTCCTGAGCAATATTAACCAACTTGGCATAATTTTTAAGATAACCACGATTAAAAGCCTCGGGTAAGCTACAGTCAAATTTATCTACTTCGATATTTTCTACTAAGTGAATTCTAAAGTTGAGTTTATTAGCCACTTGCTGTTGGCTTAATCCTCGCATTTCTCGTGCTGCTTTGAGCATAGCGCCAGGACCCACTACATCGATATCATCAGTGGTTTCTGCCAAGTCATCACTTTCATTTTTCAATACTTCAAATTCTTGATTCATCAAGTATTTCTCTTAGCGTTTAATCGCTGATTTTGGATCCGAGAGATAGAGAACATCACCAATTTTTAAAAGATAGGGGCGGCGTAACTTATTCCAACGCGCTAAACTATCCATCACAATATTGTAGTGCTTAGAAATAGTAAACAGACTATCGCTTTGTATGACAACATGAATCGGTAAAGACACCATCAGTGTACTGTTTTTTTCTTGTTTAATTTGTACTTCGCCAGCCATTATTTCATTATTTTTTTTTTGACTCGTCTGTTTTTTTGACAGCGCTTCTTTCATCCTAATTGGCTGAATATTTTTCACCCACGTATTACTTTCAAGGTTTTTGTCCACTGATTTTGCTTTTAACTCAGCGGCTTGCTCTATCGTTAGCATAACTGAATTAGCCATAATAGGCTTTAAACCATCACGACTTAAGCTAGAGTTTGCAACACTTGCTGTCGTTTTTGGCGACAATATCACCACACGCTTTTTAGTTTTTTTCCTATCGCCCCCTGACAAAAACATTCGGTATTCTTCAGCTAGTTTGTCTGTATCAATCTGATAAAGTTCATTTAAAATATATTGTTTGGCTTCAAAAGAACGGGGAAACATTTTAACCAGCATGTTGCCATAATTTTTAGCAATAGCTTTATTGCCTTGCTTAGCAAATATTTTAAAGGCTAAAGCTAATGCCCCGGTATTAAAAACACGCGTTGATTTTTCATAGCGGTAAAGGTAAGTTTGCGCTGACTTATAATCACTTTTTGCATATTGCAAGCGCATCATTTGCAGTAGAGAACTGGCTCTATTGGGGCTGTGGGCAATCGCTTTTTCAAGGTATGTTTCAGCTTTATCGAACTGCTTTGCTTTGAGTTGGCATAAGGCTAAGTTTTCGTAGCTTTGCGCTACTAATATATAGCTAGGAATAGCTATCGCTTTTAGCATCATTTTTTCAGCGGCGGCGTACTTTTCGTGTCGACACAAAAAAACACCATAATTATTAAGCGTATCAGCATCTTGATTATCAATGCTTAGCGCATGCTCATAAGCTTTGGTGGCTAATTCAGCCTCATCTACGGTGTCATAATAATGAGCAAAAGCTGTGTATACTTGCACTAAATTAGGTGAAAAACGTTTGGCTTTTTCTAAGTTAAGCTTAGCTTGTTGGGTATTGCCCATTTTTAAATAACCTAACCCGAGTGATATACGGGTCATGGCTATTTCATTATTACTGGCTTCATTTTCAATTATCGGCGTATTTTTATCATTGCCATAATTTTGCGTCACACAAGCCGTTAATGTACTTGTCGTTAGTAAGGCAATAAACAATGGTAATAATTTTTTCATCATAAAGGCACAGTCACTTAGTAAATATCAGTTTAAGAGCAATTAGACCATCTTTACTGAAATTGACTCAGCTTTCACCTCATTTTTTCCTGTCCGTTTAGTTCTATCCAATACTTCACCCGCTAATTGACCACATGCTGCGTCAATATCGTCCCCACGAGTTCGACGTGTGATCACGGTTAAGCCATAGCTTTGCAGTACTTTATCGAAGCGATCAATACGAGAATTACTCGAGCGTTTATAGGGTGAACCCGGGTAAGGATTAAATGGGATAAGATTGATTTTACTGGGTAAATCTTTCAAAGCAAGCGCTAATTCATGTGCTTGTTCGGTGCTATCGTTAACATGATCAAGCATCACATATTCTATGGTCGCCTGCTTATTAGCTTTTGAACCGTCGATATAACGACCCGCTGCCGCTAAAAACTCTTCGAGTGGATACTTTTTGTTAATCGGTACTAGTACGTCACGTAAGGCATTATTACCCGCATGAATTGATATCGCCAATGCGCAATCTATTTTCTCTTTTAACATATCTAAGGCAGGTACCACGCCTGAGGTACTCACAGTCACACGACGTTTCGATAAGCCATAGCCTAAATCATTTAACATGGTGTCTAATGCCGGGATCAAGTTTTTCATGTTAAGCAATGGTTCACCCATACCCATCATAACAATGTTGGTAATCGGGCGTGTGCCAGCAATCCGTGTCGCGCCAATATCATTTGCTACTCGCCAAACTTGACCGATAATTTCAGCCATAGTGAGATTACGGTTGAAACCTTGCTGCGCGGTTGCGCAAAAGGTACATTCCAATGCACAACCCACTTGTGATGAAACACAGAGTGTTGCACGGCCATTTTCAGGGATCCAAACGGTTTCAATTTCTTGACCGCCTTCAAGGCTTAACGCGTACTTAATTGTACCGTCGTTTGATACCAATTTTTCAGATATCTCGGGCGCTTTAATTTCAGTATCACGTTGTAATTTTTCACGTAATTTCTTATTTATATTGGTCATCAACTCAAAATCATCATAACCAAAATGATAGATCCATTTCATAATTTGGTCAGCACGAAATGGCTTCTCGCCGATTGAAGAAAAATATTCTCGCATCCCTTGATGGTCAAGGTTTAGTAAGTTGATTTTTTTCTTCACTGGGGTTACTACTTCGGTTACATCACTCATGATAAAAACTTCTCAATACTACAAAAATTACAGAATAAATTGTACGCTTTTTCGACAAAACAAACAATTTAGTGGATCGATATTAGATATTTATTCGCACTATATCAATAAAAGTCAATGTTCTCAGTAGCATGCTTACTGGCAAAAACACTCAGTTTTATACTGTCTTAAAATAGACAAAAGGATTTTACCGATTAATCAGTAAAATCCTTCAAACTAATTTTTAAACTACATTAAGCTAATGACTAAAGCACGAGCTTATTATGTAATATTTTAAATTAACGCGTACGTGGGCAAATTTCTTCATCGGCGAAGAAGTAAGCAATTTCACGAGCAGCAGATTCTAAGGCATCACTACCGTGAGCTGCATTTTCATCGATTGAATCAGCAAGATCAGCACGAATGGTGCCGGCAAGCGCTTCAGCTGGGTTAGTAGCACCCATGATTTCACGGTTTTTAAGTACAGCGTTTTCGCCTTCTAAAACTTGTACCATTACTGGGCCAGAAGTCATGAATTCAACTAAAGCACCAAAGAAAGGACGTTCGCTGTGCTCAGCGTAAAAACCTTCTGCTTTTTCTTTTGATAAGTGAATCATTTTAGCAGCAACAATTTTTAAACCAGCTGTTTCAAAACGGTTGTAGATTTGACCAATAAAGTTTTTAGCAACTGCGTCAGGTTTTACGATAGAAAAAGTACGTTCGATAGCCATGATAGCCCTCTCAATAAATTAGAATTAAAATACGGTATAAATTTTGGCGCGATTATAGACGAATTAAAAGCAAATGCCTAGAGTTATCACTTTTAGCTGACGTAATCTAAACTAATTTTTTTTATTATAAGCAAGTATAAATCAATGAAATGACATACGCTTGGACGCTTAACCTGCAAGCTAGCACTTTTCTGAGAAGTTAAACCACTGTAAGGCTGCCTGTTTGCCTAAGGTAGATTTTTATCGCAAGGCGACTACTTGGCTTACAGCTAAAATTAATAACTTGTGCCTAGATAGAGCTAGCTAGTGATTTTTTATTTATGCTAAAAAACTTACCACAGGGATTAAACAGAAAACGCTCATCCATGTGAGCGTTTTTTATTCATTGTTTTTATTCATTGCAATGCTGTTTAAATCACACTTTATCGCGGTTTAGATACTGACTCGACGATATTGACGATATTCAGGTGTCCAAAAATTACGCTCAATATTTTCCACAAGTTGTTCATCCGATAGTGGTAAGGCTAAATTTTGCTCAAAAGCGACTTTAGCAACAGCAAAGGCTATTTTTTTACTTAAAGCAGCAATTTCTACTAATGGGGGTAACAACTCACCAGTACCGGCATTAGCCAACGGCGAGGCTTGCGCTAACATGGCGCTTGCTGCCATTAACATTTCATCGGTAATGCGATTGATCTTTGCTGACACCACACCTAAACCTATACCTGGAAAGACGTAACTGTTATTACATTGAGCGATAGGAAACATCTGACCTTTATATTCTACCGGCTCAAACGGGCTACCTGTGGCAATAATCACTTCACCTTCGGTCCAGTTGATCACTTGTTCAGGTGTTGCTTCTACCTGACGACTTGGGTTACTCAGTGGGAAGATTATTGGCATATTACAATGTGCTTTCATGGCCTTAATCACTGCTTCAGTGAACAAACCCGGCACACCAGAAACGCCAATTAAAATCGTCGGTTCAGCGCCATGCATAACGTCCAGTAAAGAAGCGTAGTCACCTTGGACATTCCATGATGCTATTGCTGATTTTTGCTGAGTCAGCTTTTCTTGAAAGTCACGTAAACCCGGCATACCTACAGTTAATAAACCCAAACGGTCGACCATAAATATTTGGCTACGCGCTTGTTGCTCTCCAATCCCTTCACTGACCATTTGTGAGATAATTTGCTCCGCAATGCCACAACCCGCAGAGCCAGCACCAACAAAAACTACACGTTGCGCTGATAAAGCTGATTTTTTGGTACGACAAGCCGCTAATAAGGTACCCACAGTAACTGACGCAGTACCTTGAATATCATCGTTAAAACAACAAAGTTCATCGCGATAACGGTTTAACAAGGGGGTGGCATTAGGTTGAGCAAAATCTTCAAACTGTAATAAAACATCCGGCCAACGATTTTTAACAGCGTTAATAAACATAGCTAAAAATTCGTCGTATTTATCTTGTTCAATACGACGATGACGCCAGCCCATATACATAGGATCATTTAATAATTTTTCATTATTAGTACCCACATCGAGCATCACAGGCAAGGTATAAGCTGGGCTAATACCACCACAGGCTGTGTAAAGCGACAGCTTACCTATGGGTATACCCATGCCGCCAATACCTTGGTCACCTAAACCCAAAATACGCTCACCGTCAGTTACCACAATAACTTTAACTTTGTTCTTTGTCGCATTACGCAAGATATCGTCAAGCTGATGACGTTGGTCATATGAAACAAACAAACCCCGAGAACTGCGATAAATATCTGAAAACTGCTCACAAGCATCACCGACAGTTGGCGTATAAATAATTGGCATCATCTCAGCCAAGTTCGCTTGCACTAACTTAAAAAATAGGGTTTCATTGTTATCATGAATGGCGCGTAGGTAAATATGTTTATTTAAGTTAGTTTCAAAACTACGATATTGCATGTAGGCACGTTCAACTTGCTCATCGATAGTTTCAAAACGTGGTGGTAATAACCCAGTTAAATTAAAGTGTGAGCGCTCTTCTTCGCTAAATGCGCTACCTTTATTTAATAAAGGTGTTTCTAGTAAGCTAGAACCTGCGTAGGAAATATATAATGGACGTTTATTTTTTTCAGATGTCTTTTCAGATGTCATAGTTGCATGCTTTCTTTATATACTGAGTGAATGACGAAGATTCATCATAAGAATAATGATGGGCACATTATAGACAAATATCACCTTTTGAATAGTGATAAAGCTTAATCATTCAGTTTTAATTACTTATTATGGCTACTAACTCGTTAACACTATAGTTAATCAGCTTCTGAAATCCAAGCTAACTGAATAGCTTCAAGTATGCGTTCGCCGCAATGTTTAGGGTCATCCTCAAAATTTTCTAACGCTAACACCCATTGCATTAATTCTGGAAAATGTAATTTCATTGGGTCTACATCAGGATGTGCTTCGATTAAATCAAGTGCAACCTCAAGTGAGTCGCTCCAACGATAAGTCATAGTATTACCTCTTTATTTTGTTAGTGAATAATTAAACCAAGTTGATTAATTATTTACTCATTTTAAATGGTTAAAATGAAAAACCACAGCGTTATAAAATTTATAATTAGCATCACTGCTGACTAAGCTTTATGACTTATATTTGGCCATTTTTCCTGATGAGAAAGGTCATCACTTGATGAATCAAATCGGTATTAAACCAAACCACAAACTATCAGCAATTAACATCAACACCAACCATAAAATAATCATTCTTGATTTACGGCAAAACTGACAGTCTGTTTGCCACCATTGCTTAAACGACGATTTATTCACAGTGTCATACTTAAATTAGTTTTCATCTGGTGAGTATATACCCAAATCACTGTAATATATTCACTTCAGTGGTCGCTAAACACGATTTAAACAAGGCAATTGTTTTGAGGTATTGTCATTCTCTAACCAAAAAATAAACATCGCATCGATGCATTTACATCCTACTACAAGAGTTATCCCAGGAGCAGTTACCGAGCATAAAAATTTTGCCGCCCTAGCCTTCAAAGTTAGGCCCTTGCAAAAGCCATAAACATGCATCTTGAAGTGACTTACGTATAATGCTGATTAATTTGGTTATTTGTCATTCAGGGAAACGTATTTATGTCACCAATAAAATTTACCCGCACCGAAAAAGCACTATTAATCGACAAACTACAAGGCTACTTCACTAATGAATTAGATCAAGATTTAGGGCAGTTTGATGCTGATTTCTTGCTCGACTTTTTTACTGAAGAGTTAGGTGCGGTATATTACAATCGCGGTTTGTATGATGCCCAAGCATTGATGGCAGAAAAAATCGAATTAATTGCTGAGCAAATTGTTGAATTAGAATTACCCGTATCCAAATAACCATTAAAAACCTCAAATAACAAATTCACTTGATTTGCCCCAAAGTAATGCTGATTAATTGCTTTATGATAAGCACAAAATAAAAATTTAGGATGGCACCTGTGACGCAACTTTCTGATTTAGAAAAAGCTGATTTAGAAAAAGAACAGCAAATAATACCCTTATTTAGGCTCGGCTTTCGCCCTTTCTTTCTCGCTGGCACAATATTTAGTATTATAGCTATACTCTTGTGGCTAATGCTCTACCGAGCCGTGTTAAATTTTCAGCCTTTCGGTGGCGGTTACTGGTGGCATATTCACGAAATGATTTTTGGTTTTGGTTGTGCCATCATTGCTGGTTTTCTATTAACCGCAGTGCAAAACTGGACTGGGTTGCGCGGTATGCAAGGCAAAATGCTCGCCGCTTTATTTTCTTTGTGGTTACTCGGCCGAGTTTGCTTAATTTTTCCTGATTTACTGGGTACAAGATTAACCACAATAATAGATTTGGCCTTTTTACCTTGTGTCGCTTTTGTTTTAGCCAAGCCAATATTAACGGTTAAACAGTATCGCAACTTATTCTTTGTGCCTTTATTAACCATTTTTACCATCGCTAATGTCCAAATGCATGCTAGCCTATATTACCCCAAGTTGGTCTCTACTCAATACGCAGGCTATGCCGGTGTCATGTTAATGACTTTACTTAGTTCAGTGATGACCGGTCGCGTAGTACCCATGTTTACCGCAAATGGCACTCAAACCCCCAAAGCAACAACGCTACCTTGGCTTGATAAATTCACTAATGGCTCGCTCGCCCTGAGCACTATACTGCTGCTACTGCAGCCAGCTATCGGCTTAAACCATTTTTATCTCGGTGGCTTATTAATTTTTGCTGGCATTTTTCAAGCCGTCCGATGGTATAGATGGCGACCTTGGATCACCTTAGGCGCGCCATTACTTTGGTCATTACACTTGGCAATCAGCGCCTTGGCCTTTGGTTTGATATTGCTTGGCCTTAGTTATTTAATCCCTGAAATTCCCAGTAACCATATTTGGCATTTAATAACCGTAGGCGGACTCGGTGGTGTTATTCTTGCTATGATTTCACGGATATCTTTGGGTCATACAGGCAGAAAATTACAAGCGCCTAAGCTGATGTCGTTGGCTTTTGCTGCGCTAATATTAGCAAGCTTAGTACGAAGTTTTGGCCCTTGGGGATTTCCAGACAAAACAATGATCTTTATTGATATTAGTGGCTTACTTTGGATAGTCAGTTTTATGCTGTTTGCCATATGTTATGGACCTATGCTATTAAAAGCACGCGCTGACGGCCGTCCTGGTTAGAGGTTGCAAGCAGTTTTTCGATTTGCCAAAACACCTTAACCTACTGTTTTAATCTATTTTTATTGATAGTCAAGCGTTGAGCTTTAAAGCAATAAATAAGCATTGATTGAGTCGCTCATTAGAATTGATATAAACTAAGCAAAATTTTAATCTTGAGTAGATAACATGCGTGCGGTATTTTTAGACTATCAAACCTTTAGCCCTTCACTTGACTTATCTGTCCTTCGTCAGACGGTGAGTAAGTTAGATTTATACCCAGTCACAACACCAGCACAAGTATTACTACATAGCATCGACGCTGAAATTATTTTAAGTAATAAAGTCATACTTAACCGTGTAATATTAAGCCAGCTACCCCATTTAAAACTCATTTGTATCACCGCCACGGGTATTAATAATGTTGATATTGATGCCGCGCGCGAGCTTGGCATTGCGGTAACTAATGTCAGTGGTTATGCAAAAAATTCAGTCGCTCAATATGTATTTGCTCAACTACTGGCCTATTACAGCAAAATAGAAGATCACAATAACAATACCCGTGCTGGCCAATGGCAAGCTAGTAATACATTTTGCATGCACGGCAAAGGCAGTGATGAATTAGCGGGTAAAACCATGGGGATTATTGGCTACGGCGCATTAGGTAGCAAAGTAGCGACAATCGCTCGCGCCTTTGATATGCGTGTACTGATTGCTGAAAGACCTAAGGCAGTGGAAATACGTATCGACCGAGTGGCCTTTGAGCAGGTGATTTCTCAGGCTGACATTATTAGTTTACATTGTCCACAAACAGCTGAAACTGAAGGCTTGTTTGATAAAGAAATATTCAACTGCATGAAAGATAGCGCAGTACTTATTAACACCGCCAGAGGCGCTTTAATTAATAATCATGACTTATTAGCTGCATTAAATAATAACCAATTGGCTTGTGCAATTTTAGATGTATTAGAGCAAGAGCCGCCACCAAAAGATCATATCCTGTTAGCGGCACAGTCAACAAAATTGAAAATAACCGCGCACATCGCCTGGGCAAGCCAACAAGCACAGCAAGCCTTACTTAATTTAGTCGCCGCGAATATAACGGCATTTAAACAAGACGAGTGCACTAACCGCATCGATTAATACTGAGGTAGAAATTTACTTTACAGTCACAACGCTAAAACCAAAGGTCTTTGATTTTCACTCACTGGGCACTTAAAACCACTGATCTTTTATTTTACCGTAATGAAAGTAGCCCCATTGTCCTGCTCGTCGTAATGGAGCAAATGGAAATTTAGGCAGTGCTTTATTATACAAAGGTAAATTAGGCACTGGCTTTTCAGCCACTTTTTCAGCTAAACGTTTGCCTGCTTGTACCGAGAACGATACGCCACTGCCACAATAACCCATGCTGTAAAATACCGATTGTTGATCATTTTGATGAATGTGTGGCAAATCGTCCAACGCCATACAAATCCAGCCCGACCAAGCGTAGCCATAAGTGATACTGGCTAGCGCTGGAAAACTGGTTTTTAATACCGCCAGTAAACGTTGTGCATAATAAGGGTCATCTGCACCTTTACCTGTTATAGCCCCTCGGCCACCAAATAATATTCTATTGTCAGGTAACTTACGGTAGTAATATTTTAATGCTCGCGTGTCCATCACAACATTCGAGGTTAAGAAATTACACGCGGCTATTTGCGCTGCACTCAACGGCTCGGTAACAATAATTTGTGAAAGTACCGGCAATGTTCTATCGGTTGTTAATGGGTGAAAGTTTTTTGGAGTGTAACCATTGGTGGCTATCACCACTTTTTGCGCACTAACAATACCATTAGGGGTATAAAGTTTTTGTTTATTACCTTCTAATTGCCAGTGGTTAACCGGTGTCGCACAATGCACTTTAGCGCCTGCTTGTCGTGCCAATTTTTGGTAACCCCAAGCAAGTTTTAATGGATTTAAACCAAAACCGTCTTGATAACGAATAGCCCCGTAAGCATTACGATCGTCCATGTATTGCTGACGCAGTTCATTTTGCGACAAAACTTCAACATCATAACCAAACATTTTTTGCTGCAGGTTTGCTAGCTCAACTAATTCTTTGAGTTTATTAGGCTTATGGGCAACTTTAATGTAACCCGCACTTTGCTTGTCGCAGTCAATGCCTTCATTAATCAGTGAATTGACTGTTTCAACACCCGCAGCCATTTCTTGATAAATGCCACGCATAACCTCTTCGCCCCATTGCTTAGCCATTTGGCCATAAGACTTGCGACCTGAAGATTTCAAAATAAAACCAGCATTACGGCCACTGCAACCCCAGGCGGTTTGGTTAGCTTCTAACACATGGGCTTTAATACCATGCTCTCGAGCCAAATGTAGCGCGCAAGATAAACCGGTATATCCTGCACCAATAATAGCTACGTCAACATCAAGATCAGCAATAACGGCGCCATCGTGTTCCGGTGCTATGCCTGAGACATTGGCCCAATAACTCTCGGGGTAGGCTTCATTACAGCCCGGAGATAAATCGTGTAAAGGATCGTACATTTTCACTTCCAAAACCTGATAGGTTTTTATATTAATTTTTTATATTGTTTTAAACACTGGTGCGCTTAAAGTATCTCAAAAAAAACAGTACAATGCTGTAATAACTCACTCAATAAAAATAATCTTATGGCCATCACCCTCAATTATCAAGCATTAACCCCTGCTGACTTTGATAAAGTTATTCAATTAGCTACCGAGGTTCATGGTGCCGGTTATCTTGATCAAACCAGCATGCAAATTTGGTACGATAAAGGACTTAAAAATGGTATTAACGCGGGTTTTGTGGTTTATCATGATAAAAAATTAGCCGGCTTTAGAATTACTTATGCCTCGGAGCAATGGCAAATAGACAAATGGTGTTCTACTGAACTCTGGCCAGTGCCTGCCGCACAAGTTTGCTATTTTAAGTGCAATACGGTTGATCAGCATTACCGTGGCCATGGTGTTGGTGGCGAGCTATTAAAGCGCTCAATTACAGCCGCTATGCAACAAGGTGCCATTGCCGGAGTTAGCCATTTATGGAAACAAAGCCCAGGCAATAGTGCGGTAAAATATTTTACTAAATCTGGTGGTATACTAATTAAAGACCACCCAGACCGTTGGCATGAATTAAGCTTAGCAGGCTATGAATGTACGATATGTCATCATAACTGTCATTGCGAAGCTGCCGAAATGATGGTTGTTTTTGACCAATAATACCATACTTGAAACTTTCTGATGGGTGATTGTTTTTATTAATCACCCCTTACTATTTAATCCTCTAGCCAAATATTTTCCGTAATATTGATGGCGTTTCTAGCACTTTATTTCTAACTGCTGAGCCATCGTCTGGTAAGGCATTAAAATCAGATAAGCTTGGAAAATCAACTTCTGGTTTACCATGTTCGTAGTCACCTGAAGCTGGATTAAAACGGTATTCTTTGCTCCATACCACTATATTTTCAGTCACTTGATTGATGGCCTCAACCACAAAAGCAACTTCTTTATCTGAGGTGGTAGGATGAAATGAAGCTCGTATCCAACCAGGCTTTTCGGCAAAGTCACCCGAGTCTATTTGCTGGGTTATTTTTGATGAGGTATCTTGATCCACTTTTAATAAAATATGACCATAAGTACCCGCGCATGAACAGCCACCACGGGTTTGTACACCAAATTTATCATTCAATAACCGCACGACTAAATTATAATGAACGCCCGGCACATAAAATGAAACAATAGCTAAACGCTGACGTATATTAGGCTCAAGCATTACCACATGTTGATTCTTAGCTAAGTTATCCATAACATATTGGCTGATTTGAGCTTCACGTTGCTGAATTTTTTCAACGCCCATAGCATCTTTTAATTTGATCGCTAGTGCGGTTTTAATACATTGTAAAAATCCGGGGGTTCCACCATCTTCCCTCAGCTCTATATTATTAAAAAAACTGTGTTTTCCCCAAGGATTTGTCCAAGTTACTGTACCGCCACCAGGATGATCTGGCACTTTGTTTTTATAAAGTGCCTTGTTAAAAACCAACACCCCTGAACTGCCAGGACCACCTAAAAATTTATGTGGTGAAAAGTAAATTGCATCTAACACTTGCTTAGGATTACTCGGATGCATATCAATATCAACATAGGGTGCAGAAGCCGCAAAATCAACAAAACACAAACCACCATGTTGGTGCATAATTTCTGCAAGCTGATAATATGGGGTTTTAATACCAGTAACATTTGAACAAGCAGAGAAAGAGCCTATTTTTACCTTGCGGTTTTGGTATTTTTCTAACAATAATTCTAGGTGCGTTAAAGAAGGTAGGCCCTGACTATCAGGCTCAACAATTTCTAAGGTTACATCACATTCATACCAAGAGGTTTGATTAGAGTGATGCTCCATATGGGTAATGAACACCACCGGCCTGTCATTTTCTGCAAACGCGACTTGCGCTTGCATACGCTCAGGAATTCGTAAACCTAAAATCCGTTGAAATTTATTAACAACAGCCGTCATACCTGCGCCAGCAGTAATCAAAACATCATTGTTGCAAGCATTTACATGTCGTTTAATAATATGTTGGGCGTCATGATAAGCATGGGTCATGGCACTACCGGTTAGATTAGTCTCAGTATGCGTATTAGCGACGTAAGGCCCTAGCTCCTGGGTCAAATAATCTTCAATGGGTTGATATAACCTGCCACTTGCTGTCCAATCTACATAAATGATATCAAGCTTTTGACCATTAATTTGATGCTGTAAATTCTTCCCAATAACATGTTGGCGAAAGGGTAAAAAATAATTTTCCAATGACATGCTGTATACTCTTCACTTTCTATAATGAAAACATACTAGCACCATTGCCACTTTGTAAAACAAAATACTAATAAAATAAGATTAATAGCAAATTAAATTTACAAAAAAACATATTAATGAAAAAACCAACCTTTAATGATTGATTTTTAGCCTTATCTGAAAATAAATGTTAGTAATTGATATAAAGTGAAATTATTTTCTTAAAATCGACCAATAATAACGGCTTTTAATCGCTAATTTGCCAATTGATGACGGTTTTATTATGTGCTTTTAACCATAGGTTAGCTTTAGAAAAATGTTGGCAACCGAAGAAACCTCGATAAGCCGAAAGTGGCGAGGGGTGTGGCCCGTTTAATACTAAATGTTTTTGCTGATCAATATTTTTACCTTTTTTCTGCGCATGACTGCCCCAGAGTAAAAATACACAGCCGGCATTATGCTGATTAATTTCCGCAATAATTTTATTAGTAAACTCTTCCCAACCCAATTTAGCGTGAGAGTGTGCTTGTCCCTGCTTAACGGTCAACACAGTGTTGAGCAGCAAAACACCTTGTTGTGCCCACTCATTCAAATAGCCATGATGCGGTGTGATAAAGTCAGCAATATCTTGCTTAAGCTCCTTGTAGATATTAACTAAAGAAGGTGGCACTTTAATGCCTTTTCGCACCGAAAAAGCTAAACCATGTGCTTGTGATTCACCACTTTTACCCAGGCCATGATAGGGGTCTTGACCTAGAATCACCACTTTCACATTGGATAAATCAATGGTAGAAAAAGCATTAAAGACATCCTCTTCACCCGGCAGTACCACCTCACCGTTTGCTCTTTGCTGAGCAATTTCTTTCGATAATTGTTGAAAATAATCTTGTTGTTGCTCATGGGCTATAATTTTTTGCCATTGCGGTTTTAACTGAGTCATATTATTACTCTTTAAGTAGCGAATATTTTAAATGACGTGCAAACAAGCACTCATATCTTCAAGCCACGTAGGGCAATAAATAATGCCATCATTGTCTTATGGCGTATTAGACGGTATGACTACTTGCATGATTGCCAGCATAACTACCGGCACAGGTAGCGAGCTACAATCAGCTACCCTAAACATCAATTGCTCTTATTTTTCTTAGCTGCCTTTGTACAGCAAAGCCTACTTGTCTGCAAAGTGAAAAAGCCAAAGAATACATTCTTTGGCTTTTCTAGTGATAGGTTATTGACTGGTTATTCGCTCGTTACTAGTAGAAAGTTGTGATGTTTATCAGCTTAGTAAAAAATTAGCATCATACAAGCCCAGGCCGCAATACCCGCGACTATATCGTCAAGCATAATGCCTAATCCGCCATGACAATTTTTGTCAATATAGGAAATCGGCCAAGGCTTGAGAATATCGAAAAAGCGAAATAAGATGAACCCCACTAGTATTGTCTGCCATGTTAATGGCATCAAGAACATGGTGATCAAAAACCCAACAAATTCATCCCACACTATCGCGCCATGATCAGGAACCCCTGCATCAGTTGCTGCTTTACCACAAATATAAATACCTGCAACACTCATCAACATTAACAAGGTTAAATAAAGTGTATTGTTAAGCGGTGCAAACAGCAAAAATAGTGGAATTGCGGCTAAGGTACCAAAAGTACCGGGTGCTTTAGGTGCTAAACCACTGCCAAAACCTAGAGCCAAAAAGTGGATTGGATTTGATAGACTAAAATTTGCCTTAGAAGTTTTCATCATCACTCTTTACTGCTAGAAAAGTGTTCGAAGCTTTTAGTCTTAATAGCGACAGCTTTACGGTTTAAAGTTGTGGTTATTTTTTCACTGCGATTAATCTGACCAATGCAGGTTACAGTGTTACTGGTATTTGCTAAAGCAGTTTCAATACCCACTTTGTTGTCTTCAGATACCGTAAATAACAATTCATAATCATCACCACCTGTGAGTGCCATTTCAAAAGCTTTTTCTATACCAACCGTAGTTCGTAGTGCCTGAGAAATTGGCAAGTGATCTAATACGATGTTAGCACCGACCTTAGAAGCGGTACAAAGATGACCTAAATCTGAAATAATACCATCAGATAAATCTATCGCCGCACTGGCATAGCCACGAAGTGCCTGTCCAGCCAAGATCCTCGGTGTTGGAAAGTCTAAACTGTGCTGCACACTTTCTCGATATTCAGGTGCAACATTGACCTCACGTAAAATATGCTTTAAGGCTAATGCCGCATCACCCACTTCGCCAGTAACATAAATCCAATCACCGGCTTTGGCGCCTGAACGGGTCAGATGCTTATTTATCGGCACTAAACCTTGAGCGGTAACAGTAATACTCAAAGGCCCTTGCGTCGTATCGCCACCAATGAGTTGCACATTATAATATTCGCACAACTCAAAGACGCCAAGACAGAACTCTTCAATCCATTTTAGATCGACTTCTGGCATGGTGATCGCTAAAGAAAGCCAACTAGGTTCAGCGCCCATTGCCGCTAGGTCTGATAAATTCACGGCTATTGATTTATGACCAATAGCGCGAGCGCTGGTTTCATGAGGAAAATGAACGCCAGCGACCAGGGTATCTGTGGTTATTGCAATATTTTGACGCTCAGCAGGGCTGACTATAGCGCAGTCATCACCAATACCGAGTACCACATCCTTGCGTTTGATCACTTGCTCACTAAAGAAGTGCTTGATCAATTCAAACTCTTTCATATTACAACCAAATTATGACTATTCGTTCGGGCGAACAAGCTTAATAACTTTATCTAAAACACCGTTGACAAACTTATGACTATCATCTGCACCAAATGATTTTGCTAACTCAATGGCTTCATTGATGATGACACGATAAGGCACATCTAGACATTCAGATAGTTCAAACACCGCAACGCGTAAAATCGCTTTTTCAACCGGATCAACATCTTTTAGTGGACGGTCAACATGAGGAGATATTTTTTCATCAATACTGCTAATTTGTGCTGAAATTCCACGGAACAATTGTTGAAAATAAGGAATGTCAAAACGACGAGCACTATTTTCAGTCAAAAAATTCAATTCAATTTCAGCAATATTGTTTTTACTTAATTGCCAAGAGTATACTGCTTGTACTGCCAACTCTCTGGCTTTTCTTCTAGGTGATGGTTTCACAAAAATATCCTGTTATAACTTATCGAGCACGTTAACCATTTCTAAAGCACTTAATGCTGCTTCAGCGCCTTTATTGCCTACTTTAAGGCCAGCACGGTCAATAGCTTGCTCAATAGAGTCGGTAGTAATAACACCAAATGCCACTGGCAGAGTATATTCCATAGCAACTTGTGCTAAACCTTTATTACATTCGCCAGCAACAAAATCAAAATGTGGCGTACCGCCACGAATAACGGCACCAATAGCAATAATGCCATCGTATCCACCTTTGGCAGCAACTTTTTTAGCCGCTACTGGCAACTCGTAGGCACCAGGAACACGGATGATGGTAATGTCGCTATCAGCAACATTACCATGGCGTTTGAGTGTATCTACGGCGCCTTCAAGTAAGTTTTCAACAACAAAACTATTAAAACGAGAGACGACAATCGCGAATTTCTTACCGGTTGCATCAAAGTTAGCTTCTATGATATTCATTTAAAAATCACCTACTGATAAAAATTGTCGCAATTCTAGCAAATTGCACGCGACTGAGGAACTCGTTTTGACAAATTTATCAGAAACTTTGTATCTAAAGTCGATATTTTACCTTTCTTACCGGCGGATGTAGCTTAGGCTCAAGACCATCATTTTTATTTAGTATTTCTACAGGTACTTATTGGCTAATTTATCAGCTAACTTAATCGCATAAATGTTCGCTTACAACTAGTGCTAAGAGAAGTTTTACGTTATTAGTCCTTAGCTTTCAGTTAAATTTTAGTACTCATAATCACTAATTCTATTATAACGATTTTAGTGTACTTTACTGATAGCTTAACGCTATTTTTTTACTGCTCGCGTCTAACCTACAGCTTACTGCTATCTTCGTAATGTTAGCTTGGGATTAAAATAAACAGCAACAAGGTTAATAAATCACTCACTATCGTATTTGCCCATGGCACATTTAGTATCATTTTTGTATGATAGCGCTACCTATAATTGAGCGCATATTTATTTGAAATTTTATGACAATTTATTTTTCTTCCAATAAAATACCAGCCTTGCAGGTATTTAGCTTACATCAACGACAAGCTATTCTAGCCTTAGCGCAAGCAAAACTGTCTCCGCCTGAAAAGTTTATTTTGAATATGGTTAAATTATCACTGCTGATACCACCATTTTTCTTTATCGCAAATCTACAAGGCTTTGCTTTGGCAGCATCCGTTGTGATGGTGTTGATTGCCTATTTTTTGCTATTAAGACCTATTATGTTATTTTTTACACAAAAGCACCTAGATAACGCCGTTGCTCAATACCAAAAAAGCGAACTTTAGTTCGCTTTTTCTTATTCTTCAGTTTATTGCTAGCAGCAGTCTTGGTTAAAAATATTAAGGCTGCATCTTTTCAAGCTCTTCTAGATACGCGTCAATATTGGCCTCTTCTGCTTCGTTAACTTCAATCGGTGGGTTTCCATCATAAACTCTAAACTGCATATTTTGAAAGTAGGCATTTTTAACAAACTCATAAGGATCGATAGCATCATTTAAAATAGCTTCTTGATCAGCAAATGACGCTCGGGCTTCCAAACCTAAAACGCCAGCTCGTAATATATTAGGCCAAAAATCGATAACGGCAAGGGGCCAGTAATAACTGTCAACAAAATCACCTACCTCTTCACGTACCGATGACGGACCAAGCGCGGGAACAACCAAGTAAGGGCCGTTACCCACACCATAACTACCAAGTACCTCGCCAAACTCTTCTTGTTTTCGGTGCCAACCAAAATCACTTGCTGGGTCAAAAAAACCTAATAATCCGATGGTAGAATTCAAAACAAAGCGTCCGGTGGATTTTGCTGCATCAGTAAACTTTGCTTGTAATAAATCGTTAATGATTGTTGAAGGTTCATTTAGATTCAGTGCCATATTATGAACACCTCTGCGCAAGTCTGTCGGCATATATTCAACATAACCTTGCGATGCCGGTTTGAAGACGTATTTGTCGGCATAATCCCAAGTAAAAGTCCAAAAAGGTCGGTTAATCACTTCTAGCGGATCTTTTGGATCAGATAGAGTTTGCTCTGACGAAGGCGTTGTCGAACAAGCTGTTAAAAAAAACGAAAACATTAGGGTTAGTATGAGTTTTAAGCCAAATATTGACCGGGTTTTCAAGGTAACTTTTTTTATTCTGTTCACTACAGGATCCTTGTCTTCTAACCATTAAGTAATATATAGGTTATAAAGCTAAAAATAAAATTTCTCTATTGTGCAGTTTATCACGAGAGCGTTTAAGATTTTACGTAAAAATGTAACGTTTAAATACGGTATTTTATAGTAAGGGCACTATTTTACAGCTTTTCTTTGATGAATAGAAAGCAACATTTCAGCTTCAGCTCTAGGAATATCACACTCTCGCATTATTTCAGCAAGGTCTGCACCTAGCTCAACCAACTTTTGTGCTCGAGTGTATAATTTATCTTCAGGTTGCTGATGTAACAGTTTTTCGATACTTTGAAATTGGTTATTGAACTGTTCCTGAGCCACTTTAATGCGGTGTTCTAATTGCTTGCTAACTTGTTCGTTTTCTATTGTTGACTCAGTGCAGTGCTGTTGATTGATTTCTAACTGCGATTGCTGTCTAGCAAGCAAATTTTGTAATTCTAACAGTTGTATTTCTTGGCTATTTACTTGTTGTTGTAATTCATCTATTTGTTGGGCAAAAAATTTTTTTCGCGCCACTAATAGTAGGAAAAGGGGTATTACAATGACGAATGTAATTAAGCTGATCAGGTTAGCAGATATATTTTCCATAAGTGTAATTCGCTTCGCTGGCAATAAAAGCCTATTTAAGCAGGCTTATTGGCTAATAATTAGAATTGCTTTAGTTCATCCCACTCTTCGTCAGAGAGTAATTGATTTAGGTCAACCAAAATCAGTAATTCACCATCTCGGTTGGACACGCCTTGGATAAACTTGGCGCTTTCGTCATTACCAACATTGGGTGCTACATCAATCTCTGATGATTTTAAATAAACAACTTCTGCAACACTATCCACTAAAATGCCAATAACTTGTGTTTCAGCTTCAATGATCACGATGCGAGTATTATCGTTTATTTCAGCAGACTCAAGGCCAAATTTTTTACGAGTATCAATAACGGTAACGACATTACCACGCAGGTTAATAATACCCATAACATACGTTGGCGCACCTGGTACAGGTGCTACTTCAGTGTAGCGTAACACTTCTTGCACTTGCATAACGTTGATACCGTATGTTTCTCGATCGAGCTTAAACGTTACCCATTGTAGTATTTCTTCATTGATGTTTACACGTTCACTTGCATTGCGTCTTTCATCAGACATACTGCTGACCTCTTTAAATTTTAGTTGTTATTCTAATGACCAGAACACTTAGGCTCTCAGTATACTGGCAAGTTTAAATTCATCAATTATTCTTGAGTTATATTTACACCTTTTTCCAATAACTTAATTAAAGATTCAACGTCTAACAGTACGCACATCCGGTTTTTTACTAACCCTGCCAGCCAAGGACGTTTGCTTCGGGTATCTAACCATTTAACATCTTCTTGCTTGAGCGTTACCGTATCAACCAATTTCTCAGCCGACAAGCCCCAAGATGAATCATTTAACATGATGATATATTGGTAGTTAAGTGCTGAAATTAAGGCTTCATCGCACTTTTCAGGCATAACCCATAGAGCGGTATCAACCACATTAACTTTTGCTGTTCGGTGCAGCATAACACCTTTAAACCAATCAGGCTTACCCATCAGCGGTGTAATTTTATCTGTGTTATGAATACCTCCTAACTCGATTAGCGGCACGGCAATCATTAAGCCAGCGACCTCGAAAAACATCACCTGAAAGTCACCCTGACGATAACTGTGCTGTTGAGTATCAACCGCTGCATCAGTGCTTTTACGGGTTGTAATTAGCTTTTCATTAACATCAACTGGGTTTATTACTGGCTGTCTCAGTGCAATTTTAGCGGCTGCTTTTTCCGGTATTGTTTGATTCCCTGCATGACTTATATCGCTTTGGCTAACCGTAGCGTCTTGAACTGAACTTAATTTATCACTATCCTTTGATGCAAAAACCTTTGGAAAAGTAGCACTACTGAGTAACTTTTCAAGTGGCTGATATTGTCTTTCTTTAACCGGCAGTGCTGCTTTTTGCTCTACCTCTTCTTCAGTAAGTAATTCTGACAAATAAGTCTGCATAAGTTTTTTACTTGCAGCTAAAGACTTTGGCATCGGCTTACGTACTCTTTGTGTTTAAGTTAATGAGATATTTTAATAAATATTTATAAGCAATAATACCACGAGATTTTGCGGCATAATCTGAAGGTACCTTCTGTGCGACACTGGCATTACGAAAATTAGTATCAATTGGCACAACTGAGGGCCAAAGAAACTCACCGTAAAGGTCTTGCAATTTTTGGTAGGTCGTTCTTGATGCTTTAGTACGTCTATCAAACATGGTAGGGACAATGGTATATTTAAACGGCAAAGGATGTTGAGCTTGCATAATTTCTAAGGTTTTCATCATCCGGTCTAAACCTTTTAATGCCAAAAATTCAGTTTGAACTGGTACTATAATTCTATCACTAGCCGCTAATGCATTCACCATCAACACCCCTAAAATCGGCGGGCAATCAATCAATACATAATCATATTCACCTTCGATTGCAGACATCACTTTTTTTAACACTAAGCCCATGCCGCCTTTATTGCCAAGTGCGCGGTCAAGTGTTGCTAAGCCCATTGTGCCAGGGAGTATGTCGATATTACTATAATGCGTAGGACATAGACTTTGCATGATCTGTTCTTTGGTAGACACCTGTAAAAACAAATCATAAACACTGAGCTCTAGGTCTTCAGACTCGATACCAAAATAATAACTTAATGAAGCATGAGGATCGGTATCAACTAAAAGCACGCGCTTTCCTTGCTCAGCCAATAAACCGGCTAAGGCAATAGCTGTGGTCGTTTTACCGACACCACCTTTTTGATTTGCAACTGTCCAAACTACCAAGTGGAATTCCTATTATTCATTAGTTTTTGCTTGTGATGGCTTAGTGGCTTTATTATTAGCGTTAGTCTCAGCTCGGGTGGTAATGCGTATACCACCATTATCAAGTTCGATAATACGGATCTCATCATCGACCATTGAAGTACTAATACGGTTAATTACCACTTCATTTTCTGCTGAAATAGTGGGGGTGGCCACTACCTTGGCTTTTTCTAAACCGTATTTAGAAAGCGCAATAACGACACGACGATTTTTGGCCCGCCCTGCAGCTGTAGTATTGTCAGCACTTGGATAATACTGACCGTAACCTTCAATAGCCATTCGAGCCGGGTTTAAGGTTAAGGCCTCTAAGGTCCGTAAAATTGCGGTTGCTCTAAATACTGATAATTCCCAATTAGAGGAAAAAACTTCGGTCTTAATCGCTTGATTATCGGTATAACCTCTAACCCTAATATAGTTGTTGGTATCGGCAATAACTTGATAGATAAGCAATAAAATATCTTTTGCGCCATTGGTGGGTGACGCTGAGCCACTTGGAAACAATAAACTGCTGTTTAATTCAATTTCCAACCAATCACCATCAATTAACAGTTGAGCGTAACCGGATTCAACTAGTTCGTATAAGGCTTCATGGAGATCTTTTTCTAAAGACCTTAAGCTACTGCCCACGCCAGCATCTGAGACTGTAGATAAAGTTACATCACCTGAAGCAATTTCAGGTTCAGCGACATCTACAATAGCATCACCAAACAATATCTGCTTAGTTTTAGCACTATTAACCGGTAAAATGTCATCGCCATGACCGCGATTTTTAGTTTGTTCTTCCTGCGCTTGAAATACACGACCTAGAGATTCTGTCGCGGTTTCAAACGGTTTTTCATTGACTATCGCCATCGCATATAATACAACAAAAAGCGCAAACAATAAGGTCATATAATCGGCATAAGATATTAACCAGCGCTCAACATTTTCATGCTCTACTAAATGACGTCTTGCGCGTTGACGCCTCATTGCTCCAACCGAAATGCCGACAGTTTATTTTCAATAGCATGTGGATTTTCTGCCAAAGCAATGGCAATCAAACCTTCGGTCATCATTTCACGATACATAGTTTGTTCGTGTACTATGGCTTTTATTTTATTAGCGACCGGTAAATAAAGTAAGTTGGCAAAACCTACACCATAAATAGTGGCAACAAATGCGGTGGCGATGCCTTGCCCCAATAGTTGTGGGTCAGCCAAATTCGACATGGCATGGATTAACCCCAGCACAGCGCCTAAAATCCCTATGGTTGGACTATACCCCCCCATAGACTCAAAAACATGCGCAGAGCGTAAATTATGTTCACGATATAAATCTAAATCAAGTTCTAAGGAAACCCTTAGGTTGTCGACCTCTACACCGTCAACAAGCAAATTTAAGCCTTTGTTAACGTAAAAATCATTTTCTTCTTTGGCAATATATTCTAGCGACAAAAAACCAGACTCTCGTGCTTTTTCAGCCCAAAGCACAATCGATTCAATGCCCTGTTCAATGTCGTATTTAGGGGGCACGAATAACCATTTTAGTAAGCTTATTGCGTGAAAAAACTGACTTTGTGATGACTGCAACATAACAGCCCCGAGCGTACCACCAAAAACAATAATGAAAGCGGGCAGTTCCAACAATGAAGATATAGCCCCCCCATCAATAACAAAACCGAAATAAATAGCGAAAATGGCAATAAGAAGCCCGGCTACACTCAGTTTATCCATGCTGAATTTCCTTAAGAATTGCAGCTGGAAAGCTTTCAATGGTCAATGATAGTTCAGAGATCCCGGCAACCTTAACCGCTTGCGGCATACCATAAACAACACAAGATTCCTCATCTTGTGCCCATATAGTTGCGCCTTTACTTTTTAATAATCGTGAGCCTTCGCGACCGTCCGCACCCATTCCGGTCAATATAATACCTAAAACATTGCCACCAAACACTTTAGCCGCTGAAGCAAAACTAATATCTACACTTGGTTTGAAAGCCATTCGTTCAGAGTTGTCTTCAAGTATCCTTAGTTTTGCCGAATTTCCTGTACCATCAATAATCATTTGCTTACCACCTGGCGCTAAATAGGCATGACCAGGTTTTAAGATGTCACCTGAACTCGCTTGGCTAACCTTTATCTTACAGATATTATTTAAGCGATTAGCGAAAGCTAAGGTAAATGCTGCCGGCATGTGCTGCACCATAATGATAGGTAGCGGGAAGTCTTCAGGTAATTGAGTTAACAACTTTTGTAATGCTACCGGGCCTCCAGTTGAAGTGCCTATGGCAAGTAATTTATATTTTTTGCCAGAACTTTTTCTAAAAGTCAGATTTTGATGTGTGGTCTTTGTTGTGGCTACATTGGGGCTAGTTACATGACTGACTTTAGCTTTTTCCTCAACCACAGTCCGTGCGCGAAAGTTTGAAACTCGCACAGCTCTAACCATTTTTTTTCTAGCTAGTTGCTTAACGCGTTGACGTAATACACTACCGGCGTCTTCGCTATTTTTAGCTATTTCGTTAAATTTTTTCGGCAAAAAATCTAACGCGCCAGCATCTAGTGCTTCAAGCGTCGCTTTAGCGCCGTCATGGGTTAATGAAGAAAACATAATAATGGCCGTTGGTGCTTTTGCCATGATCTGTTTAACCGCTTCAATGCCATTTAATAACGGCATTTCTATATCCATAGTGATGACATCAGGCTTTAAGGCAATCGCTTTTTCTACTGCATCAATACCATTAATAGCAACACCGATAACCTCAAGGTTAATATCTTTATTGAGAATATCTGTTACTCGGCGTCGAAAAAAACTGGAGTCATCAACTACTAATACTTTAAATGACATTTACAATCTATTTCCTGTCGTGATTATGTGTTTACCACAGGCTATTACCCATGGATATTATGAACGTAATTTCTTATTTACCAGCGTTTTTTTTGCGTAAAATTTAAGCATGTTAGGTACATCAATAATTAAGGCAATACCCCCGTCGCTGGTTATTGTTGCTCCAGCCATACCTGGCGTACCATTTAATAATCTGTCTAGTGGTTTAATAACCACTTCTTCTTGGCCAATTAAACTATCAACAACAAAGCCAACTTTCTGGTTGCCTAACTGCACAATAACGACATGGCCCAGCTCTCGTGTTTTTTCAACATAATTACGTACTAGCCACTGGTCAAGATAAAATAATGGGATAGATTTTTCACGAACAATGATCGTTAACTGTCCATCAACTACATTAGTTTTAGTTAAATCAAGGTGAAATATTTCATTAACCACAGCCAGGGGTAAAGCAAAAGTCTGTTGGCCAATCACCACCATTAAGGTTGGTAATATGGCTAAGGTTAATGGCACTTTAATTTCAAGTATGGTGCCAACACCCATTTCTGAGTCGATACTGATTGTGCCATTTAGCTGAGTAATTTTTGTTTTCACCACATCCATACCTACGCCACGGCCTGATACTTCTGAAATTTCGGTTTTTGTTGAAAATCCAGGGGCAAAAATTAAACTAAAAGCTTCTTTATCAGACATACGTGCTGCGGCGTCGGCATCCAAAACACCACGATTTATAGCTATTTCTTTTAGTTTTTCAGCATTCATGCCTGCGCCATCATCACGAATGGTGAGCAGAATATGGTCGCCTTCTTGTGTTGCTGACAATAGCACAATACCTTCTCGTGGCTTACCAGCGGCTTCACGAGTATCAGGGGCTTCAATACCATGATCAACCGAGTTGCGCACAAGATGCACTAAAGGATCGGCTAAGGCTTCAACTAAATTTTTATCTAAATCGGTTTCTTCGCCTTCAAGAACAAGTTTAATTTCTTTATTGAGACTACGGGCTAGATCTCGTACCACACGAGGAAAACGTCCAAAGACTTTCTTAATGGGTTGCATACGCGTTTTCATTACCGCGCCTTGCAAGTCAGTAGTGACCGCATCTAGGTTTGACAAGGCCTTAGTTAATTCTTCATCTTCTTTTGTCATGCCTAGACTCGCTAGACGGTTACGCACTAAAACTAACTCGCCAACCATGTTCATGATCTGATCGAGTCGTTTGGTATCAACCCTCACCGTTGTTTCGCCTTGAGCGTGCTTTACCGGTACGGTTTTTTTGTCAGCGCTTGCTGATAGTTGATTTATTGCCGGTTTAGCTGCGATGTTATTTGTCACAGGTTTTGCTGCTGCTTGAGCTTTAGGTCGTTGATTTTTCCCGTGCAGTTCATCTAATAACAACTCAAAGTCATTATCATCTATTTCATCAGCCGATGCTGAATTTTCGGTACTAACTTGCGCTGCAGTCACCGCAGGAGAGAATGTACCTTGACCATGCAGTTCATCAAGTAATGATTCGAATTCATCATCCGAAATATCATTACTACTATCACTATTAAATGTTGTTGGCTGCTCAACTACAGGCGCACTTGCTTTTTTTATACTACTACCATGAAGTTCATCTAATAGGCGTTCAAATTCATCTTCTGATATGTCGTCACTTGAATTACTATCAGCTGCCGGTATATTTTCCTCAGTCGTTGCAAGCGCATTTTCTGCCACAGACTCTGCTTGTCCTTCCGGCTGAGATAGTCGATGTAACTCGGCTAACAGACTTGGTTCTGCCGGGCTTAATGGCGCTTTATTTTGTACTTTAACAAACATTTCATTAATGGTATCTAGCGCTTTAAGAATAACATCCATTAACGAGGAGGTAACTGATCTTTGCTGATTTCTTAAGGTGTCAAAAACATTTTCCGCTCCGTGACACGCATCAACTAACTCGGCAAGTGACAAAAAGCCAGCACCACCTTTTACTGTATGAAAGCCTCTAAAAATAGCATTGAGCAATTCCGCATTTTCAGGATCATTTTCAAGCTCAACTAATTGCTCTGACAAGGTCTCAAGTATTTCCCCAGCTTCAATTAAAAAATCCTGAAGAATTTCATCATCTTGTGCAAATGACATTTAGTAACTCCTATTAAAAACCTAAGCTTGATAATAAATCATCAACGTCGTGTTGATCTGAAACAACATCCTTACGATTACCAGGATTAACGATTGGACCTTCAACTAAGTTTTCACCTAATTTTGAGTGGTGATTCGATTGCTCTTGTTTGGAAGAGATACCAAAGGCTGTTAGCATAGTTATTAAGCTGTCTTCAACCTCACAAACTAAATCAATAACTTTGCGAATAATTTGGCCGGTAAGATCTTGAAAATCTTGCGCCATCAAAACATCAGTCATTAAGCCATGAATTTTGCTGGTTTCTTTTGCTGTTGTTGTCAGTAACACATCGATGTCTCGACATAATGTTTTGAACTCAGCAACATCGAGTTCATTGTGCATTAATTTATGCCACTGCGGATTAACGTTATTAATTTGTTGTTGAATATTACTAACCACCGGAAAAATTGATTCAACAACATCCATGGTTTTATTAGCCGCTTCTTCGGTACGATCAATAACAAAATTCAATCTTTCTTTAGCGTCTGGAATGTCAGCAGTCGCTAAATCATTCAAACGTGAATCAAAATGAAAGTTATTTAATGAATTATGCAATTCGCGAGTTAACTTACCTATTTCTTCAAATAATGCAGTTTGAATTGGGTTTTGAATTTCTGCAATTAACTCATCTGCTTTATTTTGCTGATCTGCCTCAAGGTATTTAACCAACAATTTAGCCTGCTCTAAAGAAACATGGATACTAGTATATTTACTCATATAACAGCCTTATGTAAAAAGTTGGTGACTAACCAATACGCTGAAAAATTTTATCAAGCTTTGCGCTTAACGTTGCAGCCGTAAAAGGTTTAACGATATAACCATTAACTCCCGCTTGAGCTGCCATAACAATTTGATCTTTCTTCGCTTCTGCAGTCACCATTAATACTGGAATATGAGATAATTTTTCATCCGCTCTAATAGCTTTCAGTAAATCTATCCCTTGCATAACTGGCATATTCCAATCGGTAACAACAAAATCAAAATCACCAGTTTTAAGCATTGGCAGCGCGGTATTACCATCATCTGCTTCTGATATATTAGTGAAACCTAAATCGCGTAACAAGTTTTTAATTATACGTCTCATGGTTGAAAAATCATCAACAACCAGCACTTTCATATTTTTTTCCAAGACACCCTCCGGTGATAGCATTTAAAATTTTACAATATTTCTAATATTCTACTTAACTTTGCCACGATTGCATACGAGCTTTTAATCTATGCATCGCTTGACTGTGTATTTGACTTACCCGTGATTCACTTACATCAAGTACTTGGCCTATTTCTCTAAGGTTTAGCTCTTCGTCATAATACAAGGACAGTACTAAAGCTTCACGCTCGGGTAAAGTAGAAATACACTCTGCTAATGACTTTTTAAAGAAACTCTGTTCAATGTTGGCGTAAGGTTCATCTTGCTGATTACTATGGGCTATTTCAATCACATCGTCACTAACACCTAAATCATCAAGAGCGAGAATTTTCCCTGAACTCACGTCATTAAGTATCTGATGGTATTCATTAATTGAAATTTCAAGTTGTTCAGCAACTTCAACATCGGTAACGTCACGGCCATATTGCGCTTCTAAGATTTTGATGGCTTCGCTGATCATACGACTATTTTTATGTACTGAGCGGGGAACCCAGTCACCCCGACGAATTTCATCAAGCATGGCACCACGAATACGAATACCCGCGAAAGTTTCAAAGCTAGCACCTTTGCTATTATCAAACTTATTTGCCGCCTCAAGTAAGCCTATCATGCCTGATTGAATAAGGTCATCAACCAAAACACTGGCCGGTAGTCGGGCAAGCAAATGATAAGCAATGCGCTTCACGAGTACTGTGTGTCGCTCCAGCAAGGCCGATTTATCAACACTATAAGTATGTACTTTTAACACGATAACTCACTTATTTGTTAAATAGGGCCTGTAGAATTTTCATTGTAGTCTCGGCTATAGATTACGTTTCAATCAACAAGGCAGCAGGAATATTGGGTAGATATGCTAGTTTACACTGGCCAACAATGTTAGCTAAAAATTAACTATAGATCTTTAACCGGCGGTAAAAAACCTACACGCTTGATATAGCTAACGCTTGTTTAACTAATACTCAAAAAAATACTAAGGATTGTTCAATTGCAACCCTGCTTCGTCGTTATGTCCATACATAACTCAAACTCAACAGCTTTAGTGTTCTAGTAATTGCTCAATAAAGAATTCTAAATGCCCAGAGGCTTGTTGTGGCACTGGCCAGCTAACAATATTTTTGGCAAGTGCTTTAAGGCCAATTGATGCTGGTGAGTTAGGATATGCCTCAACAATCGCTTGTTGCTTTCTAACAGATTTACGAATATTTTCATCATAAGGTATAACGGCAACAAGCTCTAAAGTGACATCCAAAAATCTGTCAGTGACTTTCGCTAATTTCGCAAATAAATTTTTACCTTCATTCGGGGTGCGCACCATATTTGCCAACACTTTAAACTTGAATAGCCCGTGATCTCGGCTTAACAATTTCATTAAGGCATAACAGTCAGTAATTGAGGTGGGTTCGTCACACACGACTAATAAAACATCTTGTGATGCACGGCAAAAACTTAATACCATATCGGAGATACCTGCAGCGGTATCAACAATTAAAATGTCAAATTTGGTTTTCATATCACTAAAAGCACGAATAAGCCCGGCATGCTCAGCTGGGGTTAAATCCACCATAGATTGAGTGCCTGATGTCGCAGGAATAATATTAATGCCGGCAGGACCTTGAATAATAATATCATCCAGTTCACATTCACCCGATAGCACATGCGACAGGTTACGTTTTACGCGCAAACCTAGCATAACATCAACATTCGCCAGGCCTAAGTCGGCATCTAGCACTAAAACCCGCTTACCTAATTTAGCTAAAGAAATTGCAGTATTTAATGAGACATTAGTTTTACCAACACCCCCTTTACCGCCAGAAACGGCTATGACTTTTATGTATTGGGGATTTTGCATTTTTCTTAAGCCGCTCGCTTGATCTATCATCTATATAACTTCTCTATGTAATACCAATTGCAATAAATAATCGGTCATTCTAAGCTGACCTCTACATCCAATACCTACGTTATTTTTAATCACCTACGCTAGCTATTGCTCGACAATATGCTTCTGCATGGTTCTACGGTTTACCTCGACGTACAAAGATTTACTTATTGCTGTAAAACCATGCATGGCTAAAAAAGGCCATGTAATAATCAATTAAGCACCAAACTGCACGGAGTAGATATTTACGTTTGGTCTAACACCATAAACATATGCTCTTGAATATTTATACTAACTGATAACTACTTACTTATGACTGCTTGCTAAATTTAATTGCCATCAATGCTCGGCCTAACTATCCTGCGACAGCTGATACCGGATTACGCCAAGAAACAGTCCCTGAGTTTTGATACTTAGCAGCCATTCTTTCAGCTAGCGTAACCAATTTTTCAGCATTTGCAACCTTAATATCTTCCGGAACTCTTTGTCCATCAGTAAGATAAGCAATAGCTAAACCGTTTTGTAATGACGTGGTTATAATTTCACCCACACTTAGGCTTTCATCTAATTTAGTATAAATGCAGCCCGCTAAAGGAATATGTTTAAAGCGCTCAACATTTTCTTGCATAACACGCTGCTGCGTATTGGCTGCTAATACTAAGTAATTACGAATTCTAACACGAGCATTTGAGATTAAGGTAGTCAAATGCTCAGTTAGACGCATATCTCTTTGCCCCATACCGGCAGTATCGATCAATATTAATTTTTTTTGTGAGAACTGTTGTAACAAGCTATCTAGCTCATTACCATCTTTGGCCAACTTAACCTGACAACCAATAATACGACCGTAAGTTGCAAGCTGCTCAAAACCAGCAATACGATAACTATCGGTAGAAATTAATACCACTTGGTCGGCGCCATGAATCTGAGTAAAGCGGGCCGCTAACTTCGCAATAGTGGTGGTTTTACCCACGCCTGTTGGACCAACAAGAGAAACCACGCCACCACGTTGAATAATATCATTATTAGTCGTGTTTAATTGTTGCGCTATAATGTGTTTTGCTTGCTCAACTGCATCTTTTTCAAGGCTATTTGCTGGAATGTAACCCGCAATTTGATCAGCCACTTGTTCATTAAGACCCATCGCCATTAATTTATTAACTAACACAGCGCGCATCGGATCTTTTTGTGCCATATCTTGCCACATTAGCCCTGACATTTGATGTTCTAACAACTGACGAATAGATGACATTTCTTTTTGCATATTATCAAATTCACTGCCACTTATTTGACGTTCGCCGTGCGAAGCCATTTGCTCAGGTGCAGGTATTGATGAGTCAAGCGAGCTATTAACGTTTGCACTATTTGACCCATACTGAGTAGCATCTACTCGTTGGTTGCCCGCGTGAGCAGGTGAGTCTAAGTCAGTAGTTTGCTCTAAACGAGTAGTGAAATTTTTAAACTGTTGTTCAATATCTTGTGGTGCAGCACCAGGTTTATTGTCCGCTTGATGATTAACCTCATGAGTTGGGCTGGCTATTTGACTATTAAATGCCTGTGTTGCTGGCGCTTTGTCATAGCCATTTTGTTGTACTTGTCGGCTTAGTAATGCGGCTAGGCTATCGGCTGGCAAAGTTGTTGACGCTTCTACTGACTGATGTGCGCTACTAATGGCTACCGTATCTTCAACACTGTCGAATCGGTCAACTCGATGAGTCGGCTCAGTATTGGCAACCGTATTAGCTTTGCTGTGTTCGGATACTGATGATTGGGCAGGCTCAACACTTTGGTTATAGTCAACCGCTGCCATTAATTCGACACCTTCAGCAATTTTTTTATTAGACATAATCACAGCATCAACACCCAAATCTTCTTTGATTTGTGCGAGTGCGCTTCTCATATCTTTAGCTACATAACGTCTAATTTTCATCGCCAACCCTTATAATTCAGTACAACTTACTTTGAAGTATTTTTACTGGCCGATAGCGCTAACAATTTTGATTTGCTTATCATCTGGAATTTCTTGATAAGAAATCACCCGTAATCCCGGGATGGTATATTTAACAAATTTAGCTAAAACTGCACGTAAAATACCTGACGTTAATAAAATTGGTGTGTCGCCAGCCATTTCTTGCTGTTGTGCACCATCAGTCAAAGATTTCTGTAGTCTTTCTGCTAAACCTGGTTCGATACCTGCGCCATCATCTCCAGCCATTTGCATAGACTGATGCAACATTTGTTCCAACTCTGGCGACAAAGTTATGACAGGTATCTCCACCACAGGTCCAACTAACTCTTGCACGATGAATTTTCGTAAGGTTATCCGAACCGCCGCCGTTAACACTTCAGGGTCTTGAGTCTTAGGTCCATACTCAACTAAGGTTTGAATAATGCTACGCATATCACGTACAGGCACCCCTTCATTCATTAAGTTTTGTAATACTTTTACGATAGTACTTAATGACAAGACATCAGGGATAAGGCCTTCAATCAATTTAGGATAACTCTTAGCTAACATATCAAGTAAGTTTTGAACTTCCTCATGCCCTAATAGCTGTGCCGTATTATTAGTTAAAATTTGACTTAAATGTGTTGCTAATACCGTGGCTGAATCGACCACCGTATAGCCTAATGATTGTGCGTGTTCTCTTTGTTCTTTTTTTATCCACACAGCATCTAAGCCAAAAGCAGGGTCTTTGGTTGCAACACCATCAAGCTTGCCAAATACTTGACCTGGATTAATAGCCAGTTCTTGATCGTGACGAATTTCGGCTTCACCTACTGTGACTCCCATAAGTGATATCCGGTAACTGTTAGGATCTAAGTCTAAATTATCGCGAATATGCACTGCTGGTACCAAAAAACCAAATTCTTGTGAAAGCTTTTTTCTCACGCCTTTAATACGATTAAGTAACTCTCCACCTTGAGCTTTATCCACCAAAGGAATTAAGCGATAGCCTATTTCGAGGCCAATAATATCAACATGGTTGACATCATCCCAACCTAGGTCTTTAACTTCAGCTTCTTGTTGCTGATTTTCAACTTCTGCCGCCTGACCTTGTTCAATTAATTGTGCCGCCGCCGCTGCTTTATATTTACTATTAAAAAATGCCACCCCCGCGATTAATATCGCAAAGGTTAAAAAGGCAAAGTGGGGCATTCCAGGTACAATGCCCATAACAAACATCACACCTGCGGCAATATAAAGTGATTTTTCTTGGCCAAGTTGACTACTAACTTGCTCACCCATATCTTGAGAGGTATTTTGGCGAGTAACGACGATTGCCGTGCCTACTGATAGCAGTAGCCCTGGAATTTGTGCAACTAAACCGTCTCCGATAGTCAGCAGCGTATAAATCTCCACCGCACTGTCAAACGAAAGATCATGCTGCACCATACCAATAATTAAACCGCCAACAATATTGATAAAGAGAATTAAAATCCCCGCAATGGCATCACCTTTAACAAATTTACTCGCACCATCCATTGAACCATAAAAGTCCGCTTCACTGGTGACTTCGACTCGGCGTTCTCTAGCTTCATCTGCGGTTATAAAACCGGCATTTAAATCAGCGTCAATCGCCATTTGTTTACCTGGCATAGCGTCTAAAGTAAAGCGCGCAGTTACCTCAGCAATACGCCCTGCACCTTTGGTAACAACAACAAAATTGATAATAATCAAAATAGCAAAAACGACTAAACCAACCGCGTAATTGCCACCAATAACAACCGAACCAAAGGCTTCAATAACTTTCCCTGCCGCATCCGGGCCTTCATGCCCCTCAAGTAATACGACTCGGGTACTAGCAACATTAAGCGCTAAACGTAAAATAGTCGCAATGAGCAATACCGCTGGAAATGAACCAAACTCAAGCGGTTTTAAGGTATAAACCGTGATCAATAAAACCACCAGAGACAAGGCTATATTGAAGGAGAAAAGAATATCTAACAAAAATGCCGGCATAGGCAAAATCACCATACCGAGCGCCGCCATCACGAGGAATGGCGTACCTAAACCCGAAAGTAGGTTAAGTTTTTGTTTCTTTAACTTATTAAAAGTTGCGGCTAACTGCATGAGTGCTTAGGATAATTTTTTGACGTGTCTTATAAGTTAGCAATAATCAGACCAATGTTATTATTTCTGTAATTTAATCATTTTTATTTTACATTGTTCAGTATCATCATTTACCAGCCCTTGTTCATATAAAAAATAGTAATGCATAAACGAAAACTTTTTATTATTGATTGGCTTTTATGCCAAAAACGGTTGAATTTTATTTAACTTGATGGACTAAAGTCAAAACTAGATAGTACCTATGGCTGCTGATGTGGATTTAGATGATTGTGACTTAAAACTGTCCAATATTTTTTACTGACAGCTGAAAGCTAATCCCGCACCCTTTTACCTAAGCTTGTTTAAGTCAAGGTTAATAGCGAAATTCATCTGGGATGGGTAAGTTTTTGGCCACAGGTTTGGGTCGGCGCGCCTGACCTTTTTTATGAGCACTCAACTGAAAAATAAATGCCAGTATTTGTGCAACTGCCGCAAATAATTGTTCTGGAATTTCTTCATTGGGCTCTGCGGTATAATATAAAGATCGGGCCAAAGCCGGAGATGCCACAACCTCAATATTATGTTCTTTGGCAATGGTACGAATATGTAAGGCCATTTCATCTATACCTTTAGCAACTAATACCGGTGCGCCACCTGCTTCGGTGTCATATTTAAGCGCTATTGAATAATGGGTTGGGTTAGTGATCACCACATCAGACTGGGGTACGTCTTGCATCATCCGCCGTTGTGACATTTCATATTGCGCCCTTCTAATCCGACCTTTTGTTTCTGGGCTACCTTCAGAGCTTTTCATTTCATCTTTAATTTCTTGCATACTCATTTTTAATTGCCGATTATGATTCCACACTTGATATGGCGCATCAATAACCACAATAATGCCAATTGAAAACGCTAAAGCTAAAAACATCCACATCAGTAATGATACCGCATGAGCAAAATTATCCGGAATATTCTCCGTACTTAAACTCAATATTTGGCCAAACAAACTACTCAGTAATAAATACGCTGAAATAAAAACCACAAAAAACTTAAGAATTGACTTAATAAGTTCAACATAGGATTGCACACCAAACATGCGTTTAAACCCAGCCATCGGCGAAAGTTTACTGGCTTTTGGTGCCATGGCTTCCCAAGAAAAACTGATACCGCCCAGCAGCATGTTGCCAATTAAAGCTGCAATAACAATAATAATATGTATCCAAAGAAAAGGCACCGTTATCGCACTGATACTATCACTGATCACTTGATATAAAGCATGCACATCCATGGTTTCTTTTCGACTTAAACTAAGCAGACGAGTCATCATCTTTGCTAGGCCCTCGACCAAAGAGTTGCCCATCAGCATCAATGCTGCAGCACTACCGACTAAAACAAACATAGTGCCTAAATCTTTTGAACGCGCTATTTGGCCTTTTTTTCTCGCATCAGAAAGTTTTTTCGCCGTGGGCTCTTCGGTTTTTTCACCGCTATCAGATTCAGCCATTAGGGCGCAGCTCCACAATCGATAAGATAACAGCTAAAATCTAAAGCCCGTTGCCATTGCATCACAAAATGACTATAAAAATTACCCATGGTTAACCACATAATTAATAACCCTGCACACATAGTGACAGGAAAACCAATAGCGAAAATATTCAATTGCGGTGCTGCTCGCGTCATAATGCCAAATGAAAAGTTAATTAATAACATCGCCGTTAAAGGTGCAATGGCGAGTGACAATGCGGTGGCAAACATCCACCCACCCCATTGGGCGATTTCTTTAAATTTGATACTGGAAAATTCTGGGGCCGGAATAGGAATGGTGTCAAAACTGGCGACAACAAACTGTAAATAAGCTAAGTGGCCATCCATTGTCCAAAACAATAATGATGATAAAATTAAAAAGAACTGACCTACAGCCGGCACGCTTGTGCCACTAGCGGGGTCAACAAGCGAGGCGAAACCTAAGCCAGTTTGCATCGCGATAATTTGGCCCGCTAAAGTAAAAGTATTGACCACCATTACGGTGACAAAGCCAAGCATGATACCGATAATCATTTGCTCACCAATGAGCAGTGTTGTCGCCAATGAAAACATATTATCAACACGAGTAGGCGGCAATGCTGGCATAACCGCGACCGTAACTGCCAAGCAAAAAAACAATTTCACCCGTCCAGGAATCGCTTTTGCTCCTAAGCCTATCATTGACATCACCATGGCTGAAATACGCGTAAACGGCAGCAAGAAATCAGCCATGCTTTGATTAATAATTGACTCAGTGAACTCCATGATTAACTTACTACACTAGGGATACTACCGATCAGTCGAATGGTATAATCCATTAGTTTTTGTACCAACCAATGTCCACCTATAATTAAAGAGAGCAAAGTCACAATTAAACGCGGTAAAAAACTCAAGGTTTGTTCATTTATCGAGGTAGCCGCTTGGAATACTGCTACAACCAAACCAATAATCAGGCTTGGCACAATAACGGCACTCACCAGTATAATCACTAGAAACAGCGCATCTCGTAAAATATCAACAAATACCTCAGGACCCATTACGTGGCTCCCATGCCATAACTGGTTGCCAGTGTGCCTATCACTAAATTCCAACCATCAATCAGCACAAATAGCATTAACTTAAACGGCAAAGATACGATCATCGGCGATAGCATCATCATCCCCATCGCCATTAAGATACTGGCCACCACTAAATCTATGATTAAAAATGGAATAAATAACATAAAGCCAATTTGAAAGGCGGTTTTTAACTCACTAATAACAAAGGCTGGAATGATCACTGTCATGGGTAAATCTGTCGGTTTATCAACTTGTGTTATGCCCGCCATTTGGGCCAAGGTGTCCAGATCTTTAATGCGAGTTTGCTCTAACATAAACGCCCGTAATGGCACTTTAGCTTTATTAATCGCTTCAACCGAGGTTAATTGATCTTGTAAATAAGGTTGAATCGCACGGTCATTAATTTCGTTATAGACTGGCGTCATAATAAATAAGGTCATAAACAAAGTAATGCCAATAATCACCTGATTAGACGGGGTTTGTTGTAAACCAAAAGCTTGCCGTAAAATCGCCATTACCACCACAATACGGGTAAACGACGTCATCATGATCACCGCTGCAGGTATGAAACCTAGCGCGGTCATAAAAATTAATATTTGTAAGGTAACTGAGTATTCTTGCGAACCATCCGGATTAGTGGTCAAGGTTAACGCTGATAATGAAAGGCCATCAGCGGCAAAACTAGTATTGCTAATGAGTAAAAACGACAAAATCGTTAACAGTAAAGTGACGATTTTGTTTAACGATAATAATGATTTTTTATTTTTGTTTATCATAGGTTTTTATAGCTTTCTGTTTGAATAGTTTTGCTAACGACTGAGCAAAATCAACACTGTTTTCTTTAGCATTCACCAAGGGTTCATCAAGGGTTTCTAACAAAGTAACTTGCTGTGTGGTAACCCCAAGCAACAATTGTTTATCTCCAGCTTGCACCACCACTAACTTCTCTTTTGCCCCAAGGTGTAAACTGGTGACTATTTTTAAGCCATGGTGAGTTTGACGTACACCTTGAAAACGTTTTAATATCATGGCACTAATAACAATCACCGCAAGCACCATCAGTAATGACATAATCATGCTCATAGAATTCATATTAGCGGCAATATGCTTACCCACTTCAACCGGAACATCCTCAGTTAAAGCAACATCGCTAACAACCTCTTGCGCATCGGCAAAGGCTGCAAAGACTAACCAGCTAAAAAGCCCTGACAGAGTTTTTTTCATTAGTGATTATTTTAACTTTTTAATACGTTCAACTTGGCTAATAACATCAGTCAAGCGAATACCAAATTTATCGTTAACCACAACCACTTCACCATGAGCGATTAAGGTCCCATTAACCATAACATCTAATGATTCACCTGCAACGCGGTCAAGTTCAACAACCGAGCCTTGGTTCAGCTGTAGTAAATTTCGAATACTAATATGACTACGCCCTACTTCCATAGAAATAGTAACAGGTATGTCTAAAATCGCATCGAGCTTACGCTTTTCTACACCTGAGATATTATCACTATCTTCTTTTAACTCTTCCAATTCAACCGCTTTAGCCGACTCTGCACTAGCTTGCTCATCCATAGCTTCATCCCACATACCTAATTCATCTTTGTTGTCTGTACTCATACTATTTTGCCTCAATTTTCATCAAGTAGCGTCAAAATACTCACACTACTCGTTTGTTATTTTTTATTATGCCGTTATAAAATGCTTACACTAAAGTTAATCAATCCTGTTTTATTCATATGATTTACCCATGCTTGTTATAAATAATCGTCTAATAAATGCAGCTCTGCATCACTGTCTAAACGCTTACCACCTTTCGTCAAGATAGTTAGCTCTGATTTAACTGATTCCGGACGCTTAATTTTTGATTCTATTTTCAGTGCTAAATTATTACGACTTTGACCAAGTTGAGCCCTAAATGACGGTAATTTTTCTACTAACACAGTAATATGCTCAGGCATCACAATGGGAATAATATCACCGGTTTTCAGGTCCATAATTTGTTGTAATGGCAAGGTCACTTCGATGAATTTAGTTGATATCTCGACCGACACGTCCATAATTTCATCACGTAGGGCTTTCGACCAACGCATATCAGTATCTTCTTTGTCAGATTGTAAACCGGCATCAAGTAATTCACGAATAGGCTCTAACATGGCATAGGGTAAAACCACATGAAAATCGCCACCACCACCATCAAGTTCAATATGAAAAGAACTAATCACCACCACTTCAGTTGGGCTAACAATGTTTGCCATCGACGGATTAACTTCTGAATCAAGATATTCAAATGAAACATCCATCACAGGTGACCATGCTACTTTGTAATCTTCAAAGATAATTTTTAACAACATTTGCACGATACGGCGTTCAGTAGGGGTAAATTCACGACCTTCAATTTTCGCATGATATCGACCATCACCACCAAAAAAATTGTCCACTAATATAAAAACCAGTCGCGCTTCCATGGTAATTAATGCGGTGCCTTTTAAAGGCCGAAAGCGCACCATATTTAAACTGGTTGGCACAAATAAAGTATGTACGTATTCGCCAAACTTGATCATTTGGATACCGTTAATAGAAACTTCTGCTGTGCGACGCATCATATTAAATAAACTAATACGCATATGACGTGCAAAACGTTCGTTGATCATCTCCAACGTTGGCATGCGGCCACGCACAAGGCGATCTTGCGAAGAAAAGTCGTAATCAGACGTCTCTCCTGACTTGGCAGAGTCCTCTAAACTTTCATCTTCTTCAACATCATCAACACCGTGTAAAAGTGCATCGATTTCATCTTGAGATAATAAATCACTCACTCAATAGTCTCTTTATCTTGTTAGTTTAGTTACACTGTTCACAAACCATAGCCGCCAACTTAATCAAAAGTTAATCAAAAGTTCAACCAAGTAATCTATTAGCGGCTATTTTTCTTCAAAGGTTTTACTGCATGACAAAGCCGGTAAATAGTACTTTTTCAACCACTGCACTCCCTTCGATTTCAGCCATTATTTTCTGAACTGCCACTAAAGACTTTTGCTTTAAAGATATTTTTCCTGCACTTGTTGCTAGATCATCAGCATTCGACGTTGAGAAAACACCTAACAACGCACTTTCAATTAAGGGTACATGTTTTTTAGCAGTTTCTTCATTTTCAATGCCTCGCACCAACAGTTGTACACGAATTTCAACAAAGCGATCGCGAGCGGCTCCGGGTGCATTAAAGCGAAAATGTCTCGGCATAGGAACATACAAAGCTGAGCCAAGTTCAGCGCCTTCTACCTTTTCGTTTTTAGCGCCTGTGTCTAAAGCGGCATCGATCTCAGCTTGTGAAATGTCATTATCACCACCAAAGATAAAAAACGCAGCCACGCCGCTAGCAATAGCCAAAACGGCAACAATGGCGATAATGATAATCAACTTTTTTTTCTTACCTGGGTTATCCAGCTTAAGTTCTTTTTCGTCGGCCATGGTTCCTACCTGTGAAGAATTTTATATCTATTGTTAAACTATATCGTTGAATAGCGGCTAATCCAAAGGGTTTATCAAGTATTGTCAGTGTATTAGTGAATTAAGCATAGTAATCGATACCAGTTGACGAAGCTTTGAGCACATTCACCATGGCGTTATCATTTTCACTAAAATTGTCTTCAGCAGACTGGGTCTTTTGACCCTTGTTAGACTGGCTGTCAAAACCATTATCATTTTGCTCTTTTGCTTCGCGCTGTTCGATATTTGCCTCGCCAACATCAACACCGTTTTCAGCTAACATATCGCGTAACTTGCCCATATTTTGCTCTAAAGCCTCTCTTGCTTGCTGGTTTTGCACCACAAATTGCACCGCGGCTTGCTCATTTTGTAAATTCACTCGCACATGAATATTACCCATCTCTGGTGGATCAAGTTGGATTTCCACTTGTTGAATTTTTTGATTGATCATCACCATCACTTTATCTTTAACAGCGTCGGCAAAATCTTTCCGGTAAATAGCAATAGTTTCAGTCTGCACAGTGGCAAATGATTTTTGTGTTGAGAGCGTATTTGTCGTTAATTGACTTATCCCACTTTCAAAACTTTGCTCTTGCTGAGCAGCTAACTCGACAGCACTTGTGATCGGCTTAGCTTGATCGACTAATGCTTGATTAAAAACTGACGCCACTTTGTCAACTTGTGGTGTTAGCTTCTCGCTCTCAGTTTTAGAGATTTTTTGTGCCTCAAACACGGCACTGGCTAATTTATCAAGGTCTTCATTTACCGCTGTTTTCTGATTAACATCAAGTTTTTTATCCGTAACCGATGTCGTTACCACAGTCGCTGTACTTTGATTAACGAGGTGAGTTTGTGTTGCTTCGATATCGCGGGCACTATTTTGCAATGCTCTATTGTTAGTTATTTGGTCAACATCTTGGGCTTTATCTAAGCCGGCATTGCCTTCTTCAGTTAATACCTTTATACCTGCTTGCTTGGCCATTAGCTCGGCATCATCAATGCTCCCTTGCTCACTCTTTAATGGTGTTGTGCCAGCAGTGGTTGTTTGCAGAGAGCCTGATGTAACGCCGTCTTGCACTGTTCCTTCAGCAGTATTATTTGCTGTAGATTTTGTCAACAATTGCTCAGCACCACTTAACATTTTTAATAAATCAACCGCGTCATCATTTTCAAGATCGGTAGCTAAGCCACTTTGGGCTTGAGTTTGATGTTCAGTTTGAGTTTGAAAACCAAAATAAGATTTTGGCGCAGAGCGAGTATCGGCATCGTCTATCGGTAAAGACACGGGTAAAGCCTCGGCATCATCAGCCTCATTAGCTTTAGATAAACGCTCACTCTTTAAAGCCTGTTGGTGTTGTTCTGCCGCTTTAGAGACAAAATTGCCATATGGCTCAGTATTGTATTCTGATTCTTCCGCTTTTTTTCTGGAATAGTGTTGCTCCATCGCATCATTAAATGCGTTGCTTTTAGCTTGACTTTTTATTGACAAACCACCTTTAGCACCAGAGATGTCAGGGTTTTGGCCAGCATCAGTAGACAATATATTGAGTTGAGACATAACAGACCTTTCTTAAATGTAGACTTAAGCGCAATTTAATAAATTATTTCTATAGTTAATTAAGCAAAATTCATTCCAAAACTAACTTTCAAAAGAGCTGGCAATACAATAACAACATAAATCTAGGCGATAAATCTTAAAATTAACTGAGTATATAAGCATCCAAAATAAGCTTTGAGTTTAAACCTTAATGCTCATGGGTTTTACTCAAGTACTTAATCTATGATCTCTAGTATTAACATCCCAGAGTTTAGCGCCGGCGGCGAACAAATTGTTGTGTCGCCATTTCATCAAACATTTTTTGTTCTTTTTTATTAGCAACTAATTGTAGGGCGGCAAGCTTTTTATTACGTAGTAATTCTACCGCTTGTATTTTTTGTCTTTGCTCTAACCATTGCTTTTTTCGTGTATCAACTAATGCTTTAGCTTGATGAAGCGCAATTTTAACCTGTTGAGAGGCGTTATCTAATTTCGCGATAAAAGCATGAAAATGGCTATATGTTGCACTATCAATACCCGCTATTGAACGCTGATTAAGCCGGCGCATATATTCTAAACGATAATCGCTAACACTTTTTAAACGCGCTTTATTTTGTTCATAGTCGACCTCCGCCACTTGCAATGCTTGTGAGGCTTTTTGTTCTTTATCAAGTTCATACTTATATAAGGTGTTCAACTGTTTCATCGGTTTAGTGACCTATGCGTTATTGTGTCTACTGATTTTTATTGGCATGAGCTTGCGCTGCCGCTAATACTTCCTGCAGCTGAGTTAAACTTTGATCATAAGGAATAATTTCAAGCGTTTGTTGCTGCAAAAAAAATTGAATTACGGGTTGCAAATCAATCGATTGATCTATTCTTGGATCCGTCCCTCGGCTGTAGGCGCCAATGGCAATCAAATCTTTATTTTCTTGATATAAGGCATAAATCTGCCGCAGTTGCCTGGCAAGTTGCTGATGTTCTTGGCTAGTTACCATCGGCATAACTCGACTAATTGAGCCTTCAATATCAACCGCTGGATAATGCCCAGCATCAGCTAATTTTCGAGATAAAACAATATGGCCGTCTAAAATGGCACGGGCAGCATCAGCAATTGGGTCTTGTAAATCATCACCTTCGGTTAACACAGTAAAAAATGCACTGATTGAACCTTGACCCTCGCCGCCATTGCCGGCTCGCTCGACGAGTTGGGGTAATTTAGAGAAAACGGATGGCGGATAACCTTTCGTTGCCGGTGGTTCGCCTACCGCTAGTGCTATTTCGCGCTGCGCTTGTGCATAACGCGTCAGTGAATCTACCAGTAATAAAACATTTAAACCTTGGTCACGAAAGTATTCGCTGATTTGCACTGCAGTTTCACAGCCCTTAAGCCGCATTAACGCTGAATTATCGGCAGGTGCTGCCACCACCACAGAACGCGATCGACCTTCTTCACCCAAAATTTCTTCAATAAACTCTTTAACTTCTCGTCCACGCTCACCAATTAAACCCACCACAATAACATCAGCGTTTGTGCCACGTGTCATCATACCTAACAGCACACTTTTACCGACACCTGAGCCAGCAAACAACCCCATTCGTTGCCCAACACCAACAGTAAGAAAACTGTTAATCGAGCGCACTCCAACATCTAGGGGCTCTGTAATAGCTCGTCGTGATAAGGGGTTGATCGGTTTACTGTCATATTGATAACTCTCAGATGCTTTAATCGGCCCTTTACCGTCCAGCGGTTTACCAACACCGTCAATAACTCGGCCTAACAAGTCCATTGATAAGGGTAAACGTGCTTTAGTCGATAAAGGCACGACTCGTGCGCCAGGTAATACCCCTTGCAAACTTTGTTCTGGCATTAAAAACGTTATCTCTTGGGCAAAACCAACAATTTCTGCAATCAGCTCACCTTGTGATGTTTCCACCAAACATTGACTACCCACTGCTGCTTTCACACCAACCGCTTCTAAAGTTAAGCCCACCACACGCACTAAACGACCAGCAACAGAGACACTGTGTGGGTGAATAAATTTTTCACTATTTTTTAAACGTTCAGTTATGCGATTTATATCAACCATAGAAGTTTTTACGCTTATTGATAAAGTTTAACAGGACAATATCTGTCGCTAGAAAGTTAAGGTGTGTCGGGTTTATTTTTGTAAGCTTCATGACTTATTTTTATTGAGGTTCGCTTTATGAATATAAGGTTTATGGATATAAAGTTTATTGATGCAAAGCTTCTTGCAAAAACGAGTCCAACACCTCATTCAAGCGTGACTTAACACTCAGATCAATATTAGAGGTACTGTTTTCAATTTGGCAACTCCCAGGACTTAATTGTGGCGCAGCCAATAAACGCCAACCTTGTGCTTGAATATGTGCGGCACCAAATTGTTCTTCTACCAATTTAATGTCTGTGGGATGCAATAAAATTTGGGTTTGAGACTCTTGTGCCGGTAGCGCTTTAATACCTTCAGCGATAGCCGATAATAAAATGTCTGGGTTAGTTTTCGCTTCATGCTTAGTCACCGCTTGGGTTAGTTGCACGACTAACTGTAATAGTTGCGCTTCAACATTTTTTTCAACATTGAGCAAAGGCTGATGTAATTGATCTAATAGGATTTGCATCGCCGCGATTTGTTGTTGGCTGGTTTCTTTACCTTCAGCTAAACCTTGTGCCACACCTTCTTCACTACCTGAAATTAGACCCGCTTCATGACCACTAGTTTTACCTTCATCAAAACCTTTGGTAAAACCGTCTGCTTTCCCCTCACTAAAGCCTTCTTCAAATGCGGCTTGGCGAATATCTTCTATATCTTGTGCCGTTAACGGCACTGGCTCATTAACTTCTATCTCTTCTGGTGGCTCATAACGCCAATTCATTGACTTGCCTAAGGCATTAGTTTTATTAACCTTTGTATCTTCGTCTGGTTGCACATTAGGTGCTGACCAGATATCAACCTGTTCAATTTTTTTTTCGGTCATTGCCCCAGTGCTTGGCTCAGAATCTGCTGCCATTACTTTACACTCTCTGATGTTTGATTATAAGAATTCATCGCCACCGCCGCCACCACCGAGCATAATTTCACCGGCATCAGCTAATCGATGTGCAACTGCCAAAATTTCTTTTTGTGCTGCTTCAACTTCACTAATGCGTACTGGCCCCATCACTTCAAGATCATCCGCTAGCATTTCTGCAGCACGTTTAGACATATTAGCCATAATTTTTTCTCTTAAGGCTTCATCGGCACCTTTTATTGCTTTCATTAGCGCATCTTGCTGAACTTCTCTTAAAATCGCTTGGATACCTCGGTCGTCAACATCGGCAAGGTTTTCAAAGACAAACATAAGGTCTTGTATTTGCTGACTCATTTCTTCGTCATGTTCGCGAATTGAAGTCATCAACATACCTTCAACATTATTGTCTAAATAGTTCATAATGTCTGCAGCCGCTTTCAGGCCGCCCATTTTCGCGGCTTGTGCGCCCGCTTGACCGGCAAATTGTTTTTCCATGATCTCATTTAATTCTTGCAATGCTGCTGGTTGAACTTCTTCTAAATTGGCAATACGCATCATAAGATCCAAGCGTACTTTGTCGGCAAATTGGGTCAGTATTTCTGCTGATTGATCCGGTTCAAGGTAAGATAAAACGATGGTTTGAATTTGAGGATGTTCATTACGAATAATATTCGCCACTTGCTTCGAGTCCATCCATTTTAAAGAATCAAGACCCTTAGCACCACCACCCTTGACAATTTGATCAATAAGGTTACCGGCTTTATCTTCGCCTAATGCTGCGGTTAGCGCTTTGCGGACAAACTCTTCACTTTTAAAACCAATGGTAGAAAAATTTTGAATTTCGTTAATAAATAACTTATGCACAGCAGTAATTTTTTGTTGAGTAAAATCTTCCATACCGGCCATGATCATACCCACTTTTTGCACTTGCTTCGGCTCTAAGTGTTTTAGTATTTGTGCCGCATCTTCTTCTGAAAGGCTCAACAATAAAATCGCAGCTTTTTCGGCGCCATCAAGTTTATTGACGTCATAGCTAGACGATTGTTGCTCTGCTAGTTCTTGATTTTCATTACTCATTTTCGGTTAACCAACTTTTAACGACTTGCGATGATAATTCTGGCTCGTTTGCCACTAAGGCCCGTACCGCCTTTAATATATCGCCATCACGATGTAAGTCAGGCAATTGTAAACTACCATCAGGTGCAAAGCCAATTGAGCTAGCATCTAACTCAGATGATAACATGTCCATGGTTTCATCACCCAAATCGACATGACTATCAAGCGACTTATCACCGTAATCACTCGGGGTTTTTTCGGGGTGAATTAGGCGTTTTAACATCGGACGCACCACGGCAATAAACAGAATAGCAATTAAGATAACGGCGCCAAGCAATTTTGCATACTTATAAATAGTAGGATCTTTCCACCATACTAATGGAGCCACGGCTATAATTTCTGGACGAGAAAACGGTAAAGTAACCACCTCTAATGAATCACCACGTTGTAAATTAAAACCAATACTGCCTTGCAATAAACGACGAATATTAGCCATTTCTTGTACAGAGCGTGCTGTTGGCACAGGTTCACCTTCAGCATTTAGCTCAGACAAATAATCTAAAGCAACAGAGACACTAATGCGATGAATAACGCCGGTTTGTTGTTTGGTGTAGCTAATAGCCTCGTCGAGTTCATAATTACGTGTCGACTCTGTATGTTTGCGGCCCGGCATGGTTTGCTGTTGAGCATTGCCCGTAGCATCTTGGGGAATATTACTGTCCAGCGGTGGTTGATTAGTTAACGCACCTGGAATACCACCGAGTAAACCCCCAATGGTATTATCTTCCACTTTCATTTCGCTGCGCAAAGCCGGTAAATCTGAATTATAACGTCGTTGAGTTTCTTCGGTATTGGTAAAGTCCATGGCCACGTCAACTTGTGCGGTAAAATTGCCCAAACCTACAACGGGAATTAAGATCGAATCAATCTTATCCATGTATTCTGCTTCGCGTTTTTGTTCAATTTCGAATTCTTTACGTGAGCGTGACGACACAGAATCTTGTGAGCCAGAATTTAATAAACGACCATTTTGGTCAGTCACCGTGACCCGATTGGGCGATAAACTTTGTACGGCCGATCCGACAATATCGACGACAGCGTCAACTTCTTCTTCAGATAGCAAGCGGCCCCGACTCAAGGTCAGTACCACAGTAGCTGACGGGTTTTTCTCACGTTTAGCGAAAACATTTTCACGCGGAATGGCTAATAAAACTCGAGCGCGTGAAATAGACTTTAACTCTTCAATGGTTCGGGCAAGTTGCTGCTCTCTAGAATGCTTTAAACGTTCAGTTTCAAGGCGTTGACTTACACCAAAACCCATATCTTGCATAAGAATTTCGCTGCCTTCAGAAGGTGCTCCACTTAGGCCACCTCGAGCTAGCATCAACTTAACATCTTGGTACTGGTCACTTTCTACCGATATTGTGTTGTTTTCTTGACGGTATTCAACTTGCTTGCTGTCCAGAAAATCCATGGTTTTAATCAATTGCTCGGTGGGCAATTTAGTTAAAAAACGATATTCGGCTTCATTGGCTAGCATGATAACAAACACAGCAATCGCGAAACAAATCGCTAGCGCAATCACTATGGTCATTTGACGTAGAAAATCAACATTACCCATAGCAGCGGCTAAACCTGACTTTTGTTCACCAACATCATCTGAACTATCATTGGCGACTAAGTCATTGTTACCATCTGCAAAGGTTAAATTTGTGTTGTTTGTTGAATCTGCCACTTACTTCTCTCCGCGTCACTATCGTTTTATACTTAACTACTGAGCCATTATACCGGCATGCTCATAATTTCTTTATAAGCTTCAACAAACTTATTGCGCACCTGAACGGTCGCATCGAAAGCAATACCTGCCTTTGACGCCGAAATCATAGTGTCAGCCAAAGTAACACTGCGATCGCCAAGTTCAAAAGCAGTACGTTTTGCACCCGCATCTTGCTGTAGTTCATTGACATTATTTACAGCATCTTTTAATAAGCTACCAAAGTCACTACCGGCTTTGCTCACCGGTGGTGTGCCCATGCCATTTGCTTCACCTATGGGTAGTTTGTTACCCATAGCTTCCATCGACATGCTTTGCATTTGAGCGTATAAAGAATTAGTTTTAATATCCATGGCTATCTCGCTTTCGTCAATTTCTTGTTACTTAATGTTACTTAAGATTAAAGCAAGCATAGTGCCAAGCTAAATAATATCGCAAAATATTGAAAAAATCACCTGATAAAAAAGCTAGAATATCTTTTAAAGTTTTTAAAAAGACTTTAAAATCAAATAGAAACTGAAAATAAATAAATATAGTAAATATAAATAAATAATTAATGAAACGAAAAAAACGACGTTAAGGCGTCGTTTTTTTGTTACAAACAGATAATAAGGCCATTTTTCTTAAAGTGGAATATTAATACCACTATCACGCATACGCGCAATTTTATAACGTAAGGTACGTGGACTAATACCTAAACGCTCAGCCACATCTTTACGACTGCCGCGACAAGCATGCAAAGTGTCCAATATTATTTGATGTTCTTGTAGTTTAAGTTCACTGCCGAGTTTGTCGTTTTTTTCAGCGTCTACTGCATCACTTGCTACCTTGGGTGTTTCAAAGTCATCGATCAATAAATCATTCGCATCAATACAACGATCACTTTGTAAAATTAACGCCCGTTGAATAACGTTGTCTAACTCTCGCACATTACCCGGCCAGTCGTAAGCCAGTAATTTACTACGCGCGGCCGCGGTGAATTCAGGAATAATATTACCGTCTTTTTGACAAATACGGCTAATAAGGTGGGCCGCCAAGGGGAGAATATCATCTCGGCGATCATTAAGTGGCAACCAAGTTAATGGGAATACATTCAGGCGATAATATAAGTCTTCTCTAAAAATACCACTTTGCACGGCGGCTTTTAAATCGCGATTACTGGTGGCGATTACTCTGACATCTAAGCTGATGGTTTTACGTCCACCTATGCGTTCTACTTCTCGCTCTTGCAACACGCGTAAAATTTTGGCTTGTAAACTTAAGTCCATCTCTGTTATTTCATCGAGTAAGATAGTGCCACCTTGCGCTTGTTCAAACTTACCCGGACACGCTTGAATAGCGCCAGTAAAAGCGCCTTTTTCATAACCAAATAGAGTGGCTTCAAGCATATTTTCAGGAATAGCAGCACAGTTAATCGCCACAAAAGGCGCTTGGCTACGTGGTGAGTAATTATGAATATATTGTGCTAGCACTTCTTTACCTGAGCCACTAGGTCCCAAAACCATTACAGAGGCTTCAGTATTAGCCACTTTTTTGGCGAGTTTTAATAACTCAAGACTTTGAGCATCAGCCACAATAGGGTCGCCACCATCATTCACTTGTAACGGCACATATTGACTGACCATATTCAGTAAAACTTCTGGCGCAAAGGGTTTTGCCATATAATTTCGTGCACCGTCTCGCATGGCCTGTACGGCATCATCAATAGTGCCATAGGCGGTCATGATCAATACCGGCAATTTTGGATAGTTATGACGAATACTTTTCAATAATGACAGCCCTGACATGCCGCCCATTTGTACATCACTAACCACTAAATCGACGTTATGCGACTTAAGTTTTATCAGTGCGTCTTCACCTGAGTCTACGGCTAAACATTGATAGCCCGCCAATAGCAAAGTATCAGCCAGCGCCTCTCTCAGTCCGGCATCATCTTCAACAACCATTATTTTACTTGTGCTCATGACTAAGCTCCTTAGACAACAATGTCTCGTTTTCATGCTCAGTCAATGCCGTGTTTGTCGCTTCACTAACCAGTAAGGGTATTTTCATACAAAAATGTGCCCCTTCACCTGGCTGACTTAACAAGCTCACTTCACCTTGGTGTGCATTAGTGACAGATTTTACCACCGCTAGGCCTAAACCTGTGCCTTGGCTTCTTGAGGTATAAAAAGGTTCGAATATTTTATCGGCTAGCTCGCCACTAATGCCCGGACCATTATCACGCACACTAATGTAGGCATATTCGCCCTGACAATAAGCGCTAATATTAATAACGGCATTGGCTTTAATAACAGATAAACTATTGTGTATTAAGTTTTGAATTGCTCCTGACAAGGCACTCACATTGCCTAAAATTTCACAACCTTGTTGGCAAAAATGCAGATGGACTTTTGCGCCAGCTTGACTCACTTGCGGCTCAATTACTTGCTTAGCTTGCTCAATCAGTTGGTTGATATTAACCGGTTCAACAACCGCTTTACTGCCACTTTTAGCAAACAGCAGCATGTCATTAACTTGCTGCTCTAAGTCATGTAGACGTAGCATTAATTTGTCTTGAAAATTAATCCGTGCCTCTTGGCTAAGTTTTTTATTGCGAAGATTAGCGCCATACAGCATGGCAGCCGATAATGGCGTACGAATTTGATGAGCTAATTTTGACACCATACGCCCTAAAGACGATAGTCGCTGTAATTGGCCGAGCTTATCTTGTAAAAGTCGCGTTTCGGTTAAGTCAGTGATCATGATCAACTGCCCAGGTTGCCCCCCTAAAGTAGTAATTTCTAATTTTACCCGGCGACCGTCATTTAACGAAACCTCGTGCCAATCATCAGCGCGAGGTTTAAAAGAGCGTTTGATCACACCAAACCAAGGTTGACCCAAAATGGGCTCATCAAGCAAACGTTTAGCGCTGTCATTAATTTTCACCACAATACCGTTGCCATCAAGCATAATCATCCCCGTTGGCATAACATCAATAACGTGTTGCAGTTGTTTGTTTTGTTGACGTAAGTACGTCAATTCACCCGCGTAGTTTTCACTTTCTAGTCGATTGGATTGCTCGCGTTTAAAACTAACCTCATCAAATGAAGTTACTCCACGATTCAGCGCAGAATTGGCTGATGACGAATTGGTCGATGTCGAATAGGCAAGTGCCATAATATTTTACCCGAGTAAAGAAGTACACTCGAACAAAGCATTAAGTATGCCAACCAATTAAAATGATATTATTCAGCAACTAAAGCACATTATTTCGCTTAATATTTGCTGTCAATAAAATGGCTAACATCATAAAGCCATTAAAAAAAGATTGAACGCCGATCTAAAAGTGCTATTACCATGTGTATTTAAACAATGCGTATTTAACTGACTCTATTGGCTGTGCTAAAAAGTAAAACGCCCTTGAAATAATCATTATTTCAAGGGCGTTTTACGCAATCAAGCTAACAAAGCAGCGGTAAGTTATCTTGCTGTTACCTACCGCTTATAGCCATAAATCATTAACTGACTTTCTGGAGATTATATTTACGCATTTTCTCCACCAAGGTAGTACGGCGCATACCTAAAAGCTCAGCTGAACGAGCAACAACCCAGTCATTTTTACCTAAGGCTTGGTTGATCAACGATATTTCTAAATCAGCTAAATACTCTTTTAGGTTCAGACCATTATTTGGTAAAACATCAAGGATATTGCCACTATCAGTGCTCGCATCTACTGAGCTAGTTTGTGCCATAGCCTCTTCTTCATCGTCATAATCAGTACCTGAAAACATCTCATTAATCGCTTCACGTTCTTGTAATTCTTCAGGGTATTGAGGTTGATAATCATCTATGTCTAAGTGGCGATACTTCAACGGTAGTTGTCCGACATTCACCACCTGCTCACCATACATAATAATCATACGTTCAATTAAATTAGAGAGTTCTCTGACATTACCGGCCCAAGTATGCTCTGTTAACGATTCAATCGCATGTTCAGTAAAGCGCACTGACTGGCCTTGCTCAGCCGAAAATCGTGAAATAAGCTCTTGCAACAAGAGTGGAATATCTTCTTTTCGCTCTCTTAGCGATGGAGTTTCGATAGGAAAAACATTTAATCGATAGTAAAGATCTTCACGAAAATGATTAGTTTTAATCATGTCTTCTAAATGTTGATGTGTCGCCGCCACAATTCGCACATTAGCTTTTAAACTTTTAGCGCCACCTACCCGTTCAAAAGTGCGTTCTTGTAACACACGTAATAATTTTACTTGCATGGGTTGTGGCATATCACCAATTTCATCGAGAAATAGTGTGCCGCCTTCCGCCATTTCAAAGCGACCTTTACGCGTAGAAATAGCGCCAGTGAATGCCCCTTTTTCATGGCCAAACAGTTCACTTTCTAATAAATCAGCGGGAATAGCGCCACAATTAACCGGCACAAATGGCCCTTTACTTCGCTCTGACAAGTTATGAATATTACGCGCAACTACCTCTTTACCTGTGCCGGACTCGCCTAAAATCAAGACACTGGCCGAAGTAGAGGCCACTTGTTCAATTAAAAATCGTACCTGTTGCATTGCACTACTGGTACCCACCAAAGAGCGAAATAAAGAGTTTGGACGATTAAAACCACGTTTTGACGGTAGGTTATTATGGTACTGGTGACTATGGTGCACTAACTCAGTCAATTGTGCATAATTTAGCGGTCTGGTTAATTCACCAATCACATTGACATAACCACTCAGTTGTTTTCTATCAATAACATCGTGATAAATAAAAGGGTAGGTTGGCTGAGACTTAATAATATTTTGTAACTTTTCAGAAACCTCACCACATAAAATAATGGTCAGGACATTCGGCACTTCAGCTAGATATTGATCAATTTCTTCTTCAGCAAAAACATGAAAATACTCACCAACAAAAGCTAAAACGGTTTCTATTTGATGGCGTCTTGTCGCATCATTATCGACGACTAAAATATATTTTTTCTCTTGCATTGTTTGCCTTTATATTTGTTGACTTCACGTTTGGTCATTTTGCGTTTTTTGATCTTACTTTTGACCTTACGTAGAGCCTAACAAGTCATTTATTATTATAAGCTACCGCCATTATTCACTTGCTGCCATGATTAATCAACAATAAATTGACACTTGTCTGTCATTTTATTGTCAGTTAAGCCTTAGTATTAGTAAGGAAAATATTTGTCCATAAAATTAACTTCAGCTAAATAAATTTATAGGTAATTGAAGCGTGTCAAAAAAACAACGATTAAACGCTGTTAGATAACTCAGTAAAAGCTATCGTTAAATAACTAGCTAACTGCTTGTATTACTGAAAAATATTAACTATTTTTATAAATATAAAAAAGTGGCATGAAATGAGCTTGTAAAAAGGCATTAGATAAAATAGCAAATAACATCCATAGGAATTATTCAATGTTAATTATTAACGGCACGGCTGAGCTGATGAAAAAAAATGGCAGTTTTAATAAAGGTGACAGGCATGAGTTCAATATGTTCTCATTAAATATGCCGCTAGAAGAACAGCTTGTTCAGATAGAGGACTATTTAGTCACACGCGGTTGGGACAATATTGAAGTGGCCGATAACGGCATTGTTACAGATCCTAAAGCCATTGAGCACGGTGTGTTACTCGCCGCTTACGAAAAGGCTAAAAGCGAAGGTTTTGCTGTCACCATTAATAACCAAGCTTTGCTATAATTTATAATATTCAATTTTAAATCTAATGTATTTTAGTATAATAGATTTATTGTCTTACAGTTGGAGATATCTATGACTCACGCGTCATTAAAGAAATATCAACAAATTAACAAAAGCACTGCTCAACAAGCGTCACCTTATCAATTGGTTGCACTGTTATTTCAAAAGTTACTCGATAACATTGCTACCGCTAAAGGCGCTATTATACAAAAAAATTACGCTAAAAAAGGCGCTGAGATTTCAAATGCCATTTCCATTATAGGTGTATTACAAGCCTCACTTGATTTTAAACAAGGCGGTGAAATATCAAATAATTTAGCCTCTATCTACGTTTATTGCTCAGAACAATTACTAGCCGCTAGCTTAAGTAATGATATTGATAAACTCAATGAAATTGCTCAAATATTAATCCCTATTAAGTCAGGCTGGGATAACATACCCCTTGATACTCAACAAGAAGTAAGCTTCTAGTGGCGTTAACAGCCCTTGAAAATTTAACTGATATTATTGAGGTATCTAAAATGCTCCTTAAGCTTTTAGATACCGCAGATATTCAGGGTCAGAGTGAGAATGAAATAGAGAGTGAAATAGAGGGTAGACCTGAGAGTGAAATAGACAGCATAAAAGAGAATAAAAAGTTGATTGCCGAGTCAACCAGCCATGATAGCAGCGAGCAAATTAATACAGCAAAGCTGCTTAAATTGATGAAGCACAGAGAAGAGAAAATTTATCAGTTATTCGAGCACTTTAGCCCCGAAGAATTGCAATTACATCTTGCACAACTGCAAACTATAGCGGCACTCGACAGCCAACTTATTGAAAAAGTCAATCGTACTCAAGAGTCAGCTAAGTCAGAAATATTGACCTTAAAGAAAAACAAAAAGGCGATAAACCTCTATCAAAAACTGTAAAATACTCAGTAGATAACACTATTATTACCATGCCACCTTTTCTAAACTGATCAACAATATAATGCCTGCTGCAGGGGTTTGTTGGTCTATCAGCATATTCCCCCGCTTAACGGTTGTCAGACTGAAGTCCGACCTACAAAACAATTGCCCAACACTATATTTTCACTCGAAGTAACTATATAAATTTAACCTAGGTTTAATCTAGGCTCGATGTAGGTTGGATATGGGCTTGATATCGGTTGGATTTCGGCTGGATGTAGGTTGGACTTCAGTCCAACAAGTTAAATAAAATTTAACCATTTTCAACACAAAAACAGATCAACAACATAATACCCGCTACAGAGATTTTTTGACCTATCAGCATAATCAACCGCTTAACGGTTGTCAGACTGAAGTCCGACCTACAAAAAAATTGTCCAAGGCTGTATTTAGGTTGGATGTGGCCTTGATCTAGGTTTGATGTAGGTTGGACTTCAGTCCAACAAGTTAAATGAAATTTAACCATTTTCAACATAAACACAGATCAACAACATAATACCCGCTACAGAGGTTTATTCGTCTATCAGCATAATCGCCCGCTTAACGGTTGTCAGACTGAAGTCCGACCTACAAAAAAATTTTCCAAGGTTATTTTTAACGATGGTTATTTATTTTTTCTTACCACACCTGGCAAATTATCAAGCTGCTGTTCTAAATAACTACTGGTCGCATTCAAATTAGATACGATCAAATCCATCGCATTATACTGTGCGAATAGTCGTGCTTCTAATGAATCAATACGACGAGTAAAGTCAACGCGTTCATCATCTATTTTTGTTAATTGATTAGTTTTACTGTCAATACGCCCCTCAATTAAACCGCCTGACCCCGTATAAAAGTCAGTTAAGGTTTTAAGTGAAGCAGCAAAACCTGGGGCATCGTCAGAGCCAACAAAAAAGTTTTGCACTCCGCCAACATTCAATGCTATTTGTGCGTTTAAATCTTCACTGTCTAGTTCTAATTTACCAAAGCGGTCTGCACGAACACCTAATTGGTTCAAGGTTAAATTGTCACCGCCACTACTGGCAAATGAGCTACTCAGCTCTTGGCGTAGCTTGCCCATTACACCACGTAATAATGAATCGCCGGCAAGTGGGCCTACTCCATTTTCGCTTGAGGCACCAAGTTGCTTGCTAAGATCAACCAGTTCGTTATAACTTTTTACAAAGCCTTCAATACCGGCTTTAATATTAGTATTATTTTCAGAGACACTCGCCTTGCTGATACTGTCATCAACATCGTGCACTTTTTTTGCTGTAATGGTGATGCCGTCGATAGCATCAACAAACTCATTGCTACTATTGGTAACCACTAAGGCACCATCTATGGTTATTTTTGCGTCTGTTGCTGCACTCGTTTCTGAAAGGTGTGTCGCAAAGGTAGGCGAGTCTGGGTCAGCATCATAAGCTAAACGAGATAAACCCACATTGTCAGTATTGTTGCCGTCAGAAACATCGTTGCTAGTCACTTTAATGGCGTTAGCAAGACCGGTTTCTTTGCTGGTAAAAACAAGATGTTGGCCGTTATCATCGGTAATAATAGTGGCGGTAATTGCGTCGTTATCTAGGCTGTCGTTAACCGAGTCGCGAATATCGCTTAATGTCCCACTGCTTGATACGCTAATATCAAAACTGTTACTACCTGACGCAAAAGTCAAGGTACCTTCACCGACAGCTTCGCTACTGTCAATGCCCGCCGAAACGAGTTTATGCGTGCTGGCGAGTTGGTCGACCTGAACAGAATAACTGCCCACTTCGGCGATTTTTGTACTGCTTAGTGCAACAAAACTATCAGAACCGCTGATATTTCTTTGTTGATATTTATCTGCACTGGCTAAATTTTCGATAGCGTCGGCAACATTTTGCAAACCACCTTTTAGCGCACCAACAGCAGAAATATCGGTTGTTATTGCAGCTTCACGACGATTTAAACGACTTTCAAACGGTGCCCGTTCAGCACCAACAATCGCGTCAACAATTTCAGAAACCTGAAGTCCTGAGCCTATACCTGTAAAGGCAATATCTACCATAATCCCACCAATTTTTGTTGACGTAAGTGCTAGCTAAAAGTATACCTAAATAAGTAACAGCCATTACAAAAATAGCTCATAGAGCGTCAATAATAGCCGTTAAGATAGCTGTTAATCGAGCTTATATTTCTGTATCTATTAAGTTACCGGTCGCATTAGACAATTTAGAAATAATACCCAACACTTCTTCCGACGGATATTGCTTCACTAAATCGCCGGTGCTTTTATCAAGCACTTTAATCACATCGCGTCCTGAGTCTTTATCGACTAAAAATTCTAAACTTCGATTCATTTCACCCATGAAATCTTGCAATTGTTGCGCCACTTTTTCCAATTGCTTGGGTGTCATCGCTGGTATATTGCTTGCTTCCGTTATACTTGTTTTACTTTGCGCTTCCATACGGGCTGTTTTGTTGGCTAAATCGTTTTCAGCCTCTGCTTTATGTAAAGCTGAACGCTCAGCTTTGTCACTGGTTAATTCAATTTTTGTTGAGTTACTTGAATCAACAGCGGTATTGACGGTATTAGTTACATTCATCTCTGACTCCTTTTTATCACCTAAACATTTGACGTTACTGTCTATCATTAATGTTATTTTCAGGTGACATTTCATTCACCATAAAACACAAAAAGGAAGGAGTATTGGCCCCTTCCTTCACTTATGCCACTAATATAAAATCTATCCTAGTGTGAGTTGGAGACCTAACCTAACAAGCTTAATGCCGCTTGTGGTAATTGGTTAGCTTGTGACAAGATTGAGGTACCTGCTTGTTGCAAGATTTGGTTTTTAGTCAAGTTAGCTGTTTCTACCGCAAAGTCAGTGTCTTGAATACGGCCACGTGACGCTGATAAGTTTTCTTGAATATTAGATAAATTACTGATGGTATAGTCAAAACGGTTTTGCACCGCACCTAAATCAGCGCGTTGGCTGTCAATTTGTGCTAATGCGCTATCAATAACGGCTAGGGCACTTTGAGCACCGGCCTCAGTCGAAAGGTTAACTCCTTCAATAGACGAAACAGTTGTAGCACCTATTGCTAACGTCGACGTTGCGCCTGTAACCGTTGTATTACCAGTAGTTGCACCAATGGTTAAACTAGCAGGACTAGCATCGCCTTCAACTGTCGCCGCGCTAAAATCAAGTGTACCTGTAACGTATTGTATCGCTGTAGCGACATCCACAGCATCTGCCGCGGTATTAGTGACTGGTGTTCCAGTTGCAACGCCTAACGAATCAGCAGCAGCAAGTGTGTATATCCCAGTAGCATTACCTGTACCAGTTGCACCTGTACTAGTCATTGTAATGTCCAAGGCTTTACCATCTGCTCTGATAATCGATACGTCGCCACTATCATTGATTGATGCCTTAATACCCGCAGTATCCAAAGCAGAATTGTCGTTGATTGCAGTCATTATAGCAGTTTCAGCATCCCCGACACTAGTGGTAGTATCTATGCCGGTAAGGGTAACACCATCGATTTCTAACTTTAACGAACCGTTAGTTCCAGTGTCAGTACCTGCAGCAGTGGTTACATTGATTAATGCTTCTGTTTGACCGGTAACGCCGCTGATTCCGGCCAGTGCATTGATGCTCGCTGCATTTGCAGCCATGCCATCGCTTAAAGCTACTGCTGTGGTCTTGCCATTAACGCTAACATCTAATGAATCGCCAACCACGGTAGTCGGAGCTGTACCTGCGGTTATCGGGTCAACACCAGTGAAGGTTACACCACCAGTTACAGTGGAGCTGCTTGAACCTATATCCGCAGCGGCTGTACTAGTCATAGTAATAGCAATAGTCTCATTGGCATTAGAACCGACTTGGAAGTTTTTAGAGCCAAAATCACCGTCTAATAACTTTTGACCACCAAATGAGGTCGTATCAGCAATACGGGTTAATTCAGATTGTAAAACTGACACTTCTTTTTGCATGGCGTCACGGTCTTCGGTTGTGTTTGAACCGTTAGCTGATTGTAGCGCTAATTCACGCATACGTTGTAAAATATCAGTAGAGGCCGACATGGCACCCTCTGCGGTTTGTGCCATTGAAATACCGTCGTTAGCATTTCGTTGCGCTACGCCTAAACCATTAATTTGTGAAGTTAAGCGGTTTGAAATTTGTAAACCGGCCGCATCATCTTTGGCGCTATTAATACGCATACCCGATGATAAACGTTCCATTGAGGTGGCTAAATCATTACTAGAATTAGATAAGTTACGTTGTGCGTTTAATGATGCCGTATTGGTGATTACTGAAATAGCCATTTTTAAAACTCCTGATTACAATATGTAATACGTTAGTTAAACAATTTAATAAGTCAGGAACTTCAATTTAGTAATATTTAAATTTTAAAGCACCCGTTCTAAATACTTTAACGGCAGCTCTTCAAATAACTTTACACTTTTTATGAATTTATTTAATAATTAATGTTTTAGCCCATTTTGGCGACTGTAGAGGCGAATTTATTCACCTGGGGATAACATTAAAGAATAATGTCTGCGTTTTAATACTCGGGGTTTGGCGACTGAAGTCGCCCCTACAGTCGCCCCTGCAGAACACACGAACCTGTAGGGGCGAATTTATTCGCCTGGGGATAACATTGAAGAATAATGTCTGCGTTTTAATACTCGGGGTTGGGCGACTGAAGTCGCCCCTGCAGAACACACGAACCTGTAGGGGCGAATTTATTCGCCTAGGGATAACATTGAAGAATAATGTCTGCGTTTTAATACTCGGGGTTTGGCGACTGAAGTCGCCCCTACAGTCGCCTCTACAGAACACACGAACCTGTAGGGGCGAATTTATTCGCCTAGGGATAACATTGAAGAATAATGTCTGCGTTTTAATACTCGGGGTTGGGCGACTGAAGTCGCCCCTACAGTCGCCCCTACAGAACACACGAACCTGTAGGGGCGAATTTATTCGCCGGTCTCATCTTGTAAATACACTGAATCCCAAAATGGATAATTACCGACATGATCAACTAAACCTGCGCGTAATGGATTCGCAACAATATAACGTGATACGGCTAATAAATTTTCTTCGGTTCTGATGGCGTGATCATGAAAACCGCGTTGCCATGAAAAACCGGCCCCTTTTTCATACCGATTAATCGCCCTTGCACTATGCCCTTTTAATGTTTGCATAACTTTTGATAAGTTTTTATCTGACGTTAATTGAAATAACCAATGTAAATGGTCTGGCATAATGACCCAGGTAATAGAGCTTATTTCTTGTTTCGCTACTAATGTTGTCATTTCATTTATCAAAAGGCGAGCGTATTGGACGTTATGAAAAAAGGCCTGACGATTTTCTGTACATGCTGTTATGTGATAAATATGATGTTTAAGTGATGTTCTGCCTGTCATGAGGTTATTACGTGACATAGTCAAAATCCTTTTGATGCAATGTATTTTTATTATAGTCGGATATGTGGATATAACGTCTAAAATGTTATTTGGCATCTGGCGACTGAAGTCGCCCCTACAAAAAGCCCTGCACGCCATGGGAGTTATAAACCCTTGTAGGGGCGAATTTATTCGCCTGAGCGTAAGTGGAATAATAGGGTATTTTGATATCTGCTATCTGGCGACTAAAGTCGCCCCTACAAAAGTCCTGCACACCATACGAATTATGATCCTTGTAGGGGCGAATTTAGTCGCCTGAGCGTAAGTGGAATAATAGGGTATTTTGATATCTGCTATCTGGCGACTAAAGTCGCCCCTACAAAATGCCCTGCACACCATGGGAGTTATAAACCCTTGTAGGGGCGAATTTATTCGCCTGAGCATAAACAGAATAAGAGGGTATTGTGATATTAGCTATCTGGCGATTAAAGTCGCCCCTACAAAAAGCCCTGCACACCATGGGAGTTATAAACCCTTGTAGGGGCGAATTTATTCGCCTGAGCATAAGTGGAATAAGAGGGTATTTTGATATCTGCTATCTGGCGATTAAAGTCGCCCCTACAAAATGCCCTGCACACCATGAGATTTATAAACCCTTGTAGGGGCGAATTTATTCGCCTGAGTATAAATGGAATATAGAGGGTATTTCGATATCTGCTATCTGACGACTGACGTCGCCCCTACAAAAGTCCTGCACGCCATACGAATTATGATCCTTGTAGGGGCGAATTTATTCGCCTGAGCATAAACAGAATAAGAGGGTATTGTGATATTAGCTATCTGGCGACTGAAGTCGCCCCTACAAAAAGCCCTGCACGCCATGCGAATTATGATCCTTGTAGGGGCGAATTTATTCGCCTGAGCATAAACAGAATAAGTGGGTATTTTGATATTAGCCATCTGGCGACTAAAGTCGCCCCTACAAAGTGTTCTACAAAAGCCCTACACATCAAGAAACATTAAATGATAAAAACAAAAAAACCGAACGTAAGTTCGGTTTTTATATTAACCCTATTAAGCCTATTAATACGGTTAAACTATTGGTTAACCGATGAAATTAACCACCAAGTAAACTAATAGCCGCCTGCGGTATTTGATTCGCTTGCGCTAAAATTGAGGTACCCGCTTGTTGCAAGATTTGGTTCTTAGTCAAGTTAGCTGTTTCTACCGCAAAGTCAGTGTCTTGAATACGGCCACGTGACGCTGATAAGTTTTCTTGAATATTAGATAAATTACTGATGGTATAGTCAAAACGGTTTTGCACCGCACCTAAATCAGCGCGTTGGCTGTCAATTTGTGCTAATGCGCTATCAATAACGGCTAGGGCACTTTGAGCACCGGCCTCAGTCGAAAGGTTAACTCCTTCAATAGACGAAACAGTTGTAGCACCTATTGCTAACGTCGACGTTGCGCCTGTAACCGTTGTATTACCAGTAGTTGCACCAATGGTTAAACTAGCAGGACTAGCATCGCCTTCAACTGTCGCCGCGCTAAAATCAAGTGTACCTGTAACGTATTGTATCGCTGTAGCGACATCCACAGCATCTGCCGCGGTATTAGTGACTGGTGTTCCAGTTGCAACGCCTAACGAATCAGCAGCAGCAAGTGTGTATATCCCAGTAGCATTACCTGTACCAGTTGCACCTGTACTAGTCATTGTAATGTCCAAGGCTTTACCATCTGCTCTGATAATCGATACGTCGCCACTATCATTGATTGATGCCTTAATACCCGCAGTATCCAAAGCAGAATTGTCGTTGATTGCAGTCATTATAGCAGTTTCAGCATCCCCGACACTAGTGGTAGTATCTATGCCGGTAAGGGTAACACCATCGATTTCTAACTTTAACGAACCGTTAGTTCCAGTGTCAGTACCTGCAGCAGTGGTTACATTGATTAATGCTTCTGTTTGACCGGTAACGCCGCTGATTCCGGCCAGTGCATTGATGCTCGCTGCATTTGCAGCCATGCCATCGCTTAAAGCTACTGCTGTGGTCTTGCCATTAACGCTAACATCTAATGAATCGCCAACCACGGTAGTCGGAGCTGTACCTGCGGTTATCGGGTCAACACCAGTGAAGGTTACACCACCAGTTACAGTGGAGCTGCTTGAACCTATATCGGCAGCAGCGGTACTAGTCATAGTAACAGCAATAGTTTCATTGGCATTAGAACCGACTTGAAAGTTTTTAGAGCCAAAATCACCGTCTAATAACTTTTGACCACCAAATGAGGTGGTATCAGCAATACGGGTTAGTTCTAATTGTAAAGCTGACGCTTCTTTTTGCATGGCGTCACGGTCATCAGATGAATTTGAACCATTAGCGGATTGCAAGGCGAGTTCACGCATACGTTGTAAAATATCAGTAGAGGCCGACATGGCGCCCTCTGCGGTTTGCGCCATTGAAATGCCGTCGTTAGCATTTCGCTGTGCGACAGCTAAACCATTAATTTGTGTGGTTAAGCGATTTGATATTTGCAAACCGGCCGCGTCATCTTTGGCGCTGTTAATACGCATACCCGATGATAAACGTTCCATTGAGGTGGCCAAATCATTACTAGATTTAGTTAAGTTACGCTGAGCATTCAATGATGCCGTGTTGGTGATTACTGATAAGGCCACGATAGACTCCTAGAAATTAAATTATCTTTAACATAGTGATGTATTAGGTTATGCGTTAGTCGGTTTGCTTTTGTACAAACTACCAACACTTTAGTGTTCAGCCCGTGTTTATCATTACTAAAACTTATTAATGCTAAAACAACTTATGGCTAAAACAACTTATTCAATGCATTTGGGCTTCATTGGCCTTAGTCGCCATGATTTTTGCGATTAAGCTTTACAAGCTAAAACCGTCAGTTTTATGTTTTTCTTTACCTTTATGCTAACTACTTTTACTAAAGCAACATCTGTACCAAAATTAAGCGTTCTAATGTAAATAGAGAGTTTCAGCTTAAATAATACCCAAAAGTGTGATTAAATATAATTAAACAAAGTCAAACTCTGCACTTGCGTAAAGGTTTGCTGCGCCGCTTGCAGCGCTACTTTCGATTGTTCAAAAGTAGAGTATGCTTTGGCAATATCTAAATCTTCAATCGATGATTTACCTGAGGTTAAATACAACTCAGTATCTAAATGGTTACTTTTTTGACGGTCGATAACTTGTAAATTAATACCCGACTCTGCTCGGCTAGACGTTAGGTGGTTAATTGAATCACCTAATTGGTTAAGAATTTGATTATAGTCAACTTGTACTTGTGGGTCTTCTTTGCCACTGGCCTTGTTGTTAATCCAATCAATGGCGGATTTTATTGTCTCAAAAACACCGACATTTTGTTCCGGTGTTAGCGAGAAGTTATCGCCCGGCAACGGGTTGCCACTTAATTTAACCTCAATACCGTTAAAGGCAATGGTTTGCCCTGGTGCGTAATCTGCGATATTGGTCACGTTACCAGCGCCATCAGTAATGCTTAAGTCAGTGGCTGTGCTAAATTCAAAGGTAAAGTCTGCTGGATTTGCCACACTATTATAACGACTCGCATCAGCGACAACGGCCCGTTCAACCGCTATGCCTGAAGTATTGTTATTATAAGTGGCAGAAAAGTCGCCAATAGCATTGGGCACTTTTTGAAACACCTGTTCACCACTTTGATTGGTCGCTATGGTGACGTTTTTGGCTATTTGTAATTCTCTCACGCCACTATCACCCCGATAGTTCACTGAGTTATCGGCTTGTAAAGCAAACGGTGCATCGTCAATTTGGTATCCGGCAAAAACATAACTGCCCGATTGATCTTGGGTATTGGCAATACCGATTATTTGCTCCAAACTTTGGCTCGCCTGTTGGCCCATAGCGGCAAGATCATCGGCTGTGTAAGCACCATTATTAGCTTGTAGCAGTAAGTCTTTTAATTCATTTATCATGCCTTCAGCACTGGCTAGCGAGGTATCAATTAAACTGTTGTGATTTTCTGCTTGGGTAATATTACGTTGATACTTATCAATATTGGCCAAATCATTTTTATAACCAGCTAAGGTGCCATAGGCTACGGCATCGTCTTTGGCGGTTACAACTTGCTTACCAGTAGAAATTTTATTAGCTTGTTCGTTAAGGCTAGACTGCTGATCAGACATTTTTACGCCACTTTGAATATAAAACTGTGCTGTAGAAACGCGCATAATAACTCCTATCTAGTGGCCGCTAGTAATGTGTCGAAAATGGTATTTGCCACTGAAATGATCTGTGACGACGCTTGGTAGGCTTGTTGGTATTTCAATAAGTTTGCCGCTTCTTCATCAAGATTTACCCCTGACTTAGATTGATTGCGGTTATAGGCTTGGGTATACAGTGCCTGCGCTGTGTCGGCAACAAATTCAGCCGAACTGGCATTTGACCCTACATTAGCGCTGGCCGTGGCTAATGCTTGGTTAAAGGTTTGTTTACCGCCCGCTAAAATTTGTTTTTCTTGCGTAGCCGCCATTATGCTGGCATTACTGGCGTTACCTGAGCCAAAAGCATCTGAGATAGTAAATTTTTCACGCGCAAATTCCCCTTGCCCAACGGGTAAACCGGCAATTTCTATTTGAAAAGCAGCGGTTGCTGGCAAGGGTGGCATGTCAATAACCGCTGATGCGCCAGCAGCAAAGTTACCATTGGCTAATAATGGCGCCGGTGGTGGATTAGCCGCGTTATAAACCCGGTATTCGAAAGTGCCTGGCGCACTTTCATAAACATCAACGGTCAATTGTTCATTGCTGCCTTCGGTAAAAGCGCGGGCAATTTCTGGATTCGTTACATTGACAATATTTACCGCGCCATTACTGATGTTGTTATCGTTCGCCGCGACCGAAATGGCAGAGCTTGCGGCTATGCCTTTAGGATCGTTAAGTGTGACATGCATTAATGCGGCGCTGTTTTCGGTTGGGCGCAAGGTAAAACTATCATTTAAATTGGCTGTGCCTGAATTAACGCTAAATTCAAAGCCAAAATCGCTTGGGTAAAGCCCCGAGCCTAAAGGGGACTCAGCTAAGGTGGTTTTGCTGCCATTAAGTTCATTGGTCATAATATAGTCTGAGCCGTCATACTTAAGGCTAAATTCATTGGTCGGCACTAATGAAATGTCAGTGATTTTTATGCCCGCTTGCACATTGCCTGAATTTTTTGATGAGGCGAGTACGCGTGAATTTTGTAGGCTGGTGCTGTTAATATCAGTAAAAATATCTCGGCCCTGCTTGCCATTTAAATCTAGCCCTTGTGCTTGGGTTTGATTTAAGGTTTGTGACACTGACATGGCTAAACGATTGAGTTCGCTGCGCGCTTTGGCAACATGCTCATCACGATATTCTATTTTGGCGGCAATAGCGCCACCCAACTTAGCGCCGTCAATTGCGACCGCACCATTGCGACTGTTTAACTGTAGTTTTGTTTGTAATGGGTCAGGATCGCCCGCTTGCACACTTACCGTTAAAGCCGTAGTACCAGCAACAAGCGTTGCGCCATTGCCGATCATAACGGTCATTAGCCCGTTAGAGTCTTCAATGGTATTAACCGAGGTATATTCACCCAATTGGCTCACCAGTTGGTCGCGTTTGTCTAATAAATCATTGGGTTGGCCGGTTTGATCTAGGTTTTTACTATCTAATATTTGTTCGTTAACTTTGGCCAAATTAAGAGATATTTGCGATATTTTGTTCGCTATTTGCTCGATCTCGCCGTTAGTCGACTTTTTAAGCTGGTCTAAATTATCATTTAAGCTATTAAAATCTTTGGCTAATACCTCGGCTTGGCTGAGCGCGATATTACGTAAACCAATGTCACTTGGGTTGTCAGCAATACCATTAGCCGCTTGATAAAACCGATCAATAGAGCCGCCAATAGCTTCGTTTGAAAATGACATTATTTGATTTAATTGGTTCAGGTCTGTACTAATTGAGTCCGCATTACCTAAGTTACTTTTATTGAGTAATTGTTCTTTATAAGAGAATTGATCGTAGAGCCGAGTAATGTCTTGAACATAAGTACCCGCGCCAATAAAATTACCGCTGATAGTATTTCCTGCCATTGCGGCTTGTTCAGCACGTTGGCGGGTATAACCTTCAGTATTAACGTTAGCAATGTTATGACCTGTAGTGCCCAACTGCTGCTGCGCGGACAGTAAACCACTAACACCAGTTTGATACAGATTAATCGACATGACCTAAACTCCTACAGTAACGTTAATTTCAACAGTGAAATTAGCGGTAAACTTATTTATCTAATAAGCTGGTTACTGTCCGAAGTGTTCCTATGATTTTTTTAGCGTAATCAGGATCTGTGGCATAACCAGCACTTTGTAGGTTATGCAAAAATTGCTCCACATTGGCCGAGTTTTCTAATGCACCCTGATAACGTTCGCTTTTGGTCAACAAATTTAAGTAGTCATCAACACTTTGACCAATAGATTCGTAAACCCTAAACGGTTCACGCTTTTTCACCATAGCGCCATTTTCAAACTCTAAGGTTTCTTTGTGTGTTTTCTCGCCAGCCCAGCGGCTATCGGCTTTAATATTAAATAAGTTATTCGAACTTTCACCTGAATTGGTTTTGATTATTTTTTGACCCCAACCCGTTTCTAGCGCAGCTTGGGCAATAACGACCTCAAAGGGTACGTTGATTTTATCTTGTACACGTTTAGCATCAGCGGTTAAGGCGCTAACAAAATCTTTTGGCTGTTCGAAGGTTGGGCTTTGCATCATGCTGGCCGCTTGGGCAGCAATAGAGCCATTTGTTTGACGATCTTTACTAGAGCCCTGATGCGCTGACGAGTCCTTGACTGTACTGATATTGTTAAGTAATCCCGGTTCGCTAATACGTAAACTGCCACGACTATCAAGATTGCCATCGCTGCGCAAAATATTATGTGGGGTAAAGTTTTCACTGTCACCACCGAGTTGGCGAACAATCAGTTCAGAAAGACCTAAGGCACCATTATTAGACAACTCTAGCGACATTTGTTGATCATGCATGTCACGATAAAATTTCGTCGATTCTGAATTAAATGGGCTATCAGACTCCAACACTTCTTGCGCTTTACGCATGCTTTTCATCAGCATTTGCATAAAAATAGCTTCAAACTGTTTAGCGGCCTGTTCTAATGCGTCTTTTTTACCGGCTTTATCACCCGATTTCGCGTCTTGGCGAATTGAGTTTAAGCCGTTAACGTCTAAAAAGTTTTGTGCGTCTGCAATACGTGTTGTCATAAGCTTTATTTGTTCATTAGATAATGATCAAATCTCCACGTAAGGCACCGGCTTGGTCTAAGGCTTCTAATATCGCCATAACATCACCAGGGCCAGCGCCTACTTGGTTGATAGCCCGCACAAGTGCGTCTAACGTTACGCCGGGGTCAAAAACGAACATCCGTGAGTCATCTTTTTTAACGTCAATAATCGATTGATTGGTCGCTACCGTTACGCCCTCGGCAAAGGCATTGGGCTGTGAAATAGCCGCCACCTCATTAATGGTGACGGTAATGCCGCCATGGGTAATGGCCGCCGGTAATAGGCGAACATCAGCGCCAATAACGATAGTACCTGTGCGTGAGTTAACAATAATTTTTGCCGCTGGCGAACCAGGTTCAAATTCTAAGTTTTCTAATACTGACAAAAAACTCACCCGATCTGCAGCATCTCTAGGCGCAGTCACTTGGACCGACGCTGCGTCAATGGCGCGTGCTGAGCCAGAAATTAAGTTATTAATGGTGTCAGAAAGGCGCTTTGCGGTGGTAAAGTCAGCGTTATGAAGATTAAAAGTAATATGGTCACCTGAAGCAAAGGGCGATAATACTTCGCGCTCAACCATAGCACCATTAGCGATACGGCCCACGGTGGGAGTATTAGCAATCACTTTTGAGCCGTCTAAGCCTTCAGCGCCTAAGCCACTAACAATTAAGCTACCTTGGGCAACTGCATAAGCGTTACCATCTAGTCCCATTAAAATAGTTTGAATTAAAGTACCGCCACGTAAACTTTGTGCGCTCCCCATAGACGAGACGGTAACGTCAATGGTTTGCCCTGGTTTTGCAAATGCAGGTAATTCAGCATGGACCGCCACAGCAGCAACATTTTTAATTTTTGGTTTTAAATTCGCTGGCATTTTAATGCCAAAATTACTTAACATGGTTTTAAAACTTTGCTCGGTAAAAGGGCTTTGCTCACCCGTACCAGGTAAACCCACCACCAAACCATAACCAATTAATTGGTTGCTACGCACACCTGCAACATCAGCTAAGTCTTTAATGCGTTGGGCATTAGCTTCTGGCAATAAAAGCATTAAGGTTAAAAAAGCAAAGCTAACTAAATATTTTTTCATTCTATTATCCTACTATTTTCATTCTATTATCCGACTAAAGAGGCCACCATGAACTATTGAAAAACTTTGACAACCAGCCTTGCTCTTGCACGTCAGCGAATGTCCCGGTACCAGCATATTCAATACGGGCGTTCGCCACTTTACTCGAGGTAACTGTGTTATTTGAACTGATGTCTTGCGAACGAACAATACCTGTTAAGCGAATATATTCATCACCATTATTTAATGACATCCATTTTTCACCACGGATCATTAAATTACCGTTGGGTAAAACTCTCAAGACATGCACCGAAATATTGCCAGCTAAACTGTTGCCCTGATTGGCTTTTGAATCACCTTTAAAATCTGAGCTTTGGTCGTAACCAAATTGTATGGCTTTGTTGTTGAAATTTACCGCTGCACCACCAAAACCAGTAATAGGATTGAGCGTGGCGCTATTGGCTTTTTTAAACTCTGTTTTGGCACTTTTTTGCGCTTGGGTACTTTCACTTAAAATCACGGAAATAATATCGCCAACCCGATGCGCTTTAGAGTCTGAATAGATGTTATTAACATAGTTAACGTTAAAAAGAGAGCCCGTTGGCACTAAAGGTTTATCCTCCATTTCGGGTAAAATGGGGGCAAAATCAGGATCATTAGGCAATGTTTTTTCCTGTTTAGTGCTAGCACAACCCGTGAACAATAACACGACAATACTGACGGTAAAAACTGTGTTTAATAACGAAGTTCGGGTGTTTTTCATGAGACCTTCCTCAACGTTATAGTTGCTGATTAATGTAGCTAAGCATTTCGTCAACTGCAGAAATTACTTTCGAGTTCATTTCATAAACTCGTTGGCTTTCAATCAGGTTAACCAGCTCTTCGGTGGTATTAACATTTGAGGTTTCTAACGCTCCTTGCACTATCATGCCGTAACCCGCTAAACCTGGCACACCCTCTTGTGCCGCACCACTGACTGCAGTTTCAATGTATAAGTTCTGCCCGATGGGCTGTAATCCGGTTGGGTTAACAAAGTTAACGGTATTAATTTGTCCAACTACAGCGGGTTCAGCTTGGCCTTGCAAGGTGACGGAGACTTCACCATCTTGCGAAACAATAATACTTAAGGCATCTTCTGGCACGGTTATTTGCGGTTGCATTAAATAACCTGCGCCTGGGGTCACTATGCTGCCTTCATCGTTCATGGTAAATTGACCATTACGTGAATAAGCAGAAGAGCCGTCAGGCATTAAAATTTCAAACATACCTTCACCTTGGATCATCAGATCTAAGGCATTGTCGGTATTAAGCATGTCACCTTGGGTGTGAATTTTTTGTGTGGCTACCACTTTGGTACCCGCACCTAACATTAACCCTGACGGCATTTCAGTGTCTTGTGCTGAACGCCCACCAGGCTGGTTAATATTTTGATAAAGTAAGTCTTCAAATACCGCGCGACTCTTTTTAAAACCAATGGTACTGGCGTTGGCTAGATTGTTGGAAATAACCGCAATCTCTTTGGTTTGGGCGTCTAAGCCTGTTTTACTGATCCATAATGCTGGATTCATACATCACCTCGAAAAATTTTATTTAGAACGCTTTTAATAATGAAGCGGCACTTGCGTCAATTTCTTCTGCGGTTTTCATCATTTTTAACTGCATTTCAAATTGACGCTGTAGTGCGATCATATCGGTCATTTCACTGATAGGGTTTACGTTACTAGACTCTAATGCCCCACTCGCCATTTTTACCGTGACATCGGCCGGTTCATTGTTGCCGTCTTGACGACGAAATAAGCCATCACTGCCTTTTTCTAGCAGGCGATTATCTGGCTTAACAAATTTAATTCTGCCCACTTCTTCTTGAGCAGAGCTTGGTGCTCCTTCAGGCTGAACCATAATGGTGCCGTCAGATGTGATATTGATATTACTCACAGGTAGAGGTAAAAAAATTGGCCCACGGTCGCCAATCACTATGTCACCTCTTGACGTTTCAAGTGCCCCGTTGTCGTTTAACTTCAACTGACCATTGCGGGTATAGGCTTCATTGCCATCTTCGGTTTGTACCGTTAACCAACCTTGGCCTTGAATGGCAATATCAAGATCACGTCCTGTGGTCAATAAAGCACCAGTGTCAAAGTTTTGGCCTGCTCGTTCGGTCATTGAAAATACCCGAGAAGGCATGCCTTCACCAAAAGCTTGCATGGATCTAGCATTGGCTAAATCCGCTTTAAAGCCGGTAGTTTTGGCGTTAGCGAGGTTGTTAGCATTGACTGATAAGGCTTGCATGTTTTGCTTTGCACCACTCATGGCGATATACAGCATCTTATCCATAATGAACTTCACTCAATAATATTAGTAATATTGAAATTGTTGCAAATAAAGTGCCAAAAGTTAAGAAGGCTAATAAGCTAGAATAAAAATGGCATTAAGCTTATGATCTGATGACTTTTTTACTAACAGCTTGTTGCTAAAAGCTGAACACTTTTTTACTGACAGCTATTGCTTTGCAGGCTGTATGTCTTGAGCATAAAAAAGCCAGATATCAATGGATGATTATCTGGCTTTTTATTTTCATTAGGCTCAATAATTAGCGCTGAACGCTATAAATTAATCTCTTGGTTATGAGCAATTATTGTCTATTGCTCTTAACCACTATCAAGATTGACCACTATTGAGATTATCGAATTTGTAAAATGGTTTGGTTTAACTGATTATCAACTTCGAGTGCTCTAGAGTTAGCTTGGAAATTTCGTTGCGCCGAGATTAAGTCAATTAACTCAGAGGTTAAATTAACATTAGATTGCTCTAATGCTGAAGAACTTATCGAACCAAAGGTACCCGTGCCCGCTTCACCCGCTAGCGCTTCTCCAGAGGTAATACTTTCTTTCCAGCCGGTGCTGCCAATCTGTTTTAAGCCCTGATCATTGGCAAAACTTACCATAGCAATTCGTGATAAAGGCTCTGAAGTACCATTACTGTATGTCGCTCTTACCAAACCATCACCACCGATATCAATACCGGTTAATCGACCAACCGCTAGTCCATCTTGTTGTAAAGAGGTAACTTCAAAGCTGGAAGCAAACTGTGTGGGTTCATTTGGATTCGGACCTGAGGGATCTAAATTAAAGTTAACGCTTATGGTCTGAGTAGGATCTGCACCGTTCGATAAAATGTTACCGCCAAGGGGGCCAGTAGTTATTCCGCCGTCAGCTAAACTTGGCACTATGCCAGTAAAATCGCCTACTGAATTAAATTTTAATCTCGCACCAACAACTCCGGGCGCCGCCCCCGCAATAGGGTTAGTCTGTCCAGGATCAGCCTCTAAATCAACCATCTCACCATCAACAGAGGTAAACATCATCCACTCATTCGGTTTGCTACTTGGATCATCTTTGACAAAGTAATAAGTCATAATATGACTGTCACCGAATGAGTCAAATACCGTTGCTGATGTTGAATGATTAAATGTTGATGGATTATTGGAATCAAAGTTTCCTGGTGCAGATTTAATATAGGCTTCACCTGCGGGTAAATTCATTCGCAGATTAACTTCCGAGGTTTTTTCTGGTGCACCTGAGGCGGTTGGAATACGAATAGGCTCAGCGGTACTTAAACTGACTGAGGTCGATGAACCGTCGCCATTAACAGGAAAACCCAATAAGTGGCCACCTTGAGAATTAACAATAAAATTGTCTTGGTTCAATTTAAACTGACCCGCTCGGGTATATGAGGTATCTAAACTACCAAGTTCTGGTACGGTAGCAAAAAATCCATTACCGTTAATCGCCAAATCTAAAGAGTTATTGGTAAACTTAATACTACCTTGTGAAAATTGTTGCGCCGCATCAGCCGTCAAAACACCGTCACCCACTTTAGTTTTACCGGCTGATAAAAGTGAAGATGCATAAACGTCAACAAACTCTGCTCGTGATTCTTTAAAGCCAGTGGTGTTTACATTGGCAATGTTGTTGGATGTTATATCCAAATCTTTCTGAGCTGCGTTTAATCCGCTCAATGCTATATTAAATGACATAATTTCACCTCATACAAAAAATTGTTTAATTAACCTTGAGAAACTTCGACCACGTCAGAAAGCTTCATGGTGCTGCCACCGTTAAGATTTAATAAAATACTTCCGCCGTTGCCAGCCAAAGTGACACTGTCTACCTTACGATAAGTCATCGCTTGCAATTCTGATGCATTACCATCGACTAAGCCGGCAACACGAAAACGATAAGCTCCTTCTGGTGCAGATTCGCCATTGCTGCCTTTCCCGTCCCAAGTAAAGGTAAATTCACCTGCAGATACGTCACCTACAGGTACGGTCTGAATAACTTCACCGGCAACATTTTCTACATAAATATTGACATTACTTGCCGCTTGGTCGGTTACTAACTTACCTTTTACCGCTTGACCTTCTTCCATACCAAAGACGTTGTCTTCAACTAAGACACTACGACCAACCAGCGTCGATGCCTGTAGGGCTTGGCTAGACGACATTGAAGCAGCAAAACTGGAAAATTGATCGTTTAACTTTGTCACGCCATCAGTGGTTGAGAATGCCGTCATCTGAGATATCATCTCATTATTTTCAACCGGCTTAGTTGGGTCTTGATTTGAAAGTTCTTGGGTGAGCAACGCGAAAAAATCTTCCTGCGTTAACATACCGCGTGTGTCATCGGCCTCAGGAGTTGAATTCTCTTGTTGCCAACGAATATTATCTAATAGGCTAGAGCCAGATACTGTTTCCATGATAAGTCCTATTTAACCTTAGCGTTGACCAAGTGTTAGCGTTTTATTCAGCATGTTCTTTGCTGACTCCGCTAATTGCACATTGGTTTGATATGAACGAGAAGCAGAGATCATGTTGGTCATTTCTTCAATTACGTTAACGTTCGGCTTGTAAATATAGCCCTCTCCGTCAGCCATTGGATGATCCGGAGCATATTCAACATTAAGTGGCTTATTACTTTCAACAATGCCAAGGACTTGTACACCTACCGACTCATTTTGCCCACCGGCAGCTTTTTGCATCTCGGCGGCAAAAACTGGATGGCGGGCACGATAGGTTTCACCGACACTACTACTGACACTATCAGCGTTAGCGATATTACTCGCGGTGGCATTTAAGCGCACTGATTGTGCGCTCATGCCTGAACCGGAAATAGAAAATACATTAAATAGGCTCATTATTATTGCCCTCCAGTGATTGCTTTTTTCAAGCCTTTAATCTTACTGTTAAGAAATTGTAGGCTTGCTTGATATTCCATAGAGTTTTCTAGATACAAGTTTCGTTCCACTTGTACGTCTACGCTATTACCGTCACCTGTATCGGCTTGATCAGGTACACGAAAACCGACACCGTTATTAAGTTCCATACGCACGTCGAAATGTTTCTCGTTGGTACGGGTCATACCGGTTTGTTGTTTTGAGGCGGCTTGTGCTAATGCGGCTTTGAAGTCCATTCCTTTGGCTTTGTAGCCTGGTGTGTCGGCATTGGCAATATTACTGGCAATAAGTTCAGCGCGTTGAGCACGCAATTGTAGACCTTGCGGGTGAATACCGAATGCTTTATCAAAACTAATAGCCATAAAAAAATACCTCCAGAAGAATGGAGGTATTTATTCAATATTCATGCCAAGGTTATACGGAAAGGTTATTTTTTTTGGTAAACAATACCAGGATTACAGCGGATCATGTTAAAATCTTGGCTAATACCTGACAGTGATTCTGAGGCACCCAGAAATAAAAAGCAGTCTTTTTTTAAGGTCGCGTGTATTTGAGAAATTATTTTTGATTTGAGTTCAGGAGCAAAGTAAATCAAGACGTTACGACAAAAAACCAAATCAAACTGGCCCATTAAACTATAACTATTTAACAAGTTAAGTTGGCGAAAACTGACCATTTTCTTAATCACGTCTTTCACCTTTAACGTACCATTACCACTACTTTCAAAGAATTGTCGTTGCCGCTCCAAAGATAAGCCTCGTGCTAAGGCTAAACTGTCATAATGAGCATGTTTGCAATGATCTAACATGCTAGTAGATATATCAGTGCCAATAATTTGAACACCGCCAGGAAATGCGCCCGGGTTACTCTGCTGAAATTCATAAACCGCCATGGCAATTGAATAGGGCTCTTGTCCTGATGAACTTGCCGCTGACCAAATTTTTAATGGCGCTCGCTGATTTTTAAAGCCTGGCAGTAGATCTTTTTTCAATAGTTCAAAGGGATAGCCATCTCGAAACCATAAGGTTTCATTGGTGGTCATGGCATCAATAACGGCAGCGCGTAATTGTCGTTTAACGGGATTAAGTGTTTGCGCGACGAGTTCAGACAAAGACCCGACATCAAATTTTGCCATCAGAGGTGCGAGGCGACTTTTCACCAGGTACTGTTTGCTTTCACCTAAAACAATGCCGCATTGCTGCTCTAAAAACAGTCTAAATTGATGATAACTTTTATCATCAAGTTGTTTAGTTAACACTAGCTGTAGTCCACCTTATTTAAATACTGCAAACTAAGATTAAGAAATCTCATCATGCTTTAGCCACTTTTTAACCGCAATCGCTAACTCGTCGGGATGAAATTTAGGAATAAAATCTTCAGCTCCTACTTTTTCTATCATGGCATTGTTAAAAACACCACTTAGTGAAGTATGCAGAATAACCGGCATATCTTTCATGCGATCATTCTGCTTAATTTCTGCTGTTAGGGTATAACCGTCCATCACAGGCATTTCAATATCAGAAATCAACAAAGCGACTTTTTCAGTGATGCTGTTTTTACACCCTTGATCAATTTCCTGTAATTGCTCAAGTGCTTCTTGACCATTTTTTGCTAACAGCATGGTTAAACCCAAAGGTTCAAGAGCACGTTTCACCTGATTTCGTGCCACGGTAGAGTCATCAGCAATCATAATCACTCGTTCACCAATAGCTGCTCCAACGCTTGCATCAGCAATACCTTCGCTTAACTCTGTTGAAATAGGATTGATTTCATTGATAATTTTTTCAACATCAAGAATCGATACCAGTTCATCGTCAATTTTGGTAACCGCCGTAAGGTAGCTTAACTTTCCCGCACCTTCTGGCGGCGGCATAATGTCTTTCCAGCTTAAGGTTACAATGCGCTCTACACCGGCAACAAGAAAACCCTGCACAGTTCGGTTATACTCAGAAATAATAACAAAGCTGCTTTCTGTTTGTACAATTGCCGGACCACCCGTGGCTTTACTTAGGTCAATAACCGAAATAGTTTGACCACGAATATGGGCAACACCTTTAACAAATTTGTTTTGCTTAGGTAATACGGTCAACCTAGGACATGGCATAACTTCACGCACTTTAAATACGTTGATACCAAAACGCTGTTTACCAATGAGTTTAAATAACAACAACTCCAGTCGGTTCTCGCCAACTAATTGGGTACGTTGATTAACTGTGTCTAATATACTTGCCATAAAAACCTCTTTGGTATGCCAATGTAAGTATAACAAAGGCACGATTCTTGATTGTTTTAACGTTTAAAGCATTAGCATTGCAACAACGTGAATACTTTGACGTTATTCGTGCTAAATTGTACTGAATTAAACTTAATTAAGTTTGGACGGGTATTTTTATTTTCCTAGCAGTCAGATATAACTTATGAACAAATTAAAGATAGTAATAGCAATCACCCTTATTTATTTGGCCAGTATTAACGCTAGTTCAGCCATGACATTCGATCGTGATTATCTCTATAACTTTATCAAATCCTATGTTGAAGACAATGTCAGTTTGCCTGCGCGAGGAAAACTGAAAATTGAAGTTTCTGAAATAGATCCCCGAATTACATTACAGCCTTGTTTATTGCCATTAAGGGCAAATATACCTGAAAAACATATCGGTAGAAACGTAAATGTTAAAATTGTTTGTCCTGACGAAGAATCTTGGCAGTTGTATATCCCCGTAAAAATTCACACTATTGTACCGGTATTGGTAACGCGGATGCGAATAAGCAAAGGCACTTTGCTCAGTAACGCTAATATCGAAATTATATTTAAAGATAATGGGCAAATACGGGGTACAGTGCTGACCAACCCTAAAGTAGTGGTGGGTGCTCGCACAAAAAGAAACTTGTCTCAAGGTAGCGCTATTACTAATCAAAACACCTGTTTTGTTTGTAAAGGCGAGCCAGTAAATATTATTGCTAAGTCGGAACACTTTGAAATTAAGTCTTTTGGCATTGCCTTAAATGACGGTAGTTTAGGCGAAATTATATCGGTGCGAAATAGGAAGTCTGGTCGCGTGGTTCAGGGGCAAGTTAACGCTATTAACCAAGTGATAATTAATTTATAATAATTGCTTAAGTTTTATGCTGTTCTGCCGATAAAGGGTTAGAAACCAATAACTGTTGTAAGTAGGATACAATAATGGCTATTAATATCAACAATTTGAATAACACTAATCAAGTAAAACAAAAACTTGAACAGCAAGTTCAGAGCAAACAGCAAATTAGCGAAAGTAGCAATGCCTCGCAACAAGCTACATTGGCAACGCGTGATTCAGTATCAATTACCCCGCAAGCAAAACAAATGAATGAACTGCAGAAACAAGCAGCAGATTCGCCTATGATCAATGAGAAAAAAATTGCTGAGTTAAAGAGTGCTATTGCCTCTGGCGATTATAAAATAAATCCAGAAAAGCTAGCGGCAAGTATCGCCAATTTTGAATTTGAACTTGGCTAACTTGTCACTAAAGTGGAGTATATAAGTGTCTGAAAAACTAACACCGCAACAATTGGTTTCTCAACAATTATCACAATTAATGCAATTAGAGGCGTTATTAGACACTGAGAAAGATGTACTGCAGCAACAAAATCCTGATGCACTTATTCACCTTACCGCAGACAAAAATGACCTGCTTTTAGCGATTCAGAGAATTGACAATGCCATTGGTCAAAGTTTTGAATTCAAACAAGAAAAACTAGCGGGCAAGTTCACCAACCTATTATCAGATATTGAAGCCATTTTAGTGCGCTGTAAAAAACAGAACCAAATTAATGGCCTGATCATTCATCAATCACAATTATCTGTAGAACGTATGAAGACCTCATTACTAGAGAATCATAACAAGTCATCCATGACCTATAATAGTAAAGGAAAAACCTCAGGCGGACTCAGTAGCTTAGGTATAAAAGCTTAGCTTTGTATATGCTACCTTATGCAAAATAAAACCAGCAATAGCTGGTTTTATTAATGTTACTAAAATACAACGCAATTCAATAACACTAGTAATATGAGATATGCTTTATTTCTTTGCGGTTAGATGTCGCGATATAAATTTCATACACATCTTTAAAATCTAAACTCAACTCAGTGGTATAACTGTCACCCACCGGATAACTTTTAACGACTTTTGCGCCACGAATAATACCTCGTACTGATGCCTTAAATTTTTGATTATCAAGCACTAAATTAGACATGGTGGTGCTACCATTAATATTTTGACCATAAACTTGTTCAGCTAACTCCGCATAAGCGGCCATTTTTGAAGCTTTTATTGCCATCAGCATGCGCTGAGTTTTGTTTTGAGAGTTCTGCAAACTAATTGGTGCTTGCCCTATAGCGGTTAATACAGGAAATTTTTCAGGTTTCACGTGTTGCCATTCAACCTGTTTATCAAACACCGAAGAACAGGCGCTTAACACTAAAGCGCTTAAAAAAAACCCAATACTATTACGTAAAGTATTCATATTTACCTTAGACATTTGTTTGATAATATTACTTTTGTATCGTAATGGCACGTGCATCGTCAGCTAATGTGGTACTGTCACGCAAGATCATGCCATCTTTCATTTTAACATTTTCATGGCGATTGAAATCATCGCCAACAACCCAAGCGGGAATAAATGACTGCGCCGTTGCCACCACAACTCGAGATTGCATGCCAATCATTCGTGCGTTGACTAACACGCCTTCATTTTGTTGCATCATAGTGCCGGTAACAACATAGTCAATTATCTGACGTTCTGGCAATTCTTGCCAATCGCGACTGAAAACATAATCACCATCGGCCGTTACACGAATATGCCCGGTAGTTTTAAAATCAATAACAACTAAGCCATGTCGCTGCATTTCATGGATAAAACTTTCTGACAGTTGATTGCCTAACGAGTTAGTTGATTCTAAGTTTTTTAGATCGACAAACGATGCAACAGCGATTGGCGTTTTGGGCGTAACAAAAGTGCTACTTTCCAGCATTTGATACGCAAGACCTTTCACCACGTCATTTATCGCATGGCGAGGTAACTTAAAACTGTCAATTTCTTGTTTATCGGTATAAGAAGATCGATAAAAATCGTCCTTGGTTGTCACAGAACATGACATCACTGTCGGTATTATTATTGCTATAAGCCAATTTTTCATTGAGCTCTCCTCAATTAATGCTAATGTCATAAAATTAATGAAAATAATTAATAAAAATATTAAAGCATGATCCGCGCCAATATTTTTATTTCACCTCACTTGGCATAATGCAGATTAGATTAAAACTATACTCTTAGATCAGCCGGCATAGTTTTAGCGTTATTGTTCTGCCTATTATCTCCTTTTTCAGCACTAATGCCTTATCGCTCTCAAGACCTATTTTTATCTAATCGCCAGCTTTTGCCAAACCAGATAGGGTTTGTAATGCCCGATAAAACCCTACGGCTACATCTCTATTGGTAACCTAATACCGATGAAAGTGGTTGGTTGGGCAAATTTACTTATCTAGAGTTGAAATTTTCTTTGAAATAGGCACAAAACCTGCATATTTAAAAACAGAGATTGATTCCCTATTAAAAGAGACCTTTATGCGCTTAAGTTTATTTTGCCTTTGCTGTGCTATATATAGTAGCGCTAGTGTCGGACAATGGTATGAATCGCAAGGTGTGGCGAGCATAGTAAATGCTGATAACAAAACAGCAAAAACACAGGCCATGCACAATGCGTTGAAAAAAGCCTTACTGGTTGCTGGTGCTTCAGTGTCAAGTGTTCAACAAGTGGTTAATGGTTTACTCACCCAAGACGAAATTAGCATTCGCGCCAGTGGCAGTGTAAATTCATTAGAGCTGATCAGTGAACACTATAGCGACGACTTGGTCACTGTCACCATTCGGGCTGATATTTTTCCACAAGAAAAAAAGTGCTTCGCGGCTGATTATAAAAAATCCATACTGTTAACCCGCAGTAATATACTACACCGCGAACAAGCTAATATTGGTAACATCTACGCTATTGATAGGACGTTAATCCAAAAACTGGCTAATAAAATACAGCAGCAAGGGATCTATTTAGAGACTAAACTGGCCTTACAAACTAAAACAGAATTTTCACGTTATAACCAAAGCCTGCAACGTCAAAGTTTAAAAAACTTAACCATGTCATTAGCCCACATGACCGATAGCCAGTATGTTCTGTTTTCAGAGATCCAAGATCTTTCTCTAGCAAATGACGAAAATAATAACTGGCAGTTTTGGCAAAAAAACGTCTATCAACGCCAATTTAATCTTGCCCTTTATATTCACGACGGTACCACAGGTGAAAGAGTTTTGGCTAAACACTATCAAAGCTCCGCCCCTTGGCAATTCGATAAGCGCAAACAAGTTGACGTGACTAGCCATAACTTTTGGCAAAGTGATTATGGCGAAAGCATTAGTCTGACCTTAGACAACATGGTCAGTGATATTGATGAAAACATGATGTGTCAGCCTACCCAAGCGAGAATTGTGCAAGTACAAGGTAACTCACTAACGTTTAACTTAGGAAAAAGACACGGGGTTAAAATAGGTGATGAATTCTCTTTGCTACATTTCAATAATTTTATCAGTGATGATAAGCGCTCTTATTCAGGTTTTAACATCAGTCCTTATAAAGTTATTGTAACTTCTGTCAGTCAAGATAGTGCCCGGGCAACCACCACTGAGCAGCACATATTAGACAATATCCAAATTAACGACTTAGCGGTAAGGTATTAGAAGATTTGAACAGAGCTAAAAATTATGACCATTAATTAAATCTTTAGTTATCAGGTGTAAAGTGTATTTTTTTGAATACTAATTTATAAAATAGCTGTAGCATAGGTTAGTAGTATAATTATTTGCATCATGTCCTCATAGTTTAACTGGATAAAACTGCGGCCTCCTAAGCTGCTGCTCCAGGTTCGAGTCCTGGTGGGGACGCCAGTAATTATTTATGCAAAATTTGCAGGGAGGCGCTTTATAATTAGCGGTACTGAGCTTTTATGGTGAGTTATGTTATTTAGCCTGATATTTGACCAAAATGCTTATCAATAGTTAAAACCTTAATAAAGACCTTGTTTTAAAACGATAAGCGACTAGAGGCCGTCAACACAATATTGCGTATATTGTGTCAATTTTTCATCCTAAATTATTGACTTATCTGCAGTGCAAAAGATTACAAAATAAGCTATAAACTACGTCATAAACCTTAGAACATTACGTCCTATCACCGTGATAACCTTATTTAGCGCACATAAAAAACCCCGCGATTGCGAGGTTTTTATTATTAAATGAGCTAATTTACTAGTTCAGTATCTGTTTTTTCTCTTACAACGTCCTTGTCGTCTGCTGCTGAGCCAGTGCTCAACAATGCTGATATGGCTAATACTAATACTGCTAATATTACCGTAGTCAGCTTAATTCCGCGTGACGAGCTGTTCATGACTTAATCCTATGTCAGCTTGTATATTTTTATTAAGTTTTTTATTTTTTTTTACATACACGCTATCAACACTATAGGATCTTAATTTTAATTTCAAGATCTTACTTGGCCAATTCAGCTTTTATTGCTGATTTAATCACCAGATATATTCACAACAGTTAATAGGGCTAATTAAGCCTTAATGTCTATAAATATGGCTAAGTCAAAAATAATCATAGAAAAATGCTAATAACATTTGCAGTTAAGGGGTAGTCTAGGCGAAAATAAGCACAATTTATATCCCATCAAATCTTATAATAACTGGAGCAAATATGCCGTCGCGTCAACAACTAGCCAATGCAATTCGAGTTTTAAGCATGGATGCCGTGCAAAAAGCTAAATCAGGACACCCTGGAGCCCCAATGGGCATGGCAGATATCGCTGAAGTTTTATGGCGTGACTTTCTAAAACATAACCCAACTGATCCACAGTGGGTTGATCGTGACCGCTTTATTTTGTCTAACGGCCACGGTTCCATGTTGATTTATTCACTATTGCACCTTAGCGGTTATGACTTGCCGATGAGTGAATTAAAAAACTTCCGCCAATTACACTCTAAAACACCGGGTCATCCTGAATACGGCTATACGCCTGGCGTAGAAACTACCACAGGTCCGTTGGGGGCTGGTCTGTCTAATGCTGTAGGTATGGCAATAGCTGAAAAAACCTTGGCGGCACAGTTTAACCGTGATGGTCATAACATTGTCGATCACAACACTTATGTATTTTTAGGTGATGGTTGTTTAATGGAAGGTATTTCGCATGAAGTTTGTTCATTAGCCGGTACCTTAGGTTTAGGCAAATTAGTGGCCTTTTGGGATGATAACGGTATTTCAATTGATGGTCATGTTGAAGGTTGGTTCACTGACAATACCCCAGCACGATTTGAAGCTTACGGTTGGCATGTAATCAGCGATGTTGATGGCCATGATAGCGCCGCTATCACGGCTGCCATTGCCGCAGCAAAAGCCGTAACCGATAAACCTACTATGATTTGTTGTAAAACCGTGATTGGCTTTGGTTCACCCAATAAATCAGGTACGCACGATTGTCACGGCGCACCATTAGGCGATGACGAAATTACGGCAACGCGCGAATTTCTTAACTGGCCTCATGCGCCGTTTGAAATACCTGCTGATATTTATGCCGAGTGGGATCAAAAAGAAAGTGGCGCCACAGAACAAGCCAACTGGAATGATAAATTTGCCGCCTACCAAGCTGCTCATCCAGCCTTAGCCGCAGAATATGAACGTCGTGTGATTAAAGGTGATTTACCTGCAGAGTTTGAAGAAAAAGCCAATGCCTACATTTTAGCCTGTCAGGAAAAAGCTGAAAATGTCGCTTCACGTAAAGCATCACAAAACACCATTGAAGTCTTTGGTGCTATGTTACCTGAGTTATTGGGCGGCTCAGCTGATTTAGCTGGCTCAAACTTAACGCTTTGGTCTGGTTCAAAAGGCATTCAAGATGATGCGGCCGGTAACTACATTTACTACGGTGTGCGTGAATTTGGTATGAGCGGTATCATGAACGGTGTTTCATTGCATGGTGGTTTTATCAACTACGGGGCAACTTTCATGATGTTTATGGAGTACGCTCGTAACGCGGTACGCATGTCTGCACTGATGGGCATTCAAAACATTTTTGTCTATACCCATGATTCAATTGGTCAAGGTGAAGATGGTCCAACGCATCAGCCTATTGAGCAGTTAACTAACCTACGTACCACGCCTAACATGGTGACTTGGCGTCCCGCTGATGCCACCGAGTCAGCTGTGGCATGGAAAAACGCGGTTGTTCGCCAGAATGCACCCACATCATTAATTTTTTCTCGCCAAGGTTTACCGGCATTAACACGTACCAGTGCACAAGTAGCTGATATTGCTAAAGGTGGCTACATCTTAAAAGATAGTGTTGGCACGCCAGAAGTTATTTTAATTGCTACCGGCTCTGAAGTGTCATTAGCGTTAAAAGCAGCTGAAAGCTTGGGTGATAATGTCCGCGTTGTTTCTATGCCATCAACCAATATTTTTGATGCTCAAGATAATGACTACAAAGCATCAGTATTACCACCAGCAGTAACCAAACGTGTTGCGATTGAAGCCGCACATACTGACTTTTGGTATAAATACGTAGGCTTGAGTGGCAAAGTTGTTGGCATGACCACTTTTGGTGAGTCAGCGCCGGGTAATGTCTTACTTGAATATTTTGGTTTTACCGTTGAAAACGTAGTTAACACAGTTAACAGCCTAAACTAATCCCCTTAGCTAAAAAATGGTCTTTATAGCCAGTTAACATATGCTTAACTGGCTATCTTTTTTAGCAAATTCGTGATCAATAAGAGCCAAAAACATGTCAATTAATATCGCTATCAATGGCTTTGGCCGAGTCGGCAGAAATGTTGTTCGTGCACTGTATGAAAACGGCAGCACCAACGAATTTAACTTAGTAGCTATTAATGAACTTGCCGAGCCTGAAGGCATAGCTCACCTATTAAAATACGACTCAACTCATGGTCGTTTTTCATTTGCGGTGCAACAAAGTGCTGGGAAATTATTTATTGCTGGTGACGAAATATCGTTAAGCCATGAAACTGAGTTAAACAATCTGCCTTGGCAAGAGCACAATGTCGATATTGTCATTGATTGTACCGGTAAATTTGGCAGCCAAGCAGATGGCCAATTACATATTCAGCAAGGCGCAAAAAAGGTCTTGTTTTCACATCCTGGCTCACAAGATTTAGACGCCACCATTATTTATGGTATTAACCATCAACAACTCACTACAGCTGAAAAAGTGGTGTCAAACGGCTCTTGTACCACCAATTGTGTGGTCCCTGTTATTCAGGTTTTAGATCAAGCCTTTGGTGTTGAAAGTGGTGCCATCACGACCATTCATTCTTCGATGCATGATCAACAAGTGATTGACGCTTATCATCCTGACTTACGCCGTGCTCGTGCCGCTAGCCAATCGATAATACCGGTGGATACTAAATTGGCAGCAGGTATTGAACGAATATTACCCAAGTTTGCTGGCCGCTTTGAAGCGATAGCCGTGCGAGTACCCACTATCAATGTAACCGCTATGGATTTAAGTTTAAACTTATCAAGCGACGCTACTATTGCACAAATTAATCAAGCCATTGTTGACGCTCAACACAATGATTTGGCGGGTATTTTAGGTTATACCACTGAACCGTTAGTTTCCATCGACTTTAATCATGACCCACACTCAAGCATTGTTGATGGCAATCAAACGCGAGTTAGTCACAAGCGCTTAGTTAAATTACTTATTTGGTGTGATAACGAATGGGGTTTTGCTAATCGTTTACTAGACACTGCTTCTGCTATGGCAAAGGCGGGTTAATTGAGCATAGATCTCGTTAACAAATACCATAACCTCAAATTTACTTAACCATTAAACTTCTACCAACAGGGAATAAACATGTCAGTAATCAAAATGACCGACTTAGCATTAAACAACCAACGTGTGCTCATTCGTGAAGACTTAAATGTACCAGTTAAAGATGGAAAAATCACCTCTGATGCGCGCTTAAGAGCTGCCTTACCAACAATGAGATTAGCCTTAGAAGCGGGTGCAAAAGTGATGGTTATGTCGCACTTAGGTCGTCCGACTGAAGGTGAATATAATGCCGATTTCTCTTTGCAGCCTGTAGCAGATTATCTCAGTGCGGCACTGAACGTACCGGTTCGTTTAGTAACGGATTACCTTGATGGTGTAGAGGTTAACATTGGCGAATTGGTGATATTTGAAAACATTCGCTTTAATATTGGTGAGCAAAGCAATGATGACGCCTTATCAAAAAAATTAGCCTCGCTGTGTGACATTTTCGTTATGGACGCATTTGGCACGGCTCATCGCGCACAAGCCAGTACATATGGCGTCGCAAAATATGCCGCTACTGCCTGTGCCGGCCCACTGTTAGCGGGTGAATTAACTGCGTTATCACAAGCACTTGATAACCCTGCCCGGCCATTGGTGGCGATTGTTGGTGGCTCAAAAGTGTCAACTAAACTTACCGTGCTAGACTCATTGGCAGGTATTGTTGATCAACTGGTTGTTGGTGGCGGTATTGCCAATACTTTTATTGCCTCACAAGGTCACAATGTTGGTAAATCATTATTCGAAGCTGATTTAGTCGATGAAGCAAAACGCTTAACTAAACAAGCTAGCGACAATAACGGTTCAATTCCAGTTCCCACCGATGTGGTGGTTGGTCAAGAATTTTCTGAAACCGCTGTAGCAACACTTAAAAATGTTAGCGACGTAGCCGATGGCGATATGATTTTTGATATTGGTCCAGAGAGCGCTAAAGCCTTGGCAGATATTATCGCTAATGCCGGTACAGTCGTATGGAATGGCCCTGTTGGTGTCTTTGAGTTTGACCAATTTGGTCAAGGCACTGAAGTTATCGCCCACGCTATTGCCAATAGCAAGGCATTCTCTATTGCCGGAGGTGGTGACACCTTAGCCGCTGTTGATAAATATGGTATTGCCGATAAAATATCTTATATTTCAACTGGTGGTGGTGCTTTTCTTGAATTTTTAGAAGGCAAAAAATTGCCTGCAGTAGCAATTTTAGAGGCGCGCGCTAAAGCATAAACTCGCTTGACAGATAAATATTTTATTTTAAAAAGCTGATAGCACTTAATTGTGCTATCAGCTTTTTTTCAATAAAATTTTCATTACGTTATTTATTTTCAGTGACTAAAATCAAGCATAAAAATATTATTCTTTACACTGCCTATTTCGTAGTAAATTTACACCAATACTACAATTTATCATGCTGAAATCTGCTTAAAACACCATTACTTACGTAATTAATATACAGAAGCTGTAAATTAAAAAAAAATTATATTTTAAACAATATAGATCATTTTTTTCTAGTGCAAATTACTAAATTCATCTGATATACTTACGTTACGAAAGCAATAAGTTTCACAATGAAACTTGTTAACAGTCAATTTTGTCACTATTTACAATCACAGGAGTTAGTTCATGGCTTTAGTTTCTATGCGCCAAATGTTAGATCATGCGGCCGAAAACGGTTACGGTATCCCAGCCTTTAACGTTAACAATTTAGAACAAGTTAGAGCTATCATGCTTGCCGCCAACGACACCAACAGTCCGGTGATTTTGCAGGGTTCAGCAGGCGCTAGAGCGTATGCCGGCGCCCCCTTTTTACGGCATTTAATTTTAGCCGCTATTGAAGAGTTCCCTCATATACCTGTAGTAATGCATCAAGATCACGGTACCTCACCGGGTGTTTGCCAACGTTCAATTCAGTTAGGTTTTTCATCTGTGATGATGGACGGTTCATTAATGACTGACGGTAAAACGCCTTCAAGCTATGAATACAATGTTGATGTTACTCGCCGTACGGTTGAAATGGCGCACGCCTGTGGTGTTTCAGTTGAAGGTGAATTAGGGTGTTTAGGTTCGCTTGAAACAGGTGAAGCCGGTGAAGAAGATGGCATTGGCGCGGTCGGTAAACTGACCATGGAGCAAATGCTAACTGATCCTGAAGAAGCTGCTGACTTTGTGCAAAAAACACAAGTTGACGCCTTAGCTATTGCCTGTGGTACTTCTCACGGTGCTTATAAATTTACCCGTCCACCTACGGGCGATATATTAGCGATTGATCGTATTAAAGCCATTCATAACCGTATTCCTAATACACATTTAGTGATGCACGGCTCTTCTTCAGTGCCACAAGACTGGTTAGCTATTATTAATGAATTTGGTGGCAAGATACCAGAAACTTATGGTGTGCCAGTTGAGCAAATTCAAGAAGGTATTAAAAATGGTGTACGCAAAATCAACATAGATACCGATTTACGTTTAGCGTCTACGGGTGCCGTTCGTCGTTTCTTAGCCGAAAACCCAAGTGAATTTGATCCACGTAAATTCTTAAAAGCATCAACACAAGCTATGTACGATATTTGTAAAGCACGTTACGAAGCCTTTGGCAGCGTTGGCCATGCATCAGCCATTAAGCCTATCTCGCTTGATAACATGTTTTTGCAATATTCTACTGGCAAATTGGATGCTTTAATTAAGTAATTACAGTTAAAACTGACAACAATCAATTAGTCCTATTTTAGTTTAATAAGCTAGCAAATAATCCGATGGATATTATTCATCGGATTTTTTTTGTCTACTTTTTAACAATACTTTTTAACGATACTTTTTAACGATACTTTTTTAAACAAAAACGCGTATGAAAAAGCTAATCAACTTAGATGTCTTGTCAATAAATCGCTTAATTTATTAACAAGATAATGATATTTCAATTGATGTTTATTATAATTAACCTTTTATCATAATACTTAGGATACATAATGGACATTATTCAAAGCTGGTTTGTCGATAACCAACTATTGTTGTTCGATTTTGCGATTAAATTAATCGTTGCAATAGCGATCATTGTTGTCGGTAAGTTTATTGCCAAGATGGTGCGCCAAGGCGTAATCAAAGTCATGCGCCATAAAGGTATGGATGAAGCGATTATTTCCTTCATCAGTAGTTTACTTTACGGTATGTTTTTTTTCATTGTTATTGTTGCTGGCATATCACACTTAGGCTTTAACACCACGTCATTAGTTGCTATCGTTGGTGCCGCCGGTTTAGCGATAGGTCTAGCGTTGCAAGGTTCATTATCAAACTTTGCTTCGGGCGTATTGCTGATTGTTTTTAAACCCTTTAAATCAGGCGATTTTATCGAAGTCGCTGGTGTTGCTGGTATGGTTGAACAAATTTTAATATTCTCCACTCAATTGAGAACCGGGGATAATAAAACCGTTATTATCCCAAATGGTGCGATCACTAGTGGCACCATTACCAATTACTCAACCAAGGCAACCAGAAGAATCGATTTAATTATCGGGGTAAGTTATCAAGCTGACCTTGCAAAAACTAAAGCACTGTTACTCGCTATAGCCAGTGCAGATGAAAGAGTATTAAAAGATCAAACAGTGACCGTAGGTGTCTCAGCACTTGCTGACAGCAGCGTTAATTTCGTGGTGAGACCTTGGGTTAACTCAGAAGATTACTGGCCAACTTACTACGATTTACTAGAAAAAATTAAAACCGAATTGGATGACGCAGGTATCGAAATCCCATTCCCACAATTGTCTATTCATATGAATAAAGAGGAAAAAAATGAGTCATAAGTTATTATCAGCCGCATTATGTTGTGTATCACTAACAACGCTAGCAGAAGAAGCAAATACACCAGCAGTAGAGTCACCTTATACAGCTTCTGCAGAATTAGGTATGCTTTTTAAAACCGGTGATACTAATAGTGCTGATATTAAATCCGGTTTTGATTTTACTTACGAAGTTGATGATTGGAAATCCACAGTAACACTGGGCTTACTGGTCAAGAAGAGTGAGCAGGAAGATGAGAACGGTGAGGAACACTTTACCACTAGTGATCAAAAATGGACGGCGGTCGGCCAGACAAATTACAATATTGATACCGCGAGTCCAAACTATATCTATGGTAACGTTTCTTATGAAGATAATCGTTTTAGTAATTTCAAAAACCAAAGTTCGGTTTCAACCGGTTGGGGTCGTCGTTGGTTTGAATCTAAAAAAGCAACACTAGATGCCGATATTGGCCCAGGTTACAAGCGCGACGTTATTCGCCAAACTGGCGCTCAAGCAGAACAAACTAAATCTGCTTTTATTATTCAAGCCCAGGCTTTATACAAGCGTCAAATAAATGAACACGTTTTATTTAAGCAATTAGTTGTGGCTAAGTACGCACCAAAAGCAGACGAAAATAGCATTTATAAAGCGAGAACATCAATCACCACAAAGTTACTTGAAACCTTACAACTTAAGTTTAGCTTTACCTTAGATTACAACACTGATGTGGAAGATGACAAAGAAAATGTTAATACCGAAACCGCCATGACTCTGGTCTATAGTTTCTAAGTATTAAGCGCAGTTAGTGATAACTTTGTTTTATAAAGCCAGCATATCTAACATGCTGGCTTTGTTCTTTTTACCTATTAAAACATCACTGATTTTTTAAAGCGACTTTACTGACTAACCTAAAAACTACCGCACTTAAGGCTAATGTCGCCACAATCGCCGCACCACTGGGTAGGTCAAAACTGGCTGATAAACACAAACCCAATAAGTAACCCACTAAACCAACGCCATAAGCCCAGAGTAATACCCGTTTTGTCTGTAACTTATTAATCGCCAGTGCGGGTAATATTAAGGTACTAAAAACAAGATAAACGCCAACCAGCTCAACCGATAATGTTATCACTAGCGCAAATATAAGATAGAAAGCTGCACCATCCAATATCTTAGGCTTGTAAAATATTAGCGCCAGAATCGCACTATAGACCATAGTAGGTAGCAATAATTGTTGCCAACTTACCCAGAGGATTTGTCCTGACATAAGCTGTTTAAGTAGTTCAGCGCCATGGGGATCATTAGCTAACAACAGCATAGCGGTCACGGCTGATAAGACGTAAAAACACCCTATCATCGCTTCCAATTCTTCTGCCATATGCTTAGCTAACCAAGCAATAATTCCCGCTCCCGCTAAAGCAAATAGCGCTGGCATCCAAACATATGCATAGGCAAGTTCAGCAATATCATGATCCATACGCACAACAATGGCGCCTAAAGCAGCAATTTGTGCGATAGCTAAATCAATAAAAATAATGCCACGCTTTAATACTTGCTTACCTAGCACAACATGGGTTGAAAGCACTAATATACCGGCAGCAAAGGCCGGCAATAATATGGTCAGTAATTCATAATCCATCAAAGGTCCTCTAACAACTAATGCTATTTTTGTGCGCGATATGCTTGCGTCAATAAATCTAGAGTACTGTCATATAAGCTAAATAAATCATTACTTTGCTCATTACCACCGACCGATAGTGGCAATATAATAATGGGTAAATTAGACTTTTCTGCTAACCAATTTGCGCCACGTTGGTTTTGATAAGAAGCAATAATAATTGCCGCTATATCACCTTTGTCAGCCCGCTTTAATAAGCTTGCAAGGTGGCTACTAGTGGGCGGCAAACCAGGTTTAGGCTCTAAGTCTGCTACTTGTTCAATATTGGTAAAGTCAAACAAATAACGAAAACTTGAGTGATAAGCAATCACTTTCATGCCTTGCAAAGCACGCGCTTTTACTTGCCACTTAGTCATGGCTAATTGCCAACGTACAGAAAAAAGACTTAGCTGCTGTTGATACCCAGCACTTTGCTTTTCATCAAGTTGAATTAACTTACCTGTTAACGCTTGAGCAATAGTTAGCATACGCTGCGGCGAAAAATGTACATGCGGGTTACCTAAGCTATGTATGTCGCCCATACTACGGTCGACGTTGCTCATTTGATCTAAGGTTTTTACATGCTCTGCCGCAAAAAACAAACCTTTGTCTGTGCTACGCACTTGCACGTTAGCCGCTTTCATTTGCAACATAGGTAACCAACCGACTTCTAATTCAGCACCCGCGCAGATCACCAGATCTGCTTGGCGCATTTTAGCAATCAAGCTTGGTCGAGCTTGCACTTGATGTGGGTCTTGCATCGCGGTTGTAGCCGAGTATATACGAGCATCTGGCGCAAGTTCTTTGGCTAAAGCGGCATATTCAGGCTCACAAGCAAAAATATTCATTTGCGCCAAAGCACCGTGACTCAGGGTCAGTAAAGCACTACCTAATAGTAATTTAAAATTGATGCGCATTGTGTGCTCCCATTGTCACAACATATTGTAAGGTCATAACGTTGTCATTATTTGCATTTTCAAAACCAACATTACTTTGATGACTAAACTCTAATCTTACGGTAGAGAAGTGACTATTATGCCAAGCGATACTGAGCTCAGTTTCCTTCAGTGTTTGTTGATCAAAGTGTCCTTCATGTTGCAACTGACTATTTAACTTGCCATAGCGTAATCCTGCAGACCAATTTGGTGAGAATTGATACACACCACTGACGTACCAAGCTTCATGATAGTCTTTACTATTAGCGTCATCGCCCTCTTCATGATCTGCTGCTCCAGCAAGTTCTTCATGCAGATCCGGAACCATAAAATCACTGACTCTAAAGTATTCAGCACTGAGGGTTAAATGTTGATATTTATAATTACCATTAGGTGCCCACTTATAAACAAAGTCAGTTATAAAGGTATTCTTGCCGGTATAACTTGCACCATGGGCATGATCATTTTCATCTTCATGCCCAGCTTCCTCATGACCTGCTTCTTCATGCCCTGCTTCTTCATGTCCCGCTTCGTCATGTTCTTCCGCTGTTAATTGGCCATTTTCATTGCGTAAATAACTCAGCCCTAACTGCCAAGAACTTTCAATAGAGATATCGCCACCCATTTTAGTGAACGCGGTATAAACCCCTGTACTGTCAAACGCTCGTTCACCATGCTCGTCGGCCGCTCGAAGACTATCACCTGAAAAGGCTTCTACGCCCATAGTCCAATACAAATCCGTAGGGGCAATGTAACTAAATCTCAAGCCGTCGTCGAAGTAATGCCCGCCTAAAAATGCTCGATAAGCACTGGGTCTACTGGTAAAAGAGTCACTATGAAGATGTTGGTTATTTAAATAGCCAATATCTGATAGAAATTTACCTGCACGTACGGTAAAGCCATTAGGTAGAGCCATAGTTTGAATAAAGGCTTCTTCAACGTTAACTTCAGTTTCACCATTATGTGACTCAAAAACCGTAGTCAGTTTACCAAAGAACATATCATCAATACTGGCACTGAACGCCAATTCAGTTTCACCTAGCCCAAAGCCTTCGGCCCGTTCAGTCATCAGGCGATCATCGCTTTGATAATAGCCGTCTAAAACCGCACTAACAGTGAGGTTAGAGAGTGTCGGTGTTTGCGCTTGTGAAAGTAGTGGAAAAAAACTAGATATGACGATTGCTGCGCTGAATTTTATCGGCAAGTGTGCAGATAAGCGGGCAGGTAAAAATTGAAAATTTTTCATTGTTAAAAATCTCTAAAATAAATTAAATTAAATACAAATATCGTGTGCTAATAGACAGCAAACGCTTAGTAAAACTTTAAATTGTTGAAAATACCGGTTTGACTATCAAAATTATCAACTAGGTATAAAATGTTTTAGAGTGTTATGGGGGGGGCACGACTAAGGTAAGTAACACTATGAGTGAGTATTACTATTGGTTGAACACTAGGGGTTTGTTCAATCGGTTGAGAAATAAGTCCAATTTTGACGTCTTGCTGCGGCAGTACTTGATCAAATTGATGCTGGTGAAAGCACAAAGTACAGTGAGTTTTAGCACCATCATCAATATGTTCAACACTATGCGCAGCAGCAGCCACAGACAAAAATAACAATATAGCACTGAGCCATATTGCGACAAGTCGCCTGTTAGTTACTGAAAAGTACATTTGTGCTACCTAATGAGTGAATGAATCAAATTCGATGATAGTGTACGCGACTTACAACTTATCTTGCAAGCAGAGCAAGTACCGTTCAACACAATTAACGGTACTTCTATCGCAAGTGTTTAAGTAACTACACGGATGTCAGCACAATAAAATGCTAATCTTGCTGGCGATCATCACTTATTTTGTGCAGTGACTAACTCATATGCGGCTTGAATGTCTTGCGCTTTTTGTTTAGCAGTCTCCATCATTTCAGGGGGTAAGCCTTTCGCAACTAATTTATCAGGATGATGCTGAGACATCAGTTTACGGTAAGCTTTTTTAATCTCACTGGCAGAATTGTTCTCCGTCACACCTAACACTTTATAGGCATTTTCCAACTGTTTTCCTGATTGTGCAAAACTGTGATTTGAGCCACCTTGGCCTTGTTGATGAAAGTTTGCACCCGCAATAATCATTTCTAATAATTTATCTAACTCTTGTGCTGAGTAGCCTAAACCATTAGCAATTTGGTGTAGAGCATTACGTTCATCTTGCTCTAAACTACCGTCGGCAAAGGCGACTTGAATTTGAATTTCTAAAAACAACAATAATAAATCTCGGCGATTACCTACTGCAGACTTTAATTTCTTTAATTGCTCGCTCAGTGGAAAACCGGTAGTTTTACCGTCTCTAAATGCTTCTTGGGCTTGTTGGCGTAATGCGTCTTTTAATCCCAACTTATCCATGTAGGCGTTGGCAAAAGCAATTTCATGTGGCGAAACCTGACCATCCGCTTTGGCGATATATCCCATAACCGAAAAGCTACTATAAAAAAATGCTGCTTGACGGTCGGTATCATTTTTAGCGCCACCTAAAGCACTAAAATCTAGCCCTATGCCTTTATCAAAACGATGTCCAATCCATGCACCTATTAATGCACCAATAATACTCCTGCTCAGCATAAAACCAAACAAGAAACCTAAAACCTTACCCCAAATTCGCATTGTAAAACTCAATAATTAATTAACTGTAAAACTGTTTTAAATAGTGTTTAGTCTAGCTAAACGTTCAGGTGTGCCGACATCAGTCCAGGCTGTGTCTGTCACACTTGCTGATATTTTTTGCTGATCAGCAGCAGCTCTTAACATCGGCGCTAAAGGTTGCACTGCTTGTTGTGACATTAAGGCTTTATGCCCGCTTGTTCTTTCTTGCTCAAAAAAGCTTTTTCTATAAAGCGCAATACCGCTAAAGGTGTAAGTGGCTTGCTGTTTACTTTTAGGATTAGCTAACATGCCTTCAACCAGTACAAAGTCGCCCTGGCGATTATGCTCTGGATTTTCAACTAACAGCAAGTGTGCGTTACAATCAGCAGATAATAATGGTAATTTTTTTAAATTATAGTCACAATAAATATCCGCATTAATCACCATAAACACATCACCTTCATGCTCGGTTAACATCGGCAGTGCTTTAATAATCCCCCCCGCAGTTTCCAGCGCTACCGGCTCTTCACTGTAGCTAATATTAGCCGAAAATTGCTGACCACAGCCAAGATAATCAACAATTTGTTGACCCAACCAAGCGTGATTAATGACAATATTTTGAATACCCGCCGCGACTAAATTTTTGATGTGATATTCAATCAAGGGTATACCATTAATTTGCAATAATGGCTTAGGGCAATCATCTGTTAGGGGCCGCATACGTTCGCCTCGGCCTGCGGCTAAGATCATTGCTTTCATGAAAAATCATCCAAAATTAAATTTAAAATCTACTGCCTTTATTTACTGCTGGCATTACTCGTTTAGTGACTAACTCGTGCAAAAAACTGAGTTTATCATATTGTGCGCTAACATCTTTTATGTAGGTCAAAGTAAGTGGAATATCCGCTAAATACCCTGACTTGTTGTCTCTATGATGCAAGCGGGCAAAAATACCGCTGGCTTTTATATGGCGTTGTAGTCCGGTCAAATCAAACCAATATTGCCACTTTTCTTTGCTTAGGTTTTCATCAGGAAAATAGTCTTGTACTTGTTGGCGATAATCTTCTATCAATGGCGTTATTAACTGCTTAGGCCAACGTACGTAACAATCCTTAAGTAACGACACCAGATCATAAATAACCGGGCCTTTTACCGCATCTTGAAAATCAATAACACCCAATTTATCATCGGCCAACAGCATAATATTTCGACTGTGATAGTCACGATGCATAAAAACCTTAGGCTGTGTAATGATGGCAGAAACCAGAACATCAAAACAAGCGTTTAATGCTATTTTTTCATCCGTAGTTAAATAAATCCCTAAATGTTTTTCTAACAACCATTCGTTAAATATTGTCAATTCAGTCAGAATAAATGCTGCATTATAATCAGGCAATTTTGCCACGACTGCTGGTTTGCATTTAAGCATCTTGCTCAGCTCAATAATCGCTTTGGCATAATAACGCTGCATGTTTTTACTGGATAGTCTTTCAGCCAATACCGTATCACCAAAATCACTCAGACAAAGAAAACCGTTTTTAAGGTCTACGGCTATTATGTTAGGCACATTTACCCCAAGATCCTGCAAAATTTGCTGCACATCGACAAACGCTTGATTATTTGATGACTTTACTGGTGCATCAACCGCTATGTAGCACTGATTTAGATAGTGAAAGCGAAAGTATCGTCGAAAACCTGCATCTCCAGTTAAGGGGATTAGGCTAATATTTTCTGCAAAAAAGTGACTTTCTAGCCACTGTAATAAATCTCTAGCTCTTAAGTTACTCAATGAAATATCGCTCTAAAAAAAATTATGCCAATGATTATGCCAATATAACTAATTAGCAGACTAATGAAAATTGCTATATTATCGCTATTAGCGGTAAAATGCCGTTCTAAATCTAGGCTTTGTATTTTTCAAGTTAATTATCCGGACCATAAATGCGCTTTTCCCTAAACAAAATTATCTTTGTCTGCCTGATATCGTTTACATTTGGTAGTAAGGCGCAAAATACTGAAATAAATACTAATCTAGCCAGCCAATGCCCTATTCCATTCTACGCAAATATTGCTGACGAAACCGGTAAGCAGCTCAACGAAAACTTTACTATTATCTCTACCACCTCAACCATAAAAAAAGGTCAATATGCGGCCTTTTCCGGTGGTGTTACTTTATTAAATCAAGATAAATCAATTGTTGCTGAGCAATTAACGGTCAACCGCGACACAGCAACGGTCGATGCAAATGGCGACATTCACTTTCAAAATAAAGGCATTGATATATTTGCCGACTCGCTCAATATCAACCAGCTGAAAAAAACTACCTCACTGAACGCAGCTTCGTATCAACTCAATGGCTCTGCTGGTCATGGTAATGCAAAAAAAATCAACATTAATGGTAATGGTAAAACCTTAAGCTTTCTCGACTCAAGCTTCACCACCTGTTACGACGCCGTACCTGATTGGCAAATGCGGGCCAGTGAAATTACCATTTCATCAGATAAAAAATCGCTTGAAGCTTATCATGCACGCTTTAGCCTTTTTGATATCCCAATTTTATATATTCCCTATATAACTATGCCACTCAGTAATGACCGAATGTCAGGCTTTTTATACCCAACAGTCAGTACCTCCAATAGTTCAGGTTTAGAGATTGAGACCCCTTATTATGTCAACATTGCAGAAAACATCGATGCGACCATTACACCGCGTTATATGTCACAAAGAGGCACACAATTAATCACTCAGTTTAGGTATTTACAGGACTTACAATCAGGACAAATTGATGTTGAATATCTCAATAAAGACACAAAACTGATTAATAATGATAACGCACGATATTTAGCACGACTTCAACATATTGGTACATTTTCAGAACGGTTTAGGGCTCATGTTGATTATACCGCTATCAGTGATGATAATTACCTAGTTGATTTAGGCAGTGATCAATTTAGCGCCAATGACGCTTATCTTTATCAAATTGGTGAGCTTGCCTATTTTGCCGATAACTGGCAAACGACGATCAAAATGCAAGATTTTGAGCTGTTGGGAAACCATCAACTGAGTTACAAAACCTTACCGCAAATAGAATTCAGCCTTCAGCAATCATTAGCTAATTTTGATGGTGTTTTGGATCTTTATTCTGAGTTTTCAAGCTTTGATACCGCAGATAAAACCAAGCCCACCGCACAAAGGTACCATGTAGAAGCGGGCTTGTTATATCCCATAGTTACCCCTGCCTGGTTTTTAAATTCAGAGTTTAAGGTACTTCAAACCAATTACAACCAGAAAAATATTCGTACTGGTAGTCTGTTAGAAAAAAATATCAGTAGAACTTTACCAAAAATACGTCTCCATGGTGGGGTAAACTTCGACCGCAGCTTAACCTTATTTAATCAAGGCTATAACCAAACATTAGAGCCACAATTGCAATATCTTTATATTCCAGAGCAAGAACAAAACAATATCGGTATTTACGATACAACAAGATTGCAAGATGACTATAACGGTTTATTTCGCGACCGCCGTTTCAGCGGCATTGATCGCATAGCACAAGCCAATCAAGTATCTTGGGGGGTAACAAGTCGACTATTAACGGCAGATAATACTGAAGTGCTACGCTTTAGTTTAGGACGAATCGTTTATTTAAACGATAGTAACGTTGACGATAGCGACCAAGAGGCTTTAGTGGATAAATCAGCATTCGCTGCCGATATTTTTGTCCACATAAATCGCCAATGGCAATTTAGTTCTGACATTCAATACAACAGCGATTTAGGCGTGACTAATAAAAGCCAAACCTCATTTGATTATTTATTTTCCGATAATCAAACAATTCAATTGAACCATCGATATGCGCGTGATGTCTCAGGAGAGTCATTAGAGCAAATGTCTTTAGCCACTAATATTAAGATTGCACAGCGCTGGCAAATTGTTGGCCGATTTAGCCAAGACTTGCAAGGTAAACGCAGTATCGAAAGTTATGCTGGCCTTGAATATAGTAGCTGCTGTTGGGGTATTCGCTTTACCTACCATCGCAATATTAATTCGACCATTGACGACACGGGTAACATAAACGAAAATCGAGATGCATTTGATAGCAGTTTTAATATTCAGTTTGTATATAATGGTATAAATAGCAATAAATCGTCCAACAGTGTTGGAGATATGTTTAACTCAAGTATATTCGGCTATAAACGCCCTTACTTCCTCAATAACTAATTAAAAGAAACCTACGTTACATGAAAAATTCATTGAAATTATTACTGCTTAGCTCGGTGTTTATTTTAAGCTCACTGGGGAAATGTATGGCCGTTGAGGTTGAACTAGACCGAGTCGCAGCGGTAGTTAATAGTGGTGTTGTATTAGAGTCTGAAGTTAAAGACCTGATCGCCTCTATTACTATACAAGCAAAAAAAAATAACCAAACCTTACCATCAGATCGCGCTTTACGTATTCAAGTGATGGAAAAATTAATTAATGACGCAATAATCTCACAACTGGGTGAGCGCATGGGCGTTCAGATCAGTGATGCCCAACTTGATGAAACCATATCAAATATGGCACAAGAGAATAAGCAATCACTTGAAGAGTTTCGCCAATCACTTGTTGCAGATGGCCTAGATTATGAAAAATATCGTGAGAGTATTCGTAACGAGTTAATTTCAGGCGAAGTTCGACGCGCTAGTTTACGTCGGCGCATTTATATCTCACCACAAGAAGTCGCTAACCTATTGTCGGTCATGAAAGCACAAACGAATGCTGATGTAGAGTATCGTTTAGGTCATATATTAATTGAGTTTCCTAATAATCCAAAACAAGTGGATATCAGCGCGGCTAAAGTACGCGCTGAGAAAGTGCTTGAATTATTAAATAACGGCAGCGACTTTACTAATATTGCTATGACCTCATCTGGTGGCGGAAGTGCCCTTGAGGGTGGTGATTTAGGTTGGAAAACGATTAATGAAATGCCAACCTTATTTTCTAAAGTAGTTGATGGTCAAGAAAAGGGCAGTATTTTTGGCCCCATCCGTACTGGCTTAGGTTTTAGTATCGTCAAATTAGTCGATATTCGTGGTCGCAAAACCATGGAAGTTGAAGAAGTAAAAGCAAGTCACATCTTAATTAAGCCCTCTATTATTCTCAGTGAAGCCAAAGCAGAAGCTTTATTACAAGGTTTTGTCGACAAATTAACAGCTGGTGAAGCTGACTTTGCTGAGCTTGCCAAAGAGTACTCTGAGGGGCCTACCTCTGTTCGTGGTGGCGACTTAGGTTGGTCAGAGCCAAGTAAATATGATCCCGCCTTTGCCGAAGCATTGGCAAGTTTAGACATTGATGAAGTGCATAAACCATTTCGTTCGTCTTTTGGTTGGCACATTGCTAAATTAACTGGTCGTAGAACATTAGACGCCACTGAGCAAATGAATGAGAACCGCGTTTACCAACTGCTTTACAACCGTAAATTCGGTATGGAAGGTGCACGTTGGATCAAAGAATTACGTGACGAAGCGTATATAGAAGTTTTAGAAATAGGTAAAAAATAGTGTTAAAACGAATAGCAATAACACCCGGAGAGCCTGCAGGTATTGGCCCAGATTTGATGATAAAAGTCGCACAGCAAGATTGGCCTATGCAAATGGTTGCGGTTGTATCTCCTGAGTTATTAATCGCACGGGCAAAATTATTAAACTTGCCACTGATGATTAAGCATTATAACGCCGATGATGAAATAACCGCGCATAAAGCCGGAACACTGATTGTATTACCGGTAGCATTGGAAGATATCTGCGAGCCTGGCGTACTTAACGCTAACAATGGTCGCTACGTAGTCGAAACCTTGCGTATTGCCAGTGAGAAAAATATTTCTGGCGAATTCGATGCGGTAGTTACTGGCCCTGTTCACAAAGGTTTAATCAACAAAGCCGGCATCGCGTTTAGCGGCCATACCGAATATTTTGCTAATCAAGCAAACTGTTCTGATGTGGTAATGATGTTAGCGACAGAAGGATTAAGAGTTGCGCTAGTCACTACTCATATACCTTTAGCCTATGTCTCCAAAGCCATCACACACGAAAGGCTACAAAAAGTTACGCGTATATTGCATCGAGATTTGATTGAGAAATTTGGCATTGATGATCCTAAAATTTATGTTTGTGGCATCAACCCGCATGCCGGTGAGGACGGCCATCTCGGCCGTGAAGAAATCGATGTGATGATCCCCGCTTTAGACGAATTGCGTTTAGAAGGCATGAACCTTATTGGACCCTTGCCTGCTGATACCATTTTCCAAGCTAAATACTTGGATGATGCTGATGCCATATTGACTATGTTTCATGATCAGGGTTTACCGGTACTTAAATATAAAGGTTTTGGCTCTTCGGTAAATATTACTTTAGGACTGCCATTCGTCAGAACATCTGTTGATCACGGTACCGCCTTAGATTTGGCTGGCACCGATGAAGCAGATGTTGGTAGTTTCAAAGAAGCGATAAACACAGCGATAACCTTAGCTAACAACCATGTAGAAGATTAATTCGAGCAAAAAAATACTATGAGTAAAAATTCCCATTTAGGTCATCAAGCCAAAAAACGTTTTGGACAAAACTTTTTACATAATGACGCCATCATCAGCAATATTGTTGACGTTATCAATCCAGAGCCCAATGAAAATTTAGTCGAAATTGGGCCAGGATTAGGCGCACTTACCGAACCTGTTATCGAACGTGCGGGTCAACTCAGCGTCATTGAGTTAGACCGAGATTTGGCACATAGATTACGTCATCATCCATTTTTAGCGGCTAAGTTAACTATCTATGAAGAAGATGCTTTAAAATTTGATTTTTCCCAATTAGCCAGTGACGAAAAACCATTACGTATTTTTGGTAATTTGCCTTATAACATTTCAACCCCGCTGATTTTTCACTTACTGACTTTTAAAGATAAAGTGAAAGATATGCACTTTATGCTGCAAAAAGAAGTTGTACAACGCATGGCATCGGGTGAAAACTGTAAAGCTTATGGTCGTTTGTCCATCATGACACAATACCAATGCCAAGTTATACCTGTGATGGAAATAGGCCCTGAAGCCTTTAAACCTGCACCTAAAGTAGACTCGGCCATTGTCAGATTAATACCGCATAAAGTAATTAAGAATCCTGTTAAGGATATTAACTCGCTCAATAAAGTTTGCTTAGCGGCATTTAATCAGCGTCGCAAGACCATTCGGAACAGTTTTAAAAATCTGATTTCTGCTGAACAGTTAACCGCGTTAGGCATTGATCCAGGACTGCGTGCTGAAAATTTAGCCTTAGCCGATTTTGTCATGTTAGCTAATTTTGTTACTGACAACCCAATAGAGCTTAACAATGAATGATAACCAAGTAGCAACAGTTGCTGATATTGAAGTCAGTGTCGTTAGTGACTATCTAGCGCAACAGTCTATCGAAGCAGAACAACAATTTGTCTTTAGTTACACTGTTACCGTAACAAATAACAGTGATGAAACTGTGCAACTGCTCAGTCGATATTGGTTAATTACTGACGCTAACGGTGAATCTAGCACTGTATCAGGTGAAGGTGTTATTGGTCAGCAACCTTTTATTAAGGCCGGCCAAAATTTTACCTATACCAGTGGCTGTGTATTAAAGTCTCCTTTAGGTAATATGCAAGGGCACTACCACATGCAAAGAAAGTCAGCTAAGTTAGTGCAAGTTGCAATCCCACTGTTTCGCTTAGCAAAGCCCAATATATTAAACTAGAGAGCACTAATGGCTGTTTATTTCGTCGGTGACATTCAAGGCTGCTATAGCGAACTAAAGGCGTTATTAACTCAAGTGGGCTTTTCCAATGTTAGTGACCAACTTTATGTTGCCGGTGATTTAGTCGCCCGCGGGCCTAATTCTCTTGAAACCTTGCGCTTTATTAAATCGCTTGGGCAAAGTGCTAAAGTGGTTTTAGGTAATCATGACTTACACTTACTTGCCGTTTATCACGGTATTAAAAAAGTGAAAAAGCAAGATCATCTAGCGCTATTATTATCAGCTCCAGACGTAGCAGAACTAATGCACTGGTTAATTCAACAGCCACTTATTCAAAAATTGCCTGATGAAGAGACTTATATGAGCCATGCGGGTCTTTCTCCGCAGTGGACACCTCAACAAGCACTTAAACAAGCCAAAATCGCACAACAGCATTTAACCTCTTCAGCAAGCCATACGTGGTTAAGCAACATGTATGGCGAACAACCTATCAGTTGGCTGAAGGCTGACGATGAACTTGCTCGCTTTAGATTTACCATCAATTCGCTAACCCGTATGCGCTATTGCTTTGCTGACGGTAGTTTAGACTTTAGCTGTAAAGAAAGTCCCTCCAGCGCTCCAAAAGCATTATCTCCCTGGTTTGATTTTGGTCATATTAATGATAATACCCAATGGATATTTGGCCATTGGGCTGCTTTGATGGGGTATTGCCCAGCCAATAATATATATGCACTTGATACAGGTTGTGTCTGGGGACAACACCTGACAATGCTAAGATGGCATGATAAAAAAATATTTATTGAACAAGCACATACAAAAACAAAATAATGCATGGCATTGGTTTAAAATATAACTTAGCTTGTTATACTAGCGAAAAGATATATGTACATTCCTTTGTAGTCTAATAATGAATGATCACCTAGATAGGTAATAACGCTTATTATTTATTATGTGATCTAAGTATAATTTAATTTATATATTGGTGGGATCTATGAACTTAACCGTAGCAACAAAAATAATTGGTGGCTTCACCATTATTTCGCTTTTACTCATTTTAACCAGCGTAATATCATGGAATAGTTTAAATACTATTGGCGATGCTACAAAACAGCAAAATGAACTAGCGATACCGACTTTAAAAACAAGCAACAAGTTAGCGAACGATCTAGCCTTTATTGGCAACCTAACGCTGCGCGCATATTACCAAACAGCACTAGCACCATTGGCAGAAAATTTTAACACTTTTGATAAAGAGAAAAGTGAATTTAAAACTCAGCTCAAGCGTTTAAAAGATATTGTTCGAGACGAAGCTAGTTTAATCGAAAACTTACGTCAAGTAGATCCGGTTTACAATAGCTTAGAGAAAGAAATCGACACTGTACTTCGCAATAGAAAATTTGCCATAGAGCAACACCTGATTTTGCTAGATAAAATATATATTATCGAAGAAAAAGCCGACGACATGGCAACTATTTTATTAGATCTTGGCGACCATAAACTTGCAACAACAAAATTACAACGTGCGGTTAGTTTAGCTGAACGCTTAGAGACCTTACTCAATAACATGGTTAGTTCATCACTGAATTATCATGATATTAAAGATCAACAATCTGCATCACTGGTTGCCAGTCAAATCGAAAACACATTTAATGATATTGATAATTCAATCTATGATGTCGCTAATGAATTAAAGCAACAAGGTGTGACTAATATTGCTAATAAGTTATCCGATAGCTTTTCAGCATTGCAAGGTTACCTGATTGGCAGTGAAAGAATTTTTACCCATAAAAATAATCAACTAAACGCAATTGCTACAGCAAAAGCAAGTTTACAACTGGCAGAAAATGGTATTAATAGTGCTAATACCATATTGGCCACACAAGTAAATTTAGCTAATAAAACAGCCATTGCAACTGGCGATTTAGTGAAAACATCAGTATCTGACGGCACACTTAATACCCTTATTATCACCTTAATTTCTATTGTGCTGGCTATAGTGATCGCGTGGGTAACATTAACGAGCATTATTCGCCCATTAAGACGAGTAAATAAAATGCTCAATATTGTTGCGTCTGGTGACTTATCTCACAAACTAGATGAAAGTGGTAATGATGAGTTCGCTCAGCTTTCCGCTAACTGCAACTTATTAATCGATAGTTTACGCAACTTAATTCAAAGTATTGTTAGTCGTTCAACCCAGCTAGCAACAGCAGCTGAGCAAACGTCGACAGTAACCGCCCAAAGTACCAAAGCTATTGAAGAGCAACGCACGCAAGTAGAACAAGCGGCGTCTGCTACCACTGAAATGAGCAGTACGGCACAAAGTGTGTTATCGAGTGCAAATGATGCCTTAGTTGAAATCAAACATGCTGATGACGAATCTGAGCGGGTTAAAGTTATTTCTGGTCATAACCGCCAAACTATTGAGCTATTAGCTAATGAAGTAGACTCTGCTTCGCAAGTCATTAATAAATTGCAACAAGATAGCGCATCAATTGGTGGCATTCTTGATGTGATCAGAGGTATTGCAGAGCAAACTAACTTATTAGCACTAAACGCAGCGATAGAAGCTGCTCGTGCCGGTGAGCAAGGTCGAGGCTTTGCTGTGGTCGCTGATGAAGTGAGAACATTGGCGAGCAGAACCCAAGTGTCTACCCAAGAAATTCAAAATATGATTGAAGTACTACAAACCGGTGCAGAAGAAGCCGTGGTAGTGATGAATACAGGTAAAAAGCAAGCAAAGAACTGTGTTGAACAAAGTATTCAAGCCGAACAATCACTTGATACTATTACACACGCGGTGCATGAAGCCTTTGACCGTAGCTCGCAAATAGCAACAGCCGCTGAGGAACAAAGTGTTGTTGCTCATGAAATAAGCGAAAACCTAGAGTCAATTGTCACTATTGCTGAACAAACAACAGCCGGCTCCAAGCAAACCGCAGAAGCCAGCAGTGAAGTTGCCCGCTTAGCTGAAGAATTACAACAGTCAGTACGAGAATTTAAGCTTTAGTTTTACCTAACCTTAAATAACAAAAAGAGCGCTTAGGCGCTCTTTTTTATGTCTAACAATCTTTATTTCAAATGGCTATAATTTATTGACCGCTAAGTGATTTTTAATCACTTAGCTATTATGCCTAGCTTATTTTTAAATTTTTTCATACACCGAGAAATCTAACTGATATGGGTTTTTTTCATCACTGGGGCGGATATCACTAGTAACTTTTTGCCAAACAGTTAAATCATATTCAGGAAAGTGAGTATCACCATCAATAGCAGCATTAATATGAGTAATATAAAGTCGTTGCGCCACCGCTAAACAATGTTGGTAAATAGCGCCACCACCAATTACCATAACTTCTGCGCTATCAACAACCAAAGCTAAAGCGGCATCAACAGAATTAACCACCTCAACTCCCTCGGCTCGAAAGTTATTATCACGCGAAATAACAATGTTTTTCCGCCCCGGCAAAGGCCGACCAATAGATTGATAAGTTTTTCGCCCCATAATAATGGGCTTACCTAAAGTAGTTTTTTTAAAATAGGCCAAATCGGCTGGTAAGTGCCAAGGCATGTCATTGTTTTTACCGATTACACGATTATTGGCATGGGCCACTATCATTGAAAGTATGGTCATAGGTTTTTTTACTTTATCGGACAGCTAAATATAAACAGATTATACGTTATTAATGACAACAAAAAAGTGGCAATTGTATGGCTACAAAACACAGTTAGAGCAACTAATAAAAAATTAGCACAATTAAGGCTAAAACTTGTGGAAAAAACTCTGAAGATATTCAACTACGCCATAGTATAAATGTAAGTTACCCGATAATAAGTCTTTCGCTCTCATAACTTTGTATCAAGCTTAGATGCAAATAATAAGTAAATAACTTGCCACTAAAAATGAAAATAATACGACACTGTGCAAAAAATATATTGCAGGCTCAAATGTGCTTATACAACTCAGTTTAGTGGCATAAAATGTATTATTTAAACAACCCCATACTTCTATCGGTCAAGGCCTCACGCCAACCACCAAGCCACTCTGACTTAACGTCGGTATTCTGGTACGGGCAATGTTTCTTGGTTCTGCCACAGAGGCCAGCTTGATAGCCATTTGAATGTGCTCTGCCTAATTTATCGCGTTTCTGTCTTTTCATATATAACACCTCACCGTTAACTGTTTTATAACCGTCTAATACTTTATATAATAACCAAAGAAATATCGCTGAAAGTTTATGTCTCATACTTTCTCTATACTTTCTCTATACTTTCTTAGTATTACTTCAATCAATAGTTAATTTAAGAACAACAATACGGTGAATGCAAGTTGATACCATAGTTAATTACACAACTTTTACCCTTGTTTATAGACAAGATAGTCCAGTGTAAAACACCATAATTAACTATTCATTGCAAAACAATTCGTTATAAAACCACCTATAATTAACCGTTCTTAAAACCATAAATTAGATAACAAATTGATGTAAATAAGGCTACAACTGTATTAATGACAAAGCACTATGAATAACCCTACCCCCTTAATAAAGGTTTTAACATCGCTTCTAAACCATTAAGTTTAACTTCGTAAATGAGGGCCAACTGTTGACCTAACTTTCCTTCTGGAAATCCCTTACGGTGAAACCAAACTAAATAAGGCTCAGGCAGTTGCAGCAACTTTCTGCCACTATATTTGCCAAATGGCATGATCTGATTTACCGCCGCAATTAAATCTGCATTATTATTTATCGACATAAGTTACTCATGCTCAGTTGAGCCCCTAGATGTTATTAGTTATTGCTCATGCGTTGGCATAAAATGTCACCGCGAGTGTTTATAGTTTTGCTCATATTTACAACTTGACTGGTATCAAGATGATACCTAAATTTTTCTTTGGGGGAATTATTATGTCAATGGTTAGGAAACACAGTGCTGCAGTAAAAGCTTACTATACCGACTAATGCCCATGATAATCAGTATATTTTGGCCGAATTCACCTTAACAGAGCAACTGCTTTCGCAATTACCGACACAGGTTAATAATAGCGGTAGTATAAATTATTATGCTTGTGATCAAACCCTGGCAAACTTACTGTTTACCTTAAGTAAGAACTATGGCGTTAAAAACAGAATATGGGTTGCCAACGACAAGTAGGTTTGTGTCCGTTACAGTCAAGAAGTGCACCAATGGCAAACAAAACAACAAATCATCTTTTATTACGATCCAAATCAGCCTGTACTGCAAAATTCATTTTTTGATGCCAATATTAAAGCAAAAAATTACCTTAGTATTTTTAGCCTCTGGACCTGATATCAGTGCCGGAGCAGCCAATTTACATAAAGGGGTAAAAGTACGATGAGAACATTTTTCCCCGCAAATAGACTTACCCATAACGGGTATCCGTATGCGCGACCACCAACATCTTACTTACGATATTTTTGCTAAGAATAAAGACTAAAAAACTAGCCAAGTTCATAAATTTAAACCAATAAAACAAAGGGTATGCAAGTCAAAATATTACATTAGCAGAAAGTATGTCATCAATCACTTACGCCATAATCGACTTACACCTTGATCATAGGATTGCTGAGTTAGTTGATATAGGTTCCTCAGCAACCGATCCCTATAACCCACTTGGTACTTATTTAACCAACACTTGTTCATTGGTAGCAAAACATTTTAACTTAAATAATGGCGCACTTATCGCTAATGGTTTAGTCCCCATTGTTAGGCATAGTTTGCATGATTTAGTCTTGAAAGTGGGCGAATTGCAAATGTTAGGCTACACCCCCAAAAAAAGCCCCTGTGGTATTATCAGTAGATGGCAAGCGCATGAATTGGTTGATAACGTGCAACTAATCTTTGTTGCTGATTGCCATAGTGGCGAAGAAAAAACTATGAGAAATTTATCAATCAAATAGAACAAGCCATGTATTTATTTGCCAAAGAGCTTGAAATTCCAACCAAAAAGGAGCAATTAACCTGACGATTTCATCAACAGATTGCCTATAACTTATCGCCTAATAACTGATATTTATAACACCTAGAGCTAACTACAACACTAGTTCTAAGTCACTTATTTACTGATAACTAGACTAACCGCATAACATCAGGTCATGGCAATAGTAACGACATATATGGTTAACTTGTGTTGAATGAACTCATGCTAACATCGCCATAGCTGCCGGCCAGCCTGCCTAAAAACTATATCAACACTACTACTGACTCAGCTAGTACCAACCATAACTTAAACAACAAAAGATATGGACATCTAAACGGCTAAGTGTTACCTTCTTAGAATAAAGTTAATAGACGTCTAAACGTCTTTATATCTGACTGAAAATCTACTTTCAGTTAACCTAAGCAAAATTTAACAAGGAAATGAGTAGTGAGCAACGAAACAATTACTTTAGGCGCCGGCTGTTTTTGGTGCGTTGAGAATATTTTTAACCGAATTAAAGGTGTACTATCGGTAACATGTGGTTATGCCGATGGCGATATTATCAACCCAAGCTATGAGCAAGTTTGTAGCGGCATCACTAATCACGCAGAGGTAGTACAAATAACTTTTAACCCATCACTGTTAGCTATTGAGCAGTTATTAACGGTTTTTTTTGCTATTCACGACGCGACAACTCTAAACCGTCAAGGTGACGATATAGGTAGTCAATATCGCTCAACGATTTTATGTCACACCGCTGCACAGCAAGTGGTAGCGAAAAAAAAAATTGCTCAATTGCATGCACAGCAATACGTTGAGCAAACAATAGTCACTGTCGTGAAAGCCGCCACTAATTTTTACAGTGCGGAAGACTATCATCAAGATTATGTCACCAACAACCCAGAAAATAAGTACTGTCAGCTGGTTGTAGCAAAAAAAATTCAAAAATTTTTAAGTGAGTTTTCATACTTGTTAAAAAATGAAACTTAATCGCTGTAGCGATATAACATCAAGTAATTTAACTCGCCTTATCTGACAACTAATAAAAATTTGCTCATAAAAAAACGCATGACAATTTACTTGCTATGCGTTGAGTAAAATCCAATATAAGCTAGGTTAATTTAGTTTTAAATCCGCGCTAGATTAAACTAACGACTTAATACATCAAGGTATAAAGCTTACGTCTATATTTACTCGCCAATGCATCACCCTCAGGTAACGATTTAAGCACATCAAGCAGTAAATCTTTACTAGCAATGTCGGCACCATCTTTTTGCACTAACAAAAACAGCATCATCAGTGCATCGTCATGGCGATTAACTTGGCTATATTGCGCCGCCAATTTTTGTTGTAATTGGACATTATCAGCATCACTGGCTAACTGTTGCTCAAGTGCTTGAATTTCAGGAGAGTCGGCAGCTTGAGTAGCTAATTCTAATTTTGCCATTAAAGATTGATAAGCACTGTCTTGATCGATCATTTTAATACTTTTTAGTAGTGCCTCTGCTTCAGTAATTTTACCAGTTTGAATATAAACATCTGATAGCACAAACTTAATATCAGCACGTTCAGTATCAAGCTGATAGGCTTGAGTGATAATAGGAAATGCTTCCGACACTTTATTTTCTGCTAATAGTGTTTTCGCCTCTGCTAATAAAACATCTTGCTGTTTTGGTAAATATTTATCCAAAAAATCATTAATTGTTGCATCGGTTTGTGGTCCAGTTAACCCATCAAGTGGCTGGCCATCTTGTACTAAAATTACCGTTGGTAGGCTTTGAATACCAAACTGCTGAGCAATTTGTCCCTGGCTTTCGCAATCGACTGTGGTAAACAAGAGTGTGTCGCTACAATTAGCTAATGCCATCGCCAACTTGTCGCGTAATTCAACACTTTCTGGAATTTGCTGAGCCCAAAAGCTGACCAATACCAGTTTAGTTTTTGATGTTTCAATAATAACTTGTTGAAAGTTTTCTAAGTTGATCGCAAGAGAATTTGTCATCAATGCAGTTCCAATAATAAAGATATATGTAGTTAAATTGGGGCAAAGCACCAAAGATACAAGCAGCGGGGCTAAATATTTATAACGACTCAACAAAGAGCAAGTCAAAAACAAGACAATTGAGGATTATAGCGTGATAGCAAAAATTTTAGCTCAGAACATGCGTTACAGGGACAAAATATTAAACACTAAACTTTAAAACCCTAAGCCTTAATGCTCCTATATGAGATTATTTATACTGCTGCGCACGCTATAATACAAACCGTTAAATGGTGTCAGCTTTGCTTTGCATATTCTGATGTAGGCTGTCTATTAACCTATAAAACAAACATAAACAAAAAAAAAGCATAAAAAAAGCATAAAAAAACGGACATCAGCAAAGCTCATCTCCGTTTTAAATCACCGATGTAAGTACTTAGATTTTTTGCAATAATTCTCGAGCAATGATCACTTTTTGAATTTCACTGGTGCCTTCATAGATTGATGTTACACGCACATCGCGCGCCATACGCTCCAGTGGATATTCTCTAATATAACCGGCTCCACCCATAAGCTGTAAGGCATCATAACAAGCTTTATTAGCTTTTTCAGCGGCAAACAACTTAGCCATTGAAGCTGCCATCCCAAATGGTTGGCCTTGATCTTTAGTATAAGCTGCTTGCATCAGAAGTAATCGTGCGGCTTCCATCTCAGTATAACGTTCTGCTAACGTCCATTGTAGGCCTTGAAAGTTTGACAGTGATTGACCAAACTGTTTTCGCTCAACAATATGATCTTTGGCATAATCAAGTGCAGCAAGGCCAATACCTAAGGCTAATGAACCGATACCGATACGACCACCAGCCAACTCCCCAACCGCAACACCAAAGCCTTTATTTTCAGCGCCCATCATGGCCGATGCTGGCACACGACAACGGTCAAAATGCACTTCATTGGTTGGCGACGCTTTTTGACCCATTTTTTCTTCCGACTTACCAATAGTCATACCCGCGGTACCGGCTTCAACAATAAAGCACGAAATACCCTTACCTTTTTTTGCTGCTAGATCGGTAACGGCCCAAACCACGAATACATCAGCAAACGAGCCACTAGTAATATAAATTTTACTACCACTAATAAGATAGTCATCACCGTCTTTAACGGCTTGCGTTTTCATCCCCGCGGGATCTGAGCCTGCCGCCGCTTCACTTAAGCAAAAGCCACCCGCACGATACTCACCACTGCAAATTTTTGGCAAGTATTTACTTTTTTGTTCATCGTTACCTACCGCTTGAATAACTTCGGCGACCATATTAGTCACTGAGGTTGTCACAGCGGTTGATGCACAAGCGCGCGCTAATTCTGTAATCGCCAAGCTAAAAGCAACACTACCCGCTTCAACGCCACCATATTCAGCTTTAATATTTAGGCCCATAAAGCCGAGTGCATTTAGTTGCGCTAAATTTTTTAAAAACAAACTTTGATCTCTTGTTTCATCAAGCTGTGCGGCTACAGGTGCTAATTCACTATCGGCAAATTTTCGGGCCATATCTTGAATCATTATTTGTTCTTCAGTTAGAGACAAATCCATCAAACTTCTCACTTTTTTATTGGCTGAATATCTATCACTATATTAATCGCTAAAATTTATTAGCAACATTAGAAAGTACAATGGGCATTAGTACGACTAATAGTGATAAAACAATACCAAAAGCGGTAGCAAACTACCCTTTTGGTATCTAAAAAAATACATGTAGATATGAAAAATGCGCTAAAAGCGCATTTTTCATAAGTTGAATATATTATAACCATTATCCGGCAACAAACCAAAGCAGACCAGCACCAAGCACTAAGCGATAAATAACAAATGGCATCATGCCGAACTTACCCACTAAAATAAGAAAGTAGTGAATACAGGCATAAGCACTAACAAAGGCCAATATACTACCTAGGCCCATGGCTGACCAATCTACCGCGCCGGCTTCCAAAATTAACTTTAAAGTTAAATAACTGCCCGCCATGGCAATAGCTGGAATCGATAATAAAAATGAAAAACGCGCGGCATTTTCTCTGCTTAACCCTAACATCAAGCCGATAGTCATGGTAATACCAGAGCGCGATGTGCCCGGTATTAACGCAATAGCCTGTGCTAAGCCGATTAACATGGCACCTTTAAAACCTAAATTTTCAATGCTTTTATTTTGTTTAGCTTTAATATCAGCAAAGCCAAGCAAAAAACCAAATAATAGTGTTGTGGCGGCAATAACAAGTGCACTGCGTAAATGCTCTTCAATAAAATCTTTACCAAGTAAACCAAATAAACCAGCGGGGATGGTGGCAAAAATAATCCACCAAGCCAATTTACCATCAAAATTATTTCGCTCACCTTTTAAAGTGGCAAACCAAGCTACAGCCATGCAGCCCACTTCTTTGCGAAAATAAAGCACTACGGCCAGCAAACTGCCAACATGCACGGCAACATCAAACGCTAAGCCTTGATCTTTCCAGCCGAAAACTACTGAGGGTAAGATTAAATGTGCTGAACTAGAAATAGGCAAAAACTCAGTTAAACCTTGAATTAGCGCTAAAATAAAAACTTCAATTGTGCTCATTGGGGGTATATTTCCTTATTTTTCTTATTTTTTTGGCCAAATAAAAGCCACTGTTTTTAACTTTTGTTGGCTTTTATCATATTGTTGCCATAACTTGTCATAACACTGGCCAATAATCGGGTGAGCCAAATGCCCTGCAACTTCAGCTAACGGGCACAATACAAAAGCATTTTTGCTAATTTCATCACGCGGTATTTGCGCTGGAGAGTCGGCAATAATGTCATCATAAAGTAATAAATCTAAATCTAAGGTCCGCGGACTAAATTTTTTAGCGTCTTGGTTTCTACCGTGCGCAAACTCTATTTCACGCAGTATTGCCGCCACTTCAGTCAAAGTAAACTCAGTACTTACTCCAGCCACCATATTGTAAAAAGCTTTACCAGCAAAGCCGACAGCTTCACTTTCAAATAATGAAGATAAGGTGAGCGGGCCAAATACATCGGTTAAAGCATGCAACCCTTGTTCAATATAATGTTGACGATTTATGTTACTACCCAGCGAAATATAGATTTCAGCCATTACAATACTTGGCCTGACAACTGTTCGCCACGTTCTATTTCAACAGCTACCGTAGTCGCATTATGCACCGCAGTCGGTTTCATTACCTTTAGACGCAGCCAAGGGATTTTATATTCAGCGATAAGAAAGCTGGCAATACGTTCGGCAAGCGTTTCAATTAAATCTACTGGGTTAGCGTTAGCAAACTCAACAATGGCTTCAGAAATTGTCGCGTAATCAAGTGTTTTAGCTAATTCGTCATTTTCTGCTGCTTGCGCCGTATTCCAGCCCATCACTAAATCAATAACAAGTGTTTGCTTTATTTCTTTTTCCCACTGGAAGAAACCGATGGTTGTTTGAAAGGTTAACCCTTCAATATAGACTTTATCCACACTAAAACCCTTACATGGTTTGGCAGTATTTAGCCATTGCATTATCGAGATATACCCCGCAATCGCCACAACATACTTTAGAAAATAAATGGCGAGTTTACCTGTGCAGGTCTAGAAAAACTAGTAAACATCGCGCTACAATGTCAAAAAGCTAAAAAGAATAAATTTTTTTATAACTTTGCTAACACCTGTTTGAGAAGGAGCTTAGTATCAGTAGTCTACTTGTAACGTTTTTAATGGTGGTTATGGCTTACTTAGTAGGTTCAATTTCGAGTGCCATTTTAATTTGCAAATTACTGCACTTACCGGATCCCCGCTCAGCAGGTTCAAAAAATCCAGGTGCGACAAATGTCTTACGTATAAGTAATAAATTTGTTGCGGCATCTGTGCTGCTTTTTGACATACTTAAAGGCACATTACCGGTTTGGGGTGGTTATTTCTTAGGCTTAGATCCCTTGTATCTAGGTATGATTGCTCTCGCCGCTTGTTTAGGTCACATGTACCCAATATTTTTTAATTTCGAGGGTGGTAAAGCTGTTGCTACGGCATTTGGTGTGTTATTACCTATTGGTTTGGACTTAGGTGGTCTACTTATTTTAACCTGGTTGTTGGTCGCTAAAGTTAGCCGCTATTCGAGTTTGGCCGCCATTGTTACCTTATCAATAGCGCCACTGTATACTTGGTTATTAAAACCCATTTATGTCTACCCTGTATTGATGTTATCAGCGCTGATCATACTTAGACATAAAGACAATATTGTTAGACTACTACAGGGCAAAGAAAGCAAAATATCTTTTACCAAGAAGTAGCCTTTATCACCGGTTTTAATCACCAACCTGCAAGCTTAAACGGGCTGCAAGGTATCTAAGGGCCAACGTGGTGTTGCCTTAAAGGTTAAGTCGGTATCAACACCGGCTTTTAGGCGTTGTAAACCCGCGTAGGCAATCATAGCGCCGTTATCAGTACAAAACTCAGGCCTAGGATAGAAAACTTCCCCACCTAACTTTTTAGTAATTTCTGCTAATTCTTCTCTTAACGCCTTATTGGCACTAACACCACCAGCAATGACTAAACGATTTAAATTGCATTGTTTTAATGCCCGTTTACATTTAATGGCTAGCGTATCAACGACCGCTTCTTGAAAGGCATAAGCGATATCAGCTTGCATTTGTGCTTTTTGCTCTGGTGTTAATACTGCATTTTCTTCTTTTCGAATGGTAACCGCGGCTGAGGTTTTCAAACCGCTAAAACTAAAGTTCAACCCAGGTTTATCCGTCATAGGTCTTGGAAATTTATAACGACCTTTTCGACCACTTTCTGCCATTTTCGCTAATACGGGTCCGCCAGGATAATCAAGCCCTAGTAATTTAGCTGTTTTATCAAAAGCTTCACCTGCGGCATCATCAACGGATTCACCTAATAATTCATAGTGACCGATACCATCAACACGCACCAACATGGTATGACCACCAGACACTAATAAAGCGACAAAGGGAAAGTCAGGTACATTCTCTTCTAGCATTGGCGCTAGTAAATGTCCTTCCATATGATGCACGGGTACAGCAGGCAAGTTCCAGCCATAGGCTAAACTGCGGCCAATTGAACAACCAACAAGTAAGGCGCCTACTAAGCCTGGTCCAGCCGTATAAGCAACACCGTCTAAATCAGCAGGGGTTAAATTAGCTTCAGCTAAAACTTCTTTTATTAAAGGAATAGTTTTGCGGACATGATCACGTGATGCCAGCTCAGGCACTACCCCACCATAATCAGCATGAACTGCAATTTGACTATATAATTTATGTGCAACTATACCCGCGGGTAAATTAGCTTGCCCATCGTCATAAATCGCAATACCGGTTTCATCACAAGAGGTTTCAATACCTAAAATTCGCATAATTTTTCTTTACCTAGCCCTGTTGCATCAATAGTGAATTCGACTATTCACTTGTATTAAGCTACAGCCGTTATTTGGTTGCTGATTTTACCTATGCCCTAGGCAACTTTCAATTTATAGCGCATAAAGATAGCCAAAACATTTTAAAAACACCATTTAGCCTTTAAAATTCATGATAAATAAAACCAGTGATCAATTTTGTTAATATTACAGCAGCTATTTACACAGCGACTACTATTACTGTGTTCCGGCCGCTATTGAGCTAATAAAGCTAGTGAAAAAATTAATTCCACTTTACATTACTATGGCCTTCGCATTAGAATACGTCACCAATTTTTAATAGAGTGGGTGAAGATGAGGCTATTTAGCTGAAATCAGACACCATTTAATATAGATTCCTAACTAAGGTAAAATAGTACATGCCAGTAATTAAAGTAAGAGAAAACGAACCATTTGACGTTGCATTACGTCGTTTTAAACGTTCATGTGAAAAAGCAGGTATCCTTTCAGAAGTTCGCCGTCGCGAATCTTATGAAAAGCCGACTTGGGAACGTAAGCGTAAGAAAGCAGCCGCAGTGAAACGCGCAGCTAAAAAAGTTTCTCGTGAGAACGCTCGTCGCGTTCGCATGTACTAAGATACCTTAGTAAATCCTAGGTCAACTGAGTTAACTTAAGCGTAAATTAAATTATGAGTCTACTTAGTCAACTGCAAGATGAAATGAAAAATGCCATGCGGGCAAAAGACAAACTTCGTCTTGGCGTAATTCGTATGGCACTTTCTGCAATAAAGCTAGCAGAAATAGATCACAAAACAGAAGCAACTGATGAAAATGTCATTGCCTTGTTAACCAAAATGGTTAAACAGCGCAAAGAATCTATCAAAATGTTTACTGAAGGTGGTCGCGATGAACTAGCAGCTAAAGAAGCTGCAGAAGTTATTGCTATAGAATATTTTTTGCCACACCCCTTATCTGCAGATGAAATTAACCAACTGATTACAGAAACAATTGCCGATACCGGTGCAGCCTCAATGGCTGATATGGGTAAAGTAATGGCGGTATTAAAACCGCTAATGCAAGGTAAAGCTGACATGGGCGCCGTAAGTGGCCAAGTGAGAGTAATGTTAAACAGTTAGTTAAGCTTCCTTTGAACTTCAATGTTCATGCTAAATATAAACCGCGATAGCTTAGGCCTCGCGGTTTTATTTTAACTAGAATATAAGAAGCTACTATTTTCCAAACCTTATTGGTGTAAAATAGAGTTTTATCTTGATGTAATGGTATTTATGGCTGGAATGATCCCTCGACAATTTATTGATGACTTATTGGCTCGAGCCGATATTGTCGAACTCATAGATTCTCGCGTGCCATTAAAAAAAGCTGGTAAAAATTACCAAGCTTGCTGCCCTTTTCATACGGAAAAATCCCCCTCTTTTAGCGTTAGCCAAGATAAGCAATTTTATCACTGCTTCGGTTGTGGTGAGCATGGCAATGCAATTTCGTTTTTGATGGAATTTGACCGTTTAGAGTTTCCTGATGCAGTTGAAGAGTTGGCTTCCCATTACAATATGGACGTGCCACGCGAACAAAACACGCGTTCACCTGCACAACAAAAACAAGATCAAAAAAACCACATACAAAAACAAGATGACTATGAATTAATGGCGCAAATCAGCCGATTTTTTCAACAGCAATTAAAAGTTGCCACTGACAAAGATGTCGCGATTGGTTATTTAAAAGGCCGAGGCTTAAGTGGTGAGATAGTTAAGCGTTTTGGTATAGGTTATATCAGTGATGCTTGGGACGGCATGATGAAAGTATTTGGCCGCAGCGGCCAAATAAATCAGCAGCTTGTTGATTTAGGCATGGCCGTTCAAGGCGATAAAAACAAACCCTATGACAGGTTTAGAGGCCGCATTCAATTTCCTATTCGCGATAAACGTGGCCGAGTTATCGGTTTTGGCGGACGGGTATTGAGTGATGGTACACCCAAGTACCTCAACTCGCCAGAAACCCGAATTTACCATAAAGGCCAAGAATTATATGGCCTATTTGAAGCGAAACAGGCCATTAAGCAACTAACTCGCTTAGTGGTGGTTGAAGGCTATATGGATGTAGTTGCACTCGCTCAACACGGTGTTAACTATGCGGTTGCCTCACTAGGTACGGCAACAACGCCCGAACAACTACAAACCCTATTTCGCACCGTTAAAGAAGTTATTTGTTGTTACGATGGTGACCGGGCTGGCCGTGATGCCGCATGGCGTGCTCTGGATAATGCCCTACCGTTAATTCAAGACGGTTATAGTCTCAAGTTTGTATTTTTGCCTGATGGCGAAGACCCTGACTCGATGATTAGAGAGCAAGGCCAGGCTGCTTTTGAAAGCATATTAGATAATGCCACGCCGTTGTCACAATTTTTGTTTGAACATTTACTAAACCAAATCGACATGAGCTCTCCCGAAGGAAAAGGTGCCGCTGTCAGTGCTTTTCAACCTTATTTAGCCAAACTACCTGAAAGTAATCTTAAAGACGCCATTGTCACTAAGCTAGCAAATCAATTTGGTGCAAGTAACGAAATGCAATTAAAAAAATTACATAAGAGTTTTGCTAACGTCGCTGAAAATAAAGCTAAAGCTAAGCGGCCTAAAATCACCCCAGTAAGACTCGCTATTGCATTACTACTTGAGCATCCCCATATAGTAGAGATACTACCAGACTCGGCAATTTTAAATGAATTAAATATGCCAGGTATACCTTTGCTAAATACGTTATTAGTATTGTGTAAGCAAAACCCGAAGGTAAATAGTGCACAATTAGTTGAGCACTTTAGAGGCCAGGAAGCCGGAAAACAACTAACAAAGCTGCTGTGTTTAGAACATCATGTTGAAGCAGAAAATGCCGAAAGCATGTTTTTGGATTTAATTGAAAACTTTTTAAATGTTTTTATTGAACAACGCACAGAGCAATTATTAGAAAAAGAACGTAGTAGCGGCTTAACTTTAACCGAAAAGCAAGAATTGCACGGTTTACTAAGCGCATAGAACAATATCGTTTAAGTTATATTTAGAACAAGCAGAAGAGCAGTTTACTGCTGGTAATTTAGTAATTATTTCGCTATAATTGCCTGCTAACTGTTGTAATTTTGATAGCCATAAATAGGTGGACACTCGTCAATGGATCAAGCCCCTCAATCTAGACTTAAAGAGTTAATAGTAAAAGGTAAAGAGCAAGGTTATTTAACTTTTGCACAAGTTAACGATCATTTACCTCAGGATATTATCGATTCAGATCAAGTTGAAGACATCATTCGAATGATTAACGACATGGGTATTCAGGTGTTTGAAAACGCTCCTGATAACGACACGTTAATGATGAGTGAAGCAAATACTGATGAAGATGCTGCTGAAGCTGCTGCGCAAGCGCTTGCGACCGTTGAAAGTGAAATTGGTCGTACAACTGATCCCGTTCGCATGTACATGCGTGAAATGGGTACGGTAGAGCTACTGACGCGTAAAGGCGAAATTGTTATCGCCAAACGCATCGAAGAAGGTATCAAAGAAGTACAACGTTCTGTTTCTGAATACCCGCCAGCAATTAATTACTTGCTTGATCAATGGGATAATTTTGAAGCTGAAGAAGTACGTCTAAGTGACATTATTGTTGGATTTTTAGACCCTGATGCTCAAGACGAAGAAATTCCAGCCGCGGCAACTCATATCGGATCAGAGCTTTCTAAAGAACAGTTAGCTAACGAAGATAAATCTGATGAGGACGATGAGGAAGAAGAAGATACTGGCCCTTGTCCTGAAGAAGCCCGTGAAAAGTTTACTGCTTTGCGCACAGCCTACGAGCTTGCTAACAAGGTTATTAAAACCAAAGGCCGTGGCCATACTGATGCACAAGCAGCAATTGATGCATTAGCTGAAGTATTTAAAGAATTTAGAATCGTACCCAAAGTATTTGACCGCCTAGTTAAAAACATGCGCAGTGTTGTGGACCGTTTACGTGTTCAAGAACGCTTAATCATGAAACACTGTGTGGTTGGTGCCGGTATGCCAAAAACTACTTTCATCAAAATATTTCCTGGTAATGAAACCTCAAAAAATTGGTTTGAAGAACAAAAAGCAGCTGGCCTACCTCACTCAAAGAGAATGGCTGACATCGAACTAGATGTTGAACGCTGTATTTATAAATTGAACATGCTAGAAGAAGAGACTTATCTCAATGTTCACGGCATCAAAGACATTAACCGTCGTATGTCGATCGGCGAAGCGAAAGCCCGTCGAGCGAAAAAAGAAATGGTCGAAGCTAACTTACGTTTAGTTATCTCAATTGCGAAAAAATACACAAACCGTGGTTTACAATTCTTGGATTTAATTCAAGAAGGTAACATCGGCTTAATGAAAGCAGTTGATAAGTTTGAATATCGTCGTGGTTATAAGTTCTCAACTTATGCTACGTGGTGGATACGTCAAGCGATTACTCGATCAATTGCCGATCAGGCGCGTACTATTCGTATTCCAGTGCACATGATTGAAACGATTAATAAACTTAACCGTATTTCACGTCAAATGTTACAAGAAATGGGTCGCGAACCAACACCTGAAGAATTAGCTGAACGCATGATTATGCCGGAAGATAAAATTCGTAAAGTGTTAAAAATCGCTAAAGAACCTATTTCAATGGAAACACCGATTGGTGATGATGAAGATTCTCACTTAGGTGACTTTATTGAAGACGGTAGCGGCGAATTACCTGTTGATTCTGCAACGGCTGAAAACTTGAAGCATGCAACACATGAAGTACTAGCGGGTCTAACTGCTCGTGAAGCAAAAGTGTTAAGAATGCGCTTTGGTATCGACATGAACACAGATCATACGCTTGAAGAAGTGGGTAAACAATTTGATGTGACACGTGAACGTATTCGTCAAATTGAAGCAAAAGCATTACGTAAATTGCGCCATCCTTCACGTTCTGAGCAATTAAAGAGTTTCTTAGACGGTGAGTAATATTTCTTCTCGAAATATATAAACATAAAATCCAGCTAATAGCTGGATTTTTTTTACCTCGCATTTAATGTCAACCCGAGGCGCTAGTTTACATTCTATTCGTATGCTGTTGCTTTAGTGATGCTAGCTAGCAAAGCATGATAATAGTATCTCTGTACATATAAGAGGTGTAATTGATGCTTACATAGATGTTAATGAGTAGGACAATGCAAATCATATTGTCGATCAATAACTAGCTTAAGTGGATGACACAAAAAGAAAGAGTATATGATGTCGGCCATTTGTAGCTGATCAATTAATTAAACTGTTTAATAAAAAGTAACCTAAATTCCATCGAGTGATTACCGAAACAGCAAATCGCTCATCTATTGAACTATTAGACTTATTTATCAGGTTTTTAACTTTATAAGGGTGACAACAAAATAAAAAGTGCTTATACTTCAGGCCGCTTTCGATGAACCTTTAGCGTTTATCAAAGCGAAGTAGAATTATGGCCCCTTAGCTCAGTTGGTTAGAGCATCCGACTCATAATCGGCAGGTCCCCTGTTCAAGTCAGGGAGGGGCCACCATTTCTACACTTAAAGACGCACTATAGCGTCTTTTTTTGTGCCTAAAAACTAACAAAACCTTACAGAACTAGCCAGTTAGTGATTGTTGACGATTAATAAGAACTTATAAAAACCAACATTTTAATAACACTCTCAGTAACACCAACCCAATATAATGCAATTCCGTGTTACTATGGTGAGACCCTAAACAGCAACCCATTGGTTGTTGTGTTAAGTCTTTCATTAATGCAATTTTTGCCCGAAAAAATAATGGGCATATCTCCAGTTAACCCCTTTTTAACTTATTTAAATTATTCAAATTATGTACTTATTATTTTAATCTAAGTGAAATCAATTCCTCCGCCTGAGCATTAACAGGCATGATTATCGCTAAATAGTGTGTTAATTATTATTTTTAAGAGATAATGCACTACTTAACACGCCCAACGTTATAACATCAAAATATTGATGAGAGCCTAATTAACAGAGATATATGATGAAAACACTGACCCAACTACTTGCCCTATATGTATTAACCCTGAGCCTTTTTGTAGGTGCCAACGCGAGTGCGGCCACCTTTACTTTTACCGCTATTCCCGATGCTGATGAGTCTCAGCTGAGAACCCGCTTTGAGCAGGTTGCCCTCTATTTATCCAAGCAACTTGGCGTTGAGGTAAAATATGTTCCCGTTAAGTCTTACTCAGCCGCGGTAACCGCCTTTAGAAATAATCAGGTGCAGCTTGCTTGGTTTGGGGGTTTATCTGGGGTACAAGCCAGACGATTAGTGCCAGGCTCGCGAGCAATTGCACAAGGTTATGAAGATCAGTTTTTTAAAAGCTACTTTATTGCCCACTACAGCACAGGCTTAGCACTGAGTAAAATTTTTCCTGATATCACCGACAAAACCTTTACCTTCGGCTCAAAAGGTTCAACCTCAGGTCGATTGATGCCGCAATATTATATCGAGCAGCACTTAAAGCAAAAACCACAACAAGCCTTTAAACGGGTGGGGTTTTCGGGCGACCATAACCGTACTATTGTGCAAGTTCAATCAGGTACTTACCAAGTGGGTGCAGTAAATTATAAAGTGTGGGAAAGTGCCCTTGCCGCCGGTAAAATAGACACTAATAAAGTCAAGGTTATTTGGCAGAGCCCCACCTATCCTGATTACCAATGGACAATACGCGCTGATGTTGAAGCCAATTTTGGTGCCGGCTTTGCTGACAAAGTTCAAGCCACATTGCTCAATATGAATAGTCCTGAGCTGTTAAAAAGTTTTCCACGTTCTGCTTTTGTCAAAGCTAAAAACAAAGATTTTCAACCGGTGGAAGACGTGGCTAAACAAATAGGGCTTATCGATTAATGCTCACCCTTGCCAATTTAAACCTTCATTATGATAAAACTGCTGGCGCTAATTTTCGTAAGAAAACCGGTAAAAACAAGCGCTCTACTCAGGTGATTTTTGATCTGAACCTGACCATCAATGAAGGTGAGAAAGTTGCGATTATCGGTCCCTCTGGCGCGGGAAAATCTAGTCTGCTACACCATATATATCAAGAATTAACAACCCATGCGGCCCTGTGTTCACAGCGCCAGAGTTTAGTGGATAATCTCAGTATCTATCACAATATATTTATGGGTGCTTTAGCTCGACACCACTGGTTATTCAACTTAGTCAATTTAGTGAGACCTTTCAAGCAAGATTTACACGATATTGCAGCACTTTGTCAGCAGTTAGAATTAGACCAGCCCTTATCAAAGAAAGTGGATCAACTCTCTGGTGGGCAAAGACAACGAGTCGCCTTAGCCAGAGCTTTGTATCAACAACAAGATATTTTTATTGGCGATGAACCTTTTTCAGCGCTAGATCCCTTAATGACATCAAGACTACTCGACACCGTGTTAGCGCGGCACAACAGTGTTATTATGGTGATTCATGACAGAGCGTTAGCCATGAGCGCTTTTGACCGTGTTATCGCGTTAGATAAAGGTCGCTTGATACTCGATAGCCAACAGCAGAATATCGACCAAGAGCAAATCACGGCGCTCTATCAAACTAGCGCCATCGCGTAAGCTGCTTTTATGTCGCAACCCAAGCAGCTACAACAAATACCACCATTGAAAAACCCACAATATGCTTTAGGTTATTGGCAGAAAGTCACGTTATCAATCTGGCTTATTGCTCTGATTGTTCTGCCTTTTGCGGATATAGAAATTGTTAATTTTGACCCTTTTCTCGAGTTAACTCGTATGGTGGAGGGGTTAATAACACCTGATTTTTTCGCCACTGAATACTTGTGGCAAGCCATTATGCAAACCGTTAACTTTGCCATTATCGGTGTCTGCTTAGGCTTAGTACTGGGTGCTCCCCTCGCACTCATATACCAACACCCGTTAATATCTAGCTGCTGTGCTTTTTTGCGGGCCATTCATGAAATTTTTTGGGCACTGCTATTTTTACAAGTTTTTGGGCTGTCTCCCCTGACCGGAATTTTGGCTATTAGTGTCCCATTTGCCGCCACTTTTGCCCGCGTGTTTCACGATATCATCAATCAATCATCAGATAGCCCTTTAGAAAGTATTGATAGCCGTGCTGATATGATTAGCCGTTTCACTTATGGTAAAATCGCCCAAGTTATGCCGCAACTGATGAGCTACACTCGCTACCGTTTTGAATGTGCCCTGCGCAGTAGCGCCGTACTCGGCTTTATCGGTATGCCAACGCTAGGTTTTTACATGGAAACAGCTTTTAGACAGGGAAACTATAGCGAGGGGGCCGCCTTGTTAATGATATTTATTGCTCTTATCGGCACCATTCGTTACTGGTGCCCACCTAAGTTACTCGGGGTTTATCTGGTGATTGCCTGTGTGACACTGATAGATATTCCTGACATCAATAGCAGCTTACTGGTACGCTTTATTACCCACGATATTTTACCTCCCGCAATAGCAAACGCGGCAACATTGGCTGAGGTGCAATGGTCATCACTCACGGCTTGGTTTAGCGATCTGTTGTCAGAGCAAGCTATACCTGGCGCAATAGCCACGATTACCTTGGCGCTGCTTGCCTTGGCAGCTACTCACTTTATTAGCTTAAGCGCCCATATGATGGCAAGTAAGCACCTATGGCCTACACCCCTAACTTGGCTCGGCCGATTCACCTTATTAATGGGTCGTTCAGTGCCTGAATATATCTTAGCCTTTATCTTTTTAATGCTGCTTGGCCCATCAATGTTACCTGCTATTATTGCTTTAGCGATACATAATGGCTGTGTTATCGCTTACTTGGCGGTGAAACAAAGTAACGCTATTGCGCCTCAAGAAATGCAGATAAGTAGGCTAAATCAATTTAACTACCACATCATGCCAACTATCTATCCCAGTATGATGGCTTTGATGTTTTATCGCTTTGAGATCATAGTGCGAGAAACCGCCGTGTTTGGTATTTTAGGCATTATGACTTTGGGATTTTATATCGACAGTAATTTCAGCGAAATACGCTATAGTAACGCACTTATGCTTATTACCTGTACAGCCCTGCTTAATGTCGCCATTGATATTATCTCAAGACGACTACTCAAATTTGAGCAAACCAGCCAAGTAAGCTGCTAAGTATGGCTACTTAACTAGCCAACGTTGGCAAAACCCTGCTTTTATTAGTTGGTGAGCAAGCAGAAAATAAAAATGGCAGCACCATAAGCTTAGTCAATGTTAAGCCTGTACTTTTGTAAAATGAAAAGGCCATTAGCCGGTAAATATCACAGGGAAATGGCAACTTAACCTTAAACATCCTATAAGATCTTTTTTGGCATAAAACAGAAAAATTAACGCTTAGTTAGCTTAAAATAAGATATATTTTTGTTATAAAATCAATGTAATAGCTTGATTAAGCTATTAACCTTAACGCTATTACAGGCACAAAAAAGCACGCACTTGCTGTTGGCAATGCGTGCTTTTATATCAACTTATGTGGCATATTAAATAATTGAAAGTTCCACGGCAATGTTGCCACGAGTCGCATTTGAGTAAGGACATACTTGATGCGCTTTATCTACCATGATTTGTGCTTGTGCTTTATCCATATCGCCTAATGATATCGCTAGCTTAACTGCGATGCCGAAGCCACCCTCAATAGCACCAATAGACACTGCTGAATTAATATAGGTCTCGTTTGGTAAACTGGTTTTTTCTTCACCCGCGACAAATTTAAGTGCGCCAATAAAACAAGCCGCATAGCCTGCAGCAAATAATTGCTCAGGGTTTGTACCTTGTCCATCATCACCACCTAAACCTTTAGGCGTAGATAATGCAAGCTCTAAACGGCCATCGTCAGATTTTGCTATACCTTCACGGCCGCCGGTTGCAGTTGCTTTTGCTGTGTAAGCAATATTTTCTAATACGTTCATCATTAACTCCAAGTGACAACAATTTAGTTTGTATGCAAAATAATATATCAAACAAATACTGATTGCAAATACTTTGTGTGCAAATTAAAATATCACTTCAAATATCACTTAAAGGAGCAACTTATGTCATTTGAACAATTAACACTCAAAAATCAGCTGTGTCATCGTTTATATATGGCATCAAACAGCATTGTTCGTGCTTATCGTGAACCTCTAATGAAGCTTAATATTACCTATCCACAATATGTGGTTATGATGGCATTGTGGGAACAAGACAAAATAACCATAGCAGCGCTGGTAGAAAAAACTGTGATTGATGGTGGTGCGATGACACAAATTTTGAAGAAAATGACTGACAAGGGCTTGTTAGCCATAATTAAAGACCAGCACGACAAGCGCAAACGTCTTGTTGAGCTAACGCAAGATGGTCAGGCCTTAAAAATAAAGGCGGTAAACATTCCTAATGAAATAAGCTGCAGGTTCAATAGTATTGACAGCATGCAAGCAAACCAGCTAATGCAATTACTCGATTTAGTGGTCAATGATCTAGCCGACAAGCCCTAAACCAAGAGGCTTAGCTTATGAGTGTTAAGTGTCTGAGTGTTAAGCGTAAACTAACACTACATTAGCAAAACTAGCTTAGTCATAACCTTAATATAATCGGCTCAAAAGTCAGCGTCACAACAAAGTTAAGCTTAATGCTGCCATCAATCAATCTGCTCATTATGAATTGATACAAACAACACAACATAATAGTTAACTGAAAAATGCCTAGGTTCATAACAAAAAAAGCCTACAGGTCAAGCTTTCAGTGCTGCTTGAAACTTAGTGTGGATAAGCTATATTAAAGTGCAATACACCTAATTTTCATTAAGTGCTTGAGGTTTGATAGCAATGAATCCCGACTATAATGTTGTCACTGTTGAAGCACTAATCACAGCTTATGACCCTATATTAGTATTGCTATCCATCCTCATTGCTATTTTGTCATCGTTCAGTGCTTTTGGCATGGTTGAGCGAAATATTTCCAGCCACCAAAGCAGTCAAAAAATAGCTTGGAATTTATTCGCGGCTTCAGTGATGGCCGCAGGTATTTGGGCCATGAGTTTTATTGGCATGTTAGCGTTAAAGCCTGCAATGCCCGCTAACTATGATGTACCCACAATAATTTTATCTGTTCTGCCTGTAATTTGTGTTTGCAGCATTGTTCTGTGGTTGATAACACAGCAAACCTTTAACTATTTCCGACTATTAGCCGCTGGATTGTTGTTGGGTTCAGCTATCAGCCTGATGCACTATATAAACATAGCCGCCATCAGATCAAACTCCGTGATAGTTCATGACACTGGTTTAGTTTATCTTGCCAGCTTTATTGCTGTGGCATTGGCCATAGTGGCACTGAAAATACAGTATCAAGTTATTCAGCAAAGCCAATACAAATTTATAACTAAAAAACAAATCGTGAGTGCGGTAGTTATGGGGTTAGCTTTCTCTGGTATGTACTATACCGCGATGACAGCGCTTCAGTTTATTCCACAAACTACCGATAAAGTCATTAATGGCCTTTCTGCAAACACATTAGCCTTAATAGTCACTGTAATGATATTGCTACTAATGCTCCCCGTGATTATCATTCCGTATTCACTAAGATACAAGCAGCTAATTAATACAGTGAACGAAGATACAGAACGTCTCCATGCCATGATGAATACATCACAAGATGCATTAATACAGATGAATGCCAAAGGCGATATTGTTGGCTGGAGCGCTCAAGCACAAAATGTCTTTGGTTGGACAAATAAGCAAGCTGTAGGACAGGCACTGGCAAACCTGATTATCCCAATACCATTGCGTGCGGCACATAAAAAGGGCTTGGAGCATTTTATGGCCACGGGTGAAGGTCCTATTCTAAATAAAATAATTGAGGTTGAAGCATTACATCAAGACGGACATAATCTTCCAATAGAATTAACTATTTCTTTTATTAAGCTAGCTGATGGCTTTGAATTTAATGCGCTTGTTCGAGATATCAGCCAACGTAAACAAGCCCAAAAAGCACTGATTATTGCGAACGAAAAACTGGCTTTTCAAAATAAAGAGATAGATAAACGAGCAAATGAACTCACCCTTGCCGCGAGTGTATTCACCCACGCCCTAGAAGGTATTGTTATTACCGATGCGAAAAATAGGGTCATTGACGTTAACAAAAAGTTTACTGACATTACCGGTTACTCCCGAGAAGAGGTCATTGGCCAAGCCCCAGGTTTCTTCCAAGCAGACCGCCATCCACCTGAGTTTTATAACGCGATGTGGCAAATCATTAACACTACTGGTCAATGGGCTGGTGAAATATTAAGTCTTTGCAAAAATGGTGAAAAATATGTTGCAGGCATTACCATCAGTGCCGTAAAAGATGATGTTGGCAAAGTCAGCCATTATGTGGCCCTCTTTAGTGATATTACGCTGCAAAGAGATCATCAATGCCAACTAGAAGAGATGGCCCATTTTGACGCCTTAACTAAGCTACCTAATCGTGCATTATTTGCTGATCGACTAAACCAAGCTATGCGGCAATGCCAACGCCATCATAACTCGCTCGCAGTTATCTTTATGGATCTAGATAATTTTAAAGATATCAATGATACCTATGGCCATGCGATCGGTGACGAACTACTTATTATAGTCTCTGGGCGAATGAGTGGTACCTTACGTGAAGTGGACACACTTGCCCGTATCGGTGGTGATGAATTCGTCGCCGTATTAAGTGATTTAGTTAACACTGAAGATTACAAAATGGCATTAAAGCGCTTACTTCTTGCCGCATCAAAGCCTATCACTGTTGGCGATGTGGTCTTAAAAGTATCCGTTAGCATGGGTGTTGTGATCTATCCTCAAGATGATGCTGATGCAGACATACTTATCCGTCATGCCGACCAAGCCATGTATATAGCGAAAAAGGCAGGTAAAAATTGTTATCACTTGTTTGATAACGCACTCGATAACGCCGTTAACCTCAAACAGGAAAACATCAGTCGTATCGGTGCAGGACTTAATAAACATGAGTTTGTTTTGTACTATCAACCGAAAGTAAATATGTCTACGGGTGAAGTCGTGGGCGTAGAAGCATTGATCCGCTGGCAACATCCTGTCCGCGGCTTAATGCCACCATTAGATTTTTTACCGCTAATAGAAAATCATGCTATTAGCTTAGAGATAGGTGAATGGGTTATCGATACCGCGCTGAACCAAATAAGCTACTGGCAAAGTATCGGCATTACGTTACCGATTAGCGTTAACATCAGTGCCTATCAACTCCAGCAAACTGATTTTGTTGAACGCTTGGCGACATTATTGGCTGCACATTCTGATGTGTCGCCGTATTTTTTAGAATTAGAAATATTAGAAACCAGTGCCTTTAGTGACATCAACTACATTATAGCGACCATGAAAGCTTGCCTTGAGCTTGGTGTGCAGTTTGCGTTAGATGACTTTGGTACCGGATATTCCTCCCTAACTTACCTCAGGCGCCTACCCGCCAACCTGATTAAAATAGATCAGAGTTTTATACGCGACATGCTCACTGACGCTGATGACTTAGCTATTGTTTTGGCTGTTGTTAGTTTGGCGAAAGCCTTCCAGCTTGAGGTGATTGCAGAAGGAGTAGAAACTGTTGAGCATGGTACTGCTTTATTACAACTGGGTTGTAATAAAGCCCAAGGTTACGGCATCGCAAGACCGATGCCCGCCAGTGATATTCCAACCTGGCTGAGCAGTTGGCAGCCTTATCAAGCTTGGCTACCCTAAATAATATGCTGCAACTATTATAAGTACCCTGGAGACACAAGGTGTTAAATCATCTCAGGTCTGCATAGGATTAATTTGACGAAAAATAATTAGAGCATTGCTCTCGATCGTCAAGATAATAAAATGTGGTAAATGTGTAGTCCATAGTATTTTTATAACATCAAACAGCCACTTGCTATCAGCTGATTAAGGAGTAAATTCCTGACGATTTAAGCCATATTTTTTTAACTTCGACGCCAATGTTGTCGGTTTTAAACCTAATAGCTGAGCAGCACCCTTCTCACCATAAATTTTACCTTGGCAATATCTTAACGCATTAGCCAAATTGGTTTTTTCAAGTGATTTTTGTTCTTCTACTCTCATCAACTGTGGAGTAACTTTAGGGTTAAATGATTCATGATTAAATACCGATTCATTAGTCAAAAATTCGAAGTTTATTTTATTACTTTTGGCTAAGATTATCTGACGTTCAATAATATTTTCCAGTTCTCTGATATTACCGGGCCAAGGGTATTGGATTAAATACTGCATTTGCGAAACTGACACTTGTGGTTTAGGTCGATTAAAGTTTAAACACACTTTATCAATAAAATGTCTGGCTAAAAGCGGAATATCATCGCTACGCTCTCGTAATGCCGGTGAATGAATAGGAAATACGTTAAGCCTAAAATATAAGTCTTCTCTAAATTTATTCTGTTGAACTAAGGTCTTTAATTTTTGATTAGTGGCTGAAATAACTCTGACATCAACATGTCTGGTTTTCGACTCTCCTACCCGCTCAAACTGCTGCTCTTGTAATACCCGTAATAATTTCCCTTGCAGTTGTAAAGGAATTTCACCGACTTCATCTAAAAAAATAGTCGCACCATCCGCCAGTTCAAATCGTCCAACTCGGTCTGATATTGCGCCTGAAAAAGCGCCTTTTACATGACCAAAAAATTCACTTTCAAATAAGTCTGCCGGTATTGCCGCACAATTAACTCTAATTAATGGCCGAGCTTTTCGTTCACTGACTTCATGAATCGCTCTAGCAATTAGCTCTTTACCCGTGCCTGATTCACCAGTAATGATGACATTTGCATTAGTAGCTGCCACTAACTCTATTTGATTAACCATATGCTGCACCTGCATACTCTGACCAATGATCTGGTGATGATTAAAATCTGCATTTAATTCTTCAAGCAAATATGCGTTATCCATTTCAAGTCGCTCTTTTAGTGTATCTACCTCTTTTAAAGCGGTTAACAATTTAGCTTGAATAGACTTTCTTTGTGTTATGTCTCGAAAAATAACTACGGCGCCGATTAATAACCCCTTTTCAGTTACTGGGGTACTTTTATATTCTACCGCAACTGGCATACCATTTTTTGACCAGAACACTTCGTCATCAACACTGTGTACTTCTCCATCTTTAAAAGCAGCATAAATCGGGCATTTGTAAGCGTGGTAATGCTCGCCATCGGCATGAGAATGATGAATAACGTCATGAATACTTTTCCCGACCAGTTCTGCTTTTTTCCAGCCTAATATTTGCTCGGCCGCTGTATTTACAAAGGTGGTATTCCCGTCAACATCTACGCCATATATACCATCACCTACCGCACTGAGTAACAATTGATTTTGTCGTTCAATTTCTTCAAATACACTTTCGTTAGTATTCCAATGGACAATGCCCGCTTTATATTTAGCTTGCGCTGTTGCTTGGTGGTAACGGGCATAAGTCACTTTGGCACTTTGACAAGAAAACAAAAGCTTATTGTCTAAAGTGCTAGCCGTAATATCTAAATATACTTTTTCATTATTGATGGTGAGAAATAGATCGTTTGTCCACGCTTCGCCCTGCGTTAATATTTGTTGAGTAAAGTGAATTAACTTATCTAAACAGCCAGTAAAAAACTGCGTTACGCTAACCTGTGTTAACGTATTATTTTCTAGCTCAACGTCGCTTTTGATAGCAAATAATACTGCAGCTTCGTGGTTTAACTGCAAAATTTTATTATTAAAAGGATCAATATATAACAGTGCGTTAGGTGCATTTAAAAATAAGTTCGCTTGCATAAAACATTCCTGATGACTTATCAACTAACCCCACCATTCAATTTCTAAGCCAAGCAACGATATTTCGTAAAAAATAGCACGAAATATCGTTTATCACGAAAAATCGTGGCCTTTCACAGACCAAGAAAGTAATTAATATCATTAAATATCAGCTATTTAATTAAATTATAGCTATTGGCATAGTTTTCGCAATTGTTAATGTCAGTAGATAACAAGGTTAGTGGTTTGATGGTTAAATTAACGCGTAATTTAAAATGCTTGCACTATGTTGAAAATAACGCACCAAGATTAAACAGCTAACTTAATAAAATAATATTTTTAATCTTAAGGAAGTCACATGAATAAGCTCGATGTAACTGAAGCAATATTTGCAATAAAAATTGAAAAAGAACTTAGTTGGCAGAATATTGCAGACGCTGTGGGTATGTCTATCGTTTGGACAACCTCTGCCTGTTTAGGCATGAACAGTTGGCCTGAAATTGAAGCTGATAAAATCATTGAATTTTTAGCTTTACCTAAAGAAACAAAGCAAGCCCTAATGGCCTACCCAACCAAAGAATGGGATAAGTCAGTACCACAAGACCCATTAATTTATCGTATATACGAAGTGGTAGGCGTCTATGGCGATACCCTTAAAGAGGTTATTCAAGAAAAATTTGGTGACGGCATCATGAGTGCTATCGACTTCTCTATGGAAGTAGAAAAAGAAGAAAATCCCAAAGGCGATAGAGTCATTTTAACCTTGAATGGTAAATTTTTACCCTATAAATCATGGTGATCTTATTTGGTGCGCCAAGCTAATTAAAGTTGTGCAACGTTGGCAAATAAGACAAAAAAAACCAAGTGAAAAATTATATATTAGATACAAATCAATACGTTACATGACTGGCATTCAACTTGCTTTGTCAGGTAAACAGTGAAATTAATTAACCTTACTATTAAATAGAGATATAACAATGGCTTATATAGAACCCAGTGAATTTGTAACCAAGATGGTGGACGCAGGTGAACAGAAAGTTTACATGTCTACCAAAGATACTCTTATACGTGCTTTTATGGCCGGCGCTATTTTAGGCCTAGCTGCGATATTTGCGATTACAGTGGCAACTAAAACAGGTAGCCCGATTTTAGGCGCCTGTCTTTTCCCTGTTGGTTTTATTATGCTTTATTTGATGAAGTTTGATTTACTCACTGGGGTATTTACACTGGTACCATTAGCTTTATTAGACAAGCGTCCTGGTGTTACCTTTGGCGGCGTAATGCGTAACTGGGGCCTGGTCTTTCTAGGTAACTTTGGCGGAGCAATGACCACAGCCTTTTTAATGTCCTTTATTTTAACCTATGGTTATTCGGCTGACGGCGGTGCTATTGCAGCTAAAGTAGCAAGTATTGGTGAAGCAAGAACCGTAGGTTACCAAGAACATGGCTTAAGCGGCTGGATCACTATATTCTTCCGTGGCATGTTATGTAATTGGATGGTATCAATGGGCGTAGTTGGTGCGATGATCTCTACTTCTGCTGGTGCTAAAATGGCCGCCATGTGGATGCCCGTAATGTTGTTCTTCTTTATGGGTTTTGAACATTCCATTGTTAACATGTTCTTATTCCCATTCTCAATGATCATGGGGGGTGACTTTACTGTTTATGATTATTTGGTATGGAACGAAATTCCAACGGTATTAGGTAACCTTGCCGGTGGCTTATTATTAGTAGGTTTACCATTATACTTTACCCATGTTAAAACATCGCCAAGCAGAAAAATTGCTTAATTCACACTTTATCAATGGGTTTATTCAAAGCATAAGCTTGTATGAGTCAATTAATAAATAACTAATACCCATTTGATTAAATAAGTGATGTACTTTTACATGAGGAAAAATGGCTAAATACAAGCCATAAAATTTAGTCTATAATTATGCTACTTATAAATTTTATAATGCCTTATTTTTTCATTGTAATCATTAAAAATGATCAGGTAATTAATCAACTTGGAATAATATCAATGTAGATAAAAGACTTCGTAATTTAGGTTACGAAGTCTTTTTATTGCTTCAAACTTTACCGATTTAAGCTAATTTTAATCCATTGGAAATAAGTAATGAGTCAAGCATTAACTGTGAGTATTGGCGGCGCTACCAATAAAGGTCGAAAAAAAATTAATCAAGATTTTCTCGGTAGCATCATTCCTAAAGAACCTATACTAAGCAGCAAAGGGATTGTACTTGCCATGGCTGATGGTATTAGCTCAAGTAACGTCAGCCAAATTGCCAGTGAAACAGCAATATCGAGTTTTTTAGAGGATTACTACTGTACCTCTGATTCATGGTCTGTTAAAAATTCTGCACAAAAGGTCATTAAATCGATTAATTCATGGCTTTATTCGCAAACACGTAATAGCCCTTATCGTTTTGATAAAGACAAAGGCTATGTCTGCACCTTCAGTGCGTTGATACTAAAATCAAATTCGGCACATCTTTTTCATTCAGGTGATACGCGAATTTATCGTTTGTCAGGTCAACAATTAGAGCAATTAACCGAAGATCACCGCCGAGTTGTTTCCGCTGAGGTTAGCTATTTAACCCGCGCTTTAGGCATTAACCAAACATTTGACATTGATTATCAAAGCCAGCTACTTGAGCAAGGCGATATCTATATTATTGCCACTGATGGCGTTTATGAGTTTTTAAATAATACTCAAATCGCCAATAGCGTTAACAATGCCCCGAGCTTAGATAATGCCGCTGATGCCATTATTGCGCAAGCACTTGCCTTAGGAAGTGATGACAACCTCAGTGTTCAAATTGTCCGTATTGATAACGTGCCCAGCTATCAGCTTGATGAAGTGCATCAACTCACCTTGTTGCCATTACCGCCAAGACTTTCACCAAGAATGCAGTTTGATGGTTATGAAATTATCCGCGAAATATATATTAGTAGCCGAAGCCATGTTTTTTTAGCACGCGACAACGACACACAGCAAACCGTAGTGATAAAAACGCCATCCACTGAATTAAGAACCGACACGCAATACCTTGAGCGTTTTATGCTAGAAGAATGGATAGCTAAACGCATTAACAATCCACATGTTGTTAAAGCGATTATTCCAAAAAGAAAACGTCATTATTTATATTTAGTGACAGAATTTATTGATGGTATTTCGTTAAGTCAATGGATGATAGACCATCCAGAACCAAGCTTAGAACAAGTTAGAAATATTATTGAGCAAACCGCAAAAGGCTTACAGGCTTTTCACCGCCAAGACATGATACATCAAGACTTGCGCCCAGCTAATATCATGATCGACAATACTAAGACGGTAAAAATAATAGACTTTGGTTCAACCTTTATTGCCGGTGTGACCGATGCTGACACCGAAGAAATTATGCGCGGTACCATTCGTTATTCAGCCCCTGAATATTTTTTAGGACATTTAGGCACACAGGCATCTGACCTTTATTCGTTGGGCGTGATCACTTATCAAATGTTATCAGGTAAATTTCCATATGGTCGTGAAATAGCACAAGCGAACAGCGTGTCAGCGCAACGCAAGCTCAACTATAAATCGATGATCGATGATAATACTGAATTTCCCCTTTGGATTGACGATACACTTGAACGCGCCTTAAAAATTGATCCCTTAAAACGCTACTCTGTGTTATCAGAGTTTGTTCATGACTTGCGACAGCCGAATAAATTATTTCTAGCAAAAACTAAACCGCCGTTAATGCAGCGTGATCCTGTCATGTTTTGGCAATGGGTTAGTCTTATTCTATTATTGCTGTTGATTTTACAGGCACTTTAAAAGATATTGAGGCCTAAATGTGCCTGCACATTTAGGCTAGAAGATGAAAATAAAAAGCCCTTAGTCGCTATGAAGACAACTAAGGGCTTTAATAAACGGGTTAACTATAGTCTTTATATAATCACTATAACTCACTTAAAAGTGATAACATTTATTGCTTAAGCATTTTTGATTGCTGCGGCGGTAATAGGTAAATCTCGCACTCTAACACCCGTTATTTGAAAAATAGCATTGGCTATCGCTGGTGCTATCGATACTACGCCAGGTTCGCCTAAGCCGACAGGAAACTCATCGCTTTTAACAAATTCAATATCGAGCTCAGGTACGTCACTCATACGTAATGGTGAGTAGGTGTTTAAGTTGAGATTACTCACCTGACCATTTTCTATTGGGCTTTGTTCGTGTAAAGCTAAACTTGTTCCCCAGAGCATAGAGCCTTGAACTTGCGCTAATGCGCCATCAGGGTGAACAATAACACCAGCATCAACGATCATGGTGAGCTTTTTAACAGTTATTTTTCTTGAGTTAGGTTCTACATGAACCTGAGCAGCACAAGCCATCCAAGCCGGCATGGTACGTTCTTGTCCCGAACTTATCGCAACACCCATGCCTTCATTCTTAGCGAGTTTAACATCTTTAGTTTTTTGCTTAAGAATGTTTAGTACATTCGCTAATCGCTTGGCACCACCAACACTTTCTGGCGCTTTACCGGCTTGTTTACCTAAACCGTCAAGCATGGATAAGCGAAAATCAATCGGATCAGTTTTGCTTTGATGGGCAATTTCATCAATAAATGATTCTAGTCCCCAAACAATCCAACCCTGCCCAACAGACCTTAACCAACCAGGCAGCATGGTTTGTTGTGCTAGGCTATTATTGACCACGCGCACACGATGATTGTCCATGCTGTACCAGTGATCAGCACCACTGGTAGAAAACATATCAACACGGGTTTTTTTATCTAAGCTTTCAGGCATAAATCCTGGTGCCATAGATAAGGTCGGCCAACCTGCAGCAAGTGCATGTTCCATACCGGTAAATTTATTTTCCTGATCAAATACCGCTCGAAACGAGACTACAGACGGCGATCTAGGTTGATCAAATCTAGAGTCATCTTCACGGGTAAATACCATTTTTACTGGCTTGCCAATCGCTTTAGCCGTTAATACCGCAGGTATTGCATAATCGCCGAATAAACGACGACCAAAACCACCACCAAGATATTGCTGATGCATAACAACTTTGTCATCAGTTACTTGCAGCGCTTTAGCAATGGCTGGCAAGGTTAATGACTGCCATTGATTACCGGTATAAACATGCCAAAGACCATTTTTTTCTTCTACGGTGGCGTTAACAGGCTCTAAAGCGAAGTGTAAAACGGTATGCGTGCGATAAACCGCATCAATCGCTTTATCGGCTTTAGTACTTGCCACTGAGAAATCACCCTGATCAATAAACAATCCGCCTTCACTTTCATCAGCAACTAAACGCTCTCCTTCTTGGAGAATATCTTGCTCACTGACCTTAGCGGTTTTACCCACTTGATAGCTAACATTTAGGGCATCAGCCGCTTGAATTGCGCCATAATAACTATCAGCGGCGACACTCACCCAACCTTGAAGGTGGTCACTTGGGTCTTGCAAGAGATGATAACCCAAATAACCTTTGATTTTCTGGGCGGCACTGTCGTCAACATTCGTGACTTTACTGCCATATCGGGTCGGTGGAATTATCGGGCGAGCATAGACCATATCGGCCAACTCGACATCAATACCATAAACGGCTGAGCCATTAGTTTTAGCTGGAATATCAAGCGCTAAGGCTGGTTTTCCTACTAAGGTTCTTTTACTTGCAGGTTTTAACGGTAAGGCGCTAATCTCTTCTGGAGTAAAGGCACGATTAAAATTGCCCTTGGCAACAATATCACCAAAACTAATTGAGCGATCTTGATAAAGTACCGTGCCGTTTTCTACGCTACATTGCTCTGCAGGGCAATTTAATATTTTTGCTGCTGCTTCTATTAAGGCTATACGGCCTGCAGCACCCGCTTGAGACATTGGCTTAAATGTTTGAAAAACTGACCATGAACCCCCAGTGACCATATAACCCCATTTAGGATCGGTGTCGACATGAGTGATGGAGACTTTAGACCAATCAGCGCCGAGCTCATCAGCGACAACGCGTGCTAGTGCAGTACCAATATGTTGGCCCATTTCTGCCTTGGCAATATTGACATTCACTTCACCTAATGGGTTAATTTCAAACCAAACCGTTGGGGAAAATAATTTATTTTTCAATGTTTCTTGAGGACTGTCACCCAAGCCTACTGCGCCAACTAAGGGGGCAAAAGCCATTAACAGTGAACCACTGACCGAACCAACTAAAAATCGACGTCGAGATAAGCTGATATTATTTTTTGCATCTTTAATATTTTTCATTGCCATACGCCTTATGATTGTTGCGTTGAAGAGCTAGGATCAAAAGTTTGCACATCCGCTGACATTACACCTGCCGCGTTTTTAATCGCACTTTTAATGCGTACATAAGCCATACAGCGACATAAATTTCCACTCATATGATCGACAATTTCTTGGTCACTCGGTGACGAATTACTGGCTAGTAAAGTAGCGGCTTGCATAATTTGTCCCGACTGGCAGTAGCCACATTGCGGCACCTGTTCATCAATCCATGTTTGTTGTAATGGATGTTTGTTTTCTAAACCTTCAATCGTGGTGATATTTTTATTTTCTGCTGCTATTAATGGAAAAGAGCATGTTCTGACTGGCGCACCGTCAATATGCACGGTACAAGCACCACACAGACCAATACCACAACCAAACTTTGTGCCTTTAAAACCAAATTCATCACGGATAACCCATAATAAGGGTGTGTTTACATCAGCAGCAGAGGAAACCTTGTTCCCATTTAACTTGAATACAATCATAGCTTTCTCTCCCAAAATTGAGTTGAAACATTAACAACTCATCAATTTATTAAGTACGCCACTTATGGCAGTGGTTGATTATTTATCTAAACGTGCCTGGCACTCACTGAGATGCATAAAGCGATGTTTTCAAGGAACTGCTCTCCCCAAAAAAAGCCAAATAATAACATTCCATTAACAAAACCGTTTTGTCATGCACTTTATGACGCTAAGTTTAACACTATCTATTGATGGCTTTTCATTAAACTGCCAGAGCTAGGCATAATCGTAGGTGCCACCCGACTTTAAGGCTTTTTGATACCCTGCTCGAGCCTGAAAATGTTTAACGTAGGCAATAATGTTTGGATAATCTTGGTCGGCTGTCTTCCCAGCCGCCCATGCTTCTAAAGGAAAACTCATCTGAATATCAGCGCCTGATAGCTGATCGCCAGCAAACCATTCATTATCGGTTAAGTGGCGCTCAATTAACGCTAAATTAGCCATAATATTAGGCCCGACATAACCCGCCATTACTTTTTTCATAATAGCTTTAGCTATGTATTTAACAAAAAATGGCTTCGACCTTTGCACTGCCTTTTCTAAAATGAGTTTCAACAATAATTGCTGCATCATAGTACCTTCAGCAAAATGTAACCAGTATAAATACTGGCGATGCGCTTCAGTTTTAGCCTCAGGAATGAAATTACCCTCACCATAAGTTTGAGCGAGATATTCAATAATCGCTCCAGATTCTGCAACCGTGATGTCACCATCGGTAATTACTGGAGATTTACCCAAAGGATGTATTTTTTTAAGGCTAGCAGGCGCTAAATTAGTCTTGAGATCACGTTGATATTGTTTTACTTCATAAGATACGCCAAACTCTTCCAAAGCCCAAAGCACCCGTTGAGACCGAGAATTATTTAAGTGATGTACAACAACCATAGTTTTCTCCAATAAGATAAAATATCAACTAAGCTATTGCCATTCGATTGCCAGAGTTAAACATTTACCTTGGCAATGCATTTTTTATGACCACGACTTAGCGCACAATAGTGCAAGCATGTGTTATTTTAGTATCTTTATTGCTTGCTGTCGCATAGCATTGAACCCTATAACTATACTATTGGACTATTTTATGCTTTGGACTTCCAGTGTTGTATTACAGCATAATATCGAGCAACACCACCATAACCTGCATGAGTTTGTTGTCTGCTTACAAGGCAGTGTAAACATCAGCATTAATGACGAGGTGCATCACTTTTCAGCTGGACACTCTATTTTTATCCCCGCTAAATATCCACATACCATTGCTATTGATCAGCACAAGGCTACCAAGTTACTCTTTGTCTGCATTAATCCACCGTCATTTGATACTTTGTCAAACCCTACTAATCGCCTGTTTTTAACTACATTATCTGAAGGTGAATTTTTAATCAACAATAACCAAGTTAACAGCGATGACAGCACTGAGGAAATGCAAAAAATTGCCCATGAAATCGAAGCATCTCCTGATTCCAGCTCGCTACTGCATGCCAGTTTAAAAGAGAATTTATACTTGCGATTATTGCTTATTCATATGAGTAATGCCGGTTATGAACAGAAAAAAAGTGTACAATCATCGCTGCGAATGACTAAAGCGCAGCATTGGATTCATGACAACTATGCCATGGATATCACGCTGGAAATGGTGGCAAATCAAGTTAACATATCGAGAAGTCATTTTGCGCGTCAATTTCGTCAGCACACAGGATTCAGTGTCATTGAATATCTCCTTAAGGTGCGATGCGATGCGGTGGCTAAATTACTTGCAAGCTCAGAAACTGATATAGCATCAGTGGCATTCGCTACAGGCTTTAGTAATTTAAGCCATTTATACCGACACTTTAAACGCCGCTATGGCATAACTCCTGGCGCTTTTCGGCAGATGATTAAAAATCAAGGAACCAGACTAACAACGCCACCCAATGAAGAAATTCGAAAAGTTTAAACTAAATTTAGTGACTAATACATGCTCAGCCTTAAGGCTATCTAGGTGCTATATAGCTGCTATTTAGCTTCAATATAACTTCAATCTCGGTTTGAGGTTAAATGCAATTTAGCTGCCATAAGCACAAAAACTTAGCGACAAAAACACCCCACTGCTAATGTTTTTTTGACCTATCGTATACATGGCCCGCTTAACCGCTTGCGGACTAAAGTCCGACCTAAAAAACCATCACTCAGCGCTGCATAATCATCTGTTAAAGAAATTTTGGCTAACATACTCATCTTCTCTGTAATCCTTTAAAAATATGACTTTACAACCTAGCAACAACCCAGCAACAATCTTGTAAAGCAGAGCCTAAAAGTTGCATCAAAAAAAAGCTCTTACCTAAGTAAGAGCTTTTTAAAAATTTTAATTACTTTTCTATATGGTTACATACTAAGTGTTATTTAAAATTTGTAGCTTGCTTTAACGTAGACAAAACGGCCTTGGCTATTGTGTGTGCCACTGACGAAGCCCATAAAGTCATGATAAGTAAACGGAGGCTCTTCATTAAACAAGTTGGTGGCACCAATACTTAAGGTGGTATCTTTAATGCCGATATAATTCACTGTGGTGTCTACCGTTGTCAATGAATCTATATCATTCATACCTTCAGTAGCCACTGATGCGTCCTGTTGAAATTCGCCAATATAGTTAACCGCCATACTTGCGTTCCAGTCACCTTGTACCCAAACTGTGTTGAATGACCAACGTACTTCAGGTTGTTCAAAGTCACCTTCTTGAGTATCAATGCGCATAGAGCCATCAGCATTCGGGCGAGCATCTTCATAAGATAAAACGTAATTTAGAGCATAGGTAAATCTGAAATCACCCATATCAGTTTCTAAGCCGTAATTAGCTTCGACGTCTAAACCTGATGTGGTGATATTGCCAATATTTTCATATTGATCAAAAATACGTACTACTTCACCCGGATCGCCAGCAACACTTGACGGTAAACGCTCAACTACAGAGGGATCGTTACCCAAGGTACTAAATTTAAACTGCGTATCTTTAGTGATAACATTTTCGATATCATAATCATAATAATCTACTGAAAAATCCATATTTTCAGCGATTTCATAGATTAAACCTAAGTTATAACTTTTAGATTCTTCAGGGCCTAAGTCATCATTACCTGACAGCACTGCGGTATATTCTTGTGGCTCACAAGCTTTATTAACATTACCAACAGCAGCACAACGCACTGAATCAACTAAGTTAGGCGATTCATCTGTGTTGCCTAAACCAATTTGATGCAATGACGGTGCTCTAAACGCCGTACCATATGAACCACGTAGTGATAATGAATCAGTTGTTTGCCAAATAAAGGCTACTTTTGGATCGGTAGTGGTACCAAAATCGCTGTAATCTTCATGACGTACCGCAACCTGTACTTCTAAGTTATCAAGTACTGGAATCGCTAACTCAGCAAAAATAGAGGTATTGTCACGAGAGCCATTAGCTTGAGTTGCTTCCGTACCAAAAACTTCACCACGCAAGAATTGATCATCAGGGTTATCGCTAATGCTCTCTTCTCTGTATTCAACACCTACCGCTAAACCAAGATCGCCATGTGCCATTTCCATTAATGAACCACTGATTTTACCATCAAATGATTTACTGGTTGATTTACCAATTCGTGTGGTAGTAGTTTCAATAAAGTCTAAAGATTCCTGACTGTTACTTGAGGGTTCAAACGGGTTCCATAAACCACTGTCAATCGCTTCTTGCGTGCGACGAGAATTAGGGAAACCATTTACGCCACGCTCTGTCGATTCACTTTTAATGTAGTTATAAGCAACTTCCCAGTTCCAATCTTTAATCTCGCCTTGTAAACCAATAATCGAGCGATAATAATTAGAGGTAACGCGTTTTTCACGATTGCCTATATCGACCATACGTCGACGCATGGTTAAATCTTGCTGATAAAACTCATCTTCAGGTAAGTCGGCAAAAGGGTGATTAACATTGTCTCCCGCCATAAATAACTCGTTAAAACTTGGGCTACCGGCACCACGAATAGTGGTTTTTGAATGTTGACCGTTTAACTCAGCAAAGCCACGTAAATTGTCATTTATTTCGTACTTACCTAAATAAATAAAGCTAGCTCGTTCTGTAGCAGGAACTGAGGTCATTACTGGCGCGTAATCATAACGACAAAGGTTACCCACAATATCTGCTTCAGCACAAACATCATTACCAAAGGTGTCAGGCAGACGATTAGTTGAGTCACTCGCTAAAGCAATAGTGCCTGGGAACCCTGATGAACTTCTAAAGTCTGTCGCAAATGGATCATTAGGCCTTAAGGCTTGTTGATTAGCTGATTTTGAATAATCTCGATCAGCATAAAGGATCTCTTCGCGGTCAAAGTAATCTAAAGCAAAAGTGTGGCTGCTTTTTTCTGTTGAGCTGCCCCAAACAATACTAAGATTTTTTTCTTTACCACCGCCATCAGCAGTGTCACCGAGTTTGGCTGAAATTTCGGCACCTTCAACATCGTCTCTTAAGATAATGTTTATAACACCGGCTACAGCATCAGAACCATAAGTAGCAGAGGCACCATCTTTTAGAATATCAACGCGTTTAATAGCCGCTAATGGAATATTATTGATATCAACAAAGGCGGTATCAATATTATTAGCAAATGGTGACACCGAAACACGTCTTCCGTTCACTAATATTAATGTTGAGTCAGCACCTAAACCACGTAATGAAACACTTGAACCACCATTACTGGTATTATCACTGCTGTTTCCTTGTGTTGAAAAAGTGCCTTGTCCTGCCATCGGTAATTTTGTGAAAAGGCCAATAAGATCAGTCACGCCACTATTGGCAATATCTTCTGCACTCAGTGATGTTAATGGAGAGGGTCCCTCCATGTCAGTTCTCTGAATGTGAGAACCGGTAACTTGTATTCTTTCTACACTGTCTTTTTCTGCCGCAACAGCAATATAACTTTGTGAGGCAAATAATGCGGCGGTAATGCTTAAAGCGAGTGTGTGTTTACGACTATTTAAAACTTTCATGTTTCCTTCCTTTTAGTGCTTTTATAATTATTTGTGTTTTATTCATTAAAATACTATTTAACTAAGATAAATTAGCAGCTTTTTACATCGCACATTACTTGGTTTTAACAAGTAAGTCCAGACGCCAGTTAACTAAAATGCAACCCCATATTAACGATTCACTGCGAAAAGTTTTTGATATTTACTTAATTATGAACAAAAAAATCATAGAAATAATCACTTTATCTGTGGTTTAGCTTTACTAATTGAGTAAAAAAATCATCACAGATAAGGTAGTAAGAACAGCCTATTACCCTTGTACTTTCACAGGTTAAAATCGATAAAAAATCAGCTAGGACTAAAGTCAGGGTAAGCGTAATACTATTTTGTTCAAGAGGCTTGAGCTCGCAAGACATACTGTCTTTGATCGGCATGATGAACTAAATATTGATTTTAGTTTATACAACTCATCATAGATTAAGGTATTAAGGCTACTATAGCCCCAACTAGTAACAAGTTAGACACTGAAAATCGTTTACTGCTTTTTATATCCCCTGCTAGGCCTATTTATAGTATCAGGCTAAATGCTTGGTTCAGTATTTTTGAAGGAGAGAATCATCTTTGGTCACGAGTCCACTGTTAAGTATAAAGTTGTCAGTTTTATTTTATAGGCTATTTTCATGGTAAGTAGTTAAATAAGTAATCACTTAACTTAAGTTAAAAATATTTAGATTTACTAATCTAACTGGGTGTTGATAATAGAGTTAAGCTAATGAATTTTGTAAAATGCAGAGAGCTGAAACATAAATAATCATAGTAAGAACTTTGTATATACCAGACTAGGCGAATAATAGTTTTACTTACATTAAGGGAACCGTCTGTGTAAAAAGATACTAGCCTTATTGTTGCTGCTAAAAAAAACATAACACCAAGGCATCATTATTTACCTTAACTTTAAGACCAGAGCATGCTACCTCACTAAGGCTGACATTATTATGATAACGTCAGCCTTAGCTTATAAAAACAATTATAGAGGCTTAATATAGTGTTAAAAAAAATTATACCTACCCAAAAAAAATGGCTGAATTTTTTATTTTTTGTTATTTTGATATTTATATCATCAATTAATATTGCACACTCAAAGAGTAAGTTTATATTTACCCAAGCTTACAATACTGAACATATTTTCCATCACACTTCGCAAAAATTCATCGAAAAACTTAATAAAAAAAACTCTTCCTATAAACCTGATTATCATCCAGGTGGAGACTTAGGTGACTGGACCTCGCAGTTTGAGCAAGCAATGTTAGGCGTTATCCCCATGACTATTACCTATGGCGCATCAGAATTTGATGCGCGGCTGGATTTAACTTGGCTCGGCTATGTAGTTGATAACTGGACAAGCGCTCATGAAGTTTATGGCCCTGGTGGACCTATGATTGAGGTTTATAATGAAATTTTTTCTGATCTAGACCTTGTCGCGCTAGGCACTATTCCTACTGGCTTTGGCTCTATTACGATCAGTAAAGGGGTAGGGAAAATCCCTACTCGCTTTCCTGAAGATGCTAAAGGCATAAAAATGCGCGTGATCCCATCGCCCTTGGCCATTCAACGTTTTCAAAACTGGGGGTTTTCAGCAGTTCCAATGCCATATTCCGAGTTATATACTGCATTACAGCTAGGCACTGTAGATGGTAGGGCATTTGGTCCAGCGGTTGAGATCTATCAGATGCGTGATGTGCTAGAAGCTTACATTCTTACTCGTGATTATTTTGAACATGCTTTCTGGCTTGTCAATAAACAGTGGTGGGAAGAGCTTTCTGATCTTGAAAGAAATAAAATGCAAGCAGCCGTGGATAAAACTCTTGATTGGGTGTGGCAAGAAGCAGAATCTATTGATAATAATTTTTTAGAGAAAGTTCGAGATTCAGGTATTAAAATCATTGAATTATCAGATGAAGATCTAGCTATAGCTAAAGGTATTTTGTATGAAAATGAGTGGCCATATATGGAAGAAAAAGTTGGTATCGACATTATGAACTTAGTGCGTGATATCGCTGACATAAAATAGTTTTGTTAGGCTCTCTATAGCTTAGGCCATCAATTACTTAGGCTTAACTTCTCTCTGATAAAGAAGATATATATGAATATTAAAAAGTTAGCATCATCAAGCCCGGAACAACAGTTTAAAGACCCTACTGTTCCAAAATACAAAGTATTACAAAAACTGGAATCTATACTCGATTATTGCCTTCGTGGGGCAATGGTATTTACTGGTTTGGGATTGGCCGTATTAATGTTTACCCAGGTTATTATGCGATATGTGCTTGAATCTCCTTTTGCGGGTATTGAAGAAGCGGCTATTTTACTTGCCGTTTGGGTTTCTTTTCTAGGGATGGGTTATGCGACTAAAAAGCGCTCACACATTCATGGTGGTATTGTTAGTTTGATTGTTTATGATGCATTTAAAATCCAAATGCTGCGCTTCATTGTTTCAGTTATTTGTCTAATTACAGCCTGTATTTTTGGCTATTTTTCTGCCAAGTATGGATTATTTGTCATTGAAAAAGAGCGAATGAGTTTATATCTGCAATGGCCTAAAGGCTTATGGACTGCAAGTATGGTTTTTGGGTTTTTGTTGATGTCGGTCTATTTTCTCTTACAAACTCTTAAGGATTTTCGTCTGATGGTAGACATTAAAGATCAATCACACAACAGCAATAAGGGGTAACGCACTATGACTATTTTCCTTTTATGTATGTTAGCCATCGTTGTGCTTTTATTAATAGAAACTCCTGTTGCCTTTGCCTTTGGTTTTGGCGCGTTATTATTTACTTTTACAACCGGTAATGATATTTCATATTTAGCCACTCATGGCTTTAATTTAGCTAGTGGCTTTGCTCTATTAGCCCTGCCATTGTTTATTTTAGCGGGAATATTAATGGCAGAAGGTGGGATATCAGAGCGTTTACTTGATTTTGTTAATTCCATAGTAGGCCGAGTTAAAGGGGGTTTAGGTGCAGTAACCGTGGTGACCTGTGCACTATTTGGCGCAATATCTGGCAGCTCTTCGGCGTCTATTGCTGCGATTGGACAGATCATGATCCCTCGCATGAAAAAAGAAGGCTATCCTGAGGGACATGCTACAGCGCTAGTTGCTTGCTCATCTGTTTTAGCATTACTGATCCCTCCTAGCATTCCCATGATTATATTTTCTATTACTGGGGGATTATCGGTCGGTGCTGCATTTTTATCGACTATTATTCCCGGCATTATGTTGACCATTATCTACTGTGGATTAAATTTTTGGTTTTTACGCAATAACACCGACATTAAGGTAGAACCTGCTCTCCCTTTTAAACAGGCTGTACGCGGAGTGGTTCACTCAGGTAATAAAGCTTTTTTTGCTTTATTAATGCCCATTATTATCTTAGGAGCTATTTACAGTGGCATTGCAACGCCGACTGAAGCGGCGGCAATTGCAGTAATCTATGCGATACCGGTTAGTTTAATGGTCTATAAAGGGCTGACTTTTAAAACACTAGGTAGTGCGACGGTTCGGGCAGTTATTATGACCGGTTCCATCATGGCAGTTTTATTCTTTTTGTTTATTATGAGCCGCGCTATGATCCTTGAGCAAGTACCTAAGCAGCTTGCGGAAGCTTTATTAGACATATCTGAACATAAGTTAGTCATTCTGTTGGTTATTAACCTGCTACTACTACTAATTGGGATGATTGTTGATGATATTTCTGGCGGTGTACTTGCCGCAATTATTTTCTTGCCCGTGGTTCAAGAGCTGGGTATTCACCCTATTCATTTTGCCGCTATAGTTGGCGTAAACTTAGGTTTAGGTAATGTTTCACCACCTTGTGCTCCTATGCTCTACATGGCAGGAGGTGTGGCTAAGTTGCCTCTGAATAAATATATTGTTCCAACAGTTAAATTACTCTTCTTTGGTCATTTGCCTATGGTGCTATTAGTTACATTTGTACCTGATCTGGCATTATATTTACCGCGTTTATTGATGGGCATTGATTAAAAGAGTCATATTCCTCTTTATATTTTGGCCATACATACCAATACAAGAAAGCTTCAGGGATACCAAAACAGTAAAGTGGGTAGCCCTGAAGCACACTAATTCAGTCACGGTTGTTTCCAAGTAATACAGAGAAAAAAAACAAGTTTTGTCAGCTATTTCACTGGCAAGATAGTTGTTATTGGTTAACGAGATAGTCCTGATTAACCAAGCTTTACATACCTTTACAGCCAACTATTCAAGTTGACTAACAGGCTGTGGATTTTGATGAATTTGTGGAAATCCCAGTGCATTAAATACTTATAGCCATGCCAATAAATTTACCCACGCTGAGCAGTATTTCAAAGACTTAGAGCAATAGCATTTATTGAAGACGTTACTATAGATGGAAGACGAAGAGTTATAGGTAGAGCGAAGCAGGATGGCAAAGCCGAGAAGGTTTATTATCGTTAAAAACACCTGCGTTATGCTAATGCCCGACATCCATGTCGGAGCATCTAAAAATCTATAGAGCAGGTAAGTCTTTAAAATAAAGCTTTAACCGCTCACTTGATGGACTATCAGTATTAGCTTGGGAAAGCAAAGCTTACCCCCTCTCGCACACCACTTGAAGGCCAGCGCTGTGTGATAGTTTTACGCTTGGTATAAAATTTAACACCATCAGGGCCGTAAGCACTTAAATCACCAAATAAGCTACGTTTCCAACCACCAAAACTGTGATAAGCAACAGGTACAGGTAATGGCACGTTAATGCCCACCATACCTACTTCAATATGATCAGAGAAGTAACGTGCGGCTTCACCATCTCGAGTAAAAATACAGGTACCATTACCGTATTCATGCTCATTAATAAGTTGCATAGCTTCTTCCATCGTTTTAACTCTAATGACTTGTAAAACGGGACCAAAAATTTCAGCTTTGTAACTATCCATACTTGCCGTTACGTTATCGATTAGCGTAGCACCAACAAAGAAACCATTTTCATAGCCTTCAACGGTTGGGTTGCGGCCATCAACAACTAAAGTAGCACCTTGCTCAACTGCACTTGAAATATACCCAACCACTTTGTCTTGATGCGCTTGCGTGATCACAGGTCCAAAATCGTTATTAGCGTTTGAGTACTCACCAACACTTAAACCCTTCATTGCTTGTTGCATTTTTTCAACCAGTGCATCACCAGCTTCATTGCCAACCGCTACCGCTACAGACAACGCCATACAACGCTCACCAGAAGAGCCAAATGCAGCACCTACCAATTGATTTACTGCATTGTCCATATCAGCATCAGGCATCACTATGGCATGATTTTTAGCGCCACCTAGTGCTTGACAACGTTTACCATTAGCACTGGCTGTTGCATAAATATATTCTGCAATGGGTGTTGAGCCAACAAAACTGACAGCTTTAACACGCTGATCTGTTAACAAGGTATCAACGGCTTCTTTATCGCCATTAATTACGTTCATTACGCCATCAGGTAAACCGGCTTCTTGTAATAATTGGGCAATGAATAAAGTAGAACTTGGATCACGCTCAGAGGGTTTCAATATAAAGGTATTACCGCAAACAATAGCAAGTGGGAACATCCACATAGGTACCATAGCAGGGAAGTTAAAAGGCGTAATACCCGCAACAACACCTAGTGGTTGAAATTCACTCCACGAATCAATATTTGGCCCAACATTTTTGCTGTGCTCACCTTTCAATAATTCAGGTGCCCCACAGGCGAATTCAACATTTTCGATACCACGTTGTAATTCACCTGCCGCATCATGAGATATTTTGCCATGTTCTTGGCCAATTAATTGGCAAATTTTGTCGGCGTTTTGTTCTAATAATTCTTTAAATCTAAACATGACACGCGCACGTTTAATCGGTGGCGTATTTCGCCATGCTGGATATGCTTCTTGAGCAGCAGCAATCGCTTTTTCGACTGTTGCTTTGGAAGCAAGTGCTACTTTTTTTTCTGCTTTTCCCGTCGCAGGGTTAAAAACATCTTGAGTACGGTTATTATCGTTATATATTTCGCCGTTAATTAGGTGGCCAATAATTGTCATATTTTTTCCTTTAATGCTTTAGTTCACTTACTGTAAGAGTAAAATGTATAAATTAAAATGTGTAAAAATCAATCAATTTCGTTAAGCGTTTCACCAAGCGCGTTTATCAAGCTGCTTATTTCTGGCAAAGTAGAAGTAAACGGTAAACCAAGCTGAATTGTGTCTCCGCCATAACGAACATAAAATCCTTTCTGCCACATCTTCATGGCTATTTGGTGTGGTCGTTTTGCCGGTTCACCGGGAGCATGAGCAATGGTGATCCCACCAGCTAAACCATAGTTACGAATATCAAGTACATGTTTGCAACTTTTCAAACTATGCAATAATTCTTGAAAATATGGTGCGATAGATTTTACTCTTTCAGGCAAGTTATCTTTAGCTAAAATATCCAATGAAGCAAGCGCTGCAGCACAGGCAACAGGGTGTGCTGAGTAAGTATAGCCGTGAGGAAGTTCAAGCATGTACTCAGGACCTCCAGTCTCCATAAATGCATCGTATATTTCTTGCTTAGCAATAACAGCACCCATAGGGATAACACCATTAGTTAACTGTTTTGCTACGGTCATAATATCGGGTGTTACGCCAAACTCTTCTGCACCGGTATTAGATCCTATACGACCAAATGCGGTAATAACTTCATCAAAAATCAATAAAATATTATGTTTGGTACATATTTCTCTTAAGCGTTTTAAATAACCTTTTGGCGGTGGAATAACACCTGTAGATCCAGCCATGGGTTCAACAATCACAGCAGCAATGTTAGAAGCGTCGTATAAAGCCACCATATCTTCTAATTCATTGGCTAATTCAGCGCCAGTTTCAGGCATACCTTGGCAAAATTCATTCTCCGGCAGTAGTGTATGAGCTAAATGTGCGGCTTCAATACCTTGTCCGTAAATGGTACGATTTGCACCAATTCCGCCAACACTAATACCACCAAAATTAACACCGTGATAACCCTTTGAACGACCAATAAAACGTGTTTTACTCGCCATGCCTTTTTTACGCCAATAGCCGCGGGCAATTTTTAGTGCTGTTTCAACTGATTCGGAGCCAGAACCAGTAAAAAAAACACGATTCAACCCTTCAGGCATCAGCTCAGTAATGCGGTGCGCTAATTCAAAAGATTTAGGATGACCAAATTGAAATGCAGGGGAATAGTCTAATTCTTTAACTTGCTTGCTTACCGCTTCAGCAATTTCAGGACGACAATGGCCAGCCCCGCAAGTCCAAAGCCCTGAAAGACCGTCAAATATTTTTCGACCATCGGCATCAGTATAGTAATTTCCTGCTGCTGAAACGATAATTCTAGGATCTTTTTTAAACTCTCTGTTTGCAGTAAATGGCATCCAGTGCGAGTCTAACTGCTCTTGAGTTAAACCGTGACTTGCGTGTGTGTTTTTATTCATCATTCCACCTTACTCTTCATAAAGTTTACCGAAGCGTATATTTAATTGCATGTCTACATTATCAATGATTTAATAGGTTATTAAATCCATATTTTAAAAACTTAAGTTAAGCTTTTACTTACCTAATAACGCCATAGAATGAAAAAAAATAATAATTTACTACCAAGACAATTAGGCGACGCTCATATTCGGCTGTTAAGAATTTATAAAGTCGTGATTGAGTCAGGCGGTTTCTCCGCAGCAGAAGTCGAACTCAATATCAGTAGGCCAGCAATAAGCCTAGCGATAACCGAGTTAGAGTCATTATTAAGTATGAAGCTTTGCCACAGAGGGCGTTCAGGTTTTTCAATAACAGAGCATGGCGAACAGGTCTATCAATCTGCTCTACAGTTATTGGGCAGTCTTGAAAACTTTAGAGCTGAAATGAATGCGATAAAGACTGATCTAGTGGGTGAATTGAATATAGGTATTACTGATAACTTAGTCACGATTGAACAGATGCGGATCACACGTGCATTAAGTGCTTTAAAGCATCGCGGACCTGAAGTTTTTATTAATATCCGTATGATGCCGCCAAATGATATTGAATCAGCCATTTTAAATGGCCAATTGCATATTGGCGTTGTACCTGAATTTAGAACACTGCCAGGACTAAATTATTTACCACTGTATAAAGAACAATCCCTGCTTTATTGCAGCGAAAAACATCCTTTATTTAAGCAGGATTTACATAAAATTAGTGACAGTTCTTTAATTCAATATGACGCGGTTGTGCCCAATTATCCGCAGTCTGTTGAGATTAAGCAGCAACAAAAAAAACTCCATGCCACTGCAACTTCGACAGACAGAGAAGGTATTGCTTTTTTGATATTAACCGGGCGGTTTATTGGTTTTCTACCAACGCACTTTGCTCAGAGTTGGGTAGGTAGAGATAAACTAAGAGCCATTGAAGCTCATAAAAGAACATTTAATACTAACTTCTCTGCAATTATTAGCAAGGGCGCACGCAGCCATCTGATTTTAGAAGCTTATTTAGAAGAATTGGCCAAAACCTCAAAGTAGCGCTAAATTTCAATTAATAATATGTTTCATAAATAGAATTACTAAAGTGCATATGTAACTTTTGTTTGAAGTTATTAGAAATCGGACGTGATTCCCGTGTAATGAAATCAAAGTGAACCATCACTGCCGTGCCAGAAACATGTTTAATACCGTTTTGCCATGCTTCTTGATATACATCAAGCGAGCTTGTACCGATGCGAGAAATATAGGTTTTTATTTCAACATCATAATCAAATAGAAGTGGTAAATGAAACTCGATGGTGCTTTTTGCTAACGTTAATCCCCATTGACTGAGGTTTAAATTAAATTCAGGACTAAACAGTCTAAATATTGGATTTCTTCCACCTTCGAACCATTGTGGAATAACCGTATTATTTATGTGCCCAAGAGCATCTGTTTCACCTACTCGTGGCTTTATTATTTCATAAAACATTTTGTTCCTAATCCCCCTAAAACCATCAATGTATAAAATATTTTAAATGTATATTCGAAATAATATACCCATATATGAATATGGTAAATCTTTAATCGACATTAACCTAAACTATTTGTAGAAATAGTTTTAAGTGAGTCACACGATTTTAAAAATCAACATGTGCTTGCCATCCTGAAGTTTTAATGATCTATCTCGTATTGGTTCAAAATATTATAAAACGTTCAAATACTAAATTTCAGGCATAAAAAATCCGATGAGAGGTTTCATCGGATTTTGGTTTCTTCTGCCAATTTTCAAGCTTAATATGCTAACTTGTCGGCAGTACTGTTTGAATACAGTATTTTTTACTTCGGTTGGGTATTATTTTAAGCCAAATTTTATGCAGGTGTGCAATTAAAACTGGTTAGAAGTGTTGTTCGCGCCACCGGCTTTAAGCGCGTTTTCACCCGCAAAGTATTCTTTGTGATCATCACCCATATCTGAACCTGACATATTTTGATGTTTAACACAGGCAATACCTTGACGAATTTCTTTACGCTGTACACCTTCAACATAACCCAGCATACCTGCATCACCAAAGTATTCTTTTGCAAGGTTATCGGTAGATAACGCCGCTGTATGGTAAGTAGGTAGTGTAATTAAATGATGGAAAATACCCGCTTCACGTGAAGTCTCCGCTTGGAAACTACGGATTTTGTCATCGGCAGCAACCGCTAACTCAGTCGTATCATAATCAACATGCATCAAATCAGCACGAATATAGGTAGATACGTCTTCACCAGCCGCTACCATGGCGTCAAAGGCTTGCTGACGGAAGTTTAGTGTCCAGTTAAATGATGGGCTGTTGTTGTAAACCAGCTTAGCATTTGGAATTTCTTTACGTACCTCGTTCATCATGGCTGTAATGTCAGCAACGTTTGGTGTTGCCGTTTCAATCCAAAGTAAATCAGCGCCCGCTTTAATCGCTTCAATGCTGTCAAATACACAACGCTCTTCACCGGTACCTTGACGAAACTGGTATAAACCAGAAGGTAGGCGCTTAGGACGAACTAGCTTACCGTTACGGTTGAAACATACATCGCCTTCTGCCATGTCAGCTACATCAATTTCTTCAACATCTAGGAAAGAGTTATATATGTCGCCTTGATCGCCGGGCTCTTTAACCACGGCGATTTCTTTAGTCAGGCCAGCACCTTCAGAGTCAGTACGAGAAACGATAATACCGTTGTCTATACCTAACTCAAGGAAAGCATGACGTAGTGCACGGATCTTAGAATGAAAATCTGCATGAGGAACCGTCACTTTACCGTCTTGGTGTCCACATTGCTTTTCATCGGCCACTTGGTTTTCAATTTGAAGTGCACATGCACCGGCTTCGATCATTTGCTTAGCCATGATGTAAGTCGCTTCAGCATTACCAAAACCGGCATCGATATCAGCAATAATTGGCACAACATGTGTTACGTGGTTATCAATTTGGTCTTGGATAGCCGCTTTGTCGCCTTCGCTTGCTGCGTCTAGGCCACGGAAAAGACCACCTAATTCACGGGCATCAGCTTGACGTAAAAAGGTGTAAAGCTCTGCAACTAAAGCCGCTACTGAGGTTTTTTCGTGCATAGATTGATCAGGAAGAGGACCAAATTCACTGCGAAGTGCAGCAACCATCCAACCGGAAAGATATAAGTAACGACGGTCTGTTTTGCCCGCAAAATGTTTCTTGATAGAAATCATTTTCTGTTGGCCAATAAAACCATGCCAACAACCTAAAGATTGAGTGTACTTAGAACTATCAGCGTCGTAAGCTTCCATATCAGCACGCATAATGTTTGCAGTGTACTGAGCAATGTCTAAACCCGTTTTAAATTTGTTCTGCGCTCGCATACGGGCTACTGATTCAGGATTAATGGCATTCCATGAACTGCCAGCTTTTTCTTTAATTGCTTGAACCGCTTCAATTGCACTTTGATAATTAGACATATGACTTTCTCCAAAATTTTTCGCTGACAGTATTTATAGGTTTGATCATGTAACTGCTTATGTAAGCTGTCACACCGGACAACATAAATACTAAACCAACAATCATAAATAAATGAAATATATAATACACATCCCTACCATTCACCAGCAAAATAATGGTGTATTAACTCTAAAGAATAATTCGATATAACTTAATAAATTCAATCACTAAAAAAAATTACGCCTGCATAAAGCAAGATTCTATCAATGAAAATAATTTATATTTCTATTAAATTCACTTGATTATCATTATAAGCCGTGACATATATCTAGGTTATGTTTATGTTCTAGATTATTAATTTTATGAATATCTCAAAAATTGACTTAAATCTGTTAATTTATCTTGATGTCTTACTGAGAGAAAAAAATGTTACCCGCGCTGCTGGTCAGTTAAATATCACCCAGCCCGCCATGAGTAATGGCTTAAAAAGGTTACGCACGCTTTTCAACGATCCTATTTTAGTGAGAACTTCGGATGGTATGGTACCAACCGAACGGGCTCGAGCTTTAGCACCCGCTATTCGTAAAATTTTAATGGAACTCGAAGAAGCACTGCAAGGTGAAGAAGAATTTAATGAGAAAAATAGTCAGCGGGTTTTTCGCCTAATGGCAAGTGATTATGCCGCCTCAACTTTGTTACCAAAATTATTGAAGCGCATTAATCAAATAGCACCAAATGTTACCATTGATATTATGACACCCAGTGATGTCAACTTTCATGACGTTGAGGCAGGTAAAATTGATATGGCCATCAACCGCTTTGACGAATTACCCCAATCTTTTCATCAAAAAACCATTTGGCGAGATTCATTTGCCTGCTTATTAAGTGCCGATAACCCAGTTGTTGAAAAATTTAACCTCAATACCTACCTTAGTGCTAAGCATGTTTGGGTATCTAAAACGGGCTTTGGTGTTGGCGTTGGTATGGATCCAAAAGATGTGCAAAAACTCGGTTGGGTTGATGAAGCTTTAGCGCGCTTAGGTAAACAGCGTGACATTAAGGTATTTACCCGAAATTATCATGTTGCTATGCAGTTAGCGTTTGAAGGTGATCTAGTGGCAACCCTGCCTTCGCGGGCGGCATTAATTCATAAAAACGATTCAAATTACACGATTCTTAAACCACCATTTGATATTCCTGACATTGAACTAAAAATGATTTGGAGCCCACTTTTACATCATGATGCAAGCCACATCTGGTTTAGACAATTGGTTATAGAAGCCGCAAATGAAGGTTTGTAATACAAGAAGGTTATAGTAAGTGTGATAGCATTTAAGAAAAAAACATTCAAGGTGTTATATAGCATTTTTGCTCTATTTAGTTGTGTTGCGCTAGGCAAACTATGTTCGTACTTTGTGCCTGTATTACCTAGTAGTTTATACGGATTAATTATTTTTACGCTAACATTACATTTTCGCCTCTTTAATGCTGACCATATTAAAAGCACTGTTGTTTGGTGCTTAAAACACATGGGTGTATGCTTTGTTCCTGCTGGTGTTGGCATTATTAACCACTTTGAATTAATAAAACAATTTGGTCTCACCATCATAGCTATTACCTTCGCTACTACCTTTATATTGCTTACTATTGTTGGTTTGCATTACCAGCGCTATGCTGTCGATGAAGAGTAGAAATCATGGTATCAACTGAGCTATTAAGCGCCCATATCCTTTCCTCATTCGTTGTTGTCGCAGGCACCATTACACTGTTTCAACTGATCGCCGTATTGCAACGTAAATTAAATGCCATTTGGTTACAGCCAATGCTGATAAGTATTTTAGTGATCATTGCTATTTTACTCTGGCAAGATATAAGTTTTGAAAATTACTTCTCAAATTCTTGGCTACTCAATGCGTTACTCGAACCGGCGGTTGTTGCGCTAGGTTTCCCGCTCTATCAGCACTTAGAAACCATTACTAAGCAGTGGAAAAGTATTATTTTGGTACTATTCATTGGTGCATTTATTGCCATCAGCACCAGCTTTGTTATTACTATGCTACTCATAGGGGATTACACCATTGCAGTTGCATTGTCATTAAAATCGGTTACCACACCCATTGCTATCGCCATTGCGGGTCAATTGGATGGCAATACTGCCATTACTGCTTTTGCTATTATTCTTGCAGGTTTTTTTGGCGCTTTAGTCGGACCACCATGGTTGAAGTTTATTAAAGTAAAATCCCCCAAGGCACAAGGTTTAGCTATTGGCGCGGCAAGCCATGCTATTGGTACCGCAACTGTGAGTAATATTAGTTACGAACATGCAGCCTATAGTTCATTGGCTTTGATTGTTTCTGCGGTCATAACAGCCCTCATCAGTCCATTTATGATTACCTTTCTAGCTGGGCTAATCTAGCGCTGTATTTAGTTGAGCGATAGCGATTAAAGGCTTAGTTATCTATTATTAGAGTGTCATGAAAACATCGTTTATATTGCGGTCTGGACTAGATTTCATCAAAAGGTAGTCATCGTTTTCACTTACACACATTCGCATTATGAATACCAAAGATAATAATAAACAATAACATGAATAAAAGTCTAAAAAATTAAAATAAATAAACATTTTAATCTTATTTAACAATAATTTATCTTTATACTCTACGTGAAAGTAACAAGAATTTAGCCCAAACAAGCGCTATCGTGAAATTGCAGCTATTGCATCAGATAGACAATATTTCTACATTGCAGGTATTGGTTTTTCGTAATACATAAAATTTTCTTCAAACTTTCAAAATAGGTGCCCTATGACAAAAAGAATTTCCATCGCAAATTTACAGGTAGCAGAAGAGTTATATAATTTTGTTAACCTGCAAGTTCTTCCAGGCACAACTATCGCTGTGAATACATTTTGGTCTGGCTTTGCAAAACTCATTGCTGAGTTAAGTCCGAAAAATAAAGCCCTATTGTTAAAGCGTACGTCATTGCAAGAGCAAATAACGGCTTATCATCATGCACATCAAGCTGAAAAATTTGATTTTAAAAAATATAAAAACTTTTTAACCGCTATTGGCTACCTCGTTCCCCCAGTGGCTGACTTCACCATATCAACAAAAAATGTTGATGCTGAATTAGCCACTATCGCAGGACCGCAACTTGTTGTGCCGGTAATGAATGCTCGCTTTGCCTTAAATGCGGTCAATGCTCGCTGGGGGAGCTTATACGACGCCTTATATGGCTCAGATGTGATCTCTGAAGCAGATGGCGCTGAAAAAACAAAAGCTTATAACCCCGCACGTGGGGCTAAAGTTGTCGCCTTTGCTCGCGACTTTTTAGACCAAACTATTCCTTTGGTTAACGGCGCTCACAGGGATGTAAAAAGTTATCAAATAATTAACCATGCCCTTGTCGTTACACTAAGCAATGACGAAAGCACCTACTTAGCTCAGCCTGAATTATTTATTGGTTTTACCGGTGAACAAACGTCGCCAAATGCGTTGGTTTTTAAACACCACGATTTACATTTTATCGTTGAATTTGATCAAAACAGTACGATTGCAAAAGGCGATACAGCAGGTGTTAGTGATATTGCTATGGAGTCAGCATTAACGACTATCATGGATTGTGAAGACTCGGTTGCCGCAGTTGATGCAGAAGACAAAGTGATTGCCTATAAAAATTGGCTTGGTTTAAATCAAGGCACTTTATCTGAAACTTTTGAAAAATCAGGTGAACAACAAACCCGTTTGATGCACCCTGATAAATGTTTTCAAAAACTTGATGGTACACAAGGCAAACTAAAAGCTCGCAGCTTAATGTTTGTGCGTAACGTTGGCCACTTGATGACCAACAATGCCATTATTGACCAGCACGACAATGAAGTACCTGAGGGCATCATGGATGCTGTTATTACCTCATTAATCTCCACATACGACGTTAATCAAAAGAACACTTTACGTAACAGTGACACAGGTTCAGTTTATATTGTTAAGCCTAAAATGCATGGTCCTGAAGAAGTGGCTTTTGCCAATGAATTATTTGACCGAGTTGAAGACCTGTTAACTCTACCTCGTCATACGATAAAAATGGGTATTATGGATGAAGAACGCCGCACCAGTGTTAACTTAAAAGCCTGTATTTATCAGGCAAAAGAGCGCGTGGTATTTATCAATACTGGCTTTCTGGACCGAACCGGTGATGAAATTCATACCTCAATGGCTGCCGGCGTTATGGCCAGAAAAGCAGATATCAAATTAACTAAATGGATTTCTGCTTATGAAGATAATAATGTCGATGTTGGCTTAGCTTGTGGTTTTAGTGGTAAAGCACAAATAGGCAAAGGCATGTGGCCAATACCTGATCAAATGGCCAATATGTTAGCAACAAAAATCAATCATGTTAAAGCGGGCGCAAATACCGCATGGGTGCCCTCACCCACAGCAGCAACCTTGCACGCTTTGCATTACCATAAAGTGAGTGTATTGCAATTGCAGCAGCGACTGAAAAATCGTGTACCGGCAAACGTTGATGATATTTTAACCATACCTTTAGCAGAAAATACCCAGTGGTCAGCACAAGAAATTTCAGATGAGTTAGATAACAATTCACAAGGAATTTTAGGCTATGTTGTGCGCTGGATTGATCAAGGCGTTGGTTGTTCAAAAGTGCCTGACATTAATAATGTTGGCTTAATGGAAGATCGCGCCACTTTAAGAATATCAAGTCAGCATATGGCTAATTGGTTACAACATAACATTTGTACACCAGAACAAGTACTAGCCAGCTTGAAAAAAATGGCCACCATTGTTGATCAACAAAACCAAGGTGATAGTCAATATCACGCTATGTCGGATGACTTTGACAACAGCATAGCTTTTCAAACGGCACTAGCATTAGTGCTGCAAGGCGACAAACAACCTAACGGTTATACTGAACCTTTATTGCATAATAATAGACTGTTATTTAAAGCTCAAGCCAAATAAGACTAAAGCTTGGTGCTGATAAATCATGGTATTTATTAGCACCGGCCTATTTTTATGGCTCAAAAACAGCTAATCCGGTGTAATTTAGTCAACATCGCAGTCAGTATAGATTCAAAATTTACTGAGCAAATTTCCTGAAATAATGGTTCTATGAATAAATTAAGAAAATCATAATAAGCTAATTATAAACTAGATCAGGTTATTGGCCTGATAAAATACCCAACTCAACATATTATTGTCGCGTAAACACAAGCCCTATCTATATTAATTTGTAACACAATGGTACAATTGTTATACCAAGTAAGGATACGGGTTAACTATTTAATGAAAATAACTAAAAAAACAAGACCAAAGAAACTTAGCTTAAGTGGCGGTATATTGCTTGTTATTGGCTTATACTGCTCAGCGATTCAAGCAGAGTCAAAAATGCAAGACAAAGCTAACATTGTTAATAACTACGCTTACCCTAGTATTACCAGCGAAGTATTCAATCGACACAATCAAATCGCTATACAGTCAACGACTCAAATATCTCGAAAACCATCGCTGGGGATTAAAGTCACTGATTTTGCAAACTTAGTACCACATAAGTTTGCTAAAAATAATTCTCTCTTTGAGTTTGCGGCTAAATTTAATGACAAGCTGCAACAAGTACTCGCCTACTTTGACTTTTTATCCACCAGCACCAATAGTAAAAACAAAAATATTAGCGAAAATAATGCTAAACAGAAATCTAGCTTGGTTGCTAAAAATGACAATAAAGTTTTAAAGGCCAATGCGAGGGTCAGTAAAAAATGATAGTAATTTATACTGAGTACTAGTCAAGGGCACTTAATCTGATTGATGGCATTAACAGACCGCCTTTTAGCGGGTTTTTAATGCCGGTGTTTCACTTAAACCTAATCACTAAAAATTCCTACCAAACCATAACCAGTGAACTTAGTCACTGAACATGGTCACTAAAAAGAGTCACTAAGCTTAATCACTTAGCTTTCACGCTCATTAGTTTGACTCTTGATGCAACTTACGGATCAAAATTAATTTTTAATTACCCTTCCTTTTTACATTAGAAAATACATATTATGACTTAAACTTAAAAGGATATTCTCATGACCATTAATGAAGCACTTCGTCTAGTTGCAGGTATTATGATTTTAATTTCACTTTATTTAGCCGTAACCTATTCGCAAAATTGGTTATGGTTTACCGCTTTTATTGGCCTTAATTTATTACAATCATCATTCACAAAGTGGTGTTTAATGATGACTTTTTTAAAAAAAATGGGCTTAAAAGATAGTTAATAAGGTGAGCAACACCAAAGAGTGTCATATGCAGCAAGCTTTAATCCAATCACTATTATAATCTATGACTTGAGTTACTATAATAACTAGGATGACATAAATTATTATATGAAATATCATCCTAGATGCTATAAGCACCATCAATACTATTTTTAACTCAGGTTTTATTAAGCATAATTTGAAATAAATATAGTCATAACTAGCTCAAATGCAGAAACAATCACTAGCTATTTAACCCAATACCCAGATAATTTCCCCTGTAACAAAATCTATGAAGTTGATAATCAATTAAATTATCAAGAGATATACACTCCATTTATCAGGTTATTTAGTTTCTCCTTACCCCCCCCTTTACCTTAAGTAACATAATTTATTTTTTTGGCTATTCTATTCTCAAAAAAAATACGTTAAAGTCCACCGATAACTTTTAAAGTAATGAATAAGAGAGACACAATGTCAAAAGCGTCAGCACGTCATATATTGGTAGATACTGAAGAGCAATGTCTAACATTAAAGCAACAAATAGTCGCCGGTGAAGATTTTACTGCCATCGCACAAGCGCATTCAAACTGTCCTTCTAAAGCGCAAGGTGGAGCATTAGGCTCTTTTGGTCGCGGTCAAATGGTGCCAGAGTTTGATGAAGTTGTATTTACAGCGCCATTGAATGAAGTACAAGGGCCTGTTAAGACTCAATTTGGTTATCACTTGCTTGAAGTTACTGCTCGAGACGACTAAGACCAAACGATTTAATACCCTTAGGTATCGCATCTAAGATAGAAAACGAAGGCTAATGCCTTCGTTTTTTTTGACTAAAAAACCAATCACGATGACTTAAACCAACGCTTAATTTTATCTTTGCGTAAAATTAATAGCAGTACGGCCATCGTAAAATATATCATCGGTTCAACAATGTCAGATTTTACTGACCAAAAAAAGTGTAGTGCAATCAGTAATACCGCGAGATAAACCCCGTTGTGTAACTTTTGCCACTTTGTCCCCATTTTGCGCCTTAGTGCAGTTATTGAAGTCAGCGCTAAAGAAAAAAGTATTATTAGCGCTGCCATACCGACAGTAATGTAAGGTCTGTCAATAATCTCGTCAAAAAATAGCGCAAGATCAAATTGCACTTCAAAAGCTAAAAAATTCAGTAAATGAAACATCGCATAGGTAAAGCTATACAGACCCAGTAATCGCCTTATTTGTAATAAATAGCCTTGGCGATATTTTTTCGCAACCGGTGTTACCAGCAGAGAAATCAGTAATAAATTAAAGGCACCCATACCGGTAAAGTGAATAACCTCTTCTACAGGGTCTGCACCAAGCTGCTCGGTAAAGGCTAAAAAATACAGTACAAATAAAGGTAAAAAAGCCAGTAAGTGAATCGCAATTTTAAGTAACATAACTCTATTACGTAAAAATACGGCTTTGAAAGTCACTTTACTCACCCCAGTTGCCCTAGTTTGCACTAATAGTTCTTCCTTAAATCCATATTTTTATACAAGTGAGCAACTTCTTCACCATAACCATTAAATGGCAAGGTCGCAATACGATTACGGGCAAATAAACCGCCAGTGGTTATACGTCTCTCACTTGCCTGGCTCCAACGCGGGTGATCTACGGCTGGATTAACATTGGCATAAAAACCGTATTCTCTATCAGCTAGTATATTCCAGGTTGTGGGTGGTTTATCTTCAACTAATTTTATACCAACAATTGATTTAATACTTTTAAAACCATACTTCCATGGCACAACTAATCGAATAGGCGCACCATTTTGCGCGGGTAGGGTTTTACCGTATAAACCTACGCTCATAAACGTTAGCGGATTCATCGCTTCATCAATACGTAAACCTTCTACGTAGGGGTATTCAACACTACCAAATCGACTTTTTTGTTCTGGCATCTGCTCTGGATCATATAAAGTTTCAAAGGCAACATATTTTGCTCGTGAATTAGGTGCTGCTTTTTTAATTAACTCTGCTAAGCCAAAACCTACCCATGGAATAACCATTGACCATGCTTCAACACAGCGTAAACGATAGATACGTTCTTCTAAGGGAAAGTGTTTAAATAAATCATCGTAACCTAAGGTATAAGGTTTATCGACTTCACCAGAAATGCTCAGTTGCCAAGGGTTGACCTTAAATCCTTGCGCATTTTCAACGGGATCGCTCTTACCCATACCAAATTCATAAAAATTATTATGGCTGGAAATTTTAGCTTCCGGGGTGAGTATTTGTAAAGATTCGCCTGCTGGCGCAAACTTTAAGGCTTGACGCTGAAAAACCTCAGCTTCTTTACTACTGAAAAAGTCTAGTGCGCCAGCATTTGTGCTGGCAGATTGTGCTAATAAACTACCCGCACCCAGGTAGCCAAGCTTCTTTAACAGCTCACGTCGACCATGATAAACTGACTCGTCTGTTACTTGCTGCTCGGACAGTCGATGGTTTTTTTTCGTGTTAATTAACATTTTCACCTCTGATCGATCTAGTTATAGCAATCTGATTAACTTGCAATATACAGACCCATCAAGAGGTGGAAAAATTCTTAATAAAAGCTTAATAATTAATTAACAGTCATGTTTAATTAAAAATGGCGCTTAACGAGAAAACTTCTCTAAATAGTCAATAATCTCACCTGATTCATACATCCAAGTAACTGATTGATCTGCATTGATAATTTTTAAACAAGGTACGGTTCTTTTACCACCTTCTTGGATCAACTCTTCACGGTATTGCTCATGCTGGTTTATATTGCGTAATTCAATATTTAAGCCTAATCGCTTGATAGCGCGACGGGTTTTCACACAAAATGGACAAGCAGGTAATTGATACAAGCTTAAATGTGCCGTACTAGCATCCACTTCTTTTTGTAGTTGTGGCGAGCGTTTTGGCGCACTGGGAGAAAATATAAAATTTAATAACAAAATTAAACGGCCAATCGGCCAACGAATTAAAAACATAATAGGGTTTGTGCTCACTGTTAAGTAAATAAATTAAAATAATGACATGATTTTATTACCACATCATATCATCAGGAATTTGAAATTCTGCGTAAGGGTCATCTTCAGCAATAACTTCATCAGCCACCTTAGTGTTTTGCACCAAAATAACCGCTTTATCTAAACTTGCTACTTTTTCTGCCGTTTCAGTGGTAACGATATAAGTTGTATCATTGACACCACACAAGGCTAAACGGCCATTAACTAAGGCTTTATGGGTGACAGCATCAACAAATAACTTCTTAATTTTACTATTAAAAGTGTAATTATATTCTGCTTCGCCTTTAACATTAGTCACTTGATGATGTTGCAAAATTTGTAAAATTCTCAGCTGTTGCTCTTTTGCTGCTAAGGTTTGTTTTCTTTCATTATTCAAGGCCATATCATGAGCTAGCTTGTCTTTTTTCGCCAGCTCAAGCTCTTGTTTTACTTGCTCTTGTAAACTCGTGTCAACCTTGACGCCACTGCGCTTTTGTTTGCCTGTTTTTCGTTTATCACTATTTGCTTGTCGTGCTTTTTGCTTGGTGGTTAAACCTGCTTTAAGCAACTGCTCTTGTAATGAGGCCATCTATTTTCCTATGGTAGAATACCAATTGAATATCGATTTTTACTATTTTATCAGTTCGTTTACCATTTTACAGCATTCAATAAAAAAGCAGCATAATTTGCTGCTTTTTTATGGTTAATGTACTGGTTTAAATTGGCCTCTAGCCCAGCCTAAAACAGCTGTAGTTAGCTAACCATAGGCGTTTACACTATGCCATATTTTTTTAATGGCAATTCTCGATAACGTTTACCTGTGGCATTAAAAATAGCATTACAAATAGCAGGGGCAATAGGCGGAACACCCGGTTCACCCACACCGCCTGGAGGCGCCTCACTGTCAATTATTTCTACATGTGTACTTGGAGTATCTGCCATTCGAGCCACTTGATAACGGTCAAAATTATTTTGCTCAATTACCCCATCTTTCGCGGTTAGTTCGCTAAAAAAGGTTAATGATAAAGCAAAAATAGCCGCGCCTTCCATTTGTGAGCGAATACGTTCAGGGTTTACCGCTAAACCACAATCTACCGCCATCCAAACGTCATTAACTTTAATTTTCCCGTCACTGTTTTCTGATACTTCAACAATACAAGCCACATAACTAACGAAGCTTCGATGCATGGCAATACCTAGGCCATGGCCTTTAGGTAGCTTTCTGCCCCACTTTGCCATGGTACTGACTTTTTCTATTACGGTTTTCATGCGCGCGGTGTCAACAGGGAATTTCTCTAGTGTTTCACCATAATTTCCGTATTTAGCCTGCTCATTCGAGAAGTCAATTTTACGATCTGCGCCTAGCATGGCTATTAAGTTGTCTTTACTGTCCAAACCTTTTGCTTGGGCCAGCTCATCAACAAATGAACTTACTGCAAAAACATGGTTAATATTAGTGACTGAGCGCATCCAGCCGATACGAGTATGGGCTGGCGCTTTGCCTGCAGCACAACTGACATTAGCAATATCATAGGGCATATCAATTAAGCCTAAATCAGCTTCTGAGCCAATTAAGTCTTCACCTTGGCTAAACGTTGAGCCAATAGGCGGCTCTGCCACATGATGTTGCCACGCGATAACCGTGCCATCTTCATCAATACCAGCCGCAAGCTTTTGATAACTAACCGCATGATAATAACCATTTTGAATTTCATCTTCGCGAGTCCACATCACTTTAATTGGCACATTTAACTGTTTAGAGAGTATCGCAGCTTCAACAATAAAGTCTGGCTTAGATTTTCGACCAAAGCCACCCCCTAACAAAGTGACATTAATATTGACATTTTCTGGCGCAATACCGGTAATTTGTGCAACGGTACTTTGCGCTGACTGCGGTGTTTGAGTACAAGCCCAAATATCAAAAATACCGTTATGAAAATGTGCGGCAGCGGCTGGTGGCTCCATAGGGACATGAATTAATTCTGGCACATAATAGGATGCTGTTATCACTTGTTTAGCCACAATTAATGCTTTACCTACATCACCTTTACTACGCAACACTTTGCTCGGGTTATCACAACTTTTTGCTAATGCTTGTTTATAGTCATCGCTGTTGTAACTTTGATGCGCACTTTCATGCCATTGCATTGCTAATGCTTCTCGACCTTTCATTGCCGCCCAAGTATTTTTAGCAATAACGGCAACGCCACCTAAAGGTTTAAATACTGCGGGCTCTTCTAAATCAGGTAATTGCACTACATCAATAACACCCATAACGGCTTTTGCCGCAGCGCTATTAAATGATTTAACCTTTGCCCCAAGTACCGGTGGCCTAGCAATAACAGCATATTGCATCTGGTCTAATTCAACATCAAAACCGTAAGTAGCAGCACCTATTGCGATTTTTTCACCGTCAACTAAAGCCACATCCGACTTGCCAATAAGATTAAAATCTTTCTTATCTTTTAATATCAAGGCAGATTGTGCAGGCAATGCTAGTGTGCTTGCTATAGCAACTAAGCTGCCAAAAGATAATGTTCGACCCGTTTTTTTATGGACAATAGTGCTATTTATCGCTGTGGTTTCACTCACATCAACTTGCCATTGCTTGGCTGCCGCCTGTTGCAGCATCATACGTGCGGCAGCGCCAGCTTCTCGCAGTGGTTGATAAAAGCGTCTTACCGAGCGTGAGCCATCAGTATTTTGGCTACCATATTTTTTATCACCTAAACCTTGTACAACAGTTATTTGTTGCCAATCAGCGCCGAGCTCGTCGGCAACAATCATCGGTATGCTGGTTCTGATCCCTTGCCCCATTTCGGACCTATGCACCACAATACTAACTATATTGTCGCTGCCTATTTGGACATAAACATTGGGTGAAAATTTATCAGCGGCTATAACACCTGCCAAGGCTTTTGGAATAGTCAGCATAGAAGGTAATTGCACCCCAAGCACCAAAGCCGTAGAACTGATACCGAGTGTTTTTAAGAAGCCGCGACGGCTAACATTTTCAATATGTTTCATGATCCGCTTCCTTTTACTTCAGTGCCCAAATCAGCGGCAAGGTGAATCGCTTGTTTGATGCGTTGATAAGTACCACAGCGACAAATATTACCACTCATGGCGAGTTCAATGTCTTCATTGTTTGGTTTAGGTTTGCGGTCTAACAATGCCACCGCTGACATCATCTGTCCTGATTGACAATAACCGCACTGTGCCACATTTAATGCTTGCCACGCTTGTTGAACCGGGTGTTCTCCATGCTCAGAAAGTCCTTCAATAGTGGTGATTTTTTGCTGCGCAATAGCTGACACTGGCATAACACATGAGCGAACAGGTTGGCCATCAACATGGACAGTACAAGCTCCACATAAGCCTTTACCACAACCATACTTGGTACCGGTATATTTTAAAATATCTCTTAATACCCACAACAATGGCATGTCGCCATCATCAGTAAATTGATGTTCTTTACCATTGACCGTTAAGGTAATCATACAATCATTTCCTTTAAGTTTGTTGAACCTTGCTTTTGTTAGGTTAGCTAGTGATGTTAGACATTAATACCAAGCTTTTTAACCATGTATGTTAATTGCTCTGGTGTATCTATATCAATAAACGCATGCGCGAGTGGTACTTTTAATAATTTATTTTGGTATTGCGCCAGTAACGGCTTTGCCCCTTGCTGACCAGTTAACTGGGTTAATTCAGTAAAATAGTTTTGAGAAAATATTACTGGCGGGCCAATGTTTTCTTTTTCGTTTGACGCAACTACCCTTAAATCTTGTGCAACAACAATAGCATCAGGATTAGCTTGCCAATAACCTTGATGACGAATCAAATCAGCTGAGGTTAACTGCCATTGGTCAACTAATACGATCATAACCGCCTTGATATCAGAAGCTAATCCTGCAACACCAACAGCAATCGATGACGCCATGCCCTCTGAGAACTTGCTATTAATAATAGTCTTAATGGGGAGATGGTCAATACGTGCTTGAACTTGGCTGGCATTAAAACCTAAAACGCAATAGACCTGACTTGTCACCTTTAATGCTTGCGCTAGTTGCCATTCAACTAAGCTTTGTTCGTTGATATTAATTAATTGCTTCATCTGACCTAAACGAGACGACTTCCCTGCTGCCAACACTATGATGGCAAAATTATTATTTGCGCAATTCGTCATTTCAATTTGCTCTTTACCATCATTTTAAGCCTTTTGCTGGCGAACCATCTGAATACTAATTGGCTGAGTGTAACATCAAATAAAACCAACAAGGCGATTTCAACCAAGCATTGGATTTTACCAAATGTGTATGTCTGTTTGTATATATGTAAGTTTAATCTATGGTTAGGATGCATTTATCGAATCATCAAGATTCAAACTTCCTTTGTTTTAAGGTACTCTAAGCTATCGAAATTGTTTACTTTGCTAAGCCTAATGAAACATTTAAAAAATACGCTGATTGGCATACTATTTATTCTCTTCTTAGTGATAGCAACTTTGAGTACTTGGATATACAGTCAAATCGACAGTGCCTTACCACAATTAGACGGTAAGCAAACACTCTATGGCTTATCTGCCAGCACTATCGTCGAACGAGACTCGCAAGGTATTGTCACCATCAAAGCAGATAATCGCTTAGACATCGCCATCGCTACAGGCTTTGTTCATGCTCAAGAACGATTTTTTCAAATGGATTTATTACGCCGAAATTCAGCTGGAGAACTTGCCAGCCTATTTGGTGACGCCGCAATAGCCTATGACAGTGACATTCGCCGCCATCGTTTTCGTGAACGCGCTACTAACATAGTGTCACAATTATCAGCCACAGATTTAGACCTGCTAAAAGCCTACACTCGCGGGGTAAATCAGGGTTTAAAGTACCTTAAAGCACCACCTTTTGAATATTTACTACTACGCCAAGCCCCCGTCGAATGGCAAGAAGAAGATACCATTTTAACTGTACTCAGTATGTATATCGACTTACAGTATCAAGACGGAAAACGTGAACGAACCCTAGGCTTAATGCATTCGATCTTAAGCTCTGAAGTATATGCATTTCTTAACCCTAAAGGCAGTCGCTGGGATGCTGCCATAGATGGCACTGAATTTCCTGCATCGCCATTACCAAAAGCAGCTTGGCCTTCTGCCTCGAGTGAAGCTATGACGGCTTTGCTAAAGTATAAAGCGCTAGATCCGCTAATAGCTGACAGGATTTCCTCACCACTGGCCAGAAAAAAATCAACTTTAAATGAAGAGTTCCCAGGTTCAAACAATTGGGCTATTGCCGGTAATATCAGTTCAACAGACAGCGCTATGGTGGCCAACGATATGCATTTGGGCATTCGAGTACCAAACACTTGGTTTAGAGCCTCTTTTGAATATCCAAGTGTTGATAATACCGCCATAAAAGTCACTGGCGCAACATTACCTGGCACGCCCAACATTATTATTGGCAGCAACGGTCATATTGCTTGGGGCTTTACCAACAGTTATGGCGACTGGAGCGATGTGATCATTCTTGAAACCAATGCCGATAAAAGCCAATATTTAACGCCTGATGGCTATCAGGACTTTATCAAGCGTAAACAAATTATTGCAGTAAAAGATCAAGAAGCGGTCGATATCACGGTAACTGATACTATTTGGGGGCCTGTTATTGGTGAAAATGCTCAAGGCGATTTACTTGCCTATCGTTGGATTGCTCACGACAAAGCCGCCGTTAACATGGCTATTGTTGAATTTGAAACCGCTACCAATGTAGAGCAAGCTTTCGCTATTGCTGCTCGTGCCGGCTTACCAGCACAAAACCTAATGGTGGGCGATAAACAAGGTAATATTGGCTGGACCATCATGGGGCCGATCCCACAACGCAGTGCAAAATTTGGTGAAACACCGACATCTTGGGCCAATGGCGAAAATAAATGGTTAGGACTTTTGCCAGCTGAAGCGTATCCAAAAGTCATCAACCCAGATAATTCGCGCCTATGGACAGCAAATTCAAGGGTTATTGGTGCAGATATGTTGGACAAAGTTGGTAATGGCGGCTATGCCATCGGTGCGCGGTCTTCACAAATAAAACAAAACCTCGAGGCTAAAGTATCGTTTGATGAAATAGCCTTACTCGATATTGCCCTTGATAACCGCGCTAAATTTTTATTACGTTGGCAAAGATTTATCTTGTCTGATGTACTCACTGACGCCATGTTGGCTAAGCATCATGACTGGTATAAAGTGAAGGAAATTATCAACGTTGAACATTTGTCAGCAAGCACAGATTCTGTTGCCTATCGCCTGATCAGAAATTTTCGCTTAACCATCAGAGAGCAAGTGTTTGCAATTTTCAATGAAAATATGACCAAGCTTGATAAAAGTTACAGTTTTCACAGCATACGTCACCAAATAGAAACGCCATTATGGCAATTAATCAATCAGCAACCCGAGAACTTTCTCTGGCGTAGTCATAAAAGTTGGTCGGCCTTATTTGAAGCTAGCCTTGAGACAACACTCAGCCAAATGACCGAATCGAGCACACTGGCGAACGCCACTTGGGGTAAACAAAACATCAGTAAAATTCAGCACCCATTAAGTCGTGCTGTGCCATTTATTGGTCAATGGCTTGATATGCCTGAAGTAGAATTACCTGGTGATAGCTACATGCCAAGAGTACAAGGACAATCATTTGGTGCGTCGCAGCGCATGGTGGTTTCTCCTGGACACGAAGAAAGTGGCATTTTTCATATGCCTACTAGTCAATCAGGTCATCCTTGGAGTCCATATTATGGTTTAGGACATGAAAGTTGGATAAAAGGTCAGGCCTCTAGCTTTTTGCCCGGCCCAAGCAAGTACACACTGACGTTACTCAGTTACTAGGTTACTCAGTTACTCGCGAAGCAAAGCAACCCATCAACATACTAAGGAACAATAATGACCACTTTAATTATTTGTTTATTTATCGCCACCCTATTACCTTTTATTGCCAAAATTCCAGTTGCCATTGCTATGAATAAAATGGGCGGTTACAACAATCACCCTCGTGATCAACAAGCTAAGCTAACCGGTTTTGGTGCTAGAGCTTTCGCTGCACATCAAAATGCCTTTGAATCCTTGCTTATATTTTCTCCCGCCGTTTTGTTAGCCATAGCGACACAAAACACCGGCGTTTTTATCGAGCAACTCGCTATTACCCATATTGTTGCCAGAGTGCTTTACAATATTGCCTATTTAATGAATATCGGCGTCATACGTTCATTAATATGGGGTGTTGGCATCATGAGTTCTTTCACTATTATCTATCAATGTATTTAAGTAACAGATAATAGTGATTAGCTATCAGTTGTAAGTTATTAGAGGTCAATTATTAGCTGTGTATTGGTCTAAATTATTACTAATAAGCCTTTTTTATCCCTTTAGATAAAAATAGGCATAAAGAAACGGTTGTACTCTGCTGTGATGGTGGCTAAAGTAAAGCTATGCAAATGACAAAACTAGCTTTTTTCTTTAACACTTTCTTTCTCTCAGTTCTCTGAGCGCGCTTTAGGTTTTGGCATTCACTAAAAAACCTCCTAATGGAGGTTTTTTAGTTTTAGTGGTCGCAACAAGTAACAGTAATAAATAACTCGCAGAATATGATAATAAATGCGAATAAACTCATAACTACCTATTAGGAAAAAGCGGTGAACGAAGCATTAGATTTAAATAAAATACGTGAACAAATTACCCAACTCGATCAGCAATTACTGACATTATTTGCGGAGCGCCGTGCCCTTACTTTAAATGTTGCGAAAAGCAAAGCTCATCTCATTCGCCCAGTACGAGACCAACAGCGCGAACAAGAGTTACTGATCCGCTTGATCACCCAAGGTAAAAAACTAGGTTTAGATGCGCATTACGTGACTAGTGTGTTTCAAACCATTATTGAAGATTCCGTGCTGAATCAGCAGGCTTACCTGCAAACCTTAGCCAATCCAAATATACAAGAGCCAGCGGTGAGTGTCGCTTTTCTTGGTGATAAAGGCTCTTACAGCTACTTGGCAAGCCATCGTTATTTTTCTCGCCGTGCAGCAAAAATTATTGAAAGCGGTTGCCAAAGTTTTGCTGAGATTATGCAGCAAGTTGAATCTGGCTCGGTTGACTATGGCATGTTGCCAATAGAAAACACCAGTTCAGGCAGCATTAATGAAGTTTATGACGTACTACAACATACCAACTTGTCGATTGTTGGTGAAATAACCCAACCTATTGAGCATTGCTTGCTGACCGCCGTAAATACCAAACTTAATAAAATCAAAACCATTTATGCTCATGGCCAGCCATTTGCGCAATGCAGTAACTTTTTAGATAAGCAAACTGATATTCGCATTGAATACTGTGAGAGTACAGCTGATGCCATGGCTAAAGTCTATCAATTGCAAGACGACAGTGTGGCGGTTATTGGTAGCGAAGAAGGCGGTAACTTATACCAACTTCAGGCTTTGGAAAAACAGATAGCCAACCAAATTGAAAACCATAGTCGCTTCATTTTAGTGGCGCGTAAACCTATTGAGGTTGCTGAACAAATTCCAGCAAAAACCACCTTAATTATTGCTACTGGCCAAAAGCCTGGTGCGTTAGTCGAGTGCCTACTAGTACTAAAAAACAAAGGTATTAACATGTGCAAACTTGAGTCTCGCCCAATTCAAGGGCGACCTTGGGAAGAAATGTTTTATGTCGATGTAGAAGCCAATTTGAAGCACTTAGCTTTACAAGAGGCCATTAGTCAAATCACAGAACAAACAAATTTCATTAAAATTCTAGGTTGTTACCCTATTGAACACATTAGCCCAACCAGTGTCCCAAGTAGCGCACTCATATAAGCGCTAATGCTTAACATAATAAGGGGCAGAAAAACTGCCCCTTATTAATCATCTACTTTCTAAATGCTTAGTTCGAACTGCTTAATTCTACATACTTAGCTTCCAATACTTATCACACAACACTTGCTTAATCTCAGTTCAGTTTAGATAACTAGCAGTTTGCGATTTTTTAATTTAAAAATAACAGCACTAGACACTAAGATAAATAATATTGGCATGGCGGCGAACATAAGGGCTGAAAACATAAACTGACCCATTAACAAGGTTAAACTAATAAAGCACATTGTTGGTAATAATAGCCAAAAAGTATGTTCACTGGCACATAATTTAAAACCTTTATGCATAAAAAACAGTAACAATATGCTGACGATACTTGCGGTAATAGCCGTAACTGCACCAGGGTAATAATCAAGCATAAAATCAGTATGGGGGTGAAGTATGCTGGGTACTGGCACCCAATTACCGATATGAACCAACCACACTAATGAACCTGCAATTAGGCAACCAAAATTAAAAGACCAAAGCTTTTTATTAACCTTAAACATCAATATTTCCCAAATTTATTATTATTATTTTCCCTATTTATATCCCAAGTATAGTTTTTAATCAAGACGTCTGGTTTTTATACAAAAATAATCAGCAGCCATTTAGCCTCAGTGTTTGGCTTACCTGCTTTAAATGTAGAAAAGTCCCTATAACATTACGGCTATAGAGACTTTTATCGACTGGCACTATTGAGTAGCAATTGAAATAAATAATCGACCGTTTAAGATAGCCTAAACAGCCAAAATCTCTGTTGCTTACCATCATAATAGCCCGTTATTGATCCATTAAGCGTCTGACTCTTAACTATTTTTTTACTTATCATTGCTCACTGCTTTAATGAAATTGCTATAACTATATTTTATCTATAGCGGCTTGAGCTTGCTGGTGCTCAATTTCTTTAGAGATAACTTGTGGTGAGCCTGTATTGCGGCACAGCCAATAATAAGCCCCAGGTACAACAAATAAAGTAAAAATACTCGCCAATGATACACCCGCGAAGATTACCACACCGATCACCATTCTACTTTCAGCGCCAGGCCCCACCGCTAGCACTAATGGAATAGCACTGGTGACTGTGGTGAATGTGGTCATCACTATAGGCCTTAAACGTTGCGTGGCGGCAGTGATTAAGGCTTCTTCAAAGGCGATGCCTTTGTCGCGTAACTGATTGGCAAATTCAACAATTAAAATACCATTTTTTGCCGCTAAACCAATTAACATCACAATGCCAATTTGACTGTATATATTCAGGCTCATTCCCATCAGTTTCAGGCCGGCTAAAGCGCCAACTAAAGCTAATGGCACGGTTAACATGATCACAAAAGGATGAATAAAGCTCTCAAATTGGGCTGACAATACTAGGTAGGTTATCACTAAGGCCAAAATAAAAATAAAAGCGATAGAGTTACCTGATTCTTGTAATAATTGCGATTGGCCTTTGTAGGCCACTTGCGCTTGTTCAGGCAAATGCTCAGCAACCGCCGTATTTAAAAACGCTAAGGCGTCACCCAAGGCATAGCCTGTGGCTAAGTTAGCACTAATAGTGACACTGCGCAGGCGATTGAAACGATTGAGTTGCGACGATGTGGCACTCTCTTGTATCGTGATCAAGTTCGACAAGGGCACTAATTTATTACTGACCGTGGAGCGAACAAAAATATTATCAATGTCTTTAGGGTTTGAAAAATCATTTTTCTCGCCTTTAACCACCACATAATACTCTTCACCGCGCTCAACAAAGTTAGTGACACGGCGTTGACCCAACATAGTTTCAAGGGTGCGGCCAATATCACCCACCGACACGCCTAAGTCGAAGGCTCTGTTGTGATTAATATTAACCAGCAATTGTGGATAGGTTTCTTTGTAGTCACTATCGATACTGTGCAGATTGGGGTTTTCTTGCGCTTTAGCAATAATAATATCACGCCACTTTGCTAACTCTTCATAGGTGTTACCTTGCAAAACAAATTCAACCGGTGATGAAGACCCGCCTCCACTTAAGCCTCGGCGCATCATAGCAAACGCTCTAACATCCGTTACTTTAGCGAGTTCACCATTTATTTTATTAATAAATTCGAAGGTGTCCGTAATGCGATCTTTCCAAGCGGGCATACCTACAATGGCAATACCACCCGAACCACCAAAACCAGGCACACGCACAAGTACTCGGTCAAGCTCTCCACTTTGCTGATGCACGAGTAATGCTTCTTCTATTTGCTGCATATTTTTAACGTTATTTTCATAACTTGCCCCTTCTGCACCACGCATCATGACGAAGAAGTTTCCGCGGTCTTCTTTTGGTGTGTACTCTGAAGGTAATTGATTAAATAAACTGTAGACCGCGAATAGCGACAAAATAATCACAATAAAAATCATCAGGGGTTGATGGATACTGGCTTTTAACGAACGCCCATAAGCCGCTTCAAACTTAGCAAAACCTCGATCCAACTTTTGACCAAACGATGAGCTACGTTCCTTATGTTTTAACATTTTAGAACACATCATTGGCGTTAACGATAATGCCGTTAAACTAGAAAAAATCACCGCTGCCGCAATCGCAATAGCAAACTCGGTGAATAATCGTCCGACGTTACCTGATAAAAAGATTAACGGTACAAACACCGCGACCAACACTAAGGTGGTAGCAATAACAGCAAACGCCACTTCTCGTCCGCCTTCGTATGCAGCGAGCAACGGGGTTTGCCCGCGCTCAATACGGCGGTAAATATTTTCCAGTACCACAATGGCATCATCTACCACCAAACCAATGGCTAGCACCATGGCCAGTAGGGTCAATAAGTTTATTGAAAAACCAAACCACGATAGCACCATCATGGAACCAATTAGCGCTACAGGGACGGTAACAGCTGGAATAAGGGTTGCTCTAACGTTACCCAAAAATAAAAATATAACCAATACCACCATGGTCATGGCAATGGCCAGTGTGCTATATACTTCGTCAATTGAGCCTTGAATGAACACTGATGAGTCATAGCTATTAGTGATCGTGGTACCTATTGGCAAGCCACCACGAATCGACATCATCTCTTTTCGCGCCGCTTTAACTACTTCGAGGGTATTGGCTTTTGACTGTTTAATAATGCCCAGACCCACCATATTTTTGCCATTACCACGAAACATGTTTTCTTCATCTTCCGCCGCTAAATCAATTTTAGCCACATCACCCAGATAGACCAATGATTTATCATCATTACGCGCCACCACCATAGTGGCAAAGTCATCTTCGGTGAGATAACTGCGTTCAACACGAATCGAAAAATCTCGGTCGATTGATTCCACTTCTCCCGCTGGTAATTCAACATTTTCAGCGCGCAGAGTTTGTTCTATATCATTAACAGTGATACCTCTAGCGGCCATTGCTTTTCGGTTTAACACCACATTCATCGCATAGGTTCTACCACCACCAACTTGCACACGTGCAACGCCATCAACCACAGAAAACCTGTCAACAATATAACGTTCGGCGTAATCAGTTAGCTGTAATGTGCTCATTACCTCGCTTTGTAAAACAAACCAAACAATGGCACTTTCATCATCATTTGCCTTAGACACCTCAGGCGGTTCAGCTTGTTCTGGTAAGTTGTTTAACGCACGCGAAATTCTGTCACGCACATCATTTGTCGCGGCGTCAATATCACGGTCTAGTTCGAATTCAATTGAAATATTAGAACGGCCCACTCGGCTAGAAGAATTGATGGATTTAACCCCTTCAATACCGCTAATTCTATCTTCCAGTATTTTCGTGATTTTACTTTCGACAATTGCAGCAGAAGCGCCAGGATATGAGGTATTAATACTCACTACCGGCGGGTCGATATCAGGATACTCTCGAAGGGGTAAAGTTAAAAAAGCGACAATACCAAAAGTAATCAAGAGTAAATTGATTACTGTGGCAAAGACAGGGCGCTTAACTGACAGGTCAGATAAAATCACGATTTATTCCCTATGGTATTGACACTAGTACCATCACGTAATTTTAAGGCGCCTTCGACAACCACTTCTGTGCCTACTTCTAGCCCACCAATAACCTCAACAAAACCACGGTAGCGACGACCAATATCTAATGGTTTCTTAATGGCTTTACCCGCTTCAACAACAAAAACAAAATGCTGGTCTTCAATCGGAATAATTGCACTTTCGGGTATCTGTAATATTTGCTCAACTTTGCGTACCACATGCAAAGTTAGCAACATGCCCGCACGTAACTGATTGTCAGCATTGTTAATTTTTGCACGTACTTTTAAAGTTCGTGTAACGCTGTCGATGCGAGAGTCTATCGAGGTGACTTTGCCAACAAATACTTTGTCTTTATAAGCTATATTGTTCGCTTCTATGCGCTGACCAATCGCTACGGTAGTTAAGTAACGCTCTGGAATTGAAAAATCAACTTTAATAATACTCAGATCATCTAAACTGGTGATCACATCGCCAACATTAATTAACGCACCGAGACTAATTTCGCGAAAGCCTAAGATGCCTGAAAATGGTGCTTTAATAGTAAGTTCGGCTAGTTTTATTCTAGCACTGAGTAGTTGTGCTGAAATAGCCTTAGTTTTTGCTTCTTGTTGATCAACCAGCGACTTAGCCGTGGCTTTTTGTTTGTACAAATCTTGAAAACGATTGAGTTGCGCGACAGATTCAGCAAGGTTAGCCTGAAGTTCTTCGACTTTAGCTGCTTCCTCTTGGCTATTTAGCCGTACTAAAATGTCATCTTTTTTAACCGTTTCGCCATCTTGAAATAAAACCTCAGCAACAACATCTGAATATTTACTGGTAATATAGACCTGCTCATTCGCCCGTGACGTACCAATGGCCTCGACAGAATCGTTAAAATCAACTAGATCGATTTTAGCGACTTTTACTGCGACAACACGTTGATATTTTTCTTTGCTGGAGGTCTTTTCAGGCCATTGTAAATAAACGACTAAGGCAACCAACATTCCAACAAGTAATAACAAAGGTAAGCGACGACCAATGGCAGTAGACATAAACAAAACTCTCTAAAATTGAGTAAATTATAATAATATTACTATAGCTTAGATACTGACAGCGCTCGAGACAACTTAGCCTAGGATTTAAGGCTTTGGTCGCAAATTAGAAAAAAAATTAACTTTGTACTTATTAAGATATAATTTAATAAGACATGAACCAAATGAAGTATAGCGAGTATGCGCGATGCTTCATTTTTACATTTTAAGGATTGAACTCGTGAAAATTATAGCCTCAATTATTATTGTTTTATTATTACTTAGTGGTGGTACTCTTTGGTTTTTAGCAGGAAGCTCACTTAATGGCTACATTAAAGGTCAAATTGAAACGGTGGGCAGTAAAGTCACTGAACAAGCGGTTACCGTAAAAACTGTTGATATTAAGATCGCGAGTGGCGCAGGTAGTATTTTAGGTATTAATTTAGCCAACCCTAAGACTTATAACCAACCAAACGCTTTCGCTTTAGAGGAAGTAACGCTTGATATTAATTTAGAAAGCTTAGCCTCATCACCTATTATTATTGATGCGATCATCATCAAATCACCGCAAGCATTTGTCCAGTTCACCCAAACTGGTGGCTCTAATATTAAAGATATTCTCGATGCTATCAAGCGTAATACCCCTGAAGCTGAGGCAATTGCTACCGAAACTAACACGGGTGAGGAGCCTAAAATAAAAGTCAGTAAAATCATCCTTGCTGGCACGGCGTTAACGCTTGATTTAAGTGCTTTTGGTAATAAAGCACACAGTGCCACTTTACCGGATATCACATTAAGTAATGTCGGTGGTGAAACTGGTTTACCTGCAAGCCAACTCGGTGCCGAGATTGTTAAACAAGCATTATCTCAAATTTGGCAACAAGCAAAAACCACACAAAAGAAAAAGTTAACCGACAGTGCTAAAGAGAAATTAAAAGAGAAGCTAAAAGAAAAAGCTAAGAAAAAACTGACTGACTTATTTGGCTAACCTTAATTTTTAGCGGTCTTAAAACTCAGTCAAAATTGGCCAAAACTGGCCGAGATTAGTCAGAATTAGCCACTACATTTGGCTGAGTTTATAAAAAATAACAAATCACAGGACACCTTGTCATGAAAGTAAATAGCCGATTAACACCACTAGCAATGCTTTGCACTTTTTTGTTATCACATGCCGCTATGGCAAAACCATTAGAACTCAGCTTTATGTTGGGTAAAATATACGGCCCTGACTTGGTTACCAGTGACAATAGCGATATCCATATTGACTCTGGCAATAACATGGCTGTTGGTATAGCGTGGCAAGAAAATGTTAATGGCCAAGGTCAGATACTTTTGAGCCACGTTAGTCATGATTTTATTGGCGAAAATCAAGTTAATAATGAGCTAGATGTCACTTATGCACACTTTAATGGCATCGCTTTGTACCGTCAGCAAAACTATGTAACGACTTTAAGTTTAGGGCTAGGTGGTGCTTATTTCGATGCCGAACAAGGTAGTGAAGAACTGTATCCGTCTGCCAGCGTCGCCATTGGTACTCGCTATGAATTCTCTCAGCAAATAGCCTTAGTGACCGAACTACGCGCCTATGCCACCTTAATTGATGAGGATGACGCCATGTTTTGCCAGCAGGATATTTGTAGCGCAAACTTTAGCGATTCACTCTGGATAGATAGTTCAATTTCGGTCGGAATCGCCATCAAATTTTAACTTAATAAACCTTAAGTCACCTGCCAACATGCACCTGTTCTTAGTTTGAAGCTGTCACTCTAGGCAATTTATAACAGGGTAAAGTAACTGCTTGGTCAAAAAGAGCAATAAAACTTCAACTACTTACTTTCATTATCATGCAACGAGTTCATGCCTGTTGCCATATGTTAACTCACCATCTACTAAGCCGGCACAGCGGAACTTTATAGTCGCTTAAGCATAACGGTATTTGTTGCTTAAATGAGTAACAGAATATACCCAGACGAAAAGCTATAAAGTCTACTTATCCATTAAACTATTACTCATTAAAATATTACCAATTCAGCTATTATCAAAAAAGTGAGCCATGATCAAAAAAATCGCAGAGAATATAATTCATCGGCGATTTTTTCGCTACATGCCCATACGCACATTTTAAACTAAGCTATAACATCGCTGAGATATCAGCGGTTAATGACACTTTTGGACGTTCAATAATACGACCAATTTCTTTATCGTTTTGATAAACAATAAAAGTCGGGGTATATTTTATATCGTGGTTTTTAGCTGAGCCGCTTGGCTCTGACTTTGCATAATCGAGCGCAATTAAGCGATTTGAAAGCCTTAGGCTTTGAGCCACTATTTTTAAAAACATAGGCACTTCACGCACACTGTCATGGCACCAAGAGCCAAAGTAAACGTCTACGTGTAAATCTTTTGGCCAGCGGTTAATTTCAGCAATTTCAAGCGCAGACAGTCGAGATGCCTGATAACCTTGTTGGAAAAACTTATGATTAGCCATCAATTGCTGCTGGCTAATTTCACCAATGGTCATCGGCGTTTTTTCCCCCTGGCTATTGGCGCAGACTGAAACAACAACCAGCATAATACTTAATAGCGTCACCGCAAATTTTCTCATCTCAATCCTTGTTTAGTATTTTTTTAGTTGGTCTGCTTTTGCCAACATCACTTTACTTTCCTGCATAAAAATATCAGCATAATCACCAAAGTAATCAGCAACCTGTGAAAACATCTCAGTAAAAGCGGCTTTGTCATTTGATTGCACATCTTCAAGTAATGCTAAAAATCGATAGGCAAAGCGCTTCATCATAGCTATGTTGTTTTGATTGGCGAAAATAATATCAGTATAAAGTTCAGGGTTTTGAGCAAACAAACGCCCAACCATAATCAACTCCAAACGATAGATAGGTGAACTCATCTCCACCAGTTGCGCTATATCAGCGCCTTCAGTCATTAAGTGGTAACCATAAGCTATGGTTGAGAAATGTCGCATAACTTGCACCATAGACATGGCTTGATCATGTACCTGTGCTTCAACTGGATAGATTTTTGCTCCCCAAACATTAAATTGCTCTAGTAGCCAGTGATACTGTTGTGGAAATCGACCTTCGCAAGCAATAATAGTTTGTTTAACTAAACCCGTGACATCAGGCCCAAACATCGGATGTAGTCCAACCACAGGGCCAGCGTGTACTTTCATCATTTCATATAGTGGCGCTTCTTTAATACTAGTAACGTCTGCCAAAATACAGTTTTCAGGCAAGGTGCCTAGTTTTTGGATAACCAAAGTGGTTAATCGAATCGGCACAGCAACAATGACTAAACTCGCCTCGGCTAAAATAGCAGCACTATTTGGCCAGTCAGCTTGCTCTAAAGCCTGTACTTGATAGCCAGAACGAGTAAACAAATCAACAAAAATGCGCCCCAATTGTCCCTTACCACCAATCACAATCACTTTTTTGCAATCAGGATTGACACAACGATAGCCACTAGCATCTTGGCTGACATAAGAGTCTTGCATCAAGCGGCGCAGAATATCTTCAATTAATTCTGGCGACAAACCGGCATCTATGGCTTGCTGGCGACGCACCTTTAATAAGTTTGCTTCACGCTCAGGGGCATAAATTGGCATACCCGCTGCACTTTTTAATAAACCCACTTTGGTGGTAACAACGCGACGCGTTGCCAATAAGGCCACTAATTGACCATCAATATCGTCAATTTCATCGCGTAACGCGCCTAAATTTTGCTCAAATGTAAATTCGTTGTTCATCGTAGCTGCTTATTCCTATTCACTAACGGTTGAATTAATCCGCTGTTTTAAAACGACTTCAAGTTTAGCACTCGCCGCTGAAATAAGCTGCTCCGTGGTTTCAAAATCGATACAAGCATCTGTCACAGAAACGCCATATTTCAGCTGGTCAATAGGTAACTCTGAACTTTGATTACCAGCATTTATATTACTTTCTAACATAATGCCAATAATAGCCTTATTGCCGGCACAAATTTGATCGAAAACATTATCAGCTACTAAGGGTTGACGACGGTAGTCTTTATTAGAATTACCGTGCGAACAATCAACCAAGATACCCGGCTCTAAATTATGTTTGGCTAGTTCTTCTTCACATAAAGCGACATTAACCGCATCGTAGTTAGGCTTTGTTCCGCCACGCAAAATGACATGACCGTCAGGATTGCCAGAAGTTTTAATCAGTGCCACTTGTCCTAAGCGATTGATACCCATGAAACGATGTGAAGAAGCGGCTGACTGCAAAGCATTAATAGCCACACCAAGACCACCACTGGTACCATTTTTAAAGCCAATCGGCATCGACAAGCCACTGGCCATTTCACGGTGCGTTTGTGACTCTGTGGTGCGAGCACCAATAGCCGACCAACTAAATAACTCGGCTAAATATTGTGGGCTGATTGGATCTAGCGCTTCAGTCGCCAACGGCAAACCTAACTCGGTTAAGTAAATTAATAATGCACGGGCTTTGCGAAGGCCAGTTTCCACATCAAATGAACCATCCATATGCGGATCATTAATCAGACCTTTCCAGCCGACCGTAGTGCGCGGCTTTTCAAAGTAAACTCGCATAACAATGTATAAACTATCTTGATATTTATCGTGTAATTCTTTCAGTTGTCTTGCGTAAGCTTTGGCACCTTCAAGATCATGTACAGAACAGGGGCCAGCAATAACTAACAAGCGATGATCTTTTTTATGAATAATATTAGCAATGATTTGGCGAGCATTTTTAACAAAAACACGGCCTGCTTCTGGCAGCGGCAACTCTTCTCGTAAAGCATTCGGGGTAATTAAGACATCTTCCGCATTGACGTGAATATCGTTCAGCCTACTTTTAGGTATTTGGTTTGCGTCTGACGCCGTTAAGGTATTTTTTGACATGATTCTTTCCTAAATATGGAACAATAATTGTGAGTTTTAAGTAAAGTATTTTGGTTAGCCACTATTTTTAACAATAGACATGCTACGAGAAGAACAACTAGTTAAAGTATGAGAGGTAATAATATCGATACTGCAGGTTATACATCCTTTACGCCTTTCTTACTGTAAAATATAGTTTACTTGTTTTGTATCATTTATATTACACTATAATTTACTCACGTACAGTCCTATTATTAAAAATATGACATAAAAAAAGCGCCAAATGGCGCTTCTTTCTTAATAGTTTATATCAATAACTTTATTTATGCACAATACGATTCTTAACTAAGTTCTCGACAACTGCGGGATCAGCCAAAGTTGAGGTATCACCTAAGGTATCTACATCATTCTCAGCTATTTTGCGTAAAATACGACGCATAATTTTACCTGAACGGGTTTTAGGTAGTCCTGGAGCGTATTGGATGTAGTCAGGTTTAGCAAAACGGCCTAATTCTTTCGCCACAAACTCAGTTAACTCACGCAATAACTCATCTGACTCTGTCGCATTACTCATTAAGGTGACATAAGCATAAACACCTTGGCCTTTAATTTCATGCGGATAACCAACAACAGCCGCTTCAGCAACTGCAGGGTGCAATACCAAAGCACTCTCAATTTCAGCAGTACCTAAGCGGTGACCAGAAACATTCAACACATCATCAACACGACCGGTGATCCAATAAAAACCGTCGTCATCACGTTTAGCACCATCACCGGTAAAGTAATTACCTGGATATTGGCTAAAGTAGGTTTGATAAAAACGATCATGGTCGCCATAAACACTGCGTAATTGACCCGGCCAACTGCCTGTCATCATTAATAAGCCTTGGTTTGCGCCTTCAAGGGTATTTCCGTCTTTGTCAAAGAGTGCGGGTTTAACGCCAAAAAATGGTTTACCTGCTGCCCCTGGTTTCATATCAACCGCTCCTGGCAAAGAGGTGATTAAAATACCACCCGTTTCTGTTTGCCACCATGTATCAACAATAGGACAATTACTTTTACCCACAACCTCATAATACCAATGCCATGCTTCTGGATTAATCGGTTCACCTACCGTACCTAAAAGACGCAACGATGATAAATCCGCTTTTTCAACAAAGCTATCACCAACACTCATCAAGGCGCGAATAGCGGTTGGTGCGGTATAAAAAATATTAACTTGGTGCTTATCACACACCTGCCAAAAACGACTAGCATCAGGATAAGTCGGCACACCTTCAAAAACCAGTGTGGTTGCGCCATTGGCTAAGGGTCCGTAAAAAATATACGAATGGCCAGTAATCCAGCCTGCGTCTGCCGTACACCAATAAATTTCACCATCTTTGTAATCAAAAACATATTTATGGGTCATAGCAGCGTAAAGTAAATAGCCACCACAGGTATGTAACACACCTTTAGGTGTGCCTGTTGAACCAGAGGTATATAAAATAAAGAGTGGATCTTCAGCGTCCATCACTTCCGGCTCACAAACCGCAGGAAGCTTAGCAACTTCTTGTTGGTAATTCACATCAATTTTATCATTCCACGCCACATCACCCCCCGTGCGTTGAACAACAATAACGGAGTGAACATTTGGACAATCAGCAACGGCCGCATCAACATTGACTTTCAATGGAATAACGCGACCTCCTCGAAGACTTTCATCCGAGGTAACAACGACTTTACAGTCAGCATCAGCAATACGTGAACGAATAGCTTCAGTAGAGAAACCACCGAACACCACTGAATGCACTGCTCCTATGCGGGCACAAGCTAGCATGGCATAGCCAATTTCTGGAATCATGGGCATATAAATACAGACACGATCTCCTTTTTTCACGCCACGTGCTTTTAGTAAGTTAGCAAAACGACAGACATGATCATGCAGCTCTTGATAGGTTATTTTTTTATCTTCGCTAGGGTCATCACCTTCCCAAATAATAGCGATATCATCAGCTTTGCTGACTAAATGACGATCAATACAGTTATAACTCACATTTAATTTACCACCAGAAAACCATTTGATATTAGCAGACTTAAGGTCAACATCTGAGACACTGTCCCAAGGCTTATACCAATCAAGGAACTGTTCAGCTTGCTCAGCCCAGAAAACATCAGGTTGTTCAATTGACTGCTTGTACATTGCGTCATATTTCGCTGCATCAATATAGGTGTGGGCTTTTGCTTGCGCTAATACGGGAAAATGGTTTTTTAGTTTTTGCATGCTTAATCCTTGAAATCTTGTTATTTAATGGCTTGTTGAGACGTTGAAGCAAAACCTCATTCAACTATCAATCAACTTTTTAACTTACCAACATAATAGCCTAACTTTTCGCGATGGGACACACCACTTAAGTCGAATATTCATGAATTATTTATATAAGCTTGAGATGGAATAAGTCTAATAGGAATGTTAAAAATGCGGCACAATAAGATTTTTAAAATAAACAAAACATTTAAATCAAGAGGATAGAATAAAGCCTAGAAAATCTTGAGGCGTTCAAATAAAACAAGTGTTGACTGTTTTATGTACTTGTCTAAGTACATAAAACACAATAACAACGAAAATAAACCTACAGTCACTGGCCAGGCACTGCTAAAGCCAGAGTATTCATTGCATTTATTGTAGTTTTTTCTAACGTTACAGCTTCTCGATAAGTAAAAAAACACACAAAAAAGCCTATTTGGTTTCCCAAACAGGCTTTTCTCAAACTAACTAACAATACGCGTATTAAAGGGGAATTATCTTTTTCCCAATTTCTCTTTAATACGTGCTTTACGACCAGATAGCTCGCGTAAGTAGTATAGCTTGGCTTGACGTACATCGCCGCGACGTTTGACTGCAATTGAGTCAACGATTGGGCTATGTGTCTGGAATACACGCTCTACACCAACGCCGTTCGAAGTTTTACGAACAGTGAATGCAGAATTGATGCCACGGTTTTTAATAGCGATTACAACACCTTCAAATGCTTGAAGACGTGATTTTTCACCTTCTGTAACTTTTACTTGTACAACAACTGTATCGCCTGGGCGGTAGTCTGGTGCATCTGTTCTCATTTGCTCGGCTTCGAGCTGCTTAATAATATTACTCATAATACCTTCTTCCTAGGTTTCACAGTCATCAGCAGCATTTTTGTTATCAGCCTTAATGGCTGTTAACATTTTTTGCTGCTCTGCTGTCAGAGCTAGGTTAGTTAAAAGTTCCGGTCTTCTAGTCCAAGTTCTTTCTAACGACTGATATTGGCGCCATTGCCTTATATGTTCGTGATTACCACTTAATAGCACTTTAGGAACAGACTTTGCTTCGACTACCGAAACATCCATAACCTCTGGCCGAGTGTAATGAGGACAATCCAATAAACCGTCAGAAAATGAATCCTGCTCAGCTGATTGTTGATGTCCTAATACTCCAGGCACAAAGCGTGCTACGGCATCAATTATGTTCATAGCAGGTAATTCCCCACCACTTAATACATAATCGCCGACCGACCATTCTTCGTCAATTTCAGACTCTATTAGTCGCTCGTCTATGCCTTCATAACGTCCTGCTATAAATATCAGTCGGTCATGTTGTGCTAATTCACGTACACCAGCTTGGTCCAATTTCCGTCCTTGTGGCGACAAATAAATAACCTTCGCTCTACCCTTTTCTTTAATAAAATCAGGGCTGCTATGTTCATCTGCAGCTTTTCTTGCAGCTTGTATAGCATCACGTAATGGTTGAACCATCATAAGCATCCCTGGGCCGCCACCGTAAGGTCGGTCGTCCACAGTGCGATGTTTATCATGAGTAAAATCTCTTGGGTTCCATTTATGGAACTCAATTAGACCATTACGTATCGCTCGGCCTGTCACCCCATACTCAGTAATTGCGTCAAACATTTCGGGAAAAAGGCTTATCACCCCAATCCACATTTTCTTATCACTAAGCATGTTTGTTAATACACTCTTACTCAAGTTAGAAACCTGGATCCCAGTCAACACAAATTTGTTTATCTTCAGCGCTTATCGAAAGTATAACTTGGTCCATTAAGTAAGGTATTAACCTTTCTTTTTTACCAAAGCCATCTTTCAGATTAGCTTTAACAACCAGTACGTCGTTAGCGCCCGTTTCCATTATGTCGGAAACCCGACCTAGGTCGTAACCTTTGTCAGTAACTACCGCCATGCCGATTAGATCACGCCAATAAAACTCACCTTCAGGTAAGTCTGATAACGCCTCTTCGCTGACAAATATCTCTGAACCGACGAGCTTTTGTGCTACATCGCGATCATCAATACCTGCCACTTTAACCACAAGACCATTGTTATGTTTGCGCCAATCGGTAATCTCTACTGATTGAATCTTATTCCCTAATTTTAAAGACCAAGGAAAATAGTCTAGAATGGCTTCTTGGTCATCTGTGAATGAATGAATTTTCAACCAACCTTTGATACCGTAGACTGCGCCTACTTTACCTAAAGTGACATCTTTACCAATAACTTCCACAACAAACTCCTAAAACCTACCAATTAAATTAAGCTGCTTTGTTAGCATCTTTAATTAATTTGGCCACACGATCAGATACAGTTGCACCTTGACCAACCCAATGGTTGACACGGTCTAAGTCTAAACGTAATTTTTCCGCTTGACCTTGCGCTGTAGGGTTGAAAAAACCAACTTTCTCGATGAAACGACCATCGCGAGAGTTACGGCTATCTGCAACAACAACCTGATAGAATGGACGCTTCTTTGCGCCGGCACGAGCTAAACGAATGGTAACCATATCGTCCTCTATATAATTTAAGTGTTAAAACGAATTTCCCAGACATTTCCGTCGACTAAGCAACAGAAAAGCTCGCGTATATTACGCTTTTCTGTTGACAAAGCAACCTAAAGCTAGCTTTGGATGAATTATTTCTTAAATTAGTTATCTGTGTTACCAATATAACTATATAATCCACTCCTGCAAAACCAAGCGCCATATATCCGCGCTTTAATTAACTCTTTCTAGCCGGAAAAAACTATGACTCAGCTCGCAAACACCAGTATAAAAGGATTAATGCTAGCGATGACCACGGCTATTATGTGGGGATTACTGCCTTTAGCGCTAAAATCTGTTTTAGTCTTAATGGACGCTTATACTATTACTTGGTACCGCTTCGTGTTCGCTGCATTTTTCGTTACCCTCTTTTTATCAGCAGCAAGAAAAATACCTAGCTCAGCACTACAAAAAACTAGCGTCATAAAACGACTATTGCTTGCGGCCATCCTATTGAGTTTTAACTACATACTGTATCTAGTTTCATTGCACTATATACCAGTAGAAACTGCACAAATGCTCATTCAAATGGCGCCATTTTTCATGTTACTGGGCAGTGTTGTTGTAATGAAGGAACACTTTAGCCGTGGTCAAATGGTTGGCTCTTTAGTGCTTATCTCAGGTTTGTTATTGTTTTTTAACCAACAATTTATTAATAGTCGTGGCATTGATAGCAATGATTTTTTACTTGGCTTTATCATTATGTTCGGTGCGGCAATAACTTGGGCGGCCTATGCGATCATGCAAAAACAAATGTTACGTTATTACAGCTCAAACCAAATAATGTGGTGTATTTACTTATTTAGTGCCCTGTTTTTTTTACCCTTGGCAAGCCCAGAAAAAATAAAGTCTTTAGATGATACCGCATTACTTTTGTTACTTTTTTGCTGCGCTAACACCCTCATTGCCTATGGCACTTTTGCCAAGTCATTAGAATATTTGTCAACCGCCAAAGTGAGTGCAACCTTGGCGATCACACCCTTACTTACTGTGATGTTTGCCACTATCGCCGAGAAAATTTGGCCAACAGCATTCCAAGCACAACAGTTGAATGCACTTGCTTATATCGGAGCCAGCTTTGTGGTGTTGGGCTCAATGCTAACAGCCCTAGGTAATAGAATACTTAATAAAAAAAATATAAATGCAGTTAAAGAGTACTTAAGATTTAAAAATAAAAGTGCTTGATTTAGCCGCTATGACCAATATTGAGTAAAGAAAAAATATCGATTAAAGCACTAAATCAGCCACTTTTTTTATAAATTTATGCCAACATGGCGCAAAGGGAAACAAAAAAAAGGTAGCAATGCGCTACCTTTTTTGTTTTAAAAGCATAATTTAAAGCATCAAATTAACGGCCCGGCATACCACCGCCCATGCCACCACCCGGAGGCATCATGCCTTTCATTGAGCGCATCATTTTTTGCATGCCGCCTTTACCGGACATTTTTTTCATCATTTTTTGCATTTGAGTAAATTGTTTGAGCAATTTATTGACGTCTTGTATTTGCGTACCCGAGCCGGCAGCAATACGACGCTTGCGTGAGCCTTTAATCACATCAGGGCGCTGTCGTTCGGCTTTGGTCATCGAGTTAATCATAGCTTCCATACGGACAGTCACTTTATCATCCATTTGGCCTTTAACTTGTTCCGACATATTGCCCATACCGGGTAATTTATCCATCATGCCCATCATGCCGCCCATGCTTTTCATTTGCACAAGTTGGTCACGAAAGTCTTCTAAATCGAAGCCTTTACCACTTTTTACTTTTTTCGCTAATTTTTCGGCTTGTTTCCGATCAACTTTTTGCTCGACCTCTTCAATTAAAGAAAGTACATCGCCCATACCAAGTATACGAGAAGCAATTCTGTCCGGATGAAAAGGTTCTAAGGCTTCAATTTTTTCGCCAACCCCCATAAACTTGATGGGTTTACCAGTAATATGGCGAATAGATAACGCTGCACCACCACGGGCATCACCGTCAGTTTTGGTTAAGATAATACCGGTTAATGGTAAGGCGTCATTAAAGACTTTAGCGGTATTAGCCGCATCTTGACCTGTCATAGCGTCAACCGTGAACAAGGTTTCAATGGGGTTAATGGCGGCGTGTAATTGTTGGATCTCAGCCATCATTTCGCCGTCGATGTGCAAACGTCCGGCGGTATCAACAATAACAACATCAAAAAAGTTTTTCTTCGCGTGGTCAATCGCCCCGTTAGCAATATCAATAGGCTTTTGATTAATATCACTTGGGAAAAAGCCAACATTAATTTCAGTGGCTAACATTTCCAGTTGTTTAATCGCTGCGGGGCGATAAACATCAGCACTTACCACAAGCACTTTTTTCTTTTCACGCTCAGTTAAAAATTTAGCTAGCTTCGCAACAGAGGTCGTCTTACCTGCACCTTGTAAGCCGGCCATTAACACAACGGCTGGCGGTGCTGTTTTTAGGTTAAGGGCTTCATTAACTTCACCCATGGCCATTTCAAGTTCAGTACGAACAATTTTTACAAAAACCTGACCTGGCGTTAAGCTTTTAGAAACATCTTGCCCAACAGCACTTTCTTTTACTTTGGCAATAAAATCGCGAATAACCGGTAAAGCGACATCAGCTTCTAATAAGGCCATCCGTACTTCACGTAAAGTTTCTTTTATATTGTCTTCAGTTAAGCGACCACGGCCACTGATATTTTTTAGTGTTTTCGTTAAACGATCGGAAAGATTTTCAAACATAAATGACTCAAATATTAACTTTGCGCAAAAAATTACCTCTATTATACCCGTACAATTAATTAGCGAAAGTAGAAGTTATCTTTTTAAGCTAATGATGAGATTTAATCTTACGATATGTAGAAAAAAAAGCCTGATTATAGATCAATAACAGTGAAAAAATTTATGATAAACTCCCAGTAATTAACTCACTTTTGGACCAAGTGTGAATACCTTTACCTTATTTTTTAATAATTTATTACAGCTCAGCTGTCGAAGCTAGCCCATGGCTATTACTCGGTTTACTTTTTGCTGGCCTAATGAAAGTTTAGGTACTCACTAAAATTTTAAGCCAGTATTTAGGTTATGGTAATAAAGCCATTATTAAAGCAGCATTTATTGGTGCACCATTGCCGTTATGTTCGTGTGGCGTGATCCCTGTGGCGACTAAACTACGACGATCAGGATCTTCAGCTCCGGCCACTAAAATCTCAACCTTAGGCGTGATCAAAAATGAAATGGGTAGTAGCGTATTGATAAAGTACCTTTTAGGCATTAGCATTTCTGCCATTAGTTTTGGTTTATTATTGGACTGGGGGCTAGTCTATTTTAACATTACTATTAGTCAGCAAATGCAACACAGTCACCAGTTAATAGCTTTTTGGTTTGGCTTAACTTGTCTTGGCGTATTAACATTCTTAGCCATTAAACCTTTGCGTAAACTCTTGATATAAAATAAACAATAGTATGGAGTCTGCTAGAGGTTCTGCTAGAATCGCTATAGCAAATATTAACTAGCAGTATTATTTACCTTGTGGACAATTTTTAATTTTTTGGAGCTCTTTGTGGAATTTTCAAGTATCAGTTCATTTACTGCGTTTGTATGCTACAGCGTGGCGACGATATCAATTTTATCGCGTTTATTTCATCCGAAAGGACCAAACTTAATCATTACCTTGATTTTTGCCTGTTTGGCGATTGTTTTTCATGTATTAAGTAGCTCACAATTTTTATTTACGCATAACCACCTTAATTTCTCGCTACCTAATGTGGTTTCGCTGGTCAGTCTAATTATTACCTTAGTGATTTCGACGGTCGCTTTACGCTTCAAGGTTAATTTATTATTGCCCGTGATTTATGGTTTTGCTGGCCTTTGGCAACTCAGTATGATTTTCATTTCACCTATAGGTAATATGGAAATTGTTAGCGATAAGCTTGCCATGTTAAGCCACATTACTTTAGCCCTTATTGCCTATTGTATTTTAGTTATCGCCACTTTGTATGCCTTCCAAGTTGCCTACATCAATAAAAAATTAAAAAGTAAAAATATACAAGCCGTACATCACTTACCGCCTTTAATGCAAGTTGAACGCCAGTTATATATTATTTTACTGTTAGGTACTATCAGCCTATTGCTCAGCCAAGCATTAGGCTTTTTGTTTCTTGACGGCATGATCTCAAAAGTAAATGCACATAAAACTATTTTATCGCTGATCGCCTGCAGCATTTATTTTTTAACGTTATGGGGACATTTTAAACAAGGTTGGCGTGGCCAACGGGTACTCATATTAACCGTAATTGCCACCTTCATACTGACTTTGGCTTATTTTGGTAGCCGATTTGTGAAAGAATTTCTCTTATTATAATTTTTAGGGTATAAGTTAACTTTGTATTACTTTTCCACTTTGGTCTTGTAGTACTGCTTATAAATAACGCATCAATAGGATACCTTTTGGATAACATCTCTACCGATATGCTGTTTGTCGTACTTGGCATTCTCATATTCATATCAGCCTATTTCTCTGGTTCTGAAACGGGCATGATGTCGATTAACCGGTATCGGTTAAAACACCTAGAAAAACAAAATCATAGTGGCGCAAAAAGGGTCAGTAAATTACTGGCAAAACCAGATAAATTAATTGGCCTAATCTTGATTGGCAATAACTTAGTCAATATTTTTGCTACCCTAATTACCGGCATCATAGCGCAACGATTGTACGGCGACGCAGGCGTGTTTTATTCCGGCTTGTTGCTAACGTTAGTTATTTTGATTTTTGCTGAAATAACGCCAAAAACCTTAGCGGCACTATATCCAGAAAAAGTCGCGTTTCCGAGTTCATTGATCCTCGTTTTGCTTTTAAAGCTACTCTACCCTTTCGTTATTGCGGTCAATTGGATTACCAATGGCATATTAGCCATATTAGGGATTAGTTCAGAACAACGTGAACAACACAGTTTAAGCTCTGAAGAATTACGCACCGTGGTAAATGAATCAGGTGCCTTATTGAAATCTCAAGATCAAGACATGCTGGTGGGTATTCTCGATTTAGAAAATGTCACCGTTGAAGATATTATGATCCCGCGTAATGAACTGGTTGGCATCGATATCAATAACGAGTGGAAACGCATCCAAAAACAACTTACCCAGTCAAACCATACCCGGGTATTATTATATCGTGACAATATTGACGATGTAGTAGGTTATGTTCACATGCGCGATGCCTTGCGATTAGTCTCAAGAGAACAATTTACCAAAGCAACCTTGTTACGTGCTGTGCGAGAAATTTATTTTATTCCTGAAGGTACTCCCCTCAATGTACAACTGTTAAAGTTTCAACATGCAAAAGAGCGCATAGGCTTAGTGGTTGATGAATATGGTGATATTCAAGGTTTAGTAACCTTAGAAGATATTCTTGAAGAAATTGTTGGTGATTTCACTACAACGATGACGCCAACCACCAGTGATGAAGTTAATATTCAACCCGACGGCAGCTATTTAGTTGATGGCAGTGCCACCGTACGTGACGTGAATAAAGAAATGGCCTGGAATTTCCCTACTGATGGCCCAAAAACTATCAATGGCTTAATTTTGGAATACCTTGAAGACATTCCAGAAGCAAACTTAAGCGTTAGAATAGCAGGCTACCCGCTAGAAATTATCGCAGTAAAAGACAATATGATCAAAACAGTTAGAATTTTACCTGATTTTTATGATGGTATTAAACCTTAGCGATTAAAGGCTAAACTAGCTTTTCACGCAAAGGCACCGTTGAACCTAAGTCAACGGTGCCTTTTTCTTATGAACTCTTCAATAACTAAGCTTTAATAAGTTGGATGTAATAGTGAACTAGCGTCCTCAGTTATTCATTTCATCATATAAAGCTAATCAGTAAATGACATTTAGCCCAAAGCGTCTGGCTCATTTTTAGAGTTTTTTGTGGATAGAACATTCACCAACAAGACTTACTAACAAGGTTATGCACAGCTCTAGATCTTCAGACGATGTTTCCACAATTTCTGTGGATAACAAATGCGAGCCCTCCAACAAATAGCCTTTGAGTTTTGCAATCGATTTTTCCAAATAAAATGAATTTTTTTTTAAAAATCACTACGTTTATTTTCTAGCCCTTACTCACACTGAGTTGTTAAAAAATAATACTATTTTTATCAACTTTGGCAAGAACTATGCTATGGAACTAACGAATAAAACGGTGCAGTAAAGTTATGTAAGAGTATGGTCTAATTATATGCAATATTGCACAGCAAAGTTGGCTCAAAGCATAAAGCGATATCGGACTAATTAAATCAGCAGCCATTTAATTAAGCTTTAACTACAGCACAATTTTTAGAATACTAAAGCTAATAGCCATTGCATTAAGTTGTCGCCCACTTGTGCTGGTTACCCCCAACACAGCGATATGCTCAACCAAATAAAATCACCTACAAGCTTGACTGTATTGTCATTTTTCTACTGTTAATCTCGCGCTATTGAATAAAAACCTGTGGTAGGGATAAGTGGTAGGAACCAAGCATAATAGACTGACCGTGTAAGGTACCAGCAATCTGAAGTGGGATAAAAGCTTGCCATTGGTTTAGTAGCGGCTAGTCATATTGCTAGTCATAAAGCGACAAAAATAACTCGAGGCTAAAAACTTGTTAACCTCTGTCATAGTAAACGAATTAATCACCAAAAAATAAACGCCATAACCAACCATGATTAAGTTCTTCTTCACAGCTTTTAAGCTGACTTGAATAACGCTTACCACGACGATCGACTTTTCGGGCCACCTTACTTAACCAAGATTTTTTCTTATAACTTTTATGTTTAAAGCCGCTCCAACCTTCATGATAATTTAAATACTGGTTGTAGCCATCCCATTTAGAGACCTTATTAATTTTTTGAGTTTTAAAAATAAACCAGCCCATAAAATCGATAGCATCTTCAAAGTCATCACGATCAGCACCGGCATTGTCAGTTTCTCTCACGTAGTCTGCCCAAGTCATAGTTTTTGCTTGTGAATAGCCATAAGCGCTACTAACTCTTCCCCAAGGAATAAACCCTAGCAGGTAGTCCCTAGGCGGCAATGCACCGGCTTTAAATGAGCTTTCTTGATACATCATACTCATCGGCACATGAATAGGTACACCCCAACGTTCGCGCACTTCTTTTGCAATAAAGTACCAATCTCTATGTTCGCGGAATATTTCGCATAAATTTTCAGGATTTTTTGGTGGGCTAGTTGCACAACTTGATAACGTTAAGCAAGCTAACGCAGAAATAATAAGTGTTTTAAAAAAGGCCATGAATGCAGTTACTTAGTTTTGAGTGATAATATCATGCCAGAATATTGTCGAATTTTCAGATTAAAGTCGCTATATATGACACTTTTTTCTAGCACCTGCTTGGAAAACTCTATTCTGATGCATAAAATAAAAACTTAGTAATAACCTTATATTCAAATAGGTAAAACAAACGTCAATGTCATTGAGGCAAGCTTTTGCTGAGTATTCATTAAGGAAGGAAGAAAAATGAATCATATTAAAAATAAACTACCAAAGAAATAGCCAGTCATAATACATGAAAGTAAAATCTTCCTAAATTTCCTTCTTATTCTTTACATCGCGTTATCTTAACACGCTTTTTTTGCTGAAATTTCACCAACAGCTTTGCTCACAATTTAAGTAACGGTTAGGACGATGATAACTGCCACGGATAATGGCAGTCAAATTACCGGTGTTTACCGTGATATTAAAAACTAACAGTTACTCAGGAAAAGTAATCCTGTAAAAACGTATCAAAGTCTACTTTATCACTTGCTTCAATCGCAGTATTTTTTTGCAATGAATCGGCGACAGTTTCAGTAAAGTATTCTGCGTTAAACTCTTGATAATCATTAGCTAAAAGCTCTTGGCGATAATCAACAGCCTTAGTAAGTGCCATTTTAGTTAATGATTGATTTTCATCCACCACTGCCGCTAAAATTTGTGCTGACGGCGTTAAACTTGGGTCATTAATTTTAGCTGCTTCCGCCGCCAGTACTTGGCTATATAACTTACTGTCGTTAGCTTGATCTAATAACGTGGCGATATTTGCCATTTTAGCAAAAATTTCGCCACCCCATTGCTGTACAGACTTTTCTGCTGCGATTTTTTCTAGGTTATCTTCTGCACTACCGGTAATATCTCGTAATAATAAGCTTGGATCACGACCTCTTACTACCACAGCATCCATATTTTCTTCACTGGTTGCCTGTGCTTTGCAGTCAAGTATTGGACTCGTTTCCAGCATACAAAAAGTCAGGAAAATATCTAAAAATCGTACTTGTTCAACCGTAATGCCAGTCGCAGAAAAGGGGTTAACATCAAGTGCTCTAACTTCAATATACTCGACGCCCCTATTATTTAAAGCTTCTGATGGCTTTTCGCCAGCTTTAGCAACACACTTTGGTCGCACTGGCGCATATAGTTCGTTTTCTATTTGCAAAACATTACTATTAAGCTGTTGGTACTTGCCATCAACTTTAATACCAATTTTCTCAAATTTTTTCGACGGTAAGTTAATCGCGCTTTTCACCCCGTCTAAGTAGCCTGACAAGTTGTTATAGCAAATTTGCAACGATGACTGTTCACTGTTGGTATAACCTAAATCACTCATACGTAATGACGTGGCATACTCAAGATACAAATAACCTTTTTTAGTTTTTTTAAATGGTAAATCAGTAGGTTTACTTTTTAAAAATGAGCCACAAATAGCGGGTGAACTGCCATATAAATATGGAATCAGCCAGCAAAAACGTTTGTAGTTTCTTAAAAGTGCAAAATATTTATCAGAAGTGTAATCATCAATGTCATCAGTATTTTTTTCGATGGTCTGTAGCGATTGAAAAAAACTTTTTGGAAAGGAAAAGTTGAAGTGTATGCCAGAGATAACCTGCATCATGCTACCATAGCGATTTTTTAAGCCTTGGCGATAAACAGTTTTCATTCTACCTATGTTAGATTTACCAAACTGAGCTAAGGGTATTTTATCATCATCATCAACAAAGCACGGCATACTCATTGGCCATAATAGCTCCCCATCAAGTTGGCTTAAAGTAAACTTTTGTACATCTTCAAGTTGGGCTATAACCGTTTCAGGTTTATAACTCACTGGGGTGATAAATTCCATCAAAGTTTCTGAGTAGTCGGTGGTAATATTAGGATGGGTTAACGCCGAGCCTAATCGTTCACTGTGCGGGCGTTCAGACAACCCGCCTTGTGGTAGCACCCGAAGTGCTTCACGTTCTATACCTCGACCAAATTGGCTCAAAGAAGATTGATGCTTTTCTTGAGTAAAAGCCGTGATATATTCGTTTAATGTTAATGTCAAAATAGTTCCTGATGCGTTACGCCAGTGAGTGACTGTTATTTAAGGGTGAAATGTGAATTTTTCAATGGCTACAATGATTTATTATTCTTTAAATATGCGTTAGGTCAAGTAAATAAAGTACCAACAAAACGGTAAAAATTTGCTCTCTCACTTTTAACTCATCACCTTACTCTGGTAAAATATACGCTATATTGCTGCATTTATCTTTAGCTAACTCAGATATTGCAGCAATTCAGTCAAAGTATGTTTCTTTTTTTGAAAATTTGTATACTCAGGTCTGCAAGCATACAGTTTCTTATTGGATGAGCTTACGGTAAAGTTAGCTGCTGTAAATTTTTAAATTATAGCTACAAGTTCCCCCCCAACATAAAATAATAATAAAGGTTTACTATGCAAGACAGTGTTTTTAGCTTACTTCCCCCGCTTGTTGCTATTATCATTGCCATATGGCGAAAAAAAGCACTTTTTGCACTTTTATGTGGTGTAACGCTTTGTTATGTCATGATAGAAAATGGTCATCCTATTGACGGTTTAACTGGCACTACACTTGGCATTGCGAAAGTATTTTATTCTTTAGGTAACATATATATTGTCAGTTTCAGCTTATTAATTGGCGCGTTAGTCACCTTGATGAATCAATCAGGCGCGGTAAACGGCTTTATTAATCACCTTGCCTCATTAAACTTAGTGAAAAACAGCCGACAAGCTAGCATATTACCCACAGTGATCGGTACCACCATTTTTACTGATACTAATCTCAGCATGTTTACTGCCGGCATGGCGAGTCAAAAGCTATTCGATCAGCACAAGCTTAGCCGAGCTAGGCTAGCTTACTTGGTGGATTCAACCTGTGCACCCATCAGTATTTTATTTTTGATTAATGGCTGGGGAGCTTATGTTTTAGGCTTACTTGATGGTTATTCACTTAAGGATCCGGTCGGTATTTTAATTGCTACCATTGGCTATAATTTTTACGCCATTATTGCGGTTGCTTTAGCTTATTACACCGCCTTTAGTGGCCGAGTTTTTGGACCATTAAAGCGTGCTGAATCGGTAGTACAAGCACAACAAAAAACCACGGTTGATGATGTTGCCCCCGCCTATATTATGTGGTTCCCGATGCTAACGCTATTAATTGGCACTTTTATACTGCTTTGGTTTACCGGTGATGGTGATATACGTCGAGGCTCTGGTGCTTTCTCTGTGTTTTGGTCTGTGGTTGGTGCGCTAGTATTCTTAGTGCTATTAATTATCAGCCATAAGCTCATGTCATGGTCAACTGTTGTTAAAACTATTGTTACCGGTATTAAATATATGTCACCTGTTGTCGCCATTTTAGTATTGTCGTTTGCTTTTGGTGACGCTATTAAAGCGCTTGGTACCGGGGTTTATGTCAGCCAATTAATTAATGTTGAAGTGCCATTATTTTTAATGGCTCCCATTTTATTTATTGCCGCTGCTATAATGGCTTTTGCAACCGGCACATCATGGGGCACCTTTGCGATACTGATCCCCATTGCTGTACCTATCGCGCAACAAAGCGGCTTACCTATTGAATTTTTGGTGGCTGCCGTGCTCGGTGGCGGTATATTTGGCGATCATGCATCACCTATTTCCGACACCACCATTGTCGCCTCAATTGCCAGTGGCTGTGATCACTTTGAGCACGTTAAAACCCAATTACCTTATGCCTTAGTGGGCGCGGTACTAACACTCATTATTTATATCATTATAGGGCTGAGCTTTTAATGATTGAGCAAACATTAACTGTGATTGATCACCAAGCTGACTTTGTCATCATTGATAAACCCCAAGGGCTAAGTTTTCATGATGAAGATAAGCTTGGCAGTGGTTTATTTTCCCAAATAAAAGCGCAGCTAAAAACCCAGTTTGCCCTTACTGAGCTTTATCCTGTTCATCGATTAGATAAGATGACCTCGGGGCTGATTATAGTAGCTAAAAATAGTGCGACCGCAAGAGCGTTTCAACAACAATTTGAGCAACACCAAGTGCAAAAATATTACTTGGCAATAGCGGAGGGTAAGCCGAAAAAAAAACAAGGCTTAATTAAAGGTGATATGGAAAAAAGCCGCAGAGGTATGTGGAAATTGCTCCGCACTATGGATAACCCCGCCATCAGCCAATTCTTATCTTTCACTATTGCCGCCAAACAACGGCTCTATTTAATCAAGCCTCATTCGGGTAAAACGCATCAAATTAGAGTGGCGCTAAATAGCATAGGCGTACCCATACTGGGTGATCCGCTATACAACAGTGAACTCAATACTGACCGAGGTTATCTCCACGCCTTTGCCTTAAGCTTTAGTTTGCACAATAAACAATATCAGTACTGCCTGGCGCCAAACACGGGAGCCATTTTCAACAACAGCTCAACGCTTGCGGTTATAAAACAACTGACACCACCATGGCAACAATCATGGCCTACATTATAATCTATACTTAAAAACCATACTTAAAAAAACATTTTGGCACAAAATAGTATAAGAAAAGGGAGCTAAAATAGCTCCCTTTTTAATCACTAAATTTAAAGTGGGTTTATTACAATGAATGCCAGAAAACAATACCGATTGCTGTGGGACAAACAAACTTAGTGTACCAAGGCCAAATCTTCCAAAATAACGAATGTTCAACCATATCATTACCTTGCTTAAGTTCATTTAAAATATCGTTACGAAACCAAATCCAACCAACAAACACACAGCACAACATCGCAATCAGTGGCTGACCATAAACCGTAGACATCGAAATAACTAAACCAAAAAGCACATCAAAATTAAATACGATTAAGGTACTTAACATAAAGATACCTAGGCCGATAAAAGTGGTGGCTTTTTTCCGTTCAATATTATGGCGTTCTACCACAAAAGAAACCGGCCCTTCTAACATTGAAATACTAGATGTTAACGCGGCAATTGACATTAAAACAAAAAAACCAAAGCCAACAAATAAACCAATGGCCCCCATACCGTTGAATAACGTCGGTAAGACATCAAAAACCAAATTAGGACCAGAAATTAAACTGCCATCTGCACTGAAAATTGCGACACCTTGTGCTTGGGCAACATACATCGATGGAATAATAAGCAAACCGGCCAAGAAGGCAATAGAGACGTCAATTAAGGTCACTTGTGCACCAAGCGATACTAAGTTTTCACTTTTAGATATATATGAACCATAAATCACCATCACACTAGTCCCTAGTGACAAAGAAAAGAAAGCTTGCCCCAATGCGCTGATCAGTAAGTCGGGTTCAAATAGACGAGAGATATCAGGATTTAAATACGCCGCGAAGCCTTCTTTTGCCCCTTCTAAAGTAAAGACATAGAAGATCAATAATATCAACAAACCTATTAGCATAGGCATTAAGCGCTTAGACCATTTTTCAATACCCTGCTCAACACCTCGGCGAATAATCGCGATAGTCAGCATCATAAATAACGCAGAAAAAATTAAATTACGCGCTATAGATTGTGAGGTTAGCCAGTTTGACGCTTCATTAAAGCCTAACAAAGTCGTCATTGGCTCAATCGCGAATGACATCATCCAACCCGCTAAAATGCCATAAAAGCTTAAAATTAATGCCGCACAAACAATACCGCCAAAGCCAACGACAAAAGCAAAACGTTTGTGAAAAATATTACGTGATATTTTTTGTAGTGACGTCACCGCATTGGCTTGGCCATATCGTCCTATCAGTAACTCCGCCATAAAAGCGGGATACGCTAAACAAAAGGCAAGCACTAAATAAACTAGCACAAATGCAGCGCCACCATTACTTGCTGTTTGGGTTGGAAAACCCCATATATTACCTAACCCTACCGCAGAACCCGCCGCCGCCATGATAAAACCAAAACGAGAACTGAACGCACCTCTAGAAGCAGCCATTTAAAACCATCATTATTATTATTTGAATAAGTTAATTTACTTAAAATATTAAGAAAAAAACAGCGTTTATTGGTAGAAAAGGTCATGAAAGTGCTTTTAATCGCTGTTTTTCGCGTAAACATTTCATTACTGGTTAAATTACAGTCAGCAGTATATTTATTGCTACCTATAGCTTTGTAAAAAGATTAAAGCAAAAAAAAGAGGCCAAAGCCTCTTTTTAAAAATTAGACACTAACCAATAGAAAATAACGCTATGACTAGCGCATTAATCTCTAAAGTTATTATATTGAAATGATTGTTCAAACTCATTTTCTCTGAGTAATTGCATTACCGCTTGTAAATCGTCACGCTTTTTGCCGGTAACTCGCACTTGTTCACCTTGAATTGAAGCCTGCACTTTTAACTTACTATCTTTGATCAATTTAACCACTTTCTTGGCCACCAATTGTTCGATGCCTTCTTTAAAAGTCGCCTCTTGGCTAAAATTTTTCCCTGTGTGCTCAATGTTGCTCAGTGTCAGCGCTTTGGCGTCAATATTACGTTTGACTAATTGGCTTCTCAGCACATCCGCCATTTGCTTAAGTTGAAAGTCAGCATCACCTTTCATCGTTACTGTTGGCGTTTTCCAAGTAAAGCTTGCGTCTGCACCTCGAAAGTCGAATCGAGTCGATAACTCACGGTTAGCATTTTCAGTTGCGTTTCTAACTTCTTCCAAATTAATTTCGGAAACAATATCCATTGAAGGCATGATGATTCTCTATCTAACAATAATTAGGCATATATTATCAATATATGAAATTAATACCAATGCACAAGATAACAAATTATTGCTTTGACTAGGAATAATACCCGTTGAATTAACTAAGCGATCGATTATTTATGTTAAGGGAAATAAAGCCTTTAGTTCAAAGCAACAATGATAGTTTTCGTTGCTTAGCACTGATATGATTAATAACATCTAATTTTATTAAGTACAATGACCTACACTGCAATGAAAAGTCGCTATCACTTATCTATTCTCGCCATTATTGTTATGCTATTTTTTTGCTTTTATTTTAGTTCTGAAGACTTGAGGCGCATCGTTTTTCGTAGCACAGAAATCGACTCTATTGGCCATATCATCAGTTTTTTTTGCTTAACTTGGGTGCTACAGAGCATATTAAAACTGCCGTTATTTAATACCATGTTAACCGTCGCTTTTTACGGCATACTCACCGAGTTAGGACAGTATTATTTAGGCTTTCGCAGTGCGCAAGTAAGCGACTTTATTTCTGATTTAATCGGCATAGCCTTATTTGGTGTTATTAGATGGGCAATTTTGATCTATCGTAATCGCTCTAGTAACAAGTCAACATCATGAATATTGTTGTTATTGGCCAAGGTGCTATTGGACTGCTCTGGTATCATCATTTAACTAAAGCGCCGAAAAACTCAGTCAGTTTATCCTGCTCATCAAGCGCAAGTTCTGTGCCTAGACATTACCACTTTACTGACATTAACAACCACAGTGAGCAGGGTTTATTAACGCTCGCCAATAACAATACCTTTGCCAATGCAGAGTTGATATTGCTCTGCGTAAAGTCTTATCAGGTTAAAGCCGCCATAGCGGCTTTAACCAATAAAATATCAACTCAAGCAATCATTATTTTTTGTCATAATGGTATGGGCGCATACCACGATTGGGCCAAACTTCAGCAACCTTGTTTAGCATTATTAACCACCCATGGCTGTAAAATAATCCGCCCTTTTCATGCTCGGCACACAGGTTTAGGTCACCATGATTTAGGCCTGATCGCTGGCGATATTAAACCATCAATGCGTGATGAACTTACCGCGACATTGGCCCAAAACTTGCCAACATTGACCTTTACAGAGGCTATTAAAGACAAACAGTGGCTTAAATTAGCGATAAATTGTGTTATTAACCCAATAACCGCGATAGAAAACATCAATAATGGTCAGCTACTTGATGATAAATTCAAGTCACTCGTCACTAAGTTAATTCATGAAATCATTGCTGTAGCAGCTTATGAAAACATTAACTTTGACTTTAACGAGCTGCAAGCAACAATACTGCAGGTTGTGACAAACACCGCTAAAAATTGCTCTTCAATGCGCAGTGATATTCTACAACAACGAAAAACTGAGATTGATTATATCAATGGCTACATTGTTAATGTGGCTAGAAAGGCAGGTCTTGGTGTACCCCAAAATGAAAAAATAATACAGCAAGTTAGAGCGCTAGAAGTTTAGTACTCTGACATGCTTAACATTAAAAAAAGGTGTTGAATCTATAATAGTATTTAGTTGCAATTAACTTTTGTCGTCTGACACAAAATTAACTGGGCTATGCATATTTGGCCTATCATGTTACTTACCTATTTAACGCTTGCCGGACTAAAGTTCGACCTAGAAAAAATTGCCCAACACTCTCTTATCCACCTAGGTTCTATTTAGGGTAGACTCCATCTGTGAACAACATTGTGGTGAAACCGAGTGGTTACTTATGGCCGATATACTTTCACATTGCTAAAGCCTGCGCCTAATAAATAGAGCGCCTGTAATTTACTCATCACACCTTGGTCGCAATAAAGTAAGTAGTCTTTGGACTTATCCAACTCGCCAAATTGACTGGTTAGTTTGTAAAACGGTATGTGTATAACTTCTACGCCTTCTAATACTAACGGGCGGTCATCTTCTTCATCAGGGCTTCGAATATCAAGTACAACCGCATTGGCTGGGATATTATCTAAAGTATCAACCGCATGAATTTCTGCTTCACTTTCTTTGCCGATATCACGAACATCAAAGACTCGGGTTTCATCAACAACTTTGTCAAGAATTGAGAAATCAAATTTTTCTTCTTCAGCTTCAACTTTTGACAATACCGCTTTTACGGTTGGCTTTTTAGAAATAACACCACAATATTCAGGGATGGTTTTGGCAAAGTCTTCCGTACCAATTTCCCGTGCAATATTAATAATATCTTGTTTATCGTAGGTCACTAATGGTCGCAAAATCAAGGCATTAGTCACCCGGTCAATCACATTTAAGTTAGTAATTGTTTGACTAGATACTTGGCCAATTGCTTCACCAGTCACTAAGGCTTGAATACCCATTTTTTCGGCTATGGTAGCTGCGGCTCGCATCATCATACGTTTAAGCACAACGCCCATTAGACCGTTATCAATGTGTTTGAGTATCTGTGCAACAACGGGTTCAAAATCTACCGAGAAAAACTTCACTCGGTGTGACGCACCATACTTGTTCCAGAGATAATAACTAACTTGCTTAACACCCACTTCGTGCGCCGCACCACCTAAATTAAAAAAACAATAATGCGTTCGTGCACCTTTTTTAATCATTTGATAACTAGCAACACCTGAATCAAAACCACCCGACATTAGCGATAGCACATCTTCTTGTGTGGCTATGGGAAAACCGCCCATGCCTTTGTGACGCTGGGTAACAATATATAAATGTGTGTTTTTAATTTCTAAATAAACAGTAACATCAGGTTTTTTCAATTTAACGCTAGCAGATTCAACTTGCAAATTTAGTCCACTGCCAACATATTTTTCGACGTCCATGGAATTAAAGTCGTGCTTACCTGAACGCTTTACTCTGACAGAAAATGTTTTGTTTTCGATATTTTTGGCATGAACCGCTAAGGTTTTTTCACAAATATCATCAAGGTTAGTAAAGCTAGCTTGTTGCACTTCGAGAAACATCGGAATGCCTGGCGTGGATTTTAAAGTCGCTATTAATTTTAAACGATTTTCGGGGCTATTATTGGCCGTATTAACTTCAATGTTGTCCCAGTGCATTTGTGTTGTCACTTGTTCATCAACACGACGTAGAACATTTTTTATACTTGATTCTAAAATCTTAGTAAAACGCTTACGCACTGGACGGCTTTTAATGGTTATTTCAGCCTGTAGCTTAACAATGAATCTCATCAACAATAACGCCCTTATTTATAATGGCGCGCATTATATACCTGTTCCGATGTAATATGCAATTTCAGCGCTAAGTACCCTAATGTAAACTGCTAACGGCTTATCTGCTAGGTGATAAACATTAACAATAAAATAATACCAAAGTGTTTTAAGTATAAAAACCATTAAATTAGGAACGCTATTCATATGAAAAACTGTTATTGCACAATAGTATGCGTATATCAGTATGCATCACAAAATAATCAAGGTAGAGCATGTCCTTAATATCCAAAAACCTGCCTATTTAACAGCAGTGGCGATAGACTACATTTAAGCTCAACCGTAAAAAAGGAGTACTTCATTTGTACTCCTAATATAATTTTCCTTCAGATGAGATAGCTTTTTATCATCACTGGATTGAGATTGGCGCCGTTTCTTTCGCTTTACCTTGGTTAATGGCAATTTCAACCCGACGATTTCGACGACGGTTTAAGCGATTAGTATTAGGCACTAAAGGCCGTGTATCGGCATGGCCAACAACCAGTAGACGAGATTGGTCAAAATTAGGCACTTTAATAATTTCATGCGCAATAGCCACAGCGCGTTTACTTGATAAATCCCAATTAGAGGTAAACAATTCAGAACTTATACCCTGGTTATCGGTGTTGCCAGAGATCATAATCTCACCGGGTACAGTATTTAATAACAAACCAATTTCTCGCATAATGGGTTTAAATTGTGGTTGTAAGAATGCTGAGCCAGATGGAAATGAGCCGTTTTCACGAATGCGAATAATAACTTGCTGCCCCAATGACTCTAACTCAATAGCGCCGTCTTGGATTTGTTGCTCTAATTGCTCGGCTATTTTTTTTACTAGATCATTAACTTGCTCTTGAGACGCTTGCTCTAGCTCATTTCTGGCTTGTTGTGATGCCGCTGTTGAGCTGGTATCTGCAGTGTTTTTTGATTGACCACCGCGTTGGGTGCCACGTTGCTCTTGTCGACCACCCGCGGAGGTGTCATCACCGGCTTGAAATTCCAACATTTGTTGGGTCATTTCCATCGTTTGCTGTTGCATAACCTCAATCGGGGTTGGTTCAGGTTTACCGGGGCGAAATTCCTGAGCAATAATACTGGTGCCTTTAGGGATGTCTTTTACTTCTATTTTATTTTGTACACCAAAGGCAAATTTCATTGAGCCCGCAATTTGCTTAAACTTTAATACGTCCATTTCAGAAAATGATAAAAGTAAGACAAAGAAACACATTAATAGCGCCATTAAGTCGGCAAATGTGCCCATCCATGGTGGTAATCCTGGGGGTGGGCATTTACATTTATCTGCCATAATTGACTCCCCTACTCTTCAGTTGTATTAACAGCTCGCTTACCTTCAGCAAGGTAGCTCTTTAGCAAGCCTTCAATAACACGTGGGTTTTGACCATCCTGAATACCTAAAACGGCATCAAGCACCAGTTCTTGATTCATTTTCTCTTCTGCTAAACGTAATTTTAATTTAGACGCGATAGGTATGGCAATAACATTCGCCAAAAACGCACCGTATAAGGTTGTTAGCAATGCTACCGCCATGGCTGGACCAATTGCCTTTGGATCGTCCATATTAGATAACATAGCAACCAAACCAATCAAGGTGCCTATCATGCCCATAGCGGGTGCAATATCGGCTAGGGCCATCATCATATTTGAGCCGGTTTCATGACGTTCTGTGGTAAGGTCGATATCTTTTTGCATGGTGGTACGCACAACATCAGCATCATGCCCATCGACCAACATATCGACACCCTTTTGCATAAAGGCATTAGAAATTTCAGCTTCCTCTAGGGCTAAAAAACCGCCTTTACGAGCTGCATCCGCCATTTCTACTGACTTTTCAATTAATTCTTCAGGTGTTTCCAATTTAAACATGAAGGATTTACCAATAATTTTTCCAATACCAAAAAACTGGCCTAAATTATAATTGGCTAACACAACAAAAATCGAACCACCAAAGACAATAATCACCGACTGAGGATCTATAAACATGCTAATGTCGCCAGCGAGTAGCATCGCCATAACCAGTAACCCTATTGCACCGACTATGCCTATTAACGTTGCTAAATCCACAAGTGCCTCCGATAAATTTTCTTAAATATAGCCATTAGGCTGATAATACCTGATGAATAGGTCTTACGCGAATACTTATATTTTTCGTTGTACCTTTGTTATCGTCCACATTGTCAATAACTTAAGAAGCTAATATCAATATTATCATTACCAGCATCAATTCATCATTAATTGACCCCGCGCCCTAGCTAAGGTAAGTTTGCGCTTAGAGTTCATATCACGCAAAAAAAAGTCCATGGCCAGAAAAAAAATTGAAAACTTAAGCTTTGAAGAATCATTAGTTGAATTAGAAACCATTGTGAAAAATTTAGAGCAAGGTGATCTTAACCTTGAAGACTCAATGGCCTTATTTGAACGTGGCCTACACCTGAGCCAACATAATCAGGAAAAACTTAAAGGGGCCGAACAGCAAATTAATATTTTGCTAGAAAAAAACGGCCAAGCGCAATTAGAAAAATTTAATACTGACGAGACTAACATCCGTGACTAAACTCGCACATATTGATGATGTGCAAACGCGCATTAATGATTATCTAAGCAAAAAGCTTGCAAGCTTAACTCTTAACGATGAAAAGTTATTAGCCGCTATGCGCTACGGCTTACTGATTGGTGGTAAGCGTATGCGGCCATATTTAGCTTATATTACGGGGGCAACATTAGACGCCAAACAAGGTGATATCGACGGTGTAGCCGCTGCCATAGAATGCATTCATGCTTATTCACTGTTGCATGATGACTTACCGGCAATGGACGACGATGACCTGCGTCGTGGCCAACCCACTTGTCATAAAGCCTTTGATGAGGCGACCGCTATTCTTGCTGGTGATAGTTTGCAGACGCTAGCTTTTGACATTATTGCCAACCACGAATTTTCTGAGGCCGTGGATACTAAGCGCATTAATTTATTACGCTACCTGGTCAATGCCGCAGGTTATCAAGGCATGTGTGGTGGCCAAGCATTAGATTTAGCCGCAACTGATAAAGCCATTTCACTGACCGCATTAGAAAATTTACACTCGTTAAAAACCGGCGCTTTACTTGAAGCTTCAGTAAAAATGGCGGCAGAATGCAGCAATAAAGCCACTCTGTATGACAAAGAACAATTAGCCCTTTATGCCAAGCTTATTGGCTTGGCTTACCAAGTACGTGATGACATTATCGATATAACATCAACACAAGAAGAGCTGGGTAAACCCTCGGGTTCTGACCTTGCCGCCAATAAAAGTACCTATCCCGCATTGTTAGGTTTACAAGGTGCACAAGAAAAAGCCGAAAACTTATATCAACAAGCGCTTCAAGCTTTAGCCACTTTGCCTTACAATACCCAGAGCTTGTCCGACTTTGCAACTTTCATTGTCAGCCGCAAACATTAACTTTTAAATTTAATAGAATCATATGACTATAAACTTAACTAAATATCCTTTATTGGCCAAGATCAATTCTCCAGCTGATTTGCGAAAATTAGAGCCAAAGCAATTAACAAAAGTCAGTGAAGAGCTAAGACGTTATCTTTTAAATTCTGTCAGTAAAAGTAGCGGTCACTTTGCCTCGGGCTTAGGTACAATTGAATTAACAGTTGCCTTACATTATGTTTATAACACGCCATTTGACCATTTACTTTGGGATGTTGGACACCAAGCATACCCACACAAAATACTTACCGGCCGACGTGATCAACTACACACTATTCGACAAAAAGACGGCTTGCACCCGTTCCCATGGCGTGAAGAAAGTGAATATGACGTGCTTAGTGTCGGTCACTCAAGCACCTCAATTTCTGCGGCATTAGGCTTAGCCGTTGCGGCTGAGCAAGAAGCAAAAAGTCGTAAGGTGGTTACGGTTATTGGTGACGGCGCCATGACAGCAGGCATGGCTTTTGAAGCTTTAAATCATGCCGGTGATATCAATAAAAACATGTTAGTTATCTTAAATGATAACGAAATGTCGATATCGGAAAATGTTGGTGCGTTGAATAATCATCTAGCAAAATTACTTTCTGGCAGCATATATACCGGTATCCGTGAAGGGAGTAAACGCATACTTGAAAACATTCCACCAATTAAGGAATTAGCGAGTCGTGCTGAAGAGCATTTAAAAGGTATGGTCGTGCCAAGCTCCTTATTTGAAGAACTAGGTTTTAACTACATTGGCCCCATTGATGGTCATGACGTTAATGGCTTAGTAGCGACTATTTCTAATATGCGTAACCTCAAAGGTCCACAATTACTGCATATTGCCACTAAAAAAGGTAAAGGTTATCAACAGGCTGAACAAGATCCAATCAAGTATCATGCCGTACCTAAATTTGATCACACAGAAACCAGCCTCCCAAAAAGCGCGCCAAGCTTGCCAACTTATTCAGCCATATTTGGTGATTGGTTATGTAAAGTTGCTGAACAAGATAATCAGCTTGCCGCAATTACGCCAGCCATGCGTGAAGGCTCAGGTATGGTGGAGTTTAGCCAACGCTTTCCCAAGCAGTATTATGATGTGGCTATTGCTGAACAACATGCAGTCACTTTTGCTGCCGGCCTAGCTATTGGCGGACAAAAACCAGTGGTGGCTATTTATTCGAGCTTTTTACAACGCGGTTATGATCAATTTATTCATGACGTGGCAATTCAAAATTTACCCGTATTATTTGCCATTGACAGAGCCGGTATTGTCGGCGCTGATGGTGCGACGCATCAAGGTGCATTTGATTTAAGCTTTATGCGTTGTATTCCTAACCTCACTATCATGACGCCCTCTGATGAACGCGAATGTCAGCTAATGCTCAATACCGGTTATCAGTTAAATACCCCTGCCGCCGTGCGTTACCCTCGTGGCAGTGGTAATGGCGCAACACTACCGGCAATATCAGAAACACTTGAGATCGGCAAAGCTAATATTATTCGTGCGATAGACGATAATACCCAAGTGCAAAGTAAAGTGGCTGTGCTTAATTTCGGTACCCTATTAACGCAAGCGAAAATTGCGGCAGAAACCCTTAACACCACCTTAGTCGATATGCGCTTTGTTAAACCCTTAGATCAAGCGCTTATCAAAACACTATGTGCCAATCACGATTGTATTGTCACCGTCGAAGACAACGCTATTGCTGGTGGTGCCGGCTCTGGTGTTAACGAATTTATCTTAAGCCAAGGTATCGCGAAAAAAATTCTCAATATAGGCTTACCCGATAGTTTTATTAAGCACGGTACCCAAGCGGAAATCCATCAAGAATTAGGCTTAGATAGCCAAGGGATAACCGAGAAAATCAGAAAATTTATGCAACTATAAAAGTCTTAATTCACCGCTAGAAGCAAACTCGCCATTTGATAAAGCAAATGGCGTACTGCCTTATTCGACAATAAACATAGTACAAACACACTTCGTCAAAATATGTTATCTCTCATGCTAAACCTCACTATCACGTTTACCTTTAAGGCTAGACAAGTGGCTTTATTTAACGTTACATAAGCGTATAAATCATAAAAGGAAGTACTATGCGAAGCTTTATTAGCATTATAGCAGTCCTCATGCTCTGCACTTTGTCAGCTTGTTCAAAAAAAAACATAAATCATCACGAATTAACTGTGACTAAAGTTCACCGCATGATGGAAAATAAACAGCTAACAAGTGAAGCCCTGGTCAATTATTACTTAGCGCGAATAACAAAAATTGATGACCAAGGGCCACAACTAAACGCTGTAGTTCAGCTCAATAAAAATGCACTTAAAAGAGCGCAAGAGCTTGATGCGATTTATAAAAAATCAGGAAAAGTAGGAGCCTTGCACGGTATTCCTGTTTTATTAAAAGATAATATCGATACTGTTGACGGTATGGCCAATACTGCAGGCTCTTGGGCGTTAAAAAATCACTATCCTACAAATGATGCGTTTTTGGTTCAGCAACTTAAAAATGCTGGTGCGATTATTTTAGGAAAAACAAATTTAAGTGAGTGGGCAAACTTTCGTTCAACCTCGTCTTCAAGTGGTTGGAGTGGCCTATGGGGTCAAAGTAAAAACCCATACGACTTTACTACAAGCCCATGTGGGTCTAGTGCTGGCTCTGGCGTAGCCATCGCAGCAGACCTAGCATTATTGGCTGTAGGCACAGAAACAGACGGCTCGGTAACCTGTCCATCGGCAATAAACGGTATTGTCGGCATCAAGCCTACTTTAGGTACCATAAGCCGAGATGGCATTATCCCTATCGCTCATAGCCAAGATACTGCTGGCCCAATGGCGCGCACAGTGACTGACGCTGTTATTCTGCTTACTGCATTAACTGCTGTCGACAACAGAGACCATGGTGCACTATCAACTACGACTGATTTTATTAATCATTTAAAAATAGGCGGCATCAGAGGTAAACGCATCGGTGTTGCCAGAAATCTTACAGGGTATCATGGGCAACTTGATGCGGTTTTTGAACAAGCTATTGTCGACTTACAAGCTCAAGGTGCCATTATTGTTGATGCAACTAATTTCGCCAATACTGATGCTTGGGGTGACGCAGAGTTTGAAGTGCTGCTATACGAATTTAAACATGGTTTAAATGCTTATCTTGCAAACACAGGTGATAATATCCCTAAGTCACTTGAAGCCTTAATTGCCTTTAATCTTGCAAACGCAGATAAAGAAATGCTTTATTTTAAACAGGAAATATTTGAGATGGCACAAGCTAAAGGAACACTCACTGATGAGCGTTATCGTGCCGCATTACTACTAGCAAAAAAATCAACTCAAGATAAAGGTATTGATGCCCTCTTGGCTGAACACCAGCTTGATCTGATTATTGCACCAACCACAGGACCAGCTTGGAAAACTGATTGGATAAACGGTGACCATTATTTAGGCGCAGCGTCCTCTGCTGCAGCAATTTCTGGTTATCCCCATATTACAGTACCAATGGGCTATGTTCATGGCTTACCTGTTGGTTTATCAATGTTTTCAGGTAAATTACAAGAAGCTAAATTGATTGAGGTTGCCTATGATTATGAGCAATCAACATTACATAGAAGATCGCCAGTGCTTTAAATATTGTTGACCTGAGTTTAATATGGCAGAAAAAAAGCGATTTGAATGGCTTCAAATCGCTTTTTTTCTTGTCGCACATTAACTATATTACACTCACTTGGCCGTGAAATAGTCACAAAATTCACTAAAAAATCGTTTACTCAGCAATATATTCCACAACTTCTAAGCCAAAGCCTGAAAGCGAGTGATATTTCGTTTGTGAGCTTAATAAGCGCATTTTACTGACACCTAAATTAGCCAAAATTTGTGATCCAACACCAACGTTACGTGAGCCAACATGACGTTTAACTTCTTTAACGGTTTCACCCGCGTCAAGCTTAGCGTATTTCTGTACTTGGGCAATAAGCTCCATAGGTGATTCGTGCTTACCTAACAAGACTAATACACCGCCTTCTTTGCCAATTTTTTCCAGCGCACTCGACATCGGCCATTTAGCGACACTTTCACGTTGACTGAGCAATAAGTCTTTAAAAGTATTTTCTAAGTGCACACGAACTAACGTTGGCTCTTCAGGCTTAATTTCACCTTTGGTTAAGGCAAAGTGTGCCTGACCGTCAATAGTGTCTTTAAATACGGTTAAATCAAAATCACCAAATTCGGTCGGTAGTTTACACTTTGAGATCCGTTCAATAGTGGTTTCATTGGCATTACGATATTCAATTAAATCCGCAATAGTACCCATTTTTATGCCATGTTTTTCAGCAATAATTTCTAGGTCTGGCCGACGCGCCATGGTGCCATCTTCATTTAATATCTCAACAATAACCGCTGCGGCTTCAAGGCCAGCTAAACGCGCTAAATCAACACCTGCTTCGGTATGACCCGCACGGTTTAACACGCCACCATCTTTGGCAATCAGCGGGAAAATATGGCCAGGCTGCACAATCGAGTTATGATCAGCGTCTTTACCAACCGCGGCTAAAACGGTCGTGGCACGATCAGCGGCAGAAATACCAGTAGTTACCCCTTCAGCCGCTTCAATAGAGACAGTGAAATTAGTGGTAAACTGAGCGTCGTTTTTATCGACCATTAGCGGTAATTTTAACAACTCGCAACGCGCTGCCGACATTGGCATACAAATAAGACCACGACCATGTGTTGCCATAAAGTTTATCGCTTCAGGCGTTACTTTTTCTGCCGCCATAATAAAGTCACCTTCATTCTCGCGATCTTCATCATCCATTAAGATGACCATTTTACCTTGAGCTATATCGTCGATAATCTCTTGTGGCGTATGTAAATTCATGACAACCTCTTTATTTAATAAAACCATTACGCGCTAATAGCGCATGCGTAACACCTGACGGGTCTTGCTTGGCAGTTGTTTGCTTGGTAAGTAATCTTTCTAGGTAGCGGGCAATTAAATCAACTTCTAGATTAACTTTAGTGCCCACTTGGTATGTACTGATAATTGTTTGACCTGTGGTATGTGGAACAGTCGTTAAGCGAAATTGATCGGCGCTTAAACTATTGACCGTCAAGCTAGTACCATCGACAGTCACTGAGCCTTTTTCTGCAATATAGGCAGATAATTCTGCGGGCATAGTTAACCAATAATCTATACTATTGCCCTTATGTTCAATGGCGCTAATTTCACTCACGGCATCAACGTGACCCGACACCATGTGGCCACCGAATCGTGTGGTGGGTAACATGGCTTTTTCAAGATTAACGCTAGCACCCATTTTATAATGTGCGAAACCGGTACGTGTTAAAGTTTCGCTAGATACATCAGCGCTAAAACTGGTGCTATCTAAGGCAGCAACGGTTAAACAAATACCATTGGTTGCAATTGAGTCGCCTAATTTAACATCTGATAAGTCTAATCTTGCCGTATTAATGGTGACGCGTGCGCCATCACCTGAGCTATTAATTGCTTGTAAATGCCCTACGGCTTCTATAATGCCTGTAAACATATTATGTCTCGTCGTCTGTATAGCTTATTATTACCACTGACTCTAGTCTAGACAGTAGAGCCTTCACCTTAACGACTAAACCTTGCCGTTATCCTAATATCTTTACCCACCATGCGAATATCATTGATATCGAGATTTTTAGCCGCTGATAGTTGCAATATTGCTGGCATATTAAGTAAGCTTTTACCCTCGCTACCGATAAGTTTTGGTGCTTGGTAAAGTACCAGCTCATTCACTAAGTTTGCGTTAATAAAAGCGCCTGCTAGCTTAGCGCCTGACTCAATTAAAATATCATTCAAGCCTTGCTGAGCCAAGTAAGCTAACAATAAACTGAGATCAATGTATTCACTATCGACTGCTTTAGGAATAATCACTTGTTCTACAAAATGTGGCCAATTTTGACTATTTTCAATAGATTGTCGAATTAATATTATTTTACTGCTCGTTTTAAAGACATCAAGATCAGGTGTTAAGCGGTTTTTACCGTCAATAATAATACGAACTGGCTGCCTAATATCTGCTTGTGCATAACGCTGCTTTAGCTCACCTAATGCCTGCCAACGGACATTCATTTTAGCATTGTCAAAAATAACAGAGTCGGCGCCACAAATAATGCCACAACTTTGTGCTCTGAGTCGCTGGACATCAGTGCGAGCTTCATTTGAGGTTATCCACTGGCTTTCACCACTAGCCATGGCGGTTTTTCCGTCCAAGCTTGCCGCTAATTTACAACGAACATAAGGTGATTTGGTGGTCATTAAGTGAATAAAACCAGGGTTTAATGCCCGAGCATCTTGTTCAAGCAAGCCAAACTTTGTGGTTATTCCTGCCTCAGTTAACAACTTAAGGCCACGACCCGAAACTCGTGGGTCTGGATCAACCATAGCGGCAATAACATGGCTCACTTGTGCTTTAATCAGCGCTTCTGCACAAGGTGGTGTTAGACCAAAATGACTACAAGGTTCTAGCGTGACATAAGCAGTAGCACCTTTGGCTTTGCTGCCAGCCTGTTTTAATGCATAAACTTCAGCATGCCCTTGCCCTGCTTTTTGATGAAAGCCTTCACCCACCACTTCGCCATTTAATACGATGACACAACCAACACGCGGATTAGGTGACGTGGTAAAATGGCCGCACTTTGCCAGGCTGATGGCGCGCTGCATAAATTGATGATCTTTAAATGAAAAATGGTTCATTATTGGACTCAAAGTTAAACTGTGATGGCGCTTAAGCTATATGCCCATCGAACTAATTATTTATTCATCACCTAAACGGGCAATCTCTTCACCAAACTCTTTAATATCTTCAAACGAGCGATACACTGAAGCAAAGCGAATATAAGCCACTTTATCTAAAACTTTTAGCTGCTCCATAATAATAGTACCGAGCATTTCACTTGACACTTCGCGCTCACCTGTTGCTCTAAGCTGTGATTTGAGTTTATTAATCGACAACTCTATTTGTTCGGTGCTAACAGGCCTTTTTTCTAATGCACGTAATAAACCATTGCGCATTTTATCTTCGTTAAAAGGTTCACGAGAGCCATCACGCTTAATAATGCGTGGCATAACTAACTCGGCACTTTCGAAAGTGGTATATCTTTCATGGCACGCTAAACATTCACGACGACGACGGACTTGGTGACCATCTGACACTAAGCGTGAATCGATAACTTTAGTCTCGTTGGCTGAACAAAAGGGGCAATGCATTGATGAGTTCCAAAGTTAACAGGTCATGAGCAATTTAATCTTGGTATGTTAATTGAAAACAGTTCATTAAGCCAAATAGTTTGCGATTAATGGCAAACTAGTCATGGTCCAATAAAAAACAGTCAAAAAAATGGCCACTAAGGTGGCCACTTTAAGATTAGTCAGTAAATAACAATATTATTTAAAAGCTAAAAATAATTACTTATAAACAGGGAAGCGTGCACAAAGCTCACTAACGGCGGCTTGAACTTTAGCGATCACGGCTTCGTTGTTGATGTCATCTAAAATATCACAAATCCAATCCGCAGTTTTTTTGGCTTCTTCAACACCAAAACCACGACGAGTAATGGCTGGTGTACCTAAACGTAGGCCAGAAGTTACGAAAGGTGAACGTGGATCATTGGGTACAGAGTTTTTATTCACGGTAATATGAGCACGACCCAAGGCGGCATCAGCATCTTTACCCGTAATATCTTTATCAATTAAATCAAGCAATAATAGATGGTTATCTGTGCCATTAGAAACAACTTTATAACCACGTTCTTGTAAAACCGCCACCATAGCTTTAGCATTATCTAACACGTTTTGTTGATAAACTTTAAACTCTGGCGCTAATGCTTCTTTAAATGCTACAGCTTTTGCGGCAATCACATGCATTAGTGGTCCACCTTGACCACCAGGAAATACTGCGCTGTTCAATTTTTTATAAATTGCTTCGTCATTACAACCCGAAATAATTAGTCCGCCACGTGGGCCAGCTAATGTTTTGTGAGTTGTTGTCGCCACAACATGGGCGTGTGGCACTGGATTAGGATATAAACCCGCAGCAACTAAACCGGCAACGTGAGCCATATCAACAAAAAAGTAAGCACCCACTTTATCGGCAATTTCACGCATACGAGCCCAATCAACCACACCAGAAAAGGCTGAGAAACCACCAATGATCATCTCTGGTTTATGCTCTAGTGTTAAGCGTTCTAATTCAGCATAATCAATATCACCGGTTTCAGGGTGTAGACCGTATTGAAAAGCTTCATATGACTTACCCGAAAAGTTTACATGCGATCCATGCGTTAAATGGCCGCCATGCGCTAAACTCATGCCTAATATTTTGCCACCTGGTGAAACTAAGGCTTGGAAAACAGCAGCGTTTGCTTGTGAACCGGCATGTGGCTGCACGTTAGCATAAGTTGCGCCAAATAATTCTTTTGCGCGGTCAATAGCCAGTTGCTCGGCAATATCAACATACTCACAACCGCCGTAATAACGCTTACCTGGGTAACCTTCAGCGTATTTATTCGTCAGTTGTGAACCTTGAGCTTCGAGTACACGTGGACTACAGTAGTTTTCCGAAGCGATGAGTTCAATATGCTCTTCTTGACGAACAACTTCGTTACTCATTGCTTGATAAAGTTCTGGATCAAAATCAGCAATATTCATATCACGTGTAAACATGTTATATCCTCAAATAGTCTGCCATTGGCAATACTGGGGGTTGGCTTTAATTCTAAATTAATTGCGACATATTTTGCCTGAACTTGCCGTGCTTGTACACGATAAAACCGTGCTCTTTTAGTTCATTTTGCAATCAAATATACTTTGAAGTTATCTGCAAAAGTTTTTAATACTAACATCAATAGATAACTAAAACTAATATACTTCTTTAAAATCGTAAAAACAATAAATTTAATTCATTAAATTATGCGTTAATACAAATTAAATACAAGTAAATAAAAATAAACTGTAAATTATTCGGTGGCGAAAGCACTTGGTTGTGTTGACTCGATCCTGTACTTACCCTCGTGGAAGCGCGCTATTATCCACCTAAGTCCCAACTCGAATAATAAACGCAAGTGTGACTCAAACATTTAAGACCAATGAAGCGTTAACCTTTGAATTGGGGGGAAAGCTGAATAATGCGCGAGATATATTTAACCCTATTACTTGAAGTAGCTTTGCTTGAATTGCAGCTTTGGTTTCAAAGTTATTGCTTATATGATGTAGCCGTCTTTAATGCTGGTTAACCTGCCAAAACAATGAATCAATATGCCTTGCATACGAAATAAATAACTCAATGGCTCATTAGCCACTTCGCACTGCCTTTTTTTTGCTAACTAAGCTACTGACCTGATGCTTTTTATACTCACTTAACCATAGCCGTTCTAGTTCGAGCTATATCTTGTTATGGAACGGCTCTATCTGTGACTAACTTAACGACATCACCACTTTTTCAGAGGTTAATCGTTTCGCCAAAATTAACACCAAGACCAGGGTTAACGCGATGGTGGCTGCGCTGGTAAATAGCAAGGCACTCCAATCAATAGCTAAGCCTTTAAAAACATCTTCCATCAACAATGACTGGCCAGAGATTGGCATCCAATCGATCCAAGCAGGCTTATCATCCATCATCATTAAGGCAAAAGGAATAAAACTAGGCACCATAATCAACATGGTCACAGTTGATTGTGCTTCTTTGAAACTCTTGGCCTGAAAGGCAAAGAAGAGCTGTAGTGCTGCGGCGAGAAAGCAAATAGGTACCAATAACAACAACAATATAACAAAGGTACTGGCGTCAATACTAAAGGTTGCCCCTATTTTAGTTAGGTCAACAAAGTTCATTGCCACTGAAGTCAACACTAGCATTAATATAATGGAGATAATTGAAATAGCGCTGGCACAACTCAACTTCGCCAGCACTATTTTCAAAGTACTTACCGGCTGACACAGCAGCATTTCTAAAACATTACGCTCTCGTTCACCTGCGCTCGAATCTATCGCCACAGGTAAACCCGACATAAACGCTGCCATCATTAAATAAACCCCTAAAATGAGTGAGATCATCACTGCATTGCTACTGGGCAGTGAGGTGTCTTGTTCAAGTAGTTTAATGGGTTGCAATAATTTAGTGTCTATACCGCGCACTAATAGCCGTTTGTAACCAATAGTTAAGGAGTGTTCACTAATAACAGCTTTAATTCGGCGAATAGGAGACGTTAACGATTTCTCGTTATAATCCGCACGCAAAATTAATTCAATGGGCTTACCTGCTGCCATATCTGCAATGAATGTCTCAGGAATGCTCAGTTCAATATTACGCTCATTCCAATTACGCTCTTCATCTTCGGGTACATCAGCAAAAGATAAAATATTCTGGTCTTTGAGGGCGTTAATCAGTTTTGGTGCATGTTGCTCGCCACTATATTTCACATAGACTGGCGGGTTGTCTACCGCTTCTTTAATCGCTACTTTTAATATAACCATGATCATGACTGGCATCAATAAAGCCATGCTCATCGCTACCATTAGTGCGCGCCGGTCGCGAAAAGCTTCTTTAAATTCTTTTACCATTAAGGCTTTTAATTGCATCATGCGGCGACACCTTCATCAGAGCCAATGAGTTTCACGAAGGCTTCTTCCAATAAGCTTTCTCCTGCTAAATCACACAACTCTTGCGGTGTGCCTTGGGCCGCTAACTTACCGTTTGAAACAATGATCACGCGATCGCATAACGCGGCAACTTCTTGCATAACGTGTGAGGAAAATAAAATACAGTGGCCTTTGGCTTTAAATTTAGCTAAGTGGTTACGCAACACGCGCGTACTCATCACATCTAAACCACGGGTGGGTTCATCAAGTACAAAATTTTTCGGTTGATGGACTAGTGCCTGAGCCAAGGTCACTTTCATGCGCTGACCCTGCGAAAACCCCACTGTTTTGCGATGCGCTAATTCACTCATTTCTAAATCAGATAGAATTTGCTCAATGGCGGCATGCTTTTTTGCACCTTGCATGCCATGAATACTGGCAAAATAATCAATTTGTTCATAAGCAGTTAAGCGCTCATACAAGCCAAATTTATCAGGAAATATGCCTAATAGTTTTCTAGCTTTAATTGGCTCTTCTGTTACTTTAATACCATCAATGGTCGCATAACCTTCATCGGCACGAAGTAAACCATATAGTGTGCGCAAACAAGTAGTTTTACCGGCACCATTTGGGCCTAAAATACCAGTAATTTCACCATCTTTTGCAATAAATGATAGGCCGTCTAGCGCTTTAACGGTATTTTTTTTACTGACAAAACTTTTATGTAAATTATTAACTTCAATCATGATTTATTCCTTTGCTTTTTTTGGCATAGCACTAGGCGTTACTTGGGCTGCACCACCATTTAAACCCACCATAAATGACTCGTCAGGAATTTCTTCAAGACATGACTCATCAAGTTCCTTTGGCGTTTGTTGCTCTAAAAATTCATTAACGATTTTAATACCGCAAGCTGTTGAGGCAACGATATGCGCGTTGTTTTTAGCAATAATATGATGACTATTGGGTAAATGCGCGGCAGATTTTTCACCATTACTGGCTGGCGTGACCGGGTCTAATGCACCCGACATGATTAGGGTTGGTATATCCGCACTAACGGTTTGATAAAAATCGTCGCTCGGTTGATACTTTGGCCAAACAGCACACACTTTTCCAACCATAGTTAAGCTCATACCTTTAGCGAAACTATTGTCGGCATCGTCAGCTTTCATAAGGGCAGATATTCTGGGATAGTCTTCATTGCAAACAATATTAAAATGCAAAGCTATATAAATACCCATGCCACCTTCACTCTGAGCAATAACACCCGCCAATGGCTTATAGTTACCTAAATAGGCTTGATGAATTAACAGCGGCACTAGGCTACGTGTTTCCATCGAGTAAAGTTGCATTTGTATGGTTGAAATGAATTTATCCTTGCTAATGATAAAGGCGGTATTAGTGCCTAATCTTGGATGATCAATTTCTACCGTCACCTGTGCTTGCGATAATTTATTGCTGATGGTGGCAAACTCATTTGCCAATTCAGGGTATTGTGCCGCACAACTTATTTCGTTCTGACAGTGTTCAACCAGCTTAATAAAGGACTGCTCTGCGCTTTTACCAAATAAGCCAATAGGTACTTCGATTGGGCCAACACTGTCAAGTACTACACTTTTTAACGAATTTGGGAACATACGCATATAAACTAAACCGGCACGGCTGCCATAAGAGCCACCGTAAATATGTACTTGTTGATGACCTAACGCCGCGCGCACCGCCTCAAAATCTCGAATCGCATTTTCTGAGTTATATTGGCTTAAGTCTCCTGTGAGCTGTGCTAGACATTGCTCAATATCAGTAAAAACAAAATCTTCAGGTATACTGGTATAGGGATCAATCTCTAATGAGTCTTCACATTGCAGAGGATGTGACTGACCTGTGCCGCGTTGGTCAATAAGAATTAAATCGCGGGTTTTTCTAATCTCGTTAAAGCCGCGAAAAATAGGGCTAGCCAGCTCAGTTGCGGCTTGACCCGGGCCACCGGCCAGAAACATTAGCGGGTGTTTTTCTTGACTATTATCTATTGCCGGTAACAGCACAAAATTTATATCAATTTTTACGCCATCTGGTTTGGCATAGTTCTCTGGTGTAACTAAAGTGCCGCACTGTACTTGTTGTCTAATACCCTCTATATAACAGCTTGTTAAGGTTAGTGCCTGTTTTACACTATTCTCAGCCCAACTGCTGTTGGTTATTGCAATGAGTAAACTTGCACTCAATAAATTTTTCCAATTTATTTTCATTTTATCTTCCCTTTAAAACCCTGACTGCATAATCTTATCATTGGCGATTCTATTACATCTTTTTTTTAAAATTTCATTCAAACTATTTTTAATGGCTAACACAACCGACTACCGCGAGATAAAGCCGCTAAGAAGTTTACACATAACCAAGTTGCTAAGCGCTAAATAAAGTAAAAAATAGTTAATTGAAAAATAACATGACTTGCTGTGATATTTTTCATGCTAAAGAGCGATCATCCTGCTGTTCGATATCAGCAATGCCCTTTGCTCTATAAAAATAGCCTTATGTGGCAAAAACACACGATTGCACGAAATAACAGAATTAATCATTCACATAGTCCTAAAATAACGATAAAGTCTGTTATAAGTATTATTCGCCAGATAAGAGGATGACTGATGGAATTAAATCAGTGGGTAGATGAATTATTTGAATTGTTTGATGAAGATAAAGACGGTGTCATCAATAGAAGTGAGTTTGTCGAATTGATTGACTGCTTACTACAAGATAAAGGCATTCGTATGTGTGAAACCATATTCAATCGCTTTGATAAAAATCATGACAACTCAATTTCCAAAGATGAGTTACGTGAAATGGTTATCGATCTAGCACTGTAGTGCTTATTTGCGCTTGTATATCGCTCGCTATATAAGCGCATTTTGATCGTCTGGACGGTTGATATTTAACCTATTAATTTTAATCATTTATATTTAACCTCCAACTTACTTTAAAAAATAATGCTGAATTTTCCATCCTTCGCTACCAGCTTATGGATAGTTCTTGTGCTGTTATTGCCACAATTTTTTCTAAAAAATATTATTCAAACACGCTTTTAGCCATCTTTTTCAAGCCACTTTTCTTTGCTCTGATTTCTCAATAATGATGAAACGATGTTAGCTTTTGTATCATGCTTCACAAGCTTAAAGGTCAGACCTCTAGTATTCCAATCTGTGGCTTGCTATCATACTCGGCGTACACGCGTACACTGAAACGGGAATACATAACGTGCAAACTCAAGATTACGGCTTAGCAGAAGAAATTGTCAATGCAGTTAGTCATGGGCTGGCGGCATTGCTTAGTGTGGCCGGTTTAACACTTTTAGTCACTTTAGCCTGGATACAAACTGACATGGTTAAAATCATCAGTTTTAGTATTTATGGTGCTAGTCTGGTTTTACTGTTTAGTGCCTCAACACTTTATCATGCGCTATTACATGAAAAGGCAAAAAGAGTCTTTAAGTTACTCGATCATTGTGCGATTTATTTATTGATTGCCGGCACATATACCCCGCTGATGCTAGTTACATTAGCTGATGACATTGGCCCGCTAATGTTGGTTATTATTTGGGGGCTAGCCATTTTGGGTATCGCTTTTAAAGTTAAGTTTGGTAACAAATATAAAAAGTTATCGCTATCAACCTATTTAGGTTTGGGTTTAATTTCCCTCACTTTTATACATAAACTCAATGCTAAACTTGCCTATGAAGGCATGATTTTACTGGCTTTAGGCGGTATTATTTATGGCTTGGGTACTATTTTTTACGTTAGAAAAGACAAGCAATATAGTCATGCCATTTGGCATGTTTTTGTATTTTTAGCCGCTTTGTGCCACTTTTTCATGATGTTTTTTTACGTACTTTAAATAACTAAAAGTAACAGCTGTTAATTAAGCTATATCGATACTTGTTGTTAGCAAATAATCTTCAAATTTTTCTAGTGTATTAGCGAAGCTCTTTTGGCCTAGACCTAAGCGAAAATAATTACCTGAAAGTCCGAAAAGCTCACTTGGCAGCGCTAATATACCGCTTTGCTTGGCAAGTTTATGTGACCAAGATATTATTGAGTCGATATTTTTAACCTCAACTAGCGTGAGCATACCTGCCTGAGGTTGATGCCAATGTAATTTTTCTGGGTGTCGGGCAACAAGTGCCGAAAAAAGTGCTATATTGTCGGCAATAAGCTGATTATTGCGAGTTAAAATTTCTTGGCTATTTTGCAATGCCAGTAGCGCTAATTTTTCATCAATTTTCGAGCAGCAAATAGAATGAACGGCTTTAATTGCCATTAAACTTTGCAGTAATGTCTTATTAGGTGTTACCGCCCAACCAATACGAACGCCAGCCAACCCTAAGCTCTTAGACATCACACCGACAACAATACTTCTTCGGTAATCTAAATAACCATGAGCTAAAGCTAAATCATAGTAATTACTTGCTTGTGAAACATCATCACTTAACAAGTAACACTGATAATGCTGCGCCAGTTGCAGTATTTGCTTAGCGAGTTTACTGTCAATAACACTACCCGTTGGGTTATGTGGTGAATTAAGCACAATAAGCTGGGTTTTATCATTCACTACTTGCTTAAAATCGTCAATATCGGCTTGCCAATGGTTTTCAGCGCAAAGTGATATTTCTCTAACGATAACGCCCATCGACTTCGCCATACTGACCAAAGACGGATAACTGGGTGTCATGACCACTATTTCATCACCGGCACTTAATACAGCTTGATAAATGGCTGAAAGGGCTTCCTGCGCGCCGCAAAATGTCACCGCGCTATCGGCCGTTATTGATCGGCTATGGCAATTTAAACCTTGGTGAAACTTAACTATTTCTTGCCGCAACGCCTCATCACCTTGAACAGGTGAGTAACTTAAAAGTGTTGCGCCAATAGGGTCTGTTTCAACACCGCTTATGGTCAGGTTATCAGTGTCTAAACTGCTAGCGCCTAAGCCAGCAGTGCCAAGCTGACACAACTGAGCTAATGTCAAAGCCTGCGCAGTCGAATCACTTAAATTATACTGTATATAACCCGCAAGACTTTGACTATAAGCAATATGCTTAGGCAGTGAGTAAGTTGGCATAAATTAGCTATTCTTCTTTATGTAAATACGGCTATAAGTCAGCAAACTATTTTACTCGCCAAACACTGAGCTGACAGTGAGAGACATTGAAATTACGCGCAGAGTCTGCGACAACACGTGGTAATTCTTTGGTCGCTACAAGGTCAAACTCATCATTGAGTTCGCTGGTTAAAGCATCAATGCCTGATAAGTTTTCGCCATTAACTTTCACGCCACTTAGCCATTTAGCTTTATCTGTTGTCTGCAACTGATAATGGTAGTCTGAAATAATAATCAGTAACCCTGAAGGATTTAAACGGCTTACAGCATTCGCCAGTAAACGCTTAGGATCGTAACTCTGCTCCAAAGCATTTTGAATCAAAATAACATCATAGTGCTTAAAGTTATCTTTGAGATTACAACCATCTGCTTGACTGAATAATATCCGTTCACTATTAGCCTGTTTGACCTTGTCCGCTAGGGTAATTTCATTATACTCGCAGATATCTCCTTCTATTGTATGGGTATAACGGACACTAGCACCGGTTTGTAATTGCACACCATATTGAATGGTGCGCGCAGAAAAGTCTACCGCATCAATATGTTGAAAATATTGACTCAGTTCAAATGCTACTCGCCCAACACTACAGCCTAAGTTAAGTAAACGCTCAGTCGCAATATTTTCAGCGGCGATAAAACTCTCTACCTGTTGTGCTATTTGTTGGCCATAATTTTCATGGCCAAGCGCATTAGCGCCAAAATAACACTCAAGCTGCTGGCAAATGTCTTTACTTGTTTCATATTTATTAACCGCTGCTGGTGGTTTTTCTGCTTGCTCACTAACCACATAGCGAAAGCCTGCATGCTGGTAAAAATGTCGACGAAAAGCATAGCGTGAAGAGGCCAAAGTTTCATTACCCGTAGAGATCCAAGACCCACCTTTAATTAAATTATGCTTACCGTCAAAAGTCGGTGTCGAAAAGTCGTCGTACAAGGGGTGAACATTAAAACCAGCAAAGCCGTCGATGGCTGATTCAGTCCACTGCCAAGTATTACCAATAACATCAAAAAATTCACCCTGCTGATGTCGGTTAACTGGGCATGATGATGCTTGATAAGCTAAATCAATATTACCTGGTACTTCAGGCCACTGGTGTTGGTCACCAGCAACATGCTCGCGAAGACAATACCACTGGGCTTCAGTGGGTAAGCGAACAAAGCCTGTGGTCGTTTTTTGTCGCCACTGGCAAAAGGCTTTGGCTTCTAAGTAATTGACTTCTACCGGCCAATCTAATGGCAAAGGCATTTCACTTGTTAAGTTACGCTGAGCATATTGGCCATTGTTATAGCGCCAAAACCTCGGCATTTCAGCTTGAGTGAATTCCAGCCATGCCTGGCCTTCTTCGCACCAAAATTGCTCTGAGCGATAGCCACCAGCAACAACAAAAGCCATGAATTCATCATTGGACACTAAAAATTTAGCGGCACTAAAGTTATCAACATCGACATCTTGATGACCATATTCGTTATCCCAGCCAAAGGTTTTGTCATCTGCTTTTTTTCCTAACGACAAGTGTTGAGACTTAACCGGTATTAATTGGTTTTGAGGTGCAACTGATGAATGTAAGCACGGTTGCCATTGCTCTTGGCTTGTTAGCCATTTTAATGGCAACATACGCATAATCACCGATGAAGTTTCAAGATGAATACGTTCGTGCTCGCAGCCCATTAATATCATCCATGCTAACGAGTCTTGCGTAATAGGTAGACTCAACTCCATATTGTCAATCAAATCGAGTACTAAATCATAAACTTGCTGACGATAAATTCGGACTTCATCGACACTTGGCCAGTCATAATGTTCGCTATTAAGATCGTCCCAACTCATTTCATCAACACCGACCGCGCAAATAGCTTCTAAACGGCTGTTGACTCGCTGCTTAATATATTTACCCAGTATCAGCTTATTAACGTAAAAAGTTGCGGTATGTCCAAAATAAAAAATTAACGGATGACGTAACCGCTCTGGCCTTAAAAAATAAGCATGGTCATGGTTGATCAGTGAGAATAATGACTCATATGTCGACCAAGTATTTTTAAAGTATGCGGTTAACTCTTGTCGCTTTTCTGCTGTCGAGTTGCCATCAAGTGTTGGGGTATTTAATTGTTTTATCATTTAATTCTTCGCTAAATATGTTTGTAGTCCGACTTAGTATTTCAAAGCTCACGCTTTAAATAATAATACTTGGCCGTTGAAATTGCTTTAAATAACCATGTTGCAATAATTGCCCCATACTTAACTCTGTTGTTTTTTCACCATAACGACTTGTCACACTGAGCGCTTTGTCTATGCTTTGGTTAAACCAATCATTATTGGCAAATAACGTAATAGCTCCAACACTATTAGCTTGATCGTGCAACGAGCTCGGTAATTGGCCATACGTTTCACTGTGCACTTGGTAGCCACTTTTCATGTCATCAATAGCTTCAATAACATTTAGCAAAGCAAAAATCACATTCAAATAGGGGTTGTAGTGCTCGCTAGACGCACCTAGCCTGTGTTCAATTCTTGCAGTTTTATGCCAATTATTCTGACTAACAATGACATTGTTTTTATCATCATATAATAGTGCCTCAACGCCCATTTTTTGATTGTGTTTACCAATGTCTCTGTACAAAGCAATACTGCCTTGATGCCCGCCAGAAATATCAACAGGCGAACACAGCTCCTCGGCTAAGCCATATTTCGACTTTAATGCTAATCGCTCAAAAGCTTCTTCCTCTGGCAAATAAATTAAGCAGCAGGCTAAACTTGTACGTAAAAAATGTTGCTGTAAACATTCACCAAAATCACCGGAAACAAGTAAATTTTTTCCACTGACATCTTGTACGCTAACATTAATTTGTACCGCATTAGGGATATGTACCGCACGGTTATCGCCACTAAAAATATTTTCACACCCATAAGCTAGCTTGCCATGGTCACCCGCCCAAATAACAGGTTTAATAAGTGTTTTTGTCGCGCCTTGAGCAGCAAACAGTTTCGGTAATATTTCAATAGCGCGACTAAGGTTTTGTGCCTCTTTTAATGGACTTTGGCCATTAAATATCGACACATACTCCCATTGATTACTCCAATACTCAGCAACCACTTCACCATCAATACCCAGTGCTAATAAATTTCTATTCACCTGCCTATAATCTATATGCTTATCTTTTGGCTTTTGATAACACCCTTCCAATTCAAAGTGTATTAATGCGCGAAAGCCGCGTTTATTAATGTAATCTTGCAGACCTGAAATTATGGCTTCTGCGAGCCTATTTAAACTATTCATAATGGATAAATACTTGAACGTTGATATTTTGAATATACTTGGATAATAAGAAAAATTATAGCTAAGTGATTAATATTTTAGTTATACGTAGTAATGATGATTTAGGATTAAAAAACTTTAACTTGATTGTTATGCTGGTGTTTTGCTTGATATAAAGCTTGCCCAGTATTGAGGTAAAAATGGGCCGTAATTTCAGATGGTGACGACAGACAAAAAATTGTCGCAACCTTAATACTAACAGCCGCACTAGCTTAATGTTATTTATCTATTGTTGAGTGATGAGTTGACCAGGAGTCGCTCAACAATGTTTGGCTGTGACATTGTTTGGTTGTGACTTTAAACTCGTACTTGCAACACTATTTTTTTCGGCAGCACACAGAGATACTGCCACCCCAATACCAGAAAAATATCATCTTGGTGAAAAACCTGCTAAAAGTTCCTCGATAATAAAGATACTTTTTGTGGCTTTAGTATTGGTCTGTTGGGAATTAGTTATCTTGATAGAGTTCATTGAAGCTTTTAACGTTAAAGCCTCTAAGAACTTGATTGCCAACTTTTAATACCGGTACACCACGTAAGTTTAATTTGGCAAACTCTTTCTGCCCTGCTGGCGTCTTTACATTGCACAAACGAAACGCAATGTTATTTTCTTCAAGGTAGCGTTTTGCCGTCTGGCAATGTGGGCAATTAGTCATGGTATAAAGCGTGATACGTTGCATAAAGTGAGTTTTAAACAGTTAAGTTAATTAAATTTAAGCAATTATCGCATAGAATGAGCATAAAACACTTATTACAGTGAGATATTATTTATTGGTTCCAAACTAAGTTGCTTGCCATTGTTTAGTCACTAAGACCTTATCTTGATTCAGTATTCGCCCTTCAAAAACATCACCCGATACCACTTCACCGACACCGGCAGGTGTGCCTGTCATCACAATATCGCCATCTTCTAGCGTAATAAAAGAACGAATTTCATCCAATATGGCTTGCGGTGAATGTAACATCATCGCAGTCGAAGCAGATTGTCGGCATTCACCATTGATAAAAAGTGCTAACGCTAGGCATTTATCAATAACATCTATCGTCACAAAATCGCTAAATAGCGCAGAACCTGTAAACGCTTTAGCGCGCTCCCATGGCAAGCCTTTAGCTTTTAACTGAGTTTGCAGGGCTCTTTTAGTCAAATCTAAGCCTATAGCAACAGCACAAAATTTACCTTGTTGATACAGAAAACAAAGCTCAGCTTCATAATGCAAGGTTTCTTGATGGTAAGAGCAAAGCTGCTCACCAATCGCCGCATTGGGTTTCATAAATAACACCATATCGTCAGGAACCTCATTACCAAGTTCGCTGATGTGTAGGGCATAATTTCGACCAACACAAATAATTTTAGATGATGTAATATAAGTATTATTGACTTTAACCGAATTCATTAGACTGCCTTTAAAATAGGTTAACGCACCATGCTAAAACGCAATCAGTGCTAATAACTATACTATAACTAATTTTAACTCGGGTTTAACATAATTTATTGGTGGCACTTTAACTGTATCTGAAGATTTTCGTTGTTGCTTAAAACGGTCAAAATTTACGGTTTCAAGTCCTAATTGCTGACTCATTTTCCCAAAGGTTTGATAGTCTTCACGTGTAAAGTCATCATCTTCACGAGTCAGCAGACCATCAATATATGCGCTGTCACCATTTAAGGCAATATTTGCAACAGCAGTGTAAGGTTTACCAAAATCCTCGACGCGTATGGCGCGCACTGATTTCACTTCAAAAATCCATTTATCAATTTTAACATAACGGGACAAGCTATCTTGAGAAGACTGATTTTTCATGTGGAGAGGTCCTTAAAGTCAGTAAAATTAGCGACTGCCTGGTTGAAAAAACACTAGCAGTCGAAAAAAAAGCTATTAATAGAAAAAATTATTTTTATAATAATAGCTTTTTTATCTTAGCTAGGTATTGGTTAAATTCTTCTTCATTAATTTCTGTATCACCATTGATATCGAGCTGAGCAAAAACTTTTGTTAATGTCTCATTTTTAGCTAATTCATTTGCACTTAAGCTATTACTTTTATCGACATCATAATCTGTGACTAATTGAGAAAAAGTGGCTGTAGGCTCTGCCACTTTAAGCGTTGTTTGAGTAACATCATTGTTGGCAAAAGCAAGGTTTGATGCCAGCGATGCGACAACAACAGTAATAGACAGTTTTTTTAAGCTCATATTATTCATATCTGAATCCTTTTAATTGATAGCACATCAAGAAATATGCCGGCCATGGCCCTTGCCACTTACAATAGATATAAAGCATATCTCATGCCAAAACATAGGTCATTGATTTTTATCAATTTAAATAATATGCTTTCCTAGTGAATGTCTCCAATTAGCAACAACTTATCTGTACCATAATTTATAAATAGTGACTGACTCTAGCTAACTCATAAAATATATTTATAAAACAATAATTTAAAAAAATAAAAAACTGTCAGTACTATTGTCTCCGTATTGAGACAGCATTGTTTTTTTTGCGTTTTTAGCTAACACTATATAAATATTTATGAGGAAAAAAGGCCCAAGCACACATTGTGAGCAATTCAATCACACTCGCCAGTAAAGCGCATAATAGGAATTTGTCGATAAAAAGCTTATCAATAAAATCATTAACCTTATTAGGGTTTGGTTTAGTCGCTTTACCTCTGGTCGTTGCTTTAATTTTTGGTGCCTCGCAAGTCAATACGCTTGCAAAAAAAAGTGCGAGTGCAATTACTGGTATAACAGAAATATTGGATCAGCAACAATTACTGAAAAGTAGTCAAATCAAACTGGAACGCAGTGCTGCGCAATATTTAGTACTGCGAGATCCTGCTTTGGCAACCAGTTATGATGAGCAGTGCAAGCAAATATTACAATTAGCTCAACAATTAATCGCGGCGAGCCAAGATCAAAAATTACAGCTACTGGTAACTGAATATGCCCAAACTGTTACGGCACTGATTGAACAGACCATGCCAGAAGCTGAACAAAAATCACCTACTGACAGCACAATCATCAAGCCAATACAGGTCATATTTAGTGCCCTAAATATGACTTATGAACGAATTACTCAGCGAAGTGGTGAACTTAACACCTTGCATATCACAAATATTAAACAGGCCGCACAAGCTGTCCGCGATATTATGATCCAGAGTTTAGTTATTATTCCTATTAGCATAGTTATTGCAGCTATATTTACCTTCTTAATCACTAGTCCGCTTAAAGTACTTACGCAGAGTATTTTTCGATTACAACAAGGACATTTTGATCATGAAATCAAAGTAACAGGCTCGCCAGAGATTCAAGAAATAGCGCTAGCCTTGGAAAACATGCGTACACGCTTACAAGCGTTAGAGTTGCAAAAATCGAGCTTTATTCGCCATATATCACATGAATTAAAAACTCCCCTAGCGGCCATTAGAGAAGGCACGGAGCTGTTATATGATAATAGTGTTGGTGAACTCAATGCCGAGCAACAAGAAATTTCTCACATTATCAAAGACAGCGTATTTCGCTTACAAAAGCATATTGAAGACTTACTCGATTTTAATATTGTCCTCGACTCAACCAGTTTACAAGATTCCAAGTTGATACAAATTAATGAGGTAGTCTATCAAGTGATCGCAGAGCAAAAGTTAGCCATAAAACGTAAAAAAATACTTCTTAACAATAGCTTGAGTGATATATCTCTTTTTAGTAACCGTAAACAAGTAACGGTTATTATCGATAACATTTTGTCCAACGCGATAAAATACTCACCGGATGAAGGCGTGATAGATATTTCGTCAGCACTAGTAGATGGCCACTTGCAGCTATTTATTAGCGATCAAGGCATGGGAATTGCCGAGGAAAGTAAAGACAAAATATTTGATGCTTTTTATCAAGGTCCACCACCTGAGCAAAATTTAATCAAAGGTAGTGGTCTCGGCCTCACCATAGTTAAAGAACTCATACTACGCCTCAATGGCGATATTGAATATTTGGCTGAACAAAGTGAGCAACAGGGAACTAAAGTAAAAATCACCTTACCACGCGCTTTTCGACAAGAGGAATCCGTTTAATGGCTAATTTACAGCGATTTTCATCAACAATGATAGTACTAAGCATAGGGTTACTGCTGTTATCTGGTTGTCAACTCATCACCAAACACAAGAATAGCAACACAAGTTATGGTGAGTATTACCTAATATTGCAACAACTTAACCAACAACAACTAACCAATGAGGTTAGTAAGCAACAAAAAATACTTACAAAACCAACAAAAAAAAACAGCCTAATGCACTATGACGCACAAACAAAACTCCTGCTACTTTATAGCCTACCTACGTCACCTATTTACAATGTTTTCAACGCTAAAGTATTGTTAAATGAATTGAACAGTGATGATAACAATGCCGCACTCGCTAATATCAGCCCAAGTGAACAGGCTTTTATTTCCTTATTGCGCGATCAATTAAATCAATGTTTACTAATGAGAAGCCGCTTGCTTACCCAGCAACAAGAGCTTCAACAAGCACAACGACAGCAGGCAACAAAACAGCAAGAAGCGTTAACCGAACAAGTGAAGTTATTAGAACAAACTATTAAACAATTAAAGAATATTGAACAAGCTATTGATAAAAGAGATCAATAATTGCTAGTTAAAGGCACTATTAAATGCACTAGCGATTAAGAGCAATTTAAGTTCTATTTTTAGCACTATATTTTAGCCATATATTATAGCCATAGATAAGCACCGAGAATAACCCATGACCAATCTTAATCCAGCTGCCGTTAAAACAGACAATAAAATTCTAATCGTTGATGACGATCCTAGCTTGCTGCGGCTACTTGCTATCCGTTTGGCTGCAGCAGGCTATGAAGTTGAGTCAGCAAAAAATGCTAAAATAGCCCTAGGCCGACTCGAGAGTTTTCATCCACAATTAGTGATCAGCGATCTTAAAATGGAAGGCATGGACGGCATGGCACTATTTGAACAAATAAGAGCTAAGCACCCTCATATTCCCGTCATTATCATGACCGCCCACGGTACTATTCCTGATGCAATTAATGCCACTAAACAGGGGGTTTTTAGTTTTCTCACTAAACCTTTTGAGAGTAAAGAGCTACTGGAAATAGTACAACAAGCCATTCGCCTGCAACCAGCAGAACTCAACCACAGTCAGGCTGATAACCAATGGCGTGATAAAATTATTAGTCGTAGTACTATTATGGAGTCGCTTTTACAACAAAGTAAGCAAGTGGCAAGAAGTGATTTTAGTTTACTTATTCAAAGCCAAAGTGGTACAGGTAAAGAGCTGTTGGCAAAGGCGATTCATTTGGCAAGCCCTCGACACCAACAAACATTTACCGCTATTAACTGCGCTGCTATTCCTGAGCAGCTGCTAGAGTCTGAATTATTTGGTCATATTAAAGGCGCATTTACCGGCGCGGAAAAAAATCATATTGGCTTATTTCAAGCGACAGATGGCGGTACACTCTTTTTGGATGAAATTGGTGATATGCCAATGAATTTTCAGGTAAAACTGCTACGTACCTTGCAAGAACGAGAAATACGCCCCGTGGGTAGCACACAAGCGATTAAAGTTGATGTTAGGATTATTTCAGCAACCCATAAAAATTTACAGCAAGCTATTATTGACAAAACATTTCGTGAAGACTTGTATTACCGACTCAATGTCGTTGAGTTAGAGTTGCCACCCTTGTCTGAACGTCGAGAAGATATCCCATTACTTGCGCAATACTTTTTAAGTCAGTCTGCCGACCAGTCACACATCAATATTACTGGTTTTTCGCAAGAGGCCATGGAAGTGTTAATCAGTGCAACTTGGCCAGGCAATATAAGACAATTACAAAATGTGGTTGAGCAAACACTCGCGTTGTCTACTGAACCATTAATCAGCGAAATGTTGGTAAAGAATGCACTGCGCGATAACACCACAATTTTACCGTCATTTGTCCAAGCCAGAGATAAATTTGAACGCGATTATCTTGCCAAGCTGTTAAAAATTACGGCCGGGAATGTTTCACAGGCAGCGAAAATAGCACAAAGAAATCGCACCGAATTTTACAAATTGCTTAATCGCCACCATCTTTCGGCAGAAGCCTTTAGGGAAGAATAGAGTAAGCCACTTGAGGAAGACGGCATTCGCTGCTATGAAGTATTCTGGATAGTTAGATATCGCCGTTTGCTAAAGAAGTTTAAGAAAACCAAGAGTAGGTAACATAAAACGCCATGACAAGCCGTTGATTACTTGGTTGCTAGCAAGTTAAACGTTAACAAACGACTAAATTAAGAAAATAACCATTATTCTAGTATCGCGTTGGCAACACTGTTAAAACTGTTTTGTTATTTAATATAAGTCATTGAACTAGGGGGCAGTTAAGTGAACTACTCAATAGCCAGTAATTCAACATCAAAAATCAATAATGAGCCGGGCGGAATTTTACCTGCCGCACTATTACCATAACCTAGCTCTGCCGGTATAAATAAGCGGGTTTTCTCACCTACTACCATTAGCTGTAAACCTTCTGTCCAACCCTTAATCACTTGATTTAAGCCAAAACTAATCGGTTCATTTCTTTCAACTGAACTGTCGAAAACTGTGCCATCAAGTAAAGTGCCGTGATAATGGACTTTTACTTTTGTGCTTGCCATTGGATGAACCTCACCCTGTCCTGGGTTTAATACCTGATACTGCAAGCCAGAAGCTGTTTCAATCACACCGACGACTTGTTTATTATTTTCTAAAAAATCTGCCGTTAGCACAGCATTAACCTTTGCTACTTCACGGTTAGCATTATTTCGTACAAAGAAGCTGACAATTAAGGCCAGTACAATAATTAGCATAATATACTTAAACATTCTTATTCCTTATTATTATTTTTTATGATTTCTTGTGACTGTTGTGACTGTTGTGACTGTTGTGATTGTTGTAATTGTTGTAGTAATTTTACGCCTCAATATTCATGCATTGAAGCGCCTATTATTGATTAATATTATTAACCTCGGGCGCGGTTAGCTTTCTACTTAGCCCAACAGCTAAGTGCTGATCAAGTTGTAAATTGCCAATAGAACATCGGTGCAAAGCCATCACCGGGTTACGAAAACGGCCAAACATGCGCTTGACTTGGTGGTAACGTCCTTCAAAAATTTCAACTTGTGCTCGATAGTCAGATATAATAGTTAACTTTGCAGGCTGAGTCGTAATGTCCTCAAACGCAAAATACATACCTTCGGCAAAAGCGGCTATATATTCGGCGGTAAGTTTATTTTTCAAGGTTACTATATAACGTTTAGTTATTTTTTTCTCGGGTAAAGTTAAGCGTTCTGACCAACGGCTATCATTGGTCATTAGCAGCAAACCAGAAGTATTAAGATCAAGTCGGCCAACAATATGCAGTTCATTTTTAAACGAATATTCAAGTAAATCAAGCACTGTTTTATGCTTTGTATCACGGGTTGCACTGACAACACCCACAGGCTTATTCAGCATAATATAATAGGCACAATTAGCTTGGATCACTTTACCATCCAAGGTGATATGGCTAAAGGTATCAATAATTTCATCAATATCATGAGCGACTACATCATTGATCAATACTCTATTTTGCGCCAATATTAGTCGAACACTTTTGCGATTAACCTGACAATATTGTGCCAGAAATCGATCCAGCCTAGCTTTATTTAACGCCATAATAAATCCAGTGTAAACGGCACAAAAATCAAACCAGATCCTTAATAAGATGAACATCACGTTGTGGGAATGGAATTTTAATATTGGCTTTATCTAACGCTAAATAAATTTCTTTATTCGCTTTATATTTAGCACTGTATAAATTTTCTGTTGGGGTCCACAAGCGCACCGCGATGTTAATAGCACTATCAGCAAAAGCATCGATACCAATCAGAGGCTTACGAGCTTTACTCACAATGTCTAACTGTCCAATCACCTCTTCAAGCAACGCCACCACCGCTAACGGGTTTTCGCTATAATCAATGCCAACACTTAACTCTAACAACGAGTCGTGGCTTGAATTATGTAATATTTCACCCACGATATGTTTATTCGGAATGGTAATTTCAACATTGTCTTCATCTGACAATATTGTGTATGCCAGTAAAACCTCTTTCACTAGCCCAGTAACGCCACGCACCGTAATCGTATCACCCACCACAAAGGGACGAATAATAATAATATTAAAGCCGGCAGCATAGTTAGCCAGCAAGCCTTGCAGAGCTAAACCCGCACCTAATGAAATAGCACCTATAGCGGCAATAAATGGCGTAACACTAATACCTAATTTACCTAAAGAAATGATGGTTATCATCACTACAATTAACATTTTACTGGTATTCGCTAAAAAGCGACTCAGGGTGACATCAAGCTTATGTCGCTCACATAATTTCAGTACGAAAGTCGCTATTTTACCAGCAAAAATGTAACCAATAATGAAGATGATAAACGCACCAATTAATTGAAAACTGTAATTGGTGAAAAACTCAATAATGATATTGTAAATACGACCCACTTGATCAATTTCATCTTTAAGTAAGTTGACAGGATCTAAGGTTTTACTTACCTGTTCTGTTGCGCTTGAGCTGCTAGATTCATCCATAAATTAATTCCATATAATGTACATTACTTAGTTTATCTATATTACGACAATTTACCGCTACATTTGCATTATTATTTAGAATTAATGCGTAAAGTTAAACCTTGTGCTGACTTTTACTAACCAGATCACTTGAGTCTGTACTCACCATCCCAAACCTTTGTATTGCTTATTAAAAAATACGAGCACTGATGGATAGTCAAAGTAAAATAAGCTTTTAAAATGAAATAGCGAATCGCTCGTTCACTGATTATGAGGATATAGTGGATAAGTGCTCTATTGCATGGAACAACTTCATAGCTGATAAAGAACGGGCCTTATTTCTATCCTGGAGGGACTGGGCAAAGTTGACTAGTTAATTATTGGAGTTGTTATAACCTTTGAGATTACAGCAAGTTAATGCTCAAATCTCAAGCTTTATTTATCAAATGCCAGAAAGCAAAAAACCCGTAGCGTTAGCTACGGGTCTCTCTAAATAGAAGCCTAGCAATGTCCTACTCTCACATGGGAACTCCCACACTA
>NZ_JACGVG010000026.1 GCF_014077095.1 Colwellia sp. MB02u-6 | reverse complement strand
TTAACTTAATCAGCCTAGGCTAGATTAGATAACTCATTATAACCGTTCGTTTGGGTTACCCCTTGGAACTGGAGCGCATTCTAGAGATTTCTCGCTTCACGTCAACCCTTAATATCAATTAAATTGCGATTAAATAACTGTTTGCTTTTTAATTGAACTATTCGACTACTTTACGGACTAATCACCACGTAGTTAGCAAAATTTGGCTAGCAATTTTTCCTAAAACCCTATTTTTATGTACAAATAAACAGGAGATATAATGTACTTTATGCTCTATATTGTCTTTGCGCATAATAATAATAACAAACTACAGATAAAGTGGCCTTCACCACGGTGTTTGTACAGAGAGCATAACAAATGAAAAAACTTATCATCTTGTTAATGCTTGCTGGCATTAGTAGTACAGTTGTGGCGAAGGATATTGCCGAATATAAACATGAACGTTTGATTGCTAAGATATTAAACCAACAAGTAAAGAAACAGAGAACAATTCAAAGTAGTGTCCATGCGATACTTTCACGCTATCCAGAGAAAGTCGATGTTGTTATGGCGGTGGCTTTTGCTCGATACCCAGAAAAATATCGTGAAATCATGTTGGGTGCTTTATCTGCCCAGCCTGTTTTGGCCTGCGATGTTATACAAAATTCGATTAAAGCTAAAGTTGCCCCTAGTACTGAGCTGGTTGAAATAGCGATTACCGCAGAACCCGCTTATGCTCAAGAAATAGTTAATACCGCGGTTAAATTTAATCCAAGTGAAATAGAAAATATTGTCCGAGTTGCCATCAGGACTGAACCTTACGACGTTAGTAACATCGTTAACAACACCGCATCAAATTACCCCAGCCAGATATTGAATATTTTAACAGCAGCTATGACTGCCATACCGGCACAGGCAAGTAATATAGTTAAAGATATATTAGCTTTATTTCCTGGCGAAGCAGACCGAGTAATTACCACCGCGGTTAATCAAAGCACTGATAATCATAACAATGCTATTGTGAAAGCCGCTATTGATTTAGGATTTGATAGAGATTCAGCAATTGCTGCTGCAATAGCCGGTGGTGCAAAAGAAGAAACCTTAGCAAAACTTAGTAACTAAGCACTTAATTGTCATATAAAAAAGCCCAGTAATTACTGGGCTTTTTTATATGACAATATTATACGATTGTTATTGCGCTAAATTAACTTTGTTCACGCTCCATCGCTCGATAAGCGATATCAGTTCGATACTCAACGCCTTGCCAAGAAATTTGTTTTAATAATTCATAGGCTGATTGCTGCGCTTGAGTGACATTATTACCTAATGCTGTTGCGCACAAGACACGACCGCCTGAAGTGACTATTGCACCATCTTTTTCAACTGTGCCTGCATGGAATATTTTTCGATCACTGGCAGTATTTGTCTCTAGACCAGAAATAACATCGCCTTTAGGATAACTAGCAGGGTATTTAGCTGCCGCCATTACCACACCAACTGCAGGACGTGGATCAAAATCGATTGTTGCTTGGTCTAACTCACCACGACAAGCCATTATACACAACTCAACCAGATCAGACTTTAATCGCATCATGATTGGCTGAGTTTCAGGGTCACCAAAACGACAATTATATTCAATAACTTTTGGGGTGCCATCAGTGTCAATCATCAAGCCCGCGTACAAAAATCCGGTATAAGGTGCACCTTCTCTGGCCATGCCTTCAACGGTTGGCATGATAACTTCATTCATAGCGCGTTGGTGGATCTCTGGTGTCACAACCGGTGCTGGAGAATAAGCGCCCATACCACCAGTGTTTGGCCCTTTATCACCATTATAGGCACGCTTATGATCTTGGCTGGTAGCAAAGGCTAAAACATTCTTGCCATCGACCATAACAATAAAGCTAGCTTCTTCACCTGCTAAGAATTCTTCAATCACCACACGATGACCCGCATCACCAAAAGCATTGCCGGCAAGCATATCTTTAATACCGTCTTCAGCTTCTTTTAACGTCATCGCAACAATAACGCCTTTGCCAGCGGCAAGGCCATCAGCTTTAACAACGATTGGCGCACCTTGTGCACGAACGTACGCAAGTGCGGGGTCGATTTCAGTGAAGGTTTGATAACTACCGGTAGGGATATTATTTCTTGCTAAAAAGTCTTTAGTAAATGATTTTGAACCTTCAAGTTGTGCCGCTTTTGCACTCGGTCCGAAAATCATTAAATCTTCTGCTTGAAAAGCATCAACAATGCCATCTACTAAAGGCTGTTCAGGCCCAACGATAGTTAGCACAACCTGGTTACTCTTGGCAAAGTCGACCAAGGCTGGAATGTCGCCAGCTGATATTGCAATATTTTCCAACTTGGCTTCTGTAGCCGTTCCTGCATTACCTGGTGCAACAAATACTTTTGTTACTGAAGATGATTGTGCAGCTTTCCACGCTAATGCGTGCTCACGACCGCCATTACCAATGACCAAAACATTCATTTACTTACATTCCTAATATTTTAAAATTGCTATAACCTGCAGAGGTCAAGTTATAGCAGCTCAATTATGTTATTTTACAAATTTTAATGTCATACGATCGCTTTCGCCAATCGCTATATATTTTGCTTTATCTTGTTCACCTAAACGTAATACCGGCGGTAAGGTCCATACACCTTTTGGATAGATGGCCATATCTTTAGCATTAGCGTTGATTTCACTGCTTGCTTCTAAAGTAAACCCTGCCGCTTTGGCTTGTGCAATAGTTTTGCTTTGCGATACATAACCCTTTGCTTTTTCAGCGTCGGCGCCTTCAGGTAGACGATGCTCTACCACACCTAATACGCCGCCTTTTTTCAATGCTTTGTAAGCGTCTTTAAAAACTTGTTCTACACCTTCATCACGCCAGTTATGTAAATTACGAAAAGTCAGTACCAAATCGGCAGTACCTACCGGAGCAAGTTCACTTGCTTGACGTGGAATAAAGTTAGTTAACTCTACTTCACTAAATACGACATCACTGGCTAATTTTTCAACTAGCTTTTTACGTGAATTACTATAATAGTTATCTTCGCCAGTATCAGGATAATGAGCACCGTAAAGTTTACCTTTACCTTTTACTGCTGGGGCTAAAATTTCAGTGTACCAACCACCACCGGGAGTAATTTCAACCACTGTCATTGACGGATCAAAACCAAAAAATGCTAAAGTTTGTAACGGATGACGATATGCATCACGCACTTTATTTTTTGCTGAGCGATGTTCTCCAGTGATAGCTTTTTCAAGCTGACTTTGCTGATGAGCATCCTGATGAGCGTTAACAAAACCAGAACATAATAAAGTTGCAGACACGATAGACGCGGTGAAAACTTTTTTGAGAGTTTGAGCTTTTGTATGCATTGTTATCTTCCATTAACTAGTGAATTTTTATACTGGCTAGTTATAGCAGATTTCTTTCAGATGATCAGTGCCGTTACTCTTATCTTATCGACAAAAAACAGCATTTGAACTTAATTGAGTGTGTCTAATGATTAATTTTATTACACAGACACTACTCAGCATGATTTCTGCAATAAAAACACTCAGAATAATTGATTCTATCTGAGTGTTTTTATTTTACCATGGTGACTTAATGACGAAAGTGACGCATGCCAGTGAATACCATAGCAATATTATGCTCATCTGCTGCAGCAATAACTTCATTATCACGCATAGAGCCACCTGGCTGAATTACCGCAGTAATGCCAGCTTCAGCAGCGGCGTCCAAACCATCACGAAAGGGGAAAAATGCATCTGATGCCATAACAGAGCCTTTAACTTCAAGATTTTCATCTGCCGCTTTAATACCCGCTACTTTTGCTGAGTAAACTCGGCTCATTTGGCCTGCACCAACCCCGATAGTTGCACTATTTTTAACGTACACAATTGCGTTTGACTTAACAAATTTTGCTACTTTCCAACAAAATTGTAAATCACGCATCTCTTCGTCCGTGGGTTGGCGTTTAGTCACTACCGTTAAGTCGTCACTTGTTACGCTACCTTGATCCGTATCTTGGACTAATAAACCACCGTTAACGCGTTTAAAATCAAAACCAGTAGTTTTACTTGTCCATTGACCACAGACCAATAAACGCAGGTTAGCTTTAGTGGCAACAATTTTTGCAGCTGCATCTGACACACTAGGTGCGATAATAACTTCAACAAATTGACGAGAAACGATTGCTTGCGCAGTATCGGCATCTAACTCACGGTTAAACGCTATGATGCCACCAAAAGCAGACGTTGGATCCGTCTTATAAGCGCCTTCATAAGCCGCTAAAATATTATCACCAATAGCAACACCACACGGGTTTGCATGTTTGACAATAACACAAGCTGGTTCGTCAAATTCTTTAACACACTCTAATGCTGCATCAGTATCAGCAATGTTGTTATAAGATAAGGCTTTCCCTTGCAATTGAGTTGCAGTAGAAACTGACGCTGCCTCAGGATTCGCTTCTTTGTAAAAAGCTGCTTCTTGATGCGAATTCTCACCATAACGTAAATCTTGAGTTTTAATAAACTGGCTGTTAAAGGTACGTGGAAATTTAACTTTTTCACCTACTGATGAGTCAACAGAAGCTGCAGATTCAGTTATGCCATACGCGGGTAACATTTTACCAAAGTAGTTAGCAATCATACCGTCGTAAGCTGCAGTGTGTTCATAGGCAGCAATAGCCAAATCAAAACGTGTTTGATAAACCAAAGAATTATTGTTTGTCGCCATCTCTGCTAAAACACGGTCATAGTCATGGGCATTGACCACGATGGTGACGTCTTTATGATTTTTAGCGGCTGCACGCACCATAGTTGGGCCACCAATATCGATGTTTTCAATGGCATTTTCTAGTGAACAGTTTTCATCCGCAACGGCATTGGCAAATGGGTAAAGATTTACCACCACCAAATCTATCGCACTGATGTCGTTTTCAACCATAACAGTTTCGTCGATACCACGACGCGCTAAAATACCGCCATGAACTTTCGGGTGTAAAGTTTTAACTCGACCATCCATAATTTCTGGATGCCCGGTGTAATCAGATACTTCAGTGACTTTAATGCCATTTTCGGCCAATAACTTAGCGGTGCCGCCAGTTGATAAAAGGTCAACACCTTTTTGTGATAACGAGCGAGCAAATTCAACAATACCGGTTTTATCTGAAACACTTAATAGTGCACGTTTGATTGGGCGTGGTGTATCCATGGTTTTCTAATTACCTATAAATTAAAATGGTTGTCTGGCCTATGACACATATCTGTTTTACATTATTGATATGCGATAGTTTTTAGATGGCGTAAAAGCTGACTGCTTGGATAACTTTTATTTCTCTAAAAACAAAAAAGCACCCGAGGGTGCTTTAAATTGACAGGCTAGCCTGTCGTACTTCTTAGTTCATGCCGTATTTTTTTAACTTTTTACGTAAAGTACCGCGGTTGATGCCTAATAAGTTAGCGGCGCGGGTTTGGTTACCGCGCGTATATTGCATGACTTCTTCAAGCATTGGCGCTTCAATTTCTGAAAGTACAAGGTCGTACATATCATCAACGTCATTACCGTTTAACTGAGACAAGTAGTTTTTAATGGCTACTTTTGCTTGTGTGCGTAAAGGCGAGGCCTTTGTCTGAGTTTGTAGGTCACCGGTAATAAATGGAGAGGAAATATTTTGTTCAAACATAAAGTTCAGACTCTTTCTAAAGTTAAATTATCAAAATACATAGTTAATGCGTCAAGTTGTTCAGTAACTGACTCGAGTGCATTAAAAATAGAACGAAACGATTTTCCTTGTTCATGCGTTTGCATGTACCAAGAAACATGTTTACGGGCAAAACGTAAACCCATAAATTCACCGTAAAATTTGTGTAATTCCATTACATGCCCAATCAAAATTGTGCGTACTTCATCCGTTGAAGGAGCAGGCAAATGCCTACCCGTTTTCAAGAAATAATTAATTTCTCGAAAAATCCAAGGTCTCCCTTGGGCACCACGACCAACCATAATGGCATCAGCCCCAGTGTAATTCAGCACTTGCTCCGCTTTTTCGGCGCAAGTAATATCACCATTAGCAACAACTGGAATATTCACCGCTTGCTTGATTGCTTTAATGGTGTCGTACTCTGCATTACCTTTATAAAAGTCATTACGAGTACGGCCATGCACCGCAAGTGATTGTATGCCGTTATGCTCAGCAATATTGGCTATTTCAATACCATTGCGAGTGCTTTCACACCAGCCGGTTCGAATTTTTAACGTGACTGGAATATCCACCGCATCAACCACAGCTTTAATAATTTGCTCGACTAATGCTGGCTCTTTCAGTAACGCTGAACCTGCCAATTTTTTATTTACCTTTTTTGCTGGGCAGCCCATATTGATATCAATAATTTGCGCACCATTATCAGCATTATGCTTAGCCGCAAAAGCTAATTCTTCAGGATCCGAGCCTGCGATTTGTACGGAACGAATACCTGCTTCTTCGCTATGCAACATTCGACGCTGAGATTTGCCGGTATTCCACACTTTTGGATTAGATGACATCATTTCAGATACCGCTAAGCCTGCCCCCATCTGACAACATAGTTGTCTAAATGGTTGATCGGTAATACCCGCCATGGGTGCAAGCATAGTATTGCTTGCTAAAGTGTATGGACCTATCTTCACGCTGCTGTTTTTTTGAGCTACTAGTCAAAAGGGCGCTAAGTTTACGTGTTTTTTTTGGGATTGAAAAGGATATAAATTGAACAAAACGCGCTTTTTTTCACGTTTTTTGTGTTGACATTTTCTAAAGTGTTGATGCGAGCAGTTTCTGTACAATTTGATAACAAAAGCTGCTCATTTTTAGGCCATTAATCGCCAACTGATAACAAACTAATAACGAACACCAGATAAACGCACCCATTCGTCTTGAACAGCAATAGCGTCCATCTGACAAAATTCAGCATACTGAGTTTGTAATTGTTCGGCTTGCTCTTCTAAAACACCAGACAAAGCAAGCACACCGTTGCTCGCTAGATAGTTGATAATAACCGGAGCAAGTTCACGTAATGGTCCGGCTAAAATATTTGCCACTACCACATCGGCTTTAAACTCAGGTTGGTCTTTCGGTAAAAATAATGCCAAACGGTCTTCACATTGGTTGCGTTTAGCGTTTTCTAAACTCGCTTGTAACGCCTGTGGATCGATATCAATACCAATAACTTTTTTTGCGCCTAATTTAAGCGCTGCTAATGACAAAATACCTGAGCCACAACCAAAATCAACCACTGTTTTGCCGACTAAATCTAAACCGTCCAGCCAAGTTAAACATAAAGCGGTTGTTGGGTGGGTGCCTGTACCAAATGCTAGTCCGGGATCAAGCATAACGTTCACCGCACTCGGGTCAGGAACATCACGCCAGCTTGGACAAATCCATAAACGTTGGCCAAATTTCATCGGATGAAAATTGTCCATCCATTCACGTTCCCAATCTTTGTCTTCCAGCTGTTCAAGCTTATAGACCATTTTAGCTTTGTCTGGATGAATACCTTTTAAATAATTCAACACCTTGTCCATATCATGACTGGCATCATATAAGCCCATTACTACAGTATTATTCCAGTAAATGACTTCATCACCAGGTAGTGGCTCATATATAGGTGTATCTTTAGCGTCAATAAAGGTCACCGCTTGTGCGCCACAAGCGCTCAACCAATCGCTATATTTTTCAGCTGTCTCTTCATTGGCACTTAATCTAAGCTGGATCCAAGGCATGTTTTTTCTCATTAAAATTTTTTACTAGTTTATCATCCTCTACCGCGACAAAATAGCTACTTTAGCCATATACTCTAGCAATAACTACAGATAATCTAGCTATTGATAGCCTTTCGTCATTGCTATAGTAATAGCAAAATAAACGCTATAAAAATGATGAAAATGATAAAAACAATATCATGACTCTTAAGGTTTACAGCTGTATTAGCTTGCTCGTAACCACTCAACATTGTCGGTAAAGAGGCTAGTGTATACCCAAACCACTTGAAGATGCCGTTTCAGAGTTAAGCTAGAAAATCAGCTCAAGGCGCAGTATGAAGATAATGCTTATTCCCTTATCAAGTGCTGCAACGCAGGGCTGCTTTTCTAGCTTAGTTCCCTATGGACAAGACGATAAAGGGTCATCTACGGCGTTATTGATTTCGACAATGGAACAACCATTCTCTTCAATCAATGCCTTGTAGCTAACCCTTTATCGACTTGCTGAAATCTGCATATTCAAGTGGCTTGGGTATATAACAAATGCTTGATAGAAAAAGTCAAGCTAGCGACATGATGCTCGACATAAATTAATTAACACGAATAGCCGCGCACCAAATTACCAAGATAAAGTGCTCTTCTGAGCTTTGTTCCCAACTCAGTGGAACTCAACTTTCAAGTGCCTAACTTTGCCAGTGACTTATATAGCCCTAAGATTACAAAATCTAAAAAGCTATTATGATCGTATGAACAAAGGCCTTAGATAATATCAAGACTGATGCAGGTTACCAAATGACTTTAACCCAAGGAAAATAACTTAGCTTTATACCGGATATGACTTACGCTGCGCAGATATAAATGGCGTGTTCTGATAAAGTAAAACTTTATTTATACGCAATATACTAGCGTGCAGACCTTAGGAATAAAAATGTTAGATCTACTCCCCGACTTATTTGATGAGCATAGCGAGCAGCTTTCCTTAGCTCAGCCAATTTTTAATGACTATGGTGGTCACACTATATTCTTTGGCGAAGTAGTGACTGTCAGCTGTCTTAATGACAATTCAAAAGTCAAAGAGCTAGTGGCAACCGACGGTACCAACAAAGTGATGGTGGTTGATGGCAAAGCGAGTATGACTAACGCCTTACTCGGTGACATGCTAGCTGAGCTAGCAGTAAAAAATGGCTGGCAAGCCATTGTTATTAATGGCTGTATTCGTGACGCGGGTACTATTGCAACTTTACCCATTGCGGTAAAAGCCCTTGGCTGCTGCCCAATAAAAACCGAAAAACTTGGTAAAGGTGAAATTAACCCGGTTATTCACTTTGCCGACTTAACCTTTAAACCTGGTCAATATATTTATGGTGACGCTAATGGCTTAGCCATTAGCAAAGTATTAATCCCCTTTTAATGATTACCAGCTTAATCGGCACAGTGTCGCTAAGCTGATAAATAAAGCCAAAAAGTAGAGTTAAATAATGAAGTACTTTCCTATATATTTAGATGCTAAACATATTAACGCCATGATTATAGGTGGCGGTGAGGTAGCGGCCCGTAAAATAGAGCTGTTATTAAAATCGACAACTAACATTGCTATTATGTCTGAAACACTTAATAGCAGCGTTGAGCGTTTGGTGAATTTGCATCAACTAACTTGGCTCCAGCATAATTATCAACCCGGCCACCTTAGCAAGAGTAATATTGTCATTGCTGCCACCGACAGTGTGGAAGTTAATAGCGCCGTGGCAGCAGAGAGCACTCAGTTAAAACTACTGACCAATGTCGTTGACCAACCTGAACTGTGCACCTATATAACCCCGGCTATTATTGACCGAAGTCCCATCATAATTTCTATGTCGAGTTCTGGCAGCGCACCTATTTTGCTGCGGATGTTACGCGAGCAAATTGAAAAAACATTACCTAATGGCTATGGAAAATTAGCTGACTTTTCTTTTAAATTTAGAGACCACGTAAAAGCGCGTGTGAAAAGCTTACGCGAGCGTCGCACTTTTTGGGAGCGTACTTTACGCGGCAGTATCGGACAAGCCATTTTAGATGGTAAAACTACTTCAGCTGAGCAACAGTTAATTGCCAGCTTACAAACACAAGCGCCGCCACCCAGTGGTGAAATTGTTTTTATCCATACACGTGACGGTAATCCCGACCATTTAACCCTTAATGCCCATCGAGAAATGCAATTTGCCGATGCGGTTTTTTACGACCAAGCGGTTAATATTGACCTGATTGAATATATTCGACGTGACGCTAGCAAGTTTCCTCAAGCAATCGCCTCAAGTATTTTGATTAATGTCCAACACGCATTAGATTTAGCAGACCAAGGTGAAAAAGTGATTTACTTACTCAGTGGCGCTGTCGACCTGCCTGAGAATAAAACCTTGGCAGAAAGCGCTGTTATCACCAAGCATTTATATAGTGGAAACTAATGCGCTGAATTGACTGACGCCTAAGGTAATGAATATTTGAATACTGAAGTGAAGTTATTCCTCCAACGACATAACACTAAGATAAAGTAATGCAGCTGGCCATGGGCTCTAGCAAAGAGCTCACGGTTTTAAATGGCTAATAAAAAACCAGCACCCTTGCCGCTAACATAAAAACTTGGCTGTTATGCAGAGCAAATGCCCTAATGTTGATGCGCCTTGTTAGCCAAAGCTGGACGATTATATCCCGGCATTGAAAAACCTTGGTTAATCATTGTGGCTAAAAACGGGATACCTTCATTATCACCGATATCAGCATAATCTGTGCTTTGGTAACTCGCATATTTCTTAAGTAGTGATAATGTTTGTTCTGCATTAGGTTGAAATTTTGTCAACTGCCATTGTCGTGTTAACTCGGTGTCTTTTACTTGAAAGAATTTTACTAACTGTAATTTTGGTAACCAAGTTAGCTGATATTCTCCGTGTTTACCTTTCAGTACAAAGTGTTGCTCAAGTAAACAACCCGAGTTTTTCTGCTCTATCAGCTGCATCTGATGCTTTTCAGGTGTCATAACCAACTGAAAAGCATCTTGCCACTGCGGCTGGTGTCTCAATTCATTGGGTTGATATTCTATGGTGTGTTGATACATTTCAAAGGCTCGGTTTAGCGATAGTCGATTACCGTTCAACAACCAAATATCGTTAATACCTGCGCTGACATTTCGTTGCAGCACGGTATTATTATTGCGGTGTAGTTCAAACAATTGCTGAACTGGCTTTGTTATCCGCTTGCTATTAGCTACTTGAGTACTTAGTTGATAATAAGCACTAATCACATTAGGCGAAATATTGCACTCACTGGCGCTACTGCTCAAAGACAAAAGACATAATAATGCTAAAATAATTTTCATAATAAAACCAACTCAAGGTAAATAGGTCAATAAATAAAAGGAAGTTGTCATTTTTAATCTGACAACTTCCCTGCTACAGCATTTGCTAAAGCACGAGTTAATTTAGCGCTTGCTCAGCTTTTGTAACAAGATCTGCGGCATAATCCATCACGTGGAAAATCACACTTTGCTCATTGGTACCGGTAATTAAATGCGCTCCAGGACCCTGGGCGTAAATACCCACATCTTCACCCGCATGGGTTTCCGAACTTGTTGGCACTAAGGCTTCTTGATGAAAGCCCGTAGACTGCGTATCCACCATACTAAGATCTTGACGGCCAGTGACGGCGTCAGCGCTATAACTCACATCGGCATTAGTTTCTGCACCTAAATCTCTAAAGCCTTTGCCATTGGTATAACCTAATGTTGTGTATGGCATGCCGTCACTTGCTAGGCTTGGTTCTGTGCTACCCACACTCACCACTTTACCTAAAATGGGGTTACCGCGTTTTGGATAGCCTGCCATCGTAAAGACATGACTATGATCCGCGGTAACAATAATTAAGGTTTCTTCGGGATTGGTCGCATCAACCGCGGCCTGTACCGCATCAGCAAAAGCAATCGTATCGGTTAAAGCGCCATGCGCACTACCCGCATGATGACCATGATCAATCCTGCCAGCTTCCACCATTAAGAAAAACCCTTGCTCATTATTATCAAGTATATCAATCGCTTTATTGGTCATCTCACGTAAAGACGGCTCACCAGCAATGTCATTACCGCGATCGGCTTCATACTGCATGTGAGATTCATTAAATAAACCAAACAGGCGCGGCGTGGTATTAGCATCAACCGCATCAAAGCCCGCTTGGTCGGTAACGAAACTGCCCGCTGGATACTGTGCTTGCCATTCTGCGGTTAAATCTCGGCCATCGGTTCTATCACCCTCTACAGCACTGGCCGCATCGGTACTATTAAAGTCAGCATCTTTTGGTAAAAAGTGTCGTCTTCCGCCGCCTAGTACTACTTCTATGCCGTTAACTTTTGCGCCAGAAAATCGGCTTTGCATATCATTTTCAAAACTAATCAATTGTGAGGCAATATCAACACAGCCCGCAGCCACAGCAGCAGCTGGCATATCAGAATTATCTTCCCAGTTTCTCTCTGCCGATTTAGCATAAGTTGCCGCTGGCGTAGCATGCGTAATTCGCGCAGTAGAAATAATACCTGTTGATTTGCCGGCAATTTCTGCTAATTCTAATGCCGTTACTAGCTCATTACCGGAGACTGAAGCACAATCGCCGCGACTAATGGCCTCGTTTACACCAATAACGCCTGCATCGGTCTTAACCCCTGACATCATCGCGGTCATAGTGCCCGCAGAATCTGGCGTTTGTGCATCAACATTATAGGTTTTAGCAAAACCAGAAAAAGGGAACTTATCAAAACTTAATTGATGTTCTTCACCCAATTTTCCTAACTGTTGGCCTGCTAAAATGCGTGTTGCTGTCACAGTAGAAATACCCATACCATCACCAACAAACAGAATAATATTTCTCGCTTTGCCTTTAGTATTTACCAATGACTGCGTATTGAGTGCGGCTTGCGCTAAAACACTTTGGCCTTGCTCATACCATAAATTATGAGTGGTGGCAGTCAACGCCGAACCTTGTGTTTGCGTTAGTGTGGGTGAACAAACAAATTCTGTTGCATCGACTTCATTAGTATCCAATACGCCAGAGCTATCATCATCAACACCTGAATCCATTTTTACACCACCGTTAAGGCATTGTGCATGGCCAACATTTAATAAGGTTTGACTAACCAGACTATTGAAAGCACTTTCGCCGTCAATACCATTACTACCATTTGAACCGTCATCTCCGCCACAACCTGCTAATACAGCCAACACGGCATATGATAAATTTTTTACTGTTTTCATGATTAATTCCTTTCGATTAGCCCGTTAGTTAGCAATTAAGCCAAGTGATTGATTGATGATATGAAACACAACACTTTGTTCGATAACGCCTTGTGCCAAGTGCGCTCCAGGTCCTGATGCGTGTAAACTAATATCTTCACCTGCATGGGTTTCTGAACTGAGTGGCACGGTAGCCTCTTGATGAAATCCTGTGGTGGTGGTGTCCACTGTGGTTAGATCTTGACGACCGGCAAGTGCATCATCGTTATAAGTCAGGTCTGCATTGGTTTCATTGACCAAGTTTCTAAAGCCTTTACCATTGGTATAACCTACGGTGGTATACGGCAGGCCGTCACTTGCTAGAGCCGGTTCAGTTGCGCCAACATTAACCACTTTACCTAATATTGGATTACCACGTTTTGGGTAACCGGCAATGGTAAATACATGGCTATGATCCGCCGTAACTAAAATTAATGTTTCTTCCGAATTGGTATTATTGATAGCGGCTTGTACTGCGTTAGAGAACTCGATGGTATCAGTTAAGGCATTATAAGCAGAGCCCGCATGGTGACCATGATCAATTCGCCCTGACTCAACAACAAGAAAAAAGCCTTTGTCGTTATTATCAAGAATATCAATAGCTTTACTAGTGAGTTCAGTTAACGAAGGTTCACCCGCAATATCATTACTGCGATCGCCTTCGTATTGCATATGCGACTCATTAAATAGTCCCAACACTCGCTCAGTATTACTCGCGTCAATGGCATCGAAGCCTGCTTGATCGACAATATAGTGACCGTTTTGATATTGTGCTTGCCATTTGGCGGTTAAATCAACACCATCGGTGCGATCGCCTTCAACAGCACTACTGGCATCTGCACTGTTAAAGCTGGCATCTTTTGGTAGAAAGTGTCGACGACCGCCGCCAAATGCCACTTCAATCCCATCAACATCTACCCCTGGGAAACGTTGCTCTAAGTTTTTTTCAAAATCAATAAGTTGGCTTGCAATATCAACACAGCCTCCTGCTATGGCTGCTGCTGGCATATCAGAAATATCTTCCCAATTTCGATCCGCTGATTTTGCAAATGTTGCCGCGGGTGTCGCATGGGTAATACGTGCCGTTGAAATAATGCCGGTTGACAAGCCTTTAATTTCAGCCACTTCTAATGACGTGACTAATTCGTTACCGCTGAGTGAAGCACAATCACCGCGTTCAATATCTTCATCAACACCAATCACACCAACATCTGTTTTCACACCTGACATCATCGCGGTCATTGTGCCGGCAGAATCTGGCGTTTGTGCGTCAACATTATAGGTTTTTACTTGCGCAGAATAAGGAAACTTTTCAAAACTTAAGTAGCCTTCTTCACCTGGTCTTCCTTCGTTTTGCCCAGCTAAAATTCGTGCAGCGGTTAAGGTTGATAAGCCCATGCCGTCACCGACGAATAAAATGACATTTTTAGCTTTATTACGTGTTATTAGTTTGGTTTTAGCCATCACTGATTGCTGACCATCAACAAACCACTGACTGTCTTTTTGTACGTTGGGTAAAACCCCAGCAACAGCGACGCTAGAAAGTAAAAAAGATGACAAAACTGAAAGTGAAACCCATGTCGAGTTCATAATGCTTCCTTTGGTGTTATTTTTAGTTAAAGTAAGTTTGCTAATGCCGATGCATTAACACCACTAGCATGCTAAGCAGTAAAAATGACAGTAAGGTAAAAGAAAAATGACCGAACGATGAAGGTTTTATAACGTAAGTGTGACAGCCGATGGATAAGCAGCAGAAAATACAAAATAATTTGCCCTACACAACACAATAACAATGCGCTTAAAGGTAAAGTAGCGGTGTAAAATTTACTGTAATTTATGCTGTTAACTGTGATTTATTGGCTGTGAGTTATGTTGTAGGAGTAACATTAAGTGCAAGTGTGATTAGTGAAAATATAAATAAAATAAAATAAAAACAACAACTTGAGTAGTCATTTTTTTTGCTTTGATCAATAAAAAAATAGCCGTCACTTTCTCGCGACTAAATGCACGGTACTGGTAGCGCGCTCAAGAAAAGCGCCTTCACAGTAAGCACAGCCATAAATGGAGGTGCAATATACAACTCCAATTAGGAGACAGTATTCTCACTCTTATTAAACGTAAAACGTTACCCATAATGGGTACCGTTTTTTTTATTCCATCTTTGTTTGATATGAGTGAATCATTTAGTACTATAGCGATCAGGTTCCAAGATTAAATTTACTCGAAAATTTTATGCTAACAATAAATGTCATTGATTTTGTATAGACCGTTCAACTCAGCTTCCCAGTTAATAATCTGAAACTGTTTTGCTACAAAGCGACTACATAAGATCTTGTGTAGGCAACTTAATAATCTTTTATGATCTTAAGTGAGAGTATTTGAGTCGCCCCGCCTGCAAACTCCAGCGTAATTTCAGTTTGATCACCGTATTGTAATGACCTCTTAGGATACTTTAACATCAGATGTTTTCCTCCTGACTCAAATTTTAGCTGAGCGCCAGGTTCGATGTTGAGCTCTTCCAACTCATTCATTTGCATCATACCGTCTTCCATTTTCATTTCGTGAAATTCGACTATTCCAAAATCCGGACTGCTGGCTCCGATCAATCGCACAGGTTGGTCACTAACATTGATAAGGGTCATAAAACCAGCGTTTGTTGTTGCTTTGGGATGAGCTTCACGTACCCAGGCATTCATGACAGCAACTACGTCAACACTAACAGGTAATGCAACCACCTTAGACTGTCGATAGGCTTTAAGCTTACTCACTAAAGATGTAGCTGGGGCTGCATTTGGGTCGTGTAACTCATCCATGTATGTTATCAATTCCATAACTTCCTGCTGATTAAGGCGTAGATTCGGCATAGGTAAATTATTGTATTTTTTAAGTAACGCTAGCGCGATAGGATCTTTATTGGCTATCATTTTATCAGGGCTGCGTAGCCATTTTATTAACCACTGCTGTTCACGACGCTTTGTGACCCCTAACAAATCCGGGCCAATATCATCTTCATTCTCAACCCCATCGACAGAATGGCAGGTCGCACAGCGGGTTCTAAAAATTGGCTCTCCTAGGGTGAGTGAACGCAATTCGGGAGCGGTGTCATAATCATCTCCTTCTTGTTTGGAGACCCATCCACTTAACCAGTTACCAAGTTGGTCAGCCAAAACATGAGGGTTCTCAAAAGGTGAACGGGTCATCCACCTACCTGTTTTTTGATTGCCGATAATCATACTCACGTTATGATTATTTTTGTTTGGTCCGGTATCTATGCCTTCAACATACAAGCCTAACTTACGGCGTAAGTCTTTAATTTCCTCTTTATCACCAGTCAGGAATGTCCATTTTGCGCCAAAGCGTTGACGATATTCAGCCAATACTGCTGGGGTATCATTTTCTGGGTCGATACTTATGGAATAAAAATGAACATCATTGCCAATTCTATCACCCATTATCTTTTGCACCCGCGTCAGTTGGGCGGTTTCAAGTGGGCAAACATCAGGGCAACTGGTATAGATAAAGTTTATCGCTACAATCTTATCTTTAATTAAATCATCAAAAAATTTTACTGTTTTCCCTTCATGGGTGATGAGTTTAGTATTTGGGAAGTAATCCCCTCCCCATATCGATTCTGCCGATATAGAAAATGTGGATACTAGCAGTAATATCGCGGCACTCACTATTGGTAATGGGTTAAACATAACTTTCTCTCGCTTGTTTTATACTACCTGCATTGTCAATTAAAACACACAGCCTAAAATAAAAAGCATGGGCTACTAACAGTAACCCACGCTGTACATTTATTGCTCTTAGCTTGTTAAGGTTTAGTTGATTTCCTAATTTTGTGCAGTACCGTATCGATAGTAACTGGTGTAGGACAATTAACTATATGAGGCGAGTTTAGATTCTCAAAATTATAGTCATTGCTACCAATCTTTTTAGGAGAGGCACCTGGCCATTCGTGGATCATCACTTTCCCTTCCTCTCTAAGTGCTTTAAGCTCATCTAAGCCTTTAACAACAAACACTTCATCAGGGCTAACTACTTTACTGTTCCAATGGGCAAATCCAATATGCCACATTGGGCTATAGTTTTTTTCTGGCATGAAGTAGGAAGGCAGACCAATTTGTCCTCCTAATGGGCCACCACCACTGAGTTGCATCGATAAATCGACCCCTGCAGTTTCTGCGTTAGCACTGCTCGGTGGGTAACTTGCATTAAGTGGCGTTGGTGGTAACCATTGTATCAAGGGAACACCTGCTTGCGCTATGAACTCATGCTTAGGTACGTAAATCACGCCCATGTTGTTGGCAGGTCCCGCTGGGTAAGAGTCAACTACAATGTAGTAAGGTATATAATCTGAATCTTCTGTCCATGATTTGTGCAGTTTCATCCGTACATAAGGTTCAAATGCATCAACATTTATTTCAACCGCATGTCCGGTATCACCACCCCATGTTTCACCGTTATACATACAAGATGTATTAGGTGGATCATCTGGGAAAGTACCTTCAACTTTTGGATCACAGTTAACATCAACTCTTAACTGCTCCCAACTTTCATTACCCCAATTAATAAAGAATGCATTTACAATCACATCTTTGCCATCCATTGTAACTCGGCGCAGCGGTGAATAGGTATTATCAGCACTTTGGGCCGGAATATTGGCATCATTTTGGTCGACAAAATCAGCATTTATTCGCGTAAGTGGATTAGGCAAATCACCAAAGAAAGTAAAGGTATCCGTCGCTGCATCATAGCTTGCTTCTGACGTTGCGGCTTCTGGAACTCCAACTAATCCACCCGCCCAGATAATTCCATATTCTTCAGCCAAGTCTTTGTCAGTAATATCATGTAAAACAAAGAATACATCACGTTTGACACCATCAGCATCAATATTAATACCACGACGTAAAGGTATTTTTCCAACAGCCCTTTCATCTTCAGTAGGGTTCAAGGCATCGCCTATTTCCATGTTTAACAAGTCAACTTCTTCAATTTTCATGCCTTTAAGCCAAATCTCTAACGCCTGATCATCTAGGTCGGGTCCATATTGGCCGATAGTATCGCCGGTGCGAAAAGTTGGCAGCGCATGTGTATCTACATAACTAACACCATCCCACGATGGAATGGGTGATGGCATAACTAAAGTTTGTCCTGGATTTTCAATATCCCAGCGCAATAACATTGCATGATCTTCATGCTGAGTATTATGGCAATGTTCCATAAAGGTACCGGCAAACTCTCGGAAACGTAAAGCAATTTCTACCATATTTCCACTATCGGGCTGTGGTCCTAAACGGTAAACGTCTTTACGAGCATATTTTTCCCAAGGTGGTGGCTCTTTACCATCACGACGCAGAATAATTCCCTCTTCAAAATGGATATGAATGGGATGACTCCAGGTACCACTGTTAAGCAAACGCCATACTTCCAAGCCACCTGAATTCTTTTCAGGTGCGGCTGATAAACGCCTTGGATCCATGTTGTAACCTTTACCACCATCAGTCTCAATAACCCAAGGGTTCTCGTCGGTAGCCTGACGCTCAAATTCAAAAGTACGGTGCAATGCTGTGCCTAATTCGTCTTCCGTAGGACGGCGAAGTGGGATCATTTGTTTTTTGCCTTCGATATAGTCAACAGGATCCAGACTCTTGTCTTGACCTGTGTACTTAACTACGCGAAATTCCAAGAAACGACCAACAACAGGATCAGCACTCCAACGATCGGCAATGCCGTCGGCATCGTCATGGATCAACCGTGGATCATAGTCACCACTTGTGATATCAGCAAGCGGTATAATTTCGTCTGTACCCTCACCATTTTTATGCTGAAGCATATTAACGAGGTGTAGTTTTTCACCATCTTTAAACTTACTGAAATCGACGACAATATCATAACGCTCTGCAACACCAAGGGTCGGCATTTCACCATTTTCCATTAATACTGAATGCTCCATGATGTTGCCATCATTAGCAACCATGTGGAATTCAGCAGCAACACCGGCTTCATTGACTAAGGCAAGTTTAAAGTAACGAGAAACAGAGCCGTTTAGTATTCTAAAACGATAACGACGAGCGCGTACTTCCATATACGGTTTGTATAACCAGTTTACGGTCATAACATCGCCGATGAAGCCTCTTTGATTAAAAGGGTTAAACCAAAGTTGCCCCGTTTCATCCCAGGCTTTTTCTGCCAAGAGTAAATTAACGTCATAGTCACGATTACCCCAATCTAATGCAGAGCCTGAAGGTAGGCGAAGGTTTACACCGTCATCAATTGATTCATTACCACGGTCAAGCGCACTGTAGTAATTCATCATGGCGACATTGCCTTTATAGACATTTTGCGCGGTAAAATCGAGCATATGATCGTGGAACCAATGAGTACTCATAGTTTCACGCCAATCACCGGCCAATTTGGTGATGCCACCTTTTCCATCAGGAGAGCCTGCACGCGGGTCTTTGGCATCTACATTGATGCTGTCATGCCCTGCAAGCGTTATTGGCCATCTATAATCGTAAAATTGCCCAGGAAAGAAGAAAGCGTTAGCGAAACCATCACTTTCAGCAGGGTTATGACCATTATGCTCATGAGTGGTAAGTGTGTGTAAACCGAATCCCCGATTTGCAGAAACATCAACGGGGAGAGCATTATGGTGACGCATGAGAACTGGCTCACCATATCGAGCTTTTAGTAATTTTGGAGGAAAAGTACCATCAAAGGTCCACAGCGACTCCTGTTCTTGAATGGGAAAAAAAGGATGAAGTCTTACTTGTAAACCCTTTGTGGTACCTGAAAAACCTTCTTCACCGGTCGTATTGTTATACAAACCACCAGGGGAAAACTCACCAACGCTATAAGTATGTGTTTGCTTATTGTCACGTAAACCTCGATTAGTACGGGCACCCGTTTGGGCTGTACTGAAATAGGCTTTGGGAGCAAATTCGTCCCAACGTTGATGCGCCCAGCCTTCGCCAGGAGGACGTCCTTCGATTGGCGGTGTATCTAAATCACGGCCAAGAAATGACTCTATTAATTCTTGCCATGGATTGCTCTCAACCGTATTTGCCCAACGTGTTGGAGCAGGATAAATATCTTGTTTTAGAAACATATCTAAAGCAGCAGATTCAGGCATACTTGCTGCATCTGCTGGAACCGGTAGAGATAAAGCTTTTTCCGGATCAACGTTTGCTTCAGCCAGTGATGAGGTGCCAAATTCCTCAAACCGTAAAAACTGTTGAGTAAAAGGTTGGGCTCCAAATAACGGACTAGGAGCACCATTAGAGGGTACGTCGAAACGTTTATTGTCGGCTTGATCTTCTTCAGCACGAACATTATTTACAGTGACGTCTGTTTTTCCCTCAGTAGCGCCACCTTCAAAAGCGTGTTCCATTGCTGGAACAATATCCTTGCTCAGCTCATCCATTCTCACTTCTCTCAAGCCAGACTCATCGACTGCGTCTTCAGGTGTTGGTATGGGTGTGGGTGTTGGTGCGGGTGTTGGTGTTGGTGTTGGTGTTGGTGCGGGTGTAGGCTGCGTGTCATCATCGTTTCCGCAACCTGATAGCACAATAATTAACGAACACAATATACAATATTGTATCGCAACCTTTACTACATTTTGGAGATGACTACTCATATTATATCTCTCTACTTCAATGCTTATGATTTTAGTTTATTTTATTAACAGCTATTACTCATACCAAGATCAATTCCATTTTAAGTTGTTATTCCGCTCAAGGTACGTCGACCTTACGGTCACTGAGAGCTACCTGTTATTCATTTACATTTCAACACTCTAGACAGTTGCATAACGCAATTGTCTAGCCATAGACTGGGGATTAATAATACAGAAAATATAATTCAATAAGATTTTGTACTACATAATCAAATTGGAGGATATTCGCAGACTTAACTGCCGATTATGCGGGGGGGTCATTCACTGACAACCTATCTATGTATATTTCCTAAAAATTTCCACACCATGACTACGAGAAGTTAAAATACTACAGTTCAATTTCTAAATTACTAAGTTAGATACTAGGTATCAGCAAAGTTAATTAAGTATAGGCATTTTTTATTTTTTGTCACTTAATAATTACATGTCAAAAAAACGTTAAGGTCATGTTAAATATACAGTTAAATCATGTTAAATGTACGGCGCCATATATTAAGCAGTCATTTTTGACTGGATATTTAAACAATACTTTTTACTGCTCGATATAAATATTACCTCTCTGTGGCTAATAACATCATATTTCCTGACCTAAGAGCCTATATAAATAAAAATAAAATCATCCCTCGTCTATTAGAATTAGTCGTACAGAAGATACTTGAGTTGATGATTATTCTGTGGCAAAAAAGTTATTGAGTAATGTAATACCACTTTCATTAAATTTATGATCTTGTTGTGCGCAGAGAAAATGCATCAGGGCAAGATGCTTAATTGAGCAATAGCTGGCTATTGTGATTGAGAGCACCGTAGTCTTGGTGTATTTTAACCTGCACAAGTGGGAGAAATTGGTATCAGTACAATTGGCATGAGTGTCTTTGTTGATGACTTTGGTACTGGGTACAGTTCACTATCGTACTTAAAAAATACCTTCAGATTATTTAAAATTGACCATTCATTTGTTAAAGGAGTGGCTGCTGACGATAATAATAAAGCGATAATAGGTACGATTATTTCAATGGCGCACAACTTAAATTCATATATCACGGCAGAAGGCCTAGAAACCTAAGAGCAATTGAGTTTTCTGGTAGAGAATGCATGTAATTCGGTACAAGGTTACATGTTTAGCCGACTGATTAATTTAAATAACTTCAGCAAGCTGTTAAATAAACAAAGGCAATAAAAGAGGGGTTATCCCCATAACTAAACTAAAGCCTAGCTATGGGGATAATATTAAGCTCACTACTTTCTCGCGACTAAATGCACGGTACTGGTGGCGCGCTCAAGAAAAGCGCCTTCACAGTAAGCGAAGTAATAAAGCCAAAGGCGTTTAAATTCTTCATCATAGCCGAAAGGTTTGAGCTCAGGCCAAGATTTTAAAAAGGCTTCACGCCAATGCGCTAAAGTTTTGGCATAATCTAAACCTATATCGTTAATCGACTCAGTGACTAAACCCGTATATTCGGTCAGGTGACCGGTAAGCACAGTAATAGAGGGTAAAAAACCGCCAGGGAAAATATAGCGCTGAATAAAGTCAACATTTTGTTTGTAATGGTCGAAACGCTGATCGGCAATGGTAATAGACTGTATTAACAATTTACCGCCCGGTTTTAATCTGGCATTACATTGCTTAAAAAAGCTGGGTAAATATTCAAAACCAACCGCTTCTATCATCTCAATTGAAACCAGTTTATCGTATTCACCGGTTAAGTCGCGATAATCTTCTTTTAACAAAGTTATTTTATCTGCTAGCCCTAACTGCTCAATCCTCTCTTTGGCATATTCATGTTGAGCATCAGAAATTGTTGTCGTGGTAACCTTACAACCGTATTGCTGCGCGGCATAAATAGCTAAACCGCCCCAACCTGTCCCTATCTCTAGTAAATGATCATCAGCTGTTAGCTCTAAGCGTTGGCAAATAGTCGACATTTTATGCAGTTGTGCCTGCGCTAAGCTCGCTTCCTCATTGGGATAAATTGCTGATGAGTACATCATTTCAGGATCAAGGAAGCGTGAATAAAGTTCGTTACCTAAATCATAATGAGCCAAAATATTCTTTTTTGAACCTGCTTGGCTATTACCATTACTTCGATGTAACAAAGCGTCTTTAAGCTTTGTTAGCCAAGATCTTTGCTTTTCAAGTGCATCAGTTTCTTGTTGGGCACGAGCAAATATACGCACAATAGCGGTTAAGTCTGGACTGCTCCATTTACCGGCGATATAAGCTTCTGCGACGCCAATAGAACCCCCTTTAACAAAGTCACGATAAGCACTGATGTCATGTATATTCATACGCCCTAGTAAGGCGTTGCTTTGAGCAACCTCTGGAAAAAGAAAATGCTCATCATTATCAACTAATTCAATTTGGTCAAATTTAAGTTTTGCAAAAACCGAGTGCACTAAACTGCGACAACGTTTATCTAACCAGTTTGCTGGTTTGTTAATTTTCAACCCTGAGACTTGTTCCACCACTAAGCTCCTGCTTTAATTTTTTTTGGTTTACCTTTTCGGCTTACCTTGTTGGTAACCAATAAATGGTATACGTTTCCAGAAGAGCTTCATGGCTTGCCAATATATGCCCAACACTATTTTTAAGGTCATCACGGGCATATTAAACCAGAGTTGCCATAACGACGCCCTCGAAAAGGGCGCTTTGGTTAATTTCATTGTTACATCAAATATTTTCTCGCCCATACTGACTTCACTGCCATTATTATCAACAATGTTACGGTGATTTTCTATATGTACTAATAACGTTGAACTATCGGCCATTGGCGGCTTAATCAGCCATTTATAGCTCATATTTAAATCCATGAAAGGTGATACTTGGAAATTTTTATCAGTAACATGTGGCGTTAAATCTGAGGCGTTAATATCACTACTTGTTAGTGGCACTAAATAATAATGCCGTTCATTCCATGGCGTATTACTGACTTCGACCAACACTTGCATACAAACTTCATCGGCGTTGTAACAGAAATAAAAATTTGCTGGACTAAAATATAGCCCTAGACACCTGACCTGAACTAACATTGTGATGCGATTTATATCTGTAGCACACGATTTTTCAGCAACTGATGTTTTAACACAGGATAAGCTATCTACTTTATCCTTTATACGTTGCTTAAGGGATTCTGGTTCACCTCTAAGATAATCATTTTCTTTAAACCTCAATAGATTAAACCAAGAAAAGCCAAAAATACCTTTTGGACTTTGCTTAGCTTGCATCTCATCAACATCTAACGCCAACATATATAACTGGTAACTAAAGCTGTGCGACTTTGGCGTAAATCGTCGATGAGTGATCTGGCCACAATAAATATGACTATGCGCTGAAGACTCAACCATCATCTTGATTCAATGATTTTTTTTGCAAATGACAATCAAATCGCTGCCCAACATCTACCGCACTTCTAACCCCGTCTTCATGAAAACCGCTATACCAATAGGCACCAACAAAATGAGTATTTTGCTTACCACATATTGCTGAACGTTGCTCTTGAGCATTTATAGAACTGGTTGAGAACACCGGATGATAATAAGTAAATTCGCGTAAAATTTTATTTGGATCAATATCTTCGCGCTGATTTAAGGTGACACAAAACGTGTGCTTAGCGTTCAAGCCCTGCAAAATATTCATATTGTAAGTAACACTGGCAGGCTTAGTTCTATTAGCACTCAATTGATAGTTCCAACTCGCCCAAGCTTTTTTTCTTTTTGGTAATAAATTAATATCGGTATGTAACACTACTGAGTTTGCGCTATAAGGTATAGCACCCAGTATTTTTTGCTCTTGCTCACTAGCATCAGCCAGTAAAGCCAAAGCTTGATCTGAATGACAGGCTAAAACCACTTCGTCAAAGGTTTGGCTTTCACCATGGGCAAAATGTAACTGCACTTCGTTGTTTTCCCGAGTCACCGCGGTAATATCCGCATTAAGGTGGATATTATCCACAAAGGGCTTGCACAGCGGAGCTAAGTAACTTCTTGAGCCTTTTGGCACCACATACCACTGTGGACGGTCAGCGATATTCAATAAACCATGATTATGAAAAAACTTAACAAAAAAATGAAATTGCAATACTTGCATCTGTGCCAACGAGCTAGACCAAATAGCGGCTCCCATAGGCAAAACATAGTGTTCAGCGAAGTAATCACTGAATTTATTTGCTTGTAAAAACTCACCTAAGGTAAGGCTGTCCTGATAGTTTTTCGCTTGATAACTTTGCTTACACAGCTTATTAAATCGAAGAATTTCTTTAACTAACCACCAAAAATTAGGGTTAAAGATATTACGGCGTTGAGCAAATAAGGTATCGAGATTATGGCCGTTGTATTCCATGCCTGTAGCTGAATTATGCACTGAGAAACTCATTTCTGTTTCTTGCTTACCAACCCCTATTTCGTCTAGTAACGCTAAATAATTTGGGTAGGTTTTATTATTAAAAACAATAAACCCAGTATCAATGGCATAAGACTGACCTGCCAACTCGACATCTACTGTCGCGGTATGTCCGCCAATATGAGCAGACTTTTCAAAAACACTGACTTGATACTTTTTCGATAATAAATAAGCTGTGGTTAAACCCGAGACACCGGCGCCTATGATGGCAATACGTTTCATTTTTTGTTATTCCTTAACTCTTTTTTCTTCTTTAAGGCTTTTTCATTGCTTAAAGCTTGCTCATTTTTTAAAGCAACACCTTGCCAAATAAAATCTGGTAGCAGTGCGAGTAATTTCATGATCAAGGTTAATCTTTTAGGGAAATGCAGGTAACTTTTCCGGGCACTCACGCCTTGGTAAATACGGCTAGCCGCTTGCTCACTGGTTAATAAAAATGGCATAGCAAAGTCATTTTTATCCGTTAATGGCGTTTTAATAAATCCAGGGTGAACTAAGGTAACTGCTATGTTTTCTGCTTTTAAATCCAGCCGTAAGCTTTTGGCTAAATAATCTATCCCAGCTTTAGAGGCGCCATAAGCCTCTGCCCGCGGAAATGGCAATAAGGTTGCACTAGAACTGACAAATACGACCTGGCCACCCGCGTTAACTTTTGGCAAAAAGTGCTCGAGCAAATAACCCAGAGATTGTAGGTTTGTCGCTATAACGCTAGCAAACAATTCACCATCAAAGGCTTTAGCATTATCAATATAGCGACAATCACCAGCATTAAGCATTAAAATATCGATACGCTCTATAGCACTAATTTTATTTGCTGCAGCACGGATCTGCTCTTTATCAGTAATATCAAAAGCAATGGAAACAACATTAGCATTATCAATGGCTAATTGTTTAAGCTTTTCTTGATTACGGCCACAAGCAATAACTTGATAGTTATTGGCCAAATAGTGATGTAACAATGACTCGCCTATGCCGGAAGTAGCTCCTGTGATGAGAATGGTAGGTTTTATACTCATGCGTTTGCAGCCCTATTTTTAAGCGAACGAATAACCCGGCCCAACAAAGGTAACTGCTCGTAAAGCATTGCACCTAAATCTAAGTAATCGCGATGATAAATAACCTTATCACCTACGCCTTTAAGATGTGAACTGCCTTGCACGGTGACAATTTCACCTGAGTTTAAACGCGGGTGTTGGTAACTCATTTGCCAGTAAATAGCCGCCTCTGAGTCATGCGCTATGATGTGTTCGATTGTAAAATCACAATAACTAAGCTTTTGATAAAGTTGGTTAAAGTATTTTTTTAACTGTTCAAAGCCTGTTAGTTGATGCATTGGGTCAATAAATACAATGTCTTGGTGGTAAACGTCAGCTAGCAACTGCAAATTATCAGTTGAGAGCTTTTGGTAGGTATCAATAAACTTAGCTAACCACAATGGATCTTGGGATTGAGCACTAAATTTAGCCGCTTGCGTAACATTTTTATTTGACATAAATACTCTTTATTTTATCGTCACATGAGTCCCTTATGCGAAAAGTCATAGCTATTGAATTACTTAGGCTAAATAACGCCTCAGCTTTATTTCAGCATAAGTAATAAGGCAAAAATTTCAAAAAGACATTGGTATGGCTCAAAACTAAACATTAATACCTACATCTGTGTAAGTAAGACGCTTAATTTAGCCATGTTGTTCGATATTTAAATCCTTAAAATAACTAACTTGGTTGACCTAGTGACGATCACACCCTATAAAACTCAAGCGCAGCTAACCTAGCTTGCTTGTGATCTACTATCGCAGGCCAATAGGATGATAACTTTTCTTTAGCCATATATTGGTGTGGAAAATGGATCTCTTTATCAGGTAATTTCGCCAGCTCTGGCATATATTTACGAATAAACGTGCCTTTTGGATCAAACCTTTCGCTTTGTCTAATCGGGTTAAATACACGAAAATAAGGCTGTGCATCACAACCCGTACTTGCTGCCCATTGCCAACCACCGTTATTAGATGCGAGATCACCATCAATAAGCTGCTGCATAAAGTATTTTTCTCCCCAGCGCCAATCGATGAGTAAATGCTTAGTCAAAAAACTCGCTACTACCATACGCAGTCGATTATGCATCCAGCCTGTTTGATTAAGTTGCCTCATGGCAGCATCAACCAAGGGATAGCCAGTTTTTCCTTGGCACCATGCCTCAAATAGCTCGGGGTCATTCGGCCAAGTCATAGTACGATATTTAGGATTAAAGCATTGATGTTTAGATAAACTCTGTTGATGAAAAACTAAATTTCGATAAAACTCTCGCCATATTAGCTCATTTAGCCAAGTAAATTCCTCACTGTCTGACGCGACTAAAATATCAGGAAAACGTTGAATAAATAACAGCAGTAAATAGCGTGGACTAATAGCACCTATTGCTAGATAAGGTGATAAGCCCGAGGTTGCTTTAATAGCGGGAAAATCACGTTTTTGTCCATAACCCGCCACTTTATATCGGTAAAAGTCGGGAATAACTTGTTCTTCAACTTGCCCAGCCAACGGCCAAGCTGCTGATTCATTAGAACAATGTAAAGGCGTGTTTAATGTCAGCGCTGCTTGGGTGTCTGGCGTGGTTGAATCTTTAGGGCTAGGCTTACCCAAATATGGAAAACTATGCTGTTTTACATAAGTTAACCAAGCACGTTTAAAAGGGGTAAACACCTTATACATTTCACCACTTTTATTTAGCACTTTACCTTTTGCAACGATAACATCACTTTCAAACATGCGTAGTGGAATACCTTGCTCAAGACAAGACTTATCGCGTTGATTTTCATTAACTTCTAATTCTTTATTAGCCACCACTTCACTAATATTATGTTGCTGGCAATAATTTTTTAAAAATGAAACTTGCTCAGAAAAATCATCACAATGAACAACCTGTAAACTCACATTTAAAGGTAACAGCTGCTCGGCGAGTGCATTGACATGACGTTTTATAAAGTCGATTTTAATTGCTGACCAATCATGAGCTGACCACTGTTTTTCACTGACAAAAAAGATCGCCTGAGCTGGTTCAGCACGCTTATTTTGTTCAAGAAAATAATCTAAGGCGGGATTATCGTGTATTCTTATATCGTTGCGAAACCAAAGTAACAAGGACGTTCCTTAATAATTAACTATGTTAATAACCGTATCTGAGTTTTAACGACTCAGGGTAGGGATTCAAGTAAGACTGTTGGGCTAAATAAGACTTAGGGTGAGCTAATAAATAATGCTTAATTAAAGTCAGTGGCACTACTAATGGCATTAAGCCTGAACGGTAAGCATCAATTTGTTCAGATAACTCTTTGCGTTGCATTTGGTCTAAGTGCTTAGAAAAATAGCCTTGAATGTGCGATAGCGTATTAGCATGGTTTTTACGTGTTGCTTTTAGCGTTAATGCGGCCATTAAGCCAGAGATATATTGCTCAGCCATTTGCTCAAGCGCAATATCAGCACTGGCTAACAAACGCCCTAATTGCTTACTCGCAACAAAGTCATGACTCATCAAGGTATACTTGTATTGGGCATGAAAACTAGTCAATTTATGCTTAGTGATACCCGACTCAACCAATGCTAACCAATGGCGATAAGCGAATACGCGCGCAACAAAGTTCTCTCTAATAATGGGATCATTCAAACGGCCATTTTCTTCACAAGGTAGCAGCGGATTGGCTTTCATGATCTCTCGTGAAAAAACCCCAACACCTTGGACTTGTAGCTGATTACCGGTAGGTGAATACACTTTAACGCGTTCCATGCCGCAAGTTGGACTTTTAGCACAAAACACATAACCACTGAGGTCTTTCGACATGGCGGCTACTTTTTTACCGTAAACTTTTATTGCGCTCGTTACATCGCCTGAGCCATCTGGACGTGACACTTTTATCATTTGATCATCTTTAATCAAACGTATAGTGGGCCTAGGTATGGGTAGACCCACAGCCACTTCAGGGCAGTAGGCTTTAAAAGTAACATGCTGACCAAGTTCTTTTATACAAAAGTTTGACGGTTTATTACTGGCATCAAATCTAACTTTTTCACCTATTAAACATGCACTAATACCAATAATAACATCTGCTTTTTCGAATTCTTTATACATAGCCAGCTCAATTAGTAAATGAAAGCACCAATAGGGTTCAGTAACTTATTGATACCTTGAGTAAAGTGTAGTGCATCATTAGCCACGGTGTAACAAAGACAACCATGTTCAGTAGCTGGCTGATGCTGATCGCGTTTATCAAGCATAATAAAGTCGCCTGCCACATATTGACCATGCGCATCAGCAAAGGTACCAGCTAGTAATAGTGTTAGCTCAAAACCTTTATGGGTGTGTTCAGGTATCGAACCACCAGGCCCTATATGCAATAAACTAGTATGAATTTCACCTTCACCTAAATTTAACCGTGCGCGTGATAATTTACCTATTTGTGCGGTTTTACTCAACTCAATATTACGCAGGGCACTGGGTAAAGTGTACTGCATACCTTTAAAGTCAATTGAGCGTTCATCATAAATGGCTTTTGTTGGTTCAACGTCATCAGAGGCGGTAATCTGGTTAATCATATCATCAAAATCCATTTCGGCGATTTCCGTTAAGTTTTCCTCATCATTAACAATAATTTTATGATGAAAACTCTGCTCAAAACTGGCCTCTGCAACTTGTTCTGTTAGTTGGCTTACTTTCTGTTGGCAAGAGGCACACATGTTATTATGTATCGCTATACCTGCAGCAAGTGAAGCGGGTAAGTCACCATCCACAAAACCTTGTAACAATTCAAATTTAGGGTGGTGTTTAATCATGGGGGTCTCCTAGTTTCAACTTAAGTTTGCCAAGTGCAAGCCGAAGTCGTGATTTTATTGTGCCAAGTGGTAAATCAAGATGAACAGCAAGCTGCTCTTGTGACATTTCCATAAAATAGAAACCTTTCACTACCTGTTGTTGGTTTTCAGGCAGTGTGGCAATTATACCTTGTAAATTTCGACTTTGAATATGGTCAGTAAACACTTCTTCTTCAGTGTTGGCCAATTCAGCAAGCGGCCATATATCGTCACTGAGATTGTCTTCTTTATTGGCTTTCATTTTACGTAGTAGATCAAAGGTAACATTACGCATGATAGTATAAACCCAAGTAGTAGCAGCCCCTTTACTATCATCAAATAAATGTGCCTTGCGCCAGACATTGCTCATAGTATCTTGGACAACTTCAGCAGCAAGTGCTTCACTATTTATTTTACTTTGCGCAATACGCTGTATTTTGGGTGCAAAAAACCTAAACACTTGAGTAAATGCTTGTTTGTCTCTATCAATAGCGATGGATTTCAGCCATTGACATAGTTCTGGATGATTGATTTTATTAGTCATGTTATTAGATGTAGCATTTGCCTTAAGACTTGGCAACACTGAATGCACTGACAGCATAATTCTTACCCATTTTTTGACATATATTTTCTATACGCAACAGAAATAGGTCTAGATCACATTGTTTTTATCTTTTCTACTCAGATAAAATAATACGCTGTAACAGTTCTTTCGCTTGGCCATACGAATCTTTGTCGACAAACAAACTTTTCTCAGCAAGTTTAACCGGTATCAATTCTAACCAGCGCGCTACCACCCAATCGCCTTGATCAAAATGTTGCTTTGGATATAAGGCATTTAACTCAGCATTTTCGATAAACACCTTACTTAATGACTTAGCGAGTTTATCGGTGGTTATATCCAGACTGCTACCAGGCCAATGGATTTTAGCGGTAACATCGCCGTGATGCAGTTTATCGGCATCTTGGGTAATCGCTTTGATATCAACTAAGCACTTACAGCGTACGTCAATCAGTAATACCCCGTCTTCACCTTGGTCAAAGTTAATAATTTCGACCCAGCTGCCGACTGACATAGGTTCAGCTTTTTCATCCCTGTCATGCGAAAAAATAACAAAGCCTTGTTTTTTCATTGCTAGAGAGACCATTTTTAAATAACGCGCTTCGAAAATACGCAGTCGGGTTACCCCTTGAGGTAACAAAAATATTGGCAATGGGAAGATAGGCAAATTAATAGTTGGCATAAGTTTACAGTAATTAATCTTAATGAGTTTATGTTAGTTATACGCTGTAAAAGCAAAAGACGATCAAAGCAATAAGCAAAAAAAATCCCCTTCAATCGTCAGGGGGGCAAAGAGTCGAACAGGAAATACAACGAGCAATAATCTTTATTAATATTGAAGGGTTATACGCTGTAAAAGTAAAAAAAGATCAAAGCAATGAGCAAAAAAAAGCCCCATCTAGAGTCTGATGGGGCAAAGAGTCAAACAGGAAATACAACGAGCAATAATCTTTATCAATAATGAAAGGTTTCACGCTGTAAAAGTAAAAAAAGATCAAAGCAATGAGCAAAAAAAAGCCCCATCAAGAGTCTGATGGGCAAAGAGTCAAACAGGAAATACAACGAGCAATAGTCTTTATCAATAGTGGGAGGTTATACGCTGTAAAAGTAAAAAAAGATCAAA
>NZ_JACGVG010000025.1 GCF_014077095.1 Colwellia sp. MB02u-6 | reverse complement strand
CTGATTACTGATTACTGATTACTGATTACTAATTATGCTGCAGAATAAAGGCCGGCAGTTTCAAGTTTTAAACAAGTATTTATAACTTGAAACTGAGTGACTAACTCAAGTGTATCGCAGGTAATATAACGAAAAAAATCAGGATGAAAAAAAGCGACTTTCGTCGCTTTAATAAAATTTACTTTAATACAGGGCTGTTGATATTTTAATAAGCCCGACTTAACCTCGCTAAGAGGTAAATACATGGCTCTATAGTTGTACTAGCTATAGAGCCATGTAACTGTTATCTCAATGGCCTAGCGTGGGCTGCGGCTCTGAAAATAGTATTCATTAACATAATATTTAGCCCATCTAAATATGCTCTAGTGGTAGGCTCTTGAGTAAAAGCGATCACCATGCCTTGTTCCATAGGTTGATGAATAAGGTAAGGTTTATAAGCCAATTGCTTTTTATTTTCTGCCCATAAATAACCACTTGCTAACACATTTTCTGCATCAGTAAACCAAGCAAGGTTTTTACCTGACGCTAGTTTTATCGGCGCATATATATCGCTGCCATAGGCAATAGCGGTAAGCTTGTTATGCACCCCAGCTGTTAGCCAATGTTCTTGATCAACTTCAATATTAGCCAAAACACCAGCAACAAAGTCAGGTTTTTCTTTTGGATTTTCACTGGCTGTCACTAGCGCATTTTTAGTGCTAAACAACTGCCCGTCAACCATAGACTCGCCTTCAACTTCTTTAACCTCTTTAACTACATTTGATTTATCGTCGTTATTGTCTTTAAACGCGCGTTCTCTTTTGACATCTAACAAGGCAATATCATGCTCTGCAGCAAATTGCGTTGCACTACCCAGTGTGATCAATACGCCACCACGCTTTACCCATTGCTTGATATTTTCAGCGCCACTGATGCCCAGCAACTCTTTATAGTCACCAGAAGGTAAAATAAGCACTTGGTAATTTGATAAGTTGGCACTTTTAAGCGTGTTGGTACGTATCGCCGTTACGGGGTAATTAAACTGACGTTCAATAACGAAGCGAGTATTACCTGCACTTAGCGAACTCACGGGTTCGTCCCATGCCATAGCAATATTGGGTGCTGTCATGGTAATGGTATTGCTACTACCAAAACTGGGGCCTTGAGTAACCCAACTTGAATTAACCCCTTTAACTTGCGCGCCTGAAGCTTTGGCTATTTCCATCACTTTCGTCGCTAAGTCATCGTCATTACTACGCTTTTCGATGATCAAGGTACCGGCATTATATGCTTGTTCAGCTAAAGTAAAAGCTTTATCCGCGCTTTTAACAATAATGTTTTGCTGCAGTGCTGCAGTTAAAAATCGACCAGCGGCCATATCACCCCAAGACACCAAATAGGCAACGCTAGCGTCAGGATTAATCACTTTGCCGATAAGTGGGTCATCACTTTTAACCCTATGGCTTGTGACTTTCACGGTTTTCGAACAGGTGTCAACATCAACATCGAACATAAGCGGTAATGACCAACCCGTAACATCGTAGATTTCATCGGCTAACTTTCTTGCGCGTCGACGCTCTTGCTCTTTAACAAATGCTGGTGCCATATCAACTTGCTTAGTAAAGGTAGTGGTAACAAAGCGACCTTTAGGCTGAGCCGTATCAATAAAATAAGCACCGGCTTGATAGCTTTTACCACACTGTTTAAAGGCATGATCGGCTTGTTTTACTTCAACGCCATGCTGGGCCATCAGTGTTGCAAGGCGATGACCTCCTGCGACATTTCTCCGGTTAGGTAAAATATAGACCCGTTCTTTTTTATTTTTTTTGCCTGCTGCAATCGCGCTGGTTTGATAATTGTAATAGTCATTAAGTAATTTATCGTGATGCTCAGCAACGCCTTCCGCTGTAGAAATTGAAGCAATAAAATGGCGTTGAACGGTATTTTTATAGGTTAAAGTTTCACCGGTCTGCTTTTTAAAGAGCTCACCTCTTGCAGAAGAAACCTCATAGGTTGACGCTGACGCACCATAAAATGTTGGCCAACTATCACCATAACCTGGGTAAAAAGCATCAAAGACTTCACGGGTAAAATAATCAAAACCTAGGCGGTCAAAATGTTTGCCATGGTTTTTACCAATAGCGGTCATGTTATCAATTTGAGTTTGCGTCATGTGTGGGTTAAAAGGCTGTGCAGCAGGTGAAAAGTAATAACTGCTGTCACCACCCATTTCATGTAAGTCAATCACCACTAATGGCCGATAATGATTCATCACACGAATACGGCCTGCGGTTTCAGGTTGCGTTATCGCTAACCAATCTCTGTTCATGTCAAATAGATAATGGTTTGAACGGCCACTTGGCCAAGGTTCGTTATGCTCGGCGCTTAATCTGTCAGCACTGTGTTGCATGCCCACCGTGGCGTAATAGCGACTGGTAAATCGGCTGCGTCCGTCTGGATTTTGTAAAGGATCAATAAAAACAATGGTGTTTTTTAAAATTTTACGATTAGTCGCTTCATTGGGCGCGGCTAATAAATGATAAGCGGTCATCATCGCCGCATCAGTGCTACTAATTTCATTGCCATGAACGCCATAGCCTAACCATACTGAAGCAGGCAGTTGAGCAATTAACTGTTTTGCTGCCTCTTTATCAGTGATACGTGGATCAGAAAGCTTTTGCATTTTATTGGCAAAATCATCTAAATTATCAATAACATCACTTTTACCAATGGCAACATAAATAAGCTTACGGCCTTCCCATGTACGACCGTATTCAAATAATTTAATTTGCTTGGGCGCTGCACGTTCAAGCGCTTCAAAGTAGCGCAGCATATCACCATAATGAGTAATTTTTTCGCCAACGTCATAACCTAAAACGTCGGTAAAAGTCGGTATTGAGTTATCATATTCACTGCCAGGCCACATCTGCTCGGTACTATTGGCTAAAAGTGTAAACGAGCAAACAAAGCTGATCAGGAGTGAAAAAAGTAATGGGGAGCATTTTTTTAGCATATTATTTCTCGTTCATGAGTCTGAATTAAGCTCAGAAGTTAAGTGTGTCGACTTAACGAAAATACTACGCGAAAAATAGCCTAAGTAGCCAATTTATCGATGAAATTTATTAAATATCAGCTGAATGCCCTTCTGACCCCATAACTCGTCGCTAAAACTAAAACCCTTAAAAATTTTTAGCTGACATGAAGTGCTTTAACCTATAGCCACTGAAAGCACTTAGTGAAGTGGCTATGTATATAATATATACCCCCTTCACTATACCGTTTTAGCGCTCAACAAAGAAAACAGATTAAGGTGCAATAACAGGCTTAATTACGGTATAAATGTTTAAGGTAGTCGTATGCAACATCACTCCACAAATATCTTGATTTAAAAGCATTAGTTGATATTTTAGTCCAATTTTTTGGGCTTTTTTGTTTTATTGCTAATACCGACTGAAAACGGCTGAGCATATTTTCAGCTTGTTGTAGCGGATTATCGCCATTGAAGGTAAAACCGTTTACATTATCGGTTATTGTGTCACTCAAGCCACCTACGCTGTGCGCTAAACAGGGTTGCCCTGCTCGCATTGCCAACATTTGACTGATACCACAAGGTTCAAATGAGCTTGGCATTAAGAATAAATCGCCGGAATTATACATACTTATCGATAACGCTTCTGAGTAGCCTTTTAAGAAAATAAAATTACTATGCTTCGAGGCTACCTGGGCTAAAAACGCTTCTAGCTTATTATCGCCACTGCCTAATAAGATAAAAATACCCTGATCAGACAATAGGGTTAATAACTGCTCTAACGCGGTTTCGCCATTGGCCATGACTTGTTGAAAAAGCCGTACCTTTTGATCGGTAATGCGTCCAACTGACGTTAACACTAAAGGCAGTTTTTTATGCTTTTTCGCGGCCAGTTGTTTTAAGCGCGTGATCGCGATTAAATGTGCGTTATCAACTAAAGGCTTATCGGCTAGCCACTTCATAACTTCCTGTTCACAAAGCGTCATTAAATCTTTTGGGTTAAGGCGAACATTGACTTTATCTGGGTATTCGCAACCATTCAATATACCCTGCAAATTTCCTGAGTCAGCGGCATGGCGCAAGTCATTTTCTAAACCTTCACCGCCATAATAGCCATGTTGATCATTACTGGGTAATAATATTTCTTTGGCGTAAGTAGGTGACACTGCATGGACTTTATCTGACAGATTAATGCCAGAGCGCATCGGGTTGTAACAGTTGTGGTATCTAGGATCCTTGATTTGGCTTTCATCGAAAGCTAAATCAGGAAACCAAGCCTTTAATGATGATTCATCGCCATCAAGGGGTCTAATACCTTGCAGTGCTATATTGTGAATGGTGTAAACGGTTTTAATGGCCTTTAAGGCTTGATATTGAGGGTCGTAAGCACGCAATACTGACACCATAGCGGTATGCCAGTCGTGTAAGTGTATTACATCAATTTTACCAAAAACATCACTAATAATCGCTTTAGCCACCGCTGCGCTAAATAAGGCAAACTTGCTGGCGTCAGACGCAAAAGGTCGATTACTGGGGTCGTTACAGTAAATTTCACCAATACCACCAATGGCAAACAAAGGATGTTCAATCACCCATTGCGTCACTTTTTTTGCTGACGTGACTGATAAATTGCCTGACACAGTCGTTGGCGATGGTGTTAATGAAATTTTGAAAATATCAACGGTTTGCGCTTGTCCACCAAACATAACCTCTAATGCCGTCACATGTTGGGCGCCGGCAAGCTTAGAAAAGCTACCATAACCTGGCATGACCACATCAACCTCTTGACCTATTTTGGCTAAAGCGAGTGGAATATCTCGAACTACGTCACCAATACCACCGACTTTTCCGCGTGGTAAAGCGTCATTTTCTGCCGCCGCCATTAATATTTTCATTTCAATACCTTTCATTTGTTCTTATATTGTTGGTTGTTTTTTTCAGTAATATGCTTATAGCTCTATAGTTAAAAAATATGCTAACACACTAACTATAAAGCTAATTTTAGTAGGTAATTGCAAGCACATTATCAACGTTATGTGATCACATCAGGTTTTTCTCTGCCGGTAAATTGTTTAATGCCTGCTACCGTTTCTGCTACTTGAATTAACTTACTAAGGGCTTGCTGTGTTTCTTGTGCTAACAGCGCGGGATCCTGCTGGTAACAATCTAAGTAAACTCTTAAAGTAGCCCCTTGCGTACCTGTACCTGAAAGCCTGAAAACAATACGTCCACCATTTTCTAAATAAAGTCGAACGCCTTGTTCAGTAGTTTTACTCTTATCGACGGGATCAATATATTGAAAGTCATCTGCAGAAGTTATTTTAACACCTGCAAATACCTGACTAGGTAAATCTGCAATTTTGGCCTTAAATTGACGGATCATTTCATGCGCATTGTCACTGTCAACCGCTTCATAATCATGGCGAGTAAAATAATCACGGCCATATTGCAACCAATGATTTTTAACAATTTCACTGACTGGCTGTTTTTTTACTGCGATTAAGTTCAACCAAAACAATACCGCCCATAAACCATCTTTTTCTCTGATATGATCAGAACCCGTACCGAAGCTTTCTTCACCACATAAGGTGATTTTACCCGCATCTAATAAATTACCAAAGAACTTCCAACCGGTTGGTGTTTCATAACAGGGTATATTCATCGCTTTGGCTACTCGATCAACCGCTCTGCTGGTTGGCATTGAACGAGCAACACCTGCAATACCTTCAGCGTAAGCCGGTATTAAATTAGCATTGGCCGTTAATATTGCTAAACTATCGCACGGATTAATATAAAACTGCTTACCCAACACCATATTGCGATCGCCATCACCATCTGAGGCGGCGCCAAAATCAAAGGGGTCATCACCATATAATAAAGCTACAAGCTCATGAGCATGCACTAGGTTAGGATCAGGATGACCACCACCAAAGTCGGTTAATGGCACACCATTAATGACAGAGCCAGCAGGCGCACCTAAACGTTTTTCAAGTATTTCTTTGGCATAAGGGCCGTTAACCGCATGCATGGCATCAAAACATAGACGAAAATCGCCTTGTGTAAGCAAGCGTTTCATAGCTGTAAAATCAAACATCGACTCCATCAAATCGGCATAATCATTAACGGGATCAATAATATCAATTTTACACTGTGCTATTTGCACTGTACCTAGTTGGTCAAGTTCAATATCAGTAGCGTCAATACTCAGGTATTGCTCCATAGATAAGGTTTGTTGAAAAATTGCCTCAGTTAATTTTTCAGGCGCAGGTCCACCATTTTCGCCATTAAATTTAATCCCAAAGTCTTCGTCTGGTCCTCCAGGGTTATGACTAGCGGATAAAATAATACCACCGCAGGCTTGGTTTTTTCTGATCACACAAGAGGCGGCCGGTGTTGATAAAATGCCGCCTTGACCGACCAAGATATGAGTAAATCCATTGGCCACCGCCATGCAGATAATCACTTGTATCGCTTCACGGTTATAAAATCGTCCATCTCCGCCTAATACCAACTTTTTGCCAGTACAAGGCGCAATGGTATTAAAGACCGCTTGCACAAAATTTTCCAAGTAACCTGTTTGCTGGAATTGAGTCACTTTCTTTCTTAAGCCCGAAGTACCAGGTTTTTGATCGGTAAATGCTTGAGTCTTTATTTGCTTGCTTTGCTTTACTTGCTCAGTGGTCATAACTTACCCTTAAAAATAATCTGTCTTTGCCTAGAATCACCTGTAGATTAAACTTTAGTCCATCAGGTTAAATAAAATTTGTCTGCTCTGCTATCAATGCTGGTCGAAAAAAATCGCTATAATTTTTTCGCCCAGCATATTAATGTCCTGCTTAACGGTTGACGGACTGAAGTCCGACCTACAAAACACTTGCCCAAAGCTACATTATCACTCGTCATCACCAGAAAGTAATGATAACAGCCCATCAATTTATGACGGCAACTTAGTCTTTTGCTTGCCATTCAAAAATCATGGTCGCTAAAGGAGGAACAGACATAATAAGTAGGTTTTCTTGACCTGCGTAAGGCTCATTTACTGAGTAGACACCGCCGCCATTGCCGATATTACTACCGCCATAGTTGCTGCTATCAGTGTTTAAACATTCTCGATAAAAACCTGACAAAGGCACACCGACACAAAAGTTTTCGTAACTGCTGGGTGTCAAATTAACAACAACTAAAGCGGGTGCTGTGCCTGCTTGCCCTTTTCTTAAATAAATCAAGATTGATTGTTTATTATTTTGTGAGTCTAGCCATTCAAAACCGTTATTATCGCAGTCAAGCTCATGTAACGCTGAAATATTTCGATAAATGTGATTAAGATCTTTAATCAGCGTTTGTACGCCTTTATGATTAGCATGCTCAAGTAAATGCCAATCTAAACTTTGGTCATGATTCCATTCTTCACGTTGAGCAAATTCACAGCCCATAAACAATAATTTTTTCCCAGGATGGGTCCACATAAAACCGTAATACGCGCGTAAATTGGCAAACTTTTGCCAATCATCGCCCGGCATTTTATTGAGTAGTGAGCCTTTACCATGCACGACTTCATCATGACTAATAGGCAAAACAAAGTTTTCACTAAAACTGTAAACTAAGCCGAAGGTCATTTCGCTGTGATGATGTTGACGATGAATGGGATCACGAGCCATAAATTTTAACGTGTCATTCATCCAACCCATGTTCCATTTAAAGCCAAAGCCTAAACCACCAGCGTCAACCGGTTTAGACACACCGGGCCAAGCAGTTGATTCTTCAGCAACCATCATAACACCAGGATGTTTGGCATAAGAGCGAGTATTAACCTGTTGTAACAATTCAATCGCTTCTAAATTTTCTCGGCCGCCATGAATATTAGGTAACCACTCGCCCGCTTCTCGGCTGTAATCTAAATACAACATAGAGGCAACGGCATCAACGCGTAAGCCATCAATATGAAATTGGTCTAACCAATAAATAGCATTACTGATCAAATAGCTTTGTACTTCTGCGCGACCGTAGTTATAAATAAGGGTCTGCCAATCAGGATGGAAACCTTTGCGAACATCTTCGTGTTCATAAAGACAAGTGCCATCAAACTGACCCGTACCATGCTCATCAGTTGGAAAATGTCCCGGTACCCAATCCAGTAGCAAACCAATACCTGCGCGGTGACAACAATCAACAAAAAATTTAAAGTCATCGCTACTACCAAAACGTGCCGTAGGTGCAAAAAGTCCTATCGGTTGATAACCCCATGAACCATCAAAAGGGTATTCACTTACCGGCATAAGTTGCAGATGGGTAAAGCCCATTTCTACAACATAGGGCACTAATTGCTCAGCTAATTCACGGTAAGTTAAATAATTCGGTGCGTGCGTATGATCAACATTATTTTCTTGGTTTCTTTTCCAAGAGCCTAAATGCACTTCGTAAATAGAAACCGCGCCATTATATTGATTAGATGACGTGTCGCGTTCATTTATCCACTGCTCGTCTTGCCATTGATAGTCACTATTTTGCATAACTTTCGACGCAGTTTCAGGGGCAAGTTGCATAGAAAAAGTATAGGGGTCGGCTTTTAAAGGTTGAATTTGAAAGTTTTGATCGGCTATTTCGTATTTATAACTGGCATTAGCAGCAACATTAGGGAGAAATATTTCCCAAACGCCAGAGCTTAGATGTTTGCGCATGACATGACGTCGACCATCCCAAAAGTTAAAATCGCCCACTACAGAAACACGAGACGCGTTAGGCGCCCACAAAACAAAATGTGTTCCTTGGACATTATCTACTGTAACTTCATGCGAGCCCATCCATTGATAGGTTTGTTCGTCAGTACCTTCACAAAAAAGGTATAAGTCTTGTTGCGTTAATAAAGAGGGATAACGATATGGGTCATCGACAATAATGCTTTCATTTTTATAATAAACGCGTAAACGGTAATCAAATGTATTTCTTCTTCGACCTAATTTTCCTTCAAAAAGTCCAGCTTGATCAACTCTATTTAGTGTTGCCACCAATTTATTATTTTTGCTATCGATTACCTCGACACTGAGTGCCTCAGGTAAAAAAGCTCGCACAATTAATCCGCTCACTGTTGGGTGATTATGCATGCCTAAGACAGAAAAAACATCTTGATGTTGTAGATTAACTATTGCTTTAACCAACTCGTTATCTAACAAGCTTTTTGCTAGGTTATTCATTGTGTCTTCCTAGTATATCGTTAACTCTTTATGTGATTACTTTTACCAACCTAGATTTCATGACTTTAAAATAAATCATTAAAAAAAAAGAGATTAATTGTAATTAATCAAAATAAAATCTAAAGTTTACTCACGATAATTCATGACAAACTAACATGTATAAACTGCTATAAAAGTTAAGTAAAATTGATAATAACTAAGGTAATTTCATCTATATTAGAAATTACCTGTTAAATTAATCCTGCTTATCACTAACTAGTTAGTAGGCTTCTCTAGTTTTTCAAGCATATCTCTAGTGACTAGAACCACGCCTTTATTAGTAACCCTGAAGCCATTCGCACGGTCATCATCATGATTTATGCCAATTTCCATACCTTCTGGAATAACACAGCTTCGATCGATAATGGCTTTTTTAATTTTACTGTTGCGATTAATAATAACCCCAGGTAAAACAACCGACTCATCAATGTCACAATAAGAGTTAACTCTTACTTTTGAAAATAACAAAGAGCGTTTCACAGTAGCACCCGAGACAACAACGCCGCCAGATACTGTAGAGTCGATCGCTATACCACGACGATTGTCTTGGTCAAAAACAAATTTAGCTGGGGCGGTTTGTTCTTGAAAAGTCCAGATAGGCCAGTTTTCATCGTACATATTAAGTTGAGGCTCAGGCTCAACTAATTCCATATTAGCTTCCCAAAAAGAATCTAAAGTACCTACATCACGCCAGTAAGGTTGTTTTTCGCTATCAGGGTCTTTAAATGGAAAAGCAAATACCCGATGAGATTTGATTATTTTAGGAATAATGTCATTACCAAAATCGCCACTTGAGCCTGCTTCTGCGGCATCTTTTTCTAGTTGCTCAAATAAGAACTCAGTATTAAAAACATAGTTACCCATTGACGCTAAGGTAACACCGGGTTTACCAGGCACTTCAGATGGATTGGCCGGTTTTTCATCAAATCGACAAACACGACTGTCTTCATCAACGGTCATTACACCGAACTGACCCGCGGCTTCTTCAACCGAGGTTTCAATACAACAAACGGTCATATCAGCCTCATTAGCAACATGCTCGGCCAGTAATGGACCATAATCCATACGATAAACATGATCACCTGATAAAATCATGACGTATTTTGGCAATTCATGTCTAATGATATCAATGTTTTGAAAAACAGCATCTGCCGTGCCTAAATACCAACCATCACCCTTTTGCTGCGATGCCGGTAAAATTTCAATTGACTCACCTAATTCTTTTTTAAAGTGTCCCCAACCACGGTTGATATGACGAATCAACGAGTGTGATTTATATTGAGTTGCAATACCAACGCGCCTAATGCCTGAATTAATACAATTAGATAAAGGAAAGTCGATGATCCTAAACTTACCACCAAAAAATGTTGCTGGCTTAGCTCTTTTGTCTGTTAATTCATACAATCGTGAACCTCGGCCCCCCGCCAAAATCAACGCGTAAGTCTCTTTTGTTAAATTACTTATTCTTCTTTCTACATTATTGGGCATAACTTGTCCTTTATAAACATTAATTAACGTTCAAGAAATAGCGTTTTACTTATTAAGTAAGTAAATCACTAAAGCTTCCATATTTCATCTCGATATTGCCTAATCGTATGATCGCTCGAAAACACACCACTAGCCGCAGTGTTTAAAATACTCATTTTGGTCCACAAGGTTTGATCGTTATAAGCTTTATCGACAAGGCGTTGAGCTTGAAAATAACTGTCAAAATCATAAGCGGTTAACCACATATCATGCGGGTCACGAATAGCATTAATAATTGAATCGAAAATACAGGGTTCAAATAAATTAAAGTGACCACTTTCTAACAAGTGCATTACCGCCGATAACGTTGCGGAATTAGCGATAATGTCGTTAGGTTGATAATTTGCTCGAATAGCTGAAATTTCATGAGCTTGAGCGCCAAATAAGAAAAAGTTTTCTGCGCCAACCGCATCTCTAATTTCAATGTTTGCGCCATCTAATGTCCCTATGGTTAGCGCACCATTCATCATAAATTTCATGTTACCCGTACCCGAGGCTTCTTTACCTGCCGTTGATATTTGCTCAGACAAGTCGGTTGCAGGACAAATAATTTCCATCGCAGAAACATTGTAATTTGGTATAAAAGCAACTTTTAAGTACTTAGCGGCTTTAGGGTCTAAATTAATGGTGTCAGCGACATTATTAATCAGTTTAATGATCTCCTTGGCCATAACATAGCCTGGAGCCGCTTTACCGCCAATAAGAACACAACGTGGTGTAATATCAGCGGTATCGCCTTTACGAATACGATCATATAAACCAATAACATGCAAAATATTCAGTAGTTGACGTTTGTATTCATGAATACGTTTAACTTGCACATCAAACATCATATCAACACCAAACTTAACACCTGTTGCTTGTTCTACATAGTCAGCTAAAACAGCTTTATTAGCCTGTTTACTTGCTCGCCATTTTTCTTGAAAAGCGTGCTCTTCAGCAAATTTACTTAATTGAGCTACATGAGCAAAATCAGCAACCCAGCCTTTATCAATTTTACTTGAAATAAGTTTAGCTAAACTGGTATTACAATGAGATAACCAACGGCGTGGAGTAACACCATTAGTTTTATTATTAAATTTTTCAGGCCAAAGTTGGTAGAAGTTATTAAATAGTCCGGCTTTTAACAGTTTAGTATGCAAAGCCGCCACACCATTAACTGAATAACTACCCACAATCGCTAAGTGTGCCATACGTACTTGTGGTTCATGGCCTTCTTCAATTAATGACATTGCTTGTTGCTTACTCGAATTTCCAGGCCATGCAACAGCAACCTGTTGAAGAAAGCGGGCATTAATTTCATAAATAATTTCTAAAATACGCGGGATTAGCTTAGCAAATAAACTTACAGGCCACCTCTCTAACGCTTCAGGTAATAGCGTATGATTGGTGTACGCCATTGTTTGTGAAGTAATATTCCAAGCGTCATCCCATGACATAAAATAGTCATCCATCAAAATACGCATTAATTCAGCGACAGCAATGCTTGGATGGGTATCGTTGAGTTGAAAACTATTCAGTTCAACAAATTGATCAAAGTTGTCACCACAGTTTTCAACATAACTATTAATCGTATCTTGCAGGGATGCTGAAGATAAAAAGTACTGTTGTCTTAGGCGCAGTTCTTTACCATTTTCACTACTGTCGTTTGGATAAAGTACCATAGTGATTTGTTCAGCTAGATTCTTTTTAGCGACCGATTCAGTATAACTACCGGCGTTAAATTCTTCTAAATCAAATTCATCTGTCGCTTCAGACTTCCATAATCTTAAGGTATTAACAATACCATTTTGATAGCCAGGAATCGGCATGTCATAAGGTACGGCAAGCACATCTTGAGTATTATTCCATTGGCGATGCTGCTGCCCATTGCGCTCTTTAATCACATCAACATGACCAAAAAATTTAACTCTGATGGTTTTTTCAGGTGCGGCAATTTCCCATGGATTACCATTACGTAACCAATTGTCAGGATGCTCAACTTGCGCGCCATTTTTAATTTCTTGATTGAACATGCCGTATTCATAACGAATACCGTAGCCTATAACGGGTAAAGACAAACTTGCACAGCTATCTAAGAAACAGGCCGCTAAACGTCCTAAACCACCGTTACCTAGGCCAGCGTCATGCTCTGCTTGTTCAACATCTTCTAAATCACAGCAATAACCTTTTAAAGCATCACGAACGGTATCATCTAAATCTAAATTTAAAATAGCGTTATTAAGTGTGCGGCCCATTAAAAATTCTAATGAAATATAACCCACACGGCGCTGATGACCTCGAGATTCTCTAGTTGCTCGCCATTGCGCCACTAAACGATCACGAATAGTGATGGCGAGCGCGTTATAAAGATATAAGTGCGACTTTTGCATCTTGTCACGACCTAATGAAAAATGAAAATGTCGGGCTAAGTCTTCTGAAAAGGTGTGTTCATTCATCAGAACACTACCATCCGATGCAGTAATTTCACATTGAGTATTTTTTTTATTCATCAATCAGTACATCCTATTTATTATAATCAATTATTTAATAAAACAATGGTTGAAAATGGTGCCATAGTAATCAGTCGTTCTGCCGGTATATTTCGTACTTCTGCTTGCTCACTGCTCGACGTTGAATCAATCATGACTTGCCAGTGCTTTATGGTCTCAATCTCTGGCAATTGAAATTCTATCGGCTCTGCTCCCGCGTGAAACAGGCATAAAATAACCGGAGTATCTGGCGCTTTCTCTTGTATCAAATAACCTAGTGTTGCCGCATGATGAGAATGCCAATGATCTTTTTGCATGGCAAAGCCTGACGGATGGAACCAGGTGATATCCACGGAAGATTTTTTATCATCTTTATGAATAAACCGATTATGGCTTAACATAGAAAAGCGTTTTCTGAGTGCAGCCAAGCTAGCGGTAAATGACTTAAGTTCTTGCGCATAGAGCGCGTTTTCATCCCAATTTAACCAATTTATTTCATTGTCTTGGCAATAAGCATTATTATTGCCCTGTTGACTACGTCCTATTTCATCTCCTGCCAGCAGCATAGGTACGCCTTGAGACAACATAAGTGTTGCCATCATGTTTTTTATTTGCCGTAATCTAAGCGACAAAATAGCCTCATCGCTAGTTTCACCCTCTATGCCGTGATTATGGGCAAAATTATCAGAATGACCATCGCGATTGTTTTCACCGTTGGCTTCATTATGGCGGTCTTGATAACTGACTAAATCACGTAAAGTATTACCATCATGACTACAAAGAAAATTGATGCTAGCAAAGGGTTGACGACCACTGTGTTCAAAAATATCACTTGAGCCATGAATTCTGCGGGCAAACTCAGGCAATAAGCCTTTATCGCCTCGCCAATAACGTCTCATGGTATCTCGATAACGGTCGTTCCATTCAGACCACGGCGATGGGAACCCGCCTAATTGGTAGCCTCCGGGACCAATATCCCATGGCTCGGCAATCATTTTTACACTATTGAGAATGGGATCTTGTAAAACAGCGTCTAAAAAGCCATTACTTTTATCAAAACCATGTAGCTCTCGCCCTAAAATAGTGGCTAAATCAAACCTAAAGCCGTCAACACCCATCACCTGAACCCAATAACGTAAACTGTCCATCACCATTTGCAATACACGGGGATGACTGATGTTCAGGGTATTCCCACAGCCAGTGTCATTAATATAATATCGGGGTTCAGCAGAATTTAAGCGATAGTAAGAAAGGTTATCTATACCTCTAAAGCTTAGCGTTGGCCCTAATCTATTTCCCTCACACGTATGGTTGTAAACCACATCAATCAGCACTTCAAAACCGGCCTGATGCAGTTCATCAACCATGCGTTGAAAGTCAAGTATTTGATGTTGGTTTAAATAATCTTGATGGGGCACAAAAAACGCCAGTGAGTTATAGCCCCAATAATTGGACAGTTTTTTGTCCGTTAAAAATTGCTCTGAAATGAATTGCTGTACCGGTAGTAATTCTATCGTTGTGATACCAATAGCACGATAATGAGCGATCATCGCCGGATGACTAATACCTAAAAAAGAACCGCGTAAGTGGTCAGGTACTTGAGGGTTAAGTGCCGTTAGTCCTTTAACATGGCCTTCGTAAATAACGGTGTTTTTCCACGCGATGGGCTTTCTTTGCACAAGCGTTGCAGAGACGTCGGTAACCACAGCTTTGAGCATGACATCGGCATTATCTCTAGCATCAAACGATAAATCTTTTTTAGGATCATTAACATTGTAAGCAAAGTGACGATCTGACCATGAAAATTTACCCGTTAATGCTTTGGCATAGGGATCTAACAATAACTTATGATGATTAAAGCGATGACCCAACTCTGGATTATAAGGCCCATAAACGCGATAACCATAAACTAACCCGGCTTTAGCGCCTTTAAGAAAACCATGCCAAATATCATGCTCACGCTGGGGTAAAACAAAGCGTTTTAATTCTTTGCTGCCATATTGGTCAAAAATACACAGTTCAATTTTTTCAGCATGAGCTGAAAAAATAGCAAAATTAACCCCAGTTTCGGTAACAGTGGCGCCTATTGGATAGACACTGCCGGGCTCCATTCTATAATGTTCCATGTTGCTCCAGTAACATAAGACAGATAATTATTGTTTAATTTATTACAGAATGCCATCTTGATTAAAGTAATAAATTAAAGTTTCTTATAAATTAAATCATCAAAAGCTAAACTTGAACTTGACATTAGCTCTTGATTTTATTCTATTCTATTAAGATAGTGTTCGTCATTTATAAAGTAAAAGACAAAGGCTTTACTCAATACTTATCCATCATAACCATAATTTCAGTTACATTTTAAGGAGTAGTGACTACTACACTATTTTCACTGCCAAATTCATTGGGTAAGTATTGGTCAGCTTGATAATCGTTTTCCCACTCAGTCGCATTTAAGAGGTAACGAAAATGAAAAATGCCCCCCTTAGGTAATCTCAGCTTGGTTTTAAAACTCTGTGTTTTTTTATTAAACTTCATTTCAATGGCTTGCCAGTCATTAAAATCACCAACAAGTGCGGCTGTTGTTACGTTACTTCTATTAAATTCAAAAGTAACTTCAGTTACATCTTTGGTTTTAAAAAATTTCTTAGTTAGCATTGTTATTCTCCATAAATAATGCACTAATTGATCTAACATCAGTGATTTCACTTTATTTAAGTGCTAAATTTTACAACTAATTGCCAATAATGTGTGTTGTTGATTGCAATAGTCATTTATATATCGCCATGATAGAAAAATATAAATCGAGTCAATTATAAAAACTAACCGGCATTATTAAAGTAACTTTACTATTTTGCTTACAATACAACTTCATTTTTGTTGCAAAGTTATGTAAAAAAATTACATTTAATAATTTAACAGCTAAAAAAGTACTGTAAAAAGCTTTTACTGCTGTAATTCTAAACTATAAATTGTTAAAATTACAACAGTATGTAATTTTATTTCATAATAAAAAGAGAGTTTACATGAGTCTCATCGAACAGTTAGCCGATATAGTGGGTTTTCACTCAAGTTACACAGGGACATTCGGCGATCAAGTGCATGCTAAAGACCAGGCGAAACGCGCGTTGTTAAAAGCAATGGGGTTCGAATTGGATGACAAGTCATTAACTGAATCAATCGCTTTTTTAAAGCAAAGTCAGTGGCTTAATATATTACCTGTTGTTCATATTGCCAAACTTGAAGAACAACAACATGTGATTAGAGTAAGTCTGCCTAAAATGGGTAAGTTATTACTCAATTGGAAGGTAACACCTGAGGTAGGCAGTGAAATAGCCAGTGAAATAGCCAGTGAAGTCATAGGCTCGATTAACGTTGACGACATGAAAATTATTGCTGGGGAAAAAATAGCTGAAACACAATATTACCAATATTTACTAGTTTTACCTAAGGTTGAGCAAGGTTATTACCAACTGACGATAAGTTTTGGTGATGTTCAAGCCAGTTGTCCGCTGCTCTATGCACCTAAAAACTGTTACAGCGCTCAAGCAGCTTCAGTGAATAAAATCTGGGGCTACACTGCCCAGTTGTACTCACTGCGTAGTAAAAATAATTGGGGGATAGGTGACTTTACTGATTTAGCTAAACTTGTTGAAACCTCAGCGCAGCAACAAGCCTCTGCTATTGGATTAAATCCATTGCATCCGCTTTATCAACAAAATCCTGCTCATCGCAGCCCTTATTCACCATCAAGTCGTTGCTTTTTAAATCCACTTTATATAGATGTCACCAAGGTCGCCAACTTTGAATACTGCGAACTTGCACAACTAAAAGTAAAAACTAAAACCTTTCAGAAAAACATTACTGATGCTAAAGCCAGTAATTTGATTGATTACTCTGCGGTTGCAAAACTTAAGTTTGACATCACCGAGTTGTTGTTTGAAGATTTTTATCACTACGATACCAGTACTGATAAAACCGATTGTTATAAAAAAATGTCAGTCGAGTTTGATCATTTTAAACAAATAAACGGTCAAAAATTACAGCGTTTTGCCACCTTTGATACTTTATATGAGTATTTTAATATAGCGGATAAAAATGCTTATGGTTGGCAAGATTGGCCAACCAACTTTCAAGATCCAGATAGTGAAGAGGTGCATAGATTTCAACTTGCTCATGCTACACGTATTGAGTACTTTTGTTTCTTACAATGGATAGCTCATCAACAATTGAGTGCCGTCACTCAATATACAGTCGACAAAAATATGGCGATTGGCTTATATCTTGACTTAGCGGTAGGCTGTGATGGCTCAGGCTTTGATGTTTGGTCTGATAAAGAACTTTATGTTGCTGGTGCTTCAATTGGCGCACCACCCGATGGTATGAACTCGCTAGGACAAAACTGGGGATTAACGCCGATTAACCCTGTCGCATTACAAAAACAGGGCTATCAGCCATTAGTAAAAGCACTTCGTAGCAGTATGCAATATGCCGGTGCTTTACGTATTGATCATATTTTAGGCTTAATGCGTCAATATTGGGTAGCGCCAGGCATGGCAGCAAATGAAGGTGTTTATATTAATTTTCCTTGGGATGATATTTTACGGGTGATCGCCTTAGAGTCTCGTCGTAATCATTGTGTTGTGATTGGCGAAGACCTAGGTAATGTGCCTGAAGGATTTAGCGAAACTATTCAAAATGCAGGTCTTTTATCTTTCAAAGTATTGTTTTTTGAACGCTGGGAGTCTGGTTTATTCAAACGCCCTGAAAACTTCCCCCCTCAATCAGTGATAACGGTTGCTACCCATGACACAGCAACATTAACGGGTTGGTGGCAAGGGCGAGATTTACAATGGCGTCAACAACTTAAACTTTATCCTAATGTTGAAGCCGAACATGCTGATAGAGATGCACGCGCCAGTGAACGTGAAAACCTGCTTGCAGCTTTAAACGATCTGCAAGTAATCGATATGAGCAAAGCGCCACCACTTGAACCCGCTCTGATGAATACCGAGCTGAGCATTGCTGTGCAAAAATATTTAGCCGCTTCGCCAAGTCATATTCAACTCATTCCATTGGAGGATGCCTTAGAAATATCTGAACAAGTGAATATTCCAGGTACCATTGATCAGCACCCTAATTGGTTACAAAAATTACCAATAGCGCTAGAGGATTTTTCTCAAACCAGTTCAGTGATAAAAATAGTTCAAGCTATGAATAGCGCGCGGCCAAAATAAATAAATTTTTATAGCACATTAATCAACAGAGTCTTAATTGTCATAAAATTAATAAGGGCATGTCAACTCTCATTGACATGCCCTTAACTTATTCTGTAGCCGTTGTTATCTAGCTAATATGCTTATACCAAGTTCACTCATTATCTGATCATTTTTACTGGTTAAAATAACTTACTACTGCGTTATTTATTTAATAATTAGAACCACTAGTAATTAAAATAAATGCCTTATATTTGGTTATTTATGCGCTAATCGTTAACAAAAAGCCTGAAGGCCTGTAATGGCACGACCTAAAATTAGTGCATGAACATCATGTGTACCTTCGTAAGTATTAACCGCTTCAAGGTTCATCATATGACGAATTACGCCATATTCATCACTAATACCATTGCCACCGTGCATATCACGAGCAACACGAGCAATATCAAGTGATTTACCACAGTTATTACGTTTCATTAATGAGATTAATTCAACCGGACATTGATCCGCATCCATTAAACGACCCATTTGTAAGCAGCCCTGTAGACCAAGCGATATCTCAGTTTGCATATCAGCCAGTTTCTTTTGAATGAGCTGATTAGCCGATAGAGGACGACCAAATTGTTCGCGATCTGCGGTGTAGTTTCTCGCTGAATTAAAGCAAAACTCTGCCGCGCCTAATGAGCCCCAAGCAATACCATAACGCGCTTTATTTAAACAACCAAAAGGCCCAGCTAACCCTGTAATTTCAGGGAACATATTTTCAGCAGGCACGAACACGTTATCCATTACAATTTCGCCGGTTATTGAAGCACGTAAAGAGAATTTACCTTCAATTTTTGGCGCAGACAAACCATCCATACCTTTTTCAAGGACAAAGCCACGAATTTTACCCTCAAGTTTTGCCCAAACCACAAAAACATCCGCGATGGGTGAATTCGTGATCCACATTTTATTACCCGTTACACAATAGCCACCCTCGACTTTCTTAGCGTGAGTGGTCATAGAAGCTGGATCGCTACCTGAATTAGGCTCAGTCAAACCAAAACAGCCAACCCATTCACCTGAAGCAAGTTTAGGTAAATACTTCATACGTTGTTCTTCACTGCCATAAGCATAGATCGGGTGCATAACCAATGACGATTGCACACTCATCGCGCTGCGGTAACCACTATCAACGCGCTCTACTTCACGAGCAATTAAACCATAGCTGACATAATTGATTTCACTGCCACCATATTGAGCGGGTAAAGTAGCACCCAATAAACCTAACTGACCTAACTCACGCATTATTTCGCGATCAAAGTGTTCATTTCTATTAGCTTCAAGCACACGTGGTTGAAGTTTTTCTTGGCAATAGTCATGGGCAGAGTCGCGGATCATACGCTCTTCTTCAGTGAGTTGACCATCAAGAAACATCGGATCTTGCCAGTTAAAAGCAGTTAATTTTTGACTCATAGGATTACCCTGTATCTACTGTTTTGCAGTAATAGTTTGATTTATGATTCTACTCTATCCTTAAAACATAAATAAATATAATATATAGTTATTATATTTTTCATAATTTTTACTTATAGCACTTACTGATATGAATTTGAAACGTCTCGAATATTTTTGTCAATTAGCCGTACTGGGCAACTTTACGCGGGCAGCACATAAAATAGGTATTGCTCAACCCGCATTAACTATCGCCATTCAAAAGCTAGAACAAGAAGTTGGGCTAAAGTTAATTAACCGTGCGGAAAAAAACGCTTTATTAACTGCTGAAGGTGAAGTGCTATACAAATTGTCTACCCAACTATTAAGCCAAGTAAAACAAGTTGAATTAGAATTAGAAGAGTTAAAAAATATCGAACGGGGCACCATTCGTTTTGGCGTTTCAGCCATGATGGGCTCTTACTACTTCCCAAAAATATTGACCGCATTTAAACAAAAACATCCAAAAATAAAAATACACTTAGTTGACCAAGGTACCGCAGCGCTGGAAAAAATGTTGCTGAACGGCGAACTTGATTTAGCGCTGGTACGTGGTGATTTAGAAAATTCACAACTGCGTTACACTGAGCTGATTAATGAGGAAGTTGTTGCCGGCATGGCAAAGTCGCACCCACTAGCTGCTGAGAAAACCCTATCACTGGCACAGTTTTGCCAACAGCCACTGGTATTATTTCATGAAGGCTATTTTTTACGTGAAGTGGTTAGTCAGTATGCAAAAAAACATCACTTAGCATTAGATGTTCGTATGGAAACTAATCTTATTGAGCTGCAAAAGTCATTGGTTCGCAATGGCGTTGGTATTACCACTTGTCTAGCGCGTATTTTACAAAACGAGCCGCAGATGACCTCCATACCTTTTGAGCCAAAAATTGAATTTAAATTAAGTTTAGCGTGGAAAAAAAATCATTCTGTTTCTCAAGCCAGTAGGGCTTTTATGACTTATTTAAGCTCAATGGTTGAGCCTTTGGATTAAGTTTAACTATTTTTATATCACTTAGTTCATCTTAAAAGCAGTTGTAAGTACTGAAGCTAATGTACTTTACTCATTAACACCATGAAACTAATGAAAGATTCATACTGCTTTGCTGCAACGTGAACTAGCTCATATCTTTGCTACTGTTGTGGGTACTAGATAAAGTTGGGAACCGTTGAATAAAGTCGAAAACTGTAATTATTATGTTTAGGTACGAAAATATCTTCCAAAAAATTTAAATTAACTTTGATCTAGAGTGGACACAGCTGAACAACCACATTGAGTTAACAGTCTCCTGATAGCCCACGTTACCCATAAATTGAAATATATGTTTTTTAATGGAAGTCTTGTCATTGAGTCATCTAGACTGACACAGGGGGGACAACTAAGCCAAAGCAGTCGTTAACATCAATCATTCGCTTATGACTTTTGATCCGACATTGCGGACATTAACATCAATAATTTTTTGAATTTCTTTACTATTCAGAAAGTGTTTACCTAGCTCTATATTAATAGACAACAAAGCCACCATATAGTCATTCATCATAGACAGTGCTAACTTTGTACGCATTGCAGAAGTTAGAACATCGTTATAGATAACGTCCGCTGCAAGCCTTGAGTTTCATCACTTGATGTTGATTTCTAATATTAGACCTTCATTAACAACGGGGGAATACTAATTTAGTTAGGAGATTCATATTTTTTTACCACATTTGATGTTAATTACATTTATATTAATATCATCATTTTCATACATGAAACCAATGGGTTGAGTGTTTTATATAACAACGGGCGACATATGAATACCACTGATTACAAGTCACTTGCTAGGTGGTCGTTATCTGTTGAATATATTGGTTTGTAGGTCCCATCCAACTTAAATCATCTAATTATACTGAAACTGATTTAAGTCAGTTTGATCTGACTTTATTTACTATATATTACAAATTGATAAACACCATAGTGAAAAGTTATTGTTACTTCATTAGTGTTTGTGTAAATCATCATTACTTTGAAATTGTTTAGTATTTTAAGTTTGATATGTTCTTTGTATCTAATTACGTATATTTATAGCATAACTATTTTAATGGTTGACAACGAAAACTAACGATAATGGATTAAAAAGGAAGAGAATATGAAATTACGTCTATTGCACGCGGGTATAGTACTTATCGCGAGCTTGGTCTGCGTTTCTGGCGCACAAGCGGGAGTGTTCTCTCAGCGGCAGTGCTGATTTATTTGATCAGACAGGCAATATCTCATTTACCGCTTCACAGCTGGGTTTGACGGTAGGTGATGACATTGACGCAATGTCGGCCGGAGTAATGGGGAACTGTTGCCGGCATTTCAGTGTGGATAAAGCTTCCCAAGGTCAGCCGGGCTCCGACGTTAACGCGCGCTTTTCACTCGGCGATGCCGCATCAGCCTTATATTTTGAGAGTGAACTTGCAAACAGTCATTTCTTGCAAAATAATTTTACTTGGGTTCCCTTTTTAGATCAGGACATCAACGCTGCATTTTTACAGCCAACTGATTTGCAGCTAGTTGATCCAACGTTTTATCAAACACTATTCTTCTCCCTAACGGCTGGGTCCTCTTCTTTACAGACGGGCGGAATTCTTGCTGGATTCTCACCGGGAGATATTTTCCAGACATCTATAGGGGCCTCAACTGCACCTATATTACACAGCTCCCATACCAGTTTTGGTCTAAACGCTACCGATGATATCGACGCACTGAATCTGCAGATAGATTCTATTGACGGTTCAATGATCAACAATGAATTCTCGTTGACAGCTGGCAATTCTCTGAGCGCGTCCGCAGCGGATATTTTGCGCTCAACCAGTTCCTTGAATATCAATGGTATCGGCAGTGCGTCTTCCATTGGACTTCTTCCTAGCGACAACCTGAATGCGCTAGGCCGACTTTTTATAGACATTCCCCCAATGCCCGTGCCTGTTCCTGCCACGGTGTGGCTGTTTGGCTTAAGCCTTCTCAGTTTAATCACAATAGCAAAGAAACGTAAAGCGTAGTCACTATCCCAGCATAACCAACAACGGTTCCTTCGGGGGCTGTTTTTGTTTGGCGCTGAATGGTAATTTTGGCCGTTCTTCTAGCATAAGATGGTTATTCATCTTTGTCCGCTTAGGCTCATAGTGACCCAAAATTTCGTCAAAACTTATCTATGCTAAAGACCGCTTACTGACTTACTGCTGTCGTTAAGGTACTAAAACCTAAGGACAGCGAAGTGGCATAAGTGACAGTTAAGCCAAGTCCCCCAAGTAATTGCCATTTGGCCTTAATAATTATTTATTGTTAACGACTTTTCAGTTCGCATTGAAGACATTAGAATAGTTAGCCTTAATGGAAATTATTCTCAGCGAAAAATAAAAATAATTAAAAAATAGTCTTGCAGGAGAGACATTAAATGAAGCCGTGGTTAAAAAAATCTCTTTTATTGTTATCGTTTTTCTCATCATGAGTTTTGCTGTAGATACTATTTCACAGCATTACCCTGTTTACAGTATTGCCATGCAATCTGGTAATAATGAGACACTAAAAAAACACATGGAAATAGAAAGTTATTAATTTAATGTCATTAACGACGATAATAATCGCATAGCAACTTGTTAGGTGTGCAAGTTACTCCATTAGTATTGGTGATTGACCAAGGTGAACTCGTTCACTTCACAACAGGTTATGTGAGTTTATTTACTTTATGGTGGCGCATTGCTTTTTAAATAGCTCAGGGCATAGAGCGGAATGTAGCAGCTATAATGTAGCCATAACTTAGCAATAATTTTTCTAATGCTTTGTTTTTTATGCGAGGTGGGATATATACTTTTATCCTAATGTGATGATTTTTTCAGTCATAAACGTTTAAACTCTAAGGGAAGTATCGATGGTCATACATCAAAGGCTTGACCCCACAGGCTTATTGGCAATGGCAGACAATCCCTGAAATTTCGGGACTGTCGCAAAAACAACATACTGAACAGGACCTCTTTAGTCACGCTGACGCAATGAGAGTAGATTATCTCGTTACTGCTTGGCTTATTAGCGTTGTAAACAGTGATAGTCGAATCCTTTAAATCACGTCTATTAATTGTCCTATGTTGGCCAAACAAAGGGAGCGGGCTTGGTGGACGTTGTTTCTGATACGGCTGTTTTCTGAGAGAGTATCCCTCTGATTACTTTCCCCGTAGCTTTATGCTTACTACAAAATGTTTTTAGATATAAAATTTCAACTCTACTGCGAGCCCAAGGGGTTGTACGAAGAAATTTCAAACTTGATTTAAGACGTGGTTTATTAGTGAAACAACGAATATTAAGTAATTCACCCATCTTATCCCAACCAACTTCCTTCTCCAGTTCGGTTAGAATCTGTTCAAGTTTAATGCCATGTAGAGGCTCATTACTGTTATTCATAGACCACCTAAAATAAAAAATAGCATTGTAACAAGTTTCCTAAATATTGACAGACTTATGCGTTTAACTCAGGTAAAGCTATACCAAATGCCTATCTATGGTTTTTTTAAGTTTGGATGACACAAAAAATCTAACCCAAACTGAAATATCAACTCAATTATTAATGTTTCGAATGTGGCAAAAGTTAGCGTTTTAAGATGACTTACCACAGACAGCTAAGAGTGTTCAAAAGACGGTCAGAAACGACGACTTCTATAACAAACTCACTGTGTTAGCGGTCACTCACAAGTTACTTAAAACACTTGATAATAGTTTCATCTTAATCCGACCTCAAATCCACATAAATGGCCTGTGTTATGTGTTCAAATCTGTTGCTATTTTAAAGCCTAAGCTCAAGCGTAATGCATTGGCGATGGCAATAATATCAATCACTTCCTGCAATAGAGCACCGGTAACAGGCGTGATGTAACCCGCTGCGGCAAAACCCATCGCAATGACACTTAATGTCATGCCACCAATCGCACTTTGCAGCACAATTCTACGCATGGCTGAGGATATATGAAGTAGTTCATCGACCTTCTCCAAGGTGTTTTCCATGATGACTGCACCCGCTGCTTCAGCGGTCACAGAACTGTGTTGACCAAACGCAATACCCACAGTCGCGGATGCTAGCGCGGGAGCATCATTGATACCGTCGCCCATGAATAATGTGGGCGCTTTAGCCGTTTCCCTCCGCACAATGGCAACTTTTTGCTCAGGGTTCTGCGATGCCAGAGTTTCTTCGATACCCAGTAAATCTGCTAGATAGGCTACTTCTGATTCGCGATCACCCGATACTAGCATGACTTTGTTGAATTGGTGTGAAGGCCCAAGATGGCTAATGAATGATTTGCCATCCGCACGTGGTGTGTCTCGGAAGCGGAAGGTGGCTACATAGTGACCGCCCATCATAATAATACATTCCAGCCCTACCGCTGTTGGGGGGAGTGTATTGGCAATGTCTGGTGAGTCTTTCAGGAGTTTTTTACGATGGGTGACAAAAATTTCATGGCTGTCGACGGTGCCGACAAGCCCTTGCCCTGGTTTTTCAAAAACGCTGACAGCTTCCATCAATGCCAGACTGTCTTTTTCTGCCGCCTGAATAATCGCATTGGCGAGCGGATGTTTGGAGTAACGCTCCAGACTTGCCGTCTGTTGCAGAATTTTATCTCGTTTAATACCATCTACTAAAATAATTTCCGTCAACTCTGGCTTGCTTAAGGTTAGTGTGCCAGTTTTATCAAAAATGGCCGTACGGCAGGTTGGTAGAAGTTCCAGCACAGTTGGGTCTTTGATGATGATTGCCTGCCGTGCCGCCATAGAAATCGCGCTAATCAACGTGATAGGAATAGCAATCAACAACGGGCATGGCGTGGCAACCACCAACACGGCCAAAAAACGCGTTGAATCGCCGGTAAAATACCATGCAGCAAAGGCAAATAATAAAGCAAGTGGCGCAAATACAGCGCCGATCTGATCACCAATACGTCGCATGCTCGGACGTTTCTGCTCTGCTTCCTGCATAACTATCATAATTTGGGCATAGCGGGAATCATGCGCCAGTTTATCAGCACGAATGACGATCACCGCTTCACCATTAATGGCACCAGACAATACAGACGTGCCGGGTGCCTTAGATACTTGATAGGGTTCACCTGTGAGATATGCTTCATCCATCGAGCCGTTTCCATCAATGACTACGCCATCCACCGGTGCAGTTTCATGCGGAAAATCACAATTTCGTCGCCAATAGCAATATCGGCCAGCGCAATACCTTCCACCTTTTCGCCGCGTCTTCGGTGTGCTGTGGAGGGTATGCGCTCTGCCAGTGCAAGTAACACTGAGGATGCCTTACGCATGGCGAAGACCTCCAACGCCTGACCACCGGAAAGCATAATAATAATCAGCACAGCAGCAAGGTATTCATCCAGCCATGTGGCAGTCACCAACACCAGAACAGCAAGTAAATCAGCGCCAATATCACAATGCAGAATCTTAAGTAAAATCTGTAGCACTAGGGGGATGCCGCCAATGGCAACAACTATTAGTAATGGAATATCCGCAGCATTAACCGCGCCAACAAGCGGAAGATTGCTCCAGCGGAATGCAAAATGCAGCACTACTGCAAGCAGGCTCAAAATCAATAACGCCCAATGCCAAGATGAGGCTGAGGGTAGTAAAGGTGAATGTTCAGATACGAGTCGCCGCCGGCAGACTATAATGAGCTTGCAGCAGCCATAGAGATTATTCTCGTTCTACAACTGTAGCTAATTTTTTGATCATGATATTGGTCTAAAAATCAATTTTTGGAACGGTTGCTATGCCAATCATTATCAAGTTAACTTTCGACCTGCTTAAGTCAACTAAAGGGTGTACAGTTGACTTCTACCTATACAAAGAATTTCAAAATTTTTCTTCTGCTTTTGCGCACCAAGAAGTCAGGTTACAACTTTATTTGGAATGTTTTTGATACTTTTTTAATAAATAAAACTTACTGCCCACTTTGTTTCTATCTTTATTCACAAAAATATTCATAAAAACCCATTTATGCTTAACGGCACAAGTAGCCTTGCATGGGATTATTGATTCGATCTTTATTTAGCTTATAAAACCGTGATAACTAATTGATAAACCGGACCAGACGCAGATTAAATGACAGTTTATTTTGACCGCATTTATTGCTTCGTTGTCATTTTACTGGCTACTAACATATCAACATGATCAATCATCCGCTCAACCTCTTTTGTGAAATTGAACCATGGCTAACAATCTATTCCATAATTTTTCTTTCTATAATAGCTAGAGCCAGTACTTTTAATGACGAGTATAAATTACCTTGATTTTAATTTACCTTACAGTAGACTCGTGAAATAACTGGCAACTATTAATGAAAATCAATAGGCGCAAAACTACCAGCCTAAGTGCATTGCATAGGGTCGTGGGGTTGCAATTTATATGGATATTTTTACAACCTTTACTGTGATTTATTAATTACATCATTTATTAGAGGTTGTGGATGTTTTTCTCAAACAAGTATTTTATTCAATTCGTTGTTATTTTTCTCCTAAGTGCCTGTGGCGGAGGTAATAGTAGCGATACCGTGTTAAATCCACCACTAGTAACAACGCCGCCTTTAACGGCTACATGCGTCAATCCTCATTCTGCTGACTACCCTGAATCATATAAGGGTAAATTTGAAACCCCCTCCCCCAGAGGTAAACTTTCTAGCCATATAGTGAGAGGTATTAGTTTTAAAGACTACTCCCCTAGTTGGATTTATGATGGCCTATCCCAGTCTCAACGCGATAATTGTTCCAGAGATGAATATGTAAAATTAATGTATCTTGAAGCATTACAAGCAATGAATGCTTCTGGTGCACAAAGGGTTTGGGTTTACAATTATGGTCAGTGGAACGATAGCCAAGAACCATGGGTAGTAGCCGAAGCTAATTATCATACGCCTAAAAAATATGTAGAATATATTGTCGAGCAAGCACGTTTGCTCAACATCGATATTTATTTTTCTTGGCAGTTTACTCAAAACAATGTCGATGGCGATATTATTGTTGAGCAAGGTGAGAAACTCACGTTGAACAAGCTTAAAATTATATTGGATGCACATCAAAAAAATATGATTATTCAGGCAAAACATGCCCAAAAAATAGCTATAAAAGGGATTTCAGCTGACTGGAACGCGATGTGGCTCACCTTGCACACCGACGAATTAAAAGAATATTATATTGAGCGGTTTGCCGAAATTATCGATGATATCAGAGCCAATTTTGACGGTAAGATTACTTGGGGGCAAATAGGGACTGTAATTAATGATCAACGAATATTTTCCAGAGTAGATAGTATTTTAATCAATGCGTTGCAGTGCTGCGGAAATCAATTTAACGCCGAAGAAGATGCCAAGCTAACAACGGAACTAGTAAAGCAGAAAACCTTTGAATCACTGACCAATCAGCATATGCAAATATATTGTGGTGATATTAACCAACCATGCTGGCACGGTACGTCAAATATAGAATTACCGGTAACACTTATTATTCAAGTGCAAAGCCGTGAAGACTTTTTTCTCAATGGCTGGAAAGAAGATGGTTTCTGTACCCCAGGAAGTTTAGAAGATGGGACTGAAGTCAGTTGTATTCAAGAAAGTTTTGTCACTGACTTTTCTGTGCAATCAGTGGGGATAGAAGGCATTATGCAAGCGATTGAGGAGCAAGATACCTTTATGATTAACAGCGTCGATATTCATACCGGCTATTGGCTTTCACCCACGTTAACTCCCAATTTTGAAGGTTTCCCTAACACCTCTCAATCTATCCGCGGTAAACCGGCAGAGGATATTGTTAAGTATTGGTATACCGGACAAGAATAATTCACCTCATGTTAACGTAATGGCCGGTAAATTTACCGCTCATTACTTCTACACCCACAATGAGCTAGAAGTACATAAAAATCGACTGTGGATTATTCTTAGTCATTTTATCCGCGTAAGTAGAACGAATTATCCATCATGCGCTTAACCTCACCTTTAACACTTAGCCATTAATAGTGATTGAATTGCCATTTTTATAGATACTATTTAAGCAGCGACTAAAAAACAAACGGAGAAACATACTCATCGTAAATATAAACTGCAATTTCTAGTCCGCCAAATACGATAGCGATATCACGTACCAAAACGAGTGTTTTATTTTCTTTATTTGCATTAATCTCTTCGTCCAGTGGTATTGGGAATAGTTCGTCAAGATGATCAAAATCCACATATTTACCTTCCGCATTAATAGCCAGTAGCTCTTCTTGTTTTTTTAAGGTGAGGTCATTGTTTGCGTCTTTAATCCAGCTGTTAATGACATTTAAAGGTATAGTCATTACGAAATAAGTAATTATGAAGAAAAATATCGTTTGAATTGCTCGCCATACTTCAGGCCACCAGCCCTGTGAAACGTCATATGATAAGGTGGATACCACCCCTGCTAACGCCATGAAGTAAATGGCGGTCCAAGGTACGTAAATGACATATTTTAATCGAGTGAAATACTTTATAGCATCTTCATGAACCCAATATTGCTCACGTATCTTTTCAGCCGTCTTAGCTAAAAGAGCCTTTTTTTGATGCTGTTCAGCAAGGGCATGGCATAATTCTGAATTTAATTTGATATAGTCCGCGCATCCTCTCCCATATGCTGCTTTCATAGCCACATCTTGAAATGGCGGATAAATCATAGAAATAACGTCTCCAGCATCGTTAAAGACAAAATGCACTTTCGGTTCTGCTCTATAAGTGAAGGTAAATCCTTTTGTTTCATGACGAATAAAAAAAGATGAGTGGCAGGCTTCATCAACTCCAGCGCCGTAAGCCGTATCAAGCATATACTGCGACGTAGCACCCTCAATATATTCTTGGGCGATTCGGGCAAGAAAGCCATCAATTATCAACTGCCTTACTTGGGCATGATAAATATGGCTAGGCCTACAACTATATGTAAGGCTGCCATCTTCGTTTAGAATATAGTTATATTGGGCAACGTCATATTCTATATTATAGCCCCAGCCATATGCGTACTGTAGCTGTTGTTGCACGGCATCATAATGCCGACGGTCTTGCACGTCCAATATGCTGCGACGGCAAGCAGGACAATGATCCCACAGGTTGCCTGAATAGTTGCAAAAGTATGAATCACAGCAACGTTCGCAGTTTCTCATGTGGGACAAAGATATGCTCAACTTTGTTATTATAGAATTATCTAGCACTGATTATAACGCAACTGTAAGCACCAGACATCCAATTTTTTGTAAGAGCTATTGTTCCATAATTTGCAAATTAACAACAAAGGCGGTGCCGGATGCCTCCATTGCAGTATTGCCCTTTGTGAATATGTCATCAGATAGCGAACAAGAATATTTCTCAGACGGTATCTCTGAAAAAATACTCAACGTGCTGGCACAGGTGCCAACACTTCACGTGACCTCCCGCTCTTCAGCCTTTACCTTTAAAGGCAAGGTATCAGTCTGCCCGAGGTGGACAATATACTTGAGGGCAGCGTTAGGCGCTCAGGTAGCAAAATAAGAATGACCGCACAGTTAATCGAAGCGACAAGTGATAAACATCTGTGGTCAACCACCTACGACAGAGAAATGCTTGACATTTTTGCGGTACAGGACGAAATTTCTACCGCTATTATCACAGCACTTAAAGAAAAATTGGGCTTAAATGCTACCATTCCTAGCAGAGACACCCGTGAAATTAACGTGGCCGCAGACAACGAATACCTCAAAGGCCGGTATTTTATTGTGCGCAGAACCCCTGACGACATTGAAGCAGCATTGGCGCATTTCGTCAAAGCCACCGAACTAGACCCTTTATATGCCCAAGCTTGGACGAACGTTGCCCTGGCTCAATTTTTATTGGGTGAAACCAATTACGGCCAAACGCCTCAGTCTATTACCTTTCGGCAGGCCAATATCGTCATCGACAATGCAATGGCAATTAACCCAGAGCTCTCCGCGGGGAATGGGCTAAAGGGGCTGATACACATCAAAAATAATAATGCTATTGCCGAAAAATTTCTGACTAAAGCAATCACGCTTGATGGCAGTAATGCGCAGGCCCATGGCTGGCTTGGGGCGCTATTATATTTAGGTGGCTAGTATCAGCAAAGTTCACTGGCCTTGGAAAAATCCGTAAAACTTGACCCGCTATCGATAGCCTTAAGTAGCATGTACGCAACAGCTTTAGCGCATTAAGGCCATTTTACGCAAGCCGAGCAGCAAGTAGAAAAAATTCTGGGCTTAAATACTAATAACCCGCCGGCCTACGAACTTCTGTCGGATATACGAAGCCTGCAAAACCGCCAAGGCGAGGCGGCCTGATTGCTGCACAAGTCGCTGCAGTTGTCACAGGGTAAATTCACTGGTAACGACTACAATTCTACAACACGGGCGATGATGAAACTCAATCTGGGCGAGACCGCAGCGGAGATCCTTAAAACAACCCCATATGACTACCTTGCACTATTGGCGCTGCATCAATGGGATGAATATGCAGCGACTGTCCGAGTTATATTTCCCCGCAACGATAATGATATATTAGGGTTATCAATACTGGGTAACGCAGAGGCCATGGTGGCGAATACGCCGCCGCGGTGAGATGGTTTGAAAAAGTAACTTTTGATAAAAAAGTATAAGATTTCTCCGAAATATACAGCTACCTTAGGGAGGGTCTTACACGATTGGCAATCAATATTTAACAGTAGCCTTGGCTAAGCTTAGATCTGCCCAGAAGGTTGGATTTAACACTGTTACTGTTGCGGCAGAGCTGAGTTATCTACAAGGCGATATTGATAAAGCCATTAGCATCCTTGAAATCGATATTAATGGTGCTGCTGTATACAGATTGACTATAGATACCATCCCATGTATGAAACGCTCAGGGGCCACCCTAACTGGCCCACTCTGCTTATTAAATCTGAATTGACAGTGATAAAACAGCAGGCTATTTATTGGCAATTAAGCGAACAAGACGCAACGGTTGCCTATGTCTTAGCACGGTCAATATAGAGTTGATCATTGCAGGAAAAAAGCATTTACCTGCACAAGAAAGAATAGCAAACGCTAACAGGCCAAGAGCATGGGTAAAAATAAAATGTCATTTTTCATAAAGTGACGATACGAGTTGCTTCATATTTTCATCATTGACGTCTCTTTTAAATCCTTGAGGGTACGAAATACTGAGATTTCTCGTCTATTACTCAACTGTTTTCACATAGTTTAGCATTCAAAAAAACGTCTCTCACTGTTGTGCTAACAAGCTGTGAATATTGCTTGTTTATGATACTTAACGGCTTTTATTCAAACAGAATTATTTGAGGCGGTGCTCTACTTTGTGCGGGCAAGTATATTATCAAGCTAAACCGCTCTTTGTCTTACACTGCATGGCTTAGTTGAGCAATGCAATAGCTATTATTTTTGGCTACCTTTTAGTGACTGTTATAGTTTCATTCATTGTGAAGTCTCTTCTACTATTTATTTATATTTTTTAGTTAACCTGAATTCTGATTGGTTAGCTTGAACTTTGGTTAGTTAATAAAGTTTTGTTTTTCATCTAATAACCATTGCTTAAAGCAGTTAATGGCTGAAGAAGAATGATGTTGGATCAGGTAATAACCTGCATTGGCTGCTATGGGATTAAATGGCGAAACCAGCTTTCCTTGTTTAAAATCGTCTTCAACTAAGGCATATCGAGCCATGGCTATACCTATTCCTGCTTCGGCTGCCGCCATAGCCATATCAGTTCGATTAAAATAATGCCCCTGCTTACTGTCTGCTTTAATGCCCATGTGCTTGAACCAATATTGCCACTCGGTATTTTTGGTTGCGCCATGCCATGGCTGAGCATCATGTAATAGCGTGACTGACTGCCAAATAGTTTGTTGGTTTTCGGCAGAGGTATCTTGCCAGTTAAAGGCTTTAAAATATTCAGGACTCATCACAGGAAGCAATTGTTCAGATAAAAACAAGGCACTTTTTTGCTGAAAATTAGCCGATTGGCTGTAATCAATGGCTAAGTCAAAGTTATTGCTTTGATGGTCAACTAGCGCACCTTCAGCAAATGTTTGAATGCTAATATTGGGATAACGATTGTAGAATATCTCAAGGCGAGGCACTAACCATTTGAAGGCAAAAGAAGGCGTTAATTTTAATCTTACCTCGCCATCGAAATTTTCTTCTTGATGTAACGCTGCAATTACCTCGCTTATATCTTCAAGACTGCTTTTTACTACTTTATATAATTGTTGGCCCGCTTGAGTTAATCGAACGCCTCGCGAGTGCCTTTCAAATAGGGTTATTGAAAGTTGTTCTTCTAGTAAGTTTATCTGCTGACTTATCGCACCTGTTGTAATGTTTAAATAAATGCCAGCCTGAGTAAAACTGCCTAATTCGGCCGCTACCTCAAACGTCACTAAACCCGATGCTATGTTACCTTTTAATTTCATCAATACTCATAGCCTTTAGAATTACTAAACACAGATATTAATTAATATCGATTGTAGAAGATAGGTTTTTTTTACATAGTATTTAACTATTTTGTGATTTAACAACATTTAAGTGATCAGTATGAAAGTTATCGTTTTAGGCGCTGGCGTAGTCGGGCTAACCTCCGCATGGTATTTGGCTCAAGCAGGACATCAGGTAACGATTGTTGATCGCCAAAGCCGAAGTGCTGAAGAAACCAGTTTCGCCAATGCAGGCCAGTTATCTTATGGTTATTCATCTCCTTGGGCTGCCCCGGGTATTCCACTAAAAGCGTTAAAATGGTTAACCCATAAACATTCGCCACTTATTGTAAAGCCAAGTGCTTCACCGATGTTTTATCTTTGGCTGATGAATATGCTGAAAAACTGTAATGAGAGTCACTACCAGGTTAATAAGAACCGTATGTTGCGCGTGGCGAATTACAGTCGAGAATGCTTGTCTGATTTAGCTAAAAATCATGCCATAAAATATCAAGGTCGTCAGCGAGGAACGCTACAAGTTTTTCGTCACCATGCACAGGTTGAGGCAGTGCAAAAAGATATGAAGTTATTAGCAGAGAGCGATGTACGATTTAATCTATTAAATGTTGATGAGTGTGTTAAAGCTGAACCAGGCCTTGCTTTGGTTAAAGATAAGCTTGTTGCTGGGCTGCACTTACCCGATGATGAAACGGGCGATTGTTACCAATTTTGTCAGCAGCTTACTGACATGGCTAAAATGGCGGGTGTTGAGTTTAAATTCAATGTTCAGGTAAATAAATTACACCTTGATAATACTAATATTACGGGGGTAGATACCTCTATTGGTGAGCTTAAAGCTGATGCTTATGTTGTCGCACTGGGTTGTTATTCTATGAACTTATTGAAGCCAGTAGGTATTAATTTACCTGTTTACCCTGTCAAGGGCTACTCACTCACTATTCCAATGACCGATGAACAATTTTCGCCTGTTTCGACCGTGATGGATGAAACGTACAAGGTTGCTATAACACGTTTTGATAATCGAATTCGGGTGGCAGGTACGGCAGAATTAAACGGCTTTAATTTAGATCTACCTGAAAAAAGAAAAGCCACTATCGCTATGGTGGTTCAGGACTTATTTCCGAAAGCAGGTAACTTAGCCGAGGCAGAATTTTGGACGGGGTTACGCCCTATGACGCCGGATGGCACGCCTATTATTGGTAAAACTAAGATAACTAATTTATATACCAATACTGGGCACGGTACACTGGGTTGGACTATGGCTTGTGGCTCGGCAAAACTATTAGCGGATATAGTATCGGGCAATGAACCTGATATTGACGCGAGTGGATTAGATTCATTTAGGTATGTGTAATAGCAAGGGCAATAGTCGCTGCTAAAAATTAGTAATGTAAAAAGCAGTGCCGGAGCATAGGTAAAAATAAAACATAATTTTTTATAAAATGAAAATACATCATGCCTCATATTTTCCATATTAACAGTTCACTTACATCATTAAGAGAGTGAAGGTCGGCGACTTCTAGTCTATTACTCAACAGTTTTCATAGAATTAAAAACAAGCGCTTTATGCTATTGTGCAAACCAACTCTAAATATTATTTATGATGATGCGGTGCCTAAGGCTGTTGGTGGCAAGCAAAGTCTTTAATAAAAAAACAGTCAAAACTGGGCATTTGGTGGCAGGTAAATACAACCCCCCTCTGCCTTACCTGGAAATTAAATACCTTTGATATTTTTCTTACAAATATCAGCGTTTTTTTATCCTAGATCCTCAAAAAATAAAAAATTCTGTTAATATCTTCGACCACATCATCCCTTCAAATTTTCAGTGAGTCGAATAATATGATTGATACTTCGAACATAATTTTTTATTTTTTCGGCAATATATATAGCCAAACCACTTGAAGATTATAAACCATCATTTGGCACAATAAGAAACATTAACTATCGCCATTCAAACGCTAGAACAAGAAATTGGGCTAAAGTTAATTAACCGTGCGGAAAAAACGCTTTATTAACTGCTGAAGGTTAAGTGCTATATATATAAAAGTTGTCTACTTAACTATTAAGCCAAGTAAAACAAGTTGAATTAGAAGAGTTAAAAAATCTCGAACGGGGCACCATTCGTTTTGGCGTTTCAGCCATGATGGGCTATTACTACTTCCCAAAAATATTGACCACATTTAAACAAAAACATCCAAAAATAAAAATATACTTAGTTGACCAAGATACAGCAGCGCTGGAAAAAATGTTGCTGAACGGCGAATCAAACACCCACATTATTAATGAAAGACAAGTGTTGTGGGGAGTAAAGTAATATTGCCATAAGTGACTGCCAACGATCCCTTGTTGGCTGCAATGCTTTGGATTAAAGGCACTTGGTTCCAGCGCCACTAAATGTCAGTTTAGTGGCGCCTGTACAAAATTCGAATAATGCAATAGGTTCACTAATCACTAAGACTTATAAATATGCATGTCTCGTTGAGGGTAGGGAATGGTAATACCTTCCTTATCGAAGGCTTTTTTCACTTTTTCATGCATATCCCAGTAGTAAGGCCACAGGTCATCGGTAGCAACCCAAGGTCGGAACATCAGATTGACTGAGTTATCGCCGAGGCTGCCAACACAGATTATTGGATCTGGATCTTTCAGGGAGCGTTCGTCCTCCTCAAATAGCCGTTGGAGAATGGCCTTCGCTTTGTCGATGTCGTCGTCGTAGTGTATCCCAAAGGTCATGTCGCAGCGACGATTTTTGTAAATACTGACATTTACCAAGGTGGCATTAGATAAGCTGCCATTTGGAATGACAATACGTCGGTTGTCAAAAGTATCCACCACAGTATAGAGAATCTGGATTTCGGTGACCGCACCATGAAAACCTTGAGCTTCGATTGTATCGCCCACTTTGAAAGGTTTAAAAATCAGGATCAGCACACCGCCAGCAAAATTGGCTAGGCTTCCCTGTAACGCAAGTCCTATCGCCAGACCAGCAGCACCGATCACCGCAATAAACGAGGTCGTTGCAATACCGATCATCGAGGCGACTGAAATAAGTAGCATAACTTTCATGACTGCACTAGTTAGTCCACACAGAAACTTATTCAGTGTTGGGTCTTTAGCGCCAATTTTTTTGTCTAGAACTCCAACAAAGCGGTTGATCAGCCATAGACCAACAACCAATGTAATAATAGCAAGCACAAACTTAGGTGCGTAAGTGATCACCAGCGATATACCTTGATCTATTAACTGCGAAACATTTATGTTTGTTCCAATAATTTCTTCCATTCAGTGGTTCCCTGCTTGAGATGAGTTACTATTTGAATATTATAAGGACAAACACGGTAACACATCTATGCAACAGACCCAGACTGTAGTGAGTTTAGAGTATGTAACCTAATGATTAAAACAAAGTCATAAAAAGTAAGATCTGACGTTAAATAATCTTGTAGCTTAGTATGGTTAGAAACACGTGAATTACGCTGAAGAGGTATATTAACAGCTAACTTACATCATTAAGAGAATTAAGGTCGGCGATTTATAATCTATTACTCAACAGTTTTCACAGAATTAAAAACAAGCGCTTTATGCTGTTGTGCAAACCAACTCTAAATATTATTTATGATGATGCGGTGCTTGAGGCTTTTGATGGCGAGCACAGTCTTTAATAAAAAAACTGTCACAACTGGGCATTTGGTGGCAGGTAAATGCCCCCTCTGCCTTACCTGAAAATTAAATACCTTTGATATTTTTCTTACAAATATCAGAATTTTTTTATCCTAGATCCTCAAAACATAAAAAAATTCTGTTAATATCTTTAGCCATATCATCCCTTCAAATTTTCAGTGAGTCGAATAATATGAGTGTTTCAATTTTTGGCAGTGCAAAAGCGAATAGTGCGACAAAAGCCCTTCTTTTAGGCTCGGGAGAACTAGGTAAAGAAGTTGCGATTGAATTGCAACGCTTCGGTATTGAAGTGATTGCGGCAGATAGTTATAAAAACGCACCGGCAATGCAAGTCGCGCATTCGTCCCATGTGGTCAGTATGCTAGATGGTGAGAAATTAGCCGAAATTATTCGCGCCGAAAAGCCTGATTTTATTATCCCAGAAGTAGAAGCAATCGCCACAGATACCTTACTTGCCTTAGAAGCAGAAGGTTTTAATGTGGTACCCACAGCCCGTGCGGCAAAACTCACCATGGATAGAGAAGGTATTCGCCGCCTCGCAGCTGAAACATTAGGTATAAAAACGTCACCCTATATATTCGCAGACAGCAAAGAAGAATATTTATCCGCAGTTGATAAAATAGGTAAACCTTGTGTGATAAAACCCGTCATGAGCAGCTCTGGTAAGGGCCAGAGTGTTGTAAAAAGCGATGCTGATGTAGACAACGCATGGACCTATTCTCAAGTTGGCGGTCGTAGCGGTGAAGGTCGTATTATTATTGAGGGTTTTGTGCCCTTTGATTATGAAATAACGCTATTAACAGTGAGTGCCGTTGACGGTATTCATTACTGCGCCCCTATTGGTCACCGTCAGGAGGATGGCGATTACCGTGAATCTTGGCAACCACAAGCAATGTCAGCGCTAGCACTGCAGCAAGCACAGGATATCGCGAAAAAAATAGTCACTGAACTGGGTGGATATGGTTTATTCGGCATGGAGTTTTTTGTCAAAGGCGATCAGGTTTATTTTAGCGAAGTCTCCCCTCGTCCTCATGATACTGGATTAGTGACCTTAGTGTCACAGGATGCTTCAGAATTTGCCTTGCATGTTCGCGCCATTTTAGGTTTTCCTATTGGTCGTATTATTCAGTATGGACCAAGCGCATCAAGTGTAATTTTAGGCAATGGCGTATCCAATGATATTAAGTTTGCCAACCTAGGTAAAGCACTTGGCAGCGTCGCCGGTGCGCAAATCCGATTATTTGCCAAACCAGATATCAATGGTCATAGGCGTTTAGGTGTCGCAATTGCACGTGGTGAAACAGTTGAAGAAGCCATTGATAATGCCAAGACTGTCTCGAATAACGTTAATATTATTTATTAAATAACACCGCTTAAATTTTTCTTCAGTATTTTTATTGACAGTATAAAGGGTAACTTAGGTTACCTTTTTATCTGCCTGCCAACTCACAAAACACAGCTATCGCTTAATAAAAGTACAGATTCAGCATGAAAAATTTGAAAAATAACACACAACCACGACTTATTTTATAAAAAATTTAAATACAGTTGCTTACATGAAAAACACCCACATAAAAGCTAAAATAGTATCAACTCAGCAGATAATGAATCACAACAATTAAGCCACAAAAACCACCTCAATGTCAGTTATAATTTAGCGAACTATCATGCCATATTCAATGCCGTCAGTCAGGATAGCGCGAGTCGTATCGTCAAGTATTTAAATGAAAATGGTTATATCGTTTCTATTCAAAATCTTATCGACAAGCCGCTTGATCCTCCTTTTACACCTACCATCTCTATTATGAGATCGCGCTGGGGGCATTACATGATTACGGAAAAATTAAGATGTTACAGCAGGCAGACTTATTACTATTTTAGAGCAAGTAAAATTCACCAATACAGACCGGTGTTATAGGTAAAATAAAATGTTATTTTTCATAAATTCAAAATAGATCATGCCTAATATTTTCCATCTTGCCCAGTGGCGACCACCATTTCGCTTTACTCTCAACATCATCAAATCATCTGATAAAGCACCTTTATTTTTCCGATAACGTCTATCAATTTTTTTGCTATTTGATAAGTCTCTAACTTTGATAAGTCTATAATATAGTCGCTTAAGTTAGATTCAGTTATCTCGATAAACAGTAATGAAAATGCCACTCATTGTGTGAGTGGCATTCGTTAGCAGAGGTTAATTTGAAGCTTATCTATTGTTGGTTTTAATCTAATCCCAAAAAACCACCCGTTTGGTGAGCCCAGAGTTGCGCATAGATCCCCTTGGTATTAATGAGCTCTTGATGGGTGCCTTGTTCAACAATACGGCCTTGATCTAATACAATGAGCCTATCCATGGCCGCAATGGTCGAGAGTCGATGAGCTATGGCTATCACCGTTTTTCCTTCCATTAATTCATACAATGACTCTTGAATCGCCGCTTCAACTTCAGAATCTAATGCTGAAGTGGCCTCATCTAATAACAAAATAGGAGCATTTTTTAATAACACACGGGCAATGGCAATCCGTTGACGTTGGCCACCTGATAGTTTTACCCCACGTTCACCGACTTGAGCATCAAGCCCTTTATTACCAAAGGGATCGGATAAACTTTCAATAAAGTCAGCCGCTTGTGCTTGAGTGATTGCCGCCATTAATTGCTCATCACTTGCATCTGGATCGCCGTAAAGGATATTCTCACGGATCGAACGGTGCAACAACGATGTATCCTGAGTCACCATACCAATATTTGCCCGTAATGAATCTTGAGAAATATCGGTTATAGGTTGATTATCAATGAGTATTTGACCTTTTTCGACGTCATAAAAACGCATTAATAAGTTCACTAAAGTCGACTTTCCTGCTCCGGAACGCCCGACAAGACCCACTTTCTCACCCGCTTTAATATTCAGGTCTAACTGCTCAATGACGCCCGTTTTTTCGCCATAATGAAAACAAACCTGATTAAATGCTATTTTACCTTGATTAACAATAATGTCTTTGGCGTCGGGTTTGTCTTGGATAGCAATGGGTTTAGACAGAGTACTCATACCATCTATCACAGTGCCTATATTTTCAAACAGTGAACTGATTTCCCACATGATCCATTTTGACATGCCGTTTAGGCGTAAGGCTAAACTTACCGCAATAGCAATGGCACCGACAGTAATCGCACTGTCAGTCCATAACCAAATAGACACAGCGGTAATGGTAAATGCTAAAAGATAATTGATGAGTTGTACCAAGACATTAATGACAGTGACCAAGCGCATTTGACTATAAACGGTTGTTAAAAAACCCATCATACTGTCTTGAGCGTAGTCAGCTTCTTGGCTGGTATGTGAGAATAATTTCACCGTTGATATATTGCTATAACTGTCAACAATGCGGCCAGTCATGTTTGAACGCGCATCGGCTTGTTCTGTTGATATCACTTTTAGCTTTGGGACTAATTTCCATTGGATCAATACGTATGCCACGAGCCACGCGAGCATGGGTAACATTAAACGCACATCAGCAGCGGCAATCATAACCAGCATAGAAGTGAAATAGACTAAAATATATATCAGTACATCCAGTAACTTCATGACCGTTTCACGCACCGCAAGTGAGGTTTGCATGACCTTTGTGGCAATTCGGCCAGCAAAGTCATCTTGATAGAATGACACACTTTGCTTGAGTAAATAACGATGCGCTTGCCAGCGAATGGCCATGGGGTAGTTACCCAAAAGCGTCTGATGCACGATAGAGGAATGTAACCAAACAATCACAGGAATGACCACTAATACCATCACCGACATAGCGATAAACCTTGTGCTTTCATCTTGCCACAATGTTTGCGGATTTTTGGTCACTAACAAATCCACTAGTTGGCCCATAAAACCAAATAGCGACACTTCTAAGATAGCGAGTACCGCCGTAAGTAACGACATGATAATTAATGGCAAACCAAATCCGCGGGTATAATGGCGGCAAAAGGCATATAAGGTGTTAGGTGGTTGGGTGGGTTCTTCTTGTGGTAATGCTTGGGTCAATGATTCAAAAAATTTAAACATCTAATGCTCTGACTTCATGATGAAAATCTTGGCGCCTAGGATAACGTAAAATCGCCACATGTAATGGGTTAAATTGTTACTATATACGAAACAAATGAGTTCCGTTTCCCGCGAGTCGTGGTGGTTGTGCCGCTGTAAGGTAATAATATTAATACGCAGTGCAGAATATGTTGTGATGCCTTGACCAATAGCTTCAAAAAATTGCAACTCTCTGTCGGTCAGTATCTGTATGTTGACAGCATTTTTAGAGGTTATTGTTCGTGATGGGTTTTTACATGTTTTTTCAAGAAGTTCTGCTTTAACAAAAATTTTATTTTTCATTACTTGTTTTATGCCAAGGAGTAATTTTTGAGCTGACTCTTGGTTATTAATATAACTTAGCGCAGTACAATTTAATGCTCTTTCTGCATACAATTCATCATCGTGCATTGATAAGACGATAATCCCCATTTGTGGTCGCCAACAATAAAAACATTTTTTACTTTTAGTCCAGACACTGACAAGATGGAAAGCATGAAGAATCATATTTTGTATTAACTTATGAAAAATAACGTTTTATTTTACCCATACGCCCTGTAGGATTTTTAAAATAAATATTTTGGTAGTTTTGTGTTTTAATTATTTGCGCTATAATTTTTATATACATAGCACCGACACACGGGATGGCAGAAGCACTTCAACTTACCAAAATATATTTTAGCAAAAAAAACACCCTTCACACTAGATTTTTTATGTAGCTTAGAGACCAACGATTTGTAAAATAGATGTTTATGCTCCTTTCAACAATGAGGAAAAAACCACAATGAATATCATCACTAGGAACAATGTCAGAGTATGCGGTAAAGGCGCTAAAACAATTGTCTTTGCACATGGCTATGGTTGTGATCAATCTATGTGGCGAAGAGTCAGTCCGTTCTTTGAAGATGAATATAGGGTGGTATTATTTGACTATGTCGGCGTAGGTTTGTCTAATGCTGATGCTTATGATCCTCTGCGTTATTCAAGTTTGGCGGGTTATGCCAAAGATATTGTTGAGATTTGTACAGCACTTGATTTGCAAGATGTGATCTTAGTAGGCCATTCGGTCAGCAGCATGATTAGCCTGTTAGCTGCAATCGAAGTTCCCCATAGAGTCTCAAAGTTGATCATGATTTGCCCAACCCCACGATATTTGAACGACCGACCCGATTACATAGGTGGCTTTGAACATGCCGATATTGAGGGTTTGCTCGATACAATCGATCGCAATCAACCAGGTTGGGCAAGTCATCTCGCCGGTATTGTTGTAAATAACCCCGATCAAGCAGAATTGGCACAAGAACTGGAAGCCAGTTTTTGTGCCATGGATCCTGCCATAGCTAAGCGTTTTGCCAAAGCAACTTTTTTGGCGGATAACCGTTCTGATCTGGTTGGTTTTGACAAGCCCTGTTTGATCCTTCAGTGTCAGGAAGATTTAGTTGCACCGAATGTCGTAGGCCATTATTTACATCAACATTTGCTTAATAGTCACTTGCAGCAGATGAAAGCGACCGGACACAGCCCTCATATGAGTCATCCGCTTGAAACCATCACATTGATCCAAAAATACCTTGCCAGCAATGTAAAGCAGAACTAAAAAGTGGATATTTCAAAATTTAATCTTATGGAGGCACCCTGCGGCTTGTTTATCTTTGATGACAGCTTAAGGTTAATGACGGTTAATCAAACCTTAGCCACTATGCTTAACCTTACTATACAAGATTTAGTGGGGAAAAATTTGGATGTAATACTGACATCATCCAACCGTTTGCAGTTTCATCTGCAAGTGATGCCAATACTGCATCTTCAGGGGCATATTGAAGAGATTTCTATGTCTCTGGCTGACGCGAAAGGGATCGAAATCCCAGTCATTTTTAATGCCATGCAACGAGAAGTTGAGGGGAATGCCTATACTGAATGTGTGGTCATGGCTATGAAAGAACGTAAACGTCTGGAAGATGAGTTGTTTAATATAAAAAAAGCAACTGAACAAGTGCCCGGTTCCCTTTATCAATTTCAGCTTTTTGCCGACGGGAGTACCTGCTTTCCTTACACGAGTGAGGGAATACGTGATATCTATGAGTTAAGCCCGCTACAGTTAAAAAAAGACGCAGATTTAGCGTTTAAACGCATTCACTTGGATGATATAGAGGTGCTCAAACAAGAAATTATGGATTCTGCCAAAAACCTCACTGTATGGCATCAACAATATCGTGTGATTTTACCCAAAGCGGGCATCCGCTGGCTAGAGGGTAATGCCACCCCTGAAGCCCGTGCCGATGGCAGTACATTATGGCATGGTTATGTTGACGATATTACCGAGCGAAAAGCGTTAGAAATTTCGTTGTCCAACGAATTTGAACGCACGCGAGTGACGCTAAGTTCCATCGGCGATGCGGTTATTACCTCCAATGAGCGCCAAATGGTCGAATACATCAACCCCATTGCAGAGCAATTAACTGGCTGGAAATTAGCCGATGCCATAGATCAACCAGTATCTAGGGTATTTAACATCATTAATCAACATACTCGGCTGGTGGCAAAGAGCCCTATTGCTCATGTTTTGGACGATGGCACCATTGTTGGGCTGACTCGCGACATAGTATTGCTCAGTAAGGATGGTAGTGAGTATTCGCTGGAATTCTCTGCAGCGCCAATTTTTACCCTTGGTGATATAATAACGGGTATCGTTATAGTTTTTCGTGATGTAACTGGCCAAAAAAAACAGAGGGAAGAAGTGGAGCATCATCGTGCCAGTCATGATCATTTGACTGGACTGGCGAACCGCAGAGAGTTTGATCATAAATTACTTGAAATGTTTGAGTCATCAATTTCTACTGGTGTTGCACATGTATTGTGTTCCATCGATTTGGATCAGTTTAAGATAATCAATGACAGCTATGGACATTCTGCTGGAAACACACTGTTAAAAGAAATTTCGGCGATACTTACTCTAAACTTGCGTGACAAAGATCTGGTGGCGCGAACCGGGGGGGATGAATTTTCTCTTTTACTTGAGGGTTATGATCTCAAAACGGCTCAACAAATAGCACAACAGGCTTGTGACAAAATTGCGAACATTCGTTTTTATCACAAAGGTAAGTTTGTTCACGTGAGTGCCAGCATAGGCGTAGTAGATTTCGATGGGAAATGGGAAAATGCCCAGGCAGTGCAACAAGCTGCCGTTAGCGCCTGTTTAGCTGCGAAACATCAAGGTGGCGGTCGTGTGCAAATATATTCAGATACAGATTTAACTGTAATGGAGCTGCGAGGTCAGATGCAATGGGCTTCTCGCTTGCAACAAGCCATTGATGAAAATCGCTTTGAACTTTTTGCCCAACCCATCATGGCACTTGATGAACAAGCAGAACAAGGACTACATTTTGAAGTTCTATTGCGCTTACGTGATACAGATGGAAGCCTGATCTCGCCTGCATTATTTATGACTTCCGCTGAACGATTTGGTTTAGCTGGGAAAATCGATCGTTGGCTAGTAAATCGAGTCTTAAAGTGGATGAAAACCTATGCCCATGAGTTGGATAAAATTAATATAATCGCAGTAAACTTATCAGGAAAGTCGGTTGGTGATCGTGATTTTCATCACTTTTTGCTCGAGGCATTGGATCACGCTCAGGTACCAGTACAAAAAATTTCATTCGAAATTACTGAAACAGCAGCAATCGATAACCTAGATATCGCCACTGAGTTTATTACTATGCTGCATCAGCGCGGTGCGAAAATATCCCTCGATGATTTTGGCAGTGGTATGTCATCAATGGCTTATCTTAAAAAACTTGCGGTTGATTATTTGAAAATTGACGGACAGTTTGTAAAAGATATGACAAACGACAGAGTTGATTGTGCGATGGTTCGTAGTATTAATGAAATTGCGCATTTAACCGGAAAAGTCACTATTGCTGAGTTTGTTGAAAATGCCGATATATTGATGTTATTAAAAGATATAGGTATTGATTTTGCCCAGGGATATCACATTGGCAAACCACAGCCAATTAATGAAATTTTTGCCTGGAAAAATATAACGAATACAAGACTAAGCGGTGAAGATCAGTAAATGGAGTTTTCGTCGACAACGGGGTAATAGCGTTGAACGTTGTTAACCCGCTACTTTAACGTTTCTGACCCTGTTGATTATTGAAGATAAACCCTGTGTTGATAGACATTGAAAATATTGTTAACGCATCTAGATAGTCATTCAACCGCGACTCGAACCGCCTTGTGTGTTCGTGTGTTGTAGGCAACAATCTCGCCGGACGAAGCCCCAATTCCAGATATAGCCTGGATTACCACTTGATGCGTGACCATTAGTGTAAGACTATTTTGGCTGAGCGCTGCAAGCTTTTTTTGCAGCAACTTAAGTGTTTCATTGCGATCAGCATGCCCTTCAAAAAATGAGTTAAGACCAGCAAATTTTTCAACTTCGCCAAGTTGTAGAAGTTTAGCTGTTTCGAGACAACGACACCAATAGCTTGAATAAATTTTATCAATCACTATAGCCGACTGCTTTAACTGCTGCCCTAATGAGATAGCTTGACTTCGACCAACGGCATCCAGATTTCTCTGTGTATTGTATTGGGTAATAACAAAATTAGCGGGATCACCAAAACCCGGAGCAATAGCATGGCGCATCAATAGTACGTTGGCATCGATTTTCCGTAGCTTATCCATAATAGAATCAACATTTGTCGTGGCAAACGCGTTCTGCACGCTAGCTGATAATATGACAAGAACTAATAATAAATTACCTACTAGCATGTGTTTTGAGCCACTGTTGGTTAATCTTATGATTAATACAGTCACCTGATGTAACATATATTACATAAAGTGACTTAACACCGAATTTGAAACAGTTTATAGAATCCCTTTATAAAAAAACCAATCCTAATGATATAACAATGCCAGAATAGACAAGTATAACTAAACAATAGCCCATAATATCTCTTGCTCCAAGTTTAGCAATCCCCAATAATGGTAAAGCCCAAAATGGTTGTATCATGTTTGTCCAAGCATCACCCCATGCAATTGCCATTGCCGTTCTGGCAGTATCTACGCCAAGTTCAATGGCTGCTGGCATCATAATAGGTGCTTGAACAACCCACTGTCCGCCCCCCGAGGGGACAAAAAAGTTCACAACGCCTGCACTTAAAAAAGTAAATAAAGGAAAAGTATCTACTGTAGAGATATTAACAAAACCTTGTGAAATATATCCAGCAAGTGAAACACCATCCGGACCCATAAATTTCATCAATCCCATTATTCCAGCATAAAAAGGGAATTGTAATAAAATACCACCGACATTTTTAGAGGCATCAGCCACTGCACGTACTACTTTAATCGGGGTGCCATGTAAAATAATGGCAGTAAATAAGAAGATAAAATTAATTATATTCAAATTTAAAGCAAATCCATTTTCGATAAAATAAGAGAAAATAAAACTATATCCTAAAACACCCAGTGCTCTATTTATCCATTTTGAATTTTCAAGCTTTTGGGCTGGCGTCATATTATTTTTATCTAATGTTTCCACTATTTCAGCTTCAAATAAGTTGGTATCCACTTCAATGGTTTTTTCTTTTGAAGGATGCATAAACTTTAGAATAAAAGGTAATGTAAGTACCAGTATTGCGACAATAATTAAGTTATATGACGAAAATATGGTTTCGCTTGTTGGAATAGCTTGTGTTAATGCACCATTTGTTATTTCTGCTAGACCAGTAGATGAGGCAATCGTTAATGGAATAGAGCCTGAAAAGCCTGCATGCCAAATCAAAAAACCTACATAGGCAGAAGCGATTAATAATGGATAATGAACACCTTTTACTTTATGAGCGACTTCTCTCGCAAAAATTGCCCCAATAACTAAACCAAAGCCCCAGTTAATAAAACTGGCAACCAATGCAACAAAACTGACCAGAAGTATCGCTTGTCCTGGTGTTTTTGAAAATCCAGCGAGTTTAGATAAATATTTTTTAAACACATCGGTTGTTGCTAATATGGTGCCAGTGACCAGAACCATTGCCATCTGCATTGCGAATGACAAAATAGACCAAAAACCTCCATACCAAGCTGTGACCAAATCTATAGGAGAGCTTTGTGTAAGAGGTATAGCGGCAATAAACACAACAAAGGTCAATATAACGGCAAAAACAAATGGGTCAGGAAGCCAATTCTTCACCAAACTAACAGAGCTGTCAGTAAACTTAACAAATATGTTTTTCATGTTATTCCTTTTTTTAATATCCGATTTTTAAGCACTTAACAAATACCACTATTCTTCGCCCTTCACTCGAGTTTAGTGTTACTTCGTATCAAGCTGGTGTTACATTTTTGACATTCTTAAAGCTAGCAGAGTAGATACTTGATACCAAGTGCTTTGGTAATTTCTTTAACAACAACTAATTGATACTGCCAATATAGTGTTTTATTTTTCGCGGCTATATCTATAGCCAAACCACTTAAAGATCATAAACCATCATTTGGCACAGTTTTGCCAACAGCCACTGGTGTTATTTCATGAAAAATATTTTTACGTGAAGTTGTTAGTCTGTATGCAAAAAAAATCACTTAGCATTAGATGTTCGCATTGAAACTACTTTTATTGAGCTGCAAAAGTCATGGGTTCGCAATGGCGTTGGTATTAGCACTTGTCTAGCGCGTATTTTACAAAACGAGCAGCAGATGACATCCATACCCTTTGAGCCAAAAATTGGATTAAGCTTAACGGTTTTTATCTGCTTAGTAGAGAGCGCTATTTGAGGTTTTCTACACTAAAAACCAATATTTATGATAGAAAAATAATATTAATTGATAACAAGGCTTGAATATCTAGCTATTAATCTACATTTAATATGAGCCTATTACCCAGAGCTCTACAGCACTAGTATATACCCTAAGTATTCAGCCTATGCCTTATCTATTTATTTTTAATAGCTTTCGCTGACATCAGAATTTTTAATCACTTTCACTGGTCTTATAAATAATATTATGATCTTAACCGCAAAGTTTTTCGTATCTTGCGATTACCTTTAAATTACTGATAGAACTATAAAGGAATACAAATGACGCATAACCTCATCACCTCAAACCTTACTGCTTTTTTTCTCCTGGCAGTTGCTACTGCAACCTCGACTGCAGTTGCTAGTGACAAAAAAATTGAAGCAAATGATTTAGTTGAAATATTCGAAAAGTTAGGTGGTAAACATCCGGGCTATAGAAAAGCACATGCTAAAGGTCTATGTGCCTCTGGTACTTTTGTGCCAGTACCCAATAAGTACTTTACAGGAGCTGCCTTATTATCGAACGGTGAATTACCCGTATCTATGCGTTTTTCAGTAGGTGGTGCTAGCCCAAGTAGTGATGAGAAAGCCCCTGGCACGCGTGGTATGGGCATGCAAATTCAACTACCTGATGGCGCTTTACATACTTTTACAGGTAACAACTTCCCCGTATTTGCCGGCAAAAACCCAGAAATTTTCCATGGCTTTTTATCGACTTTACTGCCTGATGAAAATGGCAAAGCTAACCCCGCTAAAACCATGGCATTTGTCCAACAGAACCCTAGCTTACAAGCTCACGTTATGTGGAATAAAAACGCTAAAACAGCCGCGTCATTCGCCAATACTGAGTTTTTTGGTTTGCACACCTTTTACTTTGACCAAGCCAATGAACAACAAACTAAGTTTCGATGGAATATTAAGCCAAGCTTAGGGGTGAAAACACTAGAAAAATCTGAGGCTGCTAGCATGCCAACTGAATTTTTAGCTGATACTTTTGCGCAACAACTTAAAGATGAAACCATTAGTTTTAGCATTATGGCGAGCTTAGGTGAAGCAAAAGATAGCAACATTGATCCTTCGCAACAATGGCCTAGTGATCGCCCTCAAGTGACACTTGGTACGGTAACCGTTAAAACAAGTGGTGGCGATGCCTGTAAAAATACTAACTTTGATCCTAATGTTATGTCGGCAGGCTTTACACCCAGCGCTGACCCTATATTAAGAATGCGTTCACCGGCTTATGCTATCTCTTTTGGTAAAAGATTGAGCGGTCAATAAATGATTTTCTAAGTGTTAAAAGTGTTAAATATAAAATCGCGGTGCTGAAAAATGAAGGGGGGCTAGTTTATGCTCCCACCCCTTTACTCTTAAAACTCAAGATTTAAGAGTAAAGGATGATGGCCGCTTTTAAATAAATTAACAGCGAGCTATAAAAAATCCAAAATGTATCTTGGAAAATTGAGTGGAAAATGAAAGTGACTTAGTCAATTTAACTCGCACTTAACATTACATTTCAATGCGAATGCTGCATTTACATATCACTACAAGTTATTACAAAATATAAAAATAATGTTTTTATATTTTATGAGACAATCATATTAATAACTAAGATCGACATCTAGTGACCTATTAACGTGACCTATGAAATAGGTTTCTACATAAATTATCTTCATAAATGAACAAGGAGACAAAAACTTGTCTACACCTACACTTTTTTCGACGGCAACCTTCGCTAAAAATTCCCTCAAGAATCGTTTTGTTCTTGCCCCGTTAACCCGCGGTCGTGCAGGTCCAACTCGCGTCCCTAATGAATTAATGGCAGAGTATTATCAGCAGCGCAGCACTGCTGGCTTAGTGATGGCAGAAGCGACCACTATATCTGCAGAAGGCAATGGTTGGGTAAACTCACCAGGTATTTATACTCAGGAAATGGTCGAGGGTTGGAAGACAATTACTGAGCGTGTACATCAGCAAGGTAGCCAAATTATTCTTCAGCTTTGGCATACCGGACGAGCATCTCACAGTGACTTTCATGACGGTGAATTGCCGCTATCAGCTTCAGCAGTAAAAATTAATGGCGATCAAATTCATACCCCTGAAGCTAAAAAAGACTATGAAGTGCCGCGCGCTATGACAGTGCAAGATATCAAAAGAACCGTTGAAGACTTTCGCAAAGCAGCTGAAAATGCAAAGGCAGCAGGCTTTGATGGCGTTGAAGTTCATGCCGCAAACGGCTATCTCATTAATCAGTTCCTTGATGCTAGCACCAATCAGCGTGACGATGAATATGGCGGTAGCATTGAAAATCGTACGCGCTTTTTAAACGAAATACTTGAAGCGGTATTAACGGTATGGCCTGCGGAAAATGTTGGTAGCAGAATTTCGCCCAATGGCATATTCAATGATATGGGCTGTGATGACTACAGAGAATTATATACTCATGTTATAAAGCGTTTTACTCATTACCAGCTTGGTTTTGTGCATATTATGGATGGCTTAGCTTTTGGTTTTCACGAACTTGGAGAACCAATGACCCTGGAAGATTTCAGAAGTTTATATCATGGCCTTATTATTGGTAATTGCGGCTACGACCAGGCGAAAGCTGAAGCGGTAATAGGTTTAGAAAAAGCTGATCTGGTGGCTTTTGGTCGCCCCTATATTTCTAACCCAGATTTACCTCAACGTATGCTTAATGACTGGCCATTGGCGCCATCTGACGATGCGAGTGATTGGTATGGCGGTGGCGCTCAAGGTTATACTGACTATGAGACCTACAAGTCCGCTTAGGTTTACAACATAATTGCGGGGATAAGTTTGTCTATTGTAGACATGTCCCTGTTGATACTGCTTAGGCGCTAGATCATGAAAAATCCTAAGGAGTAAATTACTTGTATGGTATTTGTCGTTTAAGGTGACAAATACCACCTTTACTACTGACCGCATCGCGACAAGAGTAATAATATGACTAGGCCACATACGTACAATACAAGAATAAGCCCAATGAGTCAGAACGAATGTACTGGCTAAACTACAAAACCTTGACCAATTTTACTTGACCACTTCAGTCATTAAAAGAAGGCTAAAAACCCTTACAACCCTTTAATCACCGCAGATATTTAATTTCTTATATTTAGCGAATACAAAAGTGCTGATAATTAACTAGCTAATGCTCACTAGGATAAATTTTATTTAAATTTTGGTATTGAATATGTGCCAACCACATGTGCTACAGCTTTTGCATAGCCTTCAGAATATAAAGAAACTTCACCAACGATTAGTGACTTCCCTACTTTTAACAAAGTACATTTAGCAATAATATCTTTCGTTGATGAGGGCTTTCTCATAAAGTTAATCGTCAAGCTGGTGGTAACAGCAAGTGCAACTATGCCTATTTCACCTAAAATAGCGACGTATAAAGCGCAATCAGCAACCGTCATTAAAACCGGGCCTGATACCGTACCACCTGGCCTTAATTCATCAAATCCAACAGTGTGTCTTACCGTTGCTGACTGTGCTCCAACAGCTTCAACAGTGCACTTAGCCTGAGGAAAATCTGTTCTCATGAAATTTTCAATTTCTTGCTTAGTTGCCAAAATAGTTCTCCAAAATAGTTATTCAAAAAAGCTCAGCTAAGTGTGAATAATAGCTTAAAGTGCGAAGCCTAGCATGTCCCTACACCTTGAAATAATATCGCTTTATTGTCTTATTAACGGTAACTAATAATAGGCTGTAACGATAGACAGTAAACATTTTAAGGTCGCTTAAGTTCTATATTTTTAGATGTTAGGCTAAAGTGATTTCCACCCATTTTACCAACAGAATCAATTAACTTTTGGTTTATATTGCCATCTTCATATAAGTCATCTCTGACATAAACAAACTTTACATCCAAAAGAATAACTGTGCCACCCGTAGGCAAATCACTGATCGGAATTATCTCTCTTAAGGTACACTCATAACGTATGGGTGAGGCTTGCACTGAGCGAGGCATTACTTGATAACTAGCGCAGCACTCAACGTTTGCGAAATCGAATTCACTTTCATCTTTATTAAGACTGGCACTGGTCATGTTCATTTTTTCTAATAAAGCCGAGTTAACTATATTGACCACACATTCGCCAGTTGCCATTAAGTTTTGTAAGGTATCTTTTTCAATACCACTTCGCTGGGTTACCTCAGTATAAAGCAGTACAGGAGGATTACAGCTGGCAACAGTGAAAAATGAATAAGGTGCTAAATTATCAATACCCTCCGGTGAACGCGTACTAATCCATGCAATGGGTCTGGGCGTTACACCACCATTGAGGAGACGATATTTTTCTTGGTTTTCTAATACTGAAACATCAAAAATCATTTGTTACTCCATCCCCCTAGTGTTCAAGTTTAACAGCATTACTCTACGTTTTTTTTACCACTAATCCGCTGTTTTCCTGCTGAAAATAATTAGTGACTATGATAAATTACAACTATAAATCACAATAATAAATGACTAAAGGTTTTACACCTCTACCTCTAGCAAACCTATTGCTGTTTCACTTTAAATGCTAAAGTTAGTCACCTTGGTACAAGATCTCAATCGTACTTGATTCTATCACTCACAACACGTATTAGGTGGGTGATATTACTTATATTGCCACACATCAGGGTTGGTGTTATTTGGCCTGCGTTCTTGACCTATTAACGAAAGAAATTATCGATTATGCCCTATCACAATCACCTAATGCTCAATGAGTAAAAGAGGCATTACTCAATGCGATGAAACATCAGCAGCCAAGGACTAACCTGTTAATGTTCCATTTAGATCAAGGTGTTCAATATTCTGCCTTTGAGTTTAGAAATGCGTTAGCAAAAAATTAAGATCACAGCCAGTATGAGCTACCAAAAAAATCTTTGGAACAATGGAACAATGGAACAATGGGACAATTTTTTAGAAGTTTAAAAACTGAACGTCTAAATGCTATTACTTTTATCAATTATCAAGAGGTATGAGCAAAGTTGAAAATTATATTCAGTTTTGTAATTATAAACCTCGATTTTCTGCTAATGATTACATGACACTGCATCAATAATTAAACCCGTTAAAAAAGTGACTTAAATACGCTCCAGATTCAGTTAACCATTACAGTTTTATTTATCCTGTATAAAAGCTAAACATTGGGCGTTGTTACCTTGAAAAACGACTCGGTCAGCTTTTAATCCTAACTGGTATTGATACATAGGATCATAATACTCACTAAGCAAGGGTTTTAACCAATCTAAGTGATACTCTAGTTGACCCTTTTGCTGCTGAGATAAGGCCACAGTCTGTATTTGCTTTAATTGACCATAACGTTCTGTACCTAGGCGTTTTCGTACTTTGAATAAACCTTGGGCTAAATACTCACTGAAGGCAACAAAACCTTGTTCTTCACCATAAGCGAGTTGGTATTGGGCGGTCATTTTGATGATATATTCTTGGTATATTTGCTCAAGTCGATAATCTAAACTTTCTTCAATCACTACAACTGGCGCTAAGGTCATCGCTTGGCGTAAACTTTCAGGTAAATGCACGCTACCAATTAATCGGCCTTCATCCTCCAAGACTAGCCTTTGCGCTAAAGGAAACTTACCCTGGATGTATTGTTCAGCCAATTTGTTTTCAAAATTTATTTGATTGGCTTGCGCGGTAACAAAACCGCCAAAACTTGAGCCTCGATGACCGGCTGCGCCTTCTAAATCTAAACTGTTCGCACAGTGAGCCAGAAAAGGCGTTTTTCCACTACCGGTATTACCCGCTAAAATCGTTAAAGGGTGTAACGCAAGTTGCTCCAATTCGTTCAGTAAAAACTGACGTAGTGCTTTGTAGCCTCCGGTAATCAATGGGTAGTTAACCCCTGAGTCTTTTAACCAGCCTTGCACTGTTTGTGAACGTAAACCTCCACGAAAACAATATAAATAACCTTGTGGGTTTTCCCTAGCAAAGTTTTGCCATTGTGCCATCCGGCTTACTTTACTCTGTCCACAAACAAGGGCATTACCCAAAGTAATAGCGGCTGCTTGGCCTTTATTTTTATAACAAAGACCAACTTCAGCGCGCTCATCATTATTCATTAGCGGATGATTAATCGACTGTTCAAAAGCGCCCTTTTCAAATTCAATCGGTGCGCGTACATCCATTAAAGGCAGTTTATTAGCAATAATAGTGCGAAAATCAGCGCTATCGGCGCGCGCTGTTACTGAACTATTAACGGCCATTACACTAAGCTTACCGTAGGTGAAGTGGCTGTAACAATTTCGCCAATAGGTTCAAGGTTCAAACCACTTTCTTGACATAAGTCTTCAAAAGCTTGCTTGCCTGCCGGCTTAACGGCAACCAGTAACCCGCCACTGGTTTGAGGATCGCACAAGAGTGTTTTCTGTTTTGGGCTTAACGGCCCAATATGCTCGCCATAACTGGTAAAGTTCCGTTCACAGCCACCAGGTACACAGCCTTGGTCGATGTAGTCATGAACAAAATCAAGACAGGGTACTCGCTCAAAATCAATCACAGCCGAGACATCACTGCCTTGACACATTTCCAAAAGATGCCCTAACAGCGCAAAACCGGTCACATCAGTCATAGCGGTTACTGTGTCTAGTGCTGCAAATTTTTGCCCAATAGTATTTAAAGTTTTCATCACTTGCGGCGCTATATCGGCATGTTCAGGTAACAATTTACCTTGTTTTTCTGCTGTGGTTAAAATACCAATACCCAAAGGTTTAGTTAAATATAAAAGATCGCCAACCTCGGCAGTATTGTTTCGCTTAATCTGCGCGTTATTAATCAGGCCAGTAACCGCTAAGCCAAAAATAGGCTCTGGCGCATCAATTGAGTGACCGCCCGCTAGTGGAATACCGGCTTCAGCACAAATAGCTCTAGCGCCATCAAGTACTTGTTGGGCGATTTCTGGTGCTAAAACATTAACCGGCCAACCTAAAATAGCTATCGCCATCAGTGGCTTACCACCCATAGCGTAAACATCGCTAATAGCGTTACAGGCAGATATTTTACCAAAATCAGTTGGGTCATCGACAATAGGCATAAAAAAATCAGTAGTGGAGATCACGGCTTGGTCATTGCCAATATCGAAAACGGCTGCATCATCTTTGGTGCTATTACCCACTAAAAGTGCGTTATTCACCGGTAAAGTAAGTGATGACTTTAGCATCACGTCAAGTACCGATGGTGAAATTTTGCAGCCACAGCCTGCGCCGTGTGAGTATTGAGTCAAGCGAATTTTTGTCATGGTGTCTTCGTATAAAAGAGTAAGCAGGTGCCTAATTTACAGTAATACCTGCCCTGTTACACCTGCCGATTAATATTTATAATCTGCCACTTAACTTGCAGATATACTTTGTTTAACTAATAACGCCGCTATTTCATGTTGTGCATAGACAAACGAGCTAATATTAATACCTGCTAATTCGCTTTTTTCTTCTAAGGTGTTAACTTTCACTATTAAGTTTGCCTTAGGATAGTAATTAAGCACAGCTTCACAAATAATTTGCTTGTTTCTCAAAGAATTGGCAGTAACAATAATGCTACTGCTTTGCTCTACCTTTAATGACTCTAATACGGGCTTTTTGTCTAAGTGACCAAAATAGGCATTATAGCCACGCTTTCTTGCCAGTAATACATGCTGTAAATCATCAGAAATAATTAAAAAATCAACACCTCTACTGGTCAGTTCTTTCGCAACAATTCTGCCCAAAATAGCAAAACCACAAACAATGGTATGGTTGCTGGCATCTACCGCTGTTATTTTGTCTGCTTCAAAAAATTCAACAACAAAAATGGCGGCTAACTTATAAATATTGCTGACCATAAAAGGCGTTAATATCATCGATAACACGGTGATCAAAATTAGAAAGCTGCCTAAATTTTCTGAGAGAATATTTTGACTGATCGCCAAGGCAAAAATAGCGAAAGAGAACTCTCCTACTTGGCACAAAGCAATAGCCGATTTTATCGATTCACTTTTATTCGCTTTTGCTCTCATTAGGAGATAAACGATAATGGCTTTTATTATCATCACCAAGGCTAATATACCCAGTACCCAATGTAGGTTGCTGATAAAAAATAACACATCGATTTTTGTGCCAATAGAAAAGAAAAACGCCCCTAATAATAAATCTTTATATGACGATATATCTGATTCTACTTTTATGTGGAATTTAGTTTCTGCGATGATCATACCCGCAATAAATGCGCCTAAAGAATAAGTAAAGCCCATTTCATGAGCAATCAGTGAAGCACCTAATACAATAGTGAATACCGAACTTAAAAATAGCTCTTCCATGCGCGCATTTGCTGAGAAATGCAGTAACCAAGTAATGATTTTTTTGCCAATAGTAAACATGAAAATAATAATAAGGCTGGCATAAAAAAGCGTTTTTAATAAAATATCAACCAGCGATAATTCATTATTAGATAAGAAGCCCATTAATAATAAAATAGGAATCACCGCCAAGTCTTGAAAAACCAAGATAGCAACTGACTTTTTTCCATAAGGGGTAACAATATCTTTTGATTTCTTCAAATAGGGTAATACGATGGCCGTTGAGGATAAGCTAAATGAAAGCGCAATAATTAATGACGATATCGGTTCAACATTAAAGCCATAAAAGGCAATAATAAAAATAACAATAGAGCTAAAAGCAACCTGTATAAAACCATTAAAAAATATCAGTTCTTTCATTTTACCCAGCTTAGAAAAAGACATTTCTAAACCTATAGTAAACATAAGAAAAACAATACCAAACTCTCCAATCAGCTCAAGAGAGTGAGGTGTGGTGCTGCCATTAAAATCAAAAAAATTACTCACAATAGTGCCAGTAATAATATAACCAATAATATGCGAAATAGAGAATTTGGTTAAAACAATATTTATAACGCTCGCCAGCGCCAAGGATACAGCAATAATAACAAGTATGGAGTCCATCTAAGTCCTTAAATTAGCCTGACTATTTATATCAGCAATTAAAAATTTATCTGACAATTTCCATGCACATTACAGGCCATTAAAAAAACAAAATCAGCACACCAGCAATGCACTGAGTCATGAAATTAACTAATTAAATTCAACAACTTAAAATAAAATCATACTAAGTCTATGTACTAGGTTTTTATCTGGCGCTTACTCTTAGTGCACGCTCACCATTATAGTGCAATTAGAGGGCTATATTAATCATTAATTAACTGAGTAGTTAAGCACAAAGCTTAAGCCAAAAAAAAATAAATGGATGGATGGATGGATGAAAATATGCAAATCACTGAGTTTTATCACCACATCAGTGCTCTGGAGGACCTATTTACTTAGGATAAAAAAGGGGTGACTACAGACACCCTTAGTTTTACCCCAAATACTTTCTACAGCAATACTATTTGAGCAACAAGCCGGTTTTTCCTCTAAGGCCAGTCGTTAGTACTTAACAAACACCACACTTGATAATGCCGGCACAGTAAAGCCCTTCTTATCTACTTTACTCTGCTTTAGCATAGCATCCAGGCTATTTTGTTGGATAGGATGCAGTTGATAATCGTTAGCTTGAGGGTAGGTGAATGTTTGTGCTTTAGTACTGGTATTAAAAATCACCAGTAAACTTTCAACATTTTCATCAACGCGTTGGCCAAGTGTGTCATCTATCTTCATCACCAACAAACCTAAAGGTTGATTAGCTATTGAATGCTTACTTAGGTTAAGAAAACTCACCTTGGCTATAATATCCTCAGCGGTTGTTAATCTAAATAATGGTGAACTCATGCGCAGCGCGATCATCTCTTTAAATATCTTAGCACTAAAGCCAATGTCTTGAGCGCTAACCTGATCTCGCCCTTGATGACCTTTACGTACTTCGTTAATTAACGACCAGTTTTCTTGGTCTTTATCACTAGGCGGCAAACCAACATGGTAGTAATTTTTATGCTGAGAAAAATCAACACGATTAAACCAATCACCATAGTCGTAACTGTCTCTAAGAAAAGATTTTGAGCGCATAAATTCACTGCCCATATGCAAAAAGGGAATACCTTGAGCATAGAGAACAAACGACAAGCTTTGTAAATGCATTCTAACGCGATCAGCGGTTGAAACATCAAAGGCCAAACGATACTGGCTGTTATCCCACAGCGTTTGATTATCATGCTTTGAAACATAATTAATAGTATCAGCAGGGTCTAAGGCGTAGCCTGTTGGCTGGTCGCCATAAGGAATATCTTTGCCTAGTCTCGCTTTACCTTCAATAAAATAAAGCGGAAAGTTTGATAAATTCCCCGTTAAACCAATACGTAGCTGATCCATGCGAAGATGGTATGCTTGCAAATTATTTTTTTGTGATGAAATACTTTGTGATTGACGTTCGTTTGGCTGCATCAGTAAACCATTACCTAGCCCTTGTGAATCACGCGTATTATTACCACCGCCACGCACTGCATCACGTAATCTGTCACTATAAGTACCAATTTCACTGCCACCTAGCTCTAGTTGACTGGCTTGAACAAAACGAGTGTTATTCGCAACTTCACCAAAGTTCCAACCTTCGCCATAGAAATAAGTATCCGCATCCACTGCTCGCACCGCTTCTCGCGCTGCCAGCATGGCACTTTTGGTTTGATGACCCATCAAATCAAAACGAAAGCCATCTATTTTATAATCACGCGCCCAAGTCACCAATGAATCTGACATTAACTTTGCCATCATCACCCGCTCGGTCGCGGTATTTCCACAGGTGTTACAGGTTGATTGTTCGACTGCACCTGTAATGATATTAAGCCGGTGATAATAATGGGGCACAATTTTATCAAGCACCGACTTTTCTTTTAAACCAAATTGATAAGTATGATTATAAACAACATCCATAATGACGCGAAAACCTAAGCGGTGAATACTTTGCACCATTTCACGAAACTCAACTAAACGGCTTTTACCTTTTGGACTAAGTGCATAACTCCCCTCGGGTACCGTGTAATGAAAAGGGTCATAACCCCAGTTAAAATTATCAAATTGACGCAGTTCACTAACGATTTTTTGCGCTTGAGCACTACTAACATCAAAACTAGCCAGTAATGATTTCAAGCTTTGTTCTTCACTGAAATCACTTAAATAAGAAAAATCAGTAGTACAAATATCACTAGTTGGCACAATATCACATACTTTTACCTTTACTTGAGCAACAGTATCATTGATATCTACCGACTGACTGTCGTCTTCATTAATAGAGGCTAAATCGTAAGTGGGCAATAAATGAATATTGTTTAATCCCGCTTTTTTCAGTGCTTTTAAATGCCGTATGCCACTGGAATTTTGCTCGCTAAACGCTTTGTATTTGCCTCGAAATCTATTATTAGACAGCGCATTATCATCAGCGCTAAAGTCTCTAATGTGCGTTTCATAAAATATATTATCTTCAATGTTTTCAACCCTAGGCACAGTCTGACTTTGCCAGTTAAGCGGTTGCGTACTAACATCATTTAAATCAACTACCTGTGAATATTTACTATTAACAGACAAGCTAAGTGAATATGGGTCTGTGGTGATCAGTGTTGCTATTTTCTTTGATTGAGGATGATAAACAGTGACCTGGTATTGATAGTAAGCGCCATCGAGTGAGCTATCACCAACAACAGACCAAATACCAGACTTGGTATCTTCAATCATTGTTAAACTAGAGGTTGATGAGGGAGATAAATCATCATTAAAAAGTAATAATGTTACCTTTTGCGCTGTTGGAGCCCATAACTTAAAGCTCACGCCATTTTCAGTGATCTTTGTGCCTAAATTTGTTTCTTCATTCGCATCATTTTCACCTTGTGTATAAAGGGCGTCTAACACCGCGCCCGTTTGTACAAAATGTACATCTTGTATTTTCTTACTTTGCGCCAGCCCAACAACCACTAATGGCTGCTTTAACCATGCTTTAACTTGTGAAGGTAACAACTCAACTTTATAGGCCTGAAAATCAGCAAGATGTGGAAACTTATTCATTAAATAATCAGGTAAATTAACCGCTAATAAATCAAGGGCCGAAAAATCTGTTTTTGCTATGTTGACTAACTGGTACAGTACCTGTTGGTTAGCTTTAGGCATGACCAATAAATTTGGTGTTAGCCAGTGAACTGAACTATCACTCGCTTGAGCAACTAGCTCAGCAGGTACAAATGAGTTTGCTTCAGCTACCACTGGCAGTGAAGTGTGCTTTTTCGACTGTTCACTGCAAGCCGTTAACAGTAGCGCAGCAAAACATGATGCATAAATAAAAAGTGATCTATGGTGCTTTTTCATTGTAACCAATCTAGTAAGTTTTCCTTGCCGTTAACTTACTTGTTAAGAGCATATAAAAAAACCCATTTTGCTATTTTGCATACGTATTCAGTTTAATATTAGCCGCTAGTATGGCTACTGAGTATCATTGAGCCAGCTCGATTCAACTTGAATCCGTCAGGTTAATTGAGGGGTATCGTTTGCGCTGTGTCAATTACATCAGGTTATTGCTATTACGTTAACGCAAAAATAAAATGCTCTGGCTCAGCCGATCTCTGAGCGGACTAAAACAATTCATACCCGGTTATTTATTTTCTCATCAATGTTCTCATCAACACTCTCATCAACGTTCTCATCAACAGAGTAACTTACTTATTTTAATAACTGTCGTTGCATACGTATTCAATCGATTTTTTGGATAAATACACCAAGTGAATACGTATGCATACGCTATTCATCTGCCAGTCAGCGCTTTATATTAAAGTTGTTCAAAATCACTGTCTTTTAGCTTTATTTAACCAGAGGACGTGACAGGACTAATAAAAAATATAATGATTAAGCTCATGGGAAAATGGCTTATAAAAATTAATTAAAAATCAGCCAGGGGAACCTTTCAATGTTAAATTTTAAACCAAGTAAAATGACGTTAGCGTTAATTTCAAGTGGCCTTATCGCCTTAAGCACACCAACGTTTGCTGCTGAAGAAGTTGCCGCAGCGAAAAAGAATGACGAAAAAGAAATTGAAGTCATTCAAGTTAGTGGCTTTCGTAAAAGTATTGTCGAATCTATCAACCTTAAGCGTTATTCATCCAACGTAGTTGAAGCTATTTCAGCAGAAGATATAGGTAAATTGCCAGATTCTTCAATTGCTGAATCAATTGCTCGTTTACCGGGCCTAGCAGCACAGCGTATTGACGGTCGTGCCAGCAAAGTAAGTATTCGTGGTTTTGGCGAAAATGAAAGTGGCACCACCTTAAATGGTCGCGAGCAAGTGTCTATTGGTGACAACCGCGGCGTTGAATTTGACCTGTACCCCTCTGAAATTATGAGCGGCGTTACCGTTTATAAAACACCCAATGCTAGCCTTGAAGGTGAAGGCATTGCCGGTGTAATCGATTTACAAACCATTAAACCATTAGACCAAGATGGTCGTGTTATTCAATTTAATGGTACCTATGAAAAAACCAGTTTTGATAAATTAAACCCTGATGGTGATGATGATGGTTTAAAAGGCACATTCTTCTATATGGATCAATTTGCTGATGATACCTTAGGTGTAGCTTTTGCCTACACTACCATGGCATCACCCAATCAAGAAAAAAGATGGAATTCATGGGGTTATCCTGAGTTTGAATATGAAGATGGCTCAAAAGGTTCTATCTTAGGTGGGGCTAAGCCATTTGTTCGCTCATCTAACTTAGAGCGTGACTCAGCGATGTTAGTGATTGAAGCTACGCCAACCGATGACATAAAGATGATTTTTGATGCACTTTATGTCGACTTTTTAGATACTAAAATTTTACGTGGCATTGAAATACCTTTCGCATGGGGTCAAGGTTCTATTTCGGCTGATACCGCAGTAATTGACGCGGCAACAGGCTTTGTTACCAGTGCAATCACACAAGACCAACGTGTTGTAGTACGTAATGACTATGAAGAACGTGAAGCACAATTAATGTCATTGGGTTTTAATACTAACTGGGCAGTAACAGATGGTTGGATATTAGATTTTGATGTGGCTTATTCAAAAGTTGAACGTGATGTTTACAGTGTTGAAAGTTATGCTGGTACCGGTCGTGGTGATAGTCGAGGTGCTGGTGATGACTTAGGTTACACTTTTAACTCTGGCAATACCGGTGCTACTTTCTCTCACGGCTTAGATTATAGCGATTACAACCTAATGCAACTAGGCGGTCCATTAAGTTGGGGTTGGAGTGGCGCATTAAATGACCAGTATGGCGTTACCGGTACTGAGTACGAAAACCAATTACAAGATGGCTTTATCAATACCCCAAGCATTGATGATGAGCTAATGTCATTAAAATTTGCCGCTAACCAAGAGCTTGACTTTAACTTCATTACTGAAATAACTTACGGCGTTGCTTATCGCGAACGTGAAAAAAATAAGCAATCTGAAGGTTATTTCATGACCTTAAGTGATTTTTCTCTTGATAATCCAGGTATGAAAGTTGTACCAGAAGCATACCGTGAAGGCACTGCTAATTTAGACTTTATTGGTATGGGCGATATGATCGCTTATGACACCATGGGCTTAATCAAAGATGGTTATTATAACCTAATGCAAGAAAGCTTAACTAACCCAACACATGCGACTAAGTCTTGGACGGTCAATGAAAAAGTGATGTCTGCTTTTATACAAGCGGAAATATCTGCTGAAATTGCGGGTATGCCATTAACCGGTAATTTTGGTGTGCGTTATGTGCATACCGACCAATCGTCGCAAGGTAATGCTTTTAACACCGTTGATGGTTTAGTGGTTACTCAACCGACTGACGTCAGCCATGACTATAGTCACTTTTTACCAAGTGTAAACTTGTCAATGCAAATTGACGATACTCAAACATTACGCTTTGGTGCTGCAAAAACTATTTCTCGTGCGCGTTTAGATGAAATGAATGCGTCATTTAACGCCTCGTATAATCAACAACCCGATACCGAGGGTAACTACTGGAGTGTCTCAGGTGGTAATCCTTCACTTGAGCCAAAAGAAGCCATTGGACTTGATTTATCTTATGAAAATTACTTCAGTGCTGAAGGTTACTTTTCCGTAGCACTTTTCCACAAAGATTTACAAAACTGGATCTTTGATGGTAGCTACGCCGTGGATATGACTGGCGTAGCAAACCCAGCGACTGGTGTATTACCCGCAACCACATCAGGTACTGGTAATGGTAAAGTCAATGGTGGTGAAGGCACGCTTTGGGGTTATGAATTATCGGCAACTTTACCTCTTAACATGCTAACAGAACATCTTGATGGTTTCGGAATTATTGCGAGTTATACTGGCATTGAATCTGATATGAAAGATCAAAATGATAATGACTACGAATTACCTGGTTTATCTAAAAGCATTACCAGTGCGACCTTTTATTACGACAAAAATGGTTTCTCTGCCCGCGCCAGTATGCGTAAACGTGATGCCTTTAAAGGTGATGTTTACGGCCTAGGTTTCAATACAGTACAAGTTGATATTGTCGGTGAAACTATTTTTGATGCACAAATTGGTTATGACTTCGCTGAAGCTGGTTTTGAAAGCTTAGAAGGTTTATCTATCTTCTTACAAGGTTATAACTTAACTGAAGAACCATTCACTTCATTACAAGGTGACAATGCACTTCAAGTACGTGATTACCAAGACTACGGTAGCTCTTATTTATTAGGCTTTAGCTACAAAATGTAATTTTTTAGTCTAGTGCAATAAAATAAAGCCCTTGTGATAATTTCTTACAAGGGCTTTTTTATACCAATTCCATTAATTAGGTGGTCTACTTTATACGCAGGAAAAATGGCCAAATACAAGGCATTTTTATTTAATAACTAGTTGTTCTAATTATTAAATAAATAACGCAGTAGTGGGTTATTTTAACCAGTAAAAATGATCAGATAATTAGTGAGATTGGTATTAATTAACCTACACGGCTATCAGGCTTGAGAGATATTATGCATAAAAGTAACACTCAGCGTAAGATAAAAAATATCGTTATTGTTGGCGGTGGTACCGCTGGATGGATGACAGCTTCACTACTAGCAAAAGTACTAGGTAAAACCCTCAATATTACTTTAGTTGAATCAGATGAAATTGGCACTGTTGGTGTTGGCGAAGCCACCATACCTCCTATAGTTAACTTTAACAGCGCTATTGGCATTGATGAAAAAGAGTTTATTAAAGCCACTAAAGGCACAATAAAACTGGGAATAGAGTTTAATCACTGGCATAAAGACGGTGAGCGCTATATGCATGCTTTTGGCAGCGTAGGGAAAAAATTCCCTTTTTGTGATTTTCATCATTTCTGGCAAAAACATCAACAATTACAAAATGGCAGTGACAATATTGACGGTAAAAGTTTTTGGGATTATTCCTTAAACTACCAAGCAGCTAAGCAAGGTAAATTCGCGCCAATTAAACACATTCCCAATACAAATTTACCTGGGTTGGCCTACGCTTATCACTTTGATGCCGGTTTATACGCTAAATTTTTACGTAAACACGCAGAGGGCTTAGGGGTAAAACGCATTGAAGGAACGATTACAGACGTAGCGCAAGATGATAAATCAGGCGATATCAAAAGTGTAAAACTTGAAGATGGCACCTGTATTACCGGTGATTTATTTATTGACTGTACCGGCCTAGCGGCTATTTTAATAGAAAAAACACTCAGTACTGGTTATGACGACTATTCTCACTGGTTGCCCTGTGATCGTGCCATCGCCGTGGCTTGTGAAAAAACGGATGATATTGAAGCTTACACCCGCTCAACTGCCCATAAAGTTGGCTGGCAATGGCGCATTCCACTGCAACATAGAACAGGAAATGGCTTAGTTTATGCCAGTAAACACATCAGTGATGAAGAGGCTAAAGCGTTATTACTCAAAAATATTGACGGTAAACCGCTAGCAGAGCCAAAAATTATCTCATTTAAAGCCGGTCGTCGCCGTAAACAATGGAATAAAAATGTTATTGCTATTGGTTTATCTAGTGGCTTTTTTGAACCCTTAGAAGCCACTAATATTCATTTAATTCAAACGGCTGCTACACGCTTAGTTAAATTTTTTCCTCACCAAGGTATTAACCTTGAGGAAGTTAACGAATTCAACCGTCAATCAAGAGCGGAGTCTGAAGGTATTCGCGATTTCATTATTTTACATTACAAACTCAATAATCGCGGCGATAGTGAATTTTGGCGGGCTTGTCAGCGCATGGATGTACCTGAGTCATTAATGAATAAAATTCAGTTATTCAAAAAAACAGGGAAAGTATTTTGTCAGCCTGACGATTTATTTACTGAAATAGCATGGCAACAAGTCATGATAGGTCAAGGTAATATACCCGAAGATCATCACCCATTAGTCGATACTTTATCAAAAGAACAGCTGGACGATTTAATGAAAAACTTAAAAATATTAATCAATCGCACGGTAGAAAAAATGCCAAGCCACGATGATTTTTTACACTCATTATAAGCGTGTTGGGTAACAACAAAGCTATAATTTAAAAAATAATAGTTTAACAAAGCGATGAATTAACAGATTTATCGCTTAAACATATATTCAAAGCCAATACTTGACGTTGAATATATGTTAACGATTAGTCTTAATTAACTTATGTAGATTAATAACTTCAGATGCTGAAGCTAAATAAAGATCGGAACAAAAACCCCATGCAAACCTATTCATTCAGTTGAGAGAAAATGGCCTTTGCGAATAAACAAAGAAACAAAGAAACAAATTTGGTAGTAAGTTTTATTTAGATAGTTGCAACTTTATTCAGCTTCTACCTTAGGCCAGTTTATTTTTGAGCCATCAAGACCATTTTTACAGCTCATAGGATCATTACCTTTATAGTTTCTACAGCCCCAAAATTCGCCATTTTTACTGGAACGTAACACCATCTCTGCATTACATTTTTCACAAATGGGTATGACATTTTGACATGATGTATTTAAACAAACTTTAAAGCCTTTATGGCGTTTTTGGCTCATGGGGCTCGCACAGTTAGCGCAGGGTTGTTCTGTATGCTCGCAGCGCGGAAAGTGTGAACAGGAATAAAAAGCGCCATACTGACTGGTGCGTTTTTTTAATTTGCCGGTTGCACAAGCCAGACAGTTTAGGTCGTCAATAAATGCTTGGCTGGCTACACTGCCAAATTCATCCAGTTCAAGGTCAAGGCTATGTTCATCAATAAGCTCTTTAACAAAGCAGCTGGCATGGCTCATATCGGCAATAATATAAACTCTGTCTTTAGCCCTAGTTAGCGCCACATAAAATAATCGCCGCTCTTCAGCAAAAGCAAAAGCTTCTTTTTTAGCGAGCAGTGCATCAAGCAGTGCGGGCGTTGCTTTCTCAGAAGGAAAGCCATGCGCGCCTTTTTTCAGTCCCATAATAATCACATAATCAGCCTCTTTGCCTTTTGAAGCATGAAAAGATTGCGCTTCAATATTTAATAGCGAGTATTGATTATTCAAGCGTTTTAACGCTGTTTTACTGGGTAACTGAAACCAAAAACGCGCCAGTAAGTAAACACTTACTGGCTGAGATACTTTAGCTGAAATAGCGGCTAAAACATCATCAACAGCGCCATTTTCTAGCTCATCAATCACCTTTTTGTTCGATGAGTTAAAAGCCGCATTCTCACGTTTAAGCAATGAAACTGCAGGGGCTTGAACCTGTTTAAACGCGTTAATATTTTTATGAATTTGTGCCGGGTTTTTACTAATGAAATTTGTCGCGACTTTGCTAATTTGATTATTAAAACGAAAGGTTTTATCTAATACTGATTGCGTGGTGGCACCAAAATAATCAGCAAAACCTGTGGTTAACCTCAGGTCTGCACCACTAAAACGATAAATAGCTTGCCAGTCGTCACCAACGGCAAAAATTGAACAGGCTTTATTATTATCACGTAATGCTTTAACTAATCGTGCCCGTGGCGCTGATATATCTTGAAATTCATCCACCATAATATAACGCCACGGCGATTGAAACTGCCCCGTTTGAACATAAGCTAGCGCTTTATTGATCATATCTTCAAAATCAATTTCTGCTTGGTGTTTTAAATGGGCCTCATAGGCAATTAAGATTGGTTTAAGTAACACCAGTGCCTTGGTGGTTTGCTGTGGATCAGCCGAATGGGCAATAATCTTATCTTTTAAACTATGGTTTAACGCGCCCTCTAAGGTAGAGTCCACATCAGCCGCTTTATAAAGCCCAACTAACTGACAAAACAAACTAGCGAGTACGGTTATTCGTCCGCTTTCTTTTAAACTTTCCAGTATCGCTTCATCAGGCAGTAATTCAACAGCAATTTTTTGGCGAGTAAAAAACGCTTCTAACGCGCTAATTAACCGCCCTTGTTTATGCTGCGCATAGCTTAATTCAAGACAAGATGTTTGATAATGCTGATGGGTATTTCGCTTCCATGTTATCGCCTCATGATATGCCTTTTTATCAATATAAGGCGCCGTATTACCTTGCTCATCTGTAACATAATATTCAATATAGACATTTAATTCAGGCAGAAAAAAGTTTGGTTGATATTGCCTGCGCACTATGGTTTCGAGCTTGTGTACATAACTAGCCTGGTATTGGTATTCTATCCCGTGATTAAATAACCAATTGGCAATAGTGAGCTCGCCAAAGCTTTTAACCTTATCGCCTTTTAAACTCCGAATATCGTTGTCGGTTAAATATTGGTAGTACTCACCTAAGCTATTAAAATCAAAATCGTTGCGCTCTACGTAATAGTACTTAGTGAAATATTCTATAATCAAATATCGATACTGAGCATGCTGATTAATTAAGCGTTCAAAACAGCCTTGGACCCACTTGGACTTAATTGTTTCATCTGTGGCTAATACCGATAAGCTAGGTTGAGCCCCTTCCACCTGAGCAATAATATTTAGGCCTAAACTATGAAAAGTTGTCGCACTTATTTCAGTGGTCACTAATTTGTCTTTTATTCTCTCATCCATTTGGTCAGCGGCTTTACGGCCATAAGCTAATAATAACATTTCACTATGCTGCGCTTGTTGGCTATTGAATAAATACCCGGCCCGCCCCACCATAACACTGGTTTTTCCTGTGCCAGCGCCCGCTAACAACAAATTATTATCATTGTCGATAATACAAGCTCGCCGCTGATGTAGTGTTAAAGGATTAGACTCGACATTATCAAAAAAGTGTTGATGATGTTGCAGCTGTCGCTTGATATAGCGTTCACGACAATCGTCTATATCCTGTGCTTGCCAATGTTGGTAATGGTTAAGTAATTGCAGTTTTTCAGTCACCATTGCTTTTGCTTTACTGTTGTTGATCCAAGGAAACCAACGCTTAAACTCTTGATGAACGGCTAATTGAACACGTTTAATACTCGATTGTCGTAGATATTGCTCATCGGTGATTTTTTTTATCGTACTTAATAATGTGTCAAGCCGTTGCATGTTAGCCGCGACCCAAAATTGCTGACAATGGCCCTGCTGCATAAGCCTTGAACTATAAGCTAGCATAATAAAAACATAGTTTTTATTGGCCGTTTTTAAGGTGACGATTTGCCCGAAAAAACTGATGCAAAACATTGGTGGGGCTATAAGATCTTGCCATTTAATTTTAATTAAACTGTTTTCAACATCAAAAGATAAGCCAATTTCATTGATATTAATTGTCGTGTTTTTGCCCATAAAACGGCCAAAAATACTTGAAGGAATATATTTCATTTACAACAAAAACCTAACACTGGAGAGAGAATAGCGGGAAAGAACTTATCTTAACATTAGTCATGTCAACAGGTAGGAATAAAAAGCAATAGGCACTTAGCAGGGTCGACTTTAGTCCATCAAGTTAAATGAAATTTAACCGTCAACAGCAAAAAAAGCAATACCGGCTACAGCTACTCGTTAACCCATAACATTAACTGCCCACTAAGCAGTTGACAGACTAAAGTCCATCCTAAAAAAATCAAAAAAACCACAAGAAAAATCACAAGAAAAACCAAAAGCCCAACACCAAACATTCACCCGTAGGCTCTTCGTAGGGTGGACTTCAATCCAACAAGTTAAATGAAATTTAACCGTTAACAGCACAAGTACCAATAAAAAATAATACCCGTGATAGCTACTCGTTAACCCATAACATTAACTGCCCACTAAGCAGTTGACGGACTAAAGTCCATCCTACAAAAATCAAAAAAAACCACAAGAAAAATCACAAGAAAAACCAAAAGCCCAACACCAAACATTCACCCGTAGGATTTTCGTAGGGTGGACTTCAGTCCAACAAGTTAAATGAAATTTAACCGTTAACAGCACAAGTACCAATAAAAAATAATACCCGTGATAGTTACTCGTTAACCCATCACATTAATTGCCCACTAAGCAGTTGACGGACTAAAGTCCATCCTACAAAAAACAGAAAAAATTCACAAAAAAGCACAAAAAAAGCCCAACGCCACATGACACCCGCAGGCCCTTTGTAGGTTGGACTTCAGTCCAACAAGTTAAATGAAATTTAACCGTTAACAGCACAAGTACCAATAAAAAATAATACCCGTGATAGCTACTCGTTAACCCATCACATTAACTGCCCACTAAGCAGTTGACGGACTAAAGTCCATCCTACAAAAAACAAAAGAAACTCACAAAAAAGCACAAAAAAAGCCCAACGCCACATGACACCCGCAGGCCCTTTGTAGGTTGGACTTCAGTCCAACAAGTTAAATGAAATTTAACCGTCAACAGCACATTAACCATGGCTATCGACGTTATTACTCTTGGTTATTCATTATGCAAAATTATAGTGCAGATCAGGTACCGCAATAGGTATGATAAGATTTATCACCTTCAACAGGTGCATCTTGATAGTGTTTAGTATCAGTAATTTCTGTATAAGGTTGTCGCAATACCGCCAAGAATTTATCTAACGCTGTTAAATCACCATTTTCTTGGCAAGACGCTAACAGTGCTTCAATATGATGATTTCTTGGAATAACAACAGGATTAGTGCTTACCATTAACGTGTGTGCAGCCACTTTAAATGACTCAATTCGAGCATACCAACGAGGTAACCATTCATTAAGCATATCGGTTAGTGGTTGTTCAATTTGAATTTTGTTCAGTGCATTCGTTAAAGCAGTGAAGGTTTGCGTGTAATCTAACTTTTGTTTTTGCATAATGGCCAGTAAATCATTAATCAACTGGGCGTCACCTTGCTCTGGCTCATCAATGCCAATTTTAGCCACCATCATAGTTAAGTAACCTTGCTGAATATCTTGATGAAATTGCGCTAATAAAGGCTCTATTTTCGCTACTGCATCATCTTCATCGCTAGCAACTAAAGGTAATAACGTTTCGGCTAGTCTGGTCATATTCCACTGCATAATACCTATCTGTTTACCAAAAGCATAACGACCATTACGATCAATTGAGCTAAAAACAGTGTCTAAATCATAAGCATTCATCATGGCACAAGGACCGTAATCTATGGTTTCTCCTGAAATAGTTGTATTGTCGGTATTCATCACGCCATGAATAAAACCCACCCTTAACCATGAAAGCACTAATGGTATTTGTTTTGACAACACAGCAGAGAAAAATTTAAGCACTTGTTCGCTACTAATATCATCAACCGTTGTTTCATCATCAAGGCTTGTTGTCGTTGTTGCTATCTTCTGTTCAACCAGTAATTCTGGAAAATGTCGATTAATGGCATAATTGGTCAACTTTTTAAGCGAATCAGTATCGTTACGCGCCGAAAAATATTGAAAAGTACCCACTCTGATATGACTTGTGGCGACACGGGTAACAACAGCGCCATCATAAGGTCGCTCGCGATATACATTTTCACCGGTAGTAACCACAGCTAAACAACGTGTAGTTGGCACACCTAGCGCAAACATAGCTTCACTCATCATATATTCGCGCAGCGCTGGGCCAAGCGCACAACGACCATCACCTTGACGTGAAAAAGAACTAACGCCTGAGCCTTTAAGCTGAATATCCCAGCGTTGCCCTTCAGCATCAGCAATGTCACCTAATAAATGTGCTCGACCATCACCAAGATGCGGATTAAAGTTACCAAACTGATGCCCAGAATAAGCTTGTGAAACCGGCTTACTTCCTTCAATTAATTGATTACCTGAGAAGTATTGTGCGATAAGTTCAGCATCATCTTTTTGACTAAAAGGGATAGTTAACGTTTTTGCTAAGGTTTCGTTCCACAGTAATAATGAAGGCGCAGCCACAGGTGCAGGAAATGTTTGCTCTGAAAAGCTGGTGCCAAGTGCTTGGTAGTTATTAGACAGGTTTATAGTCATTTATCTCTCTGGGTAAAGTTTTTATTCATGGGTTGATAACAATTAACGATGCTAATTCACTATCAAATTAACTGTAAATTCACTATGCCATCCATACTAATCATAAGCAATAATGGCGTGCTGATTGAAGGCCTTTGTTTGCCCGTATGGAAAGTCCATCGTTCAACATTTGCCAAAATTCTGGTGTCTTCTCACACGCTTGTTTTACAAAAGTATCAGGATCCCCCCTAATGCGATGCGAGTCGCTTTATTATGATAACTATAACGATACTGGAAAGTTAAGCTACCATGGACTTACATACGAATACTGAGTCATTCTCGGTCAGCTATTACATTGAAACGTTTAATATATTTTTATTAAATAAAAGTATGAATTTCAATCAGCTTAGCCCCCACATTGCCTTATAAACTTTTATAGCTGAGACAAAAAATAAGTTCCGTGGGTCACAAACTGGCTACGTTTTTATTTATAACGTAGAAAACATGATGATACCTAAATGTTACACAATAATTGGCAAATCTAGATTAATCACTTGATTTATAACAACAAAAAAAAACAAAATAAAGTTACACAGAGTAACACTATGAACCAGCCAAGTATCTTGTGGTGCGATGATGAAACATGGCCGCTATAACTAGCCTTTGAAGAACGACAATCTATTTTGTACACCTCCCTGCACACGCTTTTATTTAGTGCGGACTAAGTTAGAATCAGTGTTTTAATATTATATAAAGGAGATAAATGATAAAACTGAGAGATTAGAACTCCCATTCAATTGCCCTACCCCCTTGTACTGACGAACTTATTATTTTCCGCGTGCAAGTCAGAGCCGTAAATTTTCCTATGATTTATTCTAATGCTTAGCTGTTTTTTAACCTAAATTATCCACCTTGAGGTGAAGCTGTATAGACCTATTCATTATAACTATTGTCTACTTCTGTCGCTGTGAGGGGGTTAATCGTGTGAGCCATTGCAGCCCTTAATCGTGAAAATTTATAAATGAGTGTTGAGCAGCAATGAGGCTAGCTATTGCAGTAGGTTAAACAAGAGGTGAATGAACTAATTCGAGCGCGATCGCTTTGCTTTTAATAGGCGTGGGTGATTTAAAAAAATAGCGTCCTCGGCGAGATTCGAACCCAAGACATCACCCTTAGGTTTTCCGCACTCCTATAGCGTGTTCATAATCACAAGTTCACAATTACTATAAAAAGATTTACTAATAAAATCTTCATGAAACTACAGCAAATTTTTGAGCTAGAATGCTGAGTATTCAGTGTCAACAACAGAGCTAGATCAATCAATACTTAACTTTAATTATGTTGCCCTATTAGCTAGTAACTAATATTACTTAACCAATATTGCGATTTATTTTATTACATTAAGAGAATAAAATCATTGATTAACATCTTGAACTGCCTTAGTTTTATCTCAACTATGATTCTAACTTAATAAAATCACCTATTTTTCACGTTGGGTGGTATTATAGCCGTTAGCATTACATTTAGGCCTTTAAAGCTAATAGTCAGTAACCTCACATTAGGCATTCAAAGCTAATTAGTAATTGATTTTTCATGTGTATATTAATTTTATTGATATCTAACTTTAGGACAACCTTGAGTTAAATCTAGAGATTATTATAACTCTCTGCGCTTTTGGTTTACTAACTCAACAGGATAAGAATGACAATTTCTATATTAATTTGTGATGATTCTAATGTGGCACGAAAACAACTCCAAAGAATACTTCCTGAAGGTTGGGCCGCAAACTCACAGATAGTAAAAGACGGCCAAGAAGCACTTGATGTGCTTCGTACTCAGAAGATAGATCTTTTATTTCTAGATTTAACCATGCCGGTATTAGATGGTTTTAGTGTGTTAAGAATAATGCAGGCTGAAGGTATCGTTATTAATACCATTGTTATTTCTGCGGATATACAAGACGAAGCGAAAAGAATGGTTGAGGCCGCCGGAGCATTAGATTTGATTAGAAAACCTGTTTCTGCAAACACATTAATGAACATTTTAAATAAGCATAAGTTACTATGAAAAAGAGTTTCAATTTTACTGAAGATCAACGAGACTATTTACAAGAGATTTGTAACATAGGTATGGGGCAAGCAGGTAAATCGCTTTCTGTTCTATTTGATCAATATGTTACTTTATCTGTGCCTTCAATTGAAATTTTTTCAGCGAAAAATTTAATTACGACATTAAAACGATTAACACCTGCTGAAGAAGTATCAGCAGTACGACAGGGTTTTTATACTCATGTAGTAGATCCTAATATTTGTGGTGAATCCATTACCATTTTCAGTAACACCGACTTCGTGCAGTTGGCACGATTAATTGATTTAGATGACGAAGTCACGTCTGAAGTTCAACAAGAAATGCTCCTTGAAATTTCGAATATTATTAATGGTGCTTGCTTGTCAGGTATGGCCCAACAACTATCAGAACGTATTTTTACTACGCCACCATCGATAATAGGGCAATCCATCATAATCGAGAGTTTACTCAATAAAGAGCACTTGATATGGGATTATGCGCTTTCTATAAAAATACAATTCATTGTTGATAAGCATTCATTTCATTGCGATTTGTTTCTTTTGATGCCAGATTCTTCGGTTAAATACTTACAAGATGTTTTAATCCGGCTTGTTGATAAGTTATAAATATTATGATTAATAAGTACCCTTTCACTAATAATGTCATTGATTGCCTCGACAGTGGCGTTTTTGTTATAGATAAAGATTTTACTGTGCATCTGTGGAACGACTATATGGCTATTCGTTGTCAGTTCACCTCTGATGATATTGTTGGTTTAAATCTCTTAGATTGCTTTCCTAACTTACCTCGCAAGTGGTTTGAAAGGAATATTAAAAGTGTTTTTATTTTGAAAAGCCCAGCTTATTCTTCTTGGGAACAAAGAGCTTATTTATTTAAGTTTCCACACGGACGTTCTGTAACCGGTGGTGTTGATTTTATGTATCAAAATTGCTGTTTTACGCCCGTATTTGGCCAAGATAATAATGTTGAGTATATCTGCGTTACCATTAAAGATGTGACCGATATCGCCATAGCAACCATGAAACTCAAAGATACCGTCATGGAATTAAAGCGTATCAACAGTATTGATGGTTTAACACAATTGTATAACCGATCTCATTGGGAAAAATGTTTCCAAAATGAAGTGAGTCGAGTTAACCGATATGAACACCAAGTTTCTCTTGTTATGTTTGATATGGACTTTTTTAAAAAAATCAACGATCAGTACGGCCATTTGTGTGGTGATGAAGTACTAAGGCAAGTGGCGATACGCTGTACTGAGTCATTACGTTTAAGTGATGTTATAGGGCGTTATGGCGGTGAAGAGTTCTGTGTGTTTTTACCTGAGACCGATTTAAATGGCGCAGCCTATATAGCAGAAAAGCTGAGGCATATTATTTGTGATACACCTGTTTATTATAACTCAATAGCCGTGTCTATATCCGCCAGTATTGGTTTTACCTGCTCTCGTTCATCAAACAATAATCACGAAAAACTAATTCATGAAGCAGATACCGCTTTATATGCTGCAAAAAACAGTGGCCGTTCTCAATGTGTTAGCTTTTTCGATTGCGATGTTTAAGTTAATAACAAAAACTAACGGCTTGCCTTATTATTCGTCTAATAGATTAAAACAGTGACCAGTTACCTCTTGATAGAAGAGGTAACGCACTAAAGCATAGCTCGCTAACGTTTACTCCAACTCCTCATACCGCTCTCTCTATATTCAAAGGTTTTTTCTGTACTTTTTTTTCCTGTACTTTATTGCGGGAAGTAAGAGGTAACTATCAAAAAATATTGCTTAAAATTTTCTTTGGTGCTGTTTTTTTTGTTGATACTTTTTTGCTGACTGCTTTATAAAAAATATAAATCCTCATTTATCTCTTTCTTAATTTACTGTAGCCTACAGCAAGTAAGCGTTTAAAATAAAAAGGATTTTCATGAACACTACGGGTATCTACGAGCAGTTAATTACGCAATTAGTTGAGCAAAACTTAGATAGAGAAACTTTCCATGTTGGTGAGCGGTTATTAGAGACTGGCGAAGCAGCAACCTGGTTATCACGTTTCCTAACCCGGCTTATCGAAATTGCCATGGACTCAGTGCCCATTGGCAAGTCTAGAATTCATGAGCAAATAAACTTAGCAAATACTATTGTGCAGTGGCTTAGCACACACATAAAAGATGAAGCCTTAATCACTGATAACTTACTTGATAGCCAAGGCAAAATTCTTACCGCGTTATTTGATAAATCAAATCCCATTGCTGCTGACTTACCCAAATACGTAGACGCGATTATGCCGATAACCGGGCTCACACAAAGTGAGTTGTTTTGCGGTAGTAATGTTGGTGTTTCGCTAGAGACTGAAATTAAAAGAGAGATCCAATCGTCAGATAAAATTTATTGGCTGGTCTCCTTTATCAAATGGACTGGCATTCGAATATTTAAAAATGAATTAGAGTCTTTCGCCCGTAGTGGTAAACAATTAAAAATAATCACCACCTCATACATGGGCGCTACTGATGCAAAAGCGGTAGAGTTTTTAGCATCCCTGCCCAACACTGAAGTTAAGCTTAGTTACAATACTAACCGTGAACGCCTGCATGCAAAATCGTATTTATTTATGCGTAATACCGGCTTTCATACCGGTTATATTGGCTCGTCTAATTTATCACATTCGGCCTTAACCAGTGGCTTGGAATGGAACCTTAAAATTACCTCACAAGAAATACCACATATTATTGAAAAATCGCTCAGCACTTTTGAAACCTACTGGGAATCACCGGACTTTGAACACTTTGATGGCAAAGCAGCAAGCCGTGAAAAGCTAAATACCGCACTGCAAGAAGCAAAAGGCACGTTCAATAACGCAACGCTAAGTTTTTATTTTGATATCAAACCACACTCACATCAGCAAACTATATTAGAAAAATTACAGGTTGAGCGAAACTTGCATAATCGCTACCGTAACTTAGTTGTTGCGGCAACAGGCACAGGTAAAACCATTATTTCTGCTTTTGACTTTGCGCGTTTCTATACTAAAAATCCCAAAGCAAAGTTTTTGTTTATTGCCCACAGAGAAGAAATATTAAAGCAGGCACTCGGTGCTTATCGTGGCGTATTAAAAAATAGCGCTTTTGGTGAGTTATGGGTTGGTAATAACAAACCAAGCAAATATCAGCACCTCTTTGCCTCAATTCAATCGTTAAATAATCAGCTTAACAGCCATACAGAACAATTAGCCTTAAGTAAAGATTACTTTGATTACATTGTTATTGATGAAGTTCATCATATTTCAGCGAGTAGTTATCGCACGGTATTAAAGCACTTTAGCCCACAAATACTTTTAGGATTAACGGCAACACCCGAGCGCCATGATGGTACCGATATCCTCAGTGATTTTTGTAATGTTATTGCCGCAGAAATACGCTTACCTGAAGCGATAAATCAACGCCACCTTTCGCCCTTTCAATACTTTGGTATAGATGATGATACCGACTTAACTAAAATTTCGTGGTCTAAAGGCCGTTATGATATTGCCGAGTTAACTCATCTTTATACCTATAACGACCAAAGGGTTTTGCGCATTATACAAAGCTTACAAGAGGTAGTTACCGACATATCACAAATGCGCGCCCTCGCCTTTTGTGTTAGTAAAGAACACGCAACATTTATGGCGCAAAAATTCACCCTGCATAATATTACTTGTGGTGTATTAACCAGTGATAACAGTAGTGAACGAGAGATTCAGCAGCAGCGACTTAAATCAAAGCAAATAAATGTACTGTTTGTCGTTGATATATTTAATGAAGGTGTCGATATTCCAGAGCTAGATACCTTACTGTTTTTACGTCCTACCGAAAGTTTAACTATTTTTCTACAGCAACTCGGTCGAGGTTTACGCTTAACTGAAAATAAAGAATGTTGCACTATTCTAGATTTTGTCGGTAATTCACGACCAGAATATGACTTTTCTAGTAAGTTTAGAGCCTTAGTAGGGAAAACCAATCAGGCCATTGGCAAAGAAGTTAAGCAAGGCTTTCCTCACCTACCCTTAGGTTGTCGCATTGAATTGCAAGAAAGAACGCAAGCCATGATCTTGAAAAACATTAGCCAAGCGTCGCTGAACAAAAATAGGTTATTCAGCTTAATTAATAACTTCCCTCATGTAACAGACTTAGCCTTAACGCTAAGCAACTTTTTACACCTCAACCCTAACATTACCTTAGAAGATATTTACAAGATCAAAATTGGCGCATTTGGTGGTTGGTCAGTATTAGTTGCTGCAAGCAAGAACAACGAAATAGCGCTAGAGAATAAAGCACTTTATGCGGCTTATTATCGAGCCATCAATAATAGACTACTCAACTGTTCATCAATTTCGTATTTACGTTTTATTAAAGCGCTTTGCGATAACGATTTTTCAATACCGGCATTCAATGGTGATCACACAGAGACAAACGCCCAACAGCGCCAACAACAGTTTGCCTTAATGTGTCACTACGATTTTTGGGATAAAGCAGGTAAAAAAAGTGTGAGTGCTGACGTATCTGGTAGCTTAAGGGAAAGTTTAAATAAAAGTTTAGCTGCGCTGAAAGACCCTACACTTCAAGGTGAGTTAAGCGAGGTTATTTCAATGCTTATTGAACTGCTTGAAGTCAGTGAGTTTGCTATGCCAACAGTGGGTAACTCGAAAGTAGATGCCTCACCACTTAACATGCATGTTCGCTACCCGAAAGAGCATATTCTTGTCGCATTTGGTGATAGTACTTTTACTAAAAAGTCATCTAGCCGTGAAGGTGTGTTAAATATTGCTAACGCTAATACCGAGCTGTTATTTGTTACCTTGAATAAATGCGAAAAACAGTTTTCAGCCACCACCAGGTACCACGATTACGCCATAAGCCCAACCTTGTTTCACTGGCAAACTCAGAACAGCGCACGACCCAATTCAGGCCGAGGTTTAGGTTACATCCAACAGAAACAAACGAAGAAGATCATCCTGTTATTTGTCCGTGAACAAGGCAAAGATGAAAATGGTAGAACCATGGGTTTTGTCAATTTTGGTCCAGTAGATTTTGTAAAATATGAAGGTAGTCAGCCAATGAATATCACATGGAAGTTAAAACATCCCATGCCAGCATATTTGTGGCATGAGACGGCTAAGTTGGCGGTGGGCTGATTTATTTAATATCATTAAAAAGTTGCAATTATTCTGGAGCTCTTATTATTAGCTGCCCTGATAATGGAGCGTAATTGTTCATACAGAATGGGATTAGTATTTAAAACATTAACTTATGCCACATAGCTGAGCTAATTTAGACACGAATTTGTCTTAATAAATAGTCCACTTAGCCACCATTGCGGTCGTTCATCATCAAATTATAATGCTAATGGAGACGTTATAGTTTACTTTGCTAACGGCAGCTCCAAGACTTAAAGTGGTCGTTAGCATCAATGATTCCTTTATGACTTCTGATCCGACAAAGTAGACATAGCACAATGACTTTAATGTTTAGTAATAGCGAACTGCGGGCGGTCAAGTTAACTATCTTTTGCTCCCAAGTGTGTAATATAAATTTAAGGCAATAGCGCAAACTGTATGTGATGATTTAGTCTAAAAACTGTATTAATCTATTGCACCATGACATCAATATATTTTGTTTTAGTTTATTTTGTCGCAAGCAGCTAGTAATCTTCTTCCATATGCAAATGCGCGGATCTTAACCCAATTTTCATTAACAAAAAATAATGAGTTGAGCATTAACAATAATAAAAAAACGAACAATGCTGTTTGTTCAAAAGGAATAGTGAAAATTATCTTTAAATTAATAACTTTATCTACCATATGAGTCATGTAAATAATCAACGATGAAACAATCAAGGAAGAAGCAGATATAATTGCAGATAACCATTTAAACGCATACGTATTACGACTATAGCCATACGTAATAAGTTCACCAAAGATTAAATTGTACTTTTGTTTATCTCTTGTATGTTCAAGAAGGTACCTAATAGCACTGTCATATTTTTTGTCTGCAATAACAGGTTCAGCAGCTTCCTCGTCAGGCGTAATAACCTCATAGTCAGAAATATGTTTACTTAAAAAGTTTTGATATCGCTGTTTTGTATTTACATCGATCTCATCATTTCTATATCTCAAAAGTAAAGTTGATGGGCTGCCTCCCCATTTATTAAATAATTTTTTTTGAACTATATTTCCTCTGGTTGACATTTGATTTGCGGTATAACTCATAACACCAAAAGACGTTAAAAAAGTAATCAGAGCGCCACCTGCACTTCTAGCTGGCTCGTAAAAAGTTATAATTGATAAAGCAATGGGTAAAACAATAAAAGCAGCAGGTTTAACTCTTGCCCGAAGTGAGTATGTATCAAATAATTTAGCTAGTGATTCCATATTTTTCTATCTCCTAAATTTCCATTTTGTATTTGTTATTTCAAGAAAATTTTTATATATCTTTTGGGTGTTAACTTAATATGTTCACCCAAAGATAAAGCTATAAAAGCGTTTTAACTTTACATTTATGTACTATTCTTCCATCTGCTAAAGCTACGTAAGAATTTTTAAAACTATTTGATTGACATAAAATTAATATCACAAAAAAAGTCAGATCATGTTTAGATTTCCTAAATAACGACTTTATGGTCTTTAGATCTTGAGTTGAGGGTGAAGGACTTAACTCAGGGTGAGTGTGCCAATCTCCAATATAATAAAAACCATTTTTATAGTTTTTGTCGATCATGGTTTGGGCTGTACGCTTGTTCGGTATAAAACCAAAACGTTTTCTTACATCTAGATCTGATGCAGATGAAATTAAATCGATGTCGACAACATTAGAAACTAGAGACGAAGTGAAAAGCATACCACCTGTTTCTAACTTAGCTCCAGTTTGGCGATATTTTTGAAGTTCATGTATGACGTTGTCGGAAAATGATAACTCTAGGTCTAACTCTTCACTCCTAAACACTACCATTACTGCTTAATCCAATTATTTCCGTCATAAACGAATCGCTTCTGACATTTACCTTCACCGGGGGAACCGTACTCGTTAATCCAAGAGTTTGACCATGTACCATTTAGTCGCTTTAGTTCGTCCGTAGACTCAAACCAGACTGTATGTGTTGGCGGTAATAGTTCATCAGAGGTTAAATGGATTAATACTGTTTCAGCAAGCATTGATTGTGTATGAGTTAGAGGTATTACACCATAAGGTTGAAAAGAGCCAGCACAAGCAGGTATGTTCTTAATGGTTGATCTTTGCCATTGTGTAACAGGTGTTTTTAATTTTCCAACTTTGTTGGTCTCAAGAATGTGCAAAGAATTAAATGCATTTGAGTTTTGCGGATTAACTATAACATGGCCTGCCATTGCATGAGCCTCAACAAATGAAAATACGATAGGGCCGAAGTTGTGCTGGGTTTGCATATCCAGCAATGCTTGGTCTGTCAACCAATTAGCTGTACAACTTACAATCATTTCGGAATCTTCAAGTGCTGTAAATGAGACTCCGCTTTCATCATAGGCATTCCACCCCTTATAAGCGTTTATATTTGATAATGGAAAATCTGATCGAAGTCGTTTGGCTAACTCTTCTGTCTTACTAAATCCTGCGGAAGAACAACCTAATAAATGTCGAGAAGGGTTCTCAGTACCTAAAAGTTCATCGTCAAACAGGTTTAAATTCATAACGCCAGATTGTAATAATAATCTAGCAGTTGCGCCGCCAATAGAGCCGCAGCCAATAATAGAGATAACATCATTACTAAATCTTATAACGCCGGTATTGTGATCTCTTCCCATAAGCCAACTATGGTCATGTCTAGTTACATTACGGCCAAAAATTTTAAAATTGGAAACCCGTTGTAAAAAAGTCGCTATCGGCATGGTCTTGTTAAATCCATGCTTAGCTGTAACCTTGTTATATTTATTTTTTCGCTTGTTAATTGAGCTTTCAAACTCAATAGCAATTACACAAAGATTGTCAGGAGAATTAAATGATATTATTAACGATGGATATGAGTGTTTTACGTTAATGGTATGCAACAACTCACGTTCAATAAAATCCATGTTTTGATTTGAGCTATCCGTTTTGACTAGCTGCAAAAGCTCTTTAGTTGTATTTGGAAATTGTGATGGATGCCAAGTCTCTTTTAAGCATATCAATAAACTCCGCTCTAATGGGTAGTTTGAAGCACCAACATTTCTAGAACTAATGTTATCGAGAAATGCAATTAATGCAGTTTCGTTGTCTCCAAAGGTATGCTGTCCTTTGGAATAATTAACAACAATTCGTCTGGTTCGTTTTTTTTGCAGGTCACAAATGCTACGTTTAAAGTTTTCCGTTTTATTATGGTAGTGCCAGTAGCTGGTAAACTCATTATGAAAATCCTGATCTAGTGCACCAGTTAATCCATCTGAGATTAGCAATACAGCATGTTCCAATAGCTCTACAATAAATAAGAGATCATTAGGATTAACACATGTCATGCCATCCCAAACACACAACTTGCCTTTGTCTTCTAAGTGAGGAAACGACAACACTGGTAGTTTAGGGGTTTTCAGGAATATATTGGGTAAGCAAGCAGGAAAAGAACCTGGGAGTACAAGATCTATAGTAACAGACTCATTATTATGCCTTATTTCCAGCTCTAATTCCCATCCAGAAAGGTTATCAGAGTAATTTTTCAACTCAACTGTTGATAACTTTCTCGCTCCGAAAGGAGCAATAAGTGTATCAATTTCATCAACTATATCAGTTTGGTTATGCATAGCCGCCGCTACCATCACGATTAACTTTTTGTGGTGTAGCATTGGAGTTGGCAGACAAACTTGCCGCTGATTTTACCTTAGCGCCACTACTCTCGATGACTATGGTAAGAGGAATGTTTTCCTTTTTGCTGTTCTTGTGATCGTCAACACATTTAAATGACCCTTTGACGTGATTCGCTATTTTTTCGTATTCCTTTTTTGCTTTATGAGCTGGGGGGTTGTTATCATCATTTTTAATTTCATTGCAACTAGCTACTATGATTGCACTGTTATTTGCTTCATTTAATGCACTTAATGCGTCATTTGATACTTTGGCTACTGTTTTATTTTTTTTGGCTTCCTTTAAACTGTCGTGACTTATTGAACGCCATGAGCAGTGGTGTGGAACCTGAAGAACATTATAAGACAAATCCTTTGTCGTTTTAGAGTCGGACTTACGTTTCCACAATGCTTCATTGCAAGCTACCTCGGCATCACCGAGAGTAAAAAATTGTGTGGAACAACCGTTTACTTTAATCGCATAGTTCATCATTACGCTAGATTCGTTTGAACTGAGTTTGTCCTCGTCTGTTTCCAACTCTGAAATAGGGCTTGGACCTAATAATTTAACTGAGAGATCGCTAGTCATTTTTATTTCAGAGTCCAACTTATGTACGATACTCTGTATATCGTCAGTTTTACCTTTTTCGTCTTCACCAAGTACCTTTACTAAATCACCACATTGACCAAGCTTATTGTTCTTTTTGTAAAGATTTACACGACGTTTTATTTCTTTATTAAACGCTTTAGCATCTTCACATAGCGTTAAACTATTTTTCTTACTATTTTTTTCTGCACGTCGGAAAACAATAGGAGATGAATAAACCTCATTGATAAATATTTTGTTATCGTTTTTTTTCCAACCAGACGGTTCTCCAAGGTGAAAGTGTTCCTTTATGCCTTTACAATGATCTTCATCAGGATGACTCCATACGAAAAAGTCAACGAATAATCGATTTTTACTATCTCGGGGTAAACACTCTCTAAGTTGCTTGACAACATCAGGACATTCTTTGCCAGAACGTATGTTGCAATCAATTAGAATATTTTTACCAGAATTGGTGGTAATGAGAGTCATATCTCCGTTACCTACGGGGAAGAACTTGATTGTAGCTGTCATATCGTTCCTTTGAATTAGAGCGCAATTTTAGTGTAAGGTTTTATTTTAAAGGTACGACAAATAGTTGATTATTAATAAGTAACTATGCTGTAACTTTCAAAACGCCTTTTTTAATGTGTGGGTATAAAACATAAAAATACAATCATTGTATTAAATAAAGTTCAGTATTTTAGATATACAAAATCAAATAAGCTTTGTATAAATATTAAGAGGCAAACAAAGTATCAAGAAAAGGTCATCAATAGGTTCATTGTGACTGCTAGATATATTGATTCGGCTCTTTATTTATGACCGCTTACAGCCTCAAAGCTGTCGGTATGGTGCTAAAACCTTAGGTCTTCTTTTCATGGCTACGCTCCTTTACTTTAAGGATAGCGTTGCATTCACCATTTGAACTCAAGGCTTAAAGCGGACATTAGCCATGACTGTCTGCTAATGTCTCCAATGCGCACCAAAGAAACATGCTAGTTAAAGAATAAATGAGGACAGAGTAAATTGAAACATTCACCACTCTCTCAACTGCTGCATTTCTTTCAGTCGTCCACGTTGCATCACCAAAGCTTCAAACAAATCATCTACTGACGAGTTATCTGAATTTAACCCCGGCAAGGCAATATTAGCCTCAGCGAAAAATCGTTGCTGAATCTGATCTTCTGGTTCAAGCCAAGCAACTTGCCACCAATGCTGAATTCTTTCTTTAGCCTGCTTTAATTTCTGCTCGGTTGGCAATCTATCGCTTTTTTGATTATTCACTTGGCTATCGGTTTTCAATAAATTCCATAAATCGTTATTGGGCCATCGGGCAAATGGCATACTGTGATCAATATCGTATTTTTGTTTTAATGATTTAGCCGACCATACGCAGTGTATTTTTTCGTCTTTTGGCAATGCGTTTTGTATGATGTTAAAGCGTTCACGTACCTCAACAGTACTGCGTTTAGGCTCTTCCCAGTTTAAGGCTTGAAATAATTTGTATTGTTTTTCAGGCGATTTATATTGAGCATTACCGGCATAACTTGCCATGGTTTTTACCCATTCATTAACTAGTACAGGTTCAATCCAACAGGCGTAGCGATTAAACGCTAACCAAGTCGATTCAGGCAGTGAAAATTCGCCCCATTGTTCAAGGGTTTGTAAATCAAGAAATATGCTGTCTTTGGCTGTTACGGTTTTGCTGGCTACTTCAAATACGGTGTTGTTACTATTAGCTTCTCTATTAGGGAAGGTGATATAACGACATGGCATCGTTTTAATATTACTGACTGCCGCAGAGAGTGTCTTATGCAGCGCGATAGCATCGTCACCGGTAAATAGATTGCCAATACGATAATCTGACGCGCTGCGATGGGTTAATTTCTGCCAACCATTCGCTTTCATAAACCCCATGTTGGGGCTTTTATTCGGTGTTTGAAATATATTGTGGCTATCAATTAAGTCTTTGTACTGATGACACCAATACAGCGCCACTAAGCCTACGGGTAAAATAACGCGATCGCCAAATGGTGATGGCTCTCGCCTTAGCACTGCGCCTGCATAGCCATCAGCAATTCTTAATAAAACTCTAAGTAAGGCCAGTTTATGGGTTGCTGATTTGCCATCGTTTAGTGCTACATGGCGAATAAAAGGAAAAGCGCCCGTGCCATCGTCTGGCATTTGCAATACTAGGGTTTGCCATGAAACGTGATCACGGCCGAGTTTGTCTGATTCTTTTGGTGTTTCTAATTGAATGAATAAGCCAACATCGCTAGCGAGTTGTTTGAGTTCGTTAGCACACACGGTATGCATTTTACGTTCATTGCAATCCTCAATGGTTTGTCCATGCCTGAGAGAAATAACCAGTTTGCCACCGGGTTTAAGTAAATTAGCTAATTTACGTATTGAGCGAGCACGATCACCTACAGGTATATGCATCCAAACCGCGCTTAAGAGGATTAAATCAAAGCTGACTTCTTGTTTGGTGATAACGTTTAATGCGGGTAATGAATCTGTCAGCCACTTTACGTTTAGCCCTGTGGTTTGGTTTGCACCCAGTTCAGCCAATAGGTTGGCAGGTTCAACAGCCACTACTTGAACCTTGTTTTCGGTGCCGTGAGTGCGCGCGGCAAGTTGCGCTATATGTTTAGCATCGCGACCAGAGCCTGCACCAATATCAAGAATACGCGCATGAGCATTTTTTATAACGGATGGCAAAAGTTGCGACCAACTTTGATGTACCTCATCAAATGATTTTGACAGGTATTGCTGGGCTAGCTTATTGGCATTTTCATTATAAAATTGAGCAGGCAAGCGCGGGTTCCTTTCGCGTAGATATCTTTATCATTCTATTGTGACACAAAGTTTATCCATATTGTTGTTTTCTATCAATGCATTACAAATTGATACAATCAGATATTTTCATATAAATTAGAAAGGAAATTCAAAAGACCATCTAGTTCAAATTCATTTGGTGAGTGGTTGTTATTACCATAAATGGTCATCATTGTTGCAACCATACCCATTAGCCCGGTAGCGGCCTTTCAGTAGTTATTTAGTTATTTAGTTGTTTGGCTTTTTGGCTAAAATACTCTGTGCGACCCAATGCCGCATTCCATCAAAAGTAATAGTGAAGTGCTTTTTAACCCAGTTTTCACTTAAAGTATTCGCTTTCTTGGGCGTATTTTTAACCCATTTATCTGTAGTAGTTATGTAGTTGTGATGAGTAGATACTTTATATTTTATTTCAGTAACACTTTCAAACCAATGCTGAACTAATGTTATCAACGTAAATTTCGCTTCATTCTTATTTTTATGTTGCCATAAAGGCTTAGGGTTTTTCCCATCAAATAATAATCCCTTAAATTTTGGCACTCAGTTTCTGATATCACGCAAAGACACGTTAGGGCAATGCCCCAATCTCAAATGGTCAGCTTTATTGTTATAACGATGGCTGAATTGCCAAACCATTTTGCCTTTTGCAGACACGCTTATACTGATAGAGTCTCGATCAGCAAGCTCGAAAAGTTTATCATGGCTCTTATTATGATATTTCTTTAATATAGGATGTGATAGCTTCATCCACTATCTACACAAGGGTTAGTTTTTTGTAGGTATTTTGTAGGTATTTTGTAGGTAACAGTGCAGACAAAAACAATGAATAAACATAAATAACTTAGCTCTCAATAAAACAAAAAAAGTTAATTTCAGGCCAATAAAAACGGGACAAAAACATACCAATGCCAACCAATCAAAACACACATACACAAGCTACAATCCTTTGGCACGATTATGAAACCTGGGGGATATCACCAAAATTTGACAAACCCTCTCAGTTTGCCGGTATTCGCACAGATCTCGATTTAAATATTATTGGTGAGCCCGAAATGTTTTATTGCTCGCCACCTGCTGATTATCTGCCGCAGCCTGAAGCTTGTTTAGTTACGGGTATTACCCCGCAAAAGGCTTTGCGAGAAGGCTTAAGTGAGGCTGAATTTGCTGAGCGTATTCACGGACTATTTTCCCAAGCTAACACTTGTGTCGCTGGCTACAACAGTATTCGCTTTGATGACGAGGTAACTCGCTACTTATTCTATCGCAACTTTTACGACCCTTACGCGCGTGAGTGGCAAAATGGTAATAGCCGCTGGGACATTATAGATATGGTACGCGCTTGCTATGCCTTGCGACCTGAAGGTATTGAATGGCCAACTGTTGAACGCGACGGCGAACAAGTGGTTAGTTTTCGTTTAGAGTTGCTAACAAGAGCGAATGGTATTGACCATGAAGCGGCGCATGATGCGATGAGTGACGTATATGCCACTATCGCTATGGCCAAGCTGATTAAAGAAAAGCAGCCAAAGTTATATGACTTTATCTTTAATTTGAAGAACAAAAAGCAAGTGGCTGAACTCATTGATGTTTACCACATGACCCCTATTGTTCATACCTCAAGTAAAGTCTCTTCTTTACATGGTTGCACTAGCTGGTTTGCGCCGATTTGTTATCACCCTATTAATAAAAATGCTGTAATAGCGGTAGATTTAGCGCTTGACCCATCGCCGTTATTTGCACTGTCTAGTGCCGAGATAAAAGCACGTTTATATACCCGTTATGATGAATTAGCAGAAGATGAATTGCCGATCCCGGTTAAGTTAATTCACTTAAATAAGTGCCCTATTGTCGCGCCAGCAAAAACTTTGTTACCTGAAAATGCTGAACGCTTAAATATTCCTCGCGAGCTTTGTTTAGAGCATCTAAAGAGCCTTAAGCAATATACTGAACTTAGAGATAAATTAACCGATGTTTTTGCCAGTAATGACTTTGATGATAAACCAGTAGAAGCTGAATTTGCCTTATATGGTGGAGAATTTTTCTCTCATGGCGACAAAGCGCAAATGGATATATTGCACCAACTAGCGCCAGAGCAATTGGGCACGCACCCTTTTCAGTTTCAAGATAAGCGATTAAACACCCTGTTGTTTAGTTATCGGGCGCGTAACTTCCCTTATACCCTAGACGACGGCGAGCAACAAAAGTGGCAGGCGCATTGTCAAGACCGTCTTCAGTATGGCACTAAAGGTTTATTGAGCGCTGATGAGTATATGATGAAGTTAGAAAACTTGGCCTTTGAACATGAAAATAACACCGAAAAAATGCAGTTACTAAAAGCCTTGTTTGAATATATCAGTAAATAATATTGCTTGAATTGATTATACCGGTTTTATTGATTAGCTAGCCTAGTTTATGCCTAGCAAAAATAGCCAAATTCAAGGCCTTTATTTTAATAACGCCTTGTGCTGATGGTTTGCTAAATAGCGTGGTAGTGATAATGGTAGTGTTAGTGGGTGATTGAAACCAGGTAACATAATCAGCAAATGAGTGAGCTTGGTATTGTTTAATGCAAAATTATTTAATGAAAATAATTTAATGATTATATACCGGCGCTACTTTTTATCATTTACTTGGCATTGATGACGTAAATTGCAACGAATTTTTAAATACAACCGCTGACTTTAGCTGATATTTAAGCCGTTTAAAACCCAGTAAAATTTTGCTCCATACAACAGCTATCAGCTAAAGCTAATCACTCCATGTCTGCTACAAACGTTAACAAATTTAATTTTAATAGGTTGAACAATATGAAAAAAGTTTCTTTTATTGGTTTAGGTGTTATGGGTTTTCCTATGGCGGGCCATTTGCAAAAAGCGGGTTATGACGTGACCGTTTATAATCGCACAACAACAAAAGCTCAACACTGGGTAGCGCAATATGGCGGAGCCATGGCTAGCACACCAGCAAAAGCGGTGAACGACAGCGATATTGTTTTTGTATGTGTCGGTAATGATGATGACCTACGCCAAGTGGTTTTAGGGCCAGAGGGCGTATTTTCAGGCATGAAAACTCAGGCTATTCTTGTCGACCATACCACAGCGTCGGCCACGGTTGCCCGCGAACTCGCAGAACAAGCTACTGAGCTTAATCTAGGGTTTTTAGATGCGCCAGTATCAGGTGGTGAGGCTGGCGCTATTAATGGCCAATTATCAATTATGGTTGGCGGCGAGCAAAACACATACGCCTCAGCTGAAAGTGCGATGCAATGCTATGCCAAATTTAGTAAATTACTTGGGCCTGTCGGTAGCGGCCAATTGGCAAAAATGATGAACCAAATTTGTATCGCGGGTGTTATTCAAGGTTTAGCTGAAGCATTGCATTTTGGCCAAAACGCAGGGCTAGATTGCGAGCAGGTTGTTGAAGTGATCAGTCAAGGCGCTGCGGGGTCTTGGCAAATGAATAACCGTCATAAAAGCATGTTAGAAGGCGAGTATGATTTTGGTTTTGCGGTTGACTGGATGAGAAAAGATCTCGACATTGCCCTAACTGAGGCAAAAAATAATGGCTCTACCCTGCCATTAACCGCGCTAGTAGATCAATTTTATGCCGATGTACAAAAAAATGGCGGTAAACGCTGGGACACCTCAAGCTTATTGACCCGATTGTCATAACTTATCAAGCGATATTTTAACGCTCAGGCGAAATTTCATCTGTATTTTTACGCGTGATTTTCGTCTTTTTCAGCTGTTTTTATAAGCTTTAACTTTTATCAGCTCTTTAGTACCCACTCGAGCAAACTCTACACATCAGCCACTTGCTAGCTATTATTATCCGCTAAATATCATTACCCACTAGATGAAAGTGCTGGCGCGTTAATCTTGTTAATTTCACGCCTATACCTTATTCTGTTTTGACATTGATCCAACCCGTTGAGTCTTATGACAAACACTATTTACACCTTTGGTGCCAACAATTATAAAAATGAAGCCGTTGATTTTACTAAATATCAAGGCAAAACCCTGTTGATCGTTAATACGGCTAGTGCTTGTGGTTTTACGCCACAATATGCAGGTTTAGAAACACTATATCAAGAATACAAAGACAAAGGTTTTGAAGTACTCGCTTTTCCTTGTAACCAATTTGGCAAGCAAGAAAAAGCTGAGAACAGTGAAATTAAAAAGTTTTGTGATCTTAACTTTAAGATTTCATTCGACCTGTTCAGTAAAATAGAGGTCAATGGCGATAACGCTCACCCGTTATATCAGCACCTAAAAAATGCAGCGCCAGGGCTGTTAGGAAGCAAAAGTATTAAATGGAATTTCACAAAATTCTTGGTTAATAATCAAGGTAAAGTGATAAAACGTTATAGCCCAAGCACTAAGCCCGCCGATATTGCCAGTGATATCGCTGCAATACTTTAATCAGTTTTAGTCGCCTAAAAAGACCGAGCCTAAGCCTAGATAATCTAGCTTTGGGCTATTTTTTTTAGTTTTTTGTAGGTCGGACTTTAGTCTGACAACCGTTAAACAGGCAATTAACCTGATGGGTTAACAACCACGGGCAGCTAATATGTTTTTTTCACTCAAAATTCAAACCAAAAACAGTTAAATTTCATTTAACCTGATGGACTAAAGTCCACCCTACATTGGGCCTATGTTGAAGCTATATTGGACCTACATCGAACCTACATCAAACCTACATCAAACCTAAATTGGGCCTACACTTCAATCTATACAAGATTTATTGGCCACTAGAAATTAATGGGATCAATAAATTTTTAACGCGCTAAGTCGCCAACTGCAGATCGCGTAATTTGGCAATTTTATCTCGTACCGACGCGGCCAATTCAAACTCTAAGTTTTGGGCATGATTAAACATGGTTGTTTCTAATTCTTTTACTTTTGCATCAATTTGTTTGGTGGTGAAGGTTTCATATTCTGAAGCTGGCTCAGCTGCTTTTAATGCTGCTGCTGCGCGAGTCTTACCACCATCAAGGTCCATTACATCAGAAATATTACGTCTAACGCCACGCGGGGTTATGTTGTTATCAAGATTATATTGGTGCTGTTTAACGCGACGTCGGTCGGTTTCATCAATTGCTTTACGCATTGAGCCGGTAATGCGCCCGGCATATAGAATTGCTCGGCCATTAATATTACGTGCCGCTCGCCCAATCGTTTGAATAAGTGAACGCTCTGAGCGCAAAAATCCTTCTTTATCAGCATCGAGAATCGCCACGAGAGAAACTTCTGGCATATCTAAACCTTCACGCAGTAAGTTAATACCTACTAGCACATCAAACTTTCCTAAACGAAAGTCGCGGATAATTTCTACCCGTTCAACTGTATCAACATCAGAATGTAAGTAACGCGCTTTAACTTGGTGTTCGTCTAAATAATCGGTGAGGTCTTCCGCCATGCGCTTGGTTAATGTCGTGGCTAAAACTCTTTCATCAATTTTTACCCGTTTACGAATTTCAGACAGTAAATCATCAACTTGCGTGTCAACGGGGCGAACTTCTATGATGGGATCCAGCAGTCCGGTGGGTCGCACGACTTGTTCAGCAATTTCCCCTGCTGACTTTTCAAGTTCATAGTGACTTGGCGTTGCAGAAACATAAATGGTTTGCGGCGACAGGGCTTCAAATTCTTCAAACTTCATTGGGCGATTATCAAGCGCCGAAGGCAATCTAAAGCCATATTCTACTAGGTTTTCTTTGCGTGAACGGTCACCTTTGTACATAGCACCAATTTGCGGTACGGTGACGTGTGACTCGTCAATGATCAGCAAGCCATCGCTGGGCAAGTAATCAAATAATGTCGGTGGTGCCTCTCCTGGCCCCCGGCCCGATAAATAGCGCGAGTAGTTTTCTATGCCTGAGCAATAACCCAGCTCGGTCATCATCTCAATATCAAATTGAGTACGTTGCACTATGCGCTGCTCTTCAATAAGTCTATTGTTTTCTTTAAGTTGAGTCGCTCTATCTTTTAATTCAATTTTTATTTTTTCAACCGCAGCCACTATTTTTTCACGTGGTGTCGCATAATGGGTTTTAGGATAAATAGTGACGCGAGCGACAGTGTGATCAACAGCGCCGGTGAGTGGATCAAATATGCTAATGCGCTCAATTTCTTCATCAAACAATTCAATACGTAAGGCCATGCGGTCTGATTCAGCAGGGAAAACATCAATAACATCACCGCGCACACGATAAGTTGCGCGCTGAAATGCCATGTCATTACGTGCATATTGCAATTCAGCTAAGCGCCTTAAAATGTCACGCTGATTAATAATGTCACCAACGCTGATATGCAACATCATTTTCAAGTAGGATTCAGGATCGCCCAAACCATAAATTGCTGAGACAGAGGCGATAATAATGACGTCTTTTCGCTCTAACAGTGATTTGGTTGCCGATAAGCGCATTTGCTCAATATGTTCATTGATCGAGGCATCTTTTTCGATAAAAGTATCAGTGGTTGGCACATAGGCTTCTGGTTGATAGTAGTCATAGTAAGAAACAAAATACTCTACGGCGTTATCAGGGAAAAAATCTTTCATTTCACCGTATAATTGTGCCGCTAAAGTTTTATTTGGCGCTAGCATCATGGTCGGTCGATTCAGTTTTTCAATAACATTGGCGATGGTATAAGTTTTACCTGAGCCGGTTACCCCTAATAATGTTTGATGTGCTAAACCTGATTCAATACCATCAAGCAATTTTGCGATTGCCGTAGGTTGATCGCCGCTGGGAGTATAATCTGAATGTATTTTTAACGCTTTCATTAAGTAATAACCTCTACTGTGACCCGATCTTTTTCACATTGCTTGTTAAACAAACCATAAGAAATAGCCGCCATCACTACATTTCCAAGTAAAGCTCCCATAAAAAAGCCTTCTATACCAAACCACAAACTACCAATATAAGCTAATGGCACATAACAAATAAATAAACGAATAACACTTAACACTAGCGCTACCATAGGCTTATGCAGTGCGTTAAATGATGAGTTTGTTAAAATAATAACGCCTTGAAAGCCGTAACCTAAGGGTAAAATCCAAATAAAAAGTTTAATAATATCGGCAACCGCTTGCTCTTTAGAGAACACGTCGGCAATAAATGGCGCGGCTAACACGAGCACAACATAAACAAGCACCTGAAAGCCTAAAACAAATTTGATTGAGGTTTTGTAGCCGTCTTCAACACGCTTCATGTTGCCGGCACCCAAGTTTTGGCTGATAAAGGGAGGTAATGTCATCGACAGGGCTAACACCACTAAACAGGCAATAGATTCAATTCTTGACCCCACCCCAAAAGCGGCTACAGCTGATGCGCCATAGTTAGCTACAATCGCGGTTAACACCGCCGAGGCAGCCGGTGTTAACATATTTGCGCCCGCTGCAGGTAAGCCAATATGTAAAATGTCGCGTGCCGAATAAATAAAGTCTTTAATTGCCATTAAATGGCGGTGAATTAAATCGCGTTTAATCGCTAAAATATATAAAACATAGCCTAAACCGAATAGCCAAGATATTAAGGTAGCAATGGCTGCACCTTCAATACCCATAGCGGGTATGGGACCAAATCCAAAAATAAAAATAGGATCTAATACAGCATTTATTAAGCCAGCGCTACCCATAATTATACTGGGTGTTTTAGTATCGCCATCAGCACGCAAAATAGCGTTACCTATCATAGGGCCAATTAAACAGATACAACCTAAAAACCAGAGGTCCATATATTGATGAATTAAGGGGAGCAGTGCTTCGCTAGCCCCTAAAAGTAAAAAGGTTTCATCAATCAACAAATAACCGATAACGGCTAGTATACCGACAATGATTGCTGATAAATATAATGCGCTGGTTGCGAGGTTTTTTGCCGTCGCTTTGTCACCTTTACCCAGCGCTTTTGCAATGACGGCTGACGTACCTATACCTAAACCTATAGTAAGACTGATCACGGTAAAGGTAATAGGAAAAGTAAAACTAATCGCAGCTAAAGGCTCTGTGCCCAATAACCCGACAAAAAAGGTATCAACTAAGTTAAAGGTCATCAATAAAATCAGGCCATAGATCATCGGCACTGTCATTGTTTTTAACGTTGGACCTACGGGGTCTTTAAGTAGATTTATTTGGTGAATAGTTTTAGTCTTAATCATTAATTTTTGAACGTAAGTGATGAACCGAATACACCTGCCATTGTAAAAGATCGTGTTCGGTCTCGCTACGTATATATTTTATTAGTGATAATAATGTGACAACTTGAAGAAAAAATAATATACCTGGAATAAAATAGACAACGCTGCTCTTCGCCAAAAACACCATAAATGTATAAAATATCACTCTTGCACAAAAAACACACGAACATGGGCGAAAACACGACAATAGTACACTAACTACTTGTTATTAATTAATATTTAAACTTAATCAAAAAAATCTCTATTTAACTACAAGCCGCATTCTACCGTTTACCTTACGTAAATGTACACTTTAACCCACATAGTTATCCACAGATAAAGTGGATAACTCTATTTTTAGTTGTTATTTTTAGTGCTGGGTATTTATTCATCATAAAATGCAGGAATGTTATCAACAACGCCTGCAATTTGAGCAAACAAGCAATAAAATGATTTTTTTCGAACTTTTGTGTTGACAGTATGACATGCGGCCTTTAATATTCGGCCCCGTTAGCCACTAGAGGCTTTCAAAACAATTCCTCAATAGCTCAGTTGGTAGAGCAACGGACTGTTAATCCGTTTGTCCTTGGTTCAAGTCCAAGTTGAGGAGCCAAATTAAGAAGTAGTGGTTTTTATTTTAATATAAAAACGGCTAGATTAGAAAGTAGTAGAAGCACAATTCCTCAATAGCTCAGTTGGTAGAGCAACGGACTGTTAATCCGTTTGTCCTTGGTTCAAGTCCAAGTTGAGGAGCCACATTAAGATGTAATGGCTAGTATTAATATTGCTAGCGGTTATATTAGAAAGTACAGTAAAAAGAACAATTCCTCAATAGCTCAGTTGGTAGAGCAACGGACTGTTAATCCGTTTGTCCTTGGTTCAAGTCCAAGTTGAGGAGCCACATTAAAGAACCTGCTTTTTTAAGCAGGTTTTTTTTCGCCTTGAATTTGATGAACGACTATCCCTCAAAAAATCAGTTGGTAGAGCAACAGCCCCTGCTTTTGTAATTAATAAGCATTTGTCATTTCTTTGTCGGTCGAACTTTAGCCAGACAACCGTTAACGAGTGGTTAATGCTATAGGCCAAAAAACATCAGCAGCAAATATTATTTTCATTAATTAGTCTTAATACCAAAAGCAGTTAAATTTCATTTAACCTGATGGACTGAAGTCCATCCTACATAGAGCCTACGAGTGATGATGTAGATTTAGGTAATTTTTTGTCGGTTGGACTTTAGTCTGACAACCGTTAAACGAGTGGTTAATGCTATAGGCCAAAAAACATCAGCAGCAAATATTATTTTCCTTAATTAGTCTTAATACCAAAAGCAGTTAAATTTCATTTAACCTGATGGACTGAAGTCCACCTACATAGAACCTACGAGTGATGATGTAGATTTAGGTGATTTCTTTGTAGGTCGGACTTTAGTCTGACAACCGTTAAACGAGTGGTTAATGCTATAGGCCAAAAAACATCAGCAGCAAATATTATTTTCATTAATTAGTCTTAATACCAAAAGCAGTTAAATTTCATTTAACCTGATGGACTGAAGTCCATCCTACATAAAGCCTACGAGTGATGATGTAAATTTAGGTAATTTCTTTGTAGGTCGGACTTTAGTCTGACAACCGTTAAACGTGTCATTAACCTGATAAGAAAAATATAAATAGCTAGTTCAATCTTAGACGCAACAATTCACTACAAAAGAGCCAAGGGTTAATAGTTTTATTACTAGCGGTTACATTAAAGAAAAACAATGCCTCATTAGCGCAGTGGCTAGAACAACAAACTGTGCTCTTGTAATTAATAAGCATTTGTCATTATTGTTTATTTCAAAATTGTTTATTTCAAAATTGTTTATTTCAAGAGGGTTTATTTTAAAAGAGCTTGTTTAAAAAGTGCTTATATAAATTAGCCTATAAAAAAGGGCTAGATTTTCATCTAGCCCTGTATTGATATTTTAAGCTTAATAACTTATTTCATCATGGCATCGCGAGCGACTTTAAACTCACTGCCTTCACGCCAATTTGGCCAGTCTTTGGTATTGCTTAACATATAGCCTGTTTCAAAGAAGACTTGCAGCTCTGCGATCATACCCTGCCAACCCCAATTTTCATTGTATTCGTCACAGGTTTGGTGGTAACACTTAGCAACTAAAGCAGACACTTGCTCACCAATGGCTTTTTGCTCGGCATTAAGCCAAGTAGAGCCACCACCAGCACTTAATGCCGGTACGCCTTTCTTTGCCAAACTAAAGTGGTCTGAACGATAATAATAGCCACGTTCAGGGGTTTGCTCAGGTGTTAGGATACGGCCTTGGCTTTTAGCCGCTTTTGCTAAGTAATCTTCAAGTGCCGACTTACCAAAACCCACGACAGTTAAGTCTGTTTTCAAGCCTGAAATGTCTAAGCTGTCCATGTTGATCAAACCTACTACTTTATTTAATGGCATGGTTGGGTGGTTGGCAAAATAACGTGAGCCCAAACGCCCTTGCTCTTCAGCTGTTGCCGCCATAAAGGTTACTGAGCGTTCAGGGGCTTTGTCTAACGCTTTATAGGCTTTAGCAATATGCATTAAACCTGCTGTACCTGTGGCGTTATCATGTGCTCCATTAAAGTAAAGGGTTTTACCGTCAATAACGGTAGAGCCTAGATGATCCCAATGTCCCATATAGATAACATGTTCATCAGGGCTAGTGCGACCTGGAATTGTCGCGATAACATTATTAGATACTGAGGCTGTAATACTATTGTTAACTTTGATGTTAGCGCTGAGTTTAAGTGGCACAGCTTGAAATTCATTTGACAATGCTTGCGCTTTTAAGGTATTAAAATCTAAACCAGCTTTTGCCATTAACTCGTGTGCTTTGTCTGTGCTGATCCACATTTCAACATCAACAACGGCTTCATTCACTTCTTTAGCTGGTAGATGGTATTGCGCGCCAGTCCAGCTGCTTTCGATAACATTCCAACCATAGCTAGCCGGTTTGGTTTCATGCACTATAATAGCGCCAGCAGCTCCTTGACGGGCCGCTTCTTCATATTTATAAGTCCAGCGCCCATAATAGGTCATGGTATTGCCGTCAAACAGTGCGGGGTCTTGTGAGGCATAACCTGGGTCGTTAACTAACACCACAACAGTCTTTCCTTTCACATCAATATTTTTATAATCATTCCATTGATATTCAGGTGCGTTGATACCGTAACCAACGAAAACTAACTCAGAATTTTCAAGGCTAATTTGTTCACGTGTTTGACGTGAGCTAGCAACATAGTTTTTAGGAAAATCAAAGGCTATGTCGGCAATGGTTAATGTACCAACTGGCTCACTCACTATACTATTCATCGGTACGGCTTGAAGATAACTCTCGCCATTGCCAGGCGTTAAACCTAGTTTTTTGAATCTCGAAATCAACATATTGGTGGTTAATGTTTCACCTTCAGTTGATGGTTCACGGCCAGCGAATTTATCTGACGATAATGTTTTTACATCAGCTTTTATCGCGTCAGTATCAAACGATTGATACGCTGCAATGAAATTATCCTGAGCACAAGCACTCATCGACAGTAATAAGGCGCCAGCACCTACCAATATTTGCTGACGTTTTTCACGAATATAACTCAACTTAATTCTCCTAAAGTTTATTCACCATAGTTTAAAAGTCATAAAATTAATGGTGAATTTAAATCACCTATCAGACTAACGGTATTCCTCACAAAACGCTAGAAATACCTAATTAATACAATGTACTTGTTGCATTACTCATTAAATATCAAACTACAGATTTTAGTTACTCAGCGGTTATTTTACTGGTGATTATTTACCAGACCAAGGTATTAACGTGACGTAAATGCTGCTCAAACGCCGCTATTTTAAACACGGCTATAGGAACAATAAATTTACGCACTATACGTAGTAATAGGGACGTTAACGAATAGCCCAAAACTTAATCTCTTGCTCAGTCAAAAAACCTTCCGCCTGCGGCCCCTGCATTAAAGCTAATGTGGCTAATATTCCGGCTTGAATACATTGTGGTGCAACTACTGTAATAGAGCGTGGTGCCTGTACAACTGGCCAACCGGTTTTTGCATTTAAAATATGGCTATAACGAACGTTATCTTTGAATAAAAAGCGCTTTGCGTCACCGCTAGTGGCTAATGCGCCTTTTAACAAACTCACCACCATAGGCTTGCGTTCAATAAAACCTGGGTGTTCAATGCCTACTTGCCATGGCACATTGTTTTTACGGGGTTTATTAGCGGCTAAATCTCCACCTAAATTAACCAGTAGCGGTAATTGAGTAAATTCGTTGGCAATGATCATCGCTCTATCTACTGCGTATTCTTTACCGATGCCGCCAAAGTCGATTTCCATATGGTTTGGCATAATTATTTGATGTTCATCAAAAACAACTTTATGCCAACCGATGTTTTCTAAGCTTTTTTGTACATCTATACCTCGAGGTATATTGTCGCTACCATCAAATTGCCAAACTTGCCGTAATACCCCTGATGTTATGTCAAAAACACCATCGCTAAGTTGATAGCAAGTATCGGCAAAGTTTAATAACAAATAGGTTTCTTGATCGATAGCTAGCGCCTGACCGCCACTATTATTTATAGCGGTACAAACACTGGTGGCTTGATAACGTGAATATTTATCTTCAATGCGCCATACTTCATCAGCAATAAGCTCACCTAAGGTCAATGCAAGCTGGTTGTCCTTGCTAGCCACTAGTACTTCACAAGGACTGGCCATGGCATAAAAACGCAGACAATAACCGTCATCAGTTGCTGTTATTTCAAGCTGTCTAATCGGATTTTTCTTCAAGTGTTGTCCAATTTTTTACTGCCACTTTATTTTTCAACACGTCCCTGCGTATTTAAGTTAAGTTAAGCGAGATTAAAATGAATAGCTAACTTGAGCGATAATCGCTTCTACACTTTCATATAATTCAACTTCTGCTAGCGCACCCGGTGCTTGGTAACCTGAGTTTTTAGGGTCTTGTCGATAATACTCTAGCCTAAACGACAAATCATTACCGTCGCTAAGCTTCATACCGTACTTCACCCCTAAGGTGTATGCACTCATTTCTCCAATCCGATAATCTGCACTAGCAAACCCTGGAATGGCATTCGATTGTGCTAAAAATGGTTGGTAAAAGTCAGCAGCACTTTGTTGATAAAATCTAATATGAGGCTCGATATAACTTTGACCAGACAAAGGTATTCTCAACCTTGAGTCAATAGTATGAGAGTCTATTGCCCAGTCATCCCACATATAACGATAAGAGATATCAATAACGTTTTGTTCAAAGTGGTATTTAGTTTGTGCAAATACACTTTGCTTAACGCGACTGTTAGGCCGGTTTTCGTAAAGATAGTCTTGCGCAATGCCTTCGCTATTGACCAAACTTAACATTTTAAAAGGGTCGTTTAAATAACCATCAACTTTTGAGTAAGAGTAATTAAACTGGGTGATCATGCGACGATTGATAACTTGCGTAAAACCAAACATGATATCTGCAGTCGTTTTGTTGTCACTGTCTGTTCTGCGCGTAGCATTAAAAGCGGTTTTACCAGCGCTATTTACTGTCTCATCTTCACCCCCTTCGTCAATGCTATATTCGTCGTCATCATTATCATAAGCTAATGGCATTGATGCGAAAGCTAATGGAATACCACCTTCTGGTTCAAAAGTGTCTTGAAAGTAACTTAACCCTACTGAAAATGTTGAGTTTTTATTGTTAAAGTCATAGGCAAGGTTGCCATTAACACCCAGTGATAAATAATCATATTCTTTTGAAATATGAACACCTGCACTACCGGTATATTTTTCTGCTAACGGCTGAGTCCACTGGGCATTTAGCTGCACGCGAGTATCTTTAAATGTGTCGTCTAACGGGGTTTTGCCCGCTTGCGTTTGATAACTTCCCTTGCCTGAAGGTCGGGTAAATGTTTGCACATTCGGCTGTGCCGCTGCGCCAGTAGCTGAAGCACCGGTGAGTGAATCTATGGTTAACTTTAGATTCAATACTGCTTCATTTTCAAGAGTTTTTTGAGCGCTTATAACCGCTTCGGCGGCTGAAACGCGATCGCTTTCACTATAATATAAAAATGCACTCTCAAAATCCCAAGACGATTCTTGCTGTGCTTTTGCAGGCGTCATTGTGTCGTCTGCTGCATTGGCAATAACAGGTAATGTGCCTAACAGCGCCGAGGTAGCAATAGTCAATGCGGCCTTAATGTTTATTGGCGCCTTTTTGTGAGTTAATTGCATCCGCAACCTCCACCACCAAAACCTTTACCACCACTTGATGCTTCTTTGCTGAAATAGATATGATCATCAAGTGCAGAATCTATAGGTGAAGAGGTTAACGCCATCTCTTCTTTTGCTAATAAATCACGCTCCCATGGTTGTACACCTAATGATGAACAGCCACTGGCTAAAAAGATTGCCGCTGACAATAAAGAACACTTAATTATTTGCGAAGGTAAACCTGCATTAAAGTAATTTTTTTTGATTTGAAATGTTTTCATAAACCTACTCTATATTTAACGGCTAATAACGCCGTTAATTGTGTTTCATAAAGCTTTACTTTTTTAGTAAAAAAACCTGTATGTGCCTGCTGCACGTTACCCTGCTTGTCAATTAATAAGCTACTTGGCATACCTTGAATATCAAATTTTTGTGCGATGTCACCTTTGGGGTCATAGATAACTAAGAAATTTGCCGGGGTTTCTAACAAAAATTCTGTTGCTAATGTTTTATCTGCATCAAGATTGACACTAATGATGACAAAACCCTGATCACGATATTTTTGCTGCATTTCGTTCATCCAAGGAAATGACTTACGACATGGCCCGCACCAAGAAGCCCAGAAATCAAGATAGACTACTTGTCCTCGGTGTTCGGCTAAGGTTTGCTGCAACTTAGTTTCTGGTATCGACATCGCCTGAGTATGTTTAACCAGCAACAAGGAGAGTAATAACGCCAATACAGCAAAGGTATTACATGATTTTGGTAAATTTTTTGGCATAAACAGTAAAATTCATTGGTCTAGTTTTAAGGCCCTAATCTTATTTGATTTTTCTTAAGAAATCCTTAAGGTTTAATAAAAATATTGGATATAAATTTTCTTTAATCAGTGAAGTTACGTTATTATCGTCGACATATTTACTTATCCTTTTTTACTGGAAGTTTCACCTTGATTGACATCACCCTGCTCAGCTTATTTATCCCAACATTTTTTATTGTTAGCTTAACGCCAGGTATGTGTATGACATTAGCCATGAGCTTAGGAATTACCATCGGAGTGAGAAAAACATTATGGATGATGTATGGGGAGTTACTGGGTGTTGCTACTGTAGCTATTGCCTCTGTATTAGGTGTTGCGACAATAATGAATAAGTTCCCAGGATTATTTCAAGCGTTTAAAATAATTGGGGCATTATATTTATTATATGTTGGTATTAATATGTGCCGGGCTAAAGGCAAACTTTTGACCAATTCAAATCAACACCAGCAAATCATTAAAAAGCGCAGCTTATTTCAACAAGGATTTTTTACTGCCATTGCTAATCCAAAAGGTTGGGCATTTATGATTTCGCTATTACCACCTTTTATTAGCCAAACCCTGCCATTGGCACCACAATTAAGCATTTTAGTTGCGGTAATATTAATATCAGAATTTGTTTGTATGACCCTATACGCCACGGGTGGAAAAACTATTGGTAAGCTATTAACCCAAAGAAACAATGTACAACTACTTAATAGAATATCAGGCAGTTTAATGATATTAGTTGCTCTTTGGCTAGCCATTAGCTGATATAAGTTAAACGAAGCCTTTGCACTTAACAGTAATACAAAACTTATGATTAGGGTATGAATTCACAGGCGAATGTTTAAAGCGTATGACTAGCTAATGATAATTTCTAGTGGCATAGACTAATTTTATTATGTTATTAGCACCGGTGATTTGACCTGGTAAAAAAATCTGCGTACAACAAGATCACCCACTAAATAAAACTCATATGATTTTAGAGCTTTTAGCTTCGGTAACTCGCCACAGTTAACATTTTTGTATAGGTTTTTTGTTCAACGGTGGTGAAGGTTAACCATATACGCCATGTCATTTCCTCTGCGGAACAACTGCCAACAAGTATGTCTGATTTAAACACTTGTTTACTCGCTGCTTCATTATCAAATTCACTATCTAGCTTTAGCTGGGTTATATCGATTGGCTCTGGTTTTAAATTATCTGATGTTTTGTTATTCAATCTATTGTTAGGAAAGTCCTCATCAATAAACAAAGGTATTTTGCCCATATACATGTTAACCCCTTCAAGATAACCACTAACGCTGGTCAGTGCTTGTGTACCTTGATAATTCAGCACCATATTAAATGCCTGCTCAGCAACTATTCTATCAACATTAAATAAGACTTGAACTTGCCCTCCAGCTAAGTCGAATTGACATTGGCTTTGCTGAGCAATGCACTGTGCAGTGCGTACACTCTTAACACCCGCCGCTAGGTTAACCTTATCTTGGGGACTACAAGCGGTTAATAGAATGGCTGACCATATTAATAAAATGCCTTGCGCTAATTTTTTGGAAATATTCATGACGTGCTATAAAAGAAAGATATTTGTCAGTCATGATACACAAACCTTGGTGATATTTATCACTTTTTTATTGGCTTTATTTAATGCGTCACAGCAAATTTCAAACAAAAACCGAAGAGTTCACTTTTGCTATGATCTTACACAAGATTAGCCCCGTAATACTTAGTAATTAAAGTAGGGTCAAAGAAAAAATGACAACATGAACTGAACTATTATTACAGTTGACTGGTGATTTTTTTAGTTTTAAACAGAGAATTTTCAGCCAAGCATTTCTTAAATTAAACACAGTATCTAGTGTTAAATAGTTTGAAAAGCGTATCATATAGTTAGCTCTTCGATGTTTGCATAACGTATCTGCCAAATATTATTGAGTCATTATCATTTACCTTCAATTTAATTGTGTAAATATCAACCACAAATGGATTCACTGTTTCCGCTAAATTAGCCCGCTTTAAATGGTCTTTTTTTTCTAGCAAAAAAACGAGTAAATAAGTTAATCAGCACTTGCTTATTGACTTATTGGACGATATTGCAGCAACAGGATTTTTTTGTTGATTTAAATCAAGATTTACGGTTGATTTATAGCATAGGCGAAAGGTAAAATTACAAATAACATAGCTTCTCAGCATTTTTCATGAAAAAGTTTATTTTTTACAGAAAATTGCAAAATTTAACTTAGTAACGGAACAATTAAAATGACAACAACGCTTGAACATCCGTCATATAACTTCAATGTGGTGCGTCAATTCACCGTAATGACAGTTATTTGGGGGATCTTTGGTACTTCATTAGGTGTACTTATTGCTGCGCAATTGATTTGGCCTGCACTAAATTTTGAAACACCTTGGTTAACCTATTCTCGTCTTCGTCCGCTGCATACCAATGTGGTAATTTTTGCTTTTGGCACCAGCGCACTTTTCGCTACTTCATATTATGTTGTTCAGCGCACCTGTAAATCAGTTTTGTTTGGTGGAAAATTAGTCGCCTTTACCTTTTGGGGCTGGCAAGCTGTTATCGTGCTTGCCATTATCACTTTGCCTATGGGTTACACTTCAAGTAAGGAGTATGCAGAATTAGAATGGCCGATTGACATTTTAATTGCTGTGGTTTGGATTAGTTACGCCATTGTATTTTTCGGCACCTTAGTCAAACGTAAGACATCTCACATCTATGTTGCAAACTGGTTTTTTGGTGGTTTTATCCTCACTGTAGCGGTATTACACATCGGAAATAGCATGGTTATTCCGGTGTCGATGTTTAAGTCCTACTCAATATATTCTGGCGCTATCGATGCTATGATGCAGTGGTGGTATGGACACAATGCCGTAGGCTTCTTACTGACTGCAGGTTTCTTGGGTATGATGTATTACTTCGTACCAAAACAAGCTGAACGTCCAGTTTATTCTTACCGTTTGTCAATTGTTCATTTTTGGGCATTAATTTCATTGTACATTTGGGCTGGTCCTCATCATTTACATTACACTGCACTACCTGACTGGGCTCAGTCAGTGGGTATGGTAATGTCAATCGTATTATTCTTACCTTCTTGGGGTGGTATGATTAACGGTATTATGACGCTTTCTGGTGCGTGGCATAAACTTCGCTACGACCCTATTTTGCGCTTCTTAATTGTTTCATTATCCTTTTACGGTATGTCTACCTTTGAAGGCCCTATGATGGCAATTAAATCAGTGAATGCATTATCTCATTACACAGATTGGACTATAGGTCATGTACATTCAGGTGCATTAGGTTGGGTTGCTATGGTGACAATTGGCGCTATGTACCATTTAATTCCTGTGTTATTTAATCAAGGTCGCATGTACAGCACTAGGTTGATCAATATGCATTTCTGGTTACACACATCAGGTATCGTTTTGTACATAGTAGCGATGTGGATTTCGGGTGTCATGCAAGGGTTAATGTGGAGAGCTGTTAACACTGACGGTACGTTAACTTACAGCTTTGTTGAAAGTTTAGTTGCCTCTAAACCGTTCTACTTTATGCGTTTTGTTGGTGGTGTATTGGTTGTTGCTGGTTTCTTACTGATGGCTTATAACATGTACAAAACAATCTATGCTAAAGACAATAGTCTTAAGCCAATTGAAATAAGTTAGGGAGCCGACAATGAAAAATAAACATGAAAAATTTGAAAAAAATGTTGGTCTGTTTGCTATTTTTACTCTTCTTGCAATCAGCATTGGTGGTTTAGTTGAAGTTACGCCGTTGTTCTTTCAAAAAGCTACCACAACACCGGTTGATAACCTAAGACCTTATACCGCTTTAGAGATGGAAGGTCGTGATATATATATTCGCGAAGGCTGTAACGTTTGTCACAGCCAAATGATCCGCCCTTTCCGTGCTGAAACTGAGCGTTACGGTCACTACTCTGTTGCCGGTGAAGGCGTATGGGAACATCCATTTTTATGGGGCTCTAAGCGAACAGGCCCTGATTTAGCCCGTGTTGGTGGTCGTTACAGCGACGATTGGCATCTTGCGCATTTACTTGACCCTCGTTCAGTGGTACCTGAGTCAAATATGCCTTCATTTAAATGGTTAGCTGAAACTAAGCTTGATGGCGAATTAACGGAAAAGAAATTATCAACATTTAATTTCTTAACCCGTAATCGTAGCCATAAAGATGAGCAAGGTAATGCTATTCCACTTTACTCTGAAACTGAGCTTGCTAATGCAAAAAATGCAGTTGCAGGTAAAACAGAGATGACGGCACTAATTGCATATTTACAATCTCTAGGTCATGCGCTGAAATGATAACTATAGACTACGGCACACTTAGAGGGCTAGTTGCCCTATTAATATTGGCATTATTTATTGTCATTGTGGTTTGGTCGTATTCAAAAAAACGCAAGTCAGCGTTTGATGAAGCGGCAAATTCAATTTTTGAAGAAGATACTGAAACTGAAACTGAATTAAAGCACTCTGAAAAAAATAATAAACAGGAGACTAATAACAATGTCTAGCTTCTGGAGTATTTGGATTACTGTTCTTACCTTGGGTACATTAGTGGGTTGTTATCTACTATTGAACTATTGCTTAAAGAACTTTGCAGGCGTTGAAGAAGGTGAGCCTACGGGTCATGTCTTTGACGGTATTGAAGAATTGAACAACCCATTACCGAAATGGTGGAGTACCTTCTTCTTATTAACCATTATCTGGGGTTTTGGCTATTTACTACTTTATCCAGGTTTAGGTAATTTTCAAGGCCTATTAGGTTGGAAGAGTTCTAACCAAGGCATTTTAAATTTATCAGAATCAAAGGCAAGCATTGCTAATGCGAAAGCAGCGGGCTTGCTGGTACAGTACGACCGAGAAGTTATTGCTGCAACCGAAAAATATGGCCCTATTTTTGATGCCTACGCAGAGCGTAAAATTATTGACTTAGCAACCGCTAATGATGATGAAGCAACGTCTGCTCGTAAAGTCGGACAACGCTTGTATTTACAAAACTGCTCTCAGTGTCATGGTTCTGATGCACGTGGTGCTACTGGTTTTCCTAATCTAGCTGATAAAGATTGGCTATACGGTGGCTCACCTGAAATGATCAAAGCCACGCTCATCCACGGCCGTAAGGCAAATGGCATGATAGCTTGGAGTGCAGCATTAGGTGGCGAACAAGGTGTTAAAGAAGTTACCGCATATGTCTTAAGTTTAAGTGGTCGTGAAGTTGACACAAAAGCAGCTGAAGCCGGTAAAGTTAAATTTGCCATGTGTGCGGCTTGTCACGGTAGCGAAGGCAAAGGCAGTGATGCAATGGGTATTGCATTAGGTGCGCCTAACTTAACAGATAATATTTGGTTATATGGTGGTTCGCCGCGTGCGGTTGAAATGTCAATTGCTAATGGTCGTGCTGGCGTAATGCCGGCTTGGGATAAAATCCTAGGTGAACAAAAAATTCATGTCATTAGTGCTTATATCTATAGCTTGTCGCAAGAATAAAAAGTTAGAATAACGATTAAATACAAAGCCTTGGAACTGTAACGTACTAAGGCTTTTTTATTTAAAAAACATTAAACTTCACTAAATTAGCGCTTTTTTAATAGTTACCACTTATAAATAGTCGTATAATATTCATTCTCTCAGCAAAGAAGAAATTTTCATGAAAACATCTTGGTACCGAGAACCTTGGGCATGGTTTGTATTTATATTGCCTTTTACCGTAGTAGTTGCCGGCATTGCCACCTTCATTATTGCCAATACTAATCCCGACACTTTGGTTGTTGGAGATTATTATAAAAAAGGTAAAGCAATTAACCTTGAATTGGGTAAAATTAAACAAGCGCAAAAACTTGGCATGAGCTTTGGTTTAAAACTTGTTGACGACCAACTCATTATTCGTCCAACGGGTATCGAAAAAGAATTCCCCTTACTTAATGTCAATTTTTATCACCCAACCCTAGCGGATAGGGATTTCTCTTTAGTATTAACGCCTGATGGTAATGGTAACTTTACCCACATTTTTGAAGCTGATAAAAATGTGGCCGGTAAATGGCAGCTAACCATCACTCCGTTTGAAAATCACTGGAAAATTCAAGCTGTGATCACTCTACCTCAATCCGATTTTATTGCGATAACACCGGACACAGCCCAAGCAAATTAATGAGCCAAGCTTAATGAACCTAGACTGTTTTCATTGCGGTGAGTCCGTACCCAATGGCATTAATTTAACCACGAGTATTGAAAATATTATCCAACCTATGTGCTGCATAGGTTGCCAAGCTGTAGCACAAACTATTGTCGACAACCATTTAACTGACTACTACCGTTTTCGCAGTGCGCCAGCACACAAAGGCGAAGTATTAATACCTGAACAACTGCAACGCAATAAAATTCTTGATGATGAAAGCTTACAAAATGAGTTTGCTTATTATCATGATGGTTTTAAAGAAACTATATTAACCATTGAAGGTATAAGTTGCTCAGCATGTGCTTGGTTAATAGAAATGCAAATCAAGAAAATCGATGGTATTAATAAAATTAATGTTAACGCCACGACACAAAGAGCGACAGTCCAGTGGCAAGAAAATCAAGTAAAACTCAGTGAGATACTGAGTTTAATTGATAAAATTGGTTATCACGCCCTACCCTTTAAAGCCAGTACAGCTGAAAAAGCCAATAAAAAACAAGCCAAAAACTTTATTAAACGCTTAGGCATTTCAGGCATTTTAATGATGCAAGTCATGATGATCGCGTTTGGTTTATACTTTGGTGCTTTTGCCGATATGACTGAGTACAATGTACAGTATTTGCGCTGGGCCAGCCTTTTCTTAACCCTACCCATTGTTAGCTATGGCGCCTTTCCGTTTTATAAAAGTGCTTTTTTTGCCTTGAAAGCGCGACAACTATCAATGGACGTACCTGTCTCTATTGCCATTAGCCTGGCTTTTCTTGCTAGCGTTTGGGCTACATTTACCCAACAAGGTGAAGTGTATTTCGAGTCTGTTTCCATGTTTACCTTTTTGTTACTCATTGGTAAATTTCTAGAATTTAGGGCCCGTAGCCGCGCTGCTGACATCTCGGCAAATTTATTAAAATTAATGCCAATGACCGCAACTAAAATTGAACAGGGTATTGAACGTTTTATTTCAGCAACACATTTAAAAGCGGATGATATTATTTTAATAAAACCCGGTGAAACTATACCTGCAGATTGTGAAATAATAACTGGCACTAGCCAGATCAATGAAGCCATGCTCTCTGGTGAGCAACTGCCATTGCATAAAACAACGTTAGATAATCTTTATGCCGGTACCATAAACGGTGATGGTAACCTAACCGCAAAAGTTAATCACAGTAACCAAGAATCATTTTTAAGTCAGTTAATTCGCTTAAGTGAAAGCGCCCAAAGCCATAAACCTAAATTGGCACAACTGTCAGATAAAATAGCCCAATATTTTGTTGCTATTATCCTAGTTGTTGCCATTGTTACCGCAATATATTGGTCTCAACATCAACCAGCAGAAGCATTTTGGATCACCTTATCTGTTTTAGTGGTCACTTGCCCCTGTGCTTTGTCATTAGCAACACCTACGGCATTAACTTGTGCAACCACTCGCCTGAACCGTGAAGGGATCATGATTAAATCAGCACATGTGCTAGAAACTATGCCGGAAATTGAGGTGATGGCTTTTGATAAAACTGGTACCTTAACGACGGGTGAATTTACCATTACAGAAGTAAAAATTTATGGCGTATTTGCAGATAAAAACGCTCCAGATGGTCAGCAACAAGTGTTGGCTATTGCAGCGGCCCTAGAGGCACACTCGGCTCACCCCCTAGCAAAAGCCTTTAGCCAGTTTCGTGATTTTAGCCAAACAACAACTCAAGTGGTGGTTGCGCCAGGTGCCGGTATTTCTGGTGTGGTTAATAGCCAGCATTACAGAATTGGTAAAAACTCATGGCTACTCAGTAATAGTGACAACAATGCGCACAGTGCGCAGTGTGTTTTAATGCAAGATGATAACTTAGTTGCTGAATTTTATTTACATGATGGTCTGCGCGAAGATGCTAAAGCATTAATTAATTTTTTACATCATGAAAACATTAAAACTGTCATGTTATCGGGTGATCATCAACAAGGCTGTAATAAACTACAAGCAAAGCTGCAACTTAATAGTGTACAAGCAGATTTGTCTGCACAAGACAAAGTCAACGCTATTAAACTACAGCAAGCCTCACATGCTGTAGCTATGATAGGTGATGGCGTAAACGATACCCCAGTATTAGGCGCAGCGCATTTGTCTATTGCCATGGGCAGTGGTACTGATATTGCTAAAAGCGGTGCGGATGTGATATTACTGAACAATAAGCTCAAAGGTGTGCAAACACTGCGACAGGTATCGTTAAATACTGCGCGAATTATAAAGCAAAATTACCTTTGGGCTTTTAGTTATAATGCCATTGTCTTGCCACTAGCAGTTATGGGCTATATAGCGCCATATATGGCAGTAATTGGCATGTCGGCCAGTTCAATACTAGTGGTAAGTAATTCTTTAAGGTTATTAAAAAAATGAGTGTGATATACGTATTAATTCCCATTGCTGTGTTACTTACCGCCATTGGTATTTACCTCTTTTTTTGGGCGGTAAAAACTGAGCAATTTGATGATTTAGAAAAGCAAGGCTTGAGTATTTTATTTGAAGATGATCATGATAAAAAAAGTATTCATCAAAGTAATAATGCTTCGCCAATAACAACACAGATAGACAAAAAAAATACGTCACAGGAGCAGACAGACGCACAGGTCAAAAAGAATAGTCGATGAGCCTTGATTTTTTCTCCGCGTTTGTCATCGGATTATTAGGCTCAGGCCATTGTATAGTGATGTGTGGTGGTATCAGCACCATGCTCACGACGGCTATTTCTGATACCTCTCGTCATAAAAAATACGCGATTATATTGGCCTATAACTTTGGCCGTATCGCCTCTTATAGTCTTATTGGCGCTCTTGTCGCATTCACCAGCTCAATGGCTACCAAAAATATTGGCCTACCTGTTTCGCTGTTAAAAACTATTGCGGGTATTTTTCTTATCTTATTAGGTTTGTATTTAGGCCAGTGGTTTATGGGGTTAAGCCGCGTCGAACATTTAGGCAGAAATATTTGGCGCTACATTGCCCCACACACTAAAAAATTTATTCCCATTAAAAACGTGCAAAGTGCTTTCGCTTTAGGTGCACTATGGGGCTGGTTACCTTGTGGTTTGGTATATTCTACACTAACTTGGGCATTGGCTAGTGCCGATCCCCTTGATGGTGCCTTAATCATGTTTTTCTTTGGACTAGGCACCTTACCTGCCTTACTTTCAGTATCACTGGGCACCATAAGTATTAAATCATTATTGAGTCATACACTATTTAGAAAGGTGGCGGCCAGCTTAGTGATTTCATACGGAATCTATACTATACTCATTTTATATATATAACGTACCTGATGTAGACATTATATATATAAAAAATCATGGAAAAAGTCATGGAATCTTCATGAAAAATTTTAAAGGATATTATGAGTTATAAATCATGCACTATTCATCAGCATATTCACTGCCAAAACTGTAGTATTAGTGAATTATGTTTACCCTTTTCCCTCAATGATAAAGAGTTAGAATCGTTAGATAATATTATCGACCGTAAGCTGCCGATCCATAAAGGTGAGCAAATATTTAACGACGGTCAACCCATGCATGCCCTTTACGCTATCCGTTCGGGCACATTTAAAACCTACACTATTAATAAACATGGTGAAGAACAAATTACTGGCTTTCATTTAGCGGGTGATTTGCTTGGCTTTGATGCTATTGCCAATGCTCAACATCCAAGTTTTGCTAAAGCGTTAGAGACTTCAATGGTTTGTGAAATTCCTTACAACACGCTCGATAATTTATCGAACAACATGCCAAAATTAAAAAAACAAATTTTGCGTCTGATGAGTACTGAGATCCGTGAAGATCAAGAAATGCTAACATTACTGAACCGTAAAAATGCTGAGCAACGACTAGCAACATTTATCAGTACCTTAAGCATTCGTTACCATGCCCGTGGTTTATCTCCATCTGAGTTTCGTTTATCTATGACCCGCAGTGATATTGGTAACTATATTGGTTTAACCGTTGAGACCATCAGCCGTTTGCTTAACCGTTTTCATAGAAATGGTTTAATTGCAGTTGATGGCAAACTCATTACTATTCTAAGTTTCGACAAATTAAACGAATGTGCCGCACTGTAATGTAATGCTAACACCGGTTTTTTTACATTGCCTTATTAAGATATTTCACGCTATGGTTAGCGTGAAATATTATTTATCGCTGACAGCATAATAATGTGATTTAAGACAACTATTATGGCTTCAAAGTAGACTATTGTTATAAGACTAGTAGGCAATTGATAAAGGAATTAGCTATGGAAAAATATCAAAAAATACTCGCGATTGTTGACCCAACAACAGAAGAGCAAAAAGCAGTAAACCGGGCAATAGAATTAGCGCGTAAAACTGGCGCTAGCATTACGGCATTTTTGACCATCTATGACTTTTCTTATGAAATGACCACCATGCTGTCAAGTGATGAGCGTGAAGCCATGCGCCAATCGGTTATTAATGATCGCACTCAATGGCTAGAGTCTTTACTGGTTGAGCTTGATTTAAGCGGAATTTCTATCGATTGTCGGGTTATATGGCATAACCGTCCCTTTGAGCAAATTATTGCTCAAGTACTCGATAATGGTTATGACATTGTCATTAAAGGTACTCATCAACACGACAAATTCAAATCTGTGATATTTACTCCTACCGATTGGCATATTCTACGTAAATGTCCTTGCCCTGTTTTACTTGTGAAAGAGCATTTGTGGCCTGATAACGGTAATATTCTTGCGGCGTTAAACATTGGTAGTGCAGAGGAAGAACATAAAGCACTTAATAACAAAATCACAGCAGAAGCTAAACAGCTGACCCAAGTCATGAAAGCTAATTTACACCTAGTTAACTCGTTCCCGGGTACGCCAGTTAATATCGCCATAGAAATCCCAGAGTTTAATGCCAGCGATTATAATCACTCGATGTTAAAACATCATCAAAAAGCGATGTTAGCACATGCAACTGCCTTTAATATTGCACCCGAAAACACCCATATTAAAGAAGGTTTACCGGAAGATATCATTCAAAGCATAGCCGCTGAATTAGATGCCGAATTAGTCATACTTGGTACTATTGGCCGCACAGGTTTATCGGCTGCGCTAATTGGTAACACCGCAGAGCATGTTATTGATAGGCTTAATTGTGATGTATTAGCATTAAAACCCGATGGTTACATTTCACCACTTGATGTTAATTAATATCAGCTAACATCACTAATATAAAGTTGAATTGGGCCATTAAACACCTAGTTCAACTTTTCTTGTTTAATCACTTAAACTAAATTATGCGCAGAAATTTATCAGGGGTTTTTTACCAAGATCTCTGATGTAAAATCGCCCCTTTTTTCAAACTAAAAAACACTATTACTGAAGTTTTAACAGCCTTTAGCAAAAGTATATGACGATAATATCTTTAAGGTAAAATGCAAAACGGTTACCTGTAATAACATAATAAGGCTATTATTATGTTATCGGTTATTACTTTTGCTGACAAAAAAATGAGGAAGTAATATTTTTTCAAGGCAATTAAAGTGCAAATTTTTTAACCGACATAACATTGGAATTTATTTATATAATCTATTTTTATACATAAATTGAGAATAGTACATTTACATAGTGCTTATTTATTATATAGCGCGAAGTAATGTTGATTATGGCGGATCATATCAGTTAATTCCAATACATAATCTATGCCACGTTCAGAATAACGAATTAATCCCGTTGCAAGAATTTCTGGCGCTAGTGGCTGTTTTTGATCGCGTAATTGGCCTCTAATCGATCTAAATACCGTATAAGCACCGTTGGTATTAATATTGTGCAAATAACGTGCGACACCTAAACTAATAGAGCTATAAGCGGCAACTTCATGCTTAGCGCCGTTATTACGGCTACCTGGCACCATACCGCAACCTTTCCTATAACACCATACACCAAAAAAGTTTAAACCTATTCGAGCAAAGCGAGAGGTTCCCCAAGCAGATTCATTGGCCGCTTGCACTAAAACAAGTGCTAGTGGAATGATGTCAATTTTAAGCTGTAATTCATATAGTTGTCGTAATAGAGAAAACTTGTTACTGACTTTATATTTTTTGCTCAAACTGCTTACTAAAGTATGTTCTTCCGCACTAAAGGGCTGTTCTAAGGTTAACTGCGCAATTAAGCGTGCCACTTCAGCACGCAAAATCAATATTTTTTTATTTTCAGCTTGTACTGTAGGTTTAATAAAAGCAAAAAAACGACGTTTTTTCTCTTTTACATCACGAATTTTAGCGAAGTCGGGTAAAGTGACCTTGTGTAACGGTTGCTCAACTATCTTAATGACCTTCTTAACCGTTTTCGGTGCTACCAGCACCGGTTCTTCAGTCGGCATACTTTGGGGCAAAGGTAGGAAGGTAAATGGTGCGATTAACCCCGCACTCAGCAAAACTAAAAAAATAAACCCTAAAAAATTTTGCTTATTAAATATCGTCAAGCTAATAGCTCCTTACACCGTCATCTTTAGTCTCATATAGTGAAAAACACGGTAAATCAGGCTGAAAAGGTGTCATTTATTGTCTTGGTTTGATCAGCGGCTATTTCCATCTGTAAACCAAATATTTCTCGGTATAAAATTCCCTTTACGTTATAAAATAAAGGCACTATATAAGCTAAACAAAATAGAAAAAATGCGATAGCGATAAAGCTAAGTTCAGATTCACCCGCCATTACAACAGGTAAAGCTGATATAAGTACAGCTAAAGCCAATATTAGATAAATAGCGAAAATTTTGAACCATTGAAAACGCATAGCTTGAATACTTATTGAAATTGCTTTTATAGGTGACATTTTTTTTTCTACCACCAAAGGCAACGCGAGTGACAAGGCTACCGCCAAAAATATGCCAGGCAAGTAAAATAATGTTAAGCCGATGGTAACCAAGGTTGAGCTTAATAAGGCACTAACAGCAACCCAGCTGCCACGCTTTAAAAAGCCAAAGACTAATTTTGGTCGTGTTTTTAAGCCAACTGAGTGGAAAATACCCATCATTTCAACACCAACGATAAAAGGATAAACCACTAAAGTAACGATAATATTAAGTAAAGTCGCTGATCTTTGATCTTGAATGGCCACTTCAATGCCACCCAACTGGCTGCTCACTAGCATTGAAACCAACATGCCAATCATCAAACAGGTAAACAGCCCCAAATTAATCGCCATGCGCGATTTTAAGGTTATTTGCCAGCCTTCTTTCAATATAGTCGCTACATCAAGGTTATATTCACCTTTTACAGCTTCTTCGACACTACCACCAACGTTTTCAACCGGAAGTTTTTCCACAAAAATATTACCTAATGAGTAAGCGTATCACTGACGCTTGTCTTAATTGCCATTAGTATATCGTAATTCACCACTACCTGTGAATAAGCAGAGAAAAGTTATTAACATTCAGCCTATCCAGTTTACCAAGGTTATAGGGTAAGCCCGTTGACTTGAATGCATCAACACCAATTTACAGGAGATAGAATGCCTTGACACTAACTTGCTAATAACAGTGTTTAACGTTAAAAAGGTCTAAGAATTGTTTTTAATACTCATTAACAAGGTTTTAAAATAGTGAGCGCCTTTCTTCTTGGCTAAAGCGATATTATTATCTGGAATACTCTCAGGGTTTTTATAGATACTCAGTACTTTTTCCATGCTGTGTTCACGAATTAAATGTAAGGTAGGATAGGGAGAACGATTGGTGAAATTGCCCGCATCGTCATAATCAGCCTCAGCAAAGCAATATTCAGGGTGAAAGGTAGCCACTTGGAATATACCTTCAAAACTATGATCAACAATAATGTCATTGGCATAATCAACCAAGTCTAAAAAGCGATTAAAGTCTCTAAAACCTTGATTATAGATTAATAAACTCGTTTCTATTTCAGGATTGTCATGTAAGTAGTGACATTGCGATAAAAATTCAACTAGCGCTGACTTTAGCTGTTCTTTATCGCTAATAAAATAATGAATAGTTTGATTAACAAACTCTTTTTTGGCGAATGGACAAAAATTTAGCCCAATAATCACTTGCTCTAGCCATTGTTTGGTTTGGTCAACTTCATCTATTGTGCTCATAACAACTTTCTCAATGTTCTACTTATTTACATATGGGTGTTCGCTTACTGGTATTGGCTTACTAACCGGCTATTACTAGTGCTCAACAACCGGCTATTATTAGTGCTCAACTACCGCTAGGCTATTAGCTGTTATCACTTTGTTGCAGTTGCCACATTTTGTGGTAATAGCCTTTTTTAACCAATAAACCTTGATGTGTACCCTGCTCAACAATCTCACCTTGTTGCATAACGATAATATTATCAGCGTCCACTATCGTGGATAGTCTATGGGCGATCACTAAACTGGTTCTATGTTCGGCAACTTCTTTAATGGCGCTGAGTATTGCTTGTTCTGACTGACTATCAAGTGAGGAAGTTGCTTCGTCAAACACCAAAATACGAGGGTTTTTCAAAATAGTACGGGCAATAGCAACACGTTGTTTTTCACCACCTGAGAGCTTTAAGCCGCGCTCTCCTACCATAGATTTTGCGCCATCGGGTAATCTGCTGACAAAGTCAGATAAATGCGCCAGCTTAAAAGCCTTATTGACCATTTCTTCATTGGCTTCAGGTGCACCATAATTAACATTAGCAAAAAGTGTATCGTTAAATAACACGGTATCTTGTGGCACAATACCAATATTTTTTCTCAGCGAGTGCTGAGTTACTTGACGTATATTTTGTCCATCAATAGTTATTTTTCCACTGTCACAATCGTAAAACCTAAACAGTAACTTCACTAAGGTAGATTTTCCTGATCCACTTTCACCCACTACTGCCACTTTTTGTCCTGACTTGATAGTAAACGATATATTTTTAATGATGGGTCTTTTTACATCATAGGCAAACGATACACCGGTAAATTTAATTTCCGCATCCGATAAGGTCAAAGTGTCCGCATCGTCATTATCTTCTACTTTGGGTTTCTTTAGCATCAGGTCAAACATGTGCTCAATATTGGCTAATGAGCCTCTAATTTCGCGATAAACAAAGCCTAAAAAGTTTAACGGAATAAATAGTTGCATCATGAAGGCGTTAATCAGCACAAAATCACCTAAGGTCATTTTTCCATAAGTAACTTCATATGCTGCTAAGGCCAACATAGCGGTCATCGAAAAAGAGATAATAAGGGCTTGGCCACCGTTTAAGGCAAATAAAGATAAGCGATTCTTCATTTTTGCCTGTTCCCAAGTCGCTAATTGGCTGTCGTATGCTTTTGCTTCAAAGTCTTCATTAGTAAAGTATTTTACCGTTTCATAATTAAGTAAACTGTCGATAGCTCGAGTGTTACTTGATGAGTCTGCCTTGTTGGCTTCGCGTATAAAACGTGTGCGCCAATCTGTTGCATAAACAGAATACACCACATAGAACATAATAGAAGATAGAGTAATTAGCGCAAACCAAATGCCATAATTGAAAAACAAAATACCCACCACCATGATAATTTCAATTAAGGTGGGGATAATATTAAAAACCATAAAGCGCATTAAAAAATTAATACCCGAGGTACCACGGTCAATATCACGCGATAATCCACCGGTTTGGCGATTTAAATGAAAGTCTAAATCTAACTTATGTAGATGCTGAAAAACCTTTAAGCCAATTCTGCGGATCGCCCGTTCAGTTACTCTGCCAAATAAAGTATCGCGAATTTCTGCAAATATAACTGTAGTTAGTCTTACCAATCCATAAGCACCCACTAGCGCAAAGGGGACTAAATAAACCCGATTTTCTTCTTGATTATCTAAAATATCAACAATATCTTTAAGAATAAAAGGCAAATAAACGCTGGCAACTTTTGTTAGCACTAAGCAGGCTAAGGCTAAAAAGATACGGGCTTTGAATTCAAATAAATAGGGTAGTAAAAGTTTAACAACACGCCAATTAAAGGTGGTAACTTCATTATCTGGTTGATGAGAGGATCTGCGCATAATCGCTAGTAGTTTCCAATTGAATTTCAGTCAAAAGCAACTGTTTTGATGGTCAGTATATTAACATCGATTCTGTACGAATATCTGAAAAACCTGACTTTTGAATTAACATTTTATTGCCGATGAACTTTGTCAGTAGTTGTGCTAACGTGAGACTATTATACTAACAGGGTAACTAGCCATTATGTTTGCCTTAATTAACAATGTTATTGATCGTTGTTTTTTCACGCTTACTTTTATATTAGGTGTGCAACTGCCTGAGTTTATGCAGCAATATCAACAGCGACTCGCTGGTCAATTAGCTGAAGCTAGCTCGCAATTAAACCAATTTGAGAACATCGCTCAGCAACACTTTGATGGCAATCTAATCACCATGATCACACGTTACAAAGACGATGCTGAAGCGTCTATTATCAGCACAGGTGAGCTCATTGAGCGTTTGTCCGTTCGTGTTGAATATCTAACAAGTCATTTAACGCAAATTACCCAAACAGATTACCTCCGTGGCGTTTATCACTTCATTTGGCATTTAGATCAAGAAATTGCTCGTGGTACTGCTGAGCATTTTTCTATGGCTATTCCACTTGAGTTAAATGCTATTGCTACCGGTGCAACGCTGGCAATTGGTGCATTATTATTGAAAGAGTTAATGCTACTTACTATTAAACGTACTTTTAAAACCAAGAAAAATACACTTATTTAAAGTCCTATTTGAAAGAATCGCTATTTTTTTGACAATAAAAAAGGTTGCCAAAGCAACCTTTTTTATACAACATTTTATTCGATACTAATGCAAACTGACTTGCTAACTTATTCGCCGTTACCGTTTTCAACACGACTTTTAAGTTTTTGACCTGGGCGGAACGTCACCACTTTACGTGCTAAAATTGGAATATCTTCACCCGTTTTAGGGTTACGTCCAGGACGTTCATTTTTAACTCTAAGGTCAAAGTTCCCAAAACCAGACAATTTTACTTGCTCGCCTGCTTCGAGTGTTTCACGAACTTCTTCAAAAAAAACTTCAACCATATCTTTTGCGTCGCGCTTACTCAGCCCAACTTTTTCAAATAAATTTTCTGCTACTTCTGCTTTTGTTAGCGCCATGATTCAATCCCTCAGAGATGCATTTAGTTCAGTTTTCAAGGTGTCAACCACAAGGTTAACCACGTCAGTGATATCCTTTTCTTCTAAGGTTTTATTATTGTCTTGCAATATCATTGCTATTGCTAAGCTCTTAAAACCAGAGTCAATACCATTACCTCGGTATACATCGAACAAGTTTAGATCAACTAAATAATTTCCGCCAACCTTTTCAATAAGTTGTAGTACCTTATTTGCACTAACTTGTTCTTCAATCACTACAGAAATATCACGTCTATTGGCCGGAAAGCGAGATATGTCGCGTGATTGCGGTATATTCTGTGTGCAAATTTCAGACAATAAAAGTTCAAAAACTAATGTCCGACCGTTAAGGCCTAATTTCCGTTCTAATTCAGGATGTAAGGCTCCAACATGCCCAACCAGCACACCATTTTTGTGAATAGCAGCAGTTTGTCCTGGATGTAAAGCGTCTACTTCAGACTTTGAAAATACAAATGCACTTTCATCGCTGGTTAAGCCAAGTAACGCTTCAACGTCAGATTTAATATCATAAAAATCTGTTGCTGCTTTTTCAATATCCCAATGTTCTTCGCTGCGTTGACCACTTAGTACACCGGCGATCATATTCTCTTGGCGCACACCATTCTCAACACTTTCATCCGGAATAAAACGTAAACCTGTTTCAAATAAACGCACTCGGTTTTGTTGACGATTTTGATTATAGACAACTGATTGCAATAATCCTGTCCATAAACTCACCCGCATTTCTGACATTTCAGATGAAATAGGATGTGGTAAAGTCATGGTCGCCTGACTAGGATGAAGCTGCGCTTGTACTTTTGGATCAACAAAACTATAAGTAATCGCTTCTTGATAACCACGGTTAACTAAAACATGACGTAATTTGCTTAAAGGTAACTTGGCTTCTTTTTGCTCGCGCATTGCTAAGGTTGCTTTTGGCGAAACATTTGGAATATTGTTGTAACCAAAAATGCGGGCTACTTCTTCAATTAAGTCAACTTCAATGCTGATATCAAAACGATATGCCGGTACAACAACCGTCCAAACTTTATCTTGACCTGTCCCCTTTTCTGCGACAGTAAAGCCTAGGCGCGTTAATATTTCGCTAACCTTGGTATCATCAATGTGATGACCAATACGACTATCAAGTTTTGTCCGACGAAGTATCACTGTTCGTTCGGCAGGAATATGTTCTTTTGATGCCGTTTCAACGATTGGACCTGCTTCACCACCGACAATGTCAAGTAAAAGCTTGGTAGCACGTTCCATAGCATCGCGTTGTAGTTCAGGGTCAATACCACGTTCATAACGATGTGACGCGTCAGTATGTAAACCGTATTGACGGGCTTTGCCTAAAATAGCTAAAGGTGCAAAGAAGGCACTTTCTAGAAAAATATCTATTGAGTCACTCGTAACACCTGAAGCTAAACCACCAAAAATACCCGCCATAGCGAGTGCTTTTTCTTGGTCTGCAATGACGAGTGTTTGTGGTGATAGGCTGACTTCATTACCATCTAACAGGGTCAACTTCTCGCCTTCATTGGCGTAACGTACGTTTATACCACCCTCGATTGCTGATAAGTCAAAAGCATGCATCGGATGGCCTTGCTCTAATAAGACATAGTTAGTTACGTCAACCACAGGGTCAATTGAACGTGTGCCACAACGACGAAGTTTTTCTACTATCCATAAAGGCGTTTGAGCCTTAATGTTAATATTTTTAATTACTCGCCCTAAATAGCGCGGGCAAGCTTTTTCAGCTGATAAAGTAATGGCAAGGGTATCGTCAATAGTTGGCTTAACGGCTGTAATGTTTGGCTCAGTAACGCTTAAGCTATTTAATACGCCTACTTCGCGTGCTAGCCCTTTTAAGCCAAGACAATCACCACGGTTTGCGGTTAAGTCAACATCTATGGTTACATCGTTAAGATCAAGGTATTCGCGCACGCACATACCGATCGGTGCGTCACTTGCTAGCTCCATGATGCCGTCAGCACTTTCAGATAAACCTATTTCTGACTCACTACACAGCATACCGTTTGATGCTACGCCACGCAGTTTTGCTTTTTTAATTTTAAAGTTGCCCGGTAAAACAGCACCCACGGTGGCAACCGCAACTTTTAAGCCTAAACGACAGTTTTTGGCACCACAAACAACATCAGCGAGCTCGCCATTATTGTAATCAGGTCCTAAATTGATTTTTGTTACTTGTAGTTTATCAGCATCAGGATGCGGGCCACATTCAACCACTTCACCAATCAACACGCCACTAAACTCACCTGCAACAGGTTCTACGGCGTCCACTTCAAGGCCAGCCATGGTAATTTGATGTGCTAATTCATCTGAAGATATAGCAGGGTTTACCCACTCACGTAACCAAGATTCACTAAATTTCATTATATGGCTTTCCTACTTGAACTGTTTTAAGAAGCGAAGATCATTTTCAAAGAATGAACGTAAGTCATTTACGCCGTAACGTAACATGGTTAAACGTTCCACCCCCATACCAAAGGCAAAGCCGGTATAAATTTCAGGATCAATGCCAACACTGCGCAGTACATTTGGATGCACCATGCCACAGCCTAATACTTCTAGCCATTTGCCATTTTTACCCATGATATCTACTTCTGCAGAAGGCTCAGTAAAAGGAAAATATGATGGGCGGAAGCGAATTTCTACTTCTTCTTCAAAAAAGTGATGTAAAAAGTCATGTAAAACACCTTTCAAATGCGTAAAACTGACATCTTTATCAACCATCAGCCCTTCTACTTGATGAAACATAGGTGTATGGGTTTGGTCATAATCATTACGATAAACTTTACCGGGTGAGATAATTCGCAATGGCGGTTGTTCTTTTTCCATGGTACGAATTTGCACGCCAGAGGTCTGAGTACGTAGCACTAACTTAGGATTAAAATAGAAAGTATCGTGATCTTGGCGAGCAGGATGATGCTCTGGAATATTTAAAGCATCAAAGTTATGAAAGTCGTCTTCAACCTCAGGTCCTTGCTTTACTGAAAAGCCTAAATCACCAAAAAAGCTCTCAATACGCTCTATAGTGCGAGTCACTGGGTGTAAACCGCCTAACTCATCACCACGACCTGGCAAGGTTACGTCAATAGATTCCGCAGCAAGTTGTTGCTTAATAACTTGTGCTCGTAGTAATTCACCACGTTCAGTTAACAACTTTTGCACTTGCTGTTTAGCGATGTTAATCACTTGACCCGCTTTGGGCTTCTCTTCTTTTGACAACTTACTTAGGCCTTTCATTTGTTCAGTGAACAAACCTTTCTTTCCTAAGAAGTTAACGCGAACTTGGTCAAGTTCTGCAGGATCAGTCGCCGCAGCAATGGCTTGTTCTGCCTGCAATATAATATCGTCTAAATTCATGAGTTCCTCTAAAGCGTGTTTAAAGCGCCGATAGTTTTTTTAGTATAAAAATATCGGGCATTAACATCGGCCTAATATTGGCCTTTAGCTAGACTTTTTCGATTAATAAAATGATGGCTAATTTTACACAAAAAATCGTCGATAAAGTAGGGTAAATCTACGTTTTTCAAGAAAAAAGTGCTATTTAACTTTTACTTTTATAAAAGTAACTGATTTTAACCATAATGGCGTTTGGAATTAAAGATAAACTAGGTGGGGATATTAGGAAAAGGCTTGTTACAGCCTTTTCCTATGACAGATTAAATAGTTAGTGCTTAAAGGTTATAACCCACCTCGTCATGTTCAGTTATATCTAACCCGGTGATTTCTTGCTCTTTCGACACACGTAATCCCTTGGTCATTAACGCCACTAGTTTAAATAATAGGTAAGAGACAATCGCGGTATAAATAATAGTCGCACCAATACCAATCAGCTGCACGGTTACCTGTCCTATCATGGTACTAATACCTTCAGCGTAACCAAAACCACTAAAGGCTCCTAGCTCAGTTGAGGCAAAAATACCCGCAAGTAATGTACCTAAAATACCGCCAATACCATGTACAGGAAACACATCTAATGAGTCATCAATTTTCAATTTTTGTTTAATGTAAACCGTACAATAAAAGCAAACAACACCCGCTGAAACACCAATAATTAAAGCACCTCCTGGCCCAACAAAACCTGATGCGGGTGTAATCGTACCTAAGCCTGCAACCATACCGGTTACGGCGCCAAGCACACTGGCTTTACCAAACTTTTTCCACTCGATAGCCGCCCAAGTAAGCGCGCCAGCTGAAGCAGACAAATGAGTGACTAACATGGCCATTGCTGCATCACCATTCGCCGCTAGAGCACTTCCACCATTAAAACCAAACCAACCAACCCACAACATACCAGCGCCTGTCACTGTCATTGTTAGGTTATGAGGCAACATTGGCGTTTTTGGGAAACCGTGACGAGGCCCTAACACTAACGCTGCCACAAGTGCGGCAACACCAGCAGTAATATGAACAACAATACCACCAGCAAAATCGTAAACGCCCATTTGTGCTAGCCAGCCCCCACCCCATACCCAATGAGTAATTGGTGCATAAACCACTAACAACCATAAGCCTGAAAACAGCAATACCGCAGAAAACTTCATTCTTTCAGCGTAAGCACCAATAATTAGCGCCGGTGTGATCACCGCAAAAGTCATTTGAAACAGCATAAATAGGCTTTCAGGAATATCCCCTGCAAGGGTTTCTTTGGTCATGCCAACCATAAGCACTTTACTAAAGTCGCCAATCCATGCATTACCTTCGCCAAAGGCTAAACTGTAGCCGACAATAAACCATAAAATGGATGAAACACCCGCAATAGCAAAACATTGCATCAAAATTGATAGAATATTTTTTCGACGCACCAAGCCGCCATAAAATAAAGCTAGCCCCGGTAAGGTCATCAATAATACCAGTGCTGTGGCTGTTAATATCCACGCGGTATTGGCACCATTAAGGCTTGCTTCTTGAGCAAAACTTGGTAGAGAAAAAGTTAAAGCGAAAAGTGTGATAATTATTTTATTCATTTTTACATCCACTATTTAAATTTTTTTAGGCTTTATACTGAGCAGCCAATTTTATTTTTATTGCTCGATAAAGCTTGATTAAATAGCGTCATCATCTACTTCACCGGTACGAATACGGGTAATGTGCTCAATATTGGTGACAAATATTTTGCCATCTCCTATTTTTCCAGTCTGAGCAGCGCTAACAATAGTGTCAACAACCCGTTCAGCAAAATCATCCTTGATCGCTATTTCAAATTTTATTTTAGGGAGAAAGTCGACTGAATATTCTGCGCCACGGTAAAGTTCGGTATGACCTTTTTGACGGCCAAAGCCCTTCACTTCTATAACTGTCATACCCTCGATACCAATTTCACTTAATGCTTCACGGACATCATCCATTTTGAAGGGTTTAATAATTGCTGTTACTAATTTCATTCGCTCACCTTTAGTGCATTCACGGTCAATTTAAGTTTGAATCTTATTATTTGAGTAATACTAAGCACCATTTGTACCCAAAATAAAAAGCACTTTAAATACAAGTAATTAGGATGTTAAAGTAAGATAAAGACAATTGATCCGCACCAGAAAAGTGCAAGAAAGAAAGGTAAAGGGTCGATTTTGGTGCAAGCTTTTCTTTTTGCATCAAAAACGAACAATTAAATATATCTAGTGGATTAAATATTATTTAAAGGTGAATGGTTCAATCTTCACATTAGCAAAGGCGAAAAATATCAATACTCATTATCGCTATTTTGCACATCAATGTGCTGATGCTATGAAGCTATGCTCTTAAAAGAAGTTAAGTCATGAGTCTGATGCCTGAGCAATTACCAAGATGGCTAGCAACAGTCATGTAATCGCAGCATACCGCTCGTCCTGAGCATAAAAAAGCCCCGCTATTGCGAGGCTATTGCGAGGCTATGTAAAGCTAAAACTAAACGTTAATCAATTAGTTGATATTCATTACGTAAAATATCAATAATTTCTTGTTTAGGATTAGTCGATAACACTATCTTTTTATTGGTTATTTTTTCAGCGATCGCAATATAGGTTGCTGAAACTGCCATTAATACCTCTGCAGGTAACTCATTGTCACGGGCAAGTGCTTCACGTTCAGTCATGCGGTCTTTATTCAGAAGAATATCAGGGTCTGGGAAGTGCTTAAGTAATAATTGACGAAAGCCCTCTTTAGAGTTTTCCACAATTTCACCTGCGCGATACTGCTCGCCGTCCCAAATACGTGATGAATCAGGTGTGCCTACTTCATCCATATAAATAAGCTTGTCGTCGCCGTTACGGTCTTTAACATAGCCAAACTCGAACTTAGTATCGACAAAAATTTGATCAAGTTTCGCTAACTCAGCTGAAATAACATCAAAACCTTCAGTTAATAACTTTTCATACAGAGCGATATCGCCTACTGATTTAAAATTAAAGTCAGCGAAATTATCTTCAATATTTTGTCGAGTTATATTGACATCATCTACTGCAGGCACATCAGGTATACCTTGTAAAACACCTTTAGTTGATGGTGTTTGTAGCAATACTGGCAATTTACTGTCTTTTTCAAGGCCATCGGTTAGCTTTATACCACAGAATTCGCGTTCGCCTTTAGCATACGATCGCCACATTGAACCGGTAATATATTGTCGACATATGGCTTCAATCATCACAGGCTTAGCTTTTTGCACAATCCAAACAAACGGGTGCGGTATGTCAAGAATGTGGCTATCAGCTAACCCTTGCTCTTTAAATAACTTAAACCAATGATTAGAAATGGCATTTAATGCTGCGCCTTTACCAGGAACACCTTTCATACCACCTTCGCCGCGCCAAATACAATCAAACGCTGAGATGCGATCACTGATCACCATAATCGCTAATGGGGTATCTTGGGCAACATCATAATTTTTTTCTTGAATTAAGCGACGACTATCGATTTCAGTTAACCAATAAACAGAACGAACTTTACCGCTATGAACGGCAACATCAGTACGAATAGGTAAATCATTATTTACCGCTAAAATTTGATCAGCAAGACTCATAATAAGACCTTTACTTCCTATAATTGAACATGAACTTTTAATTAAACAAACTTATACCCATTGGGCTAGTTTATTGCTCAGTTTGATATTGTACTCAACTCGCTTAATTTGCTTAATTAACGATTCAACTTTCTTGACTTTTCAGTCAATTTTTTAAAGATTAAAAAAAGAAAAGGACGCCTAGGGCGTCCTTTTCTCAGAGCTAATATCTCAAACTATACTAAAGAAGCTTGCGCTTTTTCAACTAAGAATGTGAAAGCTGCTTTGTCGTATACTGCAATGTCAGCTAGGATCTTACGATCGATTTCAATAGAAGCCTTTTTAAGACCATTAATGAAACGGCTGTAAGATAAACCATTTTGACGAGCTGCTGCGTTAATACGAGCAATCCAAAGTTGACGGAATTGACGCTTACGTTGACGACGGTCACGGTATGCGTATTGGCCAGCTTTAGTTACAGCTTGGTAAGCAACACGATAAACGCGACTACGAGCACCGTAGTAACCTTTAGCTTGCTTTAGAACCTTCTTGTGACGTGCACGCGCTTGTACACCACGTTTTACTCTTGCCATTTTCTATCTCTCCTATTAACCGTGACGTAAAAGTTTTTTAACTGACTTAATGTCAGCTGCCGAAATCATGCATTTCGCACGAAGATGACGTTTAACTTTAGTACGGCGTTTAGTCAAAATATGACGAAGACCGGCTTGTTTAAATTTATAGCCTGTGGCTGTCTGTTTAAAGCGCTTTGCAGCACCTTTATTGGTTTTCATTTTAGGCATGTTAATAACTCCGCATTGTTATGCCAAATATAAAGTAAACTAGGCGAGAATTACTCAGTGCTTAGCGGTTACGCTAAGATGTCGAACTCTACTTGTAGGCCTTGTTTACCAGCTTAAAGATAATAGCGGTGAGCTCAATATTTCAAAAAACATTGAGCTACTTGCAAACCGGGTATTATCTATTTTTTAGGGGCTAGAACCATCACCATTTGACGCCCTTCCGCTCTACGAGGGAAAAACTCAACTACGGTCAATTCTTCTAAATCGTTTTTAACACGAGTTAAAATTTCAAGACCAAGCTCTTGGTGGGCCATTTCACGGCCACGGAAACGTAATGTTACCTTGACCTTGTCGCCGCCTTCTAAAAAGCGTTTCAGGTTGCGTAGCTTTACCTGATAATCGCCTTCATCTGTACCAGGTCGGAATTTAATTTCCTTAACCTGTATTTGTTTCTGGTTTTTACGTTGCTCTTTCTGCTCTTTAGCCTTCTCATAGATAAACTTACCGTAATCCATAACTCGACAAACAGGAGGTTTTGCTGTTGGGCTGATTTCTACAAGATCTACACCTGCGTCCTCCGCTTGGTCCATAGCTTCATCGAATGAAACTATGCCACCTGGTTCGCCGTCATATTTAATTAAACGAACTTCATTGCCTAGAATACCTGTGATTAACTCATTTAAACGATGCGCTGGCTCTTTTTGCCCGCCACGTTGTCCACCTTTAATAGCCATGTTCCTCCAAAGAACGTTGTTACCAAGTGAGCGCTAGTATTAGCTTACTTGGATAAAATAATAATGTACGTGTTCATTTTACAAAGTGTTTAGCGACGAGTTTTCACTTCATCAGATAATTTAGCAATAAAGTCGTCAACCGACATTGTTCCTAAATCTTCACCACTTCGCGTTCGTACTGCAATTTCGCCAGTTTCCATTTCTTTATCACCGACGACTAACAAATACGGAACACGCTTTAAAGTATGCTCGCGGATTTTAAAGCCTATCTTCTCATTTCTCAAGTCTAGTTTTGCTCTAAATCCACTTTCTTTTAGTTTTTTTACAACTTTTTCACAATATTGACCTTGTTTATCAGTAATATTCATCAGAGTTGCTTGAATTGGCGATAACCAAGTTGGAAATTTTCCAGAATACTCTTCGATCAAAATACCAATAAAACGTTCAAGTGAACCTAAAATGGCACGATGAATCATGACCGGGATGTATCTTTCGTTGTTTTCACCGACATAAGTTGCGCCTAAACGCTCTGGCAGTGCAAAATCGAGTTGCACAGTACCACATTGCCAAGCACGTCCCAAACAATCCATTAAGGTAAATTCAATTTTAGGGCCGTAAAAAGCCCCTTCACCGGGTAAATACTCAAAAGCGATGTCGCTATCGGTTAATGCTTTTGCCAAACCGGCTTCCGCTTTATCCCAAATTTCATCACTACCAATGCGACTTTCAGGTCGAGTTGATAATTTAACGATGATATCTTCAAAACCAAATGAGCCATATACGTCATAAACCATTTCAATACATTTGGTGACTTCGGCTTGCACTTGCGATTCCATGCAGAAAATATGCGCGTCATCTTGAGTAAAACCACGTACCCGCATCAAACCATGTAAAGAACCCGAAGGTTCATTGCGATGACAACAGCCAAACTCAGCAATACGCAAAGGTAAGTCACGGTATGATTTTAACCCTTGGTTGAATATCTGTACGTGCCCTGGGCAGTTCATCGGTTTTATTGCGTATTCACGCTTTTCAGACTCAGTGGTAAACATGCCATCGGCATATTTATCCCAATGACCTGATTTTTCCCAAAGACTTCGGTCCATCATCATCGGTGCTTTAACTTCGTCGTAATCGTATTCGCGCAACTTTTCACGAATAAATTTTTCTAACTCAGTGTAAATAGTCCAACCATCGTTATGCCAGAAAACCATGCCTGGCGCTTCTTCTTGCCAATGAAATAAATCTAATGTTTTACCAATTTTACGGTGATCACGTTTTTCAGCTTCTGCTAAACGAACAATATAAGCTTTAAGTTGTTTTTTATCAGCCCATGCCGTGCCGTAAATACGTTGCAACATTTTATTGTCTGAATTACCACGCCAATAAGCGCCAGCTACTTTCATTAATTTAAAATGATGACAATGGCGCATGCTTGGTACATGAGGACCACGGCACATATCGACATATTCTTGATGATGATATAAAGCAGGTGTATCTGTTTTCTCGATATTTTCATCAAGAATTTGTAATTTGTAACTTTCACCACGCTCGGTAAACGCATCGTAAGCGTCTTGCCATGAGCCTGTTTTTTTAATCACTTCATAACCGGTACGGGCTAATTCAGTCATGCGTTTTTCAAGTTTAACTAAATCGTCTTCCGTAATTGACTCTTCAAGGTCAATATCATAATAAAAACCATTATCAATCGTTGGACCAATCGCCATTTTAACGTTCGGATATAGCTGCTTAATAGCATGACCTAATAAATGAGCACACGAGTGACGAATGATCTCAAGACCTTCAGTATCTTTACTGGTGATAAGTTGTAGCGCTGCATCTTCTTTAATTAATTCACAAGCATCGACTAACTCACCGTTAATGCGACCAGCAATGGTAGCTTTTGCTAAACCAGGACCGATATCTAAGGCAACCGCCATAACAGAGGTAGCTTGTTCAAAAGTGCGTTGACTACCATCGGGAAGCGTAATAACAGGCATATATTTTCCTTTGTTCAGTGGTGGCACATACGAAGTGTCACTTGAATTAAATTATTTTGGCAATAAAATTTCGCCGTAGGGTAACCGAAAATAAATTTTAAGTACAGTGTTGACGCTATCATTGAGCATAAAAAGTAAATTTATGTTACTCAGTTTTATTATTAATATGTTACTTATATTGTATGAATTAGTTATACTGATTAGGATATTGTCTCTTTCAAAGTCTCACGCTACCCGTCGATAATTTTATAGTTAAAAATGCGTAACGGCTTGATAAAATAAACATGTGTGGACATGATACCGACTCAATAAAGTTACTCATATGTATAAAAACATTAATAAGATGTAAAAAAAAATAAAAATAAAATGAAACTTAATGTTAAGATTAGTCAAAATATTGTAAAGGCAATATGACTGTTATTAGCGGATTTCTGATAACGGAATATTAAAATATGAATAAACTTACCGCTAAATATTGGCAAACAACCACACTTTTGATTATATTATTTTTCATCATTGTTTATATATTTTTTGTTTCAACTTTATCTAGAGAAATAACTACTTTTCATCACGGCCACCCCGCTATTACTTATGAATTACCTCAACAACAATTAACTGATGTTGATGGCTATTTAAGCCATATTTTATTCATTGATAACTTAGCCAGAGATAATGATCAGAAACTGGTTGTTAAAATAGCAAAAAAGCATGATAACTGGTTAGTAACACCATTAAATTTCATTTTATTTAATATTATATTAGCCGTACTCTATCCTTCCTTAGCGCTACTTTTGATTGGTTTTATCGCTGTTTTTTTAATTTTGAATTATCAAAAAAGTAAATTAGAAGATATTTTTGCTATTACTGATGGCATAGCAAACACCTTCGGTGAAAAGCATTCATACAAACCAGAATATTCTGTAGTAGCTAATCTAAACTATGCGTTAGAAGATATAGCACGATGTGCAAAACAATATAAAATAGATGCTGAGCAAAGTGCATTTTGTGACACATTAACAAAGTTAACTAATCGCCACACTTTCTTGGAGCACATTGAAAAGCAGTTAACACAGAGTGAAGAAATAAAAAGTGGGCTATTATTTATTGACCTTGATGGCTTCAAACAAGTTAATGACTCGTTTGGCCATTCATTCGGTGATGAAGTACTAATTCAAGTTGCTGAGCGACTAAACTCACTTGTTCGCAGTAATAAACTAAATTTCAGCCAATCAAGTAACTTTATTGAAAAAAACTTAGCTAGACTTGGTGGTGATGAGTTTACTATTTTTCTTTTTGATATAAAAAATTCAGAGTTTGCTATTAATATTGCAAAATTTGTCTTATCAGAACTAGAACGTGAATTCACTTTAGGTAATAAAACGATTAAAATTAGTGCTAGCATCGGTATTGCTATGTATCCTGAAAGTGCCAGCAAACCTAATACATTAGTACAATTAGCTGATGTGGCAATGTATCGCGCTAAGAAAGATGGACGTGGGGTTTATAGAATTTACTCTCCTGAAATGGGTAGCCAATTAAGGCGCTATCATTATTTATTAGAAGAGATGAGACAAGCCTTATATAACCACAGCTTCTTTTTAAGCTTCCAACCTATTATTCATGTTGAAGGTTGTGTGATCAGTTATTTTGAAGCACTTGTTCGATGGCAGCACCCCGTGGAAGGGGTTATTTCACCCACAGAGTTTATTCCAATCGCAGAAGAGTCTAATCAAATATTACCACTAGGTGATTGGATATTAAATGAAGCCTGTCGTCAAATGTTTGCTTGGTATAACGCTGGAATGAAAAAAACCAAAATTTCTGTTAATGTTTCTGTTATTCAACTTAAGCATCGTTCACTTTATCAGTGGGTTATGGATACACTGATAAAAACTGGATTACCACCTTCATCATTAATGCTTGAAATTACCGAGTCTTGCTTCCTTGATATATCAGATGAAATTATCACAGAATTAGAGAAACTTCGCCAAGAAGGTGTTTTTATTGCTATTGATGATTTTGGTACAGGTTTTAGTTCATTAGCAATATTGGCAACATTACCTGTCGATATTTTAAAAATTGATAAAATGTTTGTTAATGAAGCCACTAGTAGTATTAAATACAAGAAAATACTAAAATCAATCATCGACATGGCCTATCAACTTGATTTAAAACTAGTTGCTGAAGGTATAGAAGATATTATACAACTAGAATTATTAAAGTCGTTAGGGGTTAAATACATCCAAGGATTTTTAATTAGTCATCCTGAAAATTCAACGATTGTTGGCAATAAAGTATTACATCAAGGCACAAATCATCTTGCACACAAGGGTGCCGGTGTATGGCAACCCAATCCATCAAAAATAATTAAACCGATGAACTAGTGTCGTCTTAATTACCTTATTGCACAAACACAGTTTATACCAGCGATATTTTATGATAGGGAATAGGTATTTGTGTCAAGCTTTTAATCTCAGCGTTATACTTTTCTCAATGACTCATTTAAAGCGCTTAAGTTACTGTCTGCTAACTTTCTTGCTGCTGTTAAGCAATAATGTTCCAGCAAATGATTTATCGTCATGGAACATCTGGAAGCAAAATAGTGAATTAAGTGTTTTTTATCGTGCTAGTCAATATGACGATGTGATTGAAATTAAGGCACAGGCTAAGGTTAGTTCAAGTTTAGCGGGGTTTATCTATTTTATTGAAGATTTTAATCAGGTTCCACATTGGCTAGACAATGTAGAGTTTGTTAAATGCATTAGCAAAAGTTCAAGTACAGAAAGTGTATTTATTACTCGATTTAAAGGCTTATGGCCAATCTCAGCACGTGAAATAGTGACCCACTCTCGTTATTGGCAAAACGAGGATCTATCGATTGAGATTGCGGTTAAAGACGCTAGTAACGCCATAGAAAAAAACCAAGATGTGATACGTATGAACCTACTTAGCGCTCATTGGACAATAGTACCTATGAGCGCTGATCGCATAGCAATAACTTACCAGTTTATGGTTAATCCTAAAGGTAATATTCCACTATGGCTAACTACACCCATCACACTGAATAGCATTTGGACCACACTATACAATATTCAAAGCCAATTACCCCAAAGTAAATGGCAACAAAAAGTTAACGATGATATCCAAGAAATACACTAACCGTAAAGCGCTTGTGAACGCCGTACAACCAAACTGTAACATGAGATATTAAGCCGAGGCTGTAGGCTTAACTAAAGGCTTTAGTTAAACCTAACTGACTCATCAGGGAACATTATTCACTTTAATGAGTTAAACAATGACAACTCACTTAACATTTTATTAATAATGCTTCAGCATCGAAAGCGCCATGGCTTCGGCGACTTTAATACCATCAATACCCGCAGACAAAATACCCCCTGCATAGCCTGCACCTTCACCCGCCGGATATAACCCTTTTGTATTTAAACTCTCATAGCTATCTTTATCACGGGTTATACTAATCGGTGAAGAAGTGCGGGTTTCAACAGCAGTTAATGTTGCTTCAGCCATCGAAAAACCTTTAATTTTGCGTTCAAATGCTGGTAATGCTTCACGAATAGCTTCAACAGCGTAGTCAGGTAAAATTTCACTTAAATCGCAGTATTTAACACCAGGCTTATAAGATGGCGCTACAACACCATGTTCGCCACTTTTTCGTCCCGCAAGAAAATCACCCACTAGCTGTACCGGTGCATCATAGTTTTCACCACCCAGTTTAAAGGCCGCTTCTTCTAACCGACGCTGAAACTCAATGCCCGCAAGTACGTTGTCTTTGCTACCATTTTCGTCATAATCTTCTGGTGAAATACCGACGACAATAGCACTATTAGCATTACGTTCATGGCGTGAATATTGGCTCATACCATTAGTGACTAAACGCCCTGCTTCTGACGCGGCGGCAACTACTGTGCCACCAGGGCACATACAAAAACTATAAACTGAACGGCCATTTTTACAATGATGAACAAGCTTGTAATCCGCCGCACCTAAAATGGGGTTGCCCGCATTGTCGCCAAAACGAGCATCGTCAATGACTGATTGTTCATGCTCAATTCTAAAGCCAACAGAAAATGGCTTGGCTTTTATAAAGACACCTTTTTCATGCAACATAGTAAAAGTATCACGTGCGCTATGACCGATAGCCAAAGCAATGTGTTTAGTGTTTATTACCTCACCTGTCGATAGAGTTAAACCGGTAACCTGCCTATTGTCGTTGTCATCTTGCATTTCAGCAAAATGAATATCATCTACACGTTGTCCAAAACGAACTTCGCCGCCAAGTCGGTGAATTTCTGCCCGCATTTGTTCCACCATAGTGACTAATTTAAAGGTACCAATGTGTGGTTTACTGACGTATAGAATTTCACTTGGCGCGCCGGCATCAACAAACTCATGTAATACTTTGCGGCTATAATGCTTCGGGTCTTTGACTTGGCTCCAGAGTTTGCCGTCAGAAAATGTACCAGCACCACCTTCACCAAATTGCACATTGGACTCAGTATTAAGAATTTTTTTCCGCCAAAAACCAAAAGTGTCTTTAGTACGCTGGCGTACTTCTTGACCGCGCTCTAAAATAATGGGTTTAAAGCCCATTTGCGCTAAGAGTAAGCCCGCGAATAAACCACAAGGTCCCATACCAATAACCACTGGACGCTCGATTAAATCTTCGGGTGCTTGACCAACAAACTTATAACTTGTATCAGGGCTAACTTTAATATTTTGATCATTGACATGCTCAGCAATAAGCTGTTCATTTTGTGTTGTTTCTACATCTAAGGTATACATCAAAATGATCTTACTCTTCTTACGTGCATCATAGCCACGTTTAAAGATTGAAAAACTGGTAAGCTGCTCAGCGGTGATTTTTAATGTTGCAAGAATAACTTGCTCTAATTCTTCCGGTTGATGATTTAGTGGTAATTTGACGTTAGTTAAACGCAACATATCGTGTATCCAAAGCGAGACTAGGGTGAAAATTGGCGCTATTTTACCTGATAGTACTAGCGATACCAAATACAAAGCTAAAACAATAATTGAATTTGTTTATAAGCTAGGTATGATCTGACCTTTCATAGTAGTAATGCTAGTCGATTTGATAGCTCAATAAGATAAAATAAGTGGAATAAAATGGCGTTTGTAGTTACTGATAATTGTATTCAATGTAAATACACTGATTGTGTCGCAGTTTGTCCTGTTGATGCCTTTCATCAAGGACCCAATTTTTTAGTCATTAACCCTGACTCATGTATTGATTGCGACTTGTGCCCTGTTGAATGTCCCGTTGGCGCGATTTATCAAGAAAATGATGTGCCAGAAGATCAAAAAGACTTTATTGAACTAAACGCTGAACTGGCAAAAATATGGCCCGTGATCACCGAAATTATTCCTGCACCTGTTGATGCAGAGCAATGGGATGGTGTACCTAATAAAATTAATCATCTAATCACTGAAGTTGATTAATTAAGCGCATGAAATTGCCAACAGTTTTACAACGCGTTTTACCTCCACTCACTAAGGGCTTTACCCAAACAATGCTTTGCCCTTCAGTGGCAAGTTTTTTAGGCGATATTTAGCCTAGAAAAACTAGCATTTTAGCTAAAAAGATTCATACTAAAACCTACCATTCCTCAAGCTTAAAATCTAGGAGCAATCATGCCCCATAAGATTAAAGAACAACGCATTGAATGCCCACATTGCGGCCACCCTATACATTTGGCCTTAGACGCTAGTGCAGGTGACCAAGATTATTATGATGAATGCCCCGCTTGTTGCATGGAAATGCACTTGAATTTACATATTGACGAGTATCATCAAAAAATTTTACTAGGTGTTGGTAGTGATAATGAACAGTTTTTTTAAACAGTCGTTTTATTAAAAATCACTATTGTCCTCTTAAGTAAATACCTAACAATCAAGCAACATTGTTAGGTATTTACTCGACAACGATTAACTGCACTTTAGTTAAGTACTAGCAAGTCACATTCGGGTATAAAAATACTCGCGTCAAAACTAATGTTAGCTTAGTTTCATACGTTCAATGGTTTCAACAATCGTCATGGTTTGTTGATCGAGTTCAATATTCACTTTATCGCCAATCACCGCATTCTGTAAATTGGTGCGCGCTAAAGTTTCAGGTATCAGGTAGACCGAAAATAACTCTCCTACTTCAGCACCTAGCGTTAAACTAATGCCATTAATACTGATAAAACCTTTGGAAAATACATATTTTTGGTATTCAGGCGCTAAGATAAAACTTAACGTGCAGTTGTCCTGACTATCGATACGATTAGCCAAAACAGCTTGAGTATGAACATGGCCACTGAGCATATGACCACCGATTTCATCACCAATCTTTAACGAGCGCTCAACATTAACTTGTGTACCCAATTTAATATCAGCAAGGTTAGACACCCGTAACGTTTCATCAATAACATCAAAACTTATAAAGCTACTATGATCACTTAGATGGCCAAACTCAACAGCCGTCAAACAAACACCATTTATCGCCACACTCGCACCAATTTCAAGATTAGCTATTAGCCTAGAATCTAACGAGATTTTTAATCTTATCGCATTATTTTTACGCATTATCGCAATTACATCAGCTTGTGATTGCACTATACCTGTAAACATATATCATCCAACAAATATTCTACTTTTTGCTATCTTAGCAAGAATAACCTAATGATATAATTGCTTTGATGAACATTAATCGTTTTTTTTCCAATAGTAAAAATTTAATGAAATTGGCTTACCCAATTTTAATCGCTCAATTGATCCAAAATTTAATGGGTTTTGCCGATACTGTTATGGCTGGTCGTGTTAGTGCCACTGATATGGCCGCCGTAGCCGTAGCTAGCAGTGTCTGGTTGCCCTTAATTTTAGCCATATCAGGTCTTGTGATGGCATTGGCCAGTATTGTTTCGCAATTATCGGGTGCCAAACAGTTTGACCAAGTGGCAAAAGCCAGTTATCAAACCGCTTGGATAGCGGTTTTTTTCTCAATAATCATCATTATTCTCTACTACATTGCCACCCCTATGTTAATCGACTCTATTTCGATGGAGCCTAAACTCAAACATCTAATGTTTGACTATTTAGGTTACATTGTTTGGGGCGGCCCAGGCTATTGTCTGTATTTGGTTTTGCGTAATTATTCAGAAGGTTTGTCTTTTACTCGCCCAACCATGATCATTAGCATATTAGGCTTGTTGATTAACATACCCGCCAACTATATTTTTATTTATGGTGAGTTTGGTATGCCTGCACTAGGTGGTGCTGGTTGTGGTATTGCCACAGCTATTGTTTACTGGGTAATGTTCCTTGGCATGCTTGCCTATGCTTATTTTTCAAAACATCTAAAACATGCGCCATTGTTTAGCAAATTCTATTGGCCACAATGGTCAGAAATTAAAATTATATTAGCTTTAGGCACACCCATAGCATTTTCATTACTTTTTGAAGTAAGCTTATTTGCCGCCGTAGCCATAATACTTGTGCCCTTTGGCGCTAATGTTGTTGCCAGCCACCAAATTGCTATTAACTTTTCTGGTTTGGTTTTTATGGTGCCATTAAGTTTAGCGATGGCAGTGACCATAAAAGTGGGTTTTGAAGTGGGTAATAAAAACTTTGAAAAAGCTAAGGAACTCTGCCGATATTCAGTTATTTTAGGACTGGTTATTGCGGTAGTAACCGCAGCCATTACCTTATTGTTCAGCACACAAATTGCCACTATCTACACCGCAGATACCAAAGTACTTGAACTGGCTGCCAGCTTAATGCTTTTAGCCGCTTTATTTCAGTTCTCCGATGCTATACAAGTTATTTCAGCGGGTGCACTTCGTGGCTATAAAGACACAACGTCTATTTTGTATATCACCTTCTTTTCCTACTGGGTTGTCGGTTTGTCTTTTGGTTCAATACTGGGCTTAACCGATTGGATAGCACCAGCATCAGGTCCTTATGGTTTTTGGATAGGCTTTATTTCTGGCTTAACAGTAGCGGCCGTATTACTGGCTTGGCGCTTAAAAATAGTGCAAAAGCGCTTTGATCAACACGCCGTCTTGGAAAGTTAATCGAACGTTTTAACGCTGTACTCTAAAGCCTTACCTTTAGACTATTTAAAATAGCTGGTAACTTTTATTGAGCTATTTGTTGCTTAAATAAGCAAGCACAACACCCAGTGCTGAATTAATCAGCAATCGCATCATATTTTAGATAAAACTGCTTGCACTTGCTAAAACAGATCGCTAACATAGCGCTTCGTTGAGTCACTCAACAATTTACTTAGAAATAACGCTCGCTTAGCTCAGTTGGTTAGAGTACTTGCATGACATGCAAGGTGTCACTGGTTCGAGTCCAGTAGCGAGCACCAAATTACAGAAAAAGGGATAACAGAAATGTTATCCCTTTTTTGTTCCATAAAAAAATGTTACAGCTAATCTAAATAACTATCTCTTATTGATTTGTAGATGGTATCTAAAGAAATTCCCTTCAACGAATGACCAATTTACTACGGACGGACTTTTAAACTAAATAAGTCTGATTATAAGAAGTCTTTGGGGGATAAATACATTGTGGTGGAGGCAATCCAAACAGCCACACTTCGTCACACGAGTCGTCTGCTGCGGTTACTTCCAGATTGCCTTTAAATAATTTATAAAAAGTAAATTTATCTTCAAATTGTAGTAATTATAATGGCTATATATTAACGAACTATAGCTGTTCACTTATGCCACAAAGAATACCTTAGCTAACAAACGCCAAACAAGGTTTCGGATTAGATTTTCTATCGATCAATTAAACTATGCCACCCATAATAACGACAGCAAATAATAGCTGATTAGTTGTTGCGCTCAAAGATTAAAAAAATGATTAAAATACCCTTTTATAAAATAAATGACTACCAAGTTTGCTCGTTACTACTCATCTGCGTCAACGCATTGAATTTTATTCGAGTTTATTTTATTACCCTAAAGTAATCATAAATGTCAACTAATTAATAAGGAATATTAAGCGCTATTCAAACAGGCTTGAGCATTTGCTAACCCATGTGTTCGTTGTAAGCCAACATGTTCACTAAATTCACACAAATGCTCTGCTGTACCGACTGCTCCCGTAAATATACCTTCAAAATCTGAGGTGAGTTTTAACCAACTTTCATTACTTATGTGTAACCTAACAAGTATATTCGCTGTTTTGGGGTTAATGGCTCCACGCTTATCTTCGCGAAGAACACGGCCAGTTTCATCAACAAGTGATAAGTAGTCGGCGAGGCTAAAGCGAATACCTGTTGTTTTATGTTGATGTTCATTGCCCGTAAATGGCATTAACGACGCAGGTTGCTCACCTTTTATCGCGGCTTTTATCCGTAACTGAATACTAGTGAAATCTGATTGCTCTGGCGTAGCGGCAATACCTGCGCGTACGGGGTTTAAATCAACATAAGCCATGCACGACAGTAAAGCGCCCTCATCAAGCAGTGCTTGAGATTTAAATCGCCCTTCCCAGAAGTGCCCTGTACACTTATCCTCTCGGTTAGCTTGTCGGGCTATGGGTTCGTTAAGCGAGCGCATAAACCAACTGATATCAATTAAACGTTTTTTATAAATATCAGCAGTGCTTTCAACCATGGCCAGTTGAAATTTATCAAGCGGTTGTTTATTTTGATATTTTTGTGTTAATAATGTGCCGTTGAATAGCTGGTGCCAACGCTGAAGTACCTCTGCAGTTGACCACTTTTTCGCTTGCTCACTAGCAACATGTAATACGATATGTAAGTGATTATGCATTACAGCATATGCACAGATATCGATAGCAAATACCTGCGCTAATTGAAAAATACGTTTTTCAATCCATGTCCGTCTATGCTCATAACTAGCGCCTGTTTCCTTATCTACCCCACACAAAAATGCTTTTCGTACTGTGCGACTGCAAATGTGATAAAAGGGCGTATCTAATAAACTAATTTGTTGTGAGCGAGGCTTAGGCATAATAATCACCAGACTTAATCAAGGTAAATTAAGTCTAGCTTAGTGATGGAAATATAACCATGCTATTATGGGTGGCCTGATAAGTTTTTATAAGTTTTTTTCAGTCAAAGTTTATTGAAGAGCGTATAATCTTTATCAGTTAGCAATCCAATTAATTATTATAGTCCAATTTATAAGCTATTTTTAGAAGAGCATTATTGATTGAATCAACTTCACATTTTTACCGTGCAACTTATTGTAACTCAGGATGATTTGACACCGCTTTTAATTGTAATTTTTATAAACTGTCACACTCTACTAATTCAAAACCTTCTTCGAAAGTTGAGCTTTCAATAAATCCAAGATTTTCAGCCTCATTTAAATCTTTTTTATTAATAGTGAAAATATGGACCTGCCCTGTTTCCCCAGAGCAAACAGCGGGAAAATCAATCCCTTTATGAATTCCGCATTTTTCGGACTTAACTGATATCCCAGAATCAGTTAGATAACCTTTAGTCGTGCTAATAGGGATGGCATTATCTTGGCATTGTAGTTTTCCATTTGAGATAACCACTTCGATACTAATCTCACTACTACTGCCACCATCACACGCTATTAATATTGGGAATACTAAAAAAAATAAGGATTTAATTTTCATTGGAATACTCTAGTAGTTCGATTAGTTTTACAAAGCTTATTGTCAATAAATCGATAAATAAAAAAGTCATTAATCTTGCATGAATAGTGTAAACCAGATACCTTTTTTGTGTGAATTGACTTGGTCAACATTCGCCTTGGATTGTTGTACTTGGGCATAGAACACCTCATCTATAGTTAGATTTTGATGTCCGTTAAAGCGAGGGAAGATCACACCCATCGTAATAAATCGCAAAACTATTTTTTGGGCTGCTCGTTATCATGGGTGTCTTGTTAATTTTGGGTGTCTTATCATGGGTGTCTTGTTAATTTTTAGGCTGCTCGTTATCATGGGTGTCTTGTTAATTTATGGGTGTCTTATTAATTTCTTTTGTTAATTTATGGGTGTCTTATTAATTTCATTCGGCGTTTATTGGTCATCTTTACTGCTTTATCGCCTCATAGTATAGAGTTGGAGAAAAATTAAATGGATTGGAACAAACTAATTCCTCAAACTCTGTAATAGGCACTGGACGACTAAACAAGAAACCTTGGTACTGACTACACCCATTATTAAACAAAAACTGGCGCTGCTCATCGGTTTCAACACCTTCGGCTATTACATCATAGTTTAGGCTACTAGCTAGGTTAATAATTGTTTGTATGATTGCAGCATCATTAGGATCTGTTGTGATATCACGAACAAAAGATTGATCTATTTTTAATTGCTTCAGTGGTAATAGTTTCAGACATGAAAGAGAAGAGTATCCTGTGCCAAAATCATCCAAAGAAAACTCAATGCCGAGTTGATTAAGTTGTCGCATTTTGTCAATGATAATATCAACATTCTCCAACACCATGCTTTCGGTTAATTCCAGTTTTAAACAGCGCGGATTTATGTTCTTTGAAGAGATGATATCTTTTACAACGTTCACAAAATCGTCTTGTTGAAATTGTAAGGCACTAACATTGACCGATATCTGCCAATGCTCTCGGTTAGGGGTATTTTCCCATACTTTAAGTTGCTGACAAGCAGTCTTCAAAACCCAACACCCTATTGGAATGATTAAGCCGCTCCCCTCTGCCAAAGAAATAAAGTCAAGTGGCGAAACCATTCCTCGTATTGGGTGAAACCAGCGTAACAAAACTTCCGCACCTTGAATGCCTTTAATTTCATCTATCTGAATTTGATAATGCAATTCAAGCTCATCATTATCTATTGCTTGGCGAAGGTCAGCTAGAATAGCAGTGTTTTTTTCTAATGCAATCTGCATGGCAGGATCGAAAAAACGAATGGTGTTTCTACCTGCCGCTTTTGCCTGGTACATAGCAACGTCAGCTTGCTTTAGAACCTCATCCTGACAGGTTAAATTTGATTTGAATATACTGATGCCGATACTGGGCGTGCAGTAAAAAATCATTTCATTTTTGCCGGCTAAATTTTCTTTGGTAGATAATTTATAAGGTTTACAAATAGACAGTCGTATTTTTTGAGCCATTCTATCGGCAAGATGACTTGCAGTCACGTCATCATCACCAAGGTTGTCAATGATGGCAACAAACTCATCTCCCCCTAATCGAGCCACAAGGTCTCCCTCTCGAAGAGTCTCTTTCATTCTAGCGGCAACAGCAATGAGTAACTGATCGCCCATATTATGGCCTTGGGTATCATTAAGGATTTTAAAGTGATCAAGATCGATAAAAAAAAGTCCGCTAAATCGTTCGTCACGAGAATTAGCTGCCATCATGATTTGCAATCTGTCTTGCAACATTCTACGGTTAGGAAGCCCAGTTAGCGGATCGTAAAAAGCAAGTTGTTTAATTTGCTCTTCATAACTTTTACGTTCTGTAATATCTCTGCTAACACTCATTAAACCGTAACGAGTACCATCTAAACCATCAAAGGTTTTCTTGATAGTTTCATGAAATACCTTGGCTCCGTCAGGATAAACAACCCACTCATCTTGACTATATAATTTTCCACTAGCAATAATTTCTTGCTCATTAAGACCTGCATTAACTGTGGTTTTAAAACCTCCCGTGAGCTCTTGATCCACTTTCCCCTTAAGCTCTTGCTCTGTCAGACCAACGTACCTCTCAAAAACCTGATTACAGCCTAGGTAACGTCCTTTAGCATCTTTAAAGGATATTAAATCAGGTAATGAATCAATCAAGCCTCTCAACATACTTTGCTCGCGGTTTAACAGTTTTTGACTTTCAATCAGGTCCTGTGCGGATTTACGGCGATCTTGTTGGCGCATTAGTACCAAGCCCACTAACATAGTACAAACGGGGAAAATGAAGATTAAGGGCGCCATAATCGCGTTTATGACTTGATAACGCACATGCTCGGGCAATAGAAGCATACAAAACAGTACTGCTATTTGAATCAGCATACCGAATGCGTATAACTTTAACCAATCAAGCGTCAGTTTTTTTTGTTTCAAAGTATAGGCTAACAAATAACCCAAGCAACCAGGAATAATGACAACTAAGGAGCCTACTAACGCTCCTGCCCCACCAATATAAAGCCTTAAGCTTACCATCATAGCAGCGGCAATCAGGGTTGGTACCAATCCAAAAAATAAACCACAAAGGCTGATAAGGACCCAGCGTGTGTCAAAGAACAGTCCAGGAGACAACTCCCATGAAGTATTCATAACTGCCAGACCGAGTATACCGACAAGTAATCCGGATATTAAATCACGTACGGTTTTATTCTTGATAGATTCTAGATTCAGAGCATCGTAAATAACGCCTAAAGAAATTAAGAGCGCTGCATTGTAGAGTAAAGCGGTAAAGCTGCTAGTATCCATCCCTAGTATCCTTCTCTAATTGAACACCTTTAAAAGTTGGTGAGTATTTCACCTTTCAAAATCAACAATAACTGTATGTCTTTCATAATCTTGGTGTTTTTTAATAATAATACATGACGGTGTTTATTTAAGATAAGAACAAATCGCTAACTAATCAAATTGCCGTAACAAAAAACATGACAAGATCTTTAAGCAAAAATTTTGGTAAAAACCTAATCTAAAATAGTATTTTACTCCACAGTTTAATGTCTCGAATGTGCCAGTAGTAACCCTTTCAAACTAAGCCGTAACTGTCAGTTTTCGGCTATTTGAAACATAACGTACACAAACATAATGGCATGGTCAACTAAATTCAGATACCATAGTCAAGGAACCATTTTAAATTCTACGTTAATTAACTCAAAATAATTTGGACTGTGGTAATCCAAGTACAAATGAAGTCAATAGCTGTTGTACCACATCGTTATGTAATTCCATATGTCTTGCTGTGCCTCTGAGCGCGTTTGGTAACTTTTCCAATGTAGCCGTTGCTTCCACAAACAAAATATCATCTGATTACTAGCACGCAGTGAACTATCGTCATTAAGCCACTCTTTTCTATCACTATCTAAATCTAAATCTACAAATGTAAGCTTAATATTATCTGACTTTTCAAACTAGGCTTTATCTTCTATTCATTTTTAATAATAAATGACTCTGCATCAATTGTAAGCTTAAGGTTCACAAATAGTTTTTGTGCTTTAAATGTTAATTGCTGCGTTCCAATCATCTGATTTCATTTGCTTTATAGCCGCTGTGATACTTCCTCATTGATATTGATAAGTCTAAGGGTTTCCTTTAAGATCATCTATATTAGACTAGGTTGTGGTAAATACTTACGTACAAGACACAAGGTGTCACTGGCTTAACGCTAGTAACCAACAATGTATGAGGTTAATTAACCCTCGATAAGCCTGAAAAGCCTTTAAATAAGCTGCTTAGGTTTTTTTATGTCTTAGCGATGTCATACCACTTTATGACATCCTAAGTTTTCATTTACTAAAAATAACACTAACAATGGATTAATAAATGCATACGCTATCTCAGTTAAAATCTGGCAAACTCAGGGGTATTAAGCGTTTAAAGTTATCTGAAAACTTAAGCTCATTCCCATTAGAAATTCTGTCATTAGCAGATAGCTTGGAAATTCTAGATTTATCTGACAATCAATTAACCTCGCTACCCAAGGCGTTAATTAAGCTAACAAAACTTCAAATAATTTTTGCTTCAAACAATCGCTTCCAAGTATTACCTGAAGTGCTTGGGCGCTGTGAAAACCTAGAAATGGTTGGTTTTAAATCAAATCAAATTGAGCAGGTGCCTGCTAACTCCTTACCAAAGAATTTACGTTGGTTAATCTTGACCGACAACTGCCTTGAAACCTTGCCTGACGCTTTGGGCGAACGGCCAAAATTACAAAAACTAGCATTAGCAGGCAATAGGTTAACCAAACTACCCTTAACACTAGCGCAGTCAAGTAACCTTGAGTTAGTGCGTATATCAGCGAATAATTTAACTGAATGTCCCGAGCAATTACTGAGATTACCTAAACTTGCATGGCTGGCCTTTTCCGGTAATCCTTTTAGCTTTGCTAACCTCAAGATTGCATCAGTTCCATCACTGTCCTCAGCAAGTTTTACCTTAAAAAAGGTACTGGGACAAGGTGCTTCAGGCGTTATTTCAAGTGCCACTTGGACTGATAGTCCATCAGTATTCCCAGATAATGTTGCGGTGAAAGTTTTTAAAGGCAAAGTAACCAGTGATGGCTACCCAGAAGACGAATTACAGGCCTGTTTAAAAGTCGGCGATCATCAAAACCTTGTCCGTTCTTTAGCACAAGTCAATGAGGAAGACTATTTAGCCTTAATCATGAACTTAATACCGGCTAATTTTAAAAATTTGGGTTTACCGCCAAGCTTTAAAAGCTGTACCCGTGATACTTTTCCAGAAGGCTTTACCTTAAGTGTTAGTCAAATTGATAAAATAGTGTTGCAAATGGAAGACGTGTTTGAACATTTGCATGCAAATCAAGTATCTCATGGTGATTTATACGCGCATAATACCTTGTTTGATGAAAACGCTAATATTATTTTTGGCGATTTTGGCGCCGCGACTATGTACCACATGCTCACTGGCGAGCAGCAAGCATTAATCCAGCAAATTGAACGTCGTGCACTTTCTTGTTTGATTGAAGATTTATTAAGTATTTGTCATGAACAAGAACAAAACAGCCCACAATTTAAAATTATCCAGCAGAAAATTCATTAATATTACTTTAAGTCTAACAAACGATAAAGCTCAACAAGCTGCTAATAATCAGTATATTTAGGGCCCTATAACAAAATCTGTTAAAAGGCCCTATGCAACTAATGGTTCGAAAAAAGTCACCTGTAATTTATTACAATTTCAATGCCCTGTCATTCGCGTAGAGTGAGAAGCCTGACTCGACCCTGTAAAAGATTTTGGATAGCTGTTCTAATTTTTTTAAAACTAGTCTTGTCGATTGCCTATTATTTTCAGCAATCATTGCTGTACTAAAATTTTTTTGCCAAGCTTAAAGCTTGCTTCTAGCCTATTAATGACCATCTTTGCCTATACTGTGTGTTTATATATACCCTCGATTTCAGTCCTGAACTATCTGCATAGTCACGTAAAGTAATGCATCAGAATAAAAACCATCACCACGGTTGATATATTGTTAAATAAACAGCCATTATAAATTTAGCAATACTGGTGAGTATAGCTAAAACGTTAATAGACAAATGGCCCATGTGAACTAATACAAAACCAGCGAATCGCTCTAATCAGTAACTTTAACTGTATTTTTTCATTTTATAACCTGCAATTTTAAGCAAATTAATGAGATACTAGTTGTTCTTGTTCTACTAAAATTGAAGCTACAAATATAATCTTTATGAATTACACCTCAATTGACGAATTAAAAAACGCTTGGATCTTTAAGCATAAAAGCTTACCTATTAGCGATAGCGACAAAACAAAAATTAAACCTATGATCAGTACTCGTGCCAAAGTACTTTGGGATGGCGCCATCAGTAAACAAGTTGATCACCCAGACTTTTTTAAAAAAGGTGACTGGCCAGAAAATGCGGCATCTTGGCTTGATAACGGTAAATGGGAAAATATTTGGGATAGTGAAGCATGTTTATTACCCGAGATCATTTTAGCGCACCTAAAATGGGATAATAATACCGTGGTTTATTATTGTAGTTCACGAGATAACGTTATTGAAACCACTTGGGCAGTATTTCAACGTTGCTGGAAGAATTTTCTGTTTATGGATGACGGAGCAATCTTAATTGGTAAAAAGCGCAATGAAACGGTGCAATTTCTTTCAACCGGTTATTTTAAGGTTGGTCAAAAACCCAGTTAATTTAAACATGGGCACTTGGCCCCTTCAATGCTATAGCCACTTGCTAAAGCATTGCCGATAGCTTGGGGCTGTGATTGTTATCTTGTTGATTTTTAATATTCGCCATCAATTGTGAGCTTTTTTGTATGGCTGTTATTAATTGACTAATAATGGACTAATAATTAGCTACAGAGCTATTTAAGAATCATATGGTAAGCTAAAAATCCTATAATTTTAGAACGTTATGAGCCAATAAGTTAGGATTTAACGTTAAGCTTTTAAAGTGCTATAAACTAGAAAAGGTAGCTTATCGCCACCTTTTACTTGCTTAAGTCTCTTCCAACTCTTCATCACCCGATAGTAACACCGCAAACCAACTGCCTTCTGCAGAGTTTTCTAAGGCTATTTTAATGATCATGGTCAAAGGTACTGACAATAGCATGCCCACTGTGCCTAATAACCAGCCCCAAAATATTAATGAAATAAATACCACTAGGGTTGATAGCCCAAGGCCTCGACCCAAATAACGCGGTTCAACCACATTACCCATTACCGTGTTTATAGTTAAATAGCCTAAACCAATAAAACCTGCTGCCGCTGGGCCTAATTGCAAAACAGCTAGCGACATTGCCGGTACGGCTGCGATAATTGAGCCAATATTGGGAATATAGTTCAGTAAAAAGGCCAACACTCCCCACAGTAAGAAAAAGTCTAAACCAAACACCCACAACATTAATGAAACACAAATGCCGGTAGCAATACTCACCAAGGTTTTAATCGCAATATAATTATTTACTGAGGATAAAAATCGGTCAATTTGCTTTAAGCGAGCTTGCGGATCGTCAAGCGCTAAATGTAATTTACGCGGTACCGATGACGCTTCAAACAACATAAAAATAACCGTAATTATGATTAAAAATAAATTAGCCATAACGCTGCCCAAACCGCTGAGCATATTAGCTGCTAAGCCCATGGCTGCAGCGGGATCAAAGTATTCAATGAGTAATTCTGACGATATGGTAATGTTGTAGTCATTAAGTTGTTGGGTTAACCAAATAAACTGTTCTTGAAGTTGCGCGCGATAAACGGGAATAAGTTGGGATAACTCGTTTAACGAGTTACCCACAAGCCCGGCCAATGACAGCGCAATAGAAACAAAGATACCAATAACAAAGATAACCGCTATCGGTTTGGGAATTTTATAGCGCGCCGCCATCACCACTAATGGGTTACAAATAATGGCAATAAACGCTGATAATAAAAACGGTACTAGTAATGTCGCTGCGGTTTTTATCCCCGCTAGCACAACAAATAATGCCGCGGTAACCAATAAAAATTTCACCGCGCCTTCGGACTTGCCTTGTAAAGCCATTTTTTAAACCCAGTTGGTTATCTAATATAGTATAAGCTATTAAAACTATACGCGATTTCATAGCATGGCCGCTAGTATTAAAAGCGATATAGTTTTTATCAGTCGAGAAAGTTACATGGTTCGCCGGATTAAGGTAACGCTCGACAATTTTAGTAAACGCCAACAACTGAGCATACCAATTAAGCCAACAAAGAATGCGCCTGCGCCAATACCTACTAACCAATACTGAAAGTGAAAACTGCCTGACATATTAAATACTTGGCTTTGCAAAATATAAACCGCTATTTCCATACCAACACTTGCCATGAGTCCAGCAATAGCCCCTAGTGCTACGAATTCATATAACACGCTATTACGCAGTAAGCTGCCTTTAGCCCCCAATGTTCTCAATATCGCTAGTTCGCGCTCTCTTTCTTCCATACTGGCTTGTACTTGCGCTATTAACACTAAACTACCGGCAAGTACGACCAAAATCAGGATCAGCTGAATTGCCACCGTCACTTGCTCAATAATGCCATTGAGCTGCGCCATAATGGCAGCAAAGTCCATTACCGTAATAGTGGGAAAGTTGGCCAAAAAGCGATAAACCATGTCTCGGTTATCATCTGATATTGACCAAGCTGAAATAGATGTCGTCGGAAATTGCTCAAGTACACTCTGGTTAAAAACCATAATGAAGTTTAACTGCCGACTTTGCCAATTTACCTGACGAATGCTAGTCACAGGCACGGTAAATTCATCCGAGCCGAGTGTGAAAGTTAGCTCATCACCTAATTTAACTGCCAAGCGTTCTGCTATGTTACTTTCAATTGACACTTGAGGTGTTTCGTCGCTAACTTGCCACCACTGGCCAGCAATAATTTCATTTTCATCCGGTAACTCAGTACGCCAGGTTAAGCCAAGTTCACGGCCCATACCTTGCCGAGTTTCTTGCTGCTTAGTTTTCTTAGCTTGTTGTTTTTCAGTGTCATCAGTTTTTTCAACGTTTTTCACTTGACTGTCATCATCTTTATCGACAGTCTTTACACCGTTTATAGCGGATAAACGACCACGGTAGATATGATAGAAGCCTTGATTGGCAATATTCTTTTCTTCAACAAAGGTTTTTAAAGGCTGAATTTGATCTTGAGTGATATTGATCAGGTAATGATTGGGCGTATCATCAGGAAACTGTTGCTCCCATTCTAATAATATTGAGCTTTTCATTACTGTGATCAATAACAACAACATTATAGCGATAGTAAAACTGACCAGTTGTACGCTATTTTCACTAGCTCGGCGTTTTAAGTTTGCTAAGGCCAAATGCCAAGACTTTCCCGCTTTAGTGCCGACACTGCGGCCTGCGCTCATTAAGCCACGGCCAAACAACAACAAGATAAAAGAGACAACAACACCACCGAATAACAACGCAGCGCTCATCACTAAGTCTTGACTGAAAACCAACAGTAATAAAAATAACGCCAATAAAGGCGGTAACTGATACCAGCCAAAGCGCGCGACTTTTTCTTGGCTAAAACCACGAATAACATTTAAGGGTGAGCTTTTTACTAAGGTCATAATCGGGTGAATAGCAAAAGCAATGGCACATAATAAACCGGTAAATATCGCCGTTAAAAAAGGCACAAAAGTCAGCGGTGCATCAGCCAATGATAAATAACTCGCAATAGCATTAGCACCCAGTAGCATCAAACCATAACCCACCACTAATCCTGCTGCGATACTTAAACAACTCAATAAGGTCCAATGCAGGCAATAAAGTTTTCTAACATGCGAAATTGATGCACCTAGGGCTTTAAATATTGACACGTTAGGCTGATGACGTTGACCATAACGACGACTGGCCACAGCCACCGCAACAGCCGCTAAGACAATGCCTAACATGCTTGCTAGCGAAAGAAACTTCTCCGCGGTGTCTAATATTCTTGATAAACGATTTTGTGCTGCTTTGGCATCATACCAACGTTGTGATTCATTGATTTGTGGTTTAATCCATTTTTCAAAGCTTTCAATAGCCTGGGTTTCACCGGCAAATAAGTACTTATAGGTAATACGACTGCCAGGCTGAATAAGCTCAGTTTTGGGCATATCGGCAATATTTAAAATAACTGTTGGCCCGGCGATAAAGGCGCGGTATGAACGATCAGGAATATCAGTAACAATACCGGCAATAATGAGTTGTGCAACACCTATCTCAATCACTTCGCCAATATTAACATTCAAGCGACTTAACACACTGGGCTCAACCCAAACTGTGCCTAGTTTAGGGGCATTGGCAACAACACTCGCGATTTGCGTCAGCGAGGTTTTAATTCTAAGTTCACCGCGCAAAGGGTAAGTATCAGATACCGCATCGAGTTCACTGAGTAACATATTGTCGCCCGCAAACGCCATCGACTCAGTTTCAATTTTCCGGGCATATTGTAGTGCTAATGTCTGACTTTTCTCGATGATGCTAGTGTCAACTTCTGACGACATACGCAGTACACGATCGGCGCCTATAGTATTGGTGCTATTTGCCACTATGGCATACTTAATTTGGCCAGAAAATCCGGTCAGTGAAAACACTGTCGCAACGGCAAGCATGATAGCGATAAATATAATGGTCAGTTCACCACGGCGAAGCTCATGATGTAATAAGCGTAGTGATTGAGTAAACCACATGCTTGATGCTTTTTCTTTAACAATACTCATCGTTAACCTACTTGTGAAACTGAAGTTTTGCTTTCAAGATCATCATGGCTTGTGGTTTGGCTATCAGCCTGATTTTCATCTGTGTTTGCTAATGCGGTCTCAATCAAGGGTTCAGTTAAAGCACCACTGTCCATTTCAACTTGCCGCTGGCATCTTGCCGCTAATTTAGCATCGTGAGTCACCAACACTAAGGTGGTACCCTCTTTAACATTCAAATCGAATATTAAGTCAATAATATGTTGGCCCGTCTTACTGTCTAGATTGCCCGTGGGTTCATCAGCGAATAAAATATCTGGCTTAGCAATAAATGCCCGTGCAATAGCTACCCGCTGTTGTTCACCGCCAGAGAGCTGAGAAGGGTAATGTTCCATTCTGTCAGCCAAACCTACTTGCGCCAGTAAAGCTTCGCCGCGTGCTTGCGCATCAGGCATATTGGCTAACTCGGCTGGCAACATCACATTTTCAAGCGCAGTTAAGCTGTTAATTAACAAAAATTGTTGAAAAATAAATCCCACATGCTGCGCACGAACTTGACTACGCTGCTCTTCATTAAACTGGTGTAAGGGCTGGTTTTTAAGATACACTTGTCCGGAACTTGGTAAATCTAAACCCGCTAAAATCGATAATAATGTCGTTTTACCTGAGCCAGACGAACCGACAATGGCAATTGATTCGCCCGCGGCAACAGTTAAATTAAGTGGTTGAAGCAAAACTAGCGTTTTATCTTCAACTTGCACTGATTTAGTTAGGTCTTTAACGCTTAGAATACTCTCGGAATTTACATGCATGAAAAATTATCCACTTTTTATATTATTTATTAGCTTATTTTTTATTTCTACAGCAAATACTGCTGCACAAAACAAACAGGTCAATACGGTTGATAACAGCATTAGTATCACACCCACCCGCAATATTTTACTGTTAGGTGATAGTATCAGTGCAAGTTATGGGATGAAACCCACACAAGGCTGGGTGCACTTACTTAATCAAAAACTTACCAAACAAAAACAAGCTTACACAATAATAAATGCCAGTGTTAGTGGTGAAACGACGAGTGGTGGATTATCTCGGCTAGCAGGTATTTTGGCGAATGAAAAAATTGACTTGTTACTAATTGAACTAGGTGGAAATGATGGTTTACGTGGTTATTCACCGAAAGTCATTAAAAATAACTTGTTACAAATGGTCAAGCTAGCGCAAGATAAAAATATAAAAGTTTCAATGATTAAGATAAAAATAACGCCAAATTATGGACCAAGATACAATGAAATGTTTGAGCAAATTTTTGAAGATGTCGCCAATACTAGCAATATCACCTTACTGCCCTTTTTTATGGAAATCGTTGCCACTGATAAAGCACTTATGCAAGCAGACGGTATTCACCCTAACGCGCAAGCACAGCCAATTATCGCTGACTATGTTGAACAGCAACTTAATGAAATAATGACACTGGAGCCTTAATTTAACATGGAATTTATTTGGATCGGTTTTGCTTTTATTTGTGGTTTATTGACAAAATTAGTGGCTCTACCACCCTCAATCGGCTATTTGTCGGCCGGATTTATCTTACTCTTTTTAGGCTATGAAGCCGATGGCATGGTCAGCGTATTAGCCGATATTGGCATCACCTTGATGCTATTTACCATTGGCCTGAAACTCAATATAAAAGACTTACTCAAGCCAGAAGTTTGGTTGGGCAGTCTAAGCCACAGTGTTTTATGGTTATTAATTGGACTCGTACTGTTAAAAACCATCGCGCTTATTACTCTTCCTTTTGTTAGTGGCTTAAGTCTCACTACATCAGCACTCATCGTATTTTCATTAAGCTTTAGTAGTACGGTATGCGTGGTTAAACTTATGCAAGAGCACGGTGAAATGCGCGCCCGCCATGGTAAACTGGCAATTGGCATATTAGTGATGCAAGACGTCATTGCGGTGATATTTCTTGTTGTTGCCACAGGTGAACTACCTAGCCCTTGGGCGGGCTTGTTATTGCTTTTCATACCATTAAAATCCTATATTAACAAAGTCATTAGTCAGGTAGGCCATGGCGAACTTATTCCATTAATGGGCTTTTTTATCGCTTTCGGTGCTTATGAGTTATTTGAATTAGTTCAAATTAAGGGCGACTTAGGTGCGCTTTTAGCGGGTATGTATTTAGCTTCTCATAGCAAAGCCAGTGAAATAAATAAGTCATTACTGAGTTTTAAAGATTTATTCTTGATTGGTTTTTTCTTATCGATTGGCTTTACTGCCCTACCCACACTAGAGATGCTAGCTATAGCGTCAGTATTAACTTTATTACTACCCGTTAAATTTTTACTGTTTTTCTTTATTTTAGTCAAACTTAATCTCCGTGGTAGAACCGCATTTTTATCAGCGTTAGCCTTAAGTAATTATAGTGAATTTGGTCTTATTATTGCCGCACTTAGCACTGAAGCAGGCTGGCTATCTTCCGAGTGGCTAGTGATATTGTCATTAGCAGTGGCATTGTCCTTTATTATTACTAATGTACTTTATAACTTTGCCCATGATTACTTTGCCAATAATAAAGAAAAATTTAAGCGCTTTGAAAGTAAAAATCGTTTAGTCGAAGATGATTTTGTTCAACCTTGCGAAGCACCCATTGCAATTATTGGCATGGGCCGTGTTGGTATCGGCGCTTATAGAGCCTTGAGTGCTCAGATAGACAATCAAGTTTGGGGCTTAGACACAGATAAAGACAAAGTAAAATGGTTAAATGAAAACGGTATTCACACCTACCTGGGTGATGCTGAAGATGCTGACTTTTGGGAAAAAATTGATCTGAGTAAGATTGAACTCACACTGTTAGCACTACCTTCTGTACAAGACATTAAGAATATAACCGCGCAAATAAGGCGCACTAATTATCAGGGCAAGATCGCCGCTATTGCCCGTTATGATGATGAATTGATTACCCTTGAAAGCTTTGGCGTAGACAAAGTGTTTAACTTTTATAACGAGGCTGGTGTTGGATTTGCTGAAGAAAGCTTGAGTTTAATTAACAAGCGTAATAGAAATAAGTATGCGGCCTACGAGTGAATTACCCCCTTGGGTCGCATACCCAATAATTAACCTTGTTGATTAAAGTTCAATAAGGTTAATTATGCAAATTCAAGGAGTGAACTGCTCCTTACATCTCAGTCCATAGCCAGCTCGGTAACTGCTGCTACATGACACTAATGACTCACATCCCTCTAAAACATGGCTCACGGCATTAAAAGCCTTTGACGTCGATGCAGGTACTTATGTTTAATCAGCAACCATAAGCATGTGCAATCAATCCCAATAACGTTTTTACTTCTTCTTTTCTCCCTGCCCTGCATTTTTTTATTTTTACGAGCAGGAATGAATAAGGAAGGAACGAGTAGCGGCGTAAAAAATTTAAGAGCAACAGAGCAGCTGATATTTTATTTCTCCTACTGCTGTCTTTATTTTTTCCCTGTAAATTATTTTATTGTTTTTTACAGGAAGGACAGAGTGACCAAGGAAGGTGTAGAGGTTTAAAAACATTTAGATCTGCTGCATTTATACCACGTTGGTCAATTACTTGTTTTAATGGGCATGATTCAATGAGAATAAACACTGGAAATGTAAACTCATAACATGAGTACCAGTGACTTGATATTGGGTATTCGATAGTTAATAAATTTTAGGCATAAAAAAACCGACATGAGTCGGTTTTTTTATTTCACTTTTAAGCACTGCTTATTTTGACTAAAAGTAAAATAATAAGTGGCATCCCTAAGGGGATTCGAACCCCTGTTACCGCCGTGAAAGGGCGGTGTCCTAGGCCTCTAGACGATAAGGACACTAAAAATTATGATAACCGTTCGATAACGATTTCATGTTTTGTAGTTGATTGTTAAATATTATAAAAAATTTATCAATCTAAGTTAATGGTGGCATCCCTAAGGGGATTCGAACCCCTGTTACCGCCGTGAAAGGGCGGTGTCCTAGGCCTCTAGACGATAGGGACACATAAATACCAATAGAACACTTAAATATAATTTTACTGTATAAAGCTCTAGCCTAGTGAACTTATAGTAACGCTACATATTCTATAGTATGTGTCAAAAAAACACTTACCAGTAAACTTGTCTAACTAAAAATGAGTGGCATCCCTAAGGGGATTCGAACCCCTGTTACCGCCGTGAAAGGGCGGTGTCCTAGGCCTCTAGACGATAAGGACACATTATAAACTCGAAACACTTAGTATAATAAAATCGTAGAAAGCTCTAGCCTAGTGAACTTATGATTTAGATTATATATTTCTTATTTGTGTAATAAAACACGAACTCATTTTCTTTTTTACTTCCGTAGAAGTCTTCCGAAGAAGTGGCATCCCTAAGGGGATTCGAACCCCTGTTACCGCCGTGAAAGGGCGGTGTCCTAGGCCTCTAGACGATAAGGACACTAAAACGATAAAACAAAATATAAACTACTTTGCTTCTGTAGTCCGACAACCTCGCGGTATATCCAACTACATTATCTTTTTAACTATTTTTCATTTACGTTATCAGCACAAATGAAGAATAATATTATTGGTGGAGCTATGCGGGATCGAACCGCAGACCTCTTCACTGCCAGCGAAGCGCTCTCCCAGCTGAGCTATAGCCCCACATCGAAATAAAATAAGTGGCCTAATACTTACCCTAATTCTTCTCTCAATAAGTAATCAAGTTACTCGTTGAAAGCGAGGCGCATTCTAAGCAGCGACCAAGATACTGTCAACCCTTATTTTAAATATTAGGCCATTTATTTAAAAGATTTCATCTAACTGATTACTTATAGTACAAGTTGACTAAATTTTGCCTTATCAACTATTTATAAGCCCGATATTTTATATAATTTACTGGTGTTAAAATAACAGCGCTGTTGTTACTGATAATTTCCGCTAAAAGCGTTATAAACTATAGCGAGTTACTTTATTTATAGTAAATAAAGCGTTATGGTTGATCATCAATTAAAAAAATAATAGTTATATGCAGCTAAAAGAACTCAATGTTGTTGCGATTGGCGGTGGCCACGGTTTAGGGCGTGTACTTTCTACGCTGTCATTTTTAGGAAATCAACTGACCGGTATCGTTACCACCACCGATAATGGTGGCTCTACTGGCCGTTTAAGAAAACGCAGTAGTTCAATCGCTTGGGGCGACTTACGCAATTGTCTAACTCAGTTAGTTGATGAGAAATCGGTCGGCAGTCAACTGTTCGATTTCCGCTTCGATGGTAATGATGAACTCGGTGGCCATAACCTAGGTAACTTAATTCTTTATGGTCTAGGAGAAATACACTCGCGCCCGCTTGATTCTATTAAGCTTGTTCGACGGTTATTAAGAGTTAAAACACCCGTATTGCCTATGTCTGAAACCCCAACAGATTTAATGGCATTTTATTCAAAAGGCCGCTGCCGCATCGGTGAAGTATCAGTGGATAATATGTCAGAGATGCCAAAAAATTTAATGTTAGCGCCGTTAGTTAAAACCTTGCCCAGTTGTGTAGAGGCCATATTAAATGCCGATTTGGTTATTTTAGGACCGGGCAGTTTTTTGACCAGTGTTATACCCCCCTTACTAGTGCGTGATATTAGTAATGCATTAAACCAAACCAATGCTCATCGCGTGTTCATTGATAATATCGTCGCTGAAAATAGCCCTGCTGCTGCGTTGTCATTAGATGAAAAATTAGTCTGGATTGAAGAAAACGTCGGTTGTCTGCCAATTGATAGCGCGATATGTCACGATGCTAGCATCACATCAACACGTATAGATGTTTATCATCATGAGCTATGTAGTGACACTGTTAGTCACTTTCATAGCCGTGATAAGTTAATTGCGGCATTAAATTTTTGTATTTCAAAAGTAAATAACCGCGCTGAAGCTATGCAAAAACCCCTAGTTAATGCTAGCTAACGATTATTCTTCTCCAACTCAGCCGTTAGCGTAAGTCGAATTAAAATTTAAAAGATTAAGTGCGAATAATTAAAACCAAAAAGCCAACGATGATCTCGTTGGCTTTTTGTTAGTATTAACATTTTCAAATTTTTACTAATTATGACTCTCATCTTGACTAATGCGGCTGGCAACAGCGCCCATTTGATCTTTATATTTTGCATCCTCACGTTTGTTGTAAGGACGTTCGGCACTTGACGACATGGTTTCAAAGTTAAGCGCGGCAATTTTCATTTTTGGGCGCAATGCCAAAGGTAATTTGCCGCTATTATAAAACTCTAACACTATTTGACCTGACCAACCGGGATCAATTCGATGAGCAGTAACATGCACCATGAGGCCTAAACGTGCCAATGATGAACGACCATCTAACCAGCCAACGATATTGTCTGGTAAGGTTACTGACTCATAAGTAACAGCCAATGCTAACTCTCCCGGATGCAGAAAAAAAGCTTCGCCATCTGGAATATAAATTTCCTCGCTCATGACAGCATTCATCGCTTTTTGCATTTCGTCTTTTGGGCCGCTTAAGTCGATATAAGGCGCCGTGTGATCTTGAAAGACGCGAAATTCATTACCTAAGCGAATATCAACACTGACCCCAGAAATCATACTGCTATCTGGCGCTGGCGAGATCCCGATCTGTCCTTTGCGAAGGCTTTCTTCTATATCTTTGTCACTTAATCTCATGATTATTCTTCTTAAACTCAGTTGTTATAGCAATTAAGTTAATCAATTCAGCGCGTAGCGAGAACAATTTTAATTGCTATTATGTCGACGAAAATAACTTGGTATTCGTTTTGTATCTTAAAATGGTCTTGGTTTTACTTTATTCAACTAGCACTTTTGCGGTTGTTGGGCTGCGCATATCTAGTTGATAGTATAATTGCGCAGCAACTTTGCGCGCTATACTACGATACAGCAGCGCCACTTCTCCAGTGCTATTTTCATTTATTACACAACTACCGTTATCAGCGTCTTCTCGAATACGAATGTCGAGGGGGAGTTGTCCGAGTAATTCTGTTTTTGCCTCATTAGCGATGCGCTTGCCACCACCATCACCAAATAAGTGCGATTGATGACCACAGTTTTCACACTGGTGATAACTCATATTTTCAATAATACCGAGTACAGGCAGCTTTACTTGCTCAAACATCGCCATACCTTTAATGGCATCAGCTAAGGCAATATCTTGCGGCGTAGTGATCACCACAGCGCCTGCTACCGGTACTTGCTGCGCTAAAGTTAATTGAATATCACCCGTGCCCGGAGGCATATCAACAATCAGATAGTCTAAGTCAGGCCAGTCAGTTTCATTGAGTAATTGCGAAAAAGCCCGACTCGCCATTGGGCCTCGCCACACGGTAGCGTTGGCATCATCCACTAAGAAGCCAATTGACATAGCACTTAACCCTTTAGCCTCAAGTGGTGTGATCAATTTACCGTCATTTGAACTCGGCTTTGCGCCTTTTAGACCCAACATGGTAGGCACCGAGGGACCGTAAATGTCTGCATCTAAAATACCGACGTTACATCCTTCGGCAATTAAACCATAAGCTAAATTAACCGCGGTGGTTGATTTACCCACACCGCCTTTACCAGAAGCAATTGCAATGATATTTTTTATACCTTTAATGCTGTGTTCTCTAACCGGCTCAACATGATATTCAACATCAAAATTAACTGGTTGCTGCACTATTTCTGTCAATTGTTCTGCAATATCATGTAGTTCACCGTCACATGGAAACGGTAGTGACATTTTGATCAGGATAGTTTTTTTAGCTATAACCATAGTGACAGCCTGAGCAATAATGAGGGGTCCTTGAGGGAAAATATCGGAGCGGTAAGCTTCAAGAAAAACATTAATAGCCTTTTGGCTTTCAACACTGACTACATTTTTAGAAAAGAAATTTGATAACATAGTTAAAACACACTTTTTATCTAGCCTTTATAACACAAAGGTGATAATTCTTAATGAAAAGTAACCACAAATTCTGTACCATTCCCTGCATAATTACCACCAATAATATGTAAACTTTATATGTCGTTATCAAAGTCATCTGTGCAATCTGCAGAGAAGCGTAAAATTTTAGTTACTTGTGCCCTCCCTTATGCCAATGGTTCTATTCATTTAGGCCATTTATTAGAACATATTCAGACTGATATTTGGGTTCGTTTCCAGCGTATGCGTGGTCATGAAACTTACTTTGTTTGTGCTGACGATGCTCACGGCACGCCTATCATGTTAAAATCACAAGAGCTTGGTATAACACCGGAAGAGTTAATCGCTGGTGTTCGTGAAGAACATATGGCTGATTTTGCAGACTTTCATATCAGCTATGATAATTATCACTCTACGCACACCGATGAAAACAAGGCCTTTGCTGAAGAAATTTATAATCGCTTACATGCTAATGGTCATATAAAAACGCGGGTTATTTCACAGCTATATGATCCAGAAAAAGGCATGTTCTTACCTGATCGTTTTGTTAAAGGCACTTGCCCTAAATGTAAAAGTGAAGATCAAAACGGTGACAGTTGCGATAACTGTGGTGAAACTTATTCACCTATGGAAGTGTTAAACCCACGTTCAGTGGTTTCTGGCGCAACACCAGTATTACGTGACTCAGAGCATTATTTCTTTGACCTGCCGGCTTTTGGTGACATGTTACAAGCATGGACTCGCAGTGGCGCACTACAAGAAGAAATGGCCAATAAGTTAGCTGAATGGTTTGAACAAGGCTTGAAACAGTGGGATATCAGTCGTGATGCACCCTATTTTGGCTTTGAAATTCCCAACGCACCGGGTAAATATTTTTACGTTTGGTTAGATGCACCTATTGGCTATATGGGCAGTTTTAAAAATCTTTGTGATAGAACCGGTATCGACTTTGATGCTTTTTGGCAACTGGACTCAGAAGCCGAGCTATATCACTTTATTGGTAAAGACATCATTTATTTTCATAGTTTGTTCTGGCCAGCCATGCTTGAAGGCGCCGGCTATAGAAAACCAACCTCGGTTTATGCCCATGGTTTTGTTACCGTTAACGGTGCAAAAATGTCTAAATCAAAAGGAACCTTTATCAAAGGTCGCACTTATTTAGATCATTTAAACCCTGAATATCTACGTTATTATTACGCCGCAAAACTGACTCACCGTATTGATGATTTAGATTTAAACCTAGAAGATTTTGCCCAACGAGTAAATTCAGATTTAGTTGGTAAAGTGGTGAATATTGCGTCACGTTGTGCCAGCTTTATTACTAAACGCTTTGACGGCATGCTATCAGAAAATATTGATAACCCAGCCTTAGCTGACGAAGTCATGGCCGCAGGTGATAGTATTGCTTCACATTACGAGTCGCGAGATTTTGCTCGTGGTATGCGTGAAATCATGGCACTGGCTGATAAAGTTAATGAATACATCGCCATTAAAGAACCATGGCAGCTAGTTAAAGACGAAACTAAACAACAAGAAGTGCAAGACATTTGTTCGCTTGGCATTAACATGTTCCGCATTTTGATGATTTACTTAAAGCCGGTACTACCAGTTTTAGCAGACAGTACCGCCACATTCTTAAATGACGAACTTATTTGGCCAGGCCATAAAGTCCTACTAACCAACCATAAAATCAATAAGTTCAAAGCCTTATTACAACGTGTTGACATGGATAAAGTTAATGCGATGACTGATGCGTCAAAAGACAATTTAGCCGTAACAACTGAAGCAGCTGAGCCGAAAAAAGATAAAAAAGCAGAAAAGAAACAAGCAGCACCTGAGAAAAAATTAACCGGTGAGCCATTAATAGATGATCCTATTTCGCCTGAAATTCAATTTGATGATTTCGCGAAAATAGACTTACGTATTGTAAAAATAATTAATGCTGAACACGTCGAAAAAGCAGATAAATTACTGCGTTTGACTTTATCGTTAGATGACCAAGAAGGTGGTGAAACACGCCAAGTGTTTGCTGGGATAAAATCAGCCTATCAACCTGAAGATTTAATTGGCAAGCTCACAGTGATGGTGGCTAATTTAGCGCCACGTAAAATGCGCTTTGGTATGTCAGAAGGTATGGTTTTAGCCGCAGGTCCCGGTGGTAAAGACTTATGGATACTTAGTCCAGATGATGGCGCACAAGCGGGCATGCGTGTTAAGTAGTCGGTAAACCACTACTTTAGGCGTTAATCGCTATTAAATTAACACCACTAATGAAGGCAAACCTTGAACATCAACAAGGGTTTGCCTTTTTAATATCTTGTATCGCATACCCGTTCCACCTCAATATGCAGTTTTAGCGCTTAGTTTCCTAAGAGTAAATCTATAGCTTGAAGTGGCGCCAGTAACTCCCTTTAACTATGCAAATTAATCATGCAACAAAATAATTATCAGCTAATATGATCACAGTTAAGCTCAGTAAAATCTCTTTATCTAGCCAAATTATGCTTGCCATGGCGATAGGGCTCATCATAGGTAGCTTTGGCGTAACCTTATATGCCATGGTAAACCATCTTGCTGATGCCTTTGTTATGCTCTTGCAAATGACAGCACTGCCTTATATTGCCTTGTCACTTATGGTCGGTATTGGCGGTTTATCTGCTAGCAAAGCCAAGTCTGCGCTTAAAAGCAGCGTAATACTGGTCATATTGCTAATAGCACTGATGTTATGCTTTATTTTAATGGCGCCATTATCATTTCCTAATTGGCAAACTGCTGAGTTTTATAGTGCTAACACTATAAAAGTGAGTCAAGAACTTAACCTTGTTGAACTATTTATTCCGTCTAATCCTTTTAATGCCTTCGCTAATGCGGTGATCCCTTCGATGGTATTTTTTAGTGTTTTTATTGGTATTGGCTTAATGCCAATTAAAAATAAACGCCAAACCCTAGCCGTGCTAGGCAACTTAAAACAGTCGGTCAGTAATATTAGCAACCTAGTCATGCGTTTTGCCCCTGTTGGTGTTTTTTGTATTGGTTGGCGCGCTGCAGCAACGCTTGATGCCTCACAACTCGATGGCTTAATGATCTATGTTGCTAGTGCCTTGGTACTGGCACTTTTGCTGTGCTTTGTGATGTTTCCTGCCCTGCTCGCCACTATTACCCCTTTTGGTTATCGTGCCATTTTAAAAGCATCAAGAGAAGCTATGATCACGGCATTCGCCACGGGCAGTTTTTTTGTCGTTATACCGATCATTGTTGAAAAAACCAAACAGTTAATCGCCTCACAATATCCTGATATTGACAATGTGGATAAAGTCTCTGATGTGCTCGTACCTATTAGTTATAGTTTACCGGTTGGCGGTAAACTATTGTCGTTGCTATTTGTTTTGTTTGCCGCATGGTTCTCTGGTGCCTACATCGGCTTTGAAGATTATGTAAAGTTAGTGGTGATGGGTATTCCGCAATTGTTTGGCACTAGTACTTTGGCCATGCAAAACCTTTTAGAGTTATTTAACGTTTCTCATTCAATGTTTGATTTTTTTATTGTTTCTGAAAACTTAGTTGTCGGTCGTTTATCGGCACTGCTTTCAGTGACTTTTGCCAGCTGTTTACCTTTACTGGTTGCAACAAGTATGGCTAAAGCTTTTCGCATCAAGAAAAAAGTCTTAATCAGAAATCTAGCCATTATTCCCCTCTTATCTATTTTTGCCTTCATCAGCTTAAAGTTTGCCTTTAGCTCAATCAGTTATCAGTACGAAGGCTATGCTAAATTTATAAAACGTGACTTTCTCATGGAAAGCGTTCATAGCATATATTTGGATGATGTTCAGAAAAATAGCGATATTTTTCAGCCCTTTGTTGGGGTGCTTACTCGCGTAAAACAACGTGGTTTTATCCGCGTGGGTTATTTTCGTGACGATTTGCCTTATTCATTTCATAACAATAACGGCAAACTTGTTGGCTTTGATATTGAAATAATGAACCAGCTCGCCATTGATTTAAATGTTAGCCTTGAGTTTGTGAAGATATTTCGCCATCAAGCAGAATCATTATTAAGCTCAGGTTATCTAGATATCACCACAGGTGTGCCCGTTATTCCAGATAACATGATGAGATTTACCTTAACTATGCCTTACAGCGAGCAAAATTTGGCAATTATCGTCAAAGATAAAAGGCGTGCGGAATTTACCCACTGGGATAATATCCTCCAGCGAGATGATCTCATTTTGGGTATCCCTGAAAACTTTTATTATAAAAAAGCCATTGCTAAAACATTTACGCATGGCAAAGCTTGGGAAATATCAACACCGCGGTTATTCTTTAAGCCAGAATTTTCCCATATTGACGCTATGCTTTTTGGCGCGGCAGCATCTTCGGCTTGGACCTTACTCAAGCCAAGCTATACCGTAGTAGTACCTAAACCTGAGTTAGCGCCACTTTACATGGCTTTCCCGATTAATAAAAATGATCATGGCTTTGAACTATTTATGCGTAATTGGATCTCAATGAAGCAACAAAGTAAAACTATTGATAAACTGTTCAATTATTGGATTAAAGGCGATATGAGTTTAGTGAAATAGGATGTTCAGCTTTGACATCAACGTCAACGTAAATAAATACGGGTTTAAAAATGCTTAAAAAATATAAAACAACACCAAGGTTCGTTAAATACAGCACTAACATCATCTTAATGCTGGTATTATTGACTGCAGGTTGTGCAAAAACAAATGACATATCAACAAACCTAGACCGGGAGAATTTCAAAAATTATTTTTCCCCAACTAGGGTAAAAATAGTGACAAGTGAAAAAGAGTTTACTGGTCACTATAAGTTTCTCGGTTTGGTTGAAGGCGAGTCTTGCCAAGAAAAAGCTTATCATGCAGTCCCGAATGAAATTGATGCCCGCACAGAAGCACGACGCCAAGCCTATAAACTTCAGGCAAATGCCATCATTTTTAGCCAGTGTGTGATGATAGAAGCAGATGAAGCCGCAAAATATTGTCTTGCCTCTACTGTTTGCTATGGCCGTGCCTATAAGGTTGAGCAAGATAAAAATGACTGATAGCGTTAGTTTAAATGTTATTGGCACTATCGACTCACCCTATAAAGAAAAGTTTGCCATCCCTAGACAGCCGGGTATTGTTACCGCGGCTCAAGGGCAGTTGCGCCTAACGGGTTTGGCTAATAATGCAGAATTAGTAAGAGGCTTAGAGCAATTTAGTCATATTTGGTTATTGTTTATTTTTCATGGCACACAAGCCCAAGGATGGAAGCCGCTAGTGCGACCGCCACGTTTAGGCGGTAATAAGAAGCTTGGCGTATTAGCAACTCGCTCAACGTTTAGACCTAACCCTATAGGTATGTCTGTTGTTAAACTTGACCGAATAGAGCAACAGTCTTCACAGGTAATTTTACATATCAGTGAATTAGATTTACTTGATGGTACGCCAATCGTCGATATTAAACCTTATGTCCCTTATGCTGACATTATCGAAAATGCCCATGGTGGCTATGCTCAAGAACAACCCAGCAGTAATATTGACGTGATATTTTCCAACGCAGCACACCTTACCTTAACCGACAACATCGGCCACTGCCCAACACTGCAAAGCCTTATCGAACAAGTACTAAGCCAAGACCCTCGCCCTGCCTATAAAAAAAATAGCAAAGACGACAGAATTTACGGTATGACCTTGTATGATTTTAATATTAATTGGCAAATGACAGCCATAGCAACCTTGAATGTTATCGCGATTGAAAAAATTGTCAGTATAACAAAGAGCATTGAATAACTTTAACGCGGTCAATTTACAATAACTGTCCGATTATCGTGACTATTCATTAAGCACTATGTAAAACTCAATAAAACTCAGTTATAACTTTTTATCTAAGGATATTCGTTGAAGACACTAAGTACCCTACACCATAAAGCCAGTATTGAACTGCTGTTATTAGCCGCTATTTGGGGCGCGTCATTTATGTTTATGCGGGTCGGTTCGCCAGAGTTTGGTCCGATAGTTTTTGCCACATTACGTACGGGCATAGCGGCTATCTTCTTGATCATGTGCTTAGTTTTATTTAAAGAAACTAATGCACTAAAAGGACGTTGGCGAGATATTTTTGTAGTTGGGGCGTTAAATACCGCAATACCCTTTACTCTATTTAGTTTTGCCACCTTAACGCTAACGGCGGGAACAGCATCAGTGTTAAACGCAACAGCTCCCATGTTTAGCGCTATAGTCGCCTACATCTGGTTAAAAGATAAGTTAAGCCTAAGTGCCATTTTTGGCTTGATTATTGGCTTTTTTGGGGTGTATTTATTAGTGTCAGATAATTTAAATTTCGACATTGAATTTACAGATAAATCATTTGAAAACAATGCATTATTGCCAACATTAGCGGCGATGTTAGCCGCACTTTGTTATGGCATTTCAGCTAATTATACTAAAAAAAATCTCAGCACAATAAAACCGTTGGCCTTAGCTGCTGGTAGCCAAATTTCCGCTACCGCAATGTTATTACCCTTGAGTTTATTTTTTATCCCTGAAACGTTACCAAGTGCAAATGCCATCTGGTCAGTGCTTTTGATTGGTGTTATCTGTACCGGTGTCGCCTATATTTTATTCTTTCGACTTATCGCACAACTTGGCCCAGCAAAAGCGATATCAGTAACCTATTTAATTCCTGCCTTTGGTATTCTATGGGGAGCATTATTTTTAGGTGAAACCATCAGCTTAATCATGCTGTTGGGCGGCGGTATTATTTTGCTTGGTGTTGCATTAACTACTGGGGTTCTGCGAAGGAAATAAGGCAATAAAAAGGCTGTTTAACACAGCCTTTTACATCACTACGCCAATCTAAAGCTATTGAAGTTATTTTTGTTTAACTACCTTACCTGCTTTCATCACAAAATCGACATCAAGTAGTTCATTAATATCGTTTAAAGGGCTAGCATCCATAGCAATAATATCGGCAACTTTACCCACATCTAATGTACCTAAAGTTGCTGATTTGCCAATTAAGTCGGCGCCATTAATGGTCGCAGAAACTAAAATATCTTGTGGAGTCATACCCGCGGCAAACATTAATTGTGCTTCTCGAGCATTATAACCATGTTTTGAAACGCCGCTGTCTGTACCGTAAGCTATTTTCACACCCGCTTTATATGAACGTTTGAAGTTTTCAATCATGTCACCACCGACACGAATAGCTTTAACGCGAATCGCTGGGGACATAAAGTCAGTAGTTTTCGCCATATTAACCACGGTATCACCCGCCATCAATGTTGGGACTAAATAAGCACTACCTTTTTTAAAGAGTTTAATGCTTTCTTGGTCGGCATAACTACCGTGTTCAATACTGTCAACGCCAGCACGTAATGCCGCATTAATACCAGCAGCAGCATGTGCATGACTCGCCACTTTACGCCCAAGCGAGTGCGCCGTATCAACCACTTCTTTTAATTCATCATCAGCCATTTGCTGACCCGTGCCGGTATCAGTATCGGATAACACACCGCCAGTAGAAGTGATTTTAATCACATCAGCACCAAACTTAATGGCATGACGAGTCGCTCGTCGACAATCATAAGGGCCATCACAAATAGTTTTTGCGGTATGTAATGCCATCAAATCAGGCGCCATGCCGTCAACATCGCCGTGCCCACCAGTCACCGCGACACTGCTACCAGCAGCAATGATAGTTGGCCCTGTTATCCAACCACGCTTGACACCATCGCGCAGGGCATAAATTTGTTCAGCACTGCTGCCTAAATCACGTACGGTGGTAAAACCAGCCATTAAAGTTTTATGAGCAAAGTAGGCACTTTTCATTAATATATCTGCATCAGATAAGTTAACTATCTCACTATCGTTATTAGGGCCAAGTTCACCTTGTAAATGCACATGCATATCCATCAGGCCAGCCATGACAAAACTCGATGATAAATCAATTAATTTTGCGTCTTTGGCAAAGCGACTTATCTCAACAAAACCAGATTTAAGCTCAGTAACTTTACCATCACTTATCACTAAGGTTTGTTGCTTAAGCGGCGTCTTGTTGGCAGTAACTAATAATTCGCCCGCATGAATAACGGTCGTTTGCGCCAATGCTGACTGAGACAAGGTGGTACTGACGAGTAACGCTAGGGTTGTTAATGATGATTTTAATGTAAACATATTCTGGACCTTATTGTTATTGGATGACCTGAAGGTATTATAAAAATCGCACTAAATGGAGAACTTACCTTAACAGTATCGTAAAAAAATATAATATGAATTCGATAAACGGAAAGTTTATTCAGTTCAATAACAGCTAAAGGGAAGCTCGCTGCTCTTTGACATCGACGCACAGTGATGTACTCATGCCATGGAGCAATGGATGCCTAGAAACGGCCATGTGATCGCAGCATACCGCTCGTCCTGAGCATCACTGCTCTTTCACATCCATGTGATCGCAGCATACCGCTCGTCCTGAGCATAAAAAAGCCGACTTATGTCGGCTTTTTAAAGATATTTTGTTAATTACATCGCTTAGTGCTGATGACCGCCAGCGCCGTGGGCGTGACCATGCTCGACTTCTTCAGCCGTTGCTTCACGTACGTCAGTAACGTCTAAATCAAAAGTCAGTACTTTACCTGCTAATGGCGGATTAATATCAACGGTAACCATAAATTTACCCGCTTTAACCACAGTCACTTGGCGTTGACCATCGTCAGTGTTAACTACAGCTGTCATGCCCGCTTTCCATTTAGCACTTGGCGAGACTAAACCTTGCATATGTTTTACCGGCACACGTTGAATAGCGTCTTCTTTACGCTCACCATAAGCCTCTTCAGGCTGTAAGGTCACTGAAAATTTATCACCAGTTTCTTTGCCTGTTAAAGCGTTTTCTACGCCGACTAACATATTTTTGTAACCGTGTAGGTAAGCTAGTGGCTCATTAGCATATGAATTTTCTATTTCTACACCCGTTTCATCTTTAAGTATATAGTGAAACTGAACAACGCTTTTATCGGTAATTTTCATTTTATTTCCAAACAAGTATTTAACATTAAACTGCCATCATAAAATGGCAAAAAATTGTGTATGAGTTTTGTCAAAGAGTTTAACAAAATAGTCATACCAATTGAATTAATGAATTGAACACTGAGCGAAAATTATTTCAATGGCTATATTTCAGCTTTGAAATAAGATTACCGTTCACATCTTAGCATTAGGTTAAGCAGACGTTAGAACGGCGACTACGTTGGGATAAATTAATTCAATATTTTCTCTCTAGCGTCATGGTGAATGACAATAACCTTCAGTTTACCGCGAAAAGTTGAATTTTTACTGATAGTTACAGAAAAAGACCACTACATACGGCACATATTTAGCACCCTAGCAAAGCTGTATTAGCACAATCAAATGTGCGTTAAAAATTAAACAGCAAGGGATCAAAAGTAACCAGATACTTTGAAGTAATCACGACAATAGCTAAGGCTGTGGTCCACAGAATAAACGCTCCAGAAAGTAATTCCAGTCTTATAAATCGCTCTTATTTTTAAAAGAAACTGTGTTGATTTACTGATATAATTCAAAGAGTAAATATTTAAATTAACTGGATCTCTATGATTAAGCCTCAATTCCCTAAAAATGAAGCCGAGCGACTACATGCGCTGAGAACGTTAAAAATCCTTGATACATCACATGAAGAGCGATTTGATCGTGTGACTCGTATGGCTAAGCGCATGTTTGGCGTATCCATTTCACTGGTCAGTATAATTGATGAAGACCGTCAGTGGTTTAAGTCTGGCCAAGGACTTGACGCTTCAGAAACGCCTCGTGATATCTCATTTTGTGGACATGCTATTAATCAAGATGGATTATTTATCGTTCCAGATACTTCTGAAGATGAACGGTTTTTTGACAACCCTCTTGTTACTGAAGCGCCAAACATTCGTTTCTACGCCGGTTATCCTTTAAAGCTTAGCCAAGGAATTAATATTGGTACTTTATGTCTTATCGATACTAAACCTAAAAATCTTGACGAAGAAGATCAGCAGTTACTTAAAGATCTAGGCGCTATGATTGAGCAAGAAATTAAATCTATTCAACTCGCTACGTTAGATGAATTAACCCTGATTTCTAACCGACGGGGATTTATGACTATGGTCGAATATAGTTTAAAAGTATGTCGACGTAATCAAATATCCATGTCATTTATATTTTTTGATCTAAATAAATTTAAGAATATTAATGATGAATATGGTCACCATGAAGGCGATTTTGTCTTAATCACCTTTGCACAAATAATGCTGAATTCATTCCGTGACTGTGATTTGATCGGACGCCTAGGTGGGGATGAGTTTATTGCTATGCTGAGTGACACTGACAAAGACAAGGCTGATCTAGCGTTAGAGCGATTTGCTATCGCTATTGATAAAGCCAATGAAGCCTTAAACAAACCGTACAAAATTGAGTACAGTGTCGGTGTAAGAGATTTTAAGCATGACACAGATAGATCGATAGAAGAAATGATCCGAGATGCCGATGCAGCTATGTATGAGCACAAAAAAAGTAAAGTTCGATAGCTCTAACGCTATAATACACACAGTAAATTAAAAAAATAATAAATGAACATAATTTTTTGTGCCTAAGTGAGCTCTTGTACGGCTAACTTTAAACACCAAAAAACCACTACTTTTGATATGTATTGGCTGAGGCACAGGCACCTGAGATATCTTGTATTTTTTGTTGGTATAGTTTCCTTCTACCATTAATTTGACATATTGTAGCTTTTGATTAGGACGGTAACTAATTTCCCCCCTAGTCATTTGAATACCTTTAAGATTTTACTTATTTTAAGCTATAAATCCTTCCAGTTTTATTAAACCATTACAGTTTAACTAAACGATTAAATGCCGGTAATACAGAAAATAAAACAATTTCTCACAGACTGGTCTAACCTGTTGATACTTCATCAATAACAAGGTAGTTTAATAACAACTAAGTCACCATAGTCACTTTTATGCTCAAATTACACTGCTTAAATGGTTATATTCAAAATATTTATCTCGCTGAGTACCCAGATAAGCTGCTATTGCTTGATGGTTGCTGCCGAGCTGATGTTGATATTTTAGAACACTTTATCCTTAACGAACTTAAACGTTCGATGTCGGATATTGCCTTAATTGTTGTTACGCATATGCACCCAGATCACGCAGGAGCGGCAAAGCTATTACGTAAAAAATATGGTTGTAAAATAGCGGCGGCGAATGTGCCAGGGCAATGGTATTCAGGAGTTGACGGTAAGTTAATGCACTTAACCGATATGTTATTGACTTTGTGGGTTGCGGGTCGTCATAAAAAAGCTAAAAAGTTTATCTATTATTCAAGCTCGCTGATACCGAATTATTATCTTATTAATCAGGCAGTTTTACCTGGTTTTGAAGACTGGCAAGTGCACTTTACCCAGGGTCATACTGACCGAGATATATCTTTGCATCATCAAATAAGTGATCAAATTTATGTTGCTGATTTAATGGTTAAAGTCAGGGGGGAATTTATTCCACCCTACCCAGTTTTTTACCCTAATCGCTATCATAAATCTCTGATAAAAATTAAAGCCTTGAAAGTTGAATCTGTACTTTTAGCGCATGGCGCAAAAGTTCAATTAACTGAACAGCAATGGCAACATTTGATAGCGCTAGCACCAACTCAACCTGTTACGCATTGGCGTTCAGTAAAAACAAAACTCAAACGGGTGTTACTAGGTAAGGATAACTCTGGTTAAGTAGGTTTGACTTTCTAGCTTTGGTAAATCCAAGCTAGAAATGATTTTGACTCATTTACGTTGGTAAATGAAATCAGTTTTGTACCGTTTTTATCAGTCACTGCGACATTATTTTTGTTAACAGAAATTGATCGAACGGGTGATGCGATCGAATAGATCGTACCTTGGTATGTATAAGACATAATAAACTCTTTTAAAGTGCGCTTAAACGCATGAACAAAAGCTATATTATTGTATCGTGGAACTTTTTTATTTGAAAAAATAACTACTTTTTGCGATAAAAAACTCGAAAAATCAGACAATAATTTAAGCTTAATAAATTAAGTGATGACTAACTGTGAAAGGGAAAGGCAAAACGCGATTTTATAAACAATCGGTTAAATAGACTAGATGTGAATAATTAACGTTAAGAATATATCTTTAACAATTAGTAAAGTAAAGCTTTATTTTAAATTTTTATGATTACTTTTTATAGTCCCCTAGCTTAACTAGCACCACTGGGAAATACTTTAAGAGGAGCGTTTAAAGTAATAACTTTAGCGGATAGTTGAGCAGATAACACCAAGACCCTAGATGGCCGTTCATAACAAAAGTCGCTAAGCGGTCAATAGCTCTAATGCCAGCTAAATTAGTAGTTAGTCATTAAATCTGTCAATGCCACCGCCAAGTGATGAGTGGCTTTCATAGCGCGAGTACTTAACTTAGTGACTGAAATAAAACCATGCATGCAGTCATCATAATGTTCGTGATAGGTTTTAATACCTGCAGCTTTTAGTCGTTCTGCATAAGAAATACCAGCATCCCTAAGCGGATTATATCCTAGGATTAATATATAACTTGTTGGTGACTCACTAATATTTTTGTTTGCAGGGGGCTAACTAGTGCCAAAGTCACTTCATCTGGGGCATTGACATAATGGCAGATAAAGTAATCCATCAAATCTCGGGTTAACATTAAATCCTTATTAATTTATCTCGTAAGGCTTTATCTTTTATACTCAAGGTTAAGTTAACTTGATACAAAAAATTCAGTACATTTGTTGTATCAAGTGCCCTGTGACTGCTTTGATAAAATATGCTCTAAAAAGAATTTCCCTGCATTATGATGCATTTTTGTCATAACGGGATAGCGAGTCATGAGTTTTTGCATGGTAATTGAAAAATTAAAGTTGGATAAATGCATTATCCATTGTGGTATGCGCTGCAAAACACAAACTTTGGCGCCAGCTTTAATTAGCTCAGAGATGGCTTGCGCCGCCCTTGAGCCAGTGCAGATAACGCCAACACGAGTTGCCTCAGATATATTGACCTTGTGATCCCACTGAGCAGTATGAAACTTAGCACTTTTGAAGTCATCTATGCCGGGGCCGTCTGGACAATTTAGGGTGATGTAGAATACAGGTCGCACAAATAATAAAATTAGCAATATAGCTCTTATCTTTACTGCTTTTGACAGCCTATTTACATTTACTATATTTTCCGTCGGTAACTTCTTCGTTAAAGCGTATGTCACGTTTCACGTCAACTTGTCAGCCACGTGCTCAAAATATTGCTTTATTTCTGGTCGACAAGAAAAAGATCGGCTCCAATTTGGATTCGCTTCAAATGAATAGATATACATATGAGCCGGTATATCACAAGCGGCACCAGGATAGGTTTCCCCCCACCATGTGCCGCCATAGCATCTTTGTTTGCTCAAACAATAATATCGTTAATGTCGGCTTGGCGTAGCTTAATGGTCATTAATATACCAGTCATACCTACGCCAACGATGACAACCGACGGATTTAGTTTCACTTGGCTCACGGGGCACCTAAGCTATTGTTATCTTAGTGGTTCCCCCTAGTTGACAGTACTACTTTAGCTTTAATAACAATACAGTTTTAACCACCAAGATAGCGATAACAATCCGCTAATTCACTCAAACCCAAGCCACTTTGTTTCTTCACTTCTATCTGCACGTCAATGCGTTTTTTTAAGGCATCAACATGGCTTATAACGCCGATCATTTTGCCACTCGCGTTTAATGAATCAAGCGCAGACAGTGCTATTTCTAGGGTGTCGTTATCCAAGGTGCCAAAACCTTCATCAAGAAATAATGAATCAATACTAGTTTTTGCGCTCACCAAATCTGATAAAGCCAGTGCTAACGCTAAACTAACTAAAAAACTTTCACCGCCCGATAAAGTTTTAGTGTCACGCACACTATCGGCTTGCCAAGTATCAAGCACTTCTAATGCTAAGTTGTCAGATTGCTGACGTTGTAATTGGTAGCGACCATGCAAGCGATTAAGCTGCTGGTTGGCTAAATAAACTAGATGAGACAGTGTTAAGCCTTGGGCGAAACGTCTAAATTTAGCACCATCAGCCGCGCCAATTAAACCATTCAGGTGAGCAAGATCGTCAAGCTCATTTTGTTGCTTAAGCATTTCATCAAGTAATGTTTGTTGTTCATAACGCTGTTGTTGGTCTTGGCTGATTTGTTGGCTTAATTGTCCTTGGCGTATTTGTAATTGCTTTAAGGTGTTAGAACAAATAATGGCTTTATTATCAAACTCAGCAACCTCTAAGTCATCGTCTATTACTACGTTTGCACCAAAGATTAAATCTTTTAGTAGTAGCTCATTATTGCAGGCTAAATCTTCACCCATTTCAATAGCGCTGACCAGCTGCTTAGTTTGCGCTTGCAGCTGGTTTTTATCTTCGCCAAGTTGTGATAATTGTTGTTGCACTTGCTGTAGTTGTGCCTTGGCTTGTTGAGTTTGTTGCTCAATAGTTAACGCTTGTGCTTTCAGGGTCTTGCGCTGTTCTTGTGTTAACAATGCCGCTTTAAAGTCGTCTTCAGTGTCAAAATCACTAGCCGCTAATTGCTTTTGCCAAGTTTGCTTGGCCGCTTGCTGTTGTGGCATTAAACGCTTAATCGCTTCAATATTGCCGTTTAGCTTACCCGCAATATTTTGTTGGCGGTTTTTCTGCTCATTAACAGCATTTTGCCACTTAACAAGTAGCTGCTCTTGACCTTGTTGCTGTTGTTTTAATTGTTGGCGTATTTGTTGAACATCTTGCGCGGCGAATAAGCTTTCGCGCTGCACTTTAGCGTCATTATGCTGTTTTTCTAGCAGACTTAAATCCGCTATTATGCTTTGCTTAGACACACTCAGTTGTTCGAATTTACTGTGCATTACCGCCAGTTGTTGTTGTACTTGTTGCAGTTGTTCATGATCTGTCGCCACGGCAGACAAGGCGGCTTGATAAGCATGACTTTGTTGCTCAAGTTCATTTAGCCAAGCTTGTTGTAATGGCACAAGATCAATAAATTTGTCAGGCGTAATAATATGATTGGGTGCGTTAATATCGATAATATCCGTATCTGTATCACTATCTGTATCTACTTGATTAAAAACAGTGAAGCATGCTGGCATAACTAACTGACACCTTTGCATAAACATCGTTAACTTTTGCCACTCTTGCGTTATTTGCGCAAGTTTATCGATAAGGTTTTGCTTATTTTGCACGATTTGTTGTTGAATTTGACTTAACTGCACCGTTTTATTTTGGCTCAAGTTCACTAAGTTGACTAACTGTTTTTCTAGCCTCGAAACTAATTCAGCTTGCTGTTGCTGCCCTTGTTTTAATTGCTGCAATTGGTTATTAACATTATTTAACTGCTCAAAATTTTGTCGCCGTGTTTGTATGTCTGCTGTTATTTGCTCAAATGCTGATAATTCAACAGCCATGTTTAATAACTCACGCTGCGCTAACCACTGCTGAGTTAAATACTGCTGTTCTTGTTGTTTTATTGCTTTATTTTCAGTGACTAAGTTAAACCTTTCTTTTAAGCGCTCTTGCTCTGAAGATAATTTTTTACCTTGCAGTTCAAGTTGTTCTAAGTCAATAGTGAGTTGTTTTAAGCGCTGCTGATGTTCACTTTCCACTGAATCATCATCACTTAGGGCCTGATAATCAGCAATGGCCGGGTGTTGCTCTGAGCCACATAAGGGACAAGCTTCATTGGCATGTAAGTTTGCTCTATGGGCACTAAGTGACATAATAGTTTTTTGTTGATCTACGATTAACTGCACGTCAATCAAGGCTGTTTTTTGCTTTTTATAATGTTCACGCAAAGGCGTTAACTGCTCAGCTAGGTGGGTTAATTTTTGATTATCTGTATTAAGTGTTTTATCAATATCCTGCAATTCAGCGCTTAGAGTTTGATAACGTTGGGCGTTAAGTAGTGCTTGTGCTTGCTCATTAATAGTGGCTTGCATGCCATGTAAATGCTGACTGAGTGCTTGCTCATTTTGACACTGAACTTGCTGTAATAGCTGGGTTATATCGCCCTCTTTCGCACTAAGGCTTACTTGCTGTTGTTTACATTCAGCTTCAAGTTCAACTAATTGCTCTTGCTCTTTAGTCAGTTCATTAGTCAATAAGTTAGCTTGTGTTTGCAAGTTTTTATTTTGCGTGATCAGCTCAAAACTAAGCTGTTTATCATTGACCATTTGAGCCAGTATATTGCGCCATAATGGCAAATGCTCAGGCAATGTTGCCAAATGCCCTTGTTGCTCAATAATGCCTTGCGCGTGGTTGATTTTATCTCGCTGCAATTGCTGTTGTGCGGTTAACTGTGCGCTTTGCTCTGTTGCTTGCGTTAGCACTTCGTTGGCGGCACTTGCTCGTGCACTTTGTTGAATTTTTTGCTCGCTCAGTTGACTGATTTTGCTATCAAGCGGTAGCACTTGCTCAACAATTAATTGCTCAGTTTTATCTTGCTCGGCAAGCAGTTTTTCATGGCATAACAAAAAATCTGTTAGTGACTGCTCAGCATGTTCAACATGGCTTTTACTATCGTTAACATCAACCTCAAGCAAGGTCGCTTGTTCATTGAGCTCAACAAGCTGTTGATTAACATAATTGTGCTGTTGGTAATCAGCCCGTAAATTTTCAGCTGGCTCTGACAAAGCTAACGCTTGTAACTCTGTAGCATGGTGGTGCTGTTTTTGCTGTGCTGATGCTTGTTGTTGCTCAGCAAGTAATTTTTGTTCATTGGTTTGTTGCACGTTTATCAACCAACTGCGAATTTGCTGCCAATGGGCTATTTGTGCTTCAAAAGGTTGCTGCTGCAAAGTTACCATGTTTAGCTCAGCATTAATTTGCTGTTGTTGCTCGACGCTTAATAGTTGCATACCCGTGCTTTTAGCCTGCAATAATTTTAACTCGTTACTGGCCTCTTTATGTTGTTCAAATACCGTTTTTGAAATATCGCCATAAATTTCACTACCCGTTAGCTCTTCTAAAAGATCGGCACGTTCATTCGCCGGTGCATTTAAAAAGGCAGCAAACTCCCCTTGCGATAGCATCATAGATTTTCGAAAGCGAGAAAAATCCAAACCGGTTAATCGCGCTATTTCTGTACGAATATCAGAAACTTTAGTGGCAATAACTTCGGCTTCACCTAAGGTTATACCACTGTTACCTTCGCTATTAAGTTCACCTGTAGTGATTAACTTTGCCAACTCGGCAGTTGGTTTTTGTAGATTGCCTTCGACACTATTTTTGGCTCGGCGCTGACTCCAAAAGGCTCTATAGGCTTGACCTTTAACTTCAAATTCAACCTCAGCTAAACAACTCGCGGTATGGCGGGTCATTAACTGGTTTTGCTTATCTGAAATAGTAAGTCGTGGTGTTTGGTGATATAACGCCAAACACATGGCATCGAGTATGGTGGTTTTACCTGCGCCGGTGGGGCCGATAATGGCAAAAAGCGCACTGGTGTCAAAGGGTGACTGAGTAAAGTCAATTTTCCAATGACCTTTTAAAGAATTGATATTTTCAAAGCGTAGCGATAATATTTTCATTATTTTTGCTCAGTTTTGCTGGTCGAGCTACTATGTGCTTCACTGTGCTCTGAAAGCGATGGCTTGGTTGAGTTAGCCAGTTGTGTTTGTTCTGCAATATTAAGGTATAAACTATTTAAGCGTGTTTTACGTTGTTGCTGCTCGTCACTATCCCAAGGTTCTAGCGCCATCCGCGCGTCAAATACTTCTTGAACACTTAATTCACTTAAGGTGACTTTCTTCTCATGACTAGGCATTTGTTGACGGGACTTTTTGCTGCGTCTGACTAATAACACTTCAACGGGCAATTCTTTGACTATTTGCTCAATGCGCGCGCTTAAATCTTGTAAGTATTCTGCACTTTCAATTTCGATATCGAGCCAGATTTTTTCTTTGGCTGATTTTTCATCATGGGTGATTTTTGCTTCTGCACTGGATGATTCTGTACTTATTGATTCTGTACTTATTGATTCTGCAATGCTTGAGTCTTCATTTTTCAATGCAATGCTTTTCGACTCAACAACACTAGTAATGTCTTCAGACAGTGTTTCTAAATGGGTTTTTACCATCGCCAAAGGTTGAAAGCATGGCACGTTACACAGCACTGTATTGCTAAGCTCGCCATTTTTAAATTCTGCAATAACAATACTTTTTTGGGTATTAGCTTCATCAAAACTTAATGCGATGGGTGAGCCACTATAACGAATATGCTCACTCTTGGTCACTTTTTGTGGTCGATGTATATGGCCTAAAGCTATGTAGTCAGCCGCCGGAAATTCACTAGCGGGAAAGGCTTCTAAGGTGCCAATATAAATATCACGCACAGACTCACTCGTTGATGCACCAATGGTGGTTAAATGCCCGGTAGCAATAATAGGCAAGCGAGTGCCATCATCCTGGTTAAGCTGCGACAAGCTCTGCGCCTGTTCAAATAAGCCTTGATAATGTTCAGTAATAGCTTGCTGCAGTGAACGTTGCTTTTGATTAGCCGATTGCCCAGCGTAGCTTCTAACAATATCGCGTGGCCGAATAAATGGAATAGCGCAAATCACCGCTTGCTGCTCAGTTTTAAGGCTGTTAAGCACAAATACTTGCTCGGCCATATTATCGCTCACGGCAGAAATAACTCGTGTGGACAGCTGCTGTAATATTTTTTGCGACTCAGTGAGCATGGCAACTGAGTCATGATTTCCCGCCAACACCACTAATTGGCAATGTGTTCGATGCAACTTAGCGATAAAATCAAAATATATTTCACGGGCATAACTTGGTGGTGTGCCGGTATCAAAAATATCACCGGCGACAATAATGGCGTCAATCTGCTGGCTCTTTGATTGTTCAATTAACCAATTTAAGAATTGCTGATGTTCAGGTGCGCGACTTTTGCCATAAAAATGTTGGCCTAAGTGCCAGTCAGAAGTGTGAATAATTCGCATAATGTAGTGCACGCCAAAGTCATAAAAACCAAAGCAATTATTCTACCGACTCTCTAACAAGCTTGCTACTAGGCAGTAAAAAAACCTTTAAAAAGTACCATAATAAAATAATTCACGGGGAGAAAAGAAAGAGAACTTCAGGATAAGTAAAATATTAACTATTCTGCTGTTCTTAAATGCTTCTCTACTCATTCTTTTCTCATGCATTTCTCCCTGTAAAAAGTACGATAATTAAATGAACGCTTTCTCAATATGGCTAATTAAATTATTCAACTATACTTATATCAACGTCAAGGCCGTCCTTGTTCGATATAAACACCATAAATAACAAAGGAAAATGTCATGGAAAATCAGATTGTTTGGGTTGATATTCCGGTTATAGATTTAACTCGCGCTATCGAATTTTATAGTGCGCTACTTAACGGTGAGGTAAAAAAAGAAGCCTTTGAGCATTTCACCATTGGTATATTACCTCATGCTCAAACCAATGTTTCAGGCTGCTTAGTGCCATCAGCACCTGAACAAATATTTACCTCTGGACCACTAATTTATTTTAATGTCAATGGCCGACTTGACGACGCAATTAAGCAATCAGAAATGCATGGTGGCCGGCTGGTTGAAGAAAAAATATCTATTGGCGGACATGGTTTTCGCGCTATTATTCATGACTCAGAAGGTAACCGTATTGCGCTGCATAGCAATACGCTTTAACAGTAAAGTGGTTACTCTCAGCGGATAAATTGACTTGAAATCATCAGTCATGTCATAACCTAGCCAAAATCATAGGCGGCTCTCGCCATAAAATATTGATTGCGCTGCACAACTTCGACAGTAGAGATGATGCAAGTTAATTTGCGCAACTGTAATAAAATTACGCCATCAAAATATCAAGTTTGCTTGCTCGATAAAATACTGCAGAAAATGAAAGCAACTCACTGAGAAGTTAATTCCCCCCCTTTATTACCTTGTTACAACTCACATCATGCCTTATTTCCGCTTAATTTTTATTAAGTAAACTCGCCCCAGTACAAATGCAAATGAGTTTAATTATCATTTGCATTTGTACTTGTATGTGATTACACTTCCACCAAATACAATTAGTTATCATTACCATTTAGGTTTATTTATGAAGATCTCAAAAATATTAGTGATGTTTTTAGTAAGCACTGCGGCATTGGCTGATGAACAACAAAGCATAACACCCGCTGCCGAATACTTCTTAGCACAACAACAGAAAATTGCTGACATTGAACTTCAGCTTAAGGCTTTTAAGTCACAATCTGACGCCATGTTAGCAATGAATACAGCAGATCAAACCTTGTCGCTAGATAAAAACTGGCAAATAAAGTCTTATGGCAGTGTGAAATATAAAAACGAGCAAGTATTTAGAAATACCCAAGATTTAGATCCAAGCAGACGTGCGAGTACTGACCTAGAAAGAGTTGTACTTGAATTGGTTTACGATTTCACGCCGCAATGGCAAGTGGAGCTAGAGCTTGAGTATGAACATGGCGGTACCGGTGTAACACTTGAATACGATGGCTTTGAAGAATTTGGCGAATTTGAAAATGAGATAGAGGCTGGCGGTGAAGTGGTCGTTGAAAAGCTACAAGTGCGTTATCAAGCTAATCAATATCTGGCAGTAAAAATGGGTCGCATTTTTGTTCCTGTCGGTTTGGGCACAGACTTACATCAACCGCACCAATATATGACCACCGAGCGTCATTGGAGCGAGGCCACCATGATCCCACAAACTTGGAATGAAACCGGGGTTAATGTCATCACCCATTGGCAGGATTTTACCGCACAAGCGCTATTAACCACGGGGTTAAATTCAGAATATTTTCGAACTTATCAATGGGCGGCTACTGGCCATCAGAAACGCTTTGAACAAGTTAACTCTGATGATTTAGCGCTCACCTTTCGCCTTGATTATGGCGATGTCAAAAAAGATAAGGGCATTGGATTAAGTTATTACACCAGCAATACCACAGATAATCGTAATAACCAGAACAATATTGCCAGCGACGGTAATTTACAAATTTTTGGTGTGAATGGAGCGTGGAGCGCAGGTAACTGGTTAGCAAGAGGACAGTACTTATTTGGCCAGTTAGAAGACAGTGAAGCGATTACTTTAGCAAATAAAACTACGCCAGGCTTAAAGCCAGGAAATTTCTCTCAAGTGGGTAGCGAAGCTGAATCGGCTTTTGTTGAATTAGGTTATAACGCGCAAGGACTTTTAGGTTTGTCATCACCACTGCAAATTTTTGCTGCTTTTGATTATGCTAATCCGATCAAAAAAATGGCTAATAGCATCGCTACTCCTCGCTTTGATAAACAAGAGTTATCAGTCGGCATTAATTATTACCCGATTCCAGAGTTGGTTTTCAAAGTACAAATTTCCGAGCAGCAATATGCTCAAGAAAATCTTGATAACACTCACTCAGTGACTCTATCTCTGGGATATTTCTTCACTATATAAACGCATCATAAGCGCATCGATATCACTCAAATTAAAAGAGTCACATTAAGCAAAAGTCACAGAATAATAATTTTAAACTTTAAAAGGACATAAACATGTACGTAAAAAAATCTTTGGTCGCCGCAACTTTATCCGCAATTATTTTATCGGCTTGTGGTGGTTCATCATCGGAAGCGCTAATAAAAGCGCCGGTAATTAATAACAGCTTTACCTTCAGCGCGACTGAAATGATCACAAATTTAACCAATGAGGTGATTGTGGCGGGTTATTTGTCATTAAGCACTAAAGCCAACGATTACCATTTAGCAACCTTAACCTTATTCAACTCCCCTACTGCTGAAAGTTTGGCTGCAGCACAACAAGCTTGGCGTGATGTCCGAACACCATGGGAACAAGGTGAAGCTCATATTTTTGGTCCCGTAGATGCACTCTCAATCGACCCACATTTAGATACCTGGCCGTTAAATACTAGCGACTTACAAGCGTTATTAGCATCTCAGTCAGGTTTTACTGCCGAGCAAATTAAATTATTTAATGATGACGTACAAGGCTTTCACACCATGGAGTTTTTACTGTTTGGTGATGGTCTAACAGACAATGAAAAAACGATCGATGAAATGACCCCGCTTGAGCGTGAGTATTTAGTGGCAACTGCTGAAGTGTTTAACGAGTATGCTCAGTCTTTAGCGGATGCTTGGACAGTTTCTTATGATCCAAGTGATAGCAACTCACCTGCCTACAAAGAGTTACTCTTAACGGCGAACAATAATCTTTATGCGTCTGAGCTCGGTGTGATAGAGGAATTAATCCAGGGGATGATTGGTATTATTGATGAAGTCGGCAATGGAAAAATAGCCGAGCCTTTTGGCACAAGTCTGAGTACTACGGATACTTCATTAGTAGAATCACAATACAGTTGGAATTCTTTAGCCGATTTTGCCGACAATATTCAAGGCGTTCAAAATATCTTTCGCGGTGAATTTATCAATGGTGCAAATAAACAAGGCATTATCGACTTTATCGCAGCTGCTGACAGTGAATTAGCAAGCAGAATGAATAGCCAAATTAATGATGCCCTCACCGCCATAAAAGCCATTAAAGGAGAACATAACTTACCCTTTAGGCAAGCAATTAACGACGCAGATGCCCGTTTAAGAATACAAAGTGCAATTGAGTCTCTATCGCTAGTTCAAACCTCATTCGAACGTGATGTATTACCGCTGCTGACACAATGGCATGCAAACTAAGCGCTGTACTATTTAAATTGGAAGTAATACAGAGAGTTTTGTTGCCATTTAAAATAGGTCACTTCAGCAAGACTCTCCTGTGTAAAAGCCTTTTCAACCGATTTATCAAACACATTAAAAGTTAACATAAATGATAATAATCAAGCATATAAAAACACTAAATTCGAAATTTATCTTTGTGTGTTTCACGCTATTGTTAGCGCTCTTACTGACCAACTGCGGTGGTGACAGTGCTAAAAGCAGCGCCGCACCCATAACAAAGCCAGAACTTACTTATCCTGATTACGCTCATGTACGTTTGTTAGCTGGTGACGCGACAGCAGAAAACGCTAGTAATTCCGGTCATGGCTTTTCAACGCCTATAGCAAGATTAACCGAGTCTGAATTAGCTAGACACTTGACCGGAGATGCGCATTTTGAAACGTCATTTACCACCGCGCCAAATAATGCTCACCCAGATCTCGATGGGTTAGGACCTGTATTTAATAACCAAGATTGTAACTCTTGCCATCAAAGAGATGGCCGCCCAGCGACATTAACTTTGCCGGTTAAAGCGCAGCGACTACTGCTTGGTGCTAATGCCGGTATATTCCTGCGAATTAGCCTTGAAGATGGTCAATGCAACGCACCATTAGCGGCTAATAATTATTGTAAAAACACTCCCGTTAATGGCTTTGGTAGACAATTATTTCATCGCGGTGTGCTTAAAGCCCGTGATGATTGGCAAGTTAACCCCTTTATTGGACAAGCGAATGTTTTCTTATCATTCGACTATACAACCGTTACTTATGCTGACGGTGAATCGGTAACATTGAAAAAACCTGTGTTTGAAATTGAAGCTCCCTACGATGTTAGTACTGAAAATAGATTCAACAGCGCTCTATTGCAAAGTAATGTTCGCTATAGCCCAAGAAACGGCATGCCTATTTTTGGTTTAGGATTACTTGAGCTCATAGCCCAAGACGATATATTAGCGCTTAGCGATGAGCACGACGTGGATAAAAATGGCATTTCTGGGCGTGCTAACTGGGTTTTCGACGCCATCAAAAGCCAACGTGGTGAACAACGACCGGTTTCCTTAGGACGCTTTGGCTGGAAAGCCAGCACACCGAGTGTTCGCGTACAATCACTTGCAGCACTCCATGGCGATATGGGCATTACCAACCCGTTATTTCCAGAAGAGAGCATCGCCAACTCCATTATGCATGAAAGCTATTTAGCGCGAACAGGCTTTATTGATACCGGTATTGATGAGTTTGGTCAAACCGAAGCATCGGCAAGTTTTTCAGATGACGTGGTATTTTATGCGGAAACCTTAGCCGTGCCCTCGCGACGTAACATTAACAATGAAAGCGTATTAAGCGGCGCAATATTATTTCAACAAGTTAATTGCACGGGTTGTCATACCCCAAAGTTTACCACTCAAGCCGGCGATGTATTGATAGGTGGTCGGGTTGCTCCTGAGGCATTGAAAGGTCAAACTATTTATCCGTTTACCGATATGTTACTTCACGATATGGGCGAAGGACTGGCCGATAATCGACGAGATTTTATGGCTTCAGGTAAAGAGTGGAAAACTCGACCTTTATGGGGCATAGGATTGACTAAAACGGTTAATCCTGCAGCAGGATTTCTGCATGACGGTAGAGCAAATAATATCGAGGAAGCTATTTTATGGCATGGGGGCGAAGCACAATCGAGTAAAAGTGCTTTTATGGCATTAACCGAAGCTGAACGGGTGTCACTTGTTGCTTTTGTGATGTCATTGTAAAAACTAACAGTAGCACCTTAAATAAAGAGTGTTGTTCATGTTAACGATGAACAGCACTCACTTGAGCACACAACTATTGAATTACTCAGGATAACCGGTTATTTTTTTAATATTTTGATAAATAGGTTTTAATTGCCGATACATTTTTCGATAAACCTGCTGATATAATTTATTATACAACACCACATTGGCTTGGTTGGGGAGAAAGCTTTGCTCGAGCCGGGTCATAGCACTAGTCGCTTGTTGGTAGTTTTCAAAATACCCCAGACCTACGGCAACGTTAATGGCGGCGCCTAAACCTGAGGTTTCAAAAGTATGTGGCCGGTGCACAGGTAAATTAAAAATATCAGCGGTAAGTTGTAATGCGGCATCTGACTGCGAGCCACCACCTGAAACCACTAACTTGGTTATTTTACATTTTTGACGTTTTTCTAAGTTTTCTTTGCCTTCTCTGAGTGCGTAAGCTAAGCCTTCTAAAATTGAACGATAAATATGGGCGCGAGTATGCACATCGCCAAAACCAATAATAGCGCCTTTAGCTTCAAGATTTTTTAGCCCTGGCGACCAATAAGGTTGCAACATTAATCCCATCGACCCTGCCGGTACTTGCGCGACTAATTGATCAAATAAGCTCTCAGCGCTGACCCCTAAAGTGTGCGCTTTATCTATTTCATTTTGACCAAATTCTTGTTTAAACCAATTCACCATCCAAAAGCCACGATAGATCATCACTTCGCTATTAAAGTTATCGGGAAGAGCTGAAGGATAAGGCGGGATAAAAGCTTGAGGTTCAACATATTTAGTGTTGTTGGTATTAATTGTTGCCGTCGTGCCATAGCTCAAACTGGCGGTGTCTGGGTTAATACAACCCGACCCTAGTACTTCACAGGCTTTATCAGACGCTGAAGCGATCAATAGGGTGCCTACTTTTAAACCAGTATGAGCGGCGGCATCAGGGGTGATCTCACCCAGCACTTCACCGGGTTTGACTAAAATCGGTAACATTGAGCGTTTCACGGGTAAAGCATGCCATTTCCAGTCCCACGGGTGTGCCCAGTTTTGTTTTTTATAATTAAATGGCAAATACCCCACAACACTGCCAACCGAGTCTTTAAATTGACCGGTTAATTTGTAGCTTAAAAAACCTGACAATAATAATAATTTATCGGTCTGTTGCCACACTTCAGGCTGATATTGCTCAAGCCAATTAGCTTGTGATTTACGACGAAAATAATCAACCACTTTACTTTGACCTATCAGGATAAATCCGACGCGCCAATACCAAGGCATAAGCTTATTTTTTTGGCATAAGCGCTGATCAAGCCACAAAATAGCTGGCCGTAAGGCTTGGCCGTTTTTGTCCAAGTTAATCACGGTGCCACGTTGCGTGGTGACAGTAACGCCAATTACTTTCTCGCGATAGCTGTTTTCAATAACCTCACTTTGCAGCCAGAGTTGCTGACAACATTGCCCTAGCATTTGCCAAAAATAATCAGCCTCTTGCTCAGCCCAACCTGGTTTTTTAGAAAAATAGGCTTGCAGTTCAATACGGCTTTTAGCAACTAGATTACCCTGTAGATCAAATAACAAGGCACGAACACTTTGCGTACCATTGTCTATACTTAAAATCAAATCACTTATCGGGTTTTCTGTTGCGCTACTTTCAGTCATATATCACTTATACCAATATAATTTCAAGATTCAGCAAATTATACAAATTTTGCCCTAGGGTTAAATATCGACTACTTTTGTATTGTTATTTTAATAACAATACAATGAATAAGGCGAACACAGCACGTTAACCTGTGGGAATAGTTCAGGTGAATTTTGCTAGGTCTGTATTTGTTGCTGAATATTGTCACTCGACCAATTTTGCTAACGCTATCAATCAAAAACATAAACCTCTGACTCATAGAAGTCAAACCTATAAGACTAAAAGTAAACTAAACTTTTAGTCAGGCATTATCGACATAGGAGTAAGTATGATGACAGAAAAAATAATGAAATAATGAAATAATCAGTAAAGCAACATCTTGGCAGCAGAAAAATAAAAACAGTACGGCAAAACTCGGCTTTTGGAGCACTGCTTGGGTTTTAAGCGTGACACTGACTCATTTTGGTCTGCGATTTATATGGGACTTAAACATCAGCTTAACGGTGATAGCCGTTTTGCTAAATTTAGCCTTAGGTTTAAAAGTGGTGTTGGCTAATATAGCGCATCTAAAATCTTTAAATGAAATGCAGCAACGTATTCAACTTAATGCAATGGGCATTACCTTAGGGCTTAGTTTAGTGGTTGGCTTAACCTATTCAACTTTCGATGTATTAGACCTAATAACTTTCCACGCTGACATTGCTCATTTGGTTGTTTTTATGGGACTGACCCACATAATTGCCATTTTTATTGGCAATAGAAAATACCAATGAAAAATAAACTGAAAGTACTGCGCGCGAAAGAGACTGGAGACTGGACACAAGCACAACTTGCAGAGGTATTAGATGTGTCTCGCCAAACGGTCAATGCCATAGAAAAAGGTAAGTTTGATCCCAGTTTACCACTGGTTTTTAAAGTCGCCAGGTTATTTAAACTGAGCATTGAAGAAATTTTTCAAGATGAAGGCTAGTCGAAAATATACTGCAGTGCCGCCAGTATAGCCGCGTCACTGCAATGTGCCATTTCAAAATGACGCTAGGCCATAAGATCAAGTTGCAAGACGCGAATAATTATTATTTTCAGCTTGAGTAGATAGTTATGGTTATGGGCTGAATAAAGCGTTTCCGTATCATGAAAAAAAAGCCTTTGGCTGCCTCAATAAATGTCAATTAGCCTAACAGTTTACCTAAACCGTCAGTGAGTATTTTTTTTGCTTGTTGCCCTTGTTCTGTGTCCAAGTAGCTTTGCGCAGTAGCAATAAAATCACTAATCATTTCAGGCTTTAACCCTAAAGCTCCAAATTGTTTTTTAACATGATTAATCGATTTTAACGAATCACTGTACTGTGATGCTTGCTCAAGTAATCCACCTAAGCCATTGCTAGCACCTGAGTTAAGTTTACTCATATCAGGCATTTGACTAACCAACCCTTCAACACCCGGTATTGAGTTAGCCAATTGGCTAAATTGCTCAGTTGAGACATTATCTTTAACATAATTAAAAATAGCACCCATACCTCCAGCGGCTTGGTCTGCATCAACATTTAATGAGCTAGTTAACATATCAACCAATCCATCAGTGCCTTGTATAGCGGGAGTCTTTAACGCTAGACTTTGCTCTGGTGTATCGCTTAATCCAACAAGATTTTTTAAACTTTCAAACCAGCTTGTTTCTTGCGCGATAGCCGAGCTGCTTAACGTTGAAATAGTCAAAAGTACGATTATTTTTTTCATGTCAAATGTCCATTTATAAAGAAGTTAATAAGGCGTTAAAATAATTATACAACATAAAGCAGAACTGCATGTACCGCTTTATGATTGCAATGCCATAACAACTAAAATGACAGTTAAAACCAACAAGGTTTGGCTACAAATCCATCATCAAGTTTACAATGTCAGATTAGGGCTGTTATAGCACTTAACCTTGAGGCTAAGTCTAAAGGAAAGGCTTATTCTCGATAACGACTTGGCGTTACTCTATTTCAGCACATATAACATACATACATACATGGCGCTAAAATTATAAAAACTAATCGGCTGAATATGCATTATTGTGACCCGCCTTGCCTGTGACTTTAAAAGTATTTATCACGCCTTCATTATTTTTACTGCCATACAACAAGACCTAAATGTAGCCTTGCTTAGATAGATGTAGCTACTTAGCTTTTGCAGGGAACTCAAAGCTGTACCTAAATCATTTTTAATTCCCACTGAAACAAGCATCTTGAGGTGATTTGGGTATATAATGGTGATAAGTACGATAAAAATAAGTCAAAATATGAATCAAGAAAACGAACAATTACACAATCCTTTACATGGATTAAAATTAGACACGCTACTAAACGAATTAGTAAGCCACTATGGCTTTGATATTTTGGCTGAATACACGCGCATTAATTGCTTCAAAAGTAATCCAAGCATAGCTTCAAGCTTAAAGTTTTTACGTAAAACTGAGTGGGCAAGAGAGAAGCTTGAACGTTTCTATCTCTATGATTATAAAAACTTACCAGAAGCCGGTGAAGATGAATTCGAAACGCCACCGCGCCAACGCGTTATTCCGTTAAATATCAAGGCTAAAAAACCAAAAGTATTGGTTCGGGGTGAAGCGATTATACCGCTAAGCAAAGATAGTTTTAAAGAGACTCATCGTGCTAAACCTGAAGATAAAAAAGCTTATAAACCTGAGCATAAGCGCGAAAGCAGTCGCCCTAGTGTTAGTGATAAATCAAGTCATAACCGTGCCGAAAGTCGTTCAAATAGTAGTTCAAATAAAAGTTCAAATGAGAACAAATCATTTGACCCTTATTCTGATGCACCTAGATAGTCATCATATATCTATAGCTTAAAAAAAGCCCTAAATAACTCGTGCTATTTAGGGCTTTTTTGTCTTGTTCTTTATCTTGCCTAACCTAAAATCTAAGCCTTAAAGTTTAAATCGTGCTACTGAATCAGTTAACGAACCTGCTAATTTATTTACCTCATCGCTTCGGTTCGATAAATCTTGTGACTCTGCCGCATTATGTGTCGCTGCTTCGGCCGCTGCAGTCATTGTTACTTCAATATCTTGGCTAAAACCAAGTTGTTCATTCGACGCCACGCTAATGCTTTTACTCATTTCATCAATGGTATGCAGTGCTGTGTCAATTTGTTTGATGCCATGGCTTAACTCTTGGCTTTTCGAAGCACATTCAGTCGCCTGACTTTGCCCTTGAAAAATAGCGATTTCCGCTATTTTTGTTTCTTTTTGCAGTGCATTAATCATTTGTTGAATCTCAGCTGTTGATGCCTGTGTACGAGACGCTAATGATCTGACCTCATCTGCTACAACCGCAAAACCTCGACCGTGCTCACCTGCCCTTGCTGCTTCAATTGCCGCATTTAATGCCAATAAATTGGTTTGGTCAGCAATACTACCTATGGTATCTAAAATACCTCCAATGCTATCGCTGTGTTTACTTAAACGTGCCATAACGGCAACTGAGTCACTTAAACTGGTTGACAACAAATCAATACGCTTGCTGTTATCGTCAGCAATATTGTGTACTTCAACACTATGTTTTGAAGCTTCTGAAACGTTGTTGGCCGTCAAATTTGCTTGGTCAGTAACATTTGATGAACTGATAAACATTTTTTCAGCAATTTTTTTGGCCTCATTCACTCGGGTAATTTGTGCTGATGTAGATTGGGCAATGCGGTGGCTTTGCTCACTGGTCACTTTTGCTGATTCATCTAATGAATAAGCATTCAGACTAATATTTTTCAATAATGAGGTTAAATCGTCACTCAGTTTATTGATGTTGTTGAATAAATCACCAAATTCATCTTGGTTCTTAATGGTTAATCTTTGTGTTAAATCTCCCTTTGCAATTAAGGCTAATGATTTATTGGCCTTGGTTAAAGGGCCTAACATCGCACGAGTAGTCGCCACGGCAATAAAAGTGGCTAAAACAACAAAGATAAGCGCCATATATATTGCTAGGCTTTCCCCTGTGGCAACTTTTGCTTTTGTTGTTAGCTGCAATTCATCAAAGCGTGCTTCAGCAAGCGATAACAATAAGGTTAATTTCTGGTAGGTCGCGTTGAAGCTTTCTACTGACAGGTTATAGCTGTCATTTGCATTAATGTAATCGTCAAGCGCCTGTTTTTTATTTTGATATAATGTACCTGGCTCGACCAATAGGTTATTTATAATAGCAAATTCCATGGCAAACTCTTCAAGTAAAGACTGATCATCAATACCGTCAAATAGTTGCACCATAAAGTTATAGTTATTAGTGATGTTGGCTGTTAAAAAACTTACCTCATCTTTATGTTGAGCCAAAATATCGAGCTCAGAAATTTGCTGTAAACCTGACATAGTGCCTTTTAGCGTAAACAACATATCGTCTATGCGCGCACCCGTGCCAATAATTTCTACGAGTAATTGAGCATTATCAGGGAGTTCAAGTAATTCAAGATCAAGCATTTTATTACTGGCTTGATGACGACTTTCAATAAATAATTGCAAGTTAAGCACAAAATATTCATTAGCTGAGGCAACATTTTTTTTCGCTAAATAAAATTTTTCACTTTGGTTAACGTAGTCTTGATAATGATCCTCGGCCTGCTGCAAAGCTTGTAGCATTTTAGGTTGGTCCATTACTTTACTGCGTAAAATCGTAACAGCAGATTGAAACTTTTGATTTAAATTCGCGTATGCTTGCTCACTTTTAAGCAAGTTAACGCTATCTTGTTGGCTGAAACCTGAAGCACCTACTTTGATCATATTAAGTAATTTGATTTGTAAGGCACTACTTTGCTTTTGTACCGGAACAGCTAATAACTCAACATTACTGTTGGCCTTGCTAATTTGTGTTAATGAATGATAAAAAAAAAGGCTTCCTGCAACTAATAAAATTCCTATTGTGCTAAAGCCCATTATTATTTTTTGTTTTATTGTTAATGGTAGGTTGTACATATATACCTCTAGCGTTAGTGATTTTTTTATACTCGGGTAATCGAGGGGTAACCACTTAGATTGATAGTCGATTATAAGGCGCTAAAACCAAATGTAAATAGTGGTCAAACCAGTCAAGAGTAAAAAAAGAATGATTTATTATGCATCTAAAATTTATTTTTTAGCAATTTTTATCTTAATAATTAGTGACTAATTTAAAGCATACACTAATCTAGCGCTTTAAAAAGTTGAACTCTACTGTCTGGTATTAAATCTAATTCAGTGGACATACTTTCAACTGAGGGATTGTTATGCAACAAACGTTGACAATACTCACTGATAAATAAAGCACAATTTTCAACTTTAACGCTATTAGAGCGGAGTAAAATTTCGCGCTATTTTTGCACCTTAATATATAAACTAGTCCGTATCGGGACTACAAATTATGGTTATAACCACTTTAGTTATAAAAGGGCTATCCACTTAGCGCAACCGACCACTACATGTTGTGTTTACTAGATTTAACCTCTTCGATCACTTATGCCACAGGCTGTGTAAAAACTCTCAGAGTAAATTTTTATGCGACGCTACGTGAATTAACAGGTGGTTTTGCCTCAAACGTACTACAAGATTTAGTCTACGGAGCCTTTTTACGTTGATATTATCTTATTACGTAAGTTCGAAATAGTTTTCACATAGGCTAGCCACAAAGCCAACCTAATTTAGATAAATATTTATCACAATAAATAGTCTGCTTAGCCATCATTGCGGTCGCTCATCATCAAATTATTAATGCTAACTTTGTGCGCACAGAAGACATTAGCCTCAAATATTGAACCCTATATTTTCTAATGATTCACTTCCTTTAAATTATAATAAATTAGCTAGATCGTCATCACTCAGATCTATTAATGGGTTAAACAGATACAACGCAATTTCGACCATTACCTTTTGCTAGATAGACGCCTTCGTCAGCCCGAACAAATAAACCATCAAAGTCTTTATCCTGCGGGTTAAATTGAGCAAGACCAAAACTAGCTGTCAGCGTTAAGCCTTCTGGTTTTAATTGTTCTAAGGCTTTTCGCAGCACTTCCGTTTTCTCCAGCGCCTTAGCCAAAGGACAGTAATCGTATAAGATAACGAACTCTTCACCACCAAAGCGAGCGACAATGTCGTTATTACGTACGTGACTAGAGAGAAGCTCAGCAACTTTAGTGAGCATTAAATCGCCCATGGCATGGCCATGTTTGTCATTGAATGACTTAAAAAAATCGATATCAATAACCACCAAACAAAGATCTATGTTGTGTCTTTTTGCGGCACTAATTTTTTTCGATGCGCTATCTAATAGGTAGTGACGATTATAAAGGCCAGTGAGTTGGTCGGTCATCGCCAGCTCTTCTAAACGTTCACGCTGTACTTCGAGTTGTTTAAATAGTTTCCGGTTAAGGATTAAGTTATCGATTCGCGCCAATAGTTCTTCAGCCATTATCGGCTTTGGTACATAGTCATTAACACCAGCTTGAAATAGTGCTAATTTTCGAGAGGAATCGTCAAAACTACTCATGGCCAAGATCGGAATAGGAATAGGACTTTTATGCTTTTTTTCCTTGCCTCGAATATGGCGTACTACAGCTGTACCACTGATTTTTCCAGCAAGTATGATATCAGTCATCACTAGGTCAAAATCTTGTTCTTCATCATCATAGAGCTTGATGGCCTCTTCACCTGTAGTGATATGACTGACTTCATAGCCACGTTTGTTTAATACAGGCACAGTACTATTGGCGATGCTCATTGAATCTTCGACATACAGTATTCTTCCATCGGAAATAAAATTACTATTATCGATGGTTTTACTCAGACTTTGGACATAGTCAGAGAAGGAAGAAATATCATTTTTACTAAAAATTTCAGTAATTCCAGACACCATAAAAGACTCAGGGTCTTGTTCGACCAAGGCAGATAGCATAATGATAGGTGTGGATTGAGTAGCAGGGCTTGCTCGTAATTTTGAGCAAAAAAGACGGCAGTCACTGCTTCCCAGGGTTTTATTCACACAAATAAGTTGGTAGTTATTTTGCTGGATTAAAGCTATTGCATCTTTTTCATCACTGACGCTGTCGGTGAAAAACCCATGACTTTCAAGCGTCACACGGATGATCGTCCGGACGGACTTAGAGGAGGCAATTACAAGAGCTTTCATAAATTAAGCTTGATAAAAAGATAGTTAATTATGACAATAGCCTATCGGCAATCGGCAATCAAACGCGAATGGTAGTTAGCAGGCTAAACAAACAGTACAAACAGTACAAACGAGTTAAGTAATACTGAACCAATGATTTGGCTCAGCGCTTAATTTAAATGGACGTTATCTATAAAAAATCTAATTTGAATTAACATTTAATCCTCGCTCGCTAATTTCCGCTTTGCGCACCAACAAGACCTAAATGACAAAAGAAAGGAACCACAACATATAGTGGTTGGTCGAGCTAAGTGGATAGCAATTAGTTATAACCAGAATAAAAATTACATTTTTACTACAGACTTTCGTTTATTTATATTAATGGTATAGCCAGTGTATATTATTAATATCTGTACTTTTTTAGGTAGCCATTGACTATTTTGACAGATTTACGACTCAGTAGAGGGTGTTAATTTTGCAATTTCACTACCAAGCTCAGGCTTAACTGTTACTAAAGCTAAGGTTAACTCGACTATATGCTCAGGTAAAATATGACTCATCGCTTGAAACATATTTAACACATTTATATTAGGTAGTATTGCCAGTGCTTCCGCTACTTCTATGCCGCGCTCAGCATTGACTTTTGCTACCGCTAAAGACAATGCTACCGCAAGCGCTGGATCGGTTTCTGCCACCATCAATGTTGTTTCTACTTCAGCACAAGGCCGGTATTGTGACTCTTGATACTCGGTACGGGGATCAAGTTCAACAGCAGAAGATATTACCGACCCTTGCATGACAAACTGCTCTTGTTCTTCTATCGGTAATGCCTGGCGCGCCGTCATTCGAAAGACCACAAAGCATGCTAACAGTAACTGAATAAAAGCTAAGAAATAAAATAATGCACCGCCACCAAATTTATCCATCACAAGTGACGCAGAATAAGGCCCTAAAACCCCACCTAAGGCAAAAGCTAAAATCATTGACGACATAGCAGCAACTATCTCACTTTGGCGTAACTTATCCAGTGCTTCAGTAATACTTAATGGATAAGTACAAGCAATAATGCCACAGGTAATAGCCGTAGCTAAAAATACCGCCCATGTGATCCCTAACGGCGCCAGTATAGTCACTGCAATCCCCGCACTAGCAGAGATGAGCAACAGCACCAACAAGACGGTACGACGATCGAAACGATCTGATAAAAAACCGACAGGGAACTGTAGAATAAAGGCGCCAAATATAGCCGCCCCCATATAAAGCGAGAGCTGAAAACCGGTAATATCAAAGGCTTTTGCAAACACAGGTAATAAACTAAAAACAGCAGAATAAAGTATGCCGGATATAAAACAACTGACCACGCCAAGTGGTGAGCGTTTATATAACAAGCGCAGAGACATTGAACTAAACTCTTCAACCACTGGCCCGAAATGGCGACTAAGTACAACAGGAATAATTGCTATACACATTAATATACCGGCAATAACAAAAAGCATATTGTCTTGAGGGTTGGCCACGTTGATAAAAAATTGCCCACCAAAAAGCCCCGCCAGTACAACAGCATTGTAGATGGCTAATATTTGCCCCCGAGTTTCTTTACTTGAACTATCACTAAGCCAGCTCTCCATCGCCGTGAACGCGCAAGCGATACAAAACCCCATCACTATCCGCATTGCGCCCCAAAGCATAGCTTCTGAGTAGAGACTACAAATTAATATACTCACCGCACCTAATGACACGCAGCCAGCAAACATTCGAATATGCCCTGCTCTTTTGATCAAACTCGTGCTGTAAAGCGCGCCTATTAACAAACCGACATAATATAGCGATAAAACAATACCGATTGATTCAGTGCTCAATCCGTCTAAATTCATTCTTACCGGCAATAAAACATTAATTAGGCCAATACCTAACAATAAGATAAAACAACTTAAAAACAGAGAAAAAAGTGATATAAACGTTTGGTGCACAACTATATTCCTTGTAATTACTTTTAAAAATAAAAGTAATTACTGCCGGTTTTACGTGAAAAAAACTGACAATATGTCAGCTTATTCATTGATTTTAGCTTATCAAAAACTAGCATATTTATTGCGGAACCACAGTATAAGCAACAACTTCAACCAGTATTTACCTTCGAGCTAAGCTATAGACAATTGTAACAGTTCTATTAAGATATCGTGCAGCTAAATAGTAAATTATTGTCAACGGTGTCAGTAAACTCTCACACCTTTGTCTTAAAAAACAAACCAATGTAAATGACAACAGATATAGAGTTTTTTTCAGCGTTTTACAGTAACTCAGTGGATGATTAAATGAAGGGTTAAAATGCTTAGTGCTTGAAATAATCTAAACGACAGATCTCAATTGCTAGCGGGCTAATCATCTAATGGTAATTAAACATTTATATTCTCACTGATAATAAAAATTAACATCATAATGCAAGAGCATAGCGATAGTGGTGAGTACAAAATAGAGCTAACTACAATTAAAAAGCTGTTACCCGATTTCAAAGGTATTTTCTGCTTAGGTGATTATACCGGTGTCACTAATGTTATGGATATTACTACTGGTTAAAACAAACCGTTACTGCGTATAAAGTAGAGTAACTAATTACTGAAACTTGGTTTACAGCTGTTTCTTCTCTCTGTTAAGTGACTGCAAAGAAAATCGTTTAGAACGGGATATTGTTAAGCGCATCCAAGCATTATAAGCCTTGAATAAAAAACTCAAAGTGCTAGCGCCAAAAATATTCAACATCTTTTATTTTAATAGTTCTAGATCACTTTAAGAAAACCAACGGTATCTATGGACATTTTATTGGTGACAAAGTACTTATCCATTTCACCCAGACTATTCAAAATTTTTTGAGAAAGTCTGATTTAAAAGGCAAACGCATCGCAACAGGGTCAGGTTAGGATTACAGCTCAATGAATCTCTACCATCAAAATTATATTGATGGGTCAAAGAACTCGAACTTAATTGAAGTGGTTGTGGGTAATAATGCTTTAGTTAAACAAATATTTCTCATGATGGGTGAAAAAAGAGTCGACTTATATGCCGATAATGAACTTGTTCTTCAGCATATGTTAAATAAGCTAAACTTACATGATAAGTTTAAAATTGTGCCCCCAGCTTAGAAAAAAAATCACTTGAAATACCCATTTTCTCAAAAAAATGCCGACTAAAAGAAGACAGGAACTGATAAAAATTTGGCATAAGGGGCGTTTGTCAATAAAAGGCGATAAAGAAGCCCTGTTGCTCAAAAACTATAACGTAACATTATAAGCGCTCGAGACAGCAGCAGCTAAGATATTACAGCTAATGAAATAACAGGTATAATATTGTTTTACTAAAAAACTGGCCATTTCTACTTATCGCTGGCCTTATTAGCTAGGCCTTAACAGTATGAACTTATTGCTAAAGCCACTCGTACATAATTAGATGCATGAGTAACACTCACACAAGCCGACAGTTAGTGGTCCATTCAACACAGAAAACGGGGCTAACCCAGTTTTATTTTTATCATGGTCAGTTGAAACCTTTCCCTTAAGAGGTAATTTACATGTCAAAACCTACAAAAACATCGCCTGCATACTCACCACCGGCTGGTGGCTGGGGTGCACTTAAAAGCTCGGCTAAACATTTGATCCAAAGTGAAAACGCCGCCAAAAACGTAAAAGCCTTATTACGGGCTAATCAACCCGGTGGCTTTGACTGTCCAGGCTGTGCGTGGGGAGATTCTGACACCGCAGGTAAAGTAGATTTTTGTGAAAATGGTGTAAAAGCTATTGCATGGGAGGCGACCAGTAAAAGAGTTAGTCCTGAGTTTTTTAAACAACATTCAATCACCGAGCTACAACAATGGGATGATCATTCCCTAGAAAAAAGTGGTCGCTTAACTCAACCAATGTTTTTTGATGGTAAAAGTGATCGCTACCAAGCTATAAGTTGGGATGATGCCTTTAAAGTTATCGCTGACCAATTACAGCAGTTGCCCTCACCAGATCAGGCACTGTTATATACCTCGGGCCGAGCCAGCAATGAAGCGGCTTATATGTATCAATTATTTGGTCGAGTATTAGGTACTAATAACTTTCCTGACTGTTCCAATATGTGTCATGAAGCTTCTGGCATCGCCATGACTAGCAGCTTAGGCACTAGCAAAGGCACAGTAACAATGGCAGACTTTGATCAAGCTGATGCTATCTTCGTTTTTGGCCAAAACCCCGGTACTAATCACCCACGCATGCTAGGCACTTTAAGAAAAGCAAGTAAGCGAGGCGCGACCATTGTTAGCATTAATAACCTGCAAGAACGTGGCTTACAGCAATTTTTAGATCCACAAAGTCCAAAAGAAATGATCCTTTTCACTGGCACTAATATTAGTCAATATTACTTCACGCCGCGATTAGGTGGCGATATGGCCATTCTACGTGGCGTCGCTAAATCATTACTTGAACGCTTTAAACAAGATGAAACCGTACTAGATGGCGTTTTTATTGCTGAGCATTGTCATAATTTTGCGACATATCAACAAAGTGTTGAGGCAACGTCATGGGAAAGAATAATCAGCCAATCTGGACTGAGTCGACAAGACATTGAGCAAATTACTGATATTTATGCTAGTAAGAAAAAAGTTATTTTTACTTGGGCCATGGGCATCACCCAACATAAACACTCGGTAACCACCATTCAAGAGCTTATTAATGTGCTATTGCTTAGAGGTAATATAGGTAAGCCAGGTGCTGGTGCCTGCCCTGTGCGCGGTCATTCTAATGTACAAGGCAATAGAACCGTTGGCATTAACGAACAGCCACCAATGGAGTTTCTCGACGCTTTAGATCAACATTATGCTTTTAAAACTCCACGCGAACATGGACTCAATACCGTTGATTCGATACATACTATGCTTGCGGGTAAAGCAAAAGTGTTTATTGCCTTAGGAGGTAATTTTGCCGCCGCGACGCCGGATACCACCAGAACTTATCAGGCCTTAAAGCAATGTAATTTAACGGTACAAATTAGTACTAAGCTCAATCGCAGCCATCTTATCACTGGTAAACAGGCGTTAATTCTTCCCTGTTTGGGCCGCACTGAAATTGACCGCCAAGAAAGTGGCGAACAGTGTATTACCGTAGAGGATTCAATGAGTATGGTGCATAGTTCAACCGGGCAAAATGAACCCGCATCAGAAAATTTACGTTCAGAAACCGCCATTGTAGCTTCTATGGCATTGGCTGCAGTGGGCGATAGTGTCGTTGACTGGACAAGTTTAATGAACGATTACGGCTTAATTAGAGCAGACATTAGTAAAGTTTTGCCCGGTTTTCATGATTATAATCAGCGTATTAAAGTAGGTAGGGGCTTTCATTTAGACAATAAAGCCGCGCAGCGCCAATGGAAAACAAGGGCAGAAAAAGCCACTTTTTCAGATACCCAGCTACCTGAAAAGTTAGTCCATGAAGTTGCCGAAGCGTTTACTGACAAGCCTATTTTAACCTTACAAACATTGCGTTCACACGACCAATACAATACCTCAATTTATGGTATGGACGATCGTTATCGCGGCATATATGGCGAACGCCGAGTGATTTTGGTTAATGCAGACGATATGGCGAAACAGCAATTAAAAAATGGTGACAAAGTAAAAATAACCACAGTATCAAGTGACAATATAGTACGTACGATCACTGATTTTAAAGTGGTTCAATACATTATTCCAGCAGGCTGTGCAGCGGCATATTATCCAGAAACTAATCCGCTAGTGCCGTTAGAAAGCACTGCGGATTATTGTGGCACACCCACTTCTAAATCAATCGCCGTTTCTATTGAGAAAATATAGCGCTTAAAAATGTCTTTGCGAGCGTGTGCTTATAGCCACACCCTCGCCTATTTTTTACTTTAGCTTCAGATAATAATGGCATATCCACATAACTACATGTTCAAGCGCTAATTCAGCTCAGCATATAACTGAGCTATCTTTGGATAACAGCCCTATTTTGTATGGCTGTTAGTCAGAATATAAAAATTAAAATTTTAAAATATACATCTAAAACATAAATCTAACGGAAGCTAACCACTCACCCTTTTGCGAGTAAATAATCTAACCAACGTGCTGGTAATAAGCGCTTCAACAAGGCAAAAATTTTCGTTGGCATTGTGATTCTATAACGTAATTTAGGTCGTTTACTTTCTAAGGCATGAATCAAAGCCTGAGTGACATCTAATGGCTCTAAAGTGAAAGGCGCATTTGATTTTTCACTGCTCAAGCGCGCAATTTGCTGTTGATATTGCACTTTGTGAGCGCTGGCCTCGATATCAATATGGGCTTGAATAGCCGCCAACGCATTGGCTCTAAACTGTGTATTAATAGGTCCTGGCTCTAGTAAAATAACCGCAATATTAGCACTTTTCAACTCTAACCTTAAGGTGTCTGTTAAGCCTTCAATAGCATACTTTGACGCATTGTAAGCCCCCCGATAAGCCATAGAAACAAAACCTAATACTGAGCTACATTGAATAATTCGACCATGGCCTTGGCGCTTCATCACTGGAATTATTTGCTTGGTAAGTTCATGCCAGCCAAAAACATTGGTTTCAAACTGCTCTCTTAATGCTTCGGTAGGCAGGTCTTCCAATGCACCTGGCTGACCGTAGGCACCATTATTAAATAAATAGTCCAAGCGTCCACCTGTTATTTCAAGCACTTGGGCAACGGTTTGGTTAATACTTTCACATTTGGTGAGATCTAACTGATAAGCGCTTAGGCCTTTTGCTTGCAGTTCGGTAACGTCTTGCGCTTTTCTCGCCGTAGCAAATACCTGATAACCGCGCGCTGAAAGTGTTAGCGCGGCGTGTAAGCCAATACCGCTTGAGCAACCTGTAATTAAAATAGATTTAGTTGACATAAAAGAACTTAATATATGAAGTATAGATAGCAGCAGCTTACTTGATTACGCTAGCCTTTAAAATTACTGATGACGAAGAATCACAATCGTACCCGCGATTTTGTCATGCCACCCCTGTTTTTTGTCATCCCAAGCAATCCAAAAAAATCCTAAACCTAGTGGAATCAAGGAAACGTAATAAGCAAGATATCGGATGACAGACTGTTTAACTGTCGGTTTATTACCTGTTTTTTCATCAACAATTTTTGCTCGTAGTAAAATTTTACCTGGCGTAGCTGACTTATAAATCCAGAATAAAATAGTCGCAATAATTGGAAATGCATAAGTAATAATAACATCCGAAAAACCTTGAACCGACTCAGCTGAATCAAAGTACTGACCACCATAAATTAAAAATAAAAAAGGGTAAGTGAACATGATGAGTATGATTGAGTCAATAACACTTGCGCCAAACCTTAGCCAAAAACCGACATACTGAACCGTTTGGTTACTGTCTTTTTTTTCGCTGTCGGTCATTTCACTCTCGATCAATTTATTCTCCATAATATTTAAAGTCTCATATCTGTGCAGTTAGCACCCTTTGCATTTGTTGGTTCATCGCACTCATTTGCGCAGGAATACCATTAAGCGCAGCGTTAATGCTCAAAAGCGCCATATATTGGGTAACCTCAGCGTCACTGTTGGCTTTAGCCGAACTAAACGGGCTAAAAATTGTGCTCAGTAAAAATAAAGTAGTATAAAGTGAATTTTTTTATCATCAAGCCTTTAGCTAAATAGTATAAATTAATAGTATGACTTAATGTTAGTCACCAGTTTTTAGCGCTAAAAGTCATAATACAGCGTAATGTAAGTTTACAAAAATTATTTATTTTTATCACGATGATGTTCTCACAGGCTATAGTGTAACTTATTTTTATTACTGGAAATTAATTCTATAAATGCCAAGCTACAGGCGATAAATATAACACCATGATCTAAGTAAATAAGTAGGCTTATTTAAATTTGCGTAACTAGATCATAATTAGCATTAACTAAAGTCAGCTGCTGGACAATAACCAGAAATATCAGCTCAAAATGCGCTAGTAAATTAAGCTAGTAATGAGATGCCATTAAATAGCCAGAGCTCAGAGGATAATTAATAACATGGGGAGTCAAATCAAATCTAAACCTTGCCACTTTTTTTTAAACATTGCTTTTGCAGCCATAGCTTTTAGTGGCTGTTTTATTAATAATGCTAGCGCTATGGTTTTAACGCAGCCACTACCTATAAAGCCAAACACTCATAGTAGGGTAACATTACCTAAGATCAAGTTTGCCAAAGATATTCCAGAGCATAAAAAAACGCTACTTACCGATTGGGTTATTCATGCCAACCAGGCTTTGAGGCTAGTTTATGGTGCATTACCGTTTGAGAATTTTCTAACTGTTATTAAAGCCAGCAACCAAGGCACTAGTGCCGTACCTTGGGGAGAAGTAAATCGCTCGTCACCGCCAACGGTTACTTTAGTGGTCAACCTCAATACTAGTCTCGACACTTTAAAAGCTGATTGGACCATTTATCACGAATTTAGCCATTTACTGATCCCTTATGACGCCACTGATGCTAGATGGTTTTCTGAAGGATTAGCCAGTTATTATCAAAATATTACCCAAGCTAGAATTGGCATGTTTGACGAACAAACTATGTGGCAAAAACTTTATGAGGGCTTTGAACGCGGTAATAAACAGCAAAACTATGCGCATCAAAGATTAGCTTATGTCAGTGATCACATCAGTCAAAACCAAAACTATATGCGCATTTACTGGAGTGGCGCACTTTATTGGCTCAAAGCTGATATTGCCTTAAGAGCGTTATCAAAAAACGCAGCTAAACCTTATTCATTAGATTTAGCTTTAAAAGAACTCCAAGCTTGCTGCTTTAATCAATATCTAAGCGCGGCAGAAATAACACAAAAATTAGATAAATTGAGCCAAAGTAAAATTTTTAGCGCGTTACTAACTCAGTTTTCAGCCAGTTACGCTATTCCCAATTATTTAACACTATTAAGTTCATTAGGCGTAGAAGTCAGTGATGGTGATATCAAATTAAATAACCGTGCTAAATTAAGTTTGCAACGGGAAGCTATTTTTACTGACGTGGGGTTATTGCCTAAATAAGCGATTAAAATCATAAAATTACAATTGCTCAGCCGTGAAGAATTAACTAATCTATCGCCTAATATTACAAATTGCCTGATATAAAGGAAGCAGTTACATGCTAAAAATTCATTTTTCATTACTAAAAAGAAGCTTAATCTCGTTATTATTAATAGCATTGTCTGGTTGTTTTAACTCAGATCCCGCCGTAAAATCGGTTAAGGCTTATCTTGAAAAGCAAAAAATAGATAAAACTCAAAGTGATTGGAAAACCACACTAGAAAAACCTGAAATAGTAACATTTGACCCAGAAGCACAATATTTTTGGGAGTTAGACACTACTGAAGGAAAGTTGGTAATTAAGTTATTCCCAGAAACCACACCAATGCATGCAACAAGCACCATTTACTTAACTAAACTTGGCTTTTATGATGATTTGGTTTTTCATCGTGTGATCAATAACTTTATGACACAAGGTGGCGACCCCTTAGGTAATGGTAGCGGTAACCCAGGTTATAAATATGCTGGGGAATTTAGCGGCACATTAAGTCACGATAAGCCGGGATTACTGAGCATGGCCAACTCTGGACCAAACACTGACGGCAGTCAGTTTTTTATTACCTTTGCCGCCACACCTTGGTTAGATGGTAAACATACCATTTTCGGTGAGGTGGTTGAGGGCTTAGAGACAACACTGCCTGCCATTGAAAATTTAGGTAGTCGCTCTGGTCAAACAAAACAAGCAGTGAAAATTATTAAAGCAACAATTTGGGTCGAGTAAATTACTTATACAAACCAGGTCTAACTAATAGCCAACATTTATAGCGAAAACTAGCAAAAAGCTTACTGGTCATTTATCGCTATAATTTGCCGGTATAACTTGACGCTATAGTTTAACGCTATAGTTTACAAAAGGCTGAAGTCACTATCAGCCTATTGTTAGCAAGATTAATCATATGACTAATCTTGCTGGTATAACTAGTTTTCTTTAGTTAAAGTCGCTTTGGCTGCTTCAACTTTCGAAAAATCTAACCCTAGCTCATTTACCGCTTCTTCAATCAGTCCAGGATTTTGCATTAGCATCATCATCAAGGCTTGTAACTTTTCTTGTGGAATACCCAATTGTTGTACTGTCGCCATGGCCATTATGGGGTTTTCTGTTAGCGCTTGAAATACCGCTTTAATTTGCTCGTCGCTTACATCATGTTCTTTTAAAATTGCAATAATTGGGTTCATTAAGTTTCCTACTTTCTGACTTGTTTATGATTACTTATTTATGGTTGTTTTTCACTAAGTTCAACTGCGAACAGTGTCGTTATTATATCATCGCTACATTTAATGTAAAAAGTCATTATTGGCCATTGAAATTAGTGCTTTTTTTTGATTTAACACTTAATTTAAATCTAACTTAATTCTTAACTTAACTCTGATTTAACTACGCTTATGCTTTGGGACATAATTCAAAATAGACTCGGGCACTACTTTTTTAACTGGGAATTCATCAAACTCTCTGCGTTCAATAACATGTCCTAAGTCACTTTCAATAGCGCAAAGGTTTCTAAAGTTATCTTTAGCAACAAAAGATACCGCTTCGCCATTTTTACCCGCACGACCTGTACGGCCAATACGGTGAGTATAATCGTCTACTTTATCAGGTAAATCGTAATTAACCACACGAGTCAGTTCGCCAATATCAATACCGCGCGCTGCAATAGCGGTGGCGACTAAAAACTCTATTTCACCGGCTTTAAAGTCATTAAGAATTTGCTCTCGTATTGCTTGAGTTCGACCACTGTGAATAGACTCAGCTTTAATACCACGCTTTTCTAATTGGCTAACCAGTTTTGCTGCGCCGTGCTTGGTTTCAATAAAAATTAGTGCTTGCTGCCATTGCTGCTGTTTAATTAAATAGCTTAATAATGCTGACTTATTGGTTTTATCTACCGTGACCAGCCATTGGGATATTTTAGGTTTTGAGGCACTATTTTTAGCGATTGAAATTTCACTGGCATGGTAAAGTGTTCTTTTTGCTAGTGCTCTAACATCGTCAGAAATAGTGGCTGAGAATAATAAATTTTGACGTTTTTCTGGCAAACGCTCAATAATTTTATTAATGTCATCAATAAAACCCATATCCAACATTCTATCGGCTTCATCAAGCACAAAAGCTTCAAGTTGATCAAAGTACACCGCCCGCTGATGCGCCATATCAAGTAATCGGCCTGGGGTAGCCACCAAAATATCAATGCCCCAAATCAAACGTTGTTTCTGCGGCTCTATTTCTGTACCACCATACATCGCCATAGAGCTTATATTTAAATATTTACCATATTGAGCAATATTAGCTTCAACCTGCACGGCTAGTTCACGCGTTGGCGTTACGATTAACACCCGAATGCGTTTGCCACGAAGATTACGCGCTTCATCTTTATCAGCAGCACTGAGTTTTTCTAGTAAAGGTAAAACAAAACTAGCGGTTTTTCCAGTACCTGTTTGCGCTGCGGCAATAACATCTTTACCCGATAAAATAATCGGTATGGCCTGCTTTTGAATATCAGTGGGTTGACGATAATTTAAATCAGCTATCGCATTGACTATCGGGTTTGACAACCCAAGTTGGGAAAATGGCATTAAAAATCTCTTTAGCTTTATAGCTAGCATGAAGGCTAACAACAAGCCCACTCAAAATTGGCCGCGATTATAACATTCACTTTCATTTAATGTCATTTTTTAAGCGCTAAGCTATATAGCTATTTTACTTAAAACACAATTTCAGCACCAAATTTGCACAAGCAAATGGGGATGAATATTGTTTGTCAGAAAATTATGGCTATAATTACTTATTTATTGGCAGATACTGTGACTTGTAATAGGTTTTATTAAAACAGTTATATGGATTGTTAACTTAGGTTATTGATGTAATGGAAATTACCGAACAACACACGAGCAGCGATGCAATTTCTTACGGCAATGTTTACGTGATGACACATTCTTTTTTTAGTGATGTCGTCAGAATTGGCTGTACTCCTACAGATCCCATTGAGTATGCCATAACATTATCGGCAAAAACGTTCGGCGACTATACGGTGGTGTTTTCACTAAAATGTCAAAACCCATGTAAAGTCAAAAAGCAAATTCGACAATATTTAAATGCAAAGACCTACGTTAACGACTTTTATCAAATACCTGCTGACGTTGCAGCGGGTATTTTAAAACGTGAGGCCTTAAGAATCCCAGTATGTAGTGCTGATTGAACCCTCAACATGCCCCAATAATTAACGCTAATTTCATCCTCTCTAAGAGCGTTTAAAAACGCTTATCCCCTAAGCTAACGGTATTAACATTAACTGAGCTTAATTGACCATTGAATCCACAGAATTAATGCGCTAAAAAATAACCGTTATAAATATAGACCTGCCTTTTTTATTGCTCAACTTTCATCGCTTGGCATTGCTGATCACCATAATAATTATTCGTGTAGTTACATTCAATTTGTTGCCGCTTATTTAACTCAACATTATGCTGATGAACTGAGTTCAGTAAGGCTTGAATATTTTTAATTATTTTTTTCATCATTTATTTCCTTTTCATTAGTTAGTTATCGGCTTTACTCCAAGATGCAGATATAAGCTTGCAGTAAAACGCTATGTATTCATTATTACTGGCTTATACGAGCCAGTAAATTTGATAAAATCAATAAAGTAATTCTAAAAAACAGATAAACAGCAAAGCTAACTGGCTTGGTTAACACTAATTGGCTTAGTTAAAACGGCAAATATTAAAGCCCTATTAACACTTTTCAGTTAGCTCTTGATTAAATATATCCCTTAACATGGTTAGCTCGTTAGTTCTGACATAGTTAGGACGAATAATGAGTGCAATAGTGCGATGTGGGCCAGGTTCATTTAAATGTATGGCTCTAATTTCTGACTCGTTGTAAATCAACTGATCTAGCGCCATTTGTGGCACTAAAGTTGTGCCCAACTTACCTGCTACCATTTGAATTAAGGTATGCAAACTCGCTGAATCAAAATCAGACTTTTGTTTGTCACTTTTCATACTGCAAGCCGCTAATGCGTGATCTTTTAAACAGTGACCATCTTTTAATAGCATAAGTTTGTCAATTTCTAATTCTGCACTGGTAATTTCTTTTAGCTGACTCGGGCATTCATCTTTATGGCTGACCCAATAAAAGTCTTCTTGCCAAAAATCAAAATTCATTAAACCATCTATAGGAAATGGCAGCGCTAGCACAGCAGCGTCAATATCACCTCGCCTGACCATATCGACCAATACTTGTGATTGCTCTTCAATTATTTTCAATTTAAAGTCCGGATATTGTCGTCTAACCTCGGGTAGTACTTTAGGCAGAAGGTAAGGCCCAATAGTCGGAATAACACCTAGGGTCATCGGATGCATAAATGGCTGGTTATTCGATTGAGAAATTTGTAAGAGTTCATCAACTTCGAGCTTAACCGTTCTCGCTTTATTTAAAATGAGTTGGCCATAACTGGTAATTAACACTTGCTTATTGTTTCGCTCAAAAATGGTGGTACCTAATTGCTTTTCAAGTTCAATAATGGCGGTACTTAATGCTGATTGTGAAACATTACAAGCGTCTGCTGCCTTTTTGAAATGTAAGGTTTTTTCAACGGCAAGCGCATAATGTAATTGTTTTAATGAGATCATAGTTTTCCATGCTAGTTGCCTGTAAGAGCGCTAAATTAAAATTAATAGTTATTATTGAACATAAAACCTAGTTTAATCAGTTTTTATCACCTTGTTAAACTTAATTTTTATCCCTACAAATATTTACAACAAAAAAGACATACAAGCCACTGATTTAAAGTAGTAAAATTTCAAATCCAAAAAACAGAACACTATCTTCTAATCAATCAATTATCAAAATCAATTGTTCAGTTCTACACTCAGGCTATATTTATTTACACAAACAAATCAACAGTCAGAGAGTATTGAGGAGCTAAAATGCTTAAAAAAACATTATCATTAGCCGCTGCTATTTCAGTGGCACTTACAACAATAACCTTATCAACTTCAGCACTAAGTGCTGATGCCGCTAAAACCAACCAATTTTGGTGGCCAAAGCAGCTAAATTTAAGTCCACTACGCCAACACGGTGCTGAGTCGAATCCTTATGGCGAGAAATTTAATTATGCTAAAGAATTTGCAACTGTAGATATAAATAAGTTAAAACAAGATATTGAAACAACATTAACTGACTCAAAAACTTGGTGGCCTGCAGATTGGGGCCATTATGGTCCATTGATGATCAGAATGGCATGGCACAGCGCCGGCGTTTATCGTGTAGGTGATGGTCGAGGCGGCTCTTCAGGTGGACAACAACGTTTTGACCCTTTAAATAGTTGGCCTGATAATGCCAACCTAGATAAAGCTCGACGCTTATTATGGCCAGTAAAGCAAAAATATGGCCGTAAAGTTTCATGGGCTGACTTAATGGTGCTTTCTGGCAATGTGGCATTAGAATCAATGGGCTTTAAAACCTTTGGTTTTGCCGGTGGCAGAAGTGACGATTGGGAGCCTGATTTAGTTTATTGGGGCCCAGAAACCATCATGCTTGATGACAAGCGACGTGACAGTAAAGGTAAATTAAAAGGTCCACTTGCCGCAGTAGAAATGGGCTTAATTTATGTTAATCCTGTTGGGCCACATGGCAACCCAGACCCGCTATTAGCAGCTAACGATATTAGAATGTCGTTTGGTCGTATGGCGATGAATGATGAAGAAATAGTAGCGCTAAGTGCTGGTGGTCATACGCTAGGTAAAGCTCACGGCGCCAAAAAACCTGATAAGTGTGTTGGTGCAGAACCTGCAGCCGCTGCTATAGAAGAGCAAGGTTTAGGCTGGAAAAATAAATGTGGTACCGGTGCTGGTGCTGATGCAACTACCAGTGGTTTAGAAGGTGCTTGGACAGTTACACCAACAAAATGGTCTTCTAACTATTTAGATAACTTAATGAATTTTACCTGGGTAAAAACTACCAGCCCAGCTGGTGCCATTCAGTGGACTCCTAGCGATCCAGCTGCGGCTAATTTAGTGCCTGATGCACACATTGCCAATAAACGTAATGCCCCCATTATGTTCACGACTGATTTAGCATTGAAAAAAGATCCAGAGTTTCTTAAAATTGTCGAACGCTTTAGAGCTAATCCAAAGGAATTCGATAAAGCATTCGCCAGAGCTTGGTTTAAACTAACCCATCGTGATATGGGGCCACGTGCTAGATATGTCGGCTCAGAAATACCGAGTGAAATATTATCATGGCAAGACCCGATCCCTGCGGTTGAGCATCCTTTAGTTTCAGCAGCTGAGATCAGCGAATTAAAACAACAACTACTTGATTCTGGCCTAACCACATCAACATTAGTAAGAACAGCATGGGCGTCAGCGGCCAGTCATCGTGTTACTGATATGCGTGGCGGTGCTAACGGAGCACGAATTCAACTTGAGCCACAGAAAAATTGGCCTGTAAACAACCCTGCTGAATTAAGTAAAGTGTTAGCTAAACTTAAGTCAATTCAAAGTGACTTTAATCAACGTTCAACAAGCAGCAAAGTCTCGTTGGCTGACTTAATTGTTTTAGGTGGTGCAGCGGCGATTGAACAAGCAGCAAAAGCAGCAGGACATACTATTGTCGTGCCTTTTGATGCCGGTCGTACTGATACTACTCAAGCCCAAACTGATGTGAAGTCATTTAATAATTTAAAACCCAATGCTGACGGATTCCGTAATTATTACGATGAAGAAAGTTACATGTCGCCAACCGCAATGCTGGTCGACAAAGCAAATTTACTGAGCTTAAATGTACCCGAAATGACCGTATTAGTCGGTGGTATGCGCGTACTTAATGCCAATTTTGATGGCTCAGATTTAGGTGTACTAACCAAAACACCTGGGTTATTAACGAATGACTTCTTTGTCAATTTACTTGATATGTCAACCACATGGCGCAAAGACAACGATCAAGCTGGGGTATATCAAGGTTATGATCGCATGTCAGATGAACTAAAATGGCAAGCAACGCCTGTTGATTTAATTTTTGGCTCTAGCTCTGAATTACGCGCTATTGCGGAAGTTTATGCTTCTGACGATGCTGAGAATAAGTTTGTTACTGACTTTGTCAATGCTTGGGTTAAGGTCATGCAACTTGATCGCTTCGACCTAAGGTAGGTCTACAATAAGCTTAATATAAGACTAATATAAACTAGTCTTATATTAAGCGAGTATTACCAAAGGGTGATACTCGCTTTTTGCTTTAAAGTTCAGTATTACCAGTACAGCGGATCAACTTTATAATACTGAGTGAGTTGTTGATAAAGCTTAGGATGCTGTTGGCTAAATTGTTTAGACTGCTCAAAAAAAACTTCGCTGGCAACAGCGAAAAATTCTGCAGGATTTGTTGAACCATAATAATCAAACAGTGATGGTGCACCTGTATTTGCTTGTTTTTTTAAAACTTCAAACTGTGATGAAAAAATTTCTGACCAACTCTGATAACTTTGTCCTGCCGCTAATATAGGGGCACCATTGGCTCTACCATTTTCTTGATCAAGTTGGTGAGCAAACTCATGAATCACAACATTATGTCCATCATCAGGAGTTTTTGCGCCTACTAAGGTATCTTGCCACGACAATACCACTTTACCAAAATCCCAAGACTCACCAGCCAAGACCCTTTTTTGGGTAAACTCTACACCGTCACCATTTCGCGTTTGCTGCTTTTTCACAAAAGCGCTTGGGTAGACTAATATCGACTGTAACTTTGGATAATAATTAGTTTTTCGATTGAGTAATAACAAGCATGCTTGCGCTGCTATAGTAATTTTTATTTCATCAGTAATCACTACCCCGTTACAACCGACAAATTCTTTTTCTGCCAAAAACACCTGAATATGTTGTTTTAATTGCAACTGCAAATCTGCTGGCATTTGTCTAAAGTATGGCATTCTTTGCTGAATTATTTTTCGCCATTCTTTCTTAAAGGGTTTAGCTTTTATCAATCGACGTTTATATGCCAACCAATAAGGCTTTCCAGCCAAATAAGCCATAAGTAATAAAGCAATGAACACAGGTAAAAAGTAAGAAAACATAATAAATCATACGCAATGAGCTTTATTATTAAGTGCGGACGAGTTGGGGAAATATCAAATTATTTTTCTAATAATAAAAATAAATAAATTAATTTAAACAAAATTTGAACTTACATCTAAACAACCACTCTTACCATATGAGAGACTTACTTCCCTAAGTGTTTTATGTTTTTATAATGCGTTTACTTTATTAGGTAAACGCTTTTTTTTGTCAGAAATTTAGTAAAAACTTAACCACTATAACCGCTACTAAATGACTATAGTCTCTTACTACACATGATTTTCTAACTGTTCCATCACAGATTAGATTGGCTTTGAGCTCTAAAGTACGATAATTTTTAATAACACACGGTCAGCTTAATTATGCGAATTAACGCCACCAAACAATCACTTTGCTAGGAAAGTTGATATTACATAATAACAATGTATGCAAAAAAAATTTACTTTTTACCTTACCGCGACAACTTGAGTTAAGCAAAAGAGACGATATCCACCTTTAATAACATCAAAAATAAAGTATTAGACAGTATAGATTCCTTTATTGATACCAAAGACTTATCTGAAAAATATACCTATGCAAACCAAGCTATTTTAGACTTATTTGAAAAAATTTGACTGATGTTATTGGCTATAATGATGGTCATTTCTAGACAATTAAAAATAAATGATGACTTAGTGGTGAACAAAGGCATTAGAGTAGAAAGTGAAGAAAAAGAATATCACCGTGCAAGGTGTTACTCATTACCTCTAACACTTTTCACCATTGGTATTGACCACTTTAAAAGTATAAATGATAAATTTGCTCATCCTGCTGGCGATCAAGTATTAATCGAGGTCACCAAAAAGCTTAAAGCTAGCCTAAGATAAGCCGAAATTTTAGCCCGTATTGGTGATGAAGTGTTCTCTATTCTTTTACCTGAAACATCAACACAAGCCGCTATGGTTCTTGCAGAGCCTATAAAGAAAGAGCAAAATAAGTTAACCATAGTTGGTGACTAGCAGGGTGAGGTAAAGCTTTCGGTCAGTATTGGTGTTTCAAGCTTTCTTCTTGATGACAAGTTATTTTGCACTATATTTTATCGCGCTGACAAAGCCTTATATCAAGCAAAAAACTATCGTCAAGATAAGGTGATGTACTTATAAAAACTGCCCATGTTTTATTAATTAAACTTTAACATTTTAAAGCTATAACGTCTTTTATCGCACTGATTACAGTTATTATGCACAGATACACTCTTCCTTTGCGGCTGTAGCATCAACTAAACATCAATAACAAAAAAGCCAATACCTATCGTTAGGTATTGGCTTTTAAATTTTATAAAATCAAATAAAACAATTCGCTAAAAAACTAGCTGATATTGGCTAGGGTTATTTAACTTGCAGCTTGTTCTTTTCGTGCTTGATGAAGTTTTTTATAGCTGTCAATTAATCTCAAATGCTTGTCTAATCCGTCTAAGTTCATTCCGGTTTTAGTCAGTCCAAAAAACTTCACTTCGCCCATCGCTGAATCGATGACATTATTCATGGTATGTTCACCAAACATTCTATTGAGGTTGCCAATAAAACTTTCAAGTTCCATGTCTTCATCTAAGGTAATTTCAAGTACAGCCTGCATCGCTTGATAAAACAAGCCACGTTCAACCGTATTGTCATTAAACTGTAAAAACGCTTCAACCAACTCCTGCGCGTCTTCCAATGCGCCTAAAGCCAAATAAATCAGTATTTTAAGTTCTAAAATTGTTAACTGACCCCAAACAGTATTTTCATCAAATTCAATACCGATTAAGGTTCTAATATCAATATAATTATCTAGCTGGCTATCTTCTAAACGTGTGACTAAAATTTCTAGCGCGTCGTCATCTAGCCGATGAATATTAAGAATATCTTCGCGGTAACTTAGTGCTTTATTAGTATTATCCCAAACCAAGTCTTCTACTGGATAAATTTCTGAATAATCCGGGACTAAAATACGACATGCCGTAGCGCCAAGTTGGTCAAATACCGCAACATAAGCTTCTTTACCTAAGTCTTGTAAAATAGAAAACAAACGAGTATTTTCTTCCTCACTGGTGCCAGAGAAATCCCATTCACAAAATTCATAATCATGTTTATCACTAAAGAAACGCCACGAAATTACGCCGGTTGAATCAATAAAGTGTTCGACAAAGTTTTCTGGCTCAGATACCGCAAGACTATTAAAGGTTGGCCTTGGCACATCATTTAAACCTTCAAAACTACGACCTTGCAATAATTCAGTTAAGCTGCGTTCTAACGCTACTTCAAAACTTGGATGCGCACCAAAAGAAGCAAATACACCACCGGTTTTTGGGTTCATTAACGTCACACAGATAACAGGAAATTGACCACCTAACGAGGCGTCTTTAATCACCACCGGAAAGCCTTGATCTTCAAGTGCTTCAATGCCAGCAAGAATACTTGGATACTGTTCAAGCACGCTTTTAGGCACATCAGGTAAAACAATTTCTTGTTCTATTATTTGTCTTTTTACTGCCCGTTCAAAAATTTCAGACAAACACTGTACTTGCGCTTCTGCCAAGTTATTACCAGCGCTCATGCCATTACTTAAGAATAGGTTCTCAATCAAATTTGATGGAAAATATACCGTTTCACCGTCTGATTGACGTAGATAAGGAATCGCACAAATACCACGTTCAAGGTTGCCTGAATTGGTATCAATAAGATTTGAGCCACGTAGCTCGTCGTCAGGATTGTAAATATCAAGACAGTAATCATCTAAAATACCGCTAGGTAAATCATCACTTTCATTTAATTTAAACCACTTTTCATTGGGATAATGTACAAAGTCACTATTAGCAATATCTTGACCCAAATATTGATCGTTATAAAAGAAGTTACAATTAAGGCGCTCAATAAACTCACCTAAGGCTGAACAAAGTGCACTTTCTTTCGTTGCGCCTTTACCATTGGTAAAACACATCGGCGATGCCGCATCACGAATATGTAATGACCAAACATTGGGCACAATATTGCGCCATGAGGCAATTTCTATCTTCATGCCAAGACCTGCCAATATCGCGGTCATGTTGGTTATAGTTTCTTCAAGGGGTAAGTCTTTGCCTAAAATAAAGGTACTGGCTTGTTCAGCCGAATGCCCCATTAACATGGCCTGCGCGTCGTCCTCAAGACTGTCAACGAGTTCCACAACAAATTCTGGCCCCGTTTGTACTACTTTTTTAACCGTACAACGATCAATTGAACGAATAATGCCCAAGCGATGTTTTTCAGAGATACTTTCAGGGAGTTCGACCTGAATTTTGAATATTTGCTTATAGCGATCTTCAGGGTCAACAATATTATTTTGTGACAGACGAATATTTTCGGTTGGAATATCGCGAGAGTTACAATACACCCTAACAAAATAAGCCGCACACATAGCCGAAGAAGCTAAGAAGTAATCAAATGGTCCTGGCGCAGCGCCATCACCTTTATAACGAATAGGTTGATCCGCGACGACGCTAAAGTCATCAAACTTAGCTTCTACTTTTAGGTTATCGAGAAAGTTAACTTTAATTTCCATTGAATGGGGTCCCACAATTGATTGCTGTCATAGCCAAGATTTCAGCTTGAAATGTTGCCAAAGAGTATATTGTTCTTAATGTCGTGAATTATCGTTTTTTTTGCCCAGATAGTCTTGGGTTAATTGCATAAAGTGACAAATTAGCTATTTTAACCGCTGAATAACGCCACTAAAACAGTGAGCAAGTCGAGCTAGCATTACTGCCAAGTTAATAAGTTGCCCATCATGACACAGCCCTGATCATAAGTAAGGTATTTAACCGCTGTCACTTTGCAAATTCACTGCTGTTGATTTCGCCAAAAAAGCTAATTTAAAAGCTTCGAATGAACACTTCAGTGTCAACATAAAAAATATCGTAAAGTGTTATCACTATGAAAACCTCACTTTCTAAATTAACCTTGCATTTAATTAGACGATCGGTCTAATATAGTTATATGAATAAAAACAATACAACACCTCAACGTGGTAGGCCCGCTAAATCAGGTCGAGATAGCAGCCAAACCAAACAAGCGCTAGTGCAAAGTGGCGTTCAATATTTTACTGAATTTGGCTTTGCCTCTTCTGGCATAGATCAAATTTTAAAGAAAGTGTCTGTACCAAAAGGTTCTTTTTATCATTACTTTGCAAGTAAGGAAGCTTTTGGAATAGCGGTTATTGAAGAATACAGTCATTATTTTGCTAAAAAATTAGATTTACACCTGCTTAATGAAACAAATAAACCGCTAATGCGTATTGTGAATTTTGCTAACGACGCTAAAGAAGGCATGGCAAGATATAATTTTAAACGCGGTTGCTTAATTGGCAATCTCGAACAAGAAGTTGGCCTGTTACCAGAAAGTCACCGGCTACAACTATTAGATACTTTTGCAGTTTGGCAACAAAAAATGACCTGTTGTCTACAATTAGCACAACAAGAGAATACCATTCCAGCGTCACTTGATTGCACAGCCTTAGCGAGTTTTTTTTGGATGGGATGGGAAGGCTCTATCGCTAAAAGTAAATTAACAAAAAACTTAACGCCCATCGATACTTTTATCGATGTATTTTTGCAGTTAATTGCAAAGTAATTTTTTAACTATTTAAAGACCAGTGGTCTATTTTGGAGCAGGCAATGTTTAACAGTTTAGTGATCAATAAAGATGATAGCCAAGGCTACCACGCCGACATTAAAGCACTTAGTGAAGCAGACCTAACTGATGGCGATGTGCTCATTAAGGTGCTTTACAGCACAATTAATTACAAAGATGCCTTAGCCATTTCAGGCAAAGCCCCAGTAATAAGACGTTTCCCTATGATACCCGGTATAGATTTAGTGGGTGTTGTTGAGCAATGTGATAATGATAAATTTAACGTGGGCGATCATGTGCTACTTAATGGCTACGGTGTCGGTGAAAAGTACTTGGGCGGTTTATCGCAAAAAGCCCGTATTAATAGTGAATTTCTCATTCCATTACCTAAAGGAATAACGCCATTTAATGCCATGGCAATAGGTACCGCAGGTTACACCGCAATGCTATGTGTCATAGCGTTAGAAAAACAAGGTATTACACCAAAAAGTGGCAATATTTTAGTGACTGGCGCAACTGGTGGCGTTGGCAGTTTTGCCATTCGCATTTTAGCAGAACTTGGCTACACAATAACCGCATCAACAGGTAGTGAGAAACAGGTTGCGTATTTAAAAGAGTTAGGTGCGAATGAAATTATTGACCGTACAGAGTTATCTGCCCCAGGTAAGCCACTAATGAAAGAGCGTTGGGCTGCAGCTATTGATTCTGTTGGCAGTACAACACTGGCCAATGTTTGTGCCAGCATCAACTACGGTGGTTGTGTCGCCGCCTGTGGTTTAGCACAAGGCATGGATTTTCCATCAACGGTAGCACCTTTTATCTTAAGAGGTGTCTCTTTACTCGGTATCGACAGTGTTATGCGCCCAGAGCAAGATAGATTAGACGCCTGGCATCGACTTGAGCAAACGCAGTTGGCTGATAAAATATCACAAATATCAACCACAGTTGGCTTACATGACGCTATTGCTGTGGCCAACAAGTTACTTGATGGTGAAGTTACCGGTCGAGTGGTTGTTGATGTAAACGCGTAAATGACTCAACGCTAGAGATTAATAATAATCTCTAGCGAACTTCACCCAAAAATTTTTGATGATCACCAAGCAGTATTAATTATTAGCCTAGTCTTAGGTCACTTTACTTAGACCGACTTGAGCTTAGTTCAATTTAGGCTTAGTTCAATTTAGGCTTAGTTCAACTTGAGCTTAACGTCCTTTAACTTAGCTAAACGACACTAGACTACATATTAATGGCTCTAATAAGAAAGTAGCTTGGCCAAATTTCTCGCACTTGCCGCTCCCAGTTTGGATCCACTTTGCCATTAGGTAATTCTAGCAGCCAAAATTTTGCCCACCTTTGAACATTTTTACCTGACTTACTGAGTTTTAATGGCGAAAATCGGCGCTTATATTGCTTGCCTTGATATTCAAAAACAGCATTGCTTCTGGCTCTTTTATGCAAAATGTCTAACTCAGCAGTAATAAGTTCTACCTCTGATACCGGCAAAAGTTGCTGATTTTTCAAGCAAACCAATATCTCAGCTTTTTTTATGCTCACCTGCATATACACATCGATATGTGGGGTGTACACCATTCCAGTTAAACCATAAATAGAGGCTAATTCTCTATCGGCTAATGCCTTCAAAGGCAGTAACTCTTGGTTAATATCACTTAGTTCACTCATTACATGTAGCTTTTTCTTCAATTTTGGCAATTACAATTCCTCATAACCTTATATTACATGACTTTATTTTTTACATTAGCTTGGCGGATCAATGTTATTAGCGATACTGGTATTTAATCGAAACCATCTTGCAATAGCATAACGACCGCGTAAAGCTGGTAACACTTCATGAAGAAACTCTCCACTTAAAAATAAAACAATAGTACCAACATGGGGTATTACCGTTATTTTATTGCCGGCAATCATACCAGAGTCAAAGTCTTGCTCAGGGTAAATGATCAATTCACCACCATCTTCAAGTGACCAATCTTGATTAAGATACACCACCACAGATAGCACACGATTATCTTCACCTTTAAAAGCATCTTTGTGTAGCTTGTAAAAGTCGCCTTTACCGTAATGGGGAAAATGACTTTCAAAAGAAAACAAGCCTAAAAAAAAATGCTTGTTTAAATAATTTTGCAGTGACCCTGCCCATTTAATCCAAGCACCGCTAGCTTGGGTATTACCCGTTATCCAACAAACTTCATTCGTGCGAATAGCATCATTAATAACATGATCTTTAGCTCGGCCAATACCCACACGTTTAAAATTTTCATCCGCTAATTCGTTGATCTGTTGCAATAGCGAAGTGGTCAAATTTTTAGGTAAAGCATCAAGACTGATACTGTAACCTTTATCAACAAGCTTATTCGCGATTGATTCAAATAGTGACAAGTCATCATCGAGCAGAATCGATTGAACTAAGCTCAACGATATTCTGCTATAGGAGGGCAAGCTAACATTATGCTGTATCAAATAAAATATGCCTGATAATAACACTATGCGTTAGCATTAGCGTCGGCTTTCAGAGTCACAAGACAATTAAAAAAATCGGATAGGCATTAACATGAAGCTGCTAGATAACTTGTTGAGGTAGTTTTTAAGAACTTGTTAAGATGCTTTTAAAAAAGTAACTGGCACTTTCTAAGCTAATGTAAATTAGACTAGTTGCAATAATAACGCTGACCGTAGGCTAACAAAAATTTATTCATTAAATTGACCGGTTTTTAAACTAAGAAGCAAGGTACATTCGCTGCACCTTGCTCTAATCAACTAGCTGTTAATAAAAGTATTTTTACTTACATTCGCTAATTCTTTATCACTAAGCGATTTTTTTCACTTGAACTTGGCTATCAAGGTATTCATCTAATGAGCCCTGAAAATCAACTAATTTTTTATCTTTAATATCAATAATACGGGTCGCTAAGCTTGAAACAAATTCACGGTCATGGCTGACGAAAATTAATGTACCTTCGAAATCTTTCAAAGCATTATTTAACGCATCAATCGCTTCGATGTCCATATGGTTAGTTGGCTCATCCATGATCAATACATTGATATCAGCCATCATTAACATGCCGAATAACAAGCGGTTCTTTTCACCACCTGAACAGTTACGGGCTTTTTTATTAGCATCGTCGTCAGTAAATAGCATACGACCTAACATGCCACGAACACTTAAGTCGTTGTGACAAGGTCTACGCCATTGTGACATCCATTCCATTAGCGTTAAGTCATTATCGAAAAATGAACCACTGTCTTGTGGGCAATAACCCACAGATGCATTTTCAGACCACTTAACCACACCTTCAACGTGCTCTAACTCGTTCATTAGACAGCGTAACAAGGTAGTTTTACCTGCGCCATTTTCACCAATAATAGCTAACTTAGCGCCGGCTTCTAGTAATAAGTCACCTTTTTCAAATAATAGCTCGCCATCAAAACCGTGACTTAAGTTTTCAAGCTCTAAAGCTTGACGGTGCATTTTTTTACCTGGAGCAAAAGCAATTTTAGGTGTAATACGACTTGATGACTTAACATCATCCAGTTTAATTTTGTCCATTTTCTTAGCTCGAGAACTGGCTTGTTTCGCTTTTGAAGCATTAGCACCAAAACGGTTAACAAAGTCTTGTAGTTCAGCAATTTCAGCCACTTTTTTATCATTACCCGCTAATAACTGTTCACGTAATAAACCAGATTGTGCCAAATAAAACTCGTAGTTACCTGGATAAACACGTAGTTCGCCATAGTCAATATCAGCCATATGTGTACAGACAGAGTTAAGAAAATGTCTATCATGCGAAATAATAATCATGGTGCATTTACGCTTGTTCAACTCACCTTCTAACCAACTGATAGTATGAATATCCAAGTTGTTGGTCGGCTCATCAAGTAATAAAATGTCTGGGTTAGCAAATAAGGCTTGTGCAAGTAGCACACGTAATTTCCAACCTGGCGCAACTTGCTGCATTGAACCGTAATGAAAAGACTCATCAATACCAGCTTCTAATAAGATTTCACCGGCGCGACTTTCTGCCGTGTAGCCATCCATTTCTGCAAATTGGCTTTCTAAGTCACCAACACGCATACCATCGTCTTCGCTCATCTCAGTTTGTGCGTAAATAGCATCTCTTTCTTGCTTAACTTTCCATAACGGCATATCACCCATGATCACAGTATCAATAACATTATGTTTTTCAAAAGCAAACTGATCTTGGCCCAAAGTACTAACTTTATTACCTGTACTTACCGATACATTACCTGAGCTTGGCACCAAGTCGCCACTAAGTATCTTCATAAATGTAGACTTGCCACAGCCATTTGCGCCGATCAAACCGTAGCGGTGACCGTTGCCAAATTTAGCCGAAATGTTTTCAAATAACGGCTCTGCGCCAAATTGCATTGTAATGTTCGATGTAGTGATCAAAAGATATTCCTATTTTCCGTTAACTAGACTCATTAACTAGTAAGTGCTAACAGATGGTTTTAAAGTGATAGTTAATACTGTAATTTTGGATAACCAAGCTAAATGTATCAATAGACAAATGCTTAGCCACCATAATAAAGCCGCGCATTATACAGTATTAATGCTCAGACCCCCATCGAAATCTCACTTTTAAGTGATTATTTTATAAACAACGCGTGATCGTTTAGTTTTATAGCGATTGGCTTAGTGTGATCTTAGTAGGGTAAGAGTTAACAACATAAAGCATCTGCCATATAAGTAGCTTACAACCTGCCTTTGACTGATATAAATTTACGCTGATAAATAGCAACAAAGTACTTAAGCCATAATTTGTTGTTTTCACTTTAACAAGTATCCAAGAGTATTAGCTTTCTTACTCAGCTAGGCTATTACTTTATTCATTGATTTTTTAGTTGTTTGAAATATATGAATAACTTATAACCTAATATGATTTTTAGCAAAAAGTTATGTCTAATACTCATGACTAAAAGTTCTCGCTTAAAGCAGCACGAAACAACACAGCGTAAAGCTTATATTTGCTAGCAGTGTCATATTACTGACATTCGTACATTTCATTTGTTATTATAATGAATCTATCAGATTGGCTTAGCTAAAATTAATTGTGGGTTATTTTAACCTTGGATTGATACTCAGCGACTTTATCTACTAAAATTATTTATCAAAGCTAACTTAAAAAATTATCTGCAAATACCATATATGCAGGAGGTCAGTGTGAATTATAAAGATTATTATAAAATTATGGGCGTTGATAAAACCGCGTCCCAAGACGAAATTAAAACATCATATCGCAAATTAGCCCGCAAGTTTCACCCTGATGTCAGTAAAGAAAAAAATGCTGAGACTCGTTTTAAAGACATCAATGAAGCTTATGAAGTATTACGCGATAAAGAAAAACGCGCCGCATATGATCAACTGGGCAGTAATTGGAAGGCTGGCCAATCAGGATTTACACCACCGCCTAGTTGGCAAGACCAATATCATCAAGGCCAGGGTAATACTGGCGAACAAGGTGATTTTAGCGACTTTTTTGAATCCTTATTTGGTGGCGGTTTTGGTGCGGGTCAACAGGCCTCGCGAGGTCGTCAATCAATGCAAGGGCAAGATAGCAATGCAAAGATATTGATTGATTTGCAAGATGCTTACACCGGCGCAACCCGTAATTTTACATTACAAGATCAAGTTGTTAATCAACATGGAAGGATGCAAAATAAAGATCGGACCTTAAAAGTTAGCATTCCAAAAGGCATCAAACCAGGTCAAAAAATTCGTTTGCAAAAGCAAGGTCAGGCAGGTACTGGTGGTGCAAAAAATGGTGATTTGTATCTTGAAATTGGCTTTAACCCAAACCCTTTATATGTGGTTGAAGGCGCTGATATAACCACTGAACTTAGTATTAGCCCATGGCAGGCAGCTTTAGGTGAAAAAGTGAAAGTGCCAACACCTAGCGGCCCTATTGATTTAACCTTACCAAAACTGATCAGTAGCGGCAGCAAAATGCGTTTAAAAGGCCGTGGCTTACCCAGTAAAATTGCTGGAGACTTTTTTGTAAAGTTAAAGATTATTTTTCCAAAAATCTTGTCAGCAGAAGAAGAAACGCTTTATCAATCTTTAAAAGCGCTAGCAACTAATAACAATGAGAATGATAATGTTAAACAAAAAGTGGATGCTTAATCAGCCTACTGACCAAGTTGATTAATTATCGCCTCACTTTTAAGGACTAAAATGAAAAAAAAAGCTTACAAAATTTATAAATAGAATAACTACTGACTAAATTTCATGTCTTATATTGATTCATTTTCCCTCATGAAAAAGTACAACACTTAATGAGTCAAATTGGTCAACTAAACTCAATTATCCTATTGACTTAAAAAATGGACTGTTCATATGTTACCTGCATGGATGCAGGTTCAGCTAGACTAATAACACTCTCATTAAACTTATGATTTTGTGGTGTACAGCGAAAATAAATCAGAGTAAATATTGATTTTCCAGACTAGATGTAAGTAGCGATATTAATATTAGCGAGTCGCTCGATGGCTGCCGGCGTTAGCGAGTCGCTCGACGGCTGCCGGCGTCACCGTCCCTAGCTATCTGGTTAATTTTTTCTGCATTATACTAATGAATTACATCTATTTAAGAATACAACTTCAAGGTATTAGTAAACCCGTCCCCGTATACGTAGATGTAATCCGTAGAACTACGTAGCAGCATATTATTAAGCAATAATTGGTTATTTTTAACCCGTGGTAATGATCATAAAGTTAGTGAGATTGATTTCTGACTGACTTAACAGCACATAAAACAGCACATAAAAATGGTCCACTTTTGCGTACCATTTTTCATCTATCTCAGTAACAACATACATCAGGTTGACAAAATTTTATTGCTATCTATTAAAAAAATTCTAACTCGAGTATGTGGTTACTATGTTTGAAATGCTAAAAAACTTTGACATAAGATACAGCATCCTTAATCGGCATTGGCCGGCCAAGTAAATATCCTTGTACGCTATCGACACCTAATTCTCTGAGTGAATTCAACTCTTCCACCGTTTCTACACCCTCGGCAATAATACTGCAATTTATCGATTTAGAGAATGCGCATAGTGCGGTTGCTAGCAAATATTTTCTATGGTTGGAGTTAATGTTTTGGGTCAGTGTAATGTCTAGTTTAATAATGTCAGCTTCAAGCTCCAGAACATGCTGGAAACTAGAGTAGCCAGAACCCGCATCATCGATAGCAATGCGTAGTCCCTGCTTACGAAGCGGTTCCAATGCCTTACGAAAATCAGGGTAGTTTTTAATCGGTGCATGTTCGGTAATCTCTAGAATAATGCGTTCCAAATTTATCCCCTGTAAGGCACGGGCTACCGCTCCATTTAACACATATGCCGGTGAGGCATTTATAGCAATATATGTATCTAGATTAAATTCATTAATGCCTTTAATTGCACTTTTAATCGCCAAGATTTCAAGCTCTTCACCTAAATTAACTTGGGATGCGTCTGCAAACCAAATATCAGGTGATTCATAAGGGATCGTGTTAAATCTAGAAAGCGATTCGTAACCTATAATTTTGTTACTCTGAAGATTAAAAATAGGCTGGTAGTGAATATTAATTTTGTTTTGCTTTAGCACCGAAGTAATCTTTGCTTTCATTTCGTTATGACTGAACTCTGTTTCAACATTTTTCTCAATTAATTCACTGGCAATATCGGCAATAGCGTTTAAAAAAGACAGATCCCGTTGATTCAGTGTGTCATCTGGTGACTTTTTATAACAACAAAAGGTACCGTAAATTTCACCTGTAGATAATTTTATTGGCACACCTATGTATGAGCCAATCGACAACTTGTCAGTAATTGGCAACTTACTAGTTATATCATTTTTTTTTGTGTTGTGAATAATATTTGGCAGTACATTATCGACTATTTTTGCACAATAGGTTTCTTCTATTGGGTCTGAATCACTAACATTTATCGGCAACATCTCATTTTTAGTATCAACAATGTCGAATACGCGGTCTTTGTTGATAAACTTTGAAATAAAGGCAACTTCCATATCGAGATGTTTGCGAACAATTGACAGTAGTTTATTCAACTTATTCTTAACGCTGTCACAATCATCTATTTCTTTTGTCGATACAAGGCATTGAAACAGCCCGTCGACAGGCTCACTTTTCATCGTATTTACTCTCCGTATTGAACGATTTGACCTCACTATAATAATGAGATTAGTGCAAATTATTCTTAGTAACGTTTAATCCTTTAACTGAATAAATTGTAACTGAATAAATTGTAACTGAATAAATTGTAACTGAATAAACTAAGATATATCAGACTAACATAGACATAGCAACATGAAAAACTAAGACCTGTACCAAAAAAACACCCGAAAACCATAAATAATATATTATTTTCAGATAGTTAATTAACATCGCTATATTTAAGACGTAATTGAAGGAGTATATTTAAAAACAGTGACTCTGAAAAAACAGAAGTGAGTATTAATATTAATTTGTATGAAAATGTGTATGAGAATTTGTGCACATGTGATTAAGCTTGTAATAACCCCTTAGGTAAGGGGGTATATTTATATGTTAATACTTAGCAGTAAACAATTAACAATCAGTACCTAACAATCAATAATTCATGATATGTTTTTTTCTTGTGATATATGACTAACAATTAATTCAAAAAGTTTATCTAACGACAATAATTCATCGGTTATTTCGCTGTCTTCAAGCAGGTAAGTAAATTGCGCTTTTTCAACGGTATCAGGGCCTTCATATGCCATAGACCACTTAGTAAATGTTCGGCTTGCTATGGGTTCACAACACAAAGCCACACAGTCTATATGCCGAGTATCCCCCTGAATTTTCTCAAAAAGTTCTTCTATTGCCGCCAAAGACCCCTCTAACACTTGCGTAAAATAGCTACCATTAAATAATAATGCGCCTGTTATATTGTTTTTTGCATTATATTCATTAGCAATATTGAGAATGGCTTTAACTTCGTCATCAAATATTTCTGTCGGTATATTATTGCTGCTCACGTATACCAATCTGCTTAATTCAATTGAGTTTTTGATTAGTGTTTTCCTATTTTAATAGCTTAATATGGGAAGTAAAAAAATTTCGTAATTGTTTTACATTCAATAATGGGCTGGGGGAAAAACCTTCAATATTAGGACAGACATCATCTTTTAGCTTCGACAATTCATCTGCAGTTTTTACATCCTGTGCCACAACAGGAATACCTAGCATTTCACCAATATTCGCTATTGTTCTGATCATTTCTAAGCTATCTGAACTTTTATCACTTGCGTATATAAATTCTCTGTGCACCCACATACGAGAAATGGGCAACCTTTTTAAAAAGCGCAGTGACTCATATCCAGTGATAGAATCACTTATTGAGATTAATATTCCTAATAATGACAATGCGTTAGCTACTTCACGGCCACGAACGTCTAAAAACTCTTGTTCAGGAATGATCAATTCAACATGGGTTGGTTTTATTTTATATTTTAATAGTAGTTCGTTAAAACAAGCTACAAAGTTGGTGGCTAATAGTTCTCCACCAAGCAAATTAAAAGATAAAATAGCTGTGTTGAGCAAAGTTTTTGTTTCTTTAAAAGCTTGCTCAAAAACCCAGAAAGTAATTTTATTTATCTCCCCAATATCCTTAGCCACAGGATAAAAATCTCTCGTATCTACCTTGCCTAATTCATCACTATGCCATTCTACTATCGCATCAATACTGACAACTTTATTACTGGTTACATTAATTTTTGGTTGATATACAACGCGAAATTCTTTTTTAACCAAACCTCGTCGCAGGCCATTTTCTATCACACGGCGATACTGTGCACTCACTTCAAGATCAGTTGTAAATAATGATACTTTCGATCCTCCATTACTTTTTGACGCATAGAGGGCTAGATCTGCATGACGATAAAGCTCTTTATAATTTGAATAACTATCATCAACCATTGCAATGCCGATACTCGCGCCAATATTTATTTGATGCATTTGCAAAATGAAAGTTTTACTCACTGATGTAATAATTCTTTCAGCTAAGGATACCAAGGTGTCTTTTGTCATTTTATTACTAAAAATTAGAGCGAATTCATCACCCCCTATCCTGATCAATCTATCATCAGAACCTAATAATTTACGAAAACGTTTCGCAACCAACTTAAGTAATTTATCTCCAACAGGATGACCTAGCGTGTCATTAACCTGCTTGAATCTGTCTAGGTCAACTAGCATGATTGAGCAATCTAATTGAACATTTAATGTGATTGCTGTGTTTAAAAAGTCTTCAAAAACAGAACGATTAAGTAACCCCGTTAGCGCATCGGTTTCCAGCTCAATCAATTTTTTAGCATTATCATGATGTGCAGACAACACCATAATACGATGCTCAGCCGTGAGCTCTCCTAAATGAATGCTTAAACCTAATCCATTCAATCGAGTAGGTTCACAGAATATAGTTTGAGAATGTTGAGCGGTTATTGCGGTTTTAAATTCTTGACAATTTATATCAACAAAAAACAAGTCTGCAATGTCTATATCACCGGCATTATTGTCTTCTTCTGCATTGATTTTAGTCAATGTGCTAAAATGTTCGCTTACCCAAGTAATAGTGCCTTTGGCATTTAAAAAAGCGATGGCTAATTGGCTTTTTTTTACCGCATTTTCTAGTATTGTACTATCCATAATCTATTGTACTATCCATGACCTATTGTACTATCCATGGCCTATTGTACTATCCATGACC
>NZ_JACGVG010000024.1 GCF_014077095.1 Colwellia sp. MB02u-6 | reverse complement strand
GCTGGGCGGTCAGGCGCAAGTGCCGGGCGTCGATGGCACCTGGAAGGAGCTGACCGACAACGTCAACGCGATGGCGAATAATCTGACCACGCAGGTGCGTAACATTGCCGAGGTGACCACGGCGGTGGCCAAGGGCGACCTGTCGCAGAAAATCACGGTGGATGCCAAGGGCGAGGTATTAGAGCTCAAGAACACCGTCAACGAGATGGTAGACCAGCTTAA
>NZ_JACGVG010000023.1 GCF_014077095.1 Colwellia sp. MB02u-6 | reverse complement strand
CAGCTTAATCGCTTCTCCGAGGAAGTGACGCGGGTGGCGCGCGAAGTAGGTACCGAGGGTACGCTGGGCGGTCAGGCGCAAGTGCCGGGCGTCGATGGCACCTGGAAGGAGCTGACCGACAACGTTAATGCGATGGCGAATAATCTGACCACGCAGGTACGTAACATTGCCGAGGTGACCACGGCGGTGGCCAAGGGCGACCTGTCGCAGAAAATCACGGTGGATGCCAAGGGCGAGGTATTAGAGCTCAAGAACACCGTCAACGAGATGGTAGACCAGCTTAA
>NZ_JACGVG010000022.1 GCF_014077095.1 Colwellia sp. MB02u-6 | reverse complement strand
AGCGCCGATGGTAGTGTGGGAGTTCCCATGTGAGAGTAGGACATTGCTAGGCTTCTATTTAGAGAGACCCGTAGCTAACGCTACGGGTTTTTTGCTTTCTGGCATTTGATAAGTAAAGCTTGAGAATGGCGCAGCTACTTGGTACATGCAAGCAGTGAAACGTATGAGTGTTATTGGTAAGAGTGTGTGGGCATCGTTTTTTATGTGAGCCCCTTCTTGTGCATCCTTCACCCGCCCGTATTAGTGCATCTATGTACGTTAAAAACCCGTAGCTAGCGCTACGGGTTTTTTGCTTTTTATGATTTAAAGCTTAACTTACAGCAACTTGAAACGCCTTGTAGTGTTAATGTACTCAGCAAGCAAAACTTTGATAAGTATCATAGCATTAGTGTATTCTTGTACTTATACCAAGTTTATTAATTATCTGTACATTTTAATGGTTAAGGGGAAAAACTATAGCGCTATTAAATTTTATGCCTTATATTTATCCATTTTTTTCATTAAAAAGTAGACGAATTAATTAATAATATTGGTATTAATTACCAGGTGCTATTTTGGTTTAACCAGTGAGAATAATAATGAATATTGATGGAACGTTAGTAGCTAAAAAATTACGAGATAAATTAGCGGTAGAAATAACTGAGTTTAAATCATGTCATGGCATTCAGCCGAGTTTAACCGTACTGCTTGTTGGTGAAGATTCTGCCAGTCATATTTACGTAAAAAATAAAGTAAAAAAAACACAAGAAATTGGTATGATCTCCAATGAGATAAAATTACCTTTTAATACTTCTCAGGGATATTTATTAAGCCAGCTCGAAAAATTAAATAATGATAATAGCATTCATGGCATTCTAGTTCAGTTACCTTTACCAAAACACATAGATGAAAGTGCTATTATTTCAGCCATTAATCCTAATAAAGATGTTGATGGTTTTCATGCGATAAATTCTGGTCGATTATTTAATGGTGAATCAGAGGCTATAGTACCCTGCACGCCACAAGGTTGCGTGATGTTGGTAAAACAACACTTAGGTGATGATCTATCTGGTAAGCATGCTGTTGTTATTGGTCGATCTAATATTGTCGGTAAGCCTGTGGCTATGTTGTTACTACAAGAAAATTGTACGGTAACCATTGCGCACTCTCAAACAATAAATTTACCAGAAGTATGTCAGCAAGCTGATATTTTAGTTGTCGCTGTTGGTATAGCTAAATTTGTTAAAGCTGCTTGGGTTAAAGAAGGGGCTACTATTATTGATGTAGGCATCAATAGAATTTTAACTGATGAAGGCAAAAAAAAACTGGTTGGCGATGTAGATTATGATGCGGTTATAGCTAAATGTGGTGCTATTACGCCTGTTCCGGGTGGCGTAGGGCCAATGACAATTGCTTGTTTATTAAAAAACACGCTAACAGCTGCTAAAAATAGTCTGCGCTAGCGCTTACTTTTGGTAGTCATTAGGGGGGGTAAAATCAAGTTAATATTTTATTAAAAATTTTAGCCATCTTAAAACTGTACTGATTTTCAAGGAAGCTGGTTTTAGGTAGCTAAGAGAGCAAGTAAAATAGCTTGAATTGTAAAAATAGCTCTCTATATAAGGTTATTGGCATAGAATAGCAATTGACTGTCGCTCGGTTTAATCACTGACACTGCAACGAAAGCAGTGTAAGTTTTTCTGTTTCTCTCGATAACGCATCAATCGTTGTTTAAACTCTATCGGTAGCTGAGCTATGTCGTCACGGGTGTTATAACAAATAAAGTGATTTGATAAATAAAATGCTTGTAATCCCTGATCAGCAAAGCAGACAATGTTCTTATATCTTGCTTTTTTTCGCTCATTTTTATCAGAAATAATGGCATGTAGCATTAAACTTGCGATATTTTTACCACGTTGAGCTGTGTCGGTAACTAAGCCGTGTAGTAGCCAAAAATCCTCCGGGTTTTGACCGGCTGATATGATTACACTTGCTATAATGCACTGATCAATTTTGACAATATAACATTGATCATGTCCGATAAAACTTGCTGCATATTGCTGATTTTTATAAAAGCGCAATATATCTTTTTTATCTGTCTTTACTGCTTTTATAACTGTGTATGGCGAGACGGGAGCATCTGGATTCATTTATTTACTTCTATTCAACAGTGTTAACTTAATTAATATTACTGAGCTATTCCACACTAGGCCTCTACGGATCTTCTACCTTATTTAACTTTACTAACAAGCTGAGTCATTAAGCTACAAAACTTCATCGTTTTGTTAAGCGACTTACGGTTGAGCAAGCTGTAATTATTTTAAGTATCAATTAAGTCTAATCGTTTTGTTAAAGAACCGATATATGTACCTGCATATACTGTTGCTTTAGCTAAGGTAAAGGGAAAGTTTTTTTGAACTTATGTGTTTATTTAATCTTTGGTATTGAATTAGTACAAATGAGCGATTAATAGGTGAATTTAAATCAACTAATCTAGCAATCATCAGCTAGATTAGAAGTATTTCTTTTTAAACCAAAATAGTTTGGCTAAACATCGGCAATTACAGGTTATAATGCGCTATTATATTTTTGGTTTTATGTGTCTGTAACAATTATATTGTCCAACAGATATAAGTTAAATAACGTGGAGAGTAAGCTTGCAGTTTAGTGATTTTGGATTGGATAGTAAAATAATGTCAACTGTGGAACATTTAGGTTTTAGTGAGCCTAGTGAAATTCAGCAGCAGGCAATTCCTGCCGCTATGGCAGGTCATGACTTGATTGCTTCATCTAAGACCGGCTCAGGTAAAACGTTAGCCTTTATTATTCCTGCGATGCAGCGCTTGTCGAAAAATAGAGCGTTAAGTAAGCGAGATCCACGTGTGCTTATTTTAACGCCTACTCGCGAATTAGCCAAGCAAGTCTTCACTCAACTAAGAATGTTTACATCTGGCTCCGCATTTAAAGCTGTGCTTATTCTTGGCGGTGAAAACTTTAACGACCAAGTTAAAGTTTTAGAAAAAGAACCTCATTTTATTGTTGCAACACCAGGACGTTTAGCCGACCACCTTTCGCAAGGGCATTTTCACTTAAGTGGTTTAGAATTACTCATCCTGGATGAAGCCGATCGCATGTTAGACTTAGGCTTTGCCGATCAGTTATCACAAATCAACAAAGCTGCCGATCATCGTAAACGCCAAACGCTGCTGTTTTCTGCGACTTTAGATCATGCACAAGTTAATGACTTTGCTTTAGCATTATTGAAAAAGCCAAAGCGTGTTGCTATCGGCAGTGGCTATACCGAACATAAAGACATTACTAAGCGTTTTTATCTTTGTGATAACTTAAGCCATAAAGAAAAGCTACTGGCGCACTTTATTGCTACTGAAGATCACCAGCAAATAATTATATTTACTGCGACCCGTGCCGATACCGACCGGTTATCGACATTATTAATTGAGCAAGGCTTAAGTGCTGTCGCGTTAAGTGGTGAGCTAAACCAAGGTCAACGTAATCAAATAATGGACGGTTTCAGTAAAGGGCAGCAAAAAATACTGATCACGACTGATTTAGCATCTCGCGGATTAGATTTAATTAATGTCTCGCACGTTATTAATTTTGATATGCCAAAGCATACCGAAGAATTTGTTCATCGCATTGGTCGCACTGGCCGCGCAGGTAGTACAGGTGACTCTATTTCATTTGTTGGACCTAAAGACTGGATAAGCTTTAAAAATGTAGAAGGATTTTTGCAACAAAAGCTGACTTTTGATACTGTTGATGGCTTAAAAGCTAAGTTCAAAGGTATTAAACCGAAGAAAGCGAAAATCGATAGCAAAGCAAAAGATAGCAATAAGTCAGTTGTGGTAGCTAAGAAACCGAAATCAAAGAAAACGGTTAAGGATACCTTTTTAGCGGAAGACGCTGGTGATTTACCGGTATTAAAACGTAAGCAAGTAGTTACCCCTCAAGATATTGATAATTCCGCTATAGATGAAGTGGATTGATCTTGATCGGTTATCTTAACCATTAAGCTTTTATAAACCCGTTATGCCTCAATATTAAAAAGGTCTAGCGGGTTTTTTATTTCTATAGTGCTTAATTTTGAATTCACTTATGTATTTATTATTGGCCATGTATTGTAATAATTAAAGATTTTTTTTGAAAAAATATCTGTTAATAACCACAGAAAAACCTTAACTTAATCAGCTCTGAGGTGGCTTTATTATAGCGACTACTCGCTATTTTTTCTAATATCAACAATACTTATATTTTGATTAAACCCTAATATTTACAGAGAGTGCCTAAAAGCATGTAGTGCTCTTTTTTGTGAGGCTAGCATCACGTGTCAGCGAGCAATGAACCAGAAGTTACAGTTTCATTAGACAAGGTTAAGGAGCACTTTGTTGTAGATGCAGAGCTACATCAGGGCTTTCAATTAGGTAGTCTAGTGATTGAACCTGATTTAGGCATTGTTATTCGAAATGGTCAACGATACCACTTAGCACCTAAAGCGATGGAGGTTCTACTTTATTTATCATCGACTAATGGTGAGGTTGTTTCGCGAGAGCAAATTTTGGCTTTTGCCTGGGGTGATAATCACGCGGCAAAAACCCATGTTACCCACGTCATCAGTGAAATTAGACATGTACTTGATGATCACAAAGAATGTCCGACATATATCCAAACTATTCCTCGCAAAGGTTATCGTATGCTTTTACCCACAGCGGTAAAGTCAGTGAATAGCATTTGGCCGTTCCCCGCTGATCAGGTGCACCAAATTAGTGGTTCAGAAAAAAAATGGCAATTGTCATTTTCATTATTAAAAAGTAGCCGTTTAATTAACGCTAGTGTCGCATATTTAGTGGTATCTTGGGTTTTATTACAAGTATTCTCAATTATTTTACCTATTTTTGATGTGCCAAATTGGGGTGGGAAGGTGGGGGCTTTATTTTTAGTTATTGGCTTTCCTCTTGTTATTAGTTTTCAGTGGTATAAAGAATTTAAAATAAAAAAAAAGTTTGCTCATAAAACAAATAAAAACCACCGATTTATTTATCAACAACTATCTGTTGATAGTTTTTTTATATTAATAATATTGTTGATTATATATTACGTATCTACTCATCTTATTGAGAAAATAGAAAGAGAAAGTAATTTACAGCCATTTAATGTCATTGTTGATTACAAAGCGCCCATTGCTAATGTGATTGAAAATGCCGTTGCTGTCTTGCCTTTTCATGCAACCGGTGTAGACAATAATCCTCAATACTTCGTTTCAGGTTTGCAAGAAGAACTGGTCAATCTATTAACATTAAAAGCTGTAGCTGTATTTAAGGTTTCTTCAATAAGGGCTGTAAATGCATTAGAACCTAAAGCAAGCATTGAAGAAATTAAAAATATTTTAGGCGTTAAATATATCGTAGAAGGGCGTTCTAAAGTTGTCAACAGTGTATTAATTATTAACACTATCATGACAGATGTTGTGACTGGCTTTCAGGTTTGGTCTGATGTATCTGAGGGCTCTATAGAGGAGCTGGTTATACTCTATAGTGACTTGTCTCGTAAAATTACTAATGCATTGCGTTTGCTCATCGTTGGCGATAACGCAGTCAACACCATCAATGCCATGCCAACAGAGAATTTTGCAGCCTATGATGCTTATTTACAAGGTAAGGTAAAGTACAGAAATTCAAAAAATATCAATATGTTAGTCGCAGCAGAAAAACTTTTTATTATTGCTTTGCAATTGGACCCTGATTTTATTCAAGCTTCGTCAGCCTTATGTCAAACCTACTTGGATAAATATTTACTGAGCAATGATACAAAGGAATACGAAAAAGGTTTAAATGTTTGTCAATTAATTGCCAGTAATCGGATAGTATCGTTTGAATCAGAACTAGCACTTGGTAGACTTTATCGTGTCAATGGCCAATATGAAAAAGCTGAAACACACTTAAATAAAGCAAAACTAATTAAACCAGAGTCCAGTGAAGTTTTTATTTCATTAGCTGATTTATACGCAAAATTAGAGCAAAGTGATAAGGCTGAAATTTTATATCAACAAGCGATTAATCTTGAGCTAGGTAATTGGAACCATTACTATGATTACGGTTTGTTTTTGTTTAATTCGGGCCGTTATGAACAAGCGATAAGCCAGTTTAACAAGGTAATTTTAATTAATAAAAATAAGGCTATGGCCTATAATGCTTTAGGTGCAGTTTATTACTTGTTATTAGATTTTGAACAAGCCAATATCGCTTGGTCTAAATCACTGGCAATTGAACCAACCTCGTTAACCTTTTCAAATTTAGGTACAGTACTTTTTTTTATGCAACGTTATGAAAATGCAGCCGAAATGTACTTGCAAAGTGCTGAGCTATCACCATTAAATCCCACCGTGTGGGGGAATTTAGGTGATGCATTTAAATATACGAAAAACCAAAAAAATAGCGCTAAGTCGGCTTATGAGAAGGGACTTAAACTAGCTCAAAAAAATGCCATTATTAATGATAAAGACTCTAGTCTGCAAGCTCAAATTTCTCGTTATTATTCTGAATTAACCCAATGCACCCAAGCGAAAGATCATCAAGACATAGCACTTAAAAATAATGTGCAAGATCCCTATATTTATTATGATTTATCCATAGTTGCTATTAACTGCTTTGATGTTAACGACATGAAGCCATTTATTAAAAAAGCTATTTTTTTCGGCTATCCCCGACAGCTTTTATTGGCAGATCCTCAGTTTTACGACTATAAACATTGGTTAAAAGAAATTGTTTGAAACCATTAACCTGAATAAGGAAAATTCAATGAATAGCCAAAAAATCAACTTACTGAAAAACATGACCAGCGGTTTAATACTATTAATAGCGACAACCTCCTTGGCAGCTTTTGCTGCTAGCAACAGCGCTAAAGATAAAGAGTTGCTCATTCATGTTGACCCCTCAACACATTGCGCAATTAAGGTAGCTCCCTCAGTCAATGAAAGTAACTGTACATTGTTATACTCAGAGAGTAAAAACCCTTGTAAGAATGATCCCGAATGTGTTTGTTCAAAAAAGGAAAAAAATATTACTTGGCAAACAACTAGTGGTGATGCATTTGATATTCGTTTTACCGAGGGTTCGCCTTTCAAAAGATGTGAATATAGTGCAGAACGCGATGGTGAAGTGCGTTGTAAAATTAAAAATTCAGGTGACTATTACTACGAAGTAAATGTCGAAGGCTGTGCAACTAACCCTTATGATCCTCGCATTGTGGTGCAATGATTTTTTGTACTGTATGACCTGAGATTTGGCAATATATTTGTTGGATGCTGACATATACTTAGCCAAAGCTCAGGTTATTTTAATTATTCGCTAATTAATTGCTTAACACTATACTGACTTTCAGCATTACCAAGCTTTGTTTTTAAATAGGGTAGTACTTCATCTAACTGGCTAGCTAATTGCCATGGTGGATTAACAATAAATAAGCCTGTGCCGGTCATTCCATATTCTTCAGTATCTGCATGTTGACAATATTCTACTTGCATTAAGTTACGAACTTCACTCTTGGTAAAAGCATTCTGCATTTGTTCAACAAGTTCACGTTTAACGACTGGATACCATAAAATGTAAGTGCCGGTAGCAAATTTTTTATAAGCATTAACAACCGTACGAACGGCTTTTAAGTAGTCTTCTTTTAACTCATAAGGTGGGTCAATTAAGACTACACCACGACGGTTTGGCGGCGGCACTAAACCTAACACACCTTGGTAACCGTCAGATTGCTTAACATGAGACTTATTCCACCGTTGGCTATATACTTTTAAGTGTTCAATATCAGTCGGGTGTAACTCAAATAAATGTGCGCTATCTTGTCGACGAGTAAACTGGCGAGCAATACCTGGAGAGCCAGGGTAAAGTGTAAGTTCTCCAGTTTCCTGATTTAAATTTTTTACTAAATCAACATAGGGCTGCAGAGCTTCGGGTAAGTCATCATTTTCAATTAATTTAGCAATACCTTCTTTATATTCACCAGTTTTTTGAGCGTATTCGTCGCTCAGCTGATACATGCCAGCGCCCGAATGACTATCGATATAATAAAAGCCCTTATCTTTGCGGGTCATATATTCTAGTATTAAGGTTAATACCGAATGTTTTAAAACATCTGCAAAATTTCCGGCATGAAAAGCGTGGCGATAACTGAGCACAATGGCTCCTTAAAATAGCGTAATAACAATTAAAATAATAAAGCTATCAAAATTAACTCATGATAGCTTTATTACAGTGCGTTTACCGAGATGACTAATTTATACTTGTGACGCTAAATATTCGTCGTAGCCACCAGCAAAATCAGTGTAACCACCGGTTGTTAATTCGATAATACGAGTCGCTAAGCTTGAGACAAATTCGCGGTCATGACTAACGAACAAAATAGTGCCTTCATATTGCTCCATTGCCATGTTTAATGACTCGATAGATTCCATATCCATATGGTTTGTTGGTTCATCCATAATGAGAATGTTTGGACGTTGCATCATGATTTTACCAAACAACATACGACCTTGTTCGCCACCTGAAAGTACTTTTACTGATTTGTTAATGTCATCAGCAGAGAATAATAAACGTCCTAAATAACTCCTAACGGCTTGTTCGTCGTCGCTAGGTTGACGCCATTGGCTCATCCATTCAAATAAAGTCATATCATTTTCAAATTCATAACTATGGTCTTGCGCGTAGTAACCAATGTTAACGTTTTCTGACCAAGTATATAAACCTGATGTCGGCTGATATTCAGCCTCACCCATTAGAGTGCGTAAGAATGTGGTTTTACCAACACCATTTTGTCCAATAATGGCGACACGCTCACCAACTTCAATCATCATATTAAGGTTGCTTAAGACCTTATTATCACCAAAGTTTTTGCTCATACTCTCAAGCACTAGGGCATTACGGAATAATTTTTTGTCTTGTTCAAAGCGAATAAACGGGTTAACACGACTTGATGCTTTTACATCGGCCAATTGAATTTTATCAATTTTCTTAGCACGAGATGTTGCTTGTTTTGCTTTTGAAGCATTGGCAGAGAAACGGGCCACGAAAGCTTGTAGTTCACCAATTTGTGCTTTTTTCTTGGCGTTGTCAGACATTAATTGCGCTCTAGCTTGCGTAGACGCCAACATATATTCGTCATAGTTACCCGGAAATAACCGTAATTCACCATAATCTAAATCAGCCATGTGGGTGCAAACACTATTTAAAAAGTGACGATCATGCGAGATGATGATCATGGTTGAATCACGTGCGTTCAACGTCTCTTCTAACCATTGAATGGTGTGAATGTCCAAGTTGTTGGTTGGCTCATCAAGTAATAAAATATCAGGATTAGAAAATAAGGCTTGTGCTAATAGCACACGTAACTTCCAACCTGGGGCAACGTCACTCATTAAACCATAATGTTGATCAACAGGAATACCGACCCCCATTAATAATTCGCCAGCACGACTTTCTGCGCTATAACCATCCATTTCAGCGTATTCAGCTTCTAAATCACCGGCACGCATACCATCTGCTTCACTCATTTCAGGTAAAGCGTAAATCTCATCACGCTGTTCTTTTATTGCCCACAATTTGGTATGACCCATAATAACGGTGTCAACGACAGACGTTGCTTCGAAACCGAACTGGTCTTGACGAAGTTTACCTATGCGCTCATTTGGATCTAAATTAACATTACCCGAGGTTTGTTCTAAATCACCACCTAAAATTTTAATAAAGGTTGATTTACCGCAGCCATTGGCACCGATTAAACCATAGCGATTTCCGCCTCCAAATTTTTGTGAAATGTTTTCAAATAACGGCTTAGCACCGAATTGTTGGGTAATATTGTTTGCAGCTAACATATAAGTTCCGTAGCGATTGTGTAATGAGTGTAAGTTGAACTTTAATTTAAGTTTAACCTTAAATAATGCGCGAGATTATACAGGTGTTTAAGGATTAGCGAAAGTGAAGCACTTGCTTAACTTTATGAAAATCATTAAAAATAAGGGTAAGTAACTGTAATACAGATAGAAAGGGCGTTAAGGGGATAAAGTAGCAATATAGTCGCTCCGCAGGATAGTTATTATAAACTTTTAGCTACTGCCTGAGTGTTCACGGTTCAATGTTTTAATAGTGTTCATATTATTATTGCTGATGTTGTTAATGCGTAAAAGCTTATTAGGCCACCCATGATAATTAGTGTTCAAAATGACGTTTAGACAGTCGATTCAAGCGATTATTTATAAATTTTTCGATGTCCACTGCTGAACCTGTCATTTCGATTAATAGTAGTTTTTATGGAGGGCTTGAATAATTTTTTAGATTTTTATTTAATATTAAAAAATCAATTAATGTGGAGCAGTAACAAAAAAGCCTAGCGGTAACGCTAGGCTTTTTAATTTTTATCAACAGGTCAAAGCTTTAACGCGGATTATTACTACGTTTTTTCTTTACTGGATCTGTAGGTTTTCTGTCATTAAACTGATTTTCAGAAAAACGCGTTAAGCCTTGTTTGGCCTTATCGCCCGGTTTAGCTTTCTTAGCGGTTATGGGTTTTTTACCGTAACGCTTTTCTTGTCCGGGTGAGGTTTTATTCCCTTGGGCATTATTTTTACCTTTGCCGTTGTTTTTAAAATGCACTTGCTGGCTTTCATTTCTGCTTTCATTAGGCACTAAACAACCGGGTTTACTTCCAATCAGTTTTCTTGCTAGACCCATTTTGGTTAAGGCGTCACGAATAATGCCCCAGTTTGCAGGATCATGATAACGCAATATGGCTTTATGCAAACGACGCTGAATAGTGCCTTTTGGCACAGATACGGTCGCGCTGTCTTTTTTAACATTACGCAATGAATCAATTTCAGTATGATAAAGCGTAGTCGCATTTGCTAACGGTGACGGATAAAAGTTTTGTACTTGATCAAGTTTAAAGTCGTTTTCTTTTAGCCATAGCGCAAGGTTGACCATATCTAAATCGGTAGTGCCCGGATGTGCTGAGATAAAGTAGGGGATTAAATACTGCTTTTTACCCGCAAGTTTAGAGTAATGGTCAAACATTTCTTTAAACTTGTTATAACTGCCCATACCAGGCTTCATCATTTTATTTAATGGCCCTTCTTCAGTATGTTCAGGAGCAATTTTTAAATAACCACCCACATGGTGCGTCGCCAGTTCTTTAACGTATTCAGGGTCTTGAATAGCTAAATCGTACCTTACACCTGATGCGATAAGTATTTTTTTGATACCTTTAACTTTTCGTGCTCTACGGTATAAATTAATTGTCGGGGTATGGTCGGTATCTAAGTGGCCGCAAATAGTTGGCCAAACACATGATGGCTTGCGACAGGTGGCTTCTGCTTTTTCACTTTTACAGTTTAATTTATACATGTTAGCGGTTGGTCCGCCAAGATCAGAAATAACGCCGGTAAAACCAGGCACTTTCAATTTAATATCTTCAATTTCGGCAATAATAGAGTCTTCAGAACGACTTTGAATAATACGGCCTTCATGCTCGGTAATTGAGCAGAAGGTACAACCGCCAAAACAACCACGCATAATATTGATTGACGTTTTTATCATGTCGTAAGCAGGAATTTTAGCATCACCATAAATAGGATGAGGCACACGTTGATACGGTAAACCAAAAACGCCATCCATTTCTGCTTCAGATAACGGCTTAGCAGGCGGGTTTAACCAAATAAGTCGGCTACCATGCTTTTGCACTAAAGGTTTAGCGGATGTTGGGTTAACTTCTTGATGAAAAATACGTGATGCATGCGCATAAAGCGTTTTGTTGTCTCTGACTTGCTCAAAGGTTGGTAAGTTAATGTATGTAGTTTCCCACGGTTTTTTCTTATCTTCCCATGATTTATTCTTATGTGCAGTGGCTCTAAATTCACTTAATTGTATCGGTTGTGCGGTTTTAGTTACATCTTTTTCAGCGGCGTTTTTTACCATGTCTTCAGCGGCAGCAGCTGCTGCATCGGCTGATGTCGTGGCGCAATCAGGCGAGGTCATATCTTGATACGGGCTATAGATAGGGTCTATTTTCCCCGGTTTATCAATACTTCGAGAGTCTATGCCTTTCCAGCCGGGTAATACTTGGTTTGCTAAAAATGCGCTACCACGTACATTGGTAATGTTTTTAACATCATCACCATTGGCAATACGATGGGCAATCTCTATGAGTGGACGCTCAGCATTACCGTAAATTAACAGATCAGCTTTGGAATCGAATAGTACCGATTGACGCACTTTATCGGACCAATAATCATAATGAGCGACTCGGCGTAAACTCGCTTCTATACCCCCAATAATAATAGGTACGCCCTTATAGGCTTCTTTACATTTCTGAGTATAAGCGGTTACAGCGCGATCGGGACGTTTGCCACCTTCATCATTCGGGGTATAAGCATCGTCATGGCGCATACGTCTTTCTGCCGTATAGCGGTTAATCATTGAATCCATATTGCCGGCCGTGACACCAAAAAATAAATTAGGTTTACCCAGTTGCATAAAGGCGTCTTTTGAGTGCCAATCAGGTTGAGCAATAATGCCAACACGAAAGCCTTGTGACTCTAACATACGGCCAATAACGGCCATACCAAAACTTGGATGGTCAACATAAGCGTCGCCAGTCACTAAAATAATATCGCAACTATCCCAGCCTAACACCTCCATTTCTTGACGAGACATCGGCAAAAATGGTGCGGTTCCATAGCATTCTGCCCAATACTTAGGGTAATCGAATAGTTTTGGAGTTGTTTTCTGGAGTGACGCTAAGTTCATACATTACCTAAATTAATTTTTTACAATAGAGACAAGCGTGATATTACACACTCCCAAAGCCTAACAATGATCTATTAACCGACAAAGCAAATACCTTGATGATAAATGTCATATTTACCACATTCACACAGCGCACGATTGCAGAAATAAAAGTCACATTAACAAAGCGCGCGATTATAGCAGAGAAAAATACAAGGCGCGCGATTAAAAAATATAAGCCCAAATTTCCTTAGGACAATTGAAAGGATTAATCAGCCCGTGGAGGACAATATAACGCGATTCATTAGTTAAAAATCACTTAATAAAAGTTGCTCTTGGCTTTTTCTGCCGAGTTGTTCTACCTGATAGAGGCTTTCATCGTATAAAATTTGTTATTGGTCGTGTTACAAAGCAGAGGCATTGAAAATTAAGCTTTTTTTTAGTATAACTAAATTCAGGATTCTAATGATTAGCAAGGTTAGTCATTTCAGTGCCATTGAACTTTGTGCCAATGTTGAGATAAATAGCCCTTATAAGTAAGCCAATATAAGCTACCTAATATAAGCACCCCCATATAAGTATAAATAAATTATGAAAATACAATTAATTGCCGCTGCTATTAGTTTTTCTTTAGTCGCCTGTGTATCGACAGAGCAAAAACAGGTTGCACTAGACAGTCAAACTCTTACCACTAGTGACGTTATCGAGACTGACGTTATGGCCCGTGAAGTGCTAGCAAAACCATCTGTAGGCATAACAAGTGTAACAAAGATTACCTTGGAAAAAATCATGGCAAATCCTGATTGGTTTGCTCGCTCTCCTGAGTCTTGGTATTGGGGTGACGACAGCCAAACTGTGTTTTACAAGCAAAAGCGTCAAGGCAACCCATTACGTGATTTAATACAAAAAAACTTAAGTACGGAAGGTAATGGTGAGTTAGTTAAGTTAGCGCAAATGCATGTGGTTGCTGATACTAATGCGGTATTAAATAAGACCCGTACGCATGAGGTATACACCTTTGAAGGCAATGTTTTTGTTAAAGCATTGGCCACTCACACTGTGCAGCAGTTAACCTACACGTCGGCAGTTGAATCATCGGCAATGTTTTTAACTAATGGTAATATTGCTTATCGTGTTGATAATATCTTTTACGCTCATGATATGACCAGTCAAAAAATTATTGAGTTAGCCAACTTAAAAATGACTGACACTGAAGAGCCTGTTCCCGATACACCAAGCTATATCGCTGCTGAGCAACATGAACTGATTGAATATGTTGCGCTACAGCAGCGCAATAAAGGCTTACGTGCGGAGCAGAAACGTCAGTTAAGGGTAAAAAATAACACAGTAACCCAAACAAATTTTTATCTCGGTAAAGGCAATGAAGTTGTGCATGCAAGTCTTTCTCCAGCCGGCGATAAATTAGTGGTCAGTGTGGCAACTGATCAGTCACCAGGTACAGACAGTGATATTATGCCTAACTATATTGCTAACAACGGCGATATTAAGGCGAAAAAGGTGCGATCACGCGTTGCTGATAACCGCCAATATGCTGAACAGCTTTATATTTTAGATTTAAGCCAAGGCACAAAAGCCTTGTTGAGTTATGACAGCTTACCGGGTTTTGACGAAGACGTGCTAGCCAGTGTGCGTAAAGAAAACTATGCCCGTAAAGGTAAAAAATATAAATCAGAAAAATCAGCTCGTAATATTCATGTTATGCAAGCGTTGGAGCCGATTCAATGGCAAGAAAATGGTCAGCAAGTCGCTATTATGCTTGAAGCTTGGGATAACAAAGACCGATGGATCACAACGGTTGATTTTGACCGTAAAGCCTTAGTTTCTCAACACCGTTTACATGATGATGCTTGGATAAATTACACTTTTAACGAACAGGGTTGGTTAAATAACGCCCAAAGTTTATATTATCTTTCAGAAGAAAGTGGTTATTCACACTTATACCTTAAGCCGATAAATGGCAAAGCAAGAGCCTTAACGGCAGGTAATTTTGAAGTTAACGACTTAACAGTATCTGCTGATGAACAAAATATTTATTTTAAAGCCAATAAAAAACACCCAGGTATTTATGAAATTTACAAAGTGAATATTGCGTCAGGTAAAGTCACTGGGTTAACCGATTTGGGTGGTATGAATAATTATAAATTAAGCCCTGATGAAGCTAAACTTTTAATTGAGCATTCAGAAATTACCTTACCACCAGAGCTTTATGTTAAAGATTTGACTAACAACACTAAGGCAATGCGATTAACCCATACCGTTTCAGCAGCGTTTCTGGCGATGCCTTGGGCAGCGCCTAATGTAGTCGCTATCGAGTCATCACATCAAGCACAACCGATATACTCAAAAGTATACTTACCTAAAGGTTACGATAAAACCAGTGCTAAAAATAAAGCGGTAATGTTTACCCATGGCGCGGGCTATTTGCAAAATTCTCATTTCGGTTGGTCGGGTTACTTTCGTGAATACATGTTCCACAGCATGTTAGTACAACAAGGTTATGTGGTTATCGATATGGATTACCGTGCATCAAAAGGCTATGGCCGTGATTGGCGTACAGCAATATACCGCCATATGGGTAAGCCCGAAGTGCAAGATATGCGTGATGGCGTAAATTGGTTAGTGGAAAATGCCAATGTTGACGCTAACCGTGTAGGTACTTATGGTGGCTCTTACGGTGGCTTTTTAACCTTGATGTCAATGTTCACCGACCCTGAGTTATTTCAATCAGGTTCAGCGCTACGTTTAGTGTCAGATTGGGCTTATTACAATCATGGTTACACGTCTAATATCTTAAATCTGCCGGGTGATGACCCTATTGCTTATGAACGTAGCTCACCAATTTATTTCGCCGAAGGCTTAGAAAAACCGCTGCTAATTAATGCACCTATGGTTGATGATAATGTGTTTTTTCAGGATACTGTGCGTTTAGTTCAGCGCTTAATTGAGTTAGAAAAACAAGACTTTGAAACCGCTATTTATCCGGTAGAGCCCCATGGTTTTGTTCAACCTAGCTCTTGGTTGAATGAATATCGGAGAATTTATAAGTTGTTCGAAACCACCTTATAAAATTCTTAATGATAAACAATAATAAAGGCCTCATTTGAGGCCTTTATTATTTTCAGGATATCGGCAATAGCACGCTCACATAGTCTTTCCTAGCCACCTTGGTAATTGCTCCTGCATTAGCCAGGAGACTTACATCGCTTATAAATACGGTTCTACAACATTAACGAAGTTATTCATGTCAGCTGAAATAGTGCCAATATTTGCTTAATAATTTAATCGAAACTAACTTATAACTCAGGGCTGGTGAGTTTGTTACGCCATTTTTCCCAGATAGCATCATAACTGCCATCTTGGTAAAGGCTTTGTAATTTATTTGATAAATTTTTGATGATGTTATCGTCAGTTCTTTTACTGCAGGCGAAGAAAAAATTTAGTGGTAAATCTTTGATTTCATAGACCCGTTGCAGCTCATTTATATTGGCTCCCGCTAATTCGGTACGAAATTTTATTGTCGTATTATCGATGAGGATCAAATCTATTTCTGGTCGAGTAATCAACAAACTAACCAATGATTTTGTGTGTTCTAAAACATAGAGGTTCTCGCCTTCGTTAAAGCCACGCTCTATTAATCCGATATGAGTGAAATCATTTCGACTAACGGCAATAATGTATTTCTTTGCATCGTTTAGGTTGGATATTTTAATATGACGATCTTTACGTGCCCACATTGCTGTGTTGTTTACGTTGGATATTGGCCCAACCCACTTAAACATATTTTCTCGTGATTTTAATCGAACAACGGAGAATATGCAGTGATTAGCTTTTACTTGGGCTAAATTATAAGAGCGAAGCCAAGAATAATTTTTCATTGAATAGGCATATTGACTTCGTGCCATCGTCTCTTTAATTATATCTACTGCAAAGCCGGACAGTGGTTTATTTTTAGTCACTATTTGGTATGGAGGTAAATGTTCGGTAACTATATGTATAAAAGGACTTTTGTTAGCACTGATAGGTAAAGAAACCCATAATAATGTTAAAGCAATATATGATATTTTTTTTATATATAGACTTGCGTTACTCTGTTTATGACGAGTAATAACATTGTGGTTATTTTGAGTTTTTTGCAATTGATATCCTTTATTAAACCAAAGCCTATTTATGAATCTCATCTTCTGTAATCATAAACAAGTGACATTAAAAAGCCACAGATTTAAAGTAATTGCTGCATAAGGTAATTTTTATTAAGCTAATATGATATGGCCTTCATAAGCTCATGGTACTTTTTTGATGCATTATTAATTCGCCTATGATGATATAATATGCGTCATATTTTGAGTCTTTTCGATACTTTTTGTTGATCATTTCTTGATGAAATATCAGATTTAAATCAACTAAAAAAACCAACAAGATTAATGAGGTAAACATGGATAACATGCTAGGTTATGTAGAAACGCTTTCTGCACTATTTATATTATTGTTGGGGCTGGGCGTAATAGCGATAATTTATATGTACATTGTAGATAAAACGCAGAATAAGCAAGCGATACGGCGTAACTATCCAGTTATTGGCCGGTTTAGATATTTTTTTGAAAAGCAGGGAGAGTTTTTTAGACAATACTTTTTTGCCATGGACCGAGAAGAGTTACCGTTTAATCGAGCCGAGCGCAGCTGGGTCTATCGTGCAGCAAAAAATGTTGACCGTACCGTGGCATTTGGCTCGACACGAAATCTTGAACCCATTGGCACAATAATGTTTATGAACTGTGCTTTTCCGACACTAGAAGAAGACGCGGTACCACCGAGCTCTATTACCTTTGGTCGTCAATGTAGAAAGCCTTACATTACCGATTCAATTTTTAATATTTCAGCGATGAGTTTTGGCGCTTTATCTGCACCAGCAATTAAAGCACTTTCAGATGGTGCAGCAAAAGCAGGATGTTGGTTGAACACAGGTGAAGGCGGCGTTAGTGCACATCATTTGGCCAGTGGTGCAGATATTGTTTATCAAATAGGTACGGCAAAATATGGCGTAAGGAATGAGCACGGACAGTTATGCGACAAAATGTTGGCTACATTAGCGGCTACGCCACAAATTAAAATGTTTGAAATAAAAATGAGCCAAGGCGCTAAACCTGGTAAAGGTGGCATATTGCCGGGCAAAAAAGTGACTGAAGAAATTGCCTCCATACGAGGTATACCGATAGGTGTAGACTCAATTAGTCCTAATGCTCACCCAGAAATCAAGTCAGTTAAAGATATTTTGATCATGGTAAATCGAGTGCGCAAAGTCACTGGAAAGCCTGTAGGTTTTAAAGCGGTTATCGGTGAATCGTTATGGTTAAGAGATTTACTTGAAGAGATTAACCGCCAAGGGCCGGAGTCTGCGCCAGATTTTATTACTATAGACAGTGCCGATGGTGGTACGGGGGCAGCACCACAACCCTTGATGGATTATGTTGGCTTGCCGCTAAAAGAAAGTTTACCGCTGGTAGTTAATTTACTCGTTGAATATGGTTTACGTGACCAAATTAGAATTATATGTGCAGGTAAATTGATCACACCATCAAAAGTTGCTTGGGCACTGGCGATGGGAGCCGATGCCGTAAATTCAGCAAGAGGGTTTATGTTTTCTATAGGCTGTATTCAAGCAATGCAGTGTAATAAGGACACCTGTCCTACAGGTATTACTACGCATGACCCTAGATTACAACAAGGGTTAGACCCGGTCAGTAAAGCCATACGTGTTGCCAATTATCATAAGTACATTCTATACGGTGTTGGGTTGTTAGCACATTCATGCGGTGTTAGCCATGCAAGAGGCTTAGGCCGTCAGCATGTTCGAGTGATACAAGACAACGGTTTATCTATTGCGCTTGATAAATTACATCCCTATAACGAAACTAAGCACTAGCTTTATTAGCCGTATAATAACCCCAGATAAAAGCTAACAAGCCACCGAAGGCGCCATATAAATGAGCATCGGTGGCAACACTTGCACCGATAAGCATTTCTACATCGGCGCTGGCACCGTAAATTTGCTCATGAATGATTTTTGCTATTACACCGATTAACAGTAAATAGCCGGTTTTTTCTTTATACTTGATGTCCATTAATGCCCCCCAAACGAAAAAGCCATGCAGAACACCTGACAGCCCAACATAAAGTTCAATGTTGACAGAAAACCAATAAATACCCAGGCTGCAAACTATCGCACTAGTCATAAACACTAATAGGTAATTTTTATAGCTATAATATTCGCCATGCAAGGCCCATAGCAGAGCTACTGCGGCGGTATTCAGCATAAAGTGGTTAGCATTCGAATGAAAAAAATGGCCTGATATTATGCGGCAATATTCTCCAGCAGTGATTAAGCTGCGATTATAAATGAGCAAGTCAGAAATTTGAGCATCAAAGATAAATGCGCTCAAAGCAAGCGTGAATACGATCAAAGGACCAAGGCTGTGAGTGGCTTTTACGGGTAGAGGTTTTAATTGCAGCATGTGTTTTATTATTTGTTTAGATTTATACCGTGATATTATTCAACGCACTCTAGCAGTTGTTTGTAGCTTTATAAACATTATTTTTATGTGAATATGGCTAGTAATGGCCAGTGAGTATGGATTCACCTTTTTAGCTATATCTACTCAATTAGACTTCAAGAAACAATAAATTTTTCCTACGTAAGTTAAATAACCTAAATAGTTTAAATAACTTCAGAGTAAACTTGATTACGACCTTGTTCTTTTGAAATATAAAGCTGTTTATCTACCCGTTGAAATAAACTGTCTATTGAGTCACCGCTGTTATATTGTGCAACACCAAAGCTACAGGTTACTGATATTTCTTTCGTTACTTGGTATTTGCTAATCATTTCTCTTAATTTATCGCTAGTTTGATGTGCTTGTTTTTGAGAGAGTTCAGGGAAAATAATAACAAATTCATCACCACCCCAGCGAGCAAATAAATCAACATCTCTAATGTTTTCGGCAACAAGTTTGGCTACCATACAAAGAATATTATCACCCACTTTATGACCATATTGGTCGTTAATTTCTTTAAATTTATCTAGATCAAACATCACTAGGGTTAAAGGGTGGTAATAGCGATCAGCGCGTATTATCTCGCTATTTAATACCGCTTCAAAAAGCTTACGATTGGCAATTTCTGTTAAAGGGTCTATGTTTGAAACTAACTCAACCTCGATAATTTTTCGTTCTAATTGTTGGTTTTTTTTGGCTAACTCACCCGTTTTTTGTGCAATAACTTTTTCTAATGATAAGTGACTATCTTGTAATAGTTTGTTTTTTTCAATAAGGTCAGTTTGAGCCATAACTTTTTGATGTATATCATGATGTGCGCCAATCATTCGGTCAACACTACCATCGGAATTTCTTGCTATAATCGCACCGCGATCTGCAATCCATAAATAACTATCGTCTGATTTTTTACAACGATATTCTACCTCGTAAGCGTTAATTTTTCCTGATATATAACGCTCAAACTGATGCATAACTCTAGGATAATCTTCTGGATGGATAATATTTTCCCAAGTAAACACCTCCTTTCTAAAAACAGCAAACTCGTAACCTAACATGTGGTACCAGCCTGGGCTACGGGTCACTATTTTGGTATTGCTATTCCAGTCCCAAACACCTTCAACAATAATATTTAAGATATTATTTAAGGTATGATCTGAAGCGCTAGCTGAACTGTGTTGATAGGTTTTATGCATGGAAATTCCTTGTTAAATGCATTCTGAAGAAAACGATGTTTAAAAACACTCGTTGCCTCGGTACGATATCTACAACGTCCCTAAGTAATAGCGGTGATTGGTTGAATTAGCAATTCGAAATGAGTTAAGTACAACAAGATTAAAAAGTAATGTAATAAATGACTTAAACTCGTCGATAAAGTTTTGTAAACTTAGCTATCGTATTTTTTGTTATTTTAAATAAATGTCCCGAGTTTTATGTCAACAATGTCGACGGCCTGAAAAGGCCTGTATTTGCGCTTTTACTGTCGCTATTGATAACCACATACCTGTTATTGTGCTGCAACATCCCAGTGAAGTTAAGCAAAGCAAAGGTACGGTCAGCTTATTACAACAATCGTTAACAAACTGCGAGGTGATAGTTGGCGAAACCTTTGCAGATTCTGATGTTTTAAGGCAGCGCCTGATACAATACGCTGACAAAATAGTATTGCTATATCCGAGTAAGCAGGCTTTAACGCTAAGCTTTCCAGCGTTAAATATTACCGATAATAATCAAAGTGAGGATATAGAGCGTAAGATGAGTAAAATTAAGTGCATTATTATACTTGATGGTACTTGGAAAAAAGCCTATCGCATGTTTATGAGCAATGCTTGCTTGCATAATATAAATCACATCGTTTTACCGCAAGGCATAGTCAGCCTTTATGAGATTAGAAAAACCAAAAAAGACCATGCGCTATCATCACTTGAAGCATGCTGTCATGCTTTAGCTCGCTTAGAAAATGAGCCTGAAAAGTATCAAAACTTGTTAAATAGCTTTGTAAAGTTTAATCAATTCCAACAATCATTTAGTCAGCATAGTGACTGATGGCTCAATAAAATATATATTTGTTAATCAAAACTTTAGTGTTTTATGCAATGTTATGGTAGTTAAAAGTAGAGCAGTTGCATTAATGAACAGGTCTACTTTATACACAGATAAAACGGTCTAATAAAAGGTCCTTATTGTAATAGCTAGTTATTTAAATTAGCTGAAATGATCAGAAAATTAGTGAAATTAGTATTACTTATCGTAATTATTTATTAAGGAACAGTATGTCAAATTCAGCCATGAAAGGGCTATTATCTTTACTCTTTATTTCTACCAGTTTGTTGGTTGTAGCAGCGCCAGATAAAAAAAGAGAAGACCGTGAACCAGAAGCGGCAACAGGTATTATCGCTAAGCAAACTGTTGTTACTAAGCATGCCATGGTAGCAACAGCAAACCCTTATGCCAGTAAAGCCGGTTTGAATATACTTAAGCAAGGTGGAAGTGCTGTCGATGCTGCTATTGCAGTCCAATTGGTACTAACCTTGGTTGAGCCTCAATCTTCAGGTATTGGTGGCGGTGCGTTTATGTTGCATTGGGATAAAAAAGCTCAGCAGCTAACCACTTTTGATGGCAGAGAAACCGCACCATTGGCGGCAACAACAGATATGTTTTTAGATGAAAATGGTCAAGCTATTCCATGGATAAAAGCCGTTGTTGGTGGTCATGCTGTTGGCGTACCTGGGGTATTAGCGAGTCTTCACAAGGCGCATGTAAAATATGGCAAACTACCTTGGGCGCTATTGTTTAAGGATGCAATTAATTTAGCAGAAACAGGGTTTATTGTTTCACCTAGGCTAGAAAAATTGGTAGCAATGGAGTTTAACCCCGGTATTACGAAATTACCGACGATTAAAAACTACTTTTTTCCTCATGGTGAGGCAATAAAAGCAGGGCAGTTATTACAAAATCCAAAATTAGCGACGGTATATCGTAGTATTGCTAAAAGCGGTATCGATACTTTTTATGAAGGTTGGATCGCGAAAAAAATTGTTGCTGCAGTACAACAATCACCAATTGCCCCAGGCCGTTTAACATTAGCTGATATGAAAAACTATCGCGCAAAAGAATTGCCAGCGGTATGCGGACCCTATCGACAATATCAAGTGTGTGGTATGGGACCACCAAGCTCGGGTGGTGTTGCTGTTATTCAAATACTCGGACAACTTGAGAAATTTGATATTGCAAAACTATCGCTAGCAGATGTTGAGTTTACTCATTTATTTAGCCAAAGTTCTCGTTTAGCATTTGCTGATCGTAATCGCTATATTGCTGATAGCAGCTTTGTGAATGTGCCCACACAGGGTTTGATTTCAAAGCCATATATGGCGCAGCGCTCCGCCTTGATTAACCCTGATAGTGATATGGGTACAGCCGTTGCAGGCACACCCATAGGTGCATTGGCACAAGCCGACGACAACGCTTATGAATTGCCTTCAACAAGCCATATCTCAATTGTTGATGAAGACGGTAATGCTGTTTCTATGACCACCAGTGTTGAAATGGGCTTTGGCTCTGCTGTGATGGTTGAAGGTTTTATTCTCAATAATCAATTGACTGACTTTTCATTAGATCCAAAAAAGAATGGCCAGTGGGTAGCTAATCGTTTAGAGCCAGGTAAGCGTCCGCGAAGCTCTATGGCACCTATGATGGTATTTACTCAAGACAACACTTTAAAGCTTGTTTTAGGCTCTCCAGGCGGCAGCCGCATTATTAATTATGTCGCACAAACTATCATCGCTATTTTAGATTGGCAACTTGATCCACAATCTGCGATTAACTTACCCCACATAACCAATCGCAATAAGGTCACCACATTGGAAAAAGGCAGCGATTTAGTCAAGCTTAAGTCAGCGTTAGAAGCAAAAGGGCATCAGGTTGTGGTGCGTGATTTAAACAGTGGTATTCAAGCGATTGAATTATCGAAGGGTAAATTACGAGGTGGGGCTGATTCTCGTCGCGAAGGTACAGCCATAGGTTATTAACTTTAAGTACAGTTAAAGTAAAGTTTAAAAAAAAACGGCGTCAATATTGACGCCATTTTTATATTCAGATGAATGGTTAGCTTTTATCTTCCTGACAAAAGTTAAGTACCGACATTCATGTCGGCAATGCCAAGGTCGCATGGATGTGAAAGAGTGGCGATGTTACTTTAGGGAGAAATTAAAAAGGGTCTTTTAGTGTTTTTTCGATAATCCACTTATTATCAATTTGTATTAACAGCAATCGTTTAACATCTTTTATACGGTCATTTTGGTAATAACCGTCAAAATAAATCGTAATCTCCGCAGAGTTTTTAAATTGTTCTCTCACTTTAACACCACTACTATCGGGCGTAATATCAACTTTATCGTATGACATATTGAACAAATGACGAGCAACCGCTTTGGATGATTGATAGTGCAGCATAATACGCGATAATCTTGGACTACAAACCGATGCGGCTTTTTTGATGTTGTTTTCATTATATAAGGCATTAAAAAATTCAATGGCAACCACTTCTGGGTTGTCAAGGTTATGAATTTTGTTTTTATTTTCTTTACTACAAGCAGAGAAAAAAATAACAAAACTTAAGATGATTAATTTTAAATTATTCATAGGGCAATAGGTAAATTTGTGAACTTAACGTCACTTTACCGTAAAGATAGGCATCAAAGATAGAGTAAGCTAATTTTTACTGGCTTAAATTGTATAATATTCGAAGATTAAAAAAAGCCTGATTCTTTCAAATCAGGCTTTTAAAAATTCAGCTCAAAATAATGTTAATTAATAACAAAACCAGTAGGTTGTCATAATTTAATCATACTGGTTTAATAATAAAACATTAGCTTGATTTTTTTGGTTATTACGCCATGTCTTCTTCAGAAAATGAATCAGCGAACAATGGACTTGAAAGGTAGCGTTCGGCAGAGCTAGCAAGAATAACGACAATGTTTTTGCCCGCATTTTCTGGTCTTTCAGCAATACGCTTAGCGGCTACAACAGCAGCTCCAGACGAGATACCGGCAAGTATACCTTCTTCTTTCATTAAGCGATGCGCCATTGCCATGCAGTCATCATTTGATACCTGTTCAACGGCATCAATAAGGGAAAGATCTAAGTTGCCAGGAATAAAGCCAGCACCAATACCTTGAATTTTATGAGGACCCGGTGTTAGTTTTTCACCCGCTATTGCTTGAGTAATAACAGGAGAATCTGTAGGTTCAACCGCTACTGAGGTTATTTTATGCTCAGCAACACCTTTAAGATATCGCGTTGTACCGGTAATTGTGCCACCTGTACCCACACCAGCAACGAAGAAATCAATGTTACCTTTAGTATCACGCCAAATTTCAGGCCCAGTAGTTTTTTCATGAATTTCAGGGTTAGCTGGATTATCAAATTGACCTAAAAGTACTGTGTTATCAGGATCAGCATCTTTAATTTCTTGTGCTTTGGCAATAGCACCACCCATGCCTTTGGCACCATCGGTTAGTATTAATTTAGCCCCTAGCGCAATTAATAACTTTCTACGCTCTATACTCATGGTATTTGGCATAGTGAGGGTGATTTTATAACCACGAGCAGCAGCAACAAATGCTAGTGCGATACCTGTATTACCACTGGTGGGTTCGACAATAGATTTACCGGCCACAAGCAAACCTTTTTTCTCAGCATCCCAAATCATATTGGCACCAATGCGGCACTTAATACTAAAGCTTGGGTTACGTGCTTCAATCTTTGCGTAGATATTGGCCGTATTTTCACCCGTAACGATGCGGTTAAGTTTAACTAGCGGTGTATTACCAATTGATGTTGAGTTATCTTCAAATATAGTCGACATTTTTTAATCCTTTTTTCATTGCATTGACCGAGTATGGCATACAGGTTTAATAGATATTTTACGTGTTAACAATCCAAAGCTATTTCAGCTCATTAACACTATTGCAAGTAGGTTAACACTATTGCAAGTAGGTTAACCCTTTATGGCAGAAAAAGAAGTGATATTTCGGTATCTTATATGCAAAAAAGGAATAGATACCTAACCATAGGTCTTAAAAGTGGATTTTTTGCATGCTTGAGTATAGCTTTATGTCATCTATATCGCTGTTGCAATAGTTAACTTACCATCCAGATTTTTTATATTATTATATTTATTGGTCGATAAAATACAGTGACTCCCTAAAGTTGATATAGATAACGGTGGCAGATAATTTATAAACTAAGTTTTGAATAAATTACTCAATAAAGTATCACAAAGAGATTTCAATGATGGCGAAAATTCAAGCAAAAAAATTGTCTGATGAAGAAACGCGTGAAATATTAACACCACTGGCTTTTAAAATTGATAAGTCGCTGTTTGGTATATCATTAGCTGTGCCGTGGCGCCGAGGCATGGCACTATTAGTCGATTTGTGTTTGGTCGCTTTGTTAAGTGGTGCTCCGGGGGAGTTATTGGCTTTTTTAGTGGCGATAACGTTATTTAAACTTGGCAGTAAAAAACGTGGTAATAAATTGGCTAAAAAAAGTGTTTTAAGCAAAATAATTTTACGTGTTTTTGCGGCTTTAATTGTTTTCGTCGTCTTGATTGATATCTTACCCAAGCTCTTTGCGGAGCTAGAGACCTTTAATGATAATGTTGAGCAAGCAGGGCTGAGCCAAGGTACATTATCGAGTAACAAAAATAATCAAAGCCATTTACAAAGTAATGCAGAAAATATGACTGAACCAAGCAGTAATACCTCAGAGGACAATGACTTTATCAAAGTCACACTCACCCTAGCAGCAGGCATTGCAATTTCTCAAACTGACTGTGTTGATTATCCATGTTGGTTGCAGTTGTGTGAAAGTTTATCATCGGCCTATAGTAAGCAAACAGCCTCGACGCTAGAAATTAATAAATTTAATGCTGACTTACTTGAAAGCGTGGCTGAAAAAAGCCATATAAGTCAGCAAGAAATAGCCGAGTTAAGTGTGCAGCTTGAACAGTTACATTTAACTGCTCAGACTAAGCCGGCGTTAATTAAACACAAAATTGAGAAAAAACTTGTAGTTACTGGCGCTGAACAAAGCAATACCACAAGTGAAATAAATAAAAATAAACATCTAGCTGTCGTTGTTCCGTCGAGTTCATCTGTATATAAAGGCTTTGCTTGGTTACAAGGTTTAGTTGAAGATCTGGGGCTCGGCTTTGGTTGGGCAGCATTTTATTTCACCATGTTTACCGCACTTTGGTATGGTCAAACACCGGGCAAAAAGCTGTTTAGTATTCGAGTGATCCAGCTTGATGGTACGCCATTATCAATATGGGACAGTTTTGGGCGTTACGGTGGCTATGGTGCCGGCATAGCAACAGGTTTACTTGGCTTTGCACAGATTTTTTGGGACCCTAACCGTCAAGCTATTCATGATAAAATTTCAGCAACCATCGTAGTTAATGACACTGATATCGATACTGAGAGTAAAATAAGCAGAACCAACACTGCTGAGCAGACGGTTGCTTAAAACCACTGCTATTATTAAATAGCTTCGAAAACTGGTTGAGTACTGAACAACAAAAGTTAAAATGTGCCTGCCTTTAGGCACAAGGGGAGTAGGAAGAGTCATTAACCTGTGTTGCACTGTCAGTTATCAGCGTAATCAAGCGCTTATTTGGTCATTGATTACATTGATAGCTGATGTGATTAAGATTAACTTAGCTGCTGGTATTAATACTTAGGGCAACCATGCATAACTAATTTTACTGTAAATGGTACGTTGATCTCGCGTTAATTTTTTCAATTTATCATCTTGATAACTATTATCTGAATAGCCCAAGTAAAAAACGGTTTGTGGGTTTATCTTATAAGCATAAATTAGCTGTGTTGAGAAGTTGTTATCTTTTACTGAATGGGCGCTGGGATTATTATCTAGGTTAAAATCAATATCAGTGTAAACAACGTTTAATTTCAAATAGCTATAAATATTAAACTGGTATGAAACACGAAGTTCAGTTAAGTTTTCGGTAAACACGTTGGCATTATTGGCCTCTAAATTACTGTAGGTATGCGAAAACTCAAACTCTAAATGTTTATTAACGTTATAATTTATGTAGCCGTAAAGCGCTGTAATATCACCAAGTCGGTCATTAACATAATCAATTTTATCACCAATGGTTAATTCAAGCTCAGTGGAGAATTGCGCTGTTGGCTGAATATAACCATAGATAACGAACTGATTTTCTTGGAAACGCTTGGTGTTACCGTCAATGCTATTATCAATAGGTAAATTAAAATCTAGTTCATGACGACGTAAGCCAATTTTATCAGCGCTAACCAGCTTTGCATCAAACACTGATAGCATTGGTCCATCAATACTGAAGCTTGAAGAGACTGAGCGCTCTAATAACTCACCGTTCTCATTGTGTAATATTTGCCATTGGCCAGCAAACTTCATTTTTTGCCAAGCACTATCAGGCTCGCCATAGATAAAGCGATTAACCAACACGTTACTCTTTTGATAATCAGCACGTGGCATAAAACCTAAATCAGCACGAAATTTTGTGCCTATCTCTTGATGTTCTGAAAACACCTGCCAATATTCAGAATCATGTTCATACTGAATTTTAAAGGCACGGTCGTTAAAGTTTTCTGTTTGGCCGCTGTTGGTAAATTGTGCCGAGTCTTTAGTATCTGCCACCAATATCTGTGCTTGGAATGAGTTTGAATCATTTAGACGATACTTTGAATCAAGTCCTGAGACAAAATTATGATAACTATCGGTTTGGCGTAACGTGCTAATAACACCAAGAGATAAATCGTCGTTAACATCATAGCGATATTTTATTGCCCCTGATTCACTCTTTTCATCTAATGCAATTAATCTTGATCTAGTATTACCAGGCAGAATAATATTGGTTTGCGTATCATTGGTCATAAATGCGCCATAACTATGTTGGCCTTGGGTGCCTGTTAGTTTAGCGCCGTATTCTGGGTCGGCAATGTTGCGCGTGTAGACAAGATCAAAGTTACTGGAAAAATATTCTGAATTTTCAACAAAAAACTGACGTTTTTCATCATAAAATAATGAGAAGGTTTTATTAACACTTAACTGACCGGCATCTGATTCAACATTAGAAAAATCGGGGTTGACGGTAACATTTAATAAAGTGTTGGCATTAATGCCCCAACGTAGATCTAAACCGGCATCAATATCGTTTTCACTTTGCCAATCTGTTTTTGGCGCAAATATTTCACGACTTTCGCTTTTACTCGTGACTAGGGTTGGCGTTATCATAATATTTTTGCTGGCTTTAGCGTCTTTAAATCCAGTTATTTCTGGGATTTGACATAACCAACAAGCATCGTCGCGATCAAGTTCAATGTGAGATATCCGTAAACGTGTATCACGTGGGTATAAGCGCACTAACTCCATTGCCCAAGTTTTAACATCGTCATTTTCGTCAAAATTTAAAATATGATAGGGAATCGCAATTTCAACTTGATAGCCAGTGTTTGTTATTTTACCGGCAGATTGCCAAATACCATCCCACGCTTCGTCTTTACTGCCGGTCATTTCATTGAAAATAGCGTCATGTTGTATGCCGTGTGGATTAACAAAAAACTCGTAGTTTAAACGGCGATTATTGTAAGTATCTAATTTAAAACCAACTAAGTCATCTCTCCAGCGAGTATCGCGGTCACCTAAAAATCCTTGAATTAATTCAGGGTTAGGATCTTGGGCAATAAAAGCGATGTAAAGAAACTCGCCATTTTCAACAATTTTTGCGGTTGTTAAAACTGGGCTGGATTTATTGTTCCAAGGGCTGTTAACAATATTAAGAGATACATCAAGGGCTTGCTGCCATATAGCATCATTTAACTTACCGTCAATTTCTAATTTAAGGTCTACATGGGGAATATTTAATTGTGCCAGTTTAACGGTGTTTTCTTGAGCAACACTAGGCTGTATAAATAGTATAAATGCGCTGGCGAATATAGATAAGCCACGAATACTAAACTTCAAATTTACCACTCCAATCTTATTATTTTATATTTTAACGTAATAACTTTTACATTAACTAGAATTCCTTTTCACAAATTGTTACAAATTTACTAACCAATGGCAATGCAAACTTCTGTTTTAGTAGAAAAAAGCCTCTGTTAATGATGGTTTCTTTAGCAATATAAAAATATGACCTTACTTATTTTGTTACTTATGACACTATTTATAGTGTCATTGATGAGACAAAGTATGAGGCTTATGTAAGCTAAGCATCGCTAGGTTTAATCAACAAACGCGTTCATTCAGAACCTGATTTTAATGCGATAGAGAGTCGCTTGGTCGATGACCTTTTGCTATGTCGGTGCATATTTTGGGCGTTAATTTAGAAGCGCGAGATCAATAGTTGAATGATTTTTTTGGCGATGATTAATAAAAAATACAAAGTTTGTAGATTAAATTGCTAGGCAGTGTGTCAATCGGTTAATTGAGTAATAAATACCTTTTCGCCATCGGGGTTCAATGGGCTAGTTTTGCTTAATTTTAGCGTTTAGGCGCTTATTTAGGTTACAATTAACTTGGCTGATAAAGCAGTTTTTATTACCTAGTTACTTGTTAATACGATTAATTTACCATCCTATTTTTTAGCTTTTTTAGTATAACGTCAAGTAACCTAATTCGTTACTTTAATTAATATTATTATACAAAAGTTATACAGAAATTATGAAGAATTAATGAAGAATTAATGAAGAATTAATGAATGATTACTCGAATCTTAAAAAATTGTAGAGCATAATAACTTCATCTTTATTAAAAATGATAAGTCTTTGTAAATACTATGCCATTTTCTCTGCTTGATGTTATCGCGCTTTGCTGTTTTTTTATTTGTTGGGTGGGGTATACCGGGTTTTCACGTAAAAAAGCAAAAACAACGAACTGTGTTGCAAGATGCTTGCATCAACATAGAATTTACTGGATGAATGAAGTTATTGGCCGTGATGTTCGGGTTAGTGAGGCCGCATTACTCGCTAATTTAGAACGTAATATTGCCTTTTTTGCTTCCTCTACTTTGTTAATATTAGCTGGTGTTTTAACACTGTTTGCTCAAGTTGAGCGACTTGAGTCAGTGATTGGCTCCATTCCATATGCTAACTTTCCTAATCATGTGATGATCCAATTAAAGCTCAGTTTGCTGGCGTTCATTTTTGTTTTGTCATTTTTTCAATTTACTTGGTCAATGCGCCAATATGGTTTTGTGAATGTTATGATTGGTGCTTGTCCGTTTGACCCGAGTGGTCACAATGAAAATTTGAAAAAATACGCTGAACAAATAGCCGTAGTGCAAGACCAAGCGGCTCATGCTTATAACTATGGTTTACGCTCTTATTATTTCTCTATTGCTGCTTTATGTTGGTTTTTTCATCCATTAGTTTTTATGATAGCCAGCTTATTTGTTGTTTATACTTTGTACAACCGAGAATTTCGCTCAAAAGCAGTAAAAGCGATTACCTTAGGGCAAAAGTATTTAGAAATTGAGTCTGTTGCTAGGCATGCAAAAGCGGACAACAAAACAGAAATTGATCAAAGTGTTATTGATAAGTAATGGTTTATGTCAGCTAAATATTACGCCCACTTTTTACCAAAACACTTTGATAGCTTTGACTGCTTAAAATTAGCACCCGGTATTTACATTATTTTACTGTTTATATTGCGTGCCTATATTATTTGGATCATGTCAGTGACTAATATGCGTGATCACGTGGGTATGATTCAATGGGTTTTTCCACAAACAGCACTGTTTTATTTAAATTTAGCGTCAGGTGTTATTGGCTTATTTATTGTACTTATATTAAGTTTACGCCGACCTAAAGCGCAAATTTGGGTACGTATTTGTTGGCGAAAATGTAAAGTATTACTCATTGTAGCGTTAACTTTTGATTTGCTTATTGGAGTTTTAGGCTATTTTATTTGGCAACTTCAATCGATAACTTGGTTGCTAATGCATTGTTCGTTGGTAATATCTGCGATTGTCTATATTTTATTGAGTAAAAGACTTACCATTAACATTGCAGAATTTCCTGAAGCTTTACCTGAAAAGTGACATTAAAAGTCTTCATACCATCATGTAAAAAAAGGCATGACAAAAATTTAAGGGTTAGACATTGATTGAACAAAATACACAAGACGAACGGCTGATCATACTGGATACAGAAACCACAGGTCTCAATCCTCGTGAAGGGCACCGTATTGTTGAAATTGGTTGTGTAGAGATGATCAACCGTCAGCTCACAGGCAGAAATTTTCACGTTTATGTTAAGCCAACGGTGCGCGGCATACAAATGGTAATGGACCAAGAAGTTATTAATATTCATGGTTTAACCGACGATTTTTTACGTGACAAACCAGTGTTTGAACAAGTAAGCCAAGATTTTGTTAATTTTATTAAAGGTGCTCGTTTAGTTATTCATAATGCCAAGTTTGATGTTGGTTTTATGGACCATGAGTTTTCGATGGTGCGAGGCCTGCCTAAAACAACTGATATTTGTAGTATTACCGATACCTTAAAAGTAGCCAAAGACGAATTTGGCTCACCTAAGACCTTAGATTACTTAGCCCGTTTTTATAAGGTTGATAAATTAATTGACCGTACTTACCATGGTGCGTTAATAGATGCGCAGTTACTGGCGTTTGTTTACATTGAAATGACCCGTAAACAGGCAACGTTGAACTTGCAATCAGGTGACAGCCAAGTAGAAGATGCCAACGCCATTCGCAGGGTGAATAGTAGCAACCAAAAATTAAAGGTTTTGGTTGCTACTGCCGATGAACTAGTTGAGCACAAAAATCGTTTAGTTATTGTTAATGACAAAGGGGCTGCGCCACTATGGTTGAAATAAGCAGGATTGACATAAATAGGGTTGAAATAGTCAAGGCTGAAATAAATACGATAGAAAAAAGTAAAGCAAAAATAGCTTTGTTTAACACCAAACCATTATTCATAGAACGCTGTGCTCAGGTGATAATGGCACTATTGTTTAGCTTAAGCGCAAATGCGCAGCAAATAGGCGCTGAAATTGAATATGTTGATGATAGTGCCACTAATCAAATACCTTATTTTGACAATCGCTTTCGTATTGACGAACAACTTGATGAAGTAACACTGATATTTTATCGCCGCAGTGGCGCCAACCCCATTATTCTTATCCGCCCCGATGGTTCAAAACTAAACATCAACAATTACCCTGAAGATAAAGTGCAATGGTTTGATGATCTAACCTTCGATATGCTCAAGATAAAGTCACCCATGATTGGTCCATGGCAAGTGATAGGACAAGTACAAGCCAACAGTAAAATTATGGTGGTATCAGAAATTAGATTAGAAGTGACACCACTACCCGAAATTATTTTACAAGGTGAAACATTAAAAGTGGTAGCGCGCCTATTTAATGGTGATTTGATCATTGACGACCCTTTATTTCAAGACGTATTAACACTTAATGTTGATTTTTTTAGTACCAATAACTCGGCCTTCGATAATTTTGGCGCAGCGCCGATTCAATTAGCTTCATTTCATGATAACGGCAGAGATTTAGACGAACATGCCAATGACAGCTTATTTACTGGTGAATTTGAGTTGGATTTTGCCCCAGGCGAGTGGCAACCTATTTATATCGTTAAAATACCTATGATCACAAGAGAGTTACGACAAAAGCCGATTGTAGTGCAGAAAAATCCCATCAGCATATCAGTAGTGACAAACCAAGGTGAAAATAATACTCATATGGTTACATTTACTATTGATGATAGTTTAGTCAACGCTGACAGTATTCTCATTCAAGGCAAAGTGACCTTTCCAGATCAACAAGTAGAACCTTTTACTGTAGTACAAGAGCGAGGACTAACCCGTACGCATACAATTGCCTTTGCCGAGCCTGGAGTGCACCGTATAAAAGTAAGGGTGTTTGGTGATATTCAAAACGGCAGAGAGTTTCAAACAATATTACCTGAGTTTACTTTTAACGTTGACCGCTTACCCAAAACAGGTATCTTATCGGTTAACCACGGGTCTAATAATTTAACCTCTGAGCAAAAAAGTGCACAAGCAATCGCTAATGTAGCGATTGCAGCTGAAAAACTTGCCCAAGTAAAAGCAATACAAGAAGCTAAAGTTGCCAACAAACAACAAGCAACACTTTTGTATATTGTTGGTGGAAACAGCTTGGTGATCATAATTGCCGCACTGATGTTTGTTTTTATACGACGTAAAAAGCGTAAATAAAATGGCTTAATGGTATTTTATTTTGGATTTTTGCTGTTAAAAACGTCGTATTGCTCATCAATTAGACATATAAACAAATGAATGGAAAAAACTGGTTGACGGCATCGAATCTTAACCGTATTATCTCGGCCGCATTCAACGAGTTGTGTTGAAAGCAGTGATTAATATGTGGAGTGGTAGTTCAGTTGGTTAGAATACCGGCCTGTCACGCCGGGGGTCGCGGGTTCGAGTCCCGTCCACTCCGCCAATTAATCAAAAGGTTGTAAGTCCTTTTAAAATTTACAGAAGCAAGATGTGTGGAGTGGTAGTTCAGTTGGTTAGAATACCGGCCTGTCACGCCGGGGGTCGCGGGTTCGAGTCCCGTCCACTCCGCCAATTGTTTCAAAGGTTGTAAGTCCTTTTAAAATTTACAGAAGCAAGATGTGTGGAGTGGTAGTTCAGTTGGTTAGAATACCGGCCTGTCACGCCGGGGGTCGCGGGTTCGAGTCCCGTCCACTCCGCCAATTGT
>NZ_JACGVG010000021.1 GCF_014077095.1 Colwellia sp. MB02u-6 | reverse complement strand
ATGCGCATCTCGCTTCAGGCAAGGCCTGCAGCAACGAATTACTTTACGGTATAGAGCGAATGAGATTCTGTATCGGTTAGTTATCTTCCTTTGAAGAAACTAACTTTCTTTAACAATTAGTTATCATGCAATTTGTGTGGACACTCACATTAACGTTGATTTTACATAGTTACCTTCGGGTAACAAAAAAACAGCTTAATATGATGTCACACAAAAATAAGTATCATT
>NZ_JACGVG010000020.1 GCF_014077095.1 Colwellia sp. MB02u-6 | reverse complement strand
AATGATACTTATTTTTGTGTGACATCATATTAAGCTGTTTTTTTGTTACCCGAAGGTAACTATGTAAAATCAACGTTAATGTGAGTGTCCACACAAATTGCATGATAACTAATTGTTAAAGAAAGCTAGTTTATCTCTGAGGAGAAAACTAACCGAAACAAAATCTCATTCGCTTTGTTTCGTTGCTGCAGGCCTTGCCTGAAGCGAGATGC
>NZ_JACGVG010000019.1 GCF_014077095.1 Colwellia sp. MB02u-6 | reverse complement strand
TTATTTATTTTCGCGCAATTTAAACATGATTAAAGCGAAAAGGAAAGATTCGTTGTAGCTACTATAGCCATTAAAATAATTAATCGCTTATTATAAGCTGGCCTAACTATCGAATAAATATGCAACAACTATTCAATAACTAGGTTACTTTTACTCCCAATAGCCTGCTATTTATTGCTCAATCAAGCGATTTTCTGTTGAATAATTAGTTTACTTATTACTGCTTACTACTTACTAAGTTACTAAGTTACTAAGTTAATAAGTTAATAAGTTTACATGGTATTAGGAGCATTGTTAGTTGCGATTTTATCTTGCTAATGCCTATGTTTTACTAATGTTTTTCCTAGAAGCTTTGTCTTGCAGACACGCTTCCGCCCCTAGGTTGCAGTTCCTACGTACTGATAATGTGCTTTAATTTTAAAATTTTAGCGGCTAGGTTTTAGGCCGCTAAAATTTGATCTCTGAGATTTAACAACTAACATCGAACAACTAGCTTCTAACTTCGAACAACTTGGTTTTTAACCGTTAACTGCTATGTCTTTATTATCTACGCTGATGGTTACTTGCCTATTAAGCAGGTTGATTAACAATATGCTGCGCATGTCACCGTCGGGCTGTTGGTATATAGCGTCTATGTTATTGAACGAGGCATTAGTTAACCCTACTAGCTCACCGGCTTTGGGTAATCTAGATTCGCGGATCTCGGCACGTTCTTGTTTAAGCTGATGTATTAATTCATTGGGTACCGGTTGGTATTTAGCGCCACACCTTACAAAATCAGCCACGCCACGGGTATTTTTTACCGCCGCAAATGGACCGTTTTCTGCGTCTACACAAACGAATAAGTAATTAGGAAATAAGGCAGATTGCTTAAGGGTACGACGACCTTTTAGCAGTTTTTCGGTGCTGAGCTTGGGATAAAAGGAACTAATCCCTTGATTATTTAGGTTAGTGTGTACACGCTCTTCTTGTCGGGGTTTACACATGAGTAAATACCAGCTTTCCATCCTTGACTACATCCTTATTTCAGCTTTGTTAATACAATAACAACAAGCTGTCACAACATTATTACAACGTTATTACAACGTTATTACAACGATCTCTTTTACAGCGGCAGTATTATAACTGATGAGCTGATAAGGTAAAGTGTTAATAGAAAATCATTAGCATTTAGAGAGCGAATATTGGTGTGAAACAGCCAATATGAAAGCGCTTGAATTTAGCCTACATTCTGAACATACAAATCCCGCAACATAGTGCGGGATTTTAGTGTTGAGCTATATTCGAACTGTATTCAAGCTATATTAGAGCTAGCTTAACTTTTAAGATCATCGAAGAAGTTTTTCACACCGTCAAAAAAGCCGGTTTCTTTTGGGCTATGCTTGCTGGTGCTTTTACCCATTTTTTCTTCTAACTGGCGTAGTAAGTCGGCTTGATCGCCCGATAAACTTACCGGCGTTTCAATCACTACCTTACACATTAAGTCGCCAATTGAGTGGCTGCGTACTGACTTGACACCTTTGCCACGCAAACGGAACATTTTGCCTGTTTGAGTTTCTTTCGGTATTTTAAGCTTAACTTTACCTTCAAGCGTCGGTACTTCAATGTCGCCACCTAAGGCAGCGGTTGTAAAGCTGATCGGTACTTCACAAAATAGGTGATTTTCATCACGCACAAATATTTTGTGGTCTCGAACATTCGCTTGCACATATAAGTCACCTGCGGGTGCGCCATGTTCACCGGCTTCACCTTCACCTGACAAACGTATTCTATCGCCGGTATCAACACCCGGTGGAATTTTAACTGATAAGGTTTTTTCTTTTTCAACACGGCCTTGACCACGACATGAAGTACAAGGGTCGGTAATAACTTTACCTTTGCCAGAACAGGTTGGACAGCTTTGTTGCACTGCAAACAAGCCCTGACGCATTTGTACTTGGCCATGACCATGACAGGTTGAACACGTTTTCGCACTCGTGCCTTTTTTAGCGCCACTACCGTCACAAGGGTCACAACTCACAAAAGTAGGAATTTTAATTTCTAAGGTCTTACCTTTAACCGCTTCTTCAAGACTTAGGTCAAGGTTGTAGCGTAAATCTGAGCCACGACGCTGGCGAGATTGACCACCACGACCGCGACCACCGCCACCAAAAATGTCACCAAAAATATCACCAAAGGCATCACCGAAATCTTGTCCCCCGCCAAAACCGCCACCGCCGCCGCCATGTCCGCCTTGTTCAAACGCCGCGTGGCCGTATTGATCATAGGCCGCACGCTTTTGATCATCGTTTAATATTTCATAAGCTTCTTTAACTTCTTTAAACTGTTCTTCTTTTGATTTATCACCTTGTGTTCTATCTGGGTGATATTTCATTGCTAAACGTTTGTAAGCTTTTTTGATATCGCGCTCAGCTGCATCTTTAGACACTTCAAGCACTTCATAATAATCGCGTTTTGACATAGGTTTGATTTCTTTACTTCTATTTATGGATACTAATTTGTTTAACTTCTTTCTTAGACGCTGTAGCGTTCACTTTAACACCTTAAAAATCTAAGCAAATTAACATCAGGTAATAATTAATTTTTCGTTGTTATTTTACATAATAAAGCGCCGATAGCTATCAGCGCTTTAATTTATGTTAACTAAACCACAAAATTTAATTGTTTTTTGTTGTCACTGTATCCTTCTAGAGCAAGGAGAACACACCAAGCATACAATGTATGTTCGCGCGGCTATTGAGCGATACAGGGACAAGCTAACAATTAACTACTTGTCGTCTTTAACTTCTTCAAACTCAGCGTCAACTACATCGTCGCCAGCTGATGCGTCAGCTTCAGGAGCTTCACCTTCAGGTGCGCCACTTTGTGCTTGAGCTTTTGCTTGAGCAATTTCCATTAACTTAGCTGAAGCTTCAACAACGACTTGAGTTTTGGCATCGATTTCTTCTTTACTATCGCCTTTAATGGCAACGTTAAGTTCGTCTAATGCTGTTTCAATTTTCTCTTTGTCTTCGCTTGGTAAATCGTCGCCTGCTTCTTCAATTTGCTTACGCGTTGCGTGAACCATGCCATCAGCTTGGTTACGAGCTTGTACAAGCTCTTCAAATTTCGCATCTTCGTCAGCATTTGCTTCTGCGTCACGTACCATTTGTTCTACTTCTTCATCTGATAAACCAGAAGAGGCTTTAATGGTAATTTTTTGCTCTTTACCGGTATTCTTATCTTTCGCTGTAACGTGCAAAATACCATCAGCATCTAAATCGAAAGTGACTTCAATTTGTGGTGTACCACGTGGTGCAGCATCAATACCTTCAAGGTTAAATTGACCAAGAGATTTGTTTGCTGAAGCTTGCTTACGCTCGCCTTGCACAACATGTACGGTTACTGCCGCTTGGTTGTCGTCTGCGGTAGAGAATGTTTGAGATTGCTTAGTTGGGATAGTGGTGTTTTTCTCGATAACTTTCGTCATCACGCCGCCCATAGTCTCAATACCTAGTGATAATGGCGTAACGTCTAATAATAGTACGTCAGTTACATCACCCGAAAGTACACCCGCTTGAATCGCAGCGCCTGCAGCTACAGCTTCATCAGGGTTAACATCTTTACGAGGTTCTTTACCAAAGAATTCAGTTACAACTTTTTGTACCATAGGCATACGTGTTTGACCACCTACCATGATAACGTCGTTAATGTCGCTAATTGAAAGGTCAGCATCTTTAAGTGCTTGCTTAAGCGGACCTAAAGTGGCTTTAACCATGTCTTCAACTAAAGACTCTAATTTAGCACGAGTCACTTTGATGTTCATGTGCTTAGGGCCTGAACCATCAGCAGTGATGTACGGTAAGTTAACATCGGTTTGTTGTGCTGAAGAAAGCTCACATTTTGCTTTTTCTGCCGCTTCTTTCAAACGCTGCATAGCAAGAGGATCAGTGGTTAAATCCATGCCTTGATCTTTCTTGAATTCAGCTACTAGGTAGTTGATTAAACGGTTATCAAAATCTTCACCACCTAAGTGAGTGTCGCCGTTAGTCGCTAGTACTTCAAACGTGTGCTCGCCTTCAACTTCATCAATTTCGATGATAGAGATATCAAATGTACCACCACCTAAATCGTATACTGCAACAACTTTGTCGCCTTCTTGCTTGTCCATGCCGTAAGCAAGGGCAGCAGCAGTTGGCTCGTTGATGATACGTTTAACTTCAAGACCGGCAATACGACCCGCATCTTTAGTTGCTTGACGTTGTGCGTCGTTAAAGTAAGCAGGAACCGTAATAACGGCTTCAGTAACTTTTTCGCCTAAATAGTCTTCAGCTGTTTTTTTCATTTTTGCTAAAACTTCAGCAGAGACTTGTGGTGGAGCGATGTTTTTATCACGCGCCGTTACCCAAGCATCACCGTTGTCGGCTTTAACAATACCAAATGGCATGATTTTTAAATCGCGTTGGACTTCTTCATCTTCAAAACGACGACCAATTAAACGCTTAATGGCGAACAATGTGTTTTTAGGGTTTGTTACTGACTGACGTTTAGCAGGTTGACCCACTAACGTTTCGCCTTCTTCTGTGTAAGCTATGATTGAAGGTGTTGTACGATCGCCTTCTGCATTTTCAATTACACGTGCTTTACCGCCATCTAGAACAGCAACACAAGAGTTTGTTGTCCCTAGGTCAATACCAATAATTTTGCCCATCTTGAGGATCTCCGAATACTTATTACGTTAAAAATAAAGATTAAATCTTTCGATGAACAGTAAGTGGGGACAAGAAAAAGTTTTTTCAACTATTTTTGTTGAAATAAGTAAAAAATATCCGTTTTTATTTGCTCTACTCTTTATTAACAATAATTAAGCATTTGCGGTCTATACCATTGCATGTAAAGAGCTACACAATGATTATGCAAAAATATAGTTTAAAAAATCTATAGTTTAGAGAACATGACAAGAAAATAGAAAATAGAAAATAGAAAATAGAAAATAGAAAATAGAAATTAAGTAAATACGGGTCAATTAATAGTATTAACCATAATTTTGCTTTGTTGATGGGTATTTATTTGACGACGGTTAAATTGCATTTAACTTGATGGACTGAAGTCCACCCTACAAAGGTGTGGTTGTTGAGTCTAAACTTGATAAAGGCCGTGGTCCAGTGGCTACAGTACTTGTTCAAGAAGGTACATTGAACCAAGGTGATATCGTACTTTGTGGTTTAGAATACGGTCGTGTTCGTGCTATGCG
>NZ_JACGVG010000018.1 GCF_014077095.1 Colwellia sp. MB02u-6 | reverse complement strand
ATTGAGGGTTTATATCAGCTCTTTATAAGGCTTCGCGTAGCGAAGCCGATATTTATGAATATCCATGCTTTATATTTTTTATTCGTTCAAAATTGCTGATGTTGGCTCCTATTTGAAACATATTTGGGTCTTTTAAGGAAAGAGTTACCTCTTACGGCAACATCACTTCCTTCATCAACTTTTCTATTCCAAATATATTGAGCATTCTTTTTAAATTATACGCCAATACATGCAGGTTCAATTCTGTACTGACATTTTTAAACCCTCTTGTTAAAAGGTGCGTGGCTCCTGCCCACAACTTAATCGTACCAAAGGGATGTTCAACCGTTTGTTTTCGTTGAAGCATCGCATCAGGCGTTGCTTTGAGCAAGGTCTCCATTTTTTCCATATCAGCTTCATGGATCCAACGTCTCATTCTTCTAGGGTCTTTTTTAGAACGGGTACATTGGCTTCGGATCGTACAATTTTTACAAGCAATACCATTGAAGTAAATTTTGATATCTAACCCTCCTTCTATCGCATTGAATCGATGTTGAAGCTCATTGCCCGCAGGGCAAATATAAACATCATTATCTTGATTATATTCAAACAGTGACTTGTTAAAAATTCCCTTCTTTTCTGAGCCTGATGTATCGGTTTTTGGTACAAGAGTCGATACACCTAAATCTTGAGTATCTTTAATATCTTGTCGGCTGTAATAACCCTTATCTGCCAATATTGTTGTAACACTCTTCCCTAACGCTTTAAGTGTCAGTTTGGTCATATTGCACAACTGCCCCCTATCTGTTGTATTGGTGACTTCGTGAGCAACAATTAAATGATGTTTGGTATCAACAGCGCTTTGTATGTTATAGCAAATAGCTCGTGTCATGCCCTGTGTTTTCATCAAGCGAGAATCAGGATCGACTGTTGATACTTGTTTGTCAGGATGATTATTGACGGCTAATTTCATCTCTTTTAGTTCAACGAGGTGTTGCTTTAAGAAATCTAATTTAGATTCAATATTAGCAATGTATTGTGATGTGTTCTCTTGTGAATCTGACTGTTCAAGCTTCAAAAAATAGTTATTAATATGCTTTTCTACTCGCTCAATATGAGACTTCATTTTGCTTGGAGTGTAGTTTTTATCTTTGTTGTTGGATGCCTTAAACTTACTACCATCAATAGCAACAGTCGCTTCACTAAACATATTGAATTTATGGCATATTCGAACAAAGGTTTTACAGGTGCTTTTAATCCCACGATGGTTATCTTTTCTAAAGTCAGCGATTGTTTTAAAGTCTGGTGATAAACGCTCCGTGAGCCACATAAGTTCAACATTACGTTGTGTTTCTCGCTCTAGACAGCGTGACGACTGAATTCTGTTTAAATAACCATAGATATAAATTTTGAGTAATATGGCGGGATGATAACCAGGTCGGCCAGTTGCTTTAGATTGAACACCTTTGAAACCAAGGTTTTCTAAATCTAAACCATCGACAAATACATCAATTACTCTAACAGGATTTTCTTTAGCGACAAAATCGTCAAGCATTTCTGGAAAGAGGGTTGCTTGGGAGCGAGATAAACCTTTAATATGACGTGACATACTGCCAACATATAATCAATTAACCTGATGAATATTATAGCAAATATTGAGTGATATATTATCTTGTTTTGAGATTGATTGATCATAAGTATCCGGTGCTTATTCGAAAAAGTGATCAAAACGTTTTCACACAGGCTGAGCCATAAGCTGACCTTAGGTTTATACCTATATTTGAAACTTGTGCGCCTAAAACTGCCACATATAATTTAAAGATGTCTATTAATTTACACCTAAAATCTTATTCAATACTTTTCGTACAATTTTCTACCCAATCTCAAAAGCGGACATTAGAATCAACTAAGGCCCACAAAAAATTAGAGTAATAAACCTAGGGCGCTTTCGCCCCCAGAGCGAGTTAGAGTTCGCGATTTTCTACTAAAAAAATGGGTATTTTTTGATCTACAATGGCCATGGCGGAACACTCATTTACTCTAGCAGTTTCCTGATAGCTGACATTACCCATAGGTGAGAGCAGTGCTTGCTGAAAATGCTCTTTTACCAATGAAGCGCTCTTACCTTGCTTATCCAATGATTGCGTCGTAAATAATTGAAAACATATTTCTGTTGGAAGCTCATGTCTTCCTTAGCAACGCATTCACTACATATTCTTCCTTATTGTTTGTCTCTTTTAATTAGGCTTCTATACCTGTGATGAAGCATCTTTATTGAACACAGGTATAGACATGCAAAGAATCTAGTTTTAAAGAAATGGTAATGTTTTGCAATTTGCAACACAAAAAAACGTTCTAAATGAATTATGATTAAAAAACCCAAGATTTTGGTTCACTATTTATTGCCATGTATACAATGGGTTATAGTATTTTTTGTAAAATGGCATGATTATTGTTTTAGCTTGCATAAATTTTTTTTAATACTATATTTAACAATGAAATACGGCCAAATGGTCAGAGTCCCTTTAACAGCTTACTTCAAGATTGACTATGACGCAGAGTGACAACAAGGTAACCAATAAATTTACAACTGTGTGGAATAACACCCTCTTTTTAAGGCTGTTTCCATGGTTGATACTGGTCTTTAGTATCTTTATCACAAGCCAATTATACATGCTTGAAAAAGAAAAAGATCAACAGGCTATGCAAGGGGTTTTCGATAAGGCTGTCGAAAATATCACCACCCGTATGCAGATTCGTATACAAAGCTACCCGCTAATGCTAGGCGGTGTGGGTGGATTTATAGACTCAAGTGAAGAGGTGTCGCGCAGTGAGTTCAACCGGTATGTCAGCCGCTTAGAGCTTAAGGAAAACTATCCCGGAATCTTGGCCCTGAGCTTTAATCCGAGAGTACTCAAAGCGGAGAAGGATGCACACATAGCCGCCGTGCGAGAGAGCGGTATCCCCGGGTATGAAATCAAGCCCGAGGGCGAACGCGATAGCTATACCCCGGTCCTTTTTATTGAGCCGTTCTCCGAGATGAACCAGCAGGTTGTGGGCTATGACACGTTCGTTGATGAGGTGCGTCGCACCGCTATGATGGAGGCGTCAGACACTGGAAACGCAATACTTACCGGCAAGATTGAGTTGAAGCAACGTGGCACGGGCGCTTTACTCTTCGTTCCAATTTATAGCCAAGATACCCCTATTGAGTTACTTGAGGAGTATCGCGGTACGGCCTTGGGCTGGGCCGTAGCAGTGTTCCAGATAAAATCTATGATGGAGGGCATGCTAAGCAGCATTCTAGGAGAGTACGATTTAAGTATCGATGTTGAACTCTACGATGGGGAAATGCCGTCCATCGGCACGTTGCTGTACGACAGAGACGGCAGCTCCCACATTGGCGCTCAGTCATCCTCGCTGTATCAGAGCGTACAGCACATCAACTTTGGTGGGCGCGTCTGGACCGTCCAGCTCAGCAGCCTGCCTCTCTTTGATGCATATTCGCAAAATGCCTACACGACAACGCTGCTTGCTGGCGCCGTTATCCTTAGTCTGCTGCTGACCCTGATTGCGTTCCTGTTGGTGAATAACCGTAAGCGCGCGTTGAACAATACCCTGATAATGACTAAGGAACTGAATGAACAACGGGCACGTTTGAACGTTACGTTGGACACTGTCATCGATGCCGTTATCACCATCGATGATAAGGGCTGCATAGAAAGCTTCAATTTGTCCGCGATTAAGATCTTCGGGTATCAGCCCGAGGAGGTGATCGGGAAGAATGTGAAAATCCTGATGCCGCAGCCTTATCAAGCCGAACACGACAGCTACCTGAATCGCTTTCTCCAAGAGCGCACGCCTCATGTCATCGGCATAGGACGCGAGGTGGTGGGGCTGCGCAAGGATGGCAGCGAGTTCCCGATGGAGCTGGCTGTTAAAGAGTCGCTACTTACCGACAGGCGCATCTTCACCGGGGTGGTGCGGGACATTAGCGAGCGTAAACATATCGAAAACGAACTCCTCTTAAGCAAACAAGAGTCCGAAGCCATCTTCGACTCGAATATAGTTCGAGTCATTGATGCCTTGTCGCGCGGGGACCTGACTCAAAAGATTATCCTGGGCAATAAACAAGAAACGGACAGGCACCGAGCCATTAGCGAGAACCTCAATACAATGGTAGACCAGCTTAATCGCTTCTCCGAGGAAGTGACGCGGGTGGCGCGCGAAGTAGGTACCGAGGGTAAGCTGGGCGGTCAGGCGCAAGTGCCGGGCGTCGATGGCACCTGGAAGGAGCTGACCGACAACGTCAACGCGATGGCGAATAATCTGACCACGCAGGTGCGTAACATTGCCGAGGTGACCACGGCGG
>NZ_JACGVG010000017.1 GCF_014077095.1 Colwellia sp. MB02u-6 | reverse complement strand
AATGAGCTAGCATCACCTTATCAGTATTATACCGATGAAGATTTAACCCATCGTCTGCTATATGTTGAAGCCTCGCGTGGTTGTCCGTTTAAGTGTGAATTTTGTTTATCGTCTTTAGATAAAACCTCTGTGCCATTTGAGATAGTAATATTTCTTGAGCAAATGGAAATTTTATATAATCGTGGTGCACGTAACTTTAAGTTTATCGATAGAACCTTTAATTTAAATATTAATACCACAATGCAAATTATGCAGTTTTTCCTAGACCGAATGACTAACGATCTTTATCTGCATTTTGAAGTAGTGCCTGATCATCTGCCTAGAAAGTTAAAAGAGGTGTTAGCGCAATTTCCAGAAGGCAGTTTGCAATTTGAAATTGGTATACAAACCTTTAATACACAAGTGCAAAAAAATATTAGCCGTAAGCAAAACAATGCTAAGTCGAAAGACAATTTAATCTGGTTAAAAGATAATACCCACGCGCATATTCATGCTGATCTTATTTTTGGTTTACCCGGTGAAACTTTTGAGACCTTTAAAGACAGTTTCAACCAACTTTATCATTGTCGTCCGCATGAAATTCAAATGGGTATATTGAAACGTTTGAAAGGTAGCCCGATCATTCGACATACCGAAGCATTTGATTTGCGTTTTAATCCCTTGCCACCTTTTAATATCTTAAGTACCGACCGGGTAAGTTTTACTACCATGCAACGTATTAACCGCTTTGCTCGCTATTGGGACATGATAGGTAATTCAGGGCGTTTTAAATACGCCTTACCCCATATGTTGTCGAATGAACCGTTTGATGATTTTATGGCGATTACCGAGTGGATTTTTAATAAAACTGGGCAAATTCATAAAATTAACCTGAAAAAGCTATTTGAGCTAATTTCACAAGCGGTTGAAGCTTTGTATCCTGAAAAACATGAAACAGTTATCGAAAAAATAGAGCAGGATTACGAGGCAGCTAATTTGAAAAGCTTGTTTAGCAGCTTGAGCCTTTATGCGGTTCCACAAGCAGCAACCATAGTGAAAAATAAATCACTGCAGCGACAACAAAGGCATATGAGTTAAAAGCGAGAGGTTTATTCTGTTCTTTCAATCATGGGTTAATTTGAGAGCACAAATGAAAGACCTGCCTTTTTACTTACCGGCAATGTCAATAATGTGTAGCAGAACATAATTTATTAAAAACACGCTGATTTTTATACTATAAAGTTATTAATAAAATCGACCTACTTAAATTAAAACCGGCAAAAGCCCATTTCAGGACTTTATTTGCTATTTTTAAACGAATGTTAAAACACTTTTACTGAGGTTTACTATGTCTAATTCACCTATTCAAATAGTTTGCGCACATTGCAGTACAAAAAATCGCTTAGCTAAAGACAAGCTCAATAATAAACCTGTTTGTGGCAAGTGTGGAAAATCAGTGCTTTCAACGAGCCCTATTACAGGTAGTGATAAAAACTTTAGCCGTTATGTTACCGACAATGATTTGCCGGTAGTGGTTGATTTTTGGGCATCATGGTGCGGGCCGTGTAAACAATTTGCACCCACTTTTGAACAAGTGGCAGGCGAGATGTCTACCCAGGCTTGTTTTGTGAAGTTAGACACAGAACATAATCAAAATACCGCGGGCGGTTATAGTATTCGTTCAATTCCTACTTTAATGATATTTCATCACGGTAAAGAAATCGCGCGTATGTCAGGGGCTTTACCGAAAGCACAACTTACCCAATGGCTTGCTCAAAACTTACCTGTTGTTTGAATACCTGGCATTTAGCACTAAAAATTTAAATAACCTTATTAAGGTCAACTGCTAAGGTAAAATGTTAAGGAAAGTAATGACAAATTACTTCTTATATTGCCTTTTTCTACTGATGTATTTCAGGTGGTAAGCAAGTAGTAGTTGGGACGAACTCCCTTGATAAAAACGTCTGTTTTGTGCTAGATGTGATCATGTATTGTGCAGGGGTATTGTTATTCAAAAGTGACAAAAATAAAACTTATGAATAACAATATCAATGACTTACTTTGTTAACTCTACTCTGATATTTCTAATCAGGTAACTTCACTTAGTTAACTTTATTCTCCTTAAATATCATTACTACTTTCTGGTAGTAATGAGATAAAAAAGCTCATCTCCAAGGCGCTTTCTTTTAGGCGTTTAAAGCGTCCTGATGCACCGCCATGGCCCGCGTCCATATCTGTTTTAAAGAGCAGTAGGTTATCATCTGTTTTAAACTCTCGCAGTTTTGCTACCCACTTCATGGGTTCAAAGTACTGTACTTGTGAGTCGTGCAAGCCGGTGGTCACCAGTATATTGGGGTAGTGCTGCGCGCTGATATTGTCAATAGGCGAATAAGCTAAAATATCCTGGTAAGCTTTTGCTTCGTTTGGATTACCCCATTCGTCATATTCATTGGTGGTTAGCGGTATGGTTTCATCTAGCATAGTCGTTAACACGTCTAAAAAGGGTACATGGGCGCCAATGCCTAAATACAACTCAGGTGCTTGGTTTGCTATAGCGCCCATTAATAAGCCACCAGCGCTGCCGCCTGAGGCAAATATTTTATCTTTAGCGCCATAACCTTGTGCTACCAGTGCTTGAGTAACATCAATAAAGTCATTAAAGGTATTTTGTTTATGTGCCATTTTACCGTTTTCGTACCATGCTCTTCCTAACATCTCTGAGCCACGAACATGGGCGATAACGTAAACAAAACCTCGGTCAAGTAAGCTTAAGGTTTGACTAGAAAAATTAGGATCTATAGTAATACCATACGCACCATAACCATATTGCAGCAGCGGGTTAGTGCCATCTTTTTTAAAGCTACTGCTACGATATACAAGCGATACGGGTACTTGTGTGCCATCACGTGCGCTAATAAATAAGCGCTCTGATTGGTAATCTTCTTTGTTAAAGTCACCTAATACTTTTTGCTGTTTAATCAGCTTTCGCTCACCAGTGGCTAAGTCAAAATCATATAAAGATCCGGGTGTTGTTAAACTTGAATAATAGAGTCTTGCCGTAGTACTTTCTGGCTCAGGGTTATCACCTAAGCAAGAAAAATAGCACGGGTCATCAAACGAGAGGGGATATTGATGACCTGCATTTTCACCCTGTGTGGTGTGAACTATAAAACGAATTTGGCCATTTTCTCGTTCGGTAACCACAATGAAGTGATGAAATAATTCAATACCTTCTAACAGCACATTGCTTCTATGCGGAATAACTTCTTGCCAGTTATTGATATCATTAACCCGATCAACTTCTACTTTCATTAATCTAAAGTTTTTCGCTTGATAGTTAGTGACAATGTAAAAGTGTTCAGCCATTTTATCAGCGTGGTATTCGTGTTGCTCTTGATATGGAAACAGCGCAACAAACTTGCCATCAGGCTCCTCAGCACTTAGCGCTAAACAATGTGTTGATTCAGTGGCGTGTAAACAAATATAAATTTGACTGTCATCTCTGCTCTTATCCAAGCTCATGTAAAAGCTGTGATCTTTTTCTTCATAAACCAGCACATCATCAGATTGCGCAGTGCCTAATTTGTGACGATAAACTTGCGTACCTAACAAGGTTTCGAGATCTTTTTTGACATAGAATACGGTTTGATTGTCGTTAGCCCAAACCACTTCGCCTTCAGTTTCGACGAGAATATCTGTTAAATAAATATCGGCTAAGTCGATAGCTTGGTTTAAATCTTTAAAGATGATGGTGTAAATACGGCGGCTATCAGTGTCTTCAGAGATTGACATTAATTGATCGTTAGGACTTATTGAGACATCGCCTAAATCATAAAACTCATGGTCTTTGGCGCGTTCATTAACATCTAATAACAGGGTTTTGTTTTCACCAGCAAAGCTGGTCGCTCGATAAAAATTTGAAAACTCTTGTTCGCCACTAATTTCGCTATGATACCAATACTTACCGTCTTTTGCTGGCACAGTATTATCGTCTTTTACCACTCGGGCTTTAAGCTCTTGAAAAAGTAATTCTTGTAAAGGCTTTTGCTCGGCTAACATAGTATCAGCATAATCATTTTCATCCTTGAGGTGTGCCAATACCTCTTCGTCAATCCGATCGTCATCACGCATCCAATAATAATTATCCACCCGCTGATGATGGTGAATGGCCATTTTATGTGGTATTTTTTTAGCTATTGGCGCGGCAACTTTATTGTTTGACATAGCTGATATAAGTGAAGATGTTGGCACTAAGTGCTCCTATTTAAAAGATACTGTATACAGTTTGCTTGAAAATTTGATTAATTATGAGATTTTTTCTAATGGTGAAAGGTAAATGCCAGAGATAAAAACTCAACGTAGCGTAACAACGGACTAGATTTTATTTCTGGTATTTAGCCATTTCTTTGGATGAAAAAGTAGTACAGTTAATAAATCAAATATATTTAACTCAAGAAAAAACTTAATGGACAAGTATATTGAGCTTTTATAGATAAGATTTAGTTGATTGTTTAATAATTTTTTTACTAAAGGTTCTCATGAAAAATTTTATTAAGATAAGCGCCTTAACTGTTTGAATAAGGTTTGATGTCGTTTTAAATTTATAAGCAGCTTTAAAGTCACCATCTTACTGTCAATTATAGCAAAGCTGTTAATCATAAGGTTAGTGATTTTTATATAAAATTCAGTTTAAAGAATGCTTAGTGTTTTTCCAAAAGAGTTAAATATTTGTTCTACCGCTAAATTAAATAGAAAACTTTAACACCCACCAGGGCATAAGAAAAAGCCCGCATCCTAAACTAATTTTACCATTGATTGTGGTAGTTAATATCATACAGAATAATAAGTTGGAACAGTGGTAAGTATTACTGCTTGATTTTACGCCTAACTGTATGTTTTTTAGTCATAATGACCTGTTTAACTTTACGGTTGATAATTGTTACATAAATTAAGCTAATACTTACGCTAAAAAGTAGCATTTTGTCTCACTTTAGATTAAGTTTGTCGCCTTTATTTACTACAGTTAACCAGAGCGCCTTATGTTAGAAAATACTCTTCCTCAACTCGAACAACTGATTGAACAGATCATTGCAAAGAATAACCTATTAAAAAGCCAAGTGGCAGAATTAGAACTACAAAAATCAGTGCTAGTCGATGAAAATGAAATGTTACAACTAGAAGCGCTTGAAGGTGAAGAAAAACAAAAGCAAACAAATAGTGTATTAACCAGCCTATTAAGTAAATTACAAAGTGTAGAAGAGCTTAGTTAATGTTGGTTGAAGACTCCAAAGGTATCAGCATTGAAATTATGGGCAAGCAACACCAATTTTTTTGTCCAGCTGAACAAGTAGATGATTTAAAGCAAGCAGCGAGTAATCTTGCTGCTATGTGTGATGACATTAAGAAACAAAAAAGTACAGCAAGCAGTGAGCGTGCTTTATTGGTGGCATCAGTTAATTTAAGTTATTCACTCCTCATGGCAAATAATAAAATTAAGCTGTCTCAACACGATCAAGAGGCTTTGATTTTAAAACTGAAAAGTGCGTTATAGTACTCTAATTTTCTAGCATTACTGCTATCTATTGGTAAGATAACAGTAATACTAACTATTTTATGTCACATTGCATTATGTTTAGTTGCACTTATCAGGTAAATTGCATCTAGATACATTGAGTTTTTATTTAGGAACACCTTCATTATGGCTGCTGCAAGCATCGAATTTAAAGGGTCAAGCTTTACCCTTTCTGTTTTACATTTAAGAACGTCAGCATTAGCGGATATTCGTGCTGATTTAATAAAGAAAGTTGCCCAAGCCCCCGATTTTTTTTACCTAGTGCCTGTTGTAGTCAGTATCGAAAAACTTGTGGGTGGTATTGAATATCAAGCGCTAAAAACATTAGTCGAAGAATTCAATTTTACTTTCGTTGGTTTTACTGGTGATGTAGCGACAGAGCAACGCAAACTCATTCGTGAACTTGGTTTTTCTTTTGTTAATACGACAAAAGTTAGTACCGCAACAAAAACGGCGATTGCACAAGAAAGTGTGACAGAGATAGCCACTAGTGCTGAATGTCGCCTATATACTGACAAAGTCCACCGAGGCCAAGTTCGCTCTGGCCAGCAACTTTATGCTAAAGATCAAAATTTAGTGGTTATTGGCTCAGTTTCAGCCGGTGCTGAAGTGATTGCTGATGGTAATATTCATGTCTATGGTTCGTTACGTGGTCGAGCAATTGCTGGCGCAAAAGGTCATCATAAAGCGCAAATATATTGCCAGAATCTTGAAGCTGAGTTGGTCTCCATTAATGGTAATTATTGGCTCAGTGAGTCAATGCAGCAACATTGGGGCTCACCCGCATTTATACACTTGACTGACAGCGAATTAACGTCATCAAAACTTATTTAATTTCTAACTTATAAAGGATATTAGTTCTATGGCACGCATAATAGTAGTTACATCAGGCAAAGGTGGTGTGGGTAAAACAACATCAAGTGCTGCCATTGGTATTGGTTTAGCATTAAAAGGTCATAAAGTTGTTTTAATTGACTTTGATATTGGTTTACGAAATCTTGACTTAATTATGGGCTGCGAACGTCGCGTTGTTTATGATTTTGTTAATGTTATTAACGGTGAAGCGACTCTAAATCAGGCACTTATTAAAGATAAACGCGTTAGCAGCTTATCTATATTACCGGCTTCACAGACGCGCGACAAAGATGCATTAACTAAAGAAAACGTTGGTAAAATATTGGAAGAACTGGCAAAAACTTTTGATTATATTATCTGTGATTCGCCTGCAGGCATTGAAGCGGGCGCGATGATGGCGCTTTATTATGCGGATGAAGCTATAGTGACGACCAACCCTGAAGTTTCATCGGTACGTGATTCTGACCGTATTTTGGGTATGTTAGCGAGTCGCTCACGCAGAGCAGAACTTGGTTTAGAACCAATAAAAGAGCATTTATTATTGACACGCTACTCTCCTAAACGAGTGGAAGAAGGTGAAATGCTCAGTGTTGAAGACGTCGTAGATATTCTTTCAATACCCTTATTAGGCGTTATTCCAGAATCACAAGCTGTACTTAAAGCATCGAATTCCGGTGAGCCAGTAATTTTAGATATTGAAAGTGATGCAGGTAAAGCTTATCAGGATGTTATAGAACGATTATTAGGTGAGACAGTTGAATTTAGATTTTTAGTTGCCGAGAAAAAAGGCATTTTTACCCGTATGTTTGGAGGATAACATGGCCCTATTAGATTACTTTTTACAGAAAAAAGAAAAACAGGTAACAACAGCTTTTAAAGCCAAAGAACGCTTGCAGATTATTGTTGCGCACGAACGGACTTGTCGAAATAAACAGCCTGATTACTTACCGCAACTCACTGAGGATATTCTTAACGTTTTGCGTAAATATATTAAAGTATCAGATGAAAGTTTTTCAATAAATCTTGATAAAAAAGAGGGTAATTTAAACGTCTTAGAACTCAACATTGAATTACATGATGAAAAGAGCAGAGACTAACGGTTATTTTTTTTTGGCGCCACGACTTAGTAAATGATTATCAGCGTATTAATAGGCAGTAGTTTAAAAGCAGCAGATAAATAACTATAAAAACTATAAACGCCATGCACTGCGGTAATCATAACGTAGCGTTCTGTTTGATAAAAGTTATTAAACAGTTGCTAATCAGGCGGTAAATCTGTTTTTTGATATGAAAATATTAAGTATTACGTGTAGTCAGTCATATTTTAATGATTAAGATGAATAAAAAAATAACTAAACCGGTCTTAACTATTATGATGTGAGTTTTTGGAAGTTACTCTTTTGTTGCGTAGTTTATTAATACAGGTACTGGTTTTTTTATTTATTTTTAATGCTATCTCGATGTGGCGAGAAACGAGTATGTTATCTACTAGCGCCGATGTTGTACCGGTCAAACATCAACTAAAAACGCTAATACATAATGATATAATGCTTGAAGCTAAGGGTAAAAAGACTATTGTTTACTTTTTTGCACCTTGGTGCCAGGTATGTAATTTTAGTATTGATAATTTGCAAAGTGTTTATCAAAAGAATCCTGAAATAAATGTGATCGCTGTCGCGTTAGATTTTGTTGATGTTGATGAAGTTAAAAAATTTACTAATAATCATCAATTAACCTTCCCGGTTGCTTTGGGTAATGAGTCAGTAAAAGCTGATTTTCAAGTGCAGGGTTATCCAAGTTATTATGTGTTAAATGAAGAAAATGCCATTATTGGTCGTTCTCTAGGCTATTCTTCTGAAATTGGTCTGTATTTAAGGAGTCTTTAGGCTTCTGATCTTTTACGGGTTTGTGTACACTAAGGCCATCAAAACAATCATGAGCAAAAGGCCTTATGCAAATTTCCGCAAACTTTGACTCAGGTAATATCGATGTTATCTCAGCAAAAGACCCAAGTAATATTCAACTAGCTATTAAAAAAGATAATCAATCAGCATTCTACCAATGGTTTCACTTCAAACTTCATAATACTGAACACGCTGAACATGTCATGCATTTAACTAATGCAGGCAAGTCGGCTTATGTCGACGGTTGGAAAGATTATCAAGCAGTTGCATCTTATGACCGCCAACATTGGTTTCGTGTACCAACAGAATTTGATGGTGAAAATCTTACTATTACTTTCACTCCAGAATATGATGCGACTTATTTTGCCTACTTTGCACCTTACAGTTATGAACGTCATCAAGATTTAATTCACAGTGCACAATTAGATATTGATTGTCAGTTACAGGTATTGGGGCAAACACTCGATGGCCGTGATATGTCGGTATTGAAAGTAGGTGAAGAGGGTGTAGGTAAAAAAGTTATTTGGATAACTGCACGTCAGCATCCGGGTGAATCTATGGCCGAATGGTTTATGGAAGGCTTTATTGATCGCTTATTAGATGAAGATGATGGGGTTGCGCGGTCATTATTAAACAGTGCAGTCTTTTATTTAGTACCTAACATGAATCCTGATGGCTCAGCTCGTGGCCATCTGCGTACTAATGCTAAAGGGGTTAACTTAAACCGTGAATGGCAAACACCTACGATGGAAAATAGCCCTGAGGTGTATCTTGTGCGTGAAAAAATGCTTGCGACAGGCGTAGACATGCATCTAGATATTCATGGTGATGAAGCTTTACCTTTTAATTTTGTTGCCGGTAGTGAAGGTGTTCCTTCATACAACGAGCGCATTAAAGGCCTTGAAGACAAATTCAAAAATGTACTTTTAGCTATAACACCAGAGTTTCAAGATGACAAAGGTTACGATAAAGACGAGCCTGGCCAAGCTAACTTAACGGTTGCGGCTAATTGGGTGGGCGAACAATTTAAATGCTTAGCCTACACAGTTGAAATGCCATTTAAAGACAACAATTTATTACCCGACTACAGTGTCGGTTGGTCAGATGAGCGCAGTAGTTTATTTGGTCGAGACTTTTTAACTGCCATTTACCACGTGGTAGATGACTTACGTTAGTTGTTAGGCATAACATAGGTCGATAACTGTTCCACGTTAAAGTGTATTTCAGCGGTAAACTAGGTCAACCGATTAAAGCGTCATGTGAGGATAAGGGTAATTCCTTTATCCGGTATTACTTAGGTTTTGTGTACTAAACAAAAACTAAGTAAATACATGGGGTAATCTTGGTTCTCTAGTTTAGCTGGCTAAAGGCAAGTGGTTCGGGTATATATTACAACGCAAAATAACTTTAAAAAAATAATAATTATTAGGAGTCTAGGATGCAAGAAATTGTTAATAACATTAATGGCTATATTTGGAGCCCATATTTAATTTATCTTTGTTTGGGCACGGGTGTTTTCTTCTCTATTTTAACGCGTTTTGTACAAATACGTCATTTCCGTGAAATGTTCCGTTTATTACTTTCAGGTAAAAGCTCAGAAAAAGGCATCTCCTCATTTCAAGCACTCGCTGTTTCATTATCTGGTCGTGTCGGTACGGGTAATATTGCCGGTGTTGCTGCGGCTATCGGTTTTGGTGGCCCTGGTGCTGTATTTTGGATGTGGGTGGTAGCATTTTTAGGTGCGGCGACTGCTTATATTGAATCAACCAATGCACAAATATACAAAGAAGAAGAAGATGGCCAATACCGTGGTGGTCCAGCATATTATATAGAAAAAGCGTTAGGTCAAAAATGGTATGCGTGGATCTTTGCTTTAGCAACAATTCTAGCTTGTGGTGTACTTTTACCAGTTGTGCAATCCAATGGTATTGGCGATGCTATGGTCAATGTTTTTGGTAGTGGCGGCACAGTTAACTCTTTCATGGGTGAATTACCTTTGACGAAAGTTTATAGTGCGGTATTTATTGTTTTATTACTCGGTTTTATTATTTTTGGTGGCGTTAAACGCATAGCCAACTTTACCCAAGTTGTCGTCCCTTTTATGGCGTTAGCGTACATTATAATTGCCTGTTCAATTATTGGTTTACATATTGATCAACTACCAGGTATTTTTATGTTGATTATCACTGATGCATTCACTCCTATGGCGGGCTTTGGTGCGGCGATCGGTTGGGGCGTAAAACGTGGAGTTTATTCCAATGAAGCGGGTCAAGGTACTGGCCCTCATGCTGCGGCGGCTGCTGAAGTTGATCATCCCGCGCAACAAGGCTTAGTTCAAGCGTTCTCTGTTTATATTGATACACTATTTGTTTGTTCTGCAACGGCATTTATGATTTTAATCACTAATTCGTATAATGTTATGCCTGAAGGGTCAACAAGCTTTATTGTTAACAATTTAGCCAATGATGTGGTTATTAATGGTCCTGCTTTTACACAGATTGCCGTGGACAGTGTATTAACTGGATTTGGTAAGCCGTTTATTGCAATAGCTTTATTTTTCTTTGCCTTTACGACTGTGCTAGCTTATTACTTTATTGCAGAAAATAACGTTTCTTACATTAATAAAACCATCAAAATGCCAATACTTAGGTTTGTACTTAAATTGGTACTTATGTCAGCTGTATTTTACGGTACAGTAGCACAACCAAGTGCTGCTTGGGGTTTAGGCGACATTGGTGTTGGTTTAATGGCTTGGTTAAATATTGTCGGTATTATTGCCATTTTCTTTATGGCTAAACCGGCGATTAAAGCCTTAAAAGATTATGAGCGACAGCAAAAAGCCGGTGTTAAAACTTACACTTTTGATCCAAAAAGTCTGGAAATTAAAAATGCTGACTTCTGGGAAAAGCGTTTAGAAGAAGAAAATAAAAAATAAATGCTATTTAGTGTAAAAAAACGCCCGCAAGGGCGTTTTTTTTAGGTAAAATAAAGTATCGAAAAAGAGGTGTAAATATGGCTGTTATAAACTGCCCAAATTGTAAGAAGAAAATTTCCGATAAAGCAAAGACGTGCGAGCATTGTCAGTTAGATTTAACCGTGTTGGACGCAGATAAAATAGCGAGTTTAAAGCGTGTAAGTGTCGTGGCAAAATCGCAACAATTGATGAATCATTCTTTTATCGCCATGTTGTTATTTTGTGGTGGTTTCTTATTTCTTTATTCGCAAAATGCTCAACCGGGTACTTGGCAATATGTTGTGTCTATCGCCAGTGCAATTCTAGGCTTTATTCTATATCTTATCACCCGAGTCAGACTTATATTAATAAAGCGCAACCGATCATAATCAACATTACCTAAAAGAGAAATTCATGGATATAATTCAATTAGTCGACAATATGTCAGAAGAAATGTATTTGCGTTTAAAGTGTGCCGCTGAAACCGGTAAATGGCCAGAAGGGACTCAGGTTGATAAAGAGCAGCAATCAAGCGCAGTACAAATTACTATGGCTTATCAATCCAAGCATCTAAACTCAGATCAAACACTGTCTATTGGCCCTAAAGGTGAGATGATCATTAAAACAAAACATGAACTGCGTGCAGACTTCCCGCCAGCGTTAGATAGCAATGATATTGCTAGGTTTTCAAATCTATGATTTTCTCTAAATTTTTAAAAAAGAAATGGCAACATAAAAACAGTGTAGTGCGTGTTGAAGCGATTAACAGTAGTTTGTCAGCTGATGATCCAGCGCAACGAGACATTATCATAGCGCTGATCAAAAACGACGACAACGAAAATGTTCGACGAGCCGGCTTGATAAAGCTTGCTAGCTTTCAATCTTGGTTAAATCAGAGCCAAGAAAATACCATGGCAAAAGTAAAGCAATATGCTAGTGACAAAGTAGCGGCTATTTTAATGGATCAAGATGCTATTAGAGTTTCTCAGCAAGAAAAACTCAGTTATATTGCTGAGCACAAGCATTATAGTTTGTATGAAAACTGGTTGAAAACTACCGAAGATGCTGATTTGATTATTGTATTATTTGAAAAAATTGCCAATAAAAATCAAGTGAACGAGCAAAGCAATAAGTTAGCATTAAAACCTCAGTTATTACTTAACCTCTTCACTCAAAAGCAAAATGTACAGGTTCAACAATATATCATTGAAAAAGTAGCTGACTTAGATACTTTAGAAAAGCTAAAGAAAAAATCACAGCAGGCTGAGATCACACAGCAGTTGACTGAAAAAATTGCTCAAATGCAGTTTGCCATTGAACAACCGATAGCATTACGCAAAAAAGTAAATTTAGTCTTAGCTAAGCTCCAAGCACTCAAAGATCAATACGAGTACCAAGACTATCTTAATAAACGTGAGCTGTTAAGTCATGAATGGCAGGTATTAGCTACTGAGTTTAGTTGTTTTGACGCCGCTGAAATAACAACGTTTAAAGATAAAAAATTAGCCATTTTAGCGCAACTCGATAAATTGTTTATCGCCAAAGCTGAGCAACATGTGCAAGCTGAAATTATTCGTCAGCTTAATGAACAAAAACAGCAAGCGCGTATTCACTTTGATAAAACCCTAGCGGTTATTAACCAAACGTTAACCACCAGTATTTTTGAAAATGATAAAATTGAAGAGCAGCAATATCAAACGCTATTTGATAAATTAACCAGCGAAATTATTGTTTCAGTATTAGCTAAAAATGAACAGAACGAATTTATTGCTAAAATCTGTCAACAACAAAAAAAGTTACAGCAATTACCAGAAATTGCAAAATCGGTCAGTGAGGCTACACATTTAATTTCAAAAATATCACAGTTAGCCCTACCAACAACGGCTGAAGAAATGGATGAACGACTGCCGGTTTATCAAACATGGTTGAGCGATTGGAAAAGTGCTGAGAAAAACACCTCTGGTGCTTTACCTGATTCAATTAAAACTGCGGCCAATAAAATTCAGCAAAACTGGCGCCAAGCATTAAAACCTTTGCAAGAAGCAAAAAAACAAGAATTTTCTATAACACAGAAAAAACTCCACGATGTTAGAAGATTAATCTCTGCTGGAAAGTACAATGCAGCGTTTGGTGTTTTCAAAAAAGCTAAACAATTATTTAATGCTTTAGCTGAACAGCAACAATACCGTATTCAAAAAGATTATGATTCACTCAGTGAAAAAATTGCCGAGTTAGCTGATTGGGAACGCTACATTGCCACACCACGCAAGCAAAAACTATTAGCGGACATTAAAGCGATTGTTGAAACGCCACTCGATAATCCCAGCGAACAGGCAGAGAAGGTTAAGCAATATCGTAAGATTTGGAATAGTTTAGGTCATGCCGATGATGACGCAGAAAAAACTTTAAATAATGAATTTAATCAACTATGCGAAACAGCGTTCACACCTTGTCGCTTATTTTTTGCCGAACAAGAAAATTTAAGAGCGCAGCACTTGATCACTCGCGAATCATTTGTTGAACAGGCAAAATTACTTCACGAGCAACTAAGCCGTGGTAAAAAAACTAACGATGAGAGTCTGACTGTTGATTATAAAACCTTAGAAGTAGAATTAAACCAACTGATAAAACAGTGGCAAAGTGCCGGCCAGGTTGATCGAGCTGTGTATCAAGATATTAATAACCAATTTAATCTCACGTTACAGCCAATAAAATCTGCAATTAAAGTTTTTCACCAAGAAAATAAAGCCTTAAAGCAGCAACTTATTACTGAGGCTGAAAAATTACTGGCGACAGAAGATGTTGTTACCGCAGTTACGCAAGTTAAAGCCTTGCAAACACAATGGCGCATCACGGGTTATGCCGGACCAAAAGTAGAAAATACACTTTGGCAAAATTTCAGAAAAATTAATGATGATATTTTTGCTAAACGTGCACAAAAAAATGTATTAGAAAAATCAGCCACGTCAGCTAGGGTCGCAGAATTAGAAAGTGCTCTAAAAACGCTTGAAGAAAAATATTCGCAAGTAACACAATTAAACGATCTGCAGATGTTTGAGCAAGCGTTGCATGTGTTAAATAAAGATGTTGCGCAACAAAAGCCTAAAATGTTGAACCTCGAAAAACAAATTAGCGCTAAAGAAAAAACCATCGCCCAGAGAATTGTTGATTGCAAACTTGCTGATGAAAAGCGCCAATGGGGTTATTTATTTTTGACCCTTGAAGAAAGTATCAGTAATGCAGAAAGTTTTACTGAGCAAAAAGAATATTTACAGTTAACAGCTTCTTGGCAGAAAAAGTTAAAAGAATTAGAGAATAACACTACACATTTTAATAGAGAAGATGCGACGTTAGAGCTTGAAATTTTATCAGGTAATCCTTCACCAAGTAATTTACAACAACAGCGCATGACAGTGCAAGTCAGTTTAATGCAAGCGCAAATGTCGTCAGGCACGGCGATTGATTTACCTGCTAAGTTTTCTCAGTGGTTAATGTTAGGAAAATTTTCTCAACAAGACCTTGGGTTACTAGAAAGAATAAAACCTATTTTTCAATAAGATAGTTTTTATAATTGGACTATAAAAAATCAGCAATCAATTGCTGATTTTTTTCCACACAATACTGTTGTTAAGTTATAAATTTTTCTGCTTAAAGGGTTAGAGATAAATTGAGTATGTTAGCCAAAATTACTTTTACGGGTAAGAATATGGCGTTTGGCATTTTTGTTAATAACAGTTTAATTGTATTTAAGTTGTTGGATTAAAGTGGGCGAAAAAGAATTTACAGCGTAATGTTGCTTTTTCGCGTGCTATTGCCCTGACAATAATTACCTACAACAGAGCCGATTTTTATAGCTAATCGCTACCAGTGATTAACTTAATTCTCCGCGTAAATTCACTTCCAGTAATTGGCAAACTTTTTCTTGGCTGTAATTTTTACTCAACAAGTAATGCAACTTAGTTAATGTCGCTTCTAAAGTCATATCATGACCACTAATAACGCCTATTTCACTCAACGCATTACCGGTTGCATAGCCTTTCATATTTACTGTGCCTTTAATACACTGACTACAATTAACAATAACAATTCCATTATCATTGGCTTGCTTTAAACAATCTAACATCGCCTGGTTTTGTGGCGCATTACCGACACCATAACTACGAATTATTAACGCTTTGACTGGCTGTTTAATGATGTTTTTAATCAATTCTACTGATATACCCGGATATAAATGTACAACACCAATAGGTTGAGGCGTAATTTGCGCTAATGTTAAAGGTTGAGATACTGGCGTTGAAATTTTCCCTTCGATTAACTTAATGTTAATCCCCGCTTCTAGCAAAGCGGGTAAGTTTGGCGAATCAAAGGCATTAAAGCCATCGGCATAAGCTTTTATACTGCGATTACCTCGAAAAAGCTTATTATTAAAATATAAGCCTACTTCGCTAATAGGAAAGTTAGCGGCAATATATAATGAATTTAGTAGGTTTTCTTGGCCGTCTGAACGTAATTGGCTAAAGGGTATTTGCGAGCCCGTAACAATGACAGGTTTACCTAAATTCTCCAACATAAATGAAAGCGCAGAACTTGTGTAAGCCATGGTGTCTGTGCCATGCAACACGACAAAACCGTCGTATTTATCATAATTTTTTTTGATATCATCAGCAATATGTTGCCAATCTGAAGGTGACATATTTGATGAGTCAATCAATGGGTCATATTCATTAATGGTAAATTCTGGCATTTCTTCACGATGAAAATCAGGCGCTTTCATTATCGCGTCGGTTAAATGCTGCTTCTGTGGAATGTAACCATTTTCGCTAGGCTTCATACCTATGGTACCACCAGTATAAGCGATATATATGCGTTTTCTCATAGCTTAAGTCTTAATATAGAAATTGGCATCAATAAATAGTGCCAACAAAGTGATGAAATTGCTCGAGATTGTAACACAAAGCACGCAATGTAAAACGGCTAGCTAGCGATAAAAAAAGCCCCGACAATTCGAGGCTTATATAGCTTGATTAAGTTAAATAATTATTCAACTTCACAGGCAAGGCAAAAGGAATAAATACCTTGAGGATCATTTAATTGTGCTAGTTGCTTAAGTTCAAGTGACAGTGTGCGAATAAGACTAGTGAGCTTATTTTCACTGTAATGGTTATCTGATGGCTGGCCAAAAAATATTGACGCTTGCCCAAGCAAGCTTTGTAAGAACAGTGTACGAGGGCTTTTTTCTTTTTCAATTAAAAGCCTATCGTAATCGTCTAAATTTGCTAGTTGGGCTGCTGCTTCAATAGCGTTATCAAGATTGCCCAAGGCATCAACTAAACCTAGTTCTAAGGCTTTTGATCCAGACCATACACGGCCTTGAGCAATAGCATCAACTTGCGCTGTTGTCATATTTCTATTATTTGCCACCAATTCAACAAAGTCGCGATAACCTCGTTCGATATTTAATTGTATAATATTAGCCATACTTGGGGTTAACTCACGTGTGATACCAAAACCAGCAATATCTGTGGTACCAACTCCATCGGTATAAATACCTAATTTACTTAAGGTATTTTCAAAGGTCATAAAAAAACCAAATATACCAATTGACCCAGTAATAGTAGTAGGTGATGCATAAATTTTATCAGCCGGGGCAGATATCCAATATCCCCCTGAGGCGGCATAAGTTCCCATTGAAGCTACCACAGGTTTGCCAGACGCTTTTAATAATTCGACTTCTTGGCGGATAATTTCTGAAGCGTATGCGCTACCACCTGGGCTGTCAACACGCAGTACCACGGCTTTAACATTTTTATCATCACGGGCTTGGCGTAATAAAGCGGCGGTACTTGTGCCACCAATGGTGCCAGGTTTTTGGTTACCTGCTAAAATGGTGCCTTTGGCTACGACAACGGCAACCTTATTGGTGCTGGTACTTTCCATTGAGGTGTATGAGTTGATCAGCGTTAAATAATCATCAAATGCTATGTTTTTATAACCTTTATCGCCGTTACTGCCAACCACCTTGATCAAATTTTGCTTCATCTGTTCTCGTGTTTTTAATGCATCAACCCAATTGTTGGCTAAAGCATACTCGGCAATATTACCATTAGCTGCTTTTAGCTTAGTGACTAACACATCAATATTTTCATCAAAATTACTGACTGCAAAATTGCGCTGTTGGGCAACATCCATTTTATATTGTTGCCACAGGTCGGTTAACCACAATTGGTTAGCTTCTTTAGCTGCAGCTGACATACTGTCGCGAATATAAGGTTCAACAGCAGATTTATAAGTGCCTACGCGAAAAATATGCTGGCTAATGGAAAGCTTTTCCAAAGCAGATTTAAAGTAAAGTTGATAACGTCCATAACCGTCTAATAACATCCAACCTTTGGGATTAAGCCAAATATCATCTGCATAACTGGCCAAGTAATACTGGTTTTGGCTGTATTGCTCGCCAATAGCGATTATTTTTTTACCCTGACTTTTAAATTCTGTTAATGCTTTGGCTATATCACTTAGTTTAGTAATGCCAGAGCCTTGCATATTTTCTAGATCTAGCACCATCATACTAATACGGTCATCAGTTGAGGCCTGTTTGATGACAGATAATATATCAGTTAACAACACTTCAGAGGCGGTATTAGGTTGTTCAAGTGCTTCGTTGATAAAAGCGTCCATGGGGTCAATATCATGCTTTTGCTCAACAATATCACCGCGTATATTTAATATCAGCGCTGATCCTGGTTCAACGGTAATATTTGTTTCATCACGGGTAATAGCAACTATAAAAATCAATAGCAGTGTAAAAAACACTAAATTAATAATGATTTTTCGTGAGGTATTGAGCAAACTAAATAGCCCTAAGGTTATTCTTGCTATCGTACTTTTTTTTTCTTTCATAAATCGCTGTCTATAGTTTGCTTTAATATTAGATAGCCATATGCTACTGAATATTGTCCAGTTTAAGTAGTCGTAAATATAAATATTTTTGTTTTTAGATAATTGAAACAATTTTGGCTGATAACGTACTCCTATAAATATCGCTGATCCGATTTATAAGCTATTTCGTATATAAATTAGAATAAATTATCAACTTGTATGATTTTAATGACAAATTAATGTTAATGTATAAGATAACAAGGAGATAGCGTTTAAATGTACTGAACTTAGTTGCCGTATTTAACAAGCTATTAGTCATTAAACCCTAAAGAACGAAACAACAGGAATCTACAGTTTTATGAACGTTTTGGAATTTTTACATACTCGTCAGTCTAATCCTTATTTACACGGAAATAGTCCTGATGAGCACGCCATTAGTAATATTCTTAAGGCCGGCATGCGCGTCCCCGACCATGCAGGTTTAACACCATGGCGGTTCACTATTGTAAAAGGTGAGGGTCTGACAAAGCTTAGCAAAGCGTTCAAATCAGCGGCGATCACTGACGGTGGCGATGAGCTTAAAGTAGAAAAAGCGGCTAAAATGCCTTTTCGTGCGCCTTTAATTATTGTAATTAGTACTAAGTTTCATCAACACGTTAAAGTGCCAAAACAAGAGCAGTTAATAGCGGCAGGGTGTACAGTGCATGCAATGCAGATGGCAGCAACCACCTTAAATTTAGGTGCTGTGTGGCGCACGGGTGAAATGAGTTACCATCCTTTAGTCAAAGAGCGTTTAAACATTGAGCTACATGAGGAAATTGTTGGTTTTCTCTATATCGGCGAAAAGTCGAAAGAATTACCAGTGAAAAAAGCTAGAGAATTCGACGATTACGTTAGCTATTTCTAATTATGCTCGTTGTTTTCGCAGCAGTTAATGGTTGTCGAGCAAACTCTTAGTCAAGTATTTCATTAACCGCCTTATTGATATGTGAATACAATAAGGCGGTTTGTTTTCAAAGGTTGTTATTTCTAGTAATAAGGTGTTAATGGTTGAATACCTTACTCCTTACAACACCTCCATTAACGTCATCTTTGGTTACTCTTATCAAATAATATAAGTAACACTAGTTTTCTCTCCCGCGATAATTACATTAAATAGCCAGTTTATTATCATCTTCAGATCATAGTTTTCAGGTATCTTATGCTCTAAAAACAGCCGCTAAAACTTACCGCTACAGCACAGCTTTGAACCGTAGCGAAATACCAAACCCAAACTCAATATTCTCTGTTCTTGCCATGGTATCAATGAGCCAGTCGTATTACACTAATCACCAGCAGATTAAAGCATAAATAATACCGTCAATAGGAAGATAAATGACCTTGAAAGTTGCACCAAGTAGCAAACTATTACGCATAATTTTAATCGATAGCTACTTTAAGGGAAGAAGGGTTGAGGTTGACGTTAGTGGCCATACTAATCTCAGTGGCACCAATGCGGCGGGCAAAACTACCTTTTTAAAACTGGTCAGAATATTTTTTGCTGATGCTCCCGGTGATGTTGTTAAAGTACGGGGTAAAATCAGAGAGTCTTTTGTAAACTATTACCTACCTAGACTGACCAGCTATATTATTTTTGAATATCAAACGCACTCAGGCATTAAGCAAGCCGTGTGTTTTAGTAAAAACGAAAGTATAAACTACCTATTTGTAGATAAGCCATTTGACCTTGCCGATTACACGGCTGAGCCTTCGCCAGATGGGACACTAAATTTAATTCCCTGTACAAACATCTATCGCCATTTCCATTTAAAGCAGGTGCCTGTTAAAGCGGTATCTTCGCCATCACATTATCAAAAAATTATTCTCGGTACGGCAGTATTTAGTGATAAGGATCTGACAGAAGCAAAGCATAGGTTTTCGCTTGCCGCACCGGGCAAAAATTTATCAATGCTCAATACCGTGGTTGGTGCTGCATTAGAGCGCAATACGGACTTCAAACGTATTAAAGAACTGCTATCGTCCATTATGCTCAATGGCGGTAAAAATGAACTTGAGTTTAATATGGACGTAGCGAGTCTATCTATCTGGAAAACTGATTATAACGCGCTTAGGACTTACGATGATTTAGCCAGTAGCATATTACCCAAATTATCTAAATCTCTTTATACGGCAGAAAATTCTGAAGCCATGTTGGCTGAATATAAACATAACTTGTTGGCCTATACTGAACAATTCGATTATTCACTTAAAGCGCTAACGCTTGAACTTGCGGCATTAAATACTGAAAACTCGACTGAAAATCTAAAAACATCAGATGAAAAAAATAGCTTAGCCGATCAAATAAGTGACAATAGTCGTATCGTTGACGGCGCCAAAAGACAAATCGAGACCATTGAAGCTGAAAAACTTTCTTGGGAAGAAAAAGATGTTGGCAGCTTAAAAAGTGACTATGCCAATATTGATCATTATCAAGCACAACTTGACAATGCTAGTGTTGAAAAAGAAAATTTACTGGACGAAGCTCAAAACATTACCGCGAAATTTGACAAACTTAAATCTAAACGACAAGCACAATTTTATAGCTTAAAAGATCAGCTTAGTAGCCAGCTTAGTGTTGCCAATGCTGAATATAGCAATATTACAGTAAAACAAAGCACGGTAATGAGCGAAGTGGGATATGATCTAAAAATCGCCATTTCAGATAATGAAAATCAATTACAGCAACTTTCTGCCGATTATGAAAATAAACTCAGCCATTGTCATTTTAAATTACAAAGTGTTGATGTCAGTAAGGAAGCAAGAACACAATTTAATTTAGCACAACAGGAATTGCAACGGGCAAACGAAGCGCTTAACGCAGACTCAAGACAAGCAATCGATTTTGAGCGTCAAGCGCAAAATAGTGCGATGCAAACGGATAAAATACTGAGCGAAATGGCCGATACAGCCGACAAAATAAAAACTAAGGTATCAGCAAAAAATGACTTAGAGCGCTTACTCAATCCAAAAAAACATTCGCTGCATGAGTTCTTGGTGAACAATGTTGATGACTGGTCTGAAAGTATAGGTAAGTTTCTTGCACCCGCGGTATTAGCGTCAACCCATCTTAATCCTGATTTTAGCGCTGAACACTCAAAAAATCACTTTAAAGGCTTAACGCTAGATTGGGCTGGTGTTTATAATGATTTTGCGAAAACAAGTGACACTATTAGCGCCGAAATTGAACAAATTGACCAGCATATTTTACAATTAAATGAGACAAAAGAAAAACTGTCAGACAAAGTTAAAGCCATTGCCAACGAGCAAAATGTACTGCAACAAGACCTCATTAAGATTAAAGCTAAAACAGCGTTAAAGCAGCAATTACTTGAATCTATCAATGCCAATATCAATCAGCTTCATATTGAACAAAAAAATGAAATTGAACAAGCCAAGTTAGCTTTAGAGACTGAAGCTAAAGCGCTTAACAATGCCCTGAGTAAACTGGGTCGAGAAAATAAAGAAAAACTAAGTCAGATTAATCAACAGCACTTAGACCGTATTCGAAGTTTACAAGAACAACATATGGGGCAAAATGTTGAGCTAGAAGGTTATATCAAGCAGACAGAAGAAAAAATAAGCCAAAACACTACAGAATATACCGTAGCGATCAGCCGCTTAGCCGCGGATGAAAAAAATCAATTAAATGATAAAAATATTGATACCGAATCACTAATCAAACTTGATAATGAAATAGTCACTTTAGAAAAACAACTTAGCCGATTAAAAAATGCTCCAGGTATCATTAGCAGTTATAACGCCTTTATGAGCAACAGCTATAGCCAACTTGACAGCCTTAATGATAAATCGTTTAAGGCTTCGCAAGGGGTAACAAACCTGACTCAATCACTTACTGAACTTAATGACAGGATTAAAGCCCGTAAAGCCGCTTTTATCATCAACCGTGACGCGATTACCGGTAAGCTGTCAAAGGTTAGCCAACAGCACGAAATGGCCTTGCGCTTAACCAATCGATTAGGCGAATTTGAGCAAGCTTTTGACACGGCACAAACCCATTCATTTGAAACAATTTGCGGTGAATTAGATAACATATTAAAAAGTCATCGTAAGGCATTAAAAAGCATTAAAGGATATGCTGAACAAGTTATCTCCCAAATGAATATCCATTTGAATAGTGCGATAAAAAAATCCATCGATATGAAAAGTAATGCCTTGGAGATAGATCCTAATCTAAGGCTTATTTCAGATTATATTGTCAAAGAGTTACCCTTAGTGATTAATGAAGTACGTGATTTAATTATCGAGAATGCGGCGCTACGGGGTATGGAATTATCTGGTTTTTATGATCAGCTCAAACGTTATGAATCTGATATTAATGCTTTTAGTTTAAGAGTTAATAGCTACTTAGAGAAAAAAACTGTCTTTAGCGCCTTAGGTAAAATATCAATTAACCTAACACCTTTACTCGAATCTCACGAAGTGTTTTCGGCCTTAAAATCATTTAAAAAAACCTATGAAGCTTGGAGCAAAGATAATCAACAAAGCTTACCTCCTGAAAGTTATGGCGTTGCTATGTCAGAAGTTTTGACAAAATTTACCCATAACAAACTGGTAGAGAGGCACTCTAATTTATATGATATTTCTTTTGAAGCTGTGGTTAATAATGAAAGAAAAATCGCGCGTTCAGGTAGTGATTTAAAAGACATATCTTCTAATGGCATGAGTTACTTAATTCTGCTGGCGTTTACCACTTCATTAGGCTCTATGATCAAAGGGACACAAAATGTTGATATTCTATATGGCGTTGATGAATTAGGTGAAATCTCAGTTGAAAACGTCGACTCACTATTTGCGATGTTTGATAAAGAAAGAGATACCATTTTTACCGCTATTCCTAATGCAGATAATAACTTCATGGGGGTTTATCACAAACGCTATTTTATTAATAAACCGAAAAATAGGTTTGAACAAATCACCGCTAACGATGATCCTTTGCTTAAAGCAATCAGTGCCGCACAAACCAGTGCAGTAGGTACCCCGTCATGATTTTTGATGAAGTGTTCACAAACACAGTAGAGTCACTTTTAGCCGGTAAATTCATTTGTCCTATAACCTGTGCTACAAGTTACGACTTTCTAAGTTCAGATATCAACAGAGAGCGTGTACAGACCTATTTGTATCAAACCGGTAAAACATTATCTGATATCGACCGCGAATTTTATTATGCGTCGTATGAGTCTATGACCCCCGATAGAAGGCGAGCGTCAAGAGCAGTATTTAAGCAAACTCAGCAAGAAATAAGGCCAGTAGTTGAGTTTCTAAGTTTAATGATGCGCGTGAGTAATGACGAACATTCACTCTATACCGGTGATGAAATTCACCTGGCTCAAATTGTCAGTAAAATTGAAAACGATAAATCACTGTTAAAATCATTAGACCGGATCATTATCCAGATAAAAGGTCAGTTAAAAGGCAGTGTTTTTGATAAAACCAAACAATTGATTAATAGCCTAGTTAAAACTGATGTTTTAAAGCAAATTGAACCCAAGATAGATATCTATCTTTGTACGGGTAAGCTTGCCTACTACATTAACTTGATGGAATTTATTATGACTTATCAAGCTGAGAAATTTGATGACATCGACTTAGATGAGCCAGCACAGGATGATTTGATATAATGTCGGGTGCCATGAGAAAAATGTTTCGTATGTTAGCAAAGCATGCGGCAACCATTGACACCATTATAACCGAGGGAGTACTTCCGCCGACTGAAGAAGCCCTGAAAGGTTTTGATGAACTTCACAATTATAATCTGGCTTTTGAAACCGCCTCAGGCAGTATAAGACTCAGCAGTGCCTTTCAAAATTTTTTAGAAAATGCGCTTAAAACAGAAAGAACATTGGCTATTAATCTGGATGTGGGTGGCTATTGGCGCAGTATTTTATTTAATATAAACCAACTAAACCACTCAAATACCCTTGGCGCTTACAGTGACAGCGATATGTATAAAAGACTGGTTATTGACTCTATCTATCAATTACTCGATGGTATAAACAACAACATACAACAATTAAGAAACCGTATTGAAAATCAATTTGGTTATGTGCATTCAATATCGGCAAAGCGTAAAGAAAATGAACAAGCCATTGCAGAAGCAAGAACCCTTAGACAAGCGTTAAATATTATTGATGAAGCAGAACTATTGGAAAGGCCTATCACCGATTTACGACTACGTTCCATTATTAATAACGACTTATTTGGTGGTAAACAAAGTGCGATTAAAGAACTCATTAATGCACTGACACTGATGCAAGCCTTGTTGATTGGTTTTAGAAAATTGGAAGGTAGAGGTAAACTTGTTAGGCAATTTAAACAATACTTCGACACAAAAACCGATCATGACTTTAGTGATCTTATCAGTGTTAAAGACATTAGCATGCCGCCAAACATCACCAACTTAGTTAAAGCAATGAACATCGATGTTTATCCTGATGAGTCGAGTTTACTAACCCGCAATGATTTAATCGATCTGGCACAATCGCTTAACTTAGAGGAAGGTGAACGTTTTAAAAAAGAAAGGGACAATAATTCTTCTCTTGATATGACACAAGACAATGTTGAAAAAGCAGTTGAAACACCCATAGGCGCAAAGTGGCTAGAAGATATACTGTTAGCGTTAATCAAAACACCAGGCGATAAAGTGCTAGTGAATAACATTTATCAACAACTACAACCTGAATGTAAACCGCAATTATTTTTAGATGCTATCTATACTGAAATTTTAAGATTACCCGCGGAAAAAAGTAAATTTTTTATCTTTAAACCCCTGGGTAACTATTCAAAATCTTTTAACGGTAACTTTGATATTAAAGATATTTCAATACACTTCAATCATTAACAAAATAAGGCTTCAGCATGCTTGTCGCCTTATTTACCAACACTAAAATCATAATTAATGAGCCAAGCTAATAGTCTAGCGTCTTAAATTGCTGTTGATTTATTTATTCAGCAGAGCAGAAAATATTATCCAGTAAGCCCAATAACCACAGGTGTAACGGATTGTTATTTGAGCGTTGATGCCAGGCAACAATAACGTCAAATTTTGGTGGGTTTTGTTCAATTTCTATCGCAACTAACTTAGGATCGGGTAATAGTCTCGATGGTAAAAATGCAATGGTGTTGGTCGCTTCAATAATGGCTGATGCAGCAGAGAAGCTAGGCACTGACATAAGTATATGTCTTTTTAATCCTTGTTTAGCAAACCAAGAGTCATGTGAGCCTTTTAAATTAGGTCTTGAAGGTGAGATAACAATTTGTGGCAGCTGCGCTAGTGCTAACAAGCTATATTTTTTCCCGCGATAAATTGAATTATTCCCTGTTACGCATACATGATGGTCTTCAAATAGACGCTTGTTCGGGTAGTTGTCAGGAATAAACTCAGGAAAAGTAAACACCAGATCAAGCTCACCCGTCACCATCAGTTGGTTTAAATTATCCGACTCAAAATCCCTGATGATCACTTTTAGGTTTGGCGCTAACGCATTCACTTGCGTTAATAACATCGGAAGAATGGTGACTAGCGCATAGTCCGATGAACTTATTTGTAATATTCCTGAAAGCTCAGCCGGGTTAAATTTTTCGCCGGTAATTAAGTTGTCAATATCCGCCAATATCTGATTTACCCGATGTTCCATCTTTTCTGCAACTTGCGTTGGAATTACGCCATTACTGGTGCGTATAAACATTTCATCATCAAAGCTATGTCTAATTTTTTTCAGTTGCTCACTAATCGCTTGTTGAGTTAAGCCCATAATATGAGCCACTTTTGACAAATTTCTTTCCTGAAGTAATAGCTGTAATACCCGCAGTTGTTTAATGTCTAGTCGATTGATACCACTCATTTTTGTATCTCTAACAAGTTCATATTGTTTTTGTTTGTATTGAAGGAAGGTTAGCATATATCCCATCAAGTTAATTCGTTATTTATTGAACTTAATTGGACCTTATTATGCTATTGAATGCCGCAAATCAACATCAGCCGACCCTTGCTGCTGAAATCAATTATATCAAGCCAAATATTCAAGCGACGTTTGATTTATCAACAGGCAAAAAAAGTACCGACACACTTACCGATCAAGTGGATAAACGTGTGGTCAAAATTACGGATGCTCGTTTATTAACGAAAACTGCGACACTAAAAGAAGATGGTTTTGGTTTAGTTACCAATAAGTATCATGTGGCTGATTATTTTGATGACGCTGTGGTTAGCCGTGAACTTTATCCGCAAATCATCAAACACCTTATGAGCTTAACCAATGCCAGCAAAGGCGTGGTATTCGACCATACAATTCGTTCGGTTGAAAACAGGCCTCATTGTGCTGAAAAACGCTCTCCTATTCATACGGTACATAACGATTATGTCGCTAGTTCGGCACAAAATCGTTTAGATATTGAACTTGAAAAAAAGGGCTTAAAAGCGAGTGATTATCGTCGCTATCAATTTATTAATACTTGGATACCGTTAGTTGATGTGGTGTTAGACAGCCCACTCGCATTTGCCGATGCGCGCAGTATTACTTCAGAGCAATCACATTTACTTCAGGTTGCCTATCCTGATCGTGTTGGGGAAATTGAAGGTTTTAGTTATAACCCAAACAATCGTTGGTTTTATTTCTCTCGAATGACATCGAAAGAACAACTTAATTTTAAAGTATTTGATAGCGACGAAAGCAATGCAGTTAATAGAATTCCGCATAGTGCTTTCTCACTGCCTTCGGTGGCTAAAAACGCGCAAAGTCGCGTCAGTATTGAGTTGAGAACTATTTTGTTATTTAACAAATAAATTAATTGAAATCATATTAACAATAGGCTGTGTGGAAATAACAAACTCTAGCCACGTACCTAATAAATAGCACAAAAAAATTATAAATTAAGCACTTGGTGGTGCTAGTGATGTTGAAGAACGGTGACAGCATTGGAACTCATTTATTAATCACCGCTACGATTATATTAACTTTATTTTGGAGTAGTAACGCATGACATTTTCACCTTTATTTAAAACAACAGAGCTTGGCCCTTATACCCTTAAGAATCGTATTGTTATGCCACCATTAACACGTTCTAGAAGCTCTCAACCGGGCAATATACCTAACCAGTTGATGGCTAATTATTATTCGCAACGTGCTGGCGCTGGCTTTATGGTCACTGAAGGCACTCAAATTGAACCAAGAGGGCAAGGTTATGCGTGGACACCCGGTATTCATAGTGCAGAGCAAATTCAAGGATGGCAACAGGTAACACAAGCAGTACACGATGCGGGTAGCATTATTTTTTGTCAATTGTGGCATGTTGGTCGTGTTTCTCATACCTCATTACAACCAAACCAAGCAGCACCTGTTGGCCCATCAGCATTGAAAGCTGATGCGGTTAAAGTTTTTATCGAAACGGCTCCAGAGCAAGGTGCATTAACTGATCCAAGTGAGCCTAGGGCCTTATCAACTCTTGAAGTTGAGGAGCTGGTACAAATGTACAAACAAGCGGCGGTAAATGCTAAAGAAGCCGGCTTTGATGGCGTTGAATTACATTGTGGTAATGGTTATCTGGTGAATCAATTTATTTCTGAACATAGCAACGATAGAACTGATAAATATGGTGGTAGCTTAGAGAATCGCTTACGATTTTTAAAGGAAATAACGCAAGCCGTTGCTGGCGTTATGGGCGCTGACAAAGTAGGCGTAAGGTTCGCGCCATTATTTGAAAGTACTGATGAAGTGCGGGTTTATTTAGGTTTAGTAGAAAGCGATCCACATGCAACCTATATTGCCGCTATTAAAACGCTAAATGATATTGGCATCGCTTATTTATCACTTGCTGAAGCAGATTGGGATAATGCACCTGATTTACCTGAAAACTTCTACAAGGCGGTAAGAAAAACCTTTGACGGTTTAGTGATGTACGCCGGTAAATATACGCCAGAAAAAGCATTAAGAATTTTAACTGAAGGCAATGGTGATATTTTTGGTTTTGGTCGCCCATTTATCGCTAACCCTGACTTACCAGAGCGTATTAAGAACGAATGGTCGTTAAACGACGTTGACCCAAAAAGCATGTATGGTGGCACTGATAAAGGTTATACCGATTACCCTGTGTACGCTTTATAAGCTGTTTTTATAAAAGCGGGGCATGGATTAATGAGTCATTAACTGGCGCTTAAACTAACGCATTTATAAATTACTTTCTTGAAAAATTTTAGGATATAACAATGTTAAATTTCAGTTTTCAAAACCCAACCCGTATTCATTTTGGTGAAGGGCAAATTACCGCCATTTCACATGAGATCCCACTAGATGCAAGAGTTTTACTGGTTTATGGTGGTGGTTCAATTAAAAGTAATGGCGTATATCAACAAGTGAGTGATGCGCTTATAGAGCATACTTGGTTTGAATTTTCAGGTATCGAACCAAATCCAACCTATGACACTTTGATGCAAGCGCAAGCAATAATTAAAGCAGAGAACATTGATTATTTACTCGCTGTTGGTGGCGGTTCAGTTGTTGATGGCGCTAAATTTATTGCCGCAGCGGCACTTTACGAAGGTAATAGTGAAGGTAATGACCCTTGGGATATTCTTGCGAAACAGCAAGTGTTCACGAAAGCATTACCTATTGGCGCGGTATTAACCTTACCAGCTACCGGCTCTGAAAGTAACGGTAACTCTGTGGTAACACGTGATGGTAATAAACTACCTTTCTCTAGTCCGTTAGTTCGTCCATTATTTGCTGTTTTAGACCCAAGTGTGACTATGTCATTATCGGACCGTCAAATCAGCAATGGCGTTGTTGATGCTTTTATTCATACTATCGAGCAGTACTTAACTTACAGCGTAAATGGCAAGGTACAAGACCGTTTTAGTGAAGGTTTATTACAAACATTGATTGAAGAAGGACCAAAAGCGTTAGCACCAGCGACTAAAGGAGACTTAGAAGTTCGAGCTAATATCATGTGGTCGGCAACCATGGCCTTAAATGGTCTTATAGGAGCAGGTGTACCACAAGATTGGTCAACGCATATGATAGGTCATGAACTTACCGGTGCTTTTGGTATCGACCATGCGCGTACCCTATCTATTGTATTGCCTGCGGTAATGAAAGTGCGTAAAGAACAAAAACGTGAAAAGTTACTACAATATGCAGTACGCGTTTGGCAGATAACGGATGGTGATGACAACGCGCGTATCGATAAAGCGATTAGTTTAACTGAGGCATTCTTCGAAACAATGCAAGTACCAACACGTTTATCCCACGTTGATCTTGGTAGCAAAGATATCGACTTACTGATTGAACGATTAGAGCAACATGGTATGACGGCATTGGGCGAAAATGACGATATTACCTTAGCAATAAGCCGTGAGATCTTAACTCAAGCATTGTAATGATTCATCATAATTAAGACAGGTATAAGTGCCGTGTGTATTACTTTACAAGGTTCACACGCAGGCTTTTTTAATATCTATTAACACAATCTCTTTACATTAGCGCTTTCTTCATAGGAATAAACATGACTCAAAAAACTGATATAAATCGCCAAATTCTTTTGGCATCTAGACCTTTTGGCGCGCCAAAAGCTGAAAACTTTAACCTGGTAAATAGCGAAAAACCAACACCTAAAGCCGGTGAAGTATTACTTCGTACTATTTTTCTTTCACTCGACCCTTATATGCGCGGGCGAATGAATGATGCTAAATCTTATGCAGACCCTGTTGCTTTAAATGAAGTCATGGTCGGTGGTAGTGTTTGTCGAGTAGAAGAGTCAAACCATAGCGATTATAACAAAGGTGATTGGGTTGTCGCTTTTGGTGGCTGGCAAGATTATAGCGTTATCAATGGTAGCGAATTACTTAAGCTTGATAACAACATGGATAACCACTCGCATGCGTTAGGTGTATTAGGTATGCCAGGCTTAACGGCTTACATGGGTTTACTTGATATTGGTCAGCCAAAGGCGGGCGAAACGGTCGTTGTTGCGGCGGCAACCGGTGCTGTAGGTAGCCTAGTTGGCCAAATTGCCAAATTGCCAAATTAAAAGGCTGTAAAGTGATAGGCATTGCTGGTGGCGATACCAAATGTAACTATGCGGTTGAAACCTTAGGTTTTGATTATTGTTTAGATCATAAAAGTGAAAATTTAGCTGAGCAATTAGCGGCGGTTTGTCCATCAGGCATTGATGTATATTTTGAAAATGTTGGCGGTAAAGTGTTTGACGCTGTAATGCCATTATTAAATAGCTGTGCGCGCGTGCCTGTATGTGGACTAATTTCTCAGTATAACGCAACCGAATTACCCAGTGGACCGGACAGATTGTCTTTATTAGTGGGCACACTATTGACTAAGCGCATTAAAATGCAGGGTTTTATTGTGTTTGATGATTATGGTCATTGTTATCCTGAATTTAGTCAGCAAATGTCTAAATGGTTAAATGCGGGTGAAATAAAGTACAAAGAGCATAGAGTTGAAGGCCTTGAGAACGCAGTAAATGCTTTTATTGGTTTATTACAAGGTGAAAATTTCGGCAAGTTAGTTGTACGTGTTGGGCCAGATGAACTCGTATAAAACCGCGTAAAAATAATGAGACACGATGATATAACCGCAGCACATCATCGTGCTTCTATTTTGTTATCAATTGATAAATTTGATGGCTTAAATCTAATACATCAGATTTAGAACATAAAATTAACAGATTACAGCTAATGTAATTTTAGGAAACCTTTCATGCCAACACTTACCTCCTACAACCCCATTAATCGAGCGCCATTGGGTGATGTACCTATTTGCGAGCCGGCAGATATTCCGGCTATTGTTCTACGTGCGAAGCAGGCGCAAAAATCTTGGGCAGCATTGTCGCTTGATGAACGTCAAAAAATAGTCGTTCAGGCTTACGAGTGTCTTGCTGCAATAGAAGATCAGCTAGCATTATTGATCAGTAAAGAAATGGGAAAAGATCACCGTAGAGCAAGTTATGAAGTGGCTGGCACCGTCCAGAATGCCGCTTATTTTACTCAGGAAATAGCGCAATCTCTGAAGACTGAGCCAATGGGACGTAATGCTGAAATGCAATATCGACCATTAGGTATTGTTGCTGTGATTTCACCTTGGAATTACCCATTAGCTATGGGGAATAACTTGTTATTGCCTGCACTTGTTGCTGGTAATAGTGTGGTATTAAAGCCGTCTGAAGAAACGCCTCTGGTTGCCGAACTTTTTGTTAAAACGTTAAATCAAGTGTTACCCCAAGGTGTATTACAAATCGCACAAGGTGATGCTCAAACGGGTAAAGCATTAGTTAACAGCGAGATCAATATGGTAGCGTTCACAGGCTCACTTGCCGCAGGCAAACATATTATGGCTAGTGCGGCATCAGGACTAAAACGTTTAGTCCTGGAGTTAGGAGGTAATGACCCTCTTATCGTAATGGCAAGTGCTGATATTGATGAAGCTGTTCAGTTTGCGGTGGCAAGCTCTTTTGAAAATACGGGGCAAATGTGTACCTCTACTGAGCGCATTTATGTTGATGAACGTATAGCTGATGAGTTTGAGCAAAAAGTCGTCGCTTTAGCTCGTCGATATCGAGCGGGTGCTTGGGATCAAAGGAATGTCAATATTGGACCTATTGTTAACCCTCAGCAACATAAAAATGTACTATCTCAACTAAAAGATGCTCATGTTAAAGGGGCAACATTCTTATTAGGAACGCACCATTATGAACTACCTTTTATACAGCCTACAGTCGTGACAAATATCACACCCGATATGCTGCTAGAAAAATATGAAACTTTTGGTCCCGTTGTTGCTATAAGTCGTTTTAAGCAATTATCTGAAGCGGTTGAACGTGCCAATGCCAGTGCTTACGGCTTAGGTGCTGTGGTTTTTGGTGGCGCTGGAGCAGATAAAGTTGCGCAACAAATGGAAGCTGGCATGGTAGGCATCAACCAAGGTGCTGGCGGCATTGGACCTTGGGTTGGTGCAAAACAAAGTGGTTTTGGTTTTCATGGTACTGCTGCTGGACATCGTCAGTTTGCGCAAGTACGCGTTATCAGTAAATAAGTCAGTATTTAATGGAGTAAACAATGAATACAACAAAAGATACAGTCGGCGATTTTTTTGTCACTGCTTTAGAACCTGGTGCCGAGCATCCCGCTTTACCAGCATGGGGTAACCGCCATATGAATGCGGCACACTTAGATGAACATTATGACATCAGTCATATTAAACGACATGAGTTGGATAAAGTGCCGGGTGCATTCCAGTTGTTAAATGTTTTGGCAAAAGATGAATGTGAACGATTGATCGCGATTAGTGAAGCGTTAGGTTATCTGCCCGATGCTGCGGTTTCTTTACCACGCAGTATTCGACATAACGACAGCTTGACTTGGATTGTTGATGAACAAACCGATGGGATTATTTGGCAACGCATCTTACATTTAATGGATGACCGACAAGCTATTTTTTCTGGCAGTAAAGCCTTGGGTATCAATGCGCGTTTTCGATTTTATCGTTATAATCCTGAGGATTATTTTAAACCGCATTCTGATGGTTCTTGGCCGGGTAGTCGTATTATTAATAATGAGCTAGTCGCTAATGCTTATCCTGACCGTTATAGCCAAATGAGCTTTTTAATGCTATTAAGTGAAAGCTTCGAAGGTGGTGAAACACGTTTCATGGTCAATGCGGATGATCCTACTAAACCAGCAGCAGCGGGGGGTAAGGTTAGTCATGTTGATATTCGAACCCCTGCCGGCAGTATATTGTGCTTTCCGCATGGCATGCATCCTTTAAGTTACATACACAGTTCAGTGCCGATTATTGAGGGAGTTAAATATATAATCCGAAGTGATGTTTTATTTGAGTTGTGAAGTGGCATAAGAGTTATTCTGGTTTACTATTTCATATCAACAATTCTCTTGAGTAGACGTTTTATCATCTTATGAGTAATATTTATCTATTAGCTTCATTGATCCCCAATGGTATTTAGGATGTTCTTTGAAAAGCGGCACGGATGGCCAGCTGCCATCATTAGTGTTTTAATTTCTTTTCTTAAAACATCAAAAACTACATATTAATTCCTGCTACAAAGCCAATCTAATTTATTATGTGAAATCATCTAATCTAATGCTCGCCTAGATACAAAGCGAGCATTAGTAATACTTAATATCCGCTCATAGTGACAGATAAATGTCTAACTTATTGGTGGTTGTATCTGAGGATGGCGGCTGTCAGTTTAAAGCTATGGTAGCGGCGCCGTCAGACGACAGTTGGTTCCACATGATGGCTGAGTATCCAAGCCTCGACCATGCCAAAATGACCTTATTACTAATGTCAGGGAATCAGCCTGATTTGACTCTGAAATGCTTGAAGTCACTTTGTTAGAACTAGAATTTTCCATGGACGACGCTTGTAGTTTTTCATTCTTGTTCCAAAATAACTTCCAATTTCAGCGCAACGTGCAAAGCTAAGCATTACTCCAAAATTGATAGCCAAAGAGAGTTCAAATTTTGGATGATTTGAGCTCTCTTTGGCCTAACTTATTTTGTATTTTAGTTTTACTTGGTGTTACTTTTTTACAAGGGCTCGTCTAACGGCTTTTCTGCTGCCTAACCTAATCATCGGAAACTGTTACCTTATTTGCAAAGTAGTTGATCTTAGGCTCAGCGCCTATAGCGAAATCCTCGCCATTAACGGTAACGACAATGGTGGACTTCAGTAAATAATTGTCATTATCGATATTTGAGGACTCTGCATATTTTAGCGCCGCTAACTTACTATCATGCGCGTAGACCTCATGTTGCTCGTTGTTTGCAAGGCTAACGATGAATAAGGAACATGTACAATAGTCACTATGGAATTCGTATATGTTGTGGTCGTTGCACCGTTCGCATTTGTGCATAGGTACGAACTGTTTGCCCGTCATAGCTTAATGGCTTTAGTTGCGACCAAGTTACTGATAGCTCGCCGAGCTCGCCATTCTACTGGCATTACTTTGCAGCTAATTAGTAGTCGTAAGTTGTATGTTTTTGTCATCATAAGTTCCTTTTTTAGTATGAACGCGTTGATAGGCCTAACGCTAAGCTAGACATCAGAGTTCTTGCGTGAGCTTTATCAGCTTTACGCTCCGTTTAACAGCTTAACACAAAAGGTTAGTGTGCTTTAAAAACCATTGTCACAGATCTAACGGTTTTGACATATCACCTATGTCGTGCAAGGCTTCCCACATAGCTTCTTCCGTATTAAAGATTTTATCGAATATTGTTATATATTCAATTCGACTATAGTCTTTTTGTGATTTTTAGTTGTATCTTTTAACTGTTTTTAAATTTTCTCTACTGAGCCTCTTTAACGATGGACGTACCTAGCCGAGTGCTTCCTGTAGCGAAAGCTAAGCCTAAAGGATTGCACGGTAGCTAGTTGCACAGCGATGTGCAACTAGCTATTTTGGTAGGATATCTATTTCCTTTATTCAAATCTACGAAGAAATGTAAGTTTTGTGTTAGACATTTTTTTCTAAAAACTTGTTCGCAATTTTTAGATCGGCAATGGGATTAAACATGTCGAAACTAAATGCTTGTAGTTTTTGTTTATCTTTAACTACATTAGGTCAATTTTGATCTGCTAGTGCAACTTCACCCAAAGTGACTATATCTGATTGGTTAGAGTCAATCAAAAGTTTCGCGTCATATTCATTGCTAACACACCCATTGAATTCAGATTAGATTTTGTATCGATAACGCCCCATTAAGAGGCTTTTAATTGTTGGTTAAAATAAGCGACAAAGGAGCAAAAACCAACTGTTATTTGTCCTTTCAAGTGACTTGTTAGGGCTATTTATTGGGGCGAAGAGTTATTAATAATTGTTTAACCTCTGCTCGACCAAACCAAGCACGCCACAATGCAGCTAGCGCTATAGCAGAAGCAACAGCGAGCATTAACCACTCATTGTGAACGATGTGCGTTCCAATAGCGCCGAGCATAAGCACTGCTAGGCATAGAGAAGCGAACGAAGATAGTCGAGGAATAAGTAATCCTATGGCGCCAACAAATTCAACTACACCAGTGAAATACATAAATTCAATTGGGTATCCCCAACGTGCAAAGGCTTCAACTTCGAATGTCAACGACAATAATTTAGCACCGCCCGATGCGAAGAAAATTAACGCGATAATATAGCTCGAAATACGAGTGATCATTTATAGTCCTAACGCCACGTTAAGCGGCAAATAAAATTTGTGAGGCACGAACCACAGCCAGCTGTTATTTGTCCGTTTGAACGCCTTGTTAGCAGTACATTACCACTTAACTATTTGCTTTTTTATTCTTTTGAGACTCAACTTCACTTGCAAGTAAATAATCATAGTTGAATAACGCATAAATGAAGGCACAAAAGATTACCGCAGGTATCAGAATTAGCGAAACCTCAGCCAAGTGCCAGAGAATTACATTTATTGGATCTTCACCGGGCGATAATAAAACCTTAATACCAGCAACAGCGAAGATTAAGAATAAAATACCTTTCGAGATGTCTAATGCCCAAAGAAATGAAAATTTAGTTTTAGATGAATTCGTATCCATAATTTAATCTCGAAACCTCCTGTACTGCTAACGCCCCAATAATGGTTTGTTAATAATTAATTTAGTAGTTTAAAATCGATGACTTAATGCACACTTGATTAAGTGGTAACTTTATTTGTAGCACATGTGTAGCAATTTAGTTTGAACTTCTATTGCATAAACAATATCGCTAAAATGTCGCTAATGCCACAAAGTGGTCTAAATTTATGAGTGAAATCGTCCCAGCTAAGGGGCAGTTTGGATACGATAGCTGACGCTTTTGAACAGCAAGATTGATAGTATTTTCAAACTATAGCTACTCTGTTTGATTTAAGTTTTTAATAAAATCAACAGTGACTGTAGCATTAATTTTTGTTCATTCTGTGTCAGGCTATTTTACAATGTAATTATATAAAAATGTAAACCTTCAAGTATATTATCGAAAAACAATGCCTTATGGTTTTGGCGTGAATTGTGCCTACATGTACAAAGGTTATGCATCATTTTAATAATAACCTTTCAACTTTGTTGTGAAATAATTAAAAGGAATACTAAATGAAAATAATAAATATATTAAAAATTGGAGTAACAGCTTTAATAATGAATGTAGGCTTGGCAAACGCTAGTCCAATACTTTGGGTTGGGGATGTGGGCAGTAATCTTGGAACAGTTGATGCTGCAACCGGTAATGTAAATGTTATCGGTAATATGGGTACATTTATGACTGATATTGCCTTTGACCCACTTGGCAACCTATATGGTGTCAGTTTTGATAACTTATATAGCATTGATAAGAATACCGCAAGTGCTTCACTGATTGGTAACTTTGGTAGTGCCTCTCTCAATTCACTTACTTTTGATGCTGCGGGTAATTTATATGCGGCAAATACTTCGCTTTATTCCATTAATGTTGCGACGGGCATGGCAAGTATAATCGGCAATGGTGGGGATGCATACAGCTCGTCTGGAGATTTGGCTTTTATTGGGGGAGAGCTATTTTTAAGCTCAAATGGTACCCCTGATAACCTGTTCAAACTTGATACCGGCACAGGATTTGGTACTCTAGTGGGCAATATCGGCTTTAATGCAGTCTTTGGTCTGGCAACAAATAACAATGTCGATTTGTTTGGTGTGGGTGGTACCAGTGTGCTGTCAATTAACGAAGCAACAGGGGCAGGTGCATTCTTGGTTGACTATTCAGGACAAGGCCTCTTCGCTGCTGGAGGTTCTGCCTTTTTTGCCGAAGCGGGCGCGACCCCTCGCGCGGTCCCTGAGCCATCAACACTTGCTATTTTCGCATTAGGCATGATGGGTTTAGCATCACGTCGATTTAAGAAACAATATTAATATAGTTTTTTAATATTTGATTTTAGAAAACATCAATTGTAATGATTGGTGTTTTTTTGTATATGCTAATTGGTATTAAGTTAGTTTCATTATTAAAGCACCACCATAGGATACTTAATCATTTGCTATATCATATGAGTATAAGTTTTCAAACATATCAACTGAAGATGCAATACTACTAGCCTCAATTTTATAGCTTTTAAGCAAGTATTAGTTTAAAAAAAACGTCAGCTTTTAGCGATCAGTTGACCTAAAGAATAACCAGTAGTTAACGTCAACTAAGCGGACAAAGTTAGCATTAATAATTTGATGATGAACGGCCGCAATGGTGGCGCAGAAGCCAGTCACAGTGATGTTCAATCGGGGCTGGTGATGCTGTGAATCATGTAAACTCTTTATAATCTTTTATTGATGCGGGTCACTCAGGTCATTTTTTTACATCTAAATGATGGCATTGTTGGTACAATCCGTTTAATTATTTAACATAGTGAAGAGTAGTAATGCGGATAAAATTGACTAAAGACTTAGCCTGTGGCCAAGAAACGTGCTCATCAGGTGAAGAGCACGATGCAGTGTTATTGTCACCTCGCTCAACAACTGTTGAGTTTACTTTGGATTCCGGAATGAAAATTCGTGCTTTCAGCTATGAGTACGTAACCGTGGATACAGTAGTAGTGTGACCACGAAATTAGGGTAAGATAACTTTGAAGTCATGATAATATAATTAAGTGACTGGCGGCATGAGAGCCAAATACCAGTTATGGTTCTAGCACATTACCTACACCTATGAATCGATACTCTCTGATATCTCAAGAGCATCATCTACCTATATCCCTAAATACCTGACAGTACTTTCAAGCTTTCGATGTCCGAGCAATAGTTGGCATGCTCTCAAGTTTTTATTTTTTTATATATCAATGATGGTTTCGTTCTTCTCATCGAATGAGTTCCATATTGGGTTTGATCTAAACCAATTATGGAAACCCAAGCATCAACAATCCTTCCATACTGACGTGTTGATAAGTGTCTGATGAATGAATACGAGATTTGAATCAATAATCATTTGAGCTTAGTTGAAAATTTGTAATTAAATTTTGAACTGAATTACGAGTGTTTTCGGTAAGTTCAAATTGAACAGGTAATCCTGTCTTTTGTTGAACAATAATAGCTCTCGACTGAATAGTTTTTCCGTGAGCAATATCTCTTATTTTTAGAGTTACTAAATCGCAACCTCTTAATTTACTAGCGATAGCAAGATTAAAAAGAGCAAGGTCTCTTATATTATTTACTAATTCTAGTCTGATTCGGATTGCCCAAATTTGTTGAAGCTTAAGCGGTAATTTCTGTCCTACAATTTTGTTTTTATTCCAAGGCTCTGATGGTTTATAAACGGTTAAAGTAAACATGATAGTTCTCCGTTATTAATAGAGAACTAAGTATGGTTTATTGTGAGCTTCAAGCTCATTGCTGCCGGTGGCATTTTATCTAGTAGGAAAAAATAACGCACAAAACAGAAATTAATATGTTCTACCGATATGTTGAAATGGATTATATTTTGTTCCTCTTGAAACTATTATATGCCATTTTCATCCAATTTCTCACCGCAAGGCATACAATGAACTTTAATGGTAAACCATAAAAGTGCAACCTCTAAACCACTAACATGTGTATCAAGCTTAATTTTTTAAAGCCACGAACTGTTAACAACTTACCGCATTTTAGACATTTAACAAAGAAAGCCAATATATAATGAATAATGGCAAACAACACACCAATAAACCCTTTATATTCCCGATTAGTTAAATGGGTTAATACACACTATCGCGATAAGCTAATGATGAATGACTTTAGAGGCCCAGAATTGATAAGTGAATCACTAAGGGCATTAGATGAACATTCTCAAATACTATCTTTAGGATCTGTTTATATATTTCAATATTAATGAGTTATAGATTAAGCGTCAGTGGCCGATCTCTTTATTTAGGGACTTTTGAATCAGGATGATATGTGAGCAGAAAACAGATGATTTTATTTCATTTATCAATCAAATTATAATCGTTTGTTGAATCGCATTAACCCAAGTAAATTAATTTTACACAGTCTAGGTATACTCAACCTTAATAAATAAAGGGTGCAACAATGAAAAATACGACTATAAAAGATGTAGCTGAATTGGCAGGTGTTTCTATTACAACAGTATCAAGAGTACTAAACGCAAAACCTAATGTAGGAGAAAAAACAAGGAAGCGAATAGCCGCAGCAATGACTGCACTTGATTTTACGCCGAATGAAAAAGCACGTGAAATGGCATTTCGTCGTTTTTCTAATAACTACATCTCGTTAAGTTAAGTTAAGTTTTTAATGTCTGCAAAGCACAAAGTGACCGTTAACAATTCAAAAAGTGAATGGCAACTATGGTGGCTTTATTGCCAGTCGATAGGGCACTGGTTAAGAAATAAAATCAGCGTCTCCTGCAAGCTCATAGCTGCCAGACGCATTTCGTTTCTGAACGTTAACTTTTGCCACTTTCCGGACGTTAGCCTTGGTTTATCTAACTACAAGTGATCCGACATTATGGACATTAACATCAATAACTTCTTGGAGCTGTTTTTAGTACGATGAACGTTGACTTACCTTTATCTTGATAGACAATAAAGCCACCAATATAGTCATTAGCTTTATTTAAAATCTAGATGATATAGAGTGTTATTTCTAAGGCGCTTCCACCCCTAAGTGAGGTAGTTCTAAGGTATGAAACTGACCCGTTACATTGGAGATGGCCGACGGAATATCGATAACAATCGCAGTGAACGCTCGATAAACCGTTTGTTATTGGCCGTAAAAATTGGCTATTTAATTAACACTAATTAAGCCACCCATAATAACTTGTTTGTTGTTATGCCCAAGCCTCGTTCACAACAAATCAGTTTATCTGATACGCCGTATTATCATATTTGCAGTCGAACCGTCCGCAAAGCCTTTTTATGTGGTGTTGATAAAGCAACGGGTCTCAACTATGAGCATAGGCGTAGTTGGATTGAACAGCGTATTTTTCAATTATCTCAGGTGTTTGCCATTGATATTTGTGCTCACGCTGTTATGCATAATCACTTACATTTAGTACTTCATGTTGATAGTGAACAAGTTAAAAACTGGACTACGCTAGATGTACTTTCCCGTTGGCATAAGTTGTTTAAAGGCACCATTTTGACCCGTCAATATCAGCGAGAGCAATCATTAACTACATTCGAAATGGAAATCGTTGAAGAAACAGCACAGGTCTATAAACAGCGTTTAATCGATATCAGTTGGTTTATGCGGGCATTAAACGAGCCCATTGCTCGACAAGCCAATAAAGAAGATAAATGCACAGGGCACTTTTGGGAAGGACGCTTTACATCACAAGCCCTGCTCGATGAAGGTGCATTACTCGCTTGTATGGTTTATGTAGATTTAAACCCAGTCCGTGCGGGTATTGCGCAAACACCTGAGCAATCGAGTTTTACCAGTATTCAACTTCGTATCAAAGCAGCCATCATGGGAGAGCAACCGACAACGTTATTACCTTTTACTGGCCATGCACATCAGGAGAAAACCTCAGGTATAAGCTTTAGCTTGAAGGACTATTTAACCCTGGTAGATGAAACAGGTCGCGTCATAAGAGAAGACAAACGAGGCGCTATCGATGCTAAAACTGTCAATATACTGTCAAGACTTCACATCAGCGATGAAAGTTGGCTAAAACTCACCACAAACTTTGAATGTATATTCACTGGCGCGGTGGGCACCGCAGAGCATTTGTGTGAATTTACTAAACACGTGGGTTTAAAGCGAGCACACGGTAAAGCCAATGCTCAAGCTTGTTTGAATAGCGCTTAAACTTAACTACATGCTAAGACAGCAAGAAAAATACGGCTCCCTTTGGGTAGCAAGTAGCGCTTGCCTGAAATTCACTCATTTAATGAAAATATATAAAAATCGATATACGAAGGCTTACCAGATGAAGCAGATGCATTGTTGTTGACCAATGGATATCAGTGTTTCGAGCATTATTATTACGTAGGATTATCATGGGCGGCATAGTTAAAAATTTCTATCAGATTATTTAAACAAGAGCGTTGTTTAATGCCAACATGCACTATCAGTTTATTCACATTACTGAGAAGTATCATCTAAATTTTTTACCCATTGCAATATTAACATTTTGTATATATTCATGATGTATTGTAAGGCTTATTGCACTTTATTAGATTAAAGTTTATTTTTCGTTCATTTACTTACATTTACTTACATTTACTTACATATGGGTATACTATTTATCATTGTGGTGATGACATGTCACTTTTAGTAATTACCTTCCAAGACGCTTGTGAAGGAATTAAAAGGTATAAAAAATGCAAAATAAAATAATAAAAACCTGCTTAACCGCTTTGGCAGTTTCTGTTGCTGGTTTAGCTAATGCACAACAAGCCACTGCAATTGAGGACGCCATGGGCTCGTATTCTGCAATATCGGGTGGTGCGGTGAGTATAGGAGCGCAGCCCAAACATTCGCAGCCGGGGACCAGCAATATTGGCGGACATCTCGCTTCACAAGCGGCTGTTGCTATCGGTGCCTATACTACCGTAAAGGACATCTATGCTGGCGCTGCTGTTACCACAGGTGCCTGGTCACGGGTTGAACAAATATACGCGGGTGGTGGCGTGGGAATAGGGGCGAATGCCACCGCTCTAGACATCGTCGCGGGCGCCGCCGTGGTAGTCGGCGCTAGTGCTACAGTCCACAATGTCGCTGCTGGCGCCGCCATCACAGTGGGCGCCGGAGCGGAGATAGAGGGGGAAACTTACGAAGCCGAAGAAGCGACCGATAATGCCAATATGATGACAGCCGCGATACAGGCGATACACCAGAAGTTCGTCGATAATCCAGTGATTATTGACGAAGTCGAAACGTATACGGACCTATCTGAACTTACCATTAATCCTAAAGACGATAACAGTCCTCATTACTTCAGGGCGATAAACCTGGCGGCGAGTACCACGCTGACGATAAGTGGGGACGTAACCGTCATCACTAGCGGGGCGATGACCATGGGCGCTGGGTCACAAATTTTGCTGGAGGAAGGTGCGAATGTCACGTGGATATTGGGCGGAGCCCTCACATTGGGTGCCGGGTCAACGTTTAACGGTAAAGCGTATATTAACGGTGCCGTTAGCGGCGCGACGAGCGACGTCGAGTGTGGGAATTTATATGCCACAGGCGCGATAGGTATTCGGACAATCGGTGATACATGCGGACCGGTTGAGATTACCAAAGTGTGCCCGCTTTGGAACACAGAAGCCAAATGGTTAGCGAGACAAGACCAGATGGACCCACATACATTTGAAATTTGGAATGAGGAATATTGGATAACCGATTATGACACAAACACATGGGTCGGAATCACCTCGGAAACGATAATCGTCGACTATCGCGTAGATAGTTCTTCTGAGTATTGGATCCAGAAAACACAATACATTAAGCCCGGCACAGACACTGACAAGTGGTGGGGCACGTGGGCGGTTACAGATAATACGTTATATCCAGAAAATTTCGATACGTTTGCAGCCGCTTGCAAAGCCGATTTAGAAATACTCAATAATCCTTATTAAAACAAAATATTCTTAGGGATATTTCATCGATTCGGCATTTGTAACCCTTAGTTCCCAGGCCAGCCCTGAGACATCGCTGCCAACGTTTTACATACAAACCTAAGGCCAAAGCCATCTCATTTGAGGTGGCTTTTTTCATGCTTAGCTGCTCATAAAGCTGCCTGAACCTGCGGAGTCAGGTTCGTTGAAAAACAGAATTCATTTTATTTTTGATCCACAAATCGACGGGGTCAGTGATGTTGATTCATCAAAAAATCAATGAGCGGTTATGGCTCAGCCTGTGTGAAAACGTTTTGATCACTTTTTCGAATAAGCACCGAATACTTATGATCAATCAATCTCAAAACAAGATAATAAATCACTCTATATTTGCTATAATATTCATTAGGTTAATTGATTATATGTTGGCTATATGTCACGTCATATTAAAGGTTCATCTCGCTCCCAAGCAACCCTCTTTCCAGAAATGCTTGAAGATTTTGTCGCTAAAGAAAATCCTGTTAGAGTAATTGATGTATTTGTCGAGGGGTTAGATTTAGAAAACCTTGGTTTCAAAGGTGTTCAATCTAAAGCAACTGGCCGACCTGGTTATCATCCAGCCATATTACTCAAAATTTATATCTATGGTTATTTAAACCGAATTCAGTCATCACGGTGTCTAGAGCGAGAAACACAACGTAATTTTGAACTTATGTGGCTCACGGAGCGTTTATCACCAGACTTTAAAACAATCGCTGACTTTAGAAAAGATAACCATCTTGGAATTAAAAACGCCTGTAAAACGTTCGTTCAAATGTGCCATAAATTCAATATGTTTAGTGAAGCGACCGTTGCCATTGATGGTAGTAAATTTAAGGCGTCAAACAACAAAGATAAAAACTACATCTCGTCGAACTAAAAGAGATGGAGTTAGCCGTAAATAATCATCCTGATAAACAAATATCAACGGTCGACCCAGATAGTCGCTTGATGAAAACACAGGGTATGACACGAGCGGTTTGCTATAACATACAAAGCGCTGTCGATACGAAACATCATTTAATTGTTGCTCACGAAGTCACCAATACAACCGATAGAGGCCAGTTGTGCAACATGACCAAACAGACACTTAAAGCGTTAGGGAAAAGTGTTACGACGATATTGGCAGATAAAGGTTATTACAACCGACAAGATATTAAAGATACTCAAGATTTAGGTGTATCGACTCTTGTACCTAAACCCGATACATCAGGCCCAGAAAAGAAGGGGATTTTTAACAAGTCACTGTTTCAATACAATCAAGATAATGATGTTTATATTTGCCCCGCGGGCAATGAGCTTCAACATCGATTCAATGCGATAGAAGGAGGGTTAGATATCAAAATTTACTTCAATGGGATGGCTTGTAAAAATTGTACTATCCGAAGCCAATGTACCCGTTCTAAAAAAGATCCAAGAAGAATGAGACGTTGGATCCATGAAGCTGATATGGAAAAAATGGAAGCCTTGCTCGAAACAGCGTCTCATGAGATTCTTCAACGAAAACAATCGGTTGAACATCCATTTGGTACGATTAAGTTGTGGGCAGGAGCCACGCACCTTTTAACAAGAGGGTTTAAAAATGTCAGTACAGAATTGAACCTGCATGTATTGGGGTATAATTTAAAAAGAATGCTCAATATATTTGAAATAGAAAAATTGATGAAGGAAGTGATGTTGCCGTAAGAGGTAAATCTTTCCTTAAAAGACCAAAATATGTTTCAAATAGGAGCCAACATCAGCAATTTTGAACGAATAAAAAATATAAAGCATGGATATTCATAAATATCGGCTTCGCTACGCGAAGCCTTATAAAGAGCTGATATAAACCCTCAAT
>NZ_JACGVG010000016.1 GCF_014077095.1 Colwellia sp. MB02u-6 | reverse complement strand
AGAAATAACTAGAAATAAAAGGTATTAATATGACTACTAATATGACTACTAATATGACTCATTTTTCAATGCAAATGGTGGGGAAATTTAGTGTGCACAGCAACATCCATGTATATCAGGTTATTTTACCGCCTGCAATATCTCATGGTAGTTTATAAAATCGTCGATAGGTTTGTAATCAACTAATTCATAGTTAATTACAATTTAAATTAAATAAATAAACAATAATATTTAATAGAAGTCGAGAACTCAATATGAATAATACACAGAAATTTCGTTTCATAATAAATCGTTTTTCAAAAAAAACATGCCTAAAAAAGAACTCCTTGTTTCTTGTACTATCAATACTTTTAGCTGGTTGTAATGATAAAGAGCCTGAGACAACTTTAATTGCTCCTCCTGACCCAGTTGCATCGACTCTAGATGCCGATATTAGAACAATCATTGTTACACAAAACTTGACAGGAGATCCTAGTACAGGAAGAACATTACCTGGTATCGAGGAACCTAAAGCTCAGTTAGGAATGAAGCTTTTTTTTACTAAAAGTTTAGGTGGTGATCTCGATTCTGCCTGTGTTACCTGTCACCATCCTATGCTAGGTGGTGGTGATGATCTTGTTTTACCGATCGGTGTTGATGCTGAAGTGGATGATTTGTTAGGTCCTGGTCGATTTCATAGTACAAATGGTGAACATTTTGATGGAGGCCCTACGGTGCCTAGAAACGCACCTACAACCTTTAATATCGCTTTATGGGATAATTTTTTATTTCATGATGGTCGAGTCGAAAGTTTAGGGAAAACGCCTAAATTGGGCGGTAATGATGGATTAGGAATTCGCACGCCAGATGTTTCTTTTGGTGAAATTGATAGTAATGCGGGTTTAAGTTTAGTTGTGGCTCAAGCTAGGTTTCCAGTCACATCAAAAGAAGAAATGAAAAATTTTACCAACTTTGATGGGACAAATAATAACGAAGTTAGAAAAAATTTAGAACAACGTTTAGGAGATTATGGCAACCCTCTAGGTGGAAAGTTAATTGTTAATTACTGGTTAGCGGAATTTAAAAAAGCCTTTTCGACTCCTAACGGAACAGCAGAAGAATTAATTACGTTTGATAATATTATTGATGCGATTGGTGAGTATGAAAGTTCGCAGATTTTTGTTGAAACACCCTGGAAAGAATATGTGCAAGGTGAAGATTCTGCAATTAGTGATGCCGCTAAACGTGGCGCATTGCTATTCTTTAATAATCGTCAAGCTGGTGGTGCAAGCTGTAGCTCTTGTCATTCAGGCGATTTTTTCACGGATGAGAGTTTTCATGTCATCGGTATGGCTCAGATAGGACGAGGTAAAGGTGATGGTGATTTTGGCACGGAAGACTTTGGTCGATTCCGTGAAACGCGAGATGAAAAAGATAAATATGCATTTAGAACTCCTTCGCTACTTAATGTAACTGCGACAGGCCCTTGGGGACATGCAGGAGGATCAGCAACACTTCAACAAGCGATACGCACGCATTTAAATCCACAACAAGAATTGAATAATTATGATTTCTCTCAATTAGCTCCGAATATTCAAGCGATTGATATGGTGACTAACACTCAATTTGCGATTGATAAGCTTGTGGCTAACAGGATGAATGGTATAACTAGTATTGATGATATTAGTTTAACCGATACTCAGGTCGAAGAGTTGTTGGCTTTTCTGGAAGTACTAACAGATCCTTGTGTTGAAGACAGAGAATGCTTGGGTAAGTGGATCCCTGATGCGACTGACTCAAATCCTGATACATTGCGGGTTAATGCTATTGATGCACAGGGTAATTATTTATAAGAGCATAAAGTGTGGCGAGTTATTAATAAACAATGTGCTGTCGATGTAATTACCTTATATCTCTAAGTGTTGTTTAATTAAATACATGGCTTGAATCACTTATAAAGACCCTGTAACAAACTCTGTAGCTGCCTATCATTAATACCCATCTCGGGTTTAGGATAGGCAGACTACGCATAAGAAAGCACAGCAGCATTTGCTAAGCAAACAGCCAAAGGAGTTAAGTCAAAGACTTAACTGACTTTCGTAAAATACTGACTATAACATTCTTGTTTTAATCGCATTCGCTAAAACGCTGAGAATTTCTTCACTAGTATCTAAATCAATACAAGCATCAGTAATACTTTGTCCATAAACAAGCGGTTGGTCAGCGACCACTTTTTGATTACCCTCCACAATAAAACTTTCAATCATAATGCCAAAGATAGACTGATTGCCATCTTGTATTTGCTCAGCCAGTGACTGTGCTACATCCATTTGCTTATTATGATCTTTATAGCTATTGCCATGACTGCAATCAATCATCACTTTTTCTGCTAATGCTGATTTAGTCAATGTTTCGCATGTGGCCTTGATATACTCTTCTTGATAGTTAGGTGTTTTACCACCGCGTAAAATAACGTGAGCAAAAGGGTTGCCATGGGTTTGATAAATACACATTTGACCACTTTTATTCGGCGAATAAAGTACATGTGGAACACTGGCCGCTTTAATGGCGTCAACTGCAATTTGAATATTGCCATCGGTACCATTTTTAAAACCAACGGGACAAGAAAGCGCAGAAGCTAGTTCTCTATGTACTTGGCTCTCTGTGGTACGTGCGCCAATAGCGCCCCAGCTGATCAAATCGGAAATATATTGGCCAGTAACCATATCTAAAAATTCAGTGCCGGCAGCTAAGCCTAATTTATTAATTTGCAGTAGCAAATTACGTGCTAGGTTGAGTCCTTTGGCGACCTGGAACGATTTATCTAAATCAGGATCGCTGATTAAACCTTTCCAACCTACCGTTGTGCGTGGTTTTTCAAAGTACACCCGCATGACAATCAATAATTCATCAGCATATTTTTCTTGCAAGACTTTTAATTTTTTAGCGTAGTCTATTGCGGCATCAGTATCATGAATAGAACAAGGGCCAATAATGACCAGTAAGCGTTTATCATCACCCTTAATAATGGCTTCAATATCCTTGCGGCTATTGATAATAAAATTCGCGGTTTCATCGTCAAGTGGGATCTGCTGAGCAAGTTCAGCAGGAGAAACTAAATTGTCAATTAATGTGGTTCTAAATTCATCAGTTTTTATGGTCATGGGCTATCAAATACTTGTTAGCCTGCATATAGCTATGCAGCGCAATAATAATATCGCGCTAACATAACGAAAATAGTTGCTTAAGTGAACCGCTTTCTAAGATTATTATATAACTAAATGCTCTTAGGCTAATATTTATAGCGCTGAAGACCTGTTTCTGACAATATTTTTGCGGTTATTTCTTCAATAGAAAGCTTAGTGGTATTCAAAAAAGGAATTTTCTCTTGTTTATATAATTTTTCAACTTCTCTTACTTCCATGCGACATTGCCGAGCTGATGAGTATTTAGTGTTGGCCATTCTACCATCACGAATATCGATTAAACGTTCTGCATCTATGGTTAAACCAAAGAGTTTCTTTTTGTGCATTTTTAAAAAAGCGGGTATTTTAAGTTCGTCCATATCATCGTCAGTAAATGGGTAGTTTGCTGCTTTGATACCGTATTGCAGAGCTAGGTAAAGCGCTGTTGGCGTTTTACCTGAGCGAGAAACACCAACCAGTATTACGTCAGCATGCTCATAGTTAGTGATGTTTGAACCGTCATCATTTGCCATAGAATAGTTAACCGCCTCGATGCGATAGTCATAACTATTCTCATGAATACTATGTGTTCTGTGGGCTTTGGGTTTAGCTTGGAGACCAAGCTGTTGTTCAAGCGGCGCAATAAAGTGTTCAAGAAAATTATAAATAATGCCGTCGCAGCCGTCAATAATCGCTCGAATATCTGGATTAACGAAGGTATGAAAAACCAGTGGCGGTATGCCAGTTCGCTTTGCCGCTTTATTTATCCGCTTGCAAGCCTCAAGTGCTTTTTCTTTAGTCTCTACAAAAGGAATGGTGTCGTGTTCAAATTCCATTGGAAAAAGTGACAATAAGGCATGACCAAAAACTTCAGATGTGATCGCTGTACCGTCAGAAATATAAAAAGCTGCTCGCATCGTTAATCCTATATATTATGCTGTGATGAATAGGGGATAATGCCATTGTCCCAAGTGAAAACTTGCAAATAGTGCTTTAGTTTCAAGGTTAGCAGTGTAAAATGTCTGTGGCGTGAAATAAACCATTTAATGCAACATACTTTGATAAAAGCGTTAAGAAAGCTATTTTTAGGCTGTTTCTGTCTATTGGTTACTAGACTATTTTAAAATTGCTTTCTTAACTTTTATTAATTTGTTGGAGATGTTGTCGTGCAAGAATATGTGCTTTGGTATGAAAATTTAGGCATGAATGATGTAGATCGTGTAGGTGGTAAAAATGCATCATTGGGTGAAATGATTTCTAATCTTTCAAATGTTGGTGTGCAAGTGCCGGGTGGCTTTGCAACGACCTCATTTGCTTTTAATGAATTTCTAGAACAAAGTGGCCTGAACGATAAAATTTATCAGCTGTTAGATGATTTAGATGTTGGTGATATTAATGCTTTAGCTGAGTGTGGTGGTAAAATTCGTCAATGGGTTATTGAGACGCCATTTTTACCTGATATGCAGCAAGACATTGAAAAAGCTTATGCAAAACTTGCCGGCGGCTTTGCCGATGACGCTTCATTTGCCGTACGTTCATCAGCAACCGCCGAAGACATGCCCGACGCTTCTTTTGCCGGCCAACAAGAAACTTTCCTCAATGTTCGTGGTTTAGACGCGGTAATGATCGCGATTAAACATGTATTTGCTTCACTATTTAATGACCGTGCTATTTCTTACCGTGTACACCAAGGTTATGACCATCGTGGTGTTGCGCTTTCTGCCGGCATTCAACGTATGGTGCGCAGCGATATTTCTTCTAGTGGTGTCATGTTCTCTATTGATACAGAATCAGGCTTTGAAGATGTAGTATTCATTACGTCAAGCTACGGTTTAGGCGAAATGGTGGTGCAGGGTGCGGTTAATCCTGATGAATTTTATGTTCATAAGCCAACTTTAGCAAAAGGTAAGCCTGCGGTTGTTCGCCGCAATATTGGTAGTAAAGCCATTAAAATGATTTACGCTGATAATCCAGAACACGGTAAACAAGTTGAAATTGTTGATATTGACCAAGCGCAATCAGATACTTTCTCTCTTACAGACCAAGAAGTTGAAGAATTAGCGAAGCAGGCGGTAGTGATTGAAGAACATTATGGCCGTGCTATGGACATTGAATGGGCTAAAGACGGTCTAGACGGTAAGTTGTACATTGTACAAGCGCGACCAGAAACAGTTAAAAGCCGTGAAAATGCTAATGTGATGGAGCAATTTCAATTACAAGCTAGCGCCAAGATTATTTGTGAAGGTCGCTCGATTGGTCACAAAATAGGGAGTGGTAAAGCTAAGGTATTATCTTCATTGGCTGAAATGGATAAAATTTTACCCGGTGATGTATTAGTTACCGATATGACAGATCCAGATTGGGAGCCGATCATGAAACGTGCTTCCGCTATTGTGACTAATCGTGGCGGTAGAACTTGTCATGCCGCGATTATTGCCCGTGAAATGGGTATTCCAGCGGTTGTTGGTTGCGGTGATGCGACCCGTAAAATATCTACAGGTGACGAAGTAACCGTTTCTTGTGCTGAAGGTGATACAGGCTTTATTTATCAAGGTCAATTGGACTTTACCGTTACCACTTCAGAAGTGGATTCAATGCCAGAGTTACCATTGAAAATAATGATGAATGTGGGTAACCCAGATCGTGCTTTTGCCTTTGCCCGTTTGCCACACGCCGGTATTGGTTTGGCGCGTTTAGAATTTATCATTAACAAAATGATTGGTGTTCATCCCAAAGCACTATTGAACTTTGATGATCAGTCAGCAGAACTTCAAGAGGAAATTCGCGAGATTATTGCTGGTTATGACAACCCCGTTGAATTTTACATTGCCAAGCTAACTGAAGGTATTTCTACTTTAGCTGCAGCCTATGCGCCAGAAAAAGTTATTGTGCGTATGTCCGATTTTAAATCAAACGAATATGCAAACTTAGTTGGTGGCGAAGGTTTTGAGCCAGAAGAAGAAAACCCCATGATAGGTTACCGTGGCGCTTCTCGCTATATATCAAAAGATTTCAGAGATTGTTTTGCGCTTGAATGTGAGGCGATTAAACGCGTACGTAACGACATGGACATGACCCATGTTGAGATTATGATCCCATTTATTCGCACCCTTGGCGAAGCCGCTGCAGTTATTGATATTCTAGCAGAGCATGGTTTAAAACGTGGTGAAAATGGACTGCGTATTATTATGATGTGTGAATTACCGTCTAATGCTTTACTCGCCGATCAGTTTTTAGACTACTTTGATGGTTTTTCTATTGGCTCTAATGATTTAACGCAATTAACCTTAGGTTTAGACCGTGACTCTGGTTTAGTGGCTCACCTGTTTGATGAAAGAGATCCTGCGATTAAAATATTGTTAGAAATGGCGATTAACGCCTGTAAGGCACGTGGGAAATATGTCGGTATTTGTGGTCAAGGTCCGTCAGATCATCCTGATTTTGCTGCATGGTTAGTTGAAAAAGGCATTGAAAGTTTATCACTGAACCCTGACACTGTTTTACCTACCTGGTTATATTTAGCAGAACAGCATAATAAAAATAAATAGCCATTTATACGGGTACAAATCTGCTGCTTGACGTTAAATTAAGTTTAAGTAGAGTAGGATTACATTGTATTAACATTTAATCAAGCCTAGGTGCTTTTTATCATGATGATGATAAAAAAGTTCTTAGGCTTTTTTTGTTAACTGATCAAATTGACAATATGCCGTGATACAATATTAACCACATAATATTGTTAATAGACTTTCACCTATGTTACCTCGCTTAAGTCCTCAAGAGTTAGTTTCTCCTTTATATCAAGAGTTTGCCAAAATCTTGGCGACTAAACATTTTACCGGTGATATAAACTTTCAATATAGTGCACGTTTAGCGCACGCCACCGACAATAGTATTTATCAACAACTGCCACAATTAGTGCTGCATCCTCGATGTAAACAAGACATTCAAGTGGTGACGCTACTGGGCAGTGAAGAGCAATTTAACGCGATAAAGTTTAGTGCTCGCGGCGGCGGTACTGGTACTAATGGTCAAAGTTTAACGCCTGGTATCGTGCTTGATTTATCAAAATATATGAATAATATTTTAGAGATAAATATCGAAGAGAATTGGATTCGAGTCGAAGCTGGGGTGATTAAAGACCAATTAAATGATTATCTTAAGCCTTATGGTTTTTTCTTTTCTCCTGATTTATCTACTAGCAGCCGAGCCACTATTGGTGGCATGATTAATACAGATGCTTCAGGTCAAGGCTCATTAGTTTATGGCAAAACCTCTAACCACGTTTTAGCACTTGAAAGCGTATTAGTGAATGGCGAATTTCTAAATACAAAACCCCAAACCATTGCTCAAGCACAGGCATTAGCACAGCAAGATAGTACTGAAGCAAAACTGATGCAACAAGTCCTGAAGTCTTGTGGGGATAATCGCGCATTAATTTTAGAAAAATTTCCTCGTTTGAATCGATTCCTCACCGGCTATGATTTAGAACATGTTTTTAATGATGACTTATCAATAGTGGATTTAAGCCGTATTATTACTGGCTCTGAAGGCTCGTTAGCCTTTGTTTGTGAAGCAAAACTAAATCTAACACCGATAGCTAAAGCTAAAACGCTGATTAACATTAAATATGACAGTTTTGACTCGGCGTTGCGTCATTCACCGAGACTAGTGCAAGCTAAAGCGACGTCAGTTGAAACCATTGACAGTAAAGTATTGAACTTAGCTAAACAAGATATTGTTTGGCAACTGGTTAGTGATATGTTGCAAGATGTTGATGGCGCCGTAATGGACGGCATCAATATGGTGGAATATAACGGCGAGAGTGTTGAAGGCCTTGCCGAGCAAGTTAGCGCCTTATGCGTAGAGCTTGATAAAGACATAGCCAACAAAACCGGTGTTATTGGTTATCAAGTTACCTCAGATCTAGCCAGTATTGGCAAGTTATATGGCATGCGTAAGAAAGCGGTTGGTTTATTAGGTAATACCAAAGGTAGTCAAAAGCCGTTAGCTTTTGCTGAAGACACTGCCGTACCGCCAGAAAATTTAGCTGACTATATTGTTGAGTTTAGACAGTTACTCGATAGCCATGGTTTGCATTATGGTATGTTTGGTCATGTTGATGCGGGTGTTTTACATGTTCGACCTGCATTGGATATGTGCGATCCAGAGCAAGAGCTTTTACTGAGAGAAATTTCAGATCAGGTGGTGGCATTAACCGCTAAATATGGTGGCTTAATGTGGGGCGAGCATGGTAAAGGTTATCGCAGTGAATATGGCCCTGAATTTTTTGGTGAAACTTTATTTACCGAATTAAGAAAGATTAAAGCTGCTTTTGATCCGTTAAATAAAATGAACCCGGGTAAAATTTGTACGCCTTATCATTCCACTGAAAAGCTAGTTTCTGTTGATGACACAAAGCGTGGTTTTTATGACCGACAAATACCTGTGACGGTAAAAGACTCCTTCAGTTCTGCACTTGACTGTAATGGTAATGGCTTGTGCTTTAATTATGATGTAGACAGCCCGATGTGTCCTTCAAGCAAGGTAACACGAGATCGCAGGCATTCGCCCAAAGGCAGAGCTGGCTTAATGCGCGAATGGTTGCGCTTAGTCGAATCTAAAGGTGTTGATGTGCTAGCGTTGGAGCAAAACATACAAAATTGGTCGGTAAAAAGATTATTAGACAAGCTGAAAAATCGTTTCAATAGCCAGTTTAAAAGTGTTGAAAACGATGATTTTTCCCATGAAGTGATGGAAGCCATGCAAGGGTGTTTAGCGTGTAAAGCTTGCGCTAGTCAGTGTCCTATTAAAGTTGATGTACCTGATTTTAGGGCTCGATTTATTAACCTGTATCACTCGCGATATTTTAGACCGTTAAAAGATCACTTAGTGGCGAATGTCGAATTAATGACGCCAGTCATGGCTAAAGCACCAAAAATAGTCAATAGTGTTTTGGCGTCTAATATTTATGATAAATTCTCGCAAGTGACTATCGGCTATGTTGACACGCCTTTATTGTCGACGCCGACATTAGCGCAAAGAGTCACTAAGCATAAATTTACCACCTTTGATTTATCAGCACTTAAAAGCTTGTCTGCTGATAAACGTGCGAAGTCATTGTTAATTGTTCAAGACCCATTTACCTCGTTTTATGATGCAAAAGTGGTTGAAGACTTTATGTTGTTGGTGAAAAAGCTTGGTTTTGAACCCATATTATTACCCTTTAAGCCCAATGGTAAGCCACAACACGTAAAAGGTTTTTTAGCTAAGTTTGCCAATACAGCTAAATCAACGGCAGAATTCTTAAATCAAATTCATCAACTTGACATACCTATGGTGGGTTTAGACGCCTCACTAGCCTTATGTTTTAGGGACGAATATAACCAGGTATTAGGTAATAAGCGTGGCGATTTTGAGGTCAAATTAGCACATGAATGGTTAATAGCGATTATTGCATCACAAAGTAGCACGGTGATTGATAAAGCGTTTAAAAGCGAAAATTCTGTAGACTATAAGCTCTTTGCTCATTGTACCGAAAAAACCGCATTAGCCGGTAGTGAAGGGCAGTGGCAGCATATATTCCAACATTTTGGTTTGTCGTTATCCAGTGTGTCAGTTGGCTGTTGTGGTATGGCAGGTACTTATGGTCATGAAAAAGTTAATTTAGATAACTCAAAAGCACTGTATCAAATGAGTTGGCATAATAAAGTAGCCGATTTAGCGACTGAGCAAATATTGGTTACTGGCTATTCATGTCGCAGTCAAATAAAGCGCTTAGATAACAAAGTAACTTTGCATCCAGTGCAGGCTTTATTAAACGCCTTATAGCCTATCTTTATTATCAACACTTAACCTGATTGGCTAAGTGTTGATAAAATCAACTGATATATCGCCATGCTTTCTATTCATGCGATTATGGCATAACTTATTGTATAGGCTAATTATATACTGAAAACTAATAGTTTAAGCACTTAAGCTATTAGTTTAGCAATCTAGCTTATTGGTGTTAAAACTATTTCGATCCGTTAGCTATAATATTACGTGCCATTTCATCGGCAATTAAACCCGTTGGCATCTTATTAGCCGCGGCAGTTTCAAAAACAGTGATCAAGGTGTTGTAGATATTTTCCACTAATTTTGTTGCACTGTCAGCACAATAGGGTTCTGGATAAATTTCTAAAGCAACATTAATAATACCACCTGCATTGATAACATAATCAGGGGCATACAAAATACCTTTTTCTGTCAGCATGTGATCATGGCGAGACTCGGCTAATTGATTATTAGCACAACCGGCAACTATTGTAGCTTTTAATTGCGCTATACTATCATCGTTAATTGACGCACCTAATGCACATGGCGAGTATACATCAACATCTTGACTATAAATCTCGTCTAAACCAACAACAGTAGCATCTAGCTCTGCAACAGCTTTATCGAGTGCAAGCTGATTAATATCAGTTACAATTAACTCAGCGCCAGCGGCATGCAATTTTTCACAAAGTGAATAACCCACACTGCCTAAGCCTTGCACGGCAACTTTAATACCGGTTAAATCGTCTTTACCTAACTTAAATTTAACGGCCGCTTTGATACCTAAAAATGTACCTAAGGCGGTAAATGGCGCGGGATTACCACTTTTACCTTCAAGACCAGAAACAAAAGCGGTACTTTGGTTAACAATCGCCATATCGGCGGTGGTGATATTAATATCTTCAGCGGTATAGTAACGGCCATTTAAATTATTAACTGCTTGGCCATAGGCATTAAACAACGCGGTTGATTTTAGTGTTTTGGCGTCACCAATTATAACGCCTTTGCCACCACCTAGTTTTAAACCAGCCATGGCATTTTTATAAGTCATGCCTTTAGATAAACGTAATACATCTTTAAGTGCGGCTTCATCACTGGCATAGTCCCAAAAACGACAACCGCCAGCTGCTGGCCCCAAGGCTGTGCTATGAACGGCTATAATGGCTTTTAGCCCAGATGCTTCGTCACTACAATAAACAACTTGTTCATGGTTATCAAAATCTACTAAATCAAAAACGGCCACTATTGAAATCTCCATTGATCTTAGAAATAGTTCAAGTATTAATTTTACTTCAACTAGGGTTGTAATAATTTGCTGCGCACAATACCATTTAGATAAATGCTTCGCTAGTGAAGCTATAAATAAATTTGAACTTTGCTGTGAATTAATCCATACAAACTTCCCGTTATTAACTTATTAATAAAAAGATCCTGAATATGACAGAAAAATTAGCAATGACTCAAGAACAGCAACAAGCTTGGATTCGAGAGCAGTATTTAAAAGCAACGAAATATCTTGCCGAGAAAGGCTTAGTAACAGAGAGTGTTGCCGACACTGAAAGTCGTTATTTGATCCCTTTAATGGCCGTATGGAAAATTAACTTGTTAGATAAAACCAAGGTATGGGTGATTAGTGGTGATTTACCGACTGACCATTTGGTTTTGGAACAAAGTGAGCCGGCTCGTAACGTATTACGCCATTTTACTTTTAAATGGCAAATACAGGCTGATAGTTTGTTAAAAAATGACGTTGAGGAGCAAGTCGAATATGCAAAGCTGCTAATTAATAAAGCGGAAGGTCTTTATCAGCTTTATGCTAAAGACGAGTTATGGGTCTAGCAATAGACTTACATTGCAATGGTTTGCTACTTTAAGTGCCAAAGGTGAAGGTGACTTGATTTAAAAAGACTGCAATAAAAAGCGCAGATTATTCTGCGCTTGGAATTATCTTCTAAGCTTACCTTCTAGTCGATAAGCTTAGAATTTAAATTCAGCGCCCGCATAATAAAATGCGTCATTAAATCATATAGTCTAGACTAGAATCACTAACGTACGGGTGACTAAACTATACTCTCCGTTGATGACTTAAGCTTTATTCTATATACCAATAACCCTTATTTAGAACATCGGTTAACAGCTGAGTATTTTTCAAACAAGTGTTGAGCGCTTTCATTTTACTTGTGCTTAAAGGCTTTTGTTGTGCTAGCTGCTGCGCTAGTGCCAGGGTTTGTTTTTCTAATGGAAAACTTTCTCCGTTGAGAAAAAGTGTTGGCTGCACATCATTTATTATTGCTGCCTTTAATCCTGATACTGGCATAAATGAAATATCTGGCTCTGATAGTATATCGAGCAGTTTATCTTTATCTATGTCATTGACAGGGACTAGAATTTCTAGGGCATGATGACCCTGTGTTAGGTATTGGCCAATAAACTGTTCATAAAATTCTTCTTGCTCAAGCTGTTGTAGCATAAAGGCTTTTAATTGCTTTTTGTCATCTGGTGTAATAGTAAAGTTTGATTGGCATAAGGCTCTTGCAGGATCACTAAACCTTTGTTCACCAAGATTGTTATCAATGAGTTTATCAGCAAAACTTGACCATAATTCTTGGCTTGATGGTGCTTGAAAACCAATAGAAAAATTAACTGAATTCTCTATTGATAGACCTTTGTGTGGGTGGTTTGGTGGAATATAAAGCAAGTCGCCTGCTTCTGTTATTTCATCAATAATTGCTTCAAAGCTTGAAACTTGTTTAAGATCAGCATGAGGTAATAAGCTTTCTAAGCTGCTATCGGGTGCACCGACTTGCCAGCGCCTTTTACCACTGCCTTGAATAATAAAAACGTCATATTGATCTAAATGCGCACCAACGCCGCCATTAGGGGTTGAAAAACTGACCATAACGTCATCTATACGCCAGCTTGGAATAAAAGCAAAGGGCGCAAGTAAATTATGTGTCGGCCGCGACCAGTTGTTTACTGCTTGTACTAATAGTGTCCAATTAGACTCACCATATTGAGAAAAATCTTCAAAAGGGCCATGGTCAACTTGCCAGTCGCCTTTACTGTTAGTGCTAACGATACGCGATTGTATTTCAGCTTCCATGGCCAATCCCGCCAGTTCGTCTGCACTTATTGGGTCTTTAAAATTAGCAAAAGCTTGTTTGATCAATAATGGTTTTTTCTGCCAATATTGTGCAAGAAATATTTCTGGAGTTAAATCACCCCAATTTAACGAGTCTACATTCATAGTGAAACCTTATTTGCATTGCTATTAATGGCTGATTTTTAAAAACTGAATAACAAAAAGGGAGCCAATAGGATCCCTTTTTTTATATCAGCAAAACTAAGTGCTAGGTGTAACTAGTTTAGTTCGTCAACAAATGTTACTGCGCGGCCAATGTAAGAAGCAGGTGTCATTTCACACAGTTGTGCTTTTGCCGCTTCTGGTAATTCTAACGTCATGATGAACGCACGCATAGAATCACCGTCAACACGTTTGCCACGGGTTAACTCTTTTAGTTTTTCGTAAGGTTTTTCGATGCCGTAACGACGCATAACGGTTTGAATTGGCTCGGCAAGCACTTCCCAATTTGAGTTGAGTTCAGCTAATAAGTTCGCTTCATTCACTTGTAGTTTGCTGATACCTTTACGTGTTGCTTGATAAGCAATTAAGGTATGGGCAAAACCAACACCTAAGTTACGTAAAACGGTAGAGTCAGTTAGGTCACGTTGCCAGCGAGATATTGGTAACTTCTGGGCTAAATGGGTAAATAAAGCGTTGGCAATACCTAAGTTACCTTCTGAATTTTCAAAATCAATCGGGTTAACTTTATGTGGCATGGTTGAAGAGCCAATTTCACCGGCAATAGTTTTTTGTTTAAAGTGACCAATGGCAATATAGCCCCAAACATCGCGGTCAAAATCAATTAAAATGGTGTTAAAACGGGCAATCGCATCAAATAACTCTGCTATATAATCATGCGGTTCAATTTGCGTAGTGTATGCATTAAAGCTTAAACCTAATGAGTTAACAAATTCATTAGCAAACTTGTGCCAGTCAACTTCAGGGTAAGCCGATAAATGGGCATTATAGTTACCGACAGCACCGTTAATTTTTCCTAGCATTTCAACTTGTGCAATCTGCTCACGTTGACGTTTTAAACGCATGTAAACATTGGCCATTTCTTTACCTAGTGTACTAGGAGATGCGGGTTGACCGTGGGTACGACACATCATGGGAATGTTTTTATATTCAACCGCTAATGCTTTTATATCACCAAGAATATCGTCAATCATGGGCATTAATACTTGTTCGCGACAATCTGTTAACATTAAGCCATGTGAAAGGTTGTTAATGTCTTCTGAAGTACAAGCAAAATGGATAAACTCTGTTATTGCATGTAATTCAGCATTACCACTAATTTTTTCCTTAAGGAAATACTCAACCGCTTTTACATCATGGTTGGTAGTGGCTTCAATGTCTTTAATACTTTGGGCATCGGCTTCAGAAAACTCAGTAATAATGGCATCTAATAGCGTATTAGCTTGAGCAGAAAAAGGCGCAACTTCAATAATTTCAGCGGTCGCTGCTAACTTTTGTAACCAACGTACTTCGACCGTAACACGGTATTTAATTAAGCCAAATTCGCTAAAAATAGGGCGTAATGATTTAACTTTACTGCCATAACGCCCGTCAACCGGTGATATTGCACTTAATGCTGAAAGTTCCATAGTAATTTCCTGAAGTTAATTTTAAAGTTCTTTAAGTAATTGTTGTGCACACGCCACCAGTTTTGTGCGCCCAAATAATATATTTCTACGCTTGCCGCCCACTTGACGCCATAACACGCTTGAGCGAACACCCGCGAGAAGTAAGGCGCGGATCTTATGCTGATTACTTTGTTGCTTGAGCAAACTTGGTTCACCCGCCACTTGAATAGGCGTGCCTATTGGGCTGAGTAAGTCGCTATAAATACTGGCTAAACTAGCAATGAGCGTGTCACTGGTAATTTCGTAATGCGCGAGCTGACGTTGGCTTTGTTCAATACGTTCACCCAGTAGCGATAATTGATTTTTTTTATTGGCTAAACGTCGTTCTAGACCTAATAAGCTGACCACATAGCGGGTTAGTTCTGGATCTTTTTTGCTGGTTTGATTACCTAACTGCTCAATTAAGGCTTTTAATCCCGATGTTAAGTGGGCAATATCGTTACTATAAACCTCCAAAATGCTTTCGGGTGAAGTCACCATAATACTGTTGAGCATGATAGCGAGTTCAGCTTGTTCTACTGTGCCAGTACGCGCTATTTTTTGCACTAAAACTGAGGCTTGGCAGACTGCTGCCATGGTAATAGTTTGTTTTTCTAAATTATTCATGTATACCTTATATTAACGAATAAGGGAGTTGATAATAGCGCCACCTAGGCAAATATCATCTTGATAAAACACCACAGATTGCCCGGGTGTTACTGAACTTTGCGGCTCAGTAAACATCACTAAATATTCACCATTGGCCATAGGTGAAAGATTACAAGCAACGTCTTCTTGTCGGTAACGGGTTTTTACCGTACAACTTATTGGCGCAGTTAATTCAACTCGCTCAACTAAATGTAATTGATTTGCTACTAAGCCTTTAGAAAATAGGCGAGGGTGATCATGTCCTTGGCCAACAACCAATACATTACGATTAAGATCTTTGTCAACCACATACCATGGCGCGTCACCCGCATTTGCTAGGCCGCCAATACGTAAGCCCTTGCGTTGACCTAGGGTGTGATACATTAAACCATCATGCTCACCAATAGCTTCTCCTTCTGGTGTTTCTATTACACCGGGTTGCGCCGGTAAATATTTGCCCAGAAAGTCTTTAAATTTTCGTTCACCAATAAAACAAATGCCGGTACTGTCTTTTTTGTTATGGGTGATTAAGTCTGCTTGTTCAGCGATAGCTCTTACTTGTGGTTTTTCAATATGACCAACCGGAAAAAGTGTTCTACCTACTTGCTGATGACTCAAGGTATAGAGAAAATAACTTTGATCTTTATTACTGTCTAAACCACGGTGCATCTGCCATTTACCCTGATTAAATTTACGTTGTACATAATGACCGGTAGCGATGTAATCAGCGCCTAGGTCTTCACAAGCAAATTCAAGAAAAGCTTTAAATTTAATTTCTTTATTACACATAATATCAGGATTGGGCGTTCTACCCGCTTTATATTCAGCTAAAAAATACTTGAAAACATTGTCCCAGTATTCAGTCGCAAAATTGATAGTATGAAGCTTAATACCTAGTTTCTGACAAACACTTTGTGCATCCGCTAAATCTTCTGCTGCGGCGCAATACTCATCGTCGTCATCTTCTTCCCAATTTTTCATGAACAAGCCTTCGACTTGATAGCCCTGTTCTTTTAATAAATAGGCAGAAACCGATGAATCAACACCACCCGACATACCTACTATTACTGTAGTATCTTGCGGTAATTTTTCGTTTGGCGTTATTGAGTTTACATTTACATTTACATGTTCGTTTGAGGTCATGACAACTAGATTTCAATAGAAAATGGAGCGGAATTATAGCATGGTCATTTAGCGTGATGAAAGATTAAAGATTAGATTTTAAGTGACTTAAGGGGATTTTTTTACCGCTAAGGTAATCTTCAATACATTCTAGGACTAAAGGGCTGCGTAATTGCGCTGATTTTGCTTTAATTTCTGCTAAAGTAAACCAATGGCACGCTATAATTTCTTCATCTTGTGGTTGGCATGATACTAGCGATTCAAGCTCAATAACAAAACAAAAGCGTAAATAATACAGGTTTAACGATTGCCGATAATAATAGTAAATTCCGCAAAGGTGATCAGGCGAATGGCTTAATCCGGTTTCCTCTTGTAACTCTCGCATGGCGGCAGTCATTAAGCTTTCATCGGCTTCTAAATGCCCAGCAGGTTGATTATAAACTGTTTTACCCTGCTCTATTTCTTCAACCAAGAGAAATTTATCTTGGCAGGCAACTACCACAGCAACCGTGGTGTTAGGTTTGAATTGTTCGCTGCCGTGGGAGTTTGCTATGAGTGTGTTTGATACTAAGCTATCCATGATTTACTCTTTTATAATGACCATTACTAATGCCATCTAAGGTCCATTCACCGATACGATAGCGAATTAACCTCAGGGTTGGAAAACCGATGTGAGCCGTCATTCTTCTTACTTGACGGTTTTTTCCTTCTTGTATGGTTATCTCTAACCAGGTCGTTGGGATCGCTGCGCGTTCTCTAATGGCCGGAACACGCGGCCAAATGTTAGGCTGGGCTATTATCTCGATTATAGCGGGCTTTGTCAGGCCATCTTTTAATTCAACGCCTTGGCGAAGTGCCAAAATATCGGTTTCTGTTGGTACGCCTTCAACTTGCGCCCAATAGGTTTTATCTGTTTTTTGGCTTGGATTAGCGAGTTTATGCTGAAGTTTTCCATCATTGGTCAATAAAAGTAGTCCTTCACTGTCTCGATCAAGACGACCGGCCGCGTAAACATCTTTAACGTCAATGAAGTCTTTTAGTGTTTTTCGATTCTGATCATCAGTAAATTGGCATAATACATCAAACGGTTTATTAAAAAGCACGATTTCTGGCTTAAAATTAACTGGTCGTACCTTTTTGGTTTTTTGCTTATGTTTTCTTGTAACTGTTTGATTTTGTTTTATTGTCACTAATTTTCACCTTGTGAAATATAGACTAGTAATAATTCATCTATTTTAATGCGCTCTGAATTCCGATACTATTCGCGCGAAAAATATATCTCTTATCGATAAAATGAAGAGCCATTCAATTGCAAATGACCATTCATTTTATCGATAAATGGCAAATCAGCAAAGGATTTTTAAATGACCACAGATACATCAAAAATTATTTATACTATTACCGATGAAGCACCAGCTTTAGCCACGCATTCTTTTTTGCCTATCGTAAAAGCATTTGCTGCGTCTTCTGCTATCGATGTTGAAACTCGCGATATTTCATTTGCCGGTCGTATTATAGCTAACTTTCCTAAATATTTAACTGCTGAGCAGCGGATGGACGATGCTTTAGCTGAGTTAGGCGAATTAGCCAAAACACCTGAAGCTAATATTATTAAGTTACCGAATATTTCTGCGTCTATCCCTCAGTTGCAAGCAGCGATTAAAGAACTGCAAGCTAAAGGTTATAATTTACCTAATTATCCTGAAGAGCCGCAAAATGAAGCTGAAGAGTCGATTAAATTCACTTACGCTAAAGTGCTAGGTTCAGCGGTTAACCCTGTGTTACGAGAAGGCAACTCAGATCGTCGCGCGCCTAGCTCAGTGAAGCAATATGCGCGTACTAATCCGCATTCAATGGGCGCTTGGTCACCTACGACTAAATCACACGTAGCACATATGCAATCAGGTGATTTTTACGGTAGTGAGAAATCAGTAACTATTGATGGTGCAACCAATGTTAAAATTGAATTTATCAGTAATAATGGTGATGTAACCTTATTAAAGGAGCATTTGGCGTTATTAGATAAAGAAGTCATTGATGCTTCACTGATGAGCAAAAAGGCACTGGTTGACTTTTTTGCTACTGAAACTGAAAAAGCAAAGTCTGAAGGTGTTTTACTTTCTCTACATTTGAAAGCCACGATGATGAAAGTGTCTGACCCGATTATGTTTGGTCATGCTGTTAAAGTGTTTTACAAAGATGTTTTTGAAAAACACAGTGCTACTTTTAACCAATTAGGTGTTGATGCCAATAACGGTATTGGCGATGTGTATACGAAAATCGGCCGTTTATCAGCGCAAAAGAAAGCTGAAATTGAAGCGGATATTGCGGCGGTATATGCCACTCGTCCTGAACTAGCTATGGTTGATTCAGACAAAGGCACTACCAATTTACACGTACCAAGCGATGTTATTATTGATGCCTCTATGCCAGCAGCACTACGTTCGTCAGGAATGATGTGGGCGCCAGATGGTACGTTAAAAGAAACCAAATTTATGATCCCCGATCGTAACTACGCTGGTGTATTTTCTTCTGTTATTGATTTTTGTCGCGAAAATGGCGCCTTCAACCCAACAACTATGGGCTCAGTACCTAATGTTGGCTTAATGGCGCAGAAAGCGGAAGAATATGGCTCACACGATAAAACATTTACTATGTCCGGTGAAGGTAGTATGCGTGTTGTTGACGAGAATGGCACAACGCTACTAGAACATGCAGTGAGCGAAGGCGATATCTGGAGAATGTGTCAAGCTAAAGACGCGCCGATTCAAGATTGGGTGAAGTTAGCGGTAACTCGTGCTAGAGCAACAAATGTTCCAGCGATATTCTGGTTAGATGAAAACCGTGGTCATGATGCACAAATGATCAAAAAAGTTAATACCTACCTTGCTGATCATGACACTACGGGCTTAGATATTCAGATTATGGAACCGGTTAAAGCCTGTGACTACACTTTAGCGCGCGTCGCTAAAGGTGAAGACACGATCTCAGTGACGGGTAATGTATTACGTGATTATTTAACTGACTTATTCCCTATTTTAGAGCTTGGCACTAGTGCAAAAATGCTCTCTATTGTGCCATTAATGAATGGTGGTGGTTTATTCGAAACAGGCGCTGGCGGTTCAGCGCCTAAGCACGTGCAACAGTTTGAAAAAGAAAATCACTTACGTTGGGACTCATTAGGTGAGTTTTTAGCATTAGCGGCTTCTTTAGAGCACTTAAGCATCAAAACGGGCAATACTAAAGCAAAAGTGTTAGCAGATACTTTAGATATAGCAACGGCTAAATTTTTGCAAGAAAACAAATCACCTTCACGTCGTGTTAAGGAACTAGATAACCGCGGTTCTCATTTCTATTTAGCGATGTATTGGGCACAAGCACTAGCAGAACAAACAAGCGATGAAAGCTTGAAATCAAGCTTTGTTGCTGTTGCTCAAGCACTGACTAAACAAGAAGCCAAAATTGTTGCAGAACTTAATACTGCTCAAGGACCTAGTATGAATATTAATGGTTATTACTTTGCTGATACAGCATTAGCCGAAAAAGCCATGCGTCCAAGTGCGACATTGAATACAATTTTATCGAATTTACTCTAAGCGTAATTTATCAGTAAACTTTGAAAACTAGGCGCTTGCCTAGTTTTTTTTTGCCAAAATTTTAACCATTAAAGTGAAAGTCTCATTGCTGGTTATGGCATTATTTTTGATAAAAGTTTGCATTTTATTTATACAAGCGTTTTAATTATTCATATTGATGATTTTCATTATCACGATTTCAGTATTAGTGTCATTACCCTTTTTCTATTATTTTAAGATTCAGATTAAAAAATTAGCAAACATCTATTTTATCAGTAAATTTTGGAGAGCTCATATGTCGAACCATGTAAATATTCCTAGTGAAGGTGCTAAAATTACTTCAGAGCAAGGTTTGTTAAAAGTACCTAACAATCCTATTATTCCTTTTATTGAAGGTGATGGCATAGGTGTCGATGTAACCCCCCCTATGATGAAAGTGGTTGATGCTGCTGTGAATAAAGCTTATGGCGGAGATAGGAAAATTCATTGGATGGAAGTGTATGCTGGAGAAAAGGCAACACAAATTTATGACTCAGAAACTTGGTTGCCCGATGAAACTTTAGCCATGTTCAAAGCATACAAAGTCGGTATTAAAGGCCCATTAACCACACCCGTTGGCGGCGGTATGCGTTCATTGAATGTTGCCTTGAGACAAATACTAGATTTGTATGTGTGCCAGCGACCGGTTCAATGGTTTACTGGCGTACCAAGTCCAGTTAAAAAACCTAGTGAAGTAGACATGGTGATTTTTAGAGAAAATTCTGAAGATATTTACGCGGGTATCGAATATCAAGCGGGCAGTGATCAGGCTAAAAAAATGATCAAATTTTTAACTGAAGAAATGGGTGTTACAAAAATTCGTTTTGAAGAAAATTGTGGTATTGGAATCAAGCCTGTTTCTAAAGAAGGTACACAAAGATTAGTTAGAAAAGCTATTCAATACGCTATTGATCACGACAGAGAGTCGGTTACTTTGGTACATAAAGGTAATATCATGAAGTTTACTGAAGGGGCCTTTAAAGAATGGGGTTATGAATTAGCCCGAGAAGAGTTTGGCGCTGATCTTTTAAATGGTGGTCCTTGGTGTAGCCTTATAAATCCTAAAACGGGTAAAGAAATCATTATTAAAGATGTTATTGCCGATGCGATGTTACAGCAAATTTTATTACGTCCAGCAGAATATAGTGTTATTGCTACCTTAAATTTAAATGGTGATTATTTGTCAGATGCCTTAGCGGCACAAGTTGGTGGCATTGGTATAGCACCAGGCGCTAATTTAAATGATGAAGTTGCTATCTTTGAAGCAACACACGGTACAGCACCAAAATATGCTGGACTTAATAAGGTTAATCCTGGGTCAGTTATTTTGTCTGCAGAAATGATGTTACGACATATGGGCTGGACAGAAGCTGCTAACCTATTATTAAAAGGGATGTCTGGTGCGATCAACGCTAAGACAGTAACTTATGACTTTGAGCGTTTAATGGATGATGCGACATTGGTGACTTGTTCTGAATTTGGTGATTGTATTATTGATCAGATGTAAATTTAACACATATATAAACCGAAAATAGATTATAGGTAGAGTCAACATGTTTTATTACCGATAATCACTAACCATAAAAAAACACAGCCAAGTTGCTGTGTTTTTTACTTTAAGCCAAAAAGTAACTTAACTTAATTTAGTTGTCTGATTCTATTTCTGATGGCGTAATGCTTGCTGCGTGATCTCCTTTTGGCCCCCCATTTAATTCGTAGTTTACATCCTGTCCCGCTTTTAATGTACGGTATCCTTCCATTTGAATCGTTGAATAATGAGCAAAAATATCTTCACCACCATCCTCTGGACGAATAAAACCAAACCCTTTTGCATTATTAAACCACTTAACTGTACCGTGAGCCATACTTCAACATCCTTCTAAAATCATCGGTAATTAGGTATGCTTTATCTAAAGCATTCTTTAAAGTATTCTTTAAAGTATTAGTATTAACTTTAGGAGACTAAAAAATAGCCACCAAAGTAAATCGTAGATAATAAATAGAAATAGTCAAATGTTATGTTATGATTTTTGACATTTTTAGTTATTATTTTTTTCAAATCTTAAAGCAAAAATTTAACTGACAGACTAATATAGAATTATGAGTAAATGGAAAGAGTTAATAGACGATCAAAACGTTCTTGATGATGAGGTTGTTGAAAAATTTCAGAAACCCCCAATGTATACAGTAGTGTTATTAAATGACGACTATACTCCAATGGACTTTGTCATTGATGTGTTGTGTAAATTTTTTAACATGAACTCGGAGCAAGCAACAGAGATTATGTTAGCGATTCATTATAAAGGGAAAGGGCGTTGCGGTATTTTTACTGCTGAAGTAGCTGAAACGAAAGTTGATCAGGTGTTAAGTTACGCAACAAGCAATGAACATCCGCTTAAATGTACTATGGAAAAAGTGTAAAAACGCAAGATTTAAATTGGAGTAACCTATGCTGAATAAAGATTTAGAAGTATCGTTAAATATGGCTTTTCGTCAGGCTAAAGAGTCTCGCCATGAATTTATGACGGTTGAACATTTATTGTTGGCGTTGTTAGATAATCCATCATCCATTGAGGCTTTAAAAGCCTGTGGCGCTGATATGGCAAACTTAAGAAAAGAACTGTTAGCCTTCATCGCCGATACGACCCCAGTTATTCCCTCCGGTGAGGAAGAAAGAGAAACTCAGCCAACGTTAGGTTTTCAGCGCGTATTACAACGGGCCGTTTTTCATGTCCAGTCATCGGGTAAAAGTGAAGTTAATGGTGCGAATGTACTCGTTGCAATATTTAGTGAACAAGAATCGCAAGCCGCTTATTTTTTAAAGAAATCTGATATTAGTCGCTTAGATATTGTTAACTTTATTTCTCATGGTATTGCGAAAATTGAACAAGAAAATAGTCATAACGAAGAGCAAGCGCCGGCAGGTGAGGAAGAACCACGCACAATTGATAACTTTGCTACTAATCTTAATGAAGAAGCCTTGAAAGGTAATATAGACCCACTAATAGGGCGCGATAACGAACTAGAACGTACATTACAGGTACTAAGTCGCCGCCGCAAAAACAACCCTTTATTTGTTGGTGAAGCAGGTGTTGGCAAAACAGCGATAGCTGAAGGTTTAGCTAATTTATTGGTTTCTGACAAAGCGCCAGAGTTTTTAGCTGATGCAACTATTTACTCTCTTGATATGGGCGCATTATTAGCTGGGACTAAATACCGTGGTGATTTTGAAAAACGCTTTAAAGCCTTATTAAAAGAGTTAGAACAAGATGGCAACGCAATTCTCTTTATTGATGAGATTCACACCATTATAGGTGCGGGTGCTGCGTCTGGTGGTATGTTAGATGCCTCAAACTTGCTAAAGCCTTTACTTTCATCAGGTAAGTTACGTTGTATGGGCTCTACCACGTATCAAGAGTATCAAAGTATTTTTGAAAAAGATCGTGCATTAGCTCGTCGTTTTCAAAAAATAGATGTTGTTGAACCCAGCGTAGACGACACCACGAAAATTTTGCATGGTTTGAAAGATAAATACGAAGCGCATCATGGCGTTCGTTACACTAATAGCGCCTTAAGGGCAGCGGCACAGCTTTCTGCAAAATATATCAATGATCGATTTTTACCTGATAAAGCCATTGACGTTATTGATGAAGCCGGAGCGCGTCAACAACTCGTTGCCGCAGATAAACGGAAAAAAGTGATCGATAATACCGACATTGAAAATATTATTGCCAAAATGGCACGTATTCCTGAAAAGTCAGTGTCGTCATCAGAGATAGATAGTTTAAAAACACTCGACCGTAATTTAAAATTGGTTGTTTTTGGTCAAGACCATGCTATTGACGAATTAACCTCTGTTATTCGCTTGTCGCGAGCAGGTTTAGGCAATGAACGTAAGCCTATTGGTTCATTTATCTTCGCTGGCCCAACAGGGGTTGGTAAAACAGAAGTTACCCAGCAATTAGCTAAAGTGCTGGGCGTAGAACTGCTGCGATATGACATGTCTGAATATATGGAAAAACATGCCGTAAGTCGTTTAATTGGAGCTCCTCCAGGTTATGTTGGTTATGAACAGGGTGGCTTATTAACTGATGCAGTGATTAAAAACCCCCATGCCGTTGTGTTGTTAGATGAAATAGAAAAAGCACATGAAGATGTTTACAACATATTATTACAAGTTATGGACCATGGTACCTTAACCGATAATAATGGCCGCAAAGCCGATTTTAGAAATATTATTTTAGTGTTAACAACTAATGCAGGCGTAGCACACACTGTAAAGCAATCTATTGGCTTTAAACAACAAGATAATAGTTTGGATGCTATGGACGAAATAAACAAAGTATTTTCGCCCGAGTTTCGTAACCGCTTAGATAATATCGTGTGGTTTAATCACTTAGGTGATGAAGTTATCCAGCAAGTTGTTGATAAGTTTATTGTCGAACTGCAAGTTCAACTTGATGAAAAGAGTGTTTCGTTAGAGATAACTAAAGATGCTAAGAAGTGGATGGCAATTAAAGGTTATGACAAAACAATGGGTGCACGACCTATGGCTCGATTGATTCAAGAGCAGTTGAAAAAACCATTGGCAAACGAGTTGCTTTTTGGTGAGCTAACACAAGGTGGCGTAGCTAAAGTCGCGGTGAAGAAAGACAAGTTGGTGATTAACTATGAATCAAAAAAAGAATTAGTTGAACACTAGGCTTTGATGCTTAAGCCCCTACATCTTTTTAGCGTATCAAGGTTCTTTCACGTTAATGTGAACACGTAAGTACCGAAAGGGACGCCGGTACTGTCGGCTTACTGATAATTGATCACTTGCTTAATGTAGCGGGTATTAATTTTCGTCTGGAACAAAAAACTGACTGTTATTATCAAGCATAAAAAAACCGAGCAAGCTCGGTTTTTTGTTATTACTTAATTGGCGTTAATTAAATTTTAGTTATAAATAGTCGCTTTACTAAGATATTACTAAAGCGCATCTAAAACTGAAATAATTAATTTCTATCTAGCACGGAAGATAATACGACCTTTAGATAAGTCATATGGTGTTAATTCAACAGTGACTTTATCGCCAGTTAAAATACGAATGTAATTTTTACGCATTTTCCCAGAAATATGAGCAGTAACAACATGACCATTTTCCAATTCAACACGGAACATAGTATTTGGCAAAGTATCTAAAACAGTACCTTGCATTTCAATATTTTCTTCTTTCGCCATTGGGCGCCGAACCTCTAAATTAGTGCATAAACAAAAAGCTGCGCAGATAATGCCGAATTGCAGCGCTAATGTAAAGCTATAGTGTTATTTATTTACAGTTTGCCATTGATTTTCGACCAATATTTGGTGGGGATGGTAACGGCTTTTGTAATTCATTTTACTGCATTGCTCTATTTGGTAACCAAGGTAGAGAAACTCTCGTTTAAGTTCAGCTGCAATTTCAATTTGTTTTAAAATTGAAAAAACACCAAGCCCCTGTTTTCTGTAGCTCGGGTGATAAAAGGTATAAACCGCTGATAAGCCATTAGGAATGTCATCGGTTACGGCAACACTGATTAATACTTGCTCATGCCAAATTTCAATATAGTATGGCTCAGTAATATTGTTATGGGTAAAACTTTGAAATTGTTCGTTTGATGCTGGAAACATACTGCCATCGTGATGAATAGTATTAATGTATTGTTCATACAGTGGGTAGTAGTTTTCTTTAACTTTTTTACTTAACGTAACCTCAAAGAGCTGATTACTTTTTAATAGGCGTTTTTGGCTTCTTGAGGGCTTAAAGTCTTGAACTGGCACACGTAGCGATTGGCATGCTTGACAAGCAATACAATGGGGACGATAAATATCATTACCACTGCGCCTAAAGCCTTGCTGCATTAGCCAACCATAATGTTCACGATCATGCAGGATGTCATCAACAGCGATTAATAAGCGCTCTTCCTGTTCAGGCAGGTAATTACAAGGAAATGATTTTGTAATACCTAGTTTATAATTTAAACTCATTAATACTTTACCCGTAACTGAATTTTTAGATGAAATATAATCATTGCAAAGCAATGTGACTTAATCATTATAGCAATTTTGTCGCCGAGTGATGGTGAAATATAATACTTAATGGACTAAATAATTAGCCACGATTCAACGAGAATAATTAGTGCGATTCAAGGCGAGTTATTAATCACTAATTGGCCGTTTATCGTCATCTTGGTAATTGTTCACTACATTTATAATCATTGAGATCCTGGTGCGAAAAGGTGGCATGAGTAAGGTTTTTTATGTCGAGGTAAACTAATAGAGCAATGTAGAACTATATTATTGATTAAGAGCAAGTATATGTTATGGCAGAAAAAAAGTTTACTCGGGAGAACGTTTAACAGTCAGTAATGGATATTTTTATTATAGGATACTGTTACAGAAAAAAGACACAAGTAGCTAGTGCTAGTCAAATAAGGTGATCTTCAGGTTGCCCAATAGTCGTTGTGGATTTAAATTACAACGAGAATAATAAGTAGGGTAGTTGTCTTGAAAAATGCTTAATATTAGCCATTATAAATAGCTGGCATGGACATTGTTTATCTAGTTTAACAACAGATTTTAGTTAGAGTAAATTAGCCTCTTTTAAGACTAAATAGGCATTCTCGAACGCGCCCAGTTGATAGTATGCTTCTGCAAGTATTCGCATTAACTCCACTTAATCACGTTGCATTTTATAAGACTTTACAAATAAAATGGTTTCCAGAAGCAAGGTTTGACACGCTTGAAATTCTTTGTTGTGACATAAGAGACTGGCCGTATTTTTACGAACATGTATTTTTACCCGCTCTGAAGTACTTGCATCAGCAGCAATAATAGCTTTGTTTAAATATTTTTTTCTTGTGAGTGATTTTCTAAGATATTTTGATACTCTGATAGCCAAGCTAATGAAAATGCTTGATTGAGCTTATTGTTGTCTTTTAAGGCCCAGCGATAAGACTTCAGCGTTAACTTACTTGCTTCGTCTCAAGCTTGAGTCTCTTGATATATTCGCCCCAAATTATAATAATCAACCAATAAATAATGAGCGCTATTAACTTTTTATAAATATCATTGGCTTTACCTTGGTATTTTTTAGCTATTCCTATATTACCCAGGCTTTTACTTACGGTGCTAAATCGCTGAAGTATTATTGCTTTATCACAGACGCTAGGCAAAAGCTCTTTTTACTAAGGCGGCTACCTTATAATTTGATAAATTTGGTTGTTCTGCTTTGATAACGGCGATATTTGCAGTGGCAAAAAATGTTTTAAATTTTCCGCGCTGATAATATCCTCTCGATTGGCTAATCAGCACTCTAGTGTGCCAAGGCTCAATTAACAAACCTGTTGCTAAAGCCAACTTTGAATATTTAAGAATACTTTTAGGTTGGTTAATAACGTAAGCGATATCAGATTGCATGACCATTAGTTTCGCTTTTAAAGTCATAGGTATGTCTGGATCTGCTAATAAAGTTTCAATTTTGCAGAATACTGCTTTTGGATTAACAGTACTTTGTTGGCTAAACTTTTGCGCAATGTCAGCAATGTCTAAAGCTAATGCAAAGTTTGAGTGAAACACAACTAAGATTAAATATAACCAATAAAGATTTTTCTCAATTATTTATCCTGAATTAAAGAGTCATGCCAGATCAATCTTTTATTTATTAGAAACTTAATATCAAATTTAAGTCGCTATAAAGACTTATAATTATATTAAGTAGCAGATTATTTAAACAGCATGCCTTTAGCTAGTCTTTAGAGCAATTTCATTAAATTATTGCTCGCTTGTGCTGATCAAAATACATCACGGCTTTGGTGCTCTCAATCACAATAATTAGCTATCGCTAATTGAGCATCTTGCCTTGATTTACTGATGAGTTTAACTTGTGGAATACTTTTGATTTTATCTAGGTAAACTATAGAATAATAATTAACGACAATGTTATAAGTGGGTATTTTGGCTCAGACTAAAGTTAGTGTCCTAGGTTGCCAAAAGTTGACCGGCGGAGCGATAGCTTTTGCCGCTACTTGCTGGGTAATAAATTGTTCTCTGGATACTTCAATACAACCCATTGACGCTAAAAAAGGATTCAACATTTGACAGTCAATAAGCTCAATACCTATTGATTTTAGTAGCACAGCTAAATATACCAAGGCTACTTTTGAGGCATTGCTTTGTCGGTAAAACATTGATTCACCTGAAAAATAGCCGTTAACGGCCACACCATACAATCCACCCACTAATTGCTCATTTTGCCAGACTTCAATCGAGTGGGCCTTACCTTGAACATGCAGTTTTTTATAAGCTGATAGCATTGGATTAACAATCCAAGTCTCCTCACAGCGAAAGGGTGCATCAGCACATAGCTCAATAACCTGCTTAAAATCTTTATTGAGTGTTACACTAAAAATTTCGCGCTTAAGTATTTTTTGTAGTGTTTTATTAATATTAAGCTGAGCAATATTAATAATCCCCCGTGGATTTGGACTCCACCACATAACTGGATCGCCATCACTAAACCAAGGGAAAATTCCTAGTTGATAGGCTTGAATAATTCGTTGTGGTGATAAGTCATCACCGAAAGCAAGTAGGCCGTTTGGTTCATCTAAGGCGTTAGATAAATCAGGGAAAGTTGAGCTATTCGAAGATAACCAAGGAATAGCTCGTGTCATTGACTAGCGACTACCTTTTGCGTCGAGGAAACGCTCGGCATCTAGTGCTGCCATACAACCAGAACCAGCTGAAGTAATGGCTTGACGGTATATATGATCAGCAACATCGCCGGCCGCGTAAACACCTTCAACACTGGTTTGTGTTGCATTACCATTTGTACCACTTTGAATGGTTAAATAGCCGTTTTTCATCTCAAGTTTATCGTTAAATATATCAGTATTTGGCTTATGGCCAATCGCGATAAAAACACCCATAACATCAATTTCTTCGGTAGCATCTGACTTCATGTCTTTAAGTCGCAAACCTGTTACACCCATATTGTCACCTAGTACTTCCTCTAACGTACGATCCAGGTGTAATATGATATTACCGTTGGCGACTTTATCCATCAAACGTGTGATCAAAATCTTTTCTGAGCGAAAGGTATCACGACGGTGAATTAAGTGAACTTCAGAGGCAATATTTGACAAATACAAGGCTTCTTCAACCGCGGTATTACCGCCACCAACAACTGCAACCTTTTGATTTTTATAGAAAAATCCATCGCATGTTGCACAGGCAGAAACACCTTTACCCATAAAGGCTTCTTCAGAAGGTAGCCCTAGGTATTGCGCTGAGGCACCAGTACAGATAATAAGTGCGTCACAGGTATAATAGCCAGAATCACCTTTTAATTTGTACGGTTTCTCACTAAAGTCAACTTCACTGATGTAATCAAAAATAATTTCAGTGTCAAATTTTTCCGCATGTTTTTGCATACGGTCCATTAATGCTGGGCCTGTTAAGTCATCAGCATCACCGGGCCAATTTTCTACTTCGGTGGTAGTGGTTAATTGACCACCTGGTTCTAAACCTGTGATCATCACAGGTTTTAAATTTGCTCGTGCAGCATAAACAGCTGCGGTATATCCTGCAGGGCCTGAACCCAATATGAGTAACGGGCAATGTCTTGCTTCGCTCATGAACTACTCCAAAAAATAAAATACGTTGATATGACAATGGTTGGGATTCTAAGTGATTATCTCAAGAGAGCAACAAAGAAATAATTATAATTAATAACTTATTTTGTAAAACTGCCAGGCTATTTTTACAAATGGCCCATAGATTTATATTCTTGGCGCTATTAGAGTGACTAATAAAAAAGCCGCTATTAACTAGCGGCTTTAAGTATTTTATCTAGTAAGGCCTATAACGTCACTATAGCGTCTTCTGGTCTAACATACTGATAACCTAATACATCTGCAACAGGCTTATAAGTGATTTTTCCACCTAAAACATTCAAACCAGCCATTAAGTGTACGTCATCAAGCATTGCTTGTTTAGCACCCTTATTTGCTAAGGTAACTGTAAATGGCATAGTAGCATTGGTTAAAGCCAGAGTTGATGTTCTTGCGACACCACCAGGCATATTAGCGACACAGTAATGAACAACACCATCAACCATATAAGTTGGGTCTTGGTGAGTAGTTGCTTTCGATGTTTCAAAACAACCACCTTGGTCAATGGCAACGTCAACAACAACAGCGCCTTTCTTCATCATTTTAATGTGTTGTGCCGTAACCAATTTAGGTGCTGCAGCACCAGGGATCAATACTGCACCAATAACTAAGTCAGCTTCAACAATAAGCTGGTCCATAGCATCAGCCGTTGAGTAAACTGTTTTTAAGCGGCCATCAAACTCTGTATCTAACTGGCGAAGACGAGGCAAAGAGCGATCTAAAATGGTTACATCAGCGCCCATACCAACGGCCATACGGGCTGCTTGAGTGCCAACAACGCCACCACCAATAATAAGTACTTTGGCAGGTGCAACACCAGGTACACCACCTAATAATGCGCCCAAACCGCCTTGTGCTTTTTCTAATGCGTGCGCACCGGCTTGAATAGACATACGACCGGCCACTTCAGACATGGGTGCTAAAAGAGGTAAGCCACCGCCATGTTGAGTCACTGTCTCGTAGGCAATACAAGTAGCGCCAGAAGCGACAAGCAGTTCTGTTTGTTTTGGATCTGGGGCTAAATGTAAGTAGGTAAATAGTACTTGGCCAGGGCGAAGCATTTTACACTCATTGGTTTGTGGTTCTTTTACTTTGATGATCATGTCAGCAGTAGCAAAAATTTCTGCTGCGGTATCAATAATTTTCGCACCAGCGGTAATGTATTGTTCATTATCAAAACCGATTTCTGCACCACCATTGTTTTCAACGATAACGTCGTGGCCATTTACAACTAATTCTTTAACACCTGCTGGAGTTAGTCCAATACGGTATTCGTGGTTTTTTATTTCTTTAGGTACGCCAATAATCATAGCTTTATCTCTGCGGTAAAATATGAAGCTAGTATAATGACTTTATAGCGGATTAACCTGTCGTTTTTCTCGATAAATTAGGGTATAATCCTGCAAGCAATGTGTTTTATAGCGAATTATATATGAGTTCATCAACAGCTAAAAAAATTGATCGTATAGACAAAAATATTTTAATTGAACTACAAAAAAATGGTCGTTTATCTAATATTGAACTGTCAAAAAGGGTTGGATTAAGCGCTACGCCTTGTTTAGAGCGAGTAAAACGTTTGGAAAATGACCGTTTTATTCTTGGTTATCAAGCGATGCTAAATCCGCAAAAATTAGATGCCGCGTTATTGGTCATTGTTGAAATTACTTTAACCAAAACTAGCCCAGATGTATTTAATGACTTTTCCAAAGCTGTTCATGAATTAGATGTTATTCAAGAATGCCATTTAGTCTCAGGGGATTTTGATTTTTTATTGAAAACACGTGTGGCAGATATCGCAGCTTATCGTGAGTTACTCGGTAATACCTTATTAAGACTGCCTGCTGTGAGTGAAAGTAGAACTTATGTCGTGATGGAAGAGGTAAAATCGTCAAATCTCTTGCCAATAAAACGCTAATGTTTGGTATTACGTTTTATTCATCGCTAATTTTTGGTATTTTAACAATAATATAATGATAATTTTTTCAAGAGTGTGCATTTGTCTTCTCCATCTCCAAAGTTAAACGGCGTTCAACGTCTTCTCGAAGCAGGACTTTTAGTCTTTTGCGTCTTTGCCATGTTTATCATGTTAGCGCTCTTTAGTTTTGATCCCGCAGATCCTGGTTGGTCACAAACAGGTTATCAAAGTTCTGTGCGTAATTTAGGTGGTGCAGTGGGGGCTTATTTATCTGACTTATTATTAAACTTATTTGGTTTAGTTGCCTACAGTTTACCCTTTGTTATCGCAATTATCGGTTGGCTATTATTTCAAAAATATCACCAATTAATCCGACTAGATTACCTTACACTTGGCTTGAAATTTATTGGTTTTATCTTGTTTTATATTGGCATAACCTCAATTGCCAGTATGAATTTTGACGATGTTTTTTACTTTTCGGCTGGCGGTATTCTAGGGGATGTATTAAGTAACTCACTCTTGCCGTATTTATCATTCATTGGTAGCACTTTGTTATTTGTAACATTTTGCGGTTCAGGATTCGTCTTGCTAACAGGAATTTCGCTGCTTAAGTCTATTGACAGAGTCGGGGAGTACGCCATTATCGCCATTGAATACAGCTTAACGATACCTGAGCTGATCAAGCAATATTTAGGCACTAGGCCTGAACAAGAGTCCAAAGCTAAAATATCTGATGACACTGAACAAGCATTAGAAAATTTAAATATGGAAAACAACAGTGACAGTGATAATAGTGACAGTAGTGCTACTGAGCATTATATTGCTTTTGAGAAAGAGCCGGAAGAAGTAAAAAAAGCGCTGGAGACTATCAGTGATACAGAATACGAGAGTATTTTTGCCAAAAGTGATGACGACAGTGCCTATAACACCCGCGAAAAAGAACCCTATGTCGATATCGACGAGTTAATGGGTGAGCCGCTGGCCATCAATGTGCAAGAACACGTCAGTGCTGATGAAATCGCAGCGGCATTTGAGCCAGTTGAAAAAATTATTGTTGAAGAGCCAGTCACATTGCATGACAAAATTTACCAGCAATTAGAAAATGATAAGCCCGCAGAGCCAAATCATCATGATATGCCGTCATTAGATTTATTAGATCGTACCGATAGGGTTAAAAGTCCGATTGATCAAGAACAACTAGACCTAGTTTCTCGCTTAGTGGAAGCAAAACTTATTGAATTTGGCATTAAAGCCGAAGTGGTGGGTGTTTTCCCTGGTCCGGTCATTACCCGTTTTGAATTAAACTTAGCACCAGGTGTTAAGGCCAGTAAAATTACCAACTTATCGAAAGATTTAGCCCGTTCGTTATCAGCTAAAAGTGTTCGTGTGGTAGAGGTTATTGAAGGTAAATCAGTTATTGGTATTGAATTACCTAATAAACATCGTGAAACCGTATTCTTTGCTGATGTGATTGCTTGCGATAAATTTGCTAATTCAAAATCAAATTTAGCCATGGCTATTGGTAGTGATATATCTGGCGAACCTGTGATTGCCGACCTAGCGAAAATGCCACATTTATTAGTGGCAGGTACTACAGGTTCAGGTAAATCTGTTGCGGTAAATACTATGATTGTCAGCATATTGTATAAATCTTCGCCGGAAGATGTCCGTATGATCATGATTGACCCTAAACAAGTTGAATTATCAGTTTATGACGGTATTCCTCATCTACTTTCTGAAGTGGTCACTGACATGAAAGAAGCCGCTAACGCATTGCGTTGGTGTGTAGGTGAAATGGAACGCCGTTATCAATTAATGTCGAAACTCGGGGTGAGAAATCTTAAAGGCTATAACGACAAAGTCGCTAAAGCCATCGCCGCGGGAGAACCACTCATTGACCCCTTATGGCAAGCCAGTGATGCTTTTACGCAAACACCTCCCACCTTAGGTAAATTACCATCAATAGTGATTATTGTTGACGAATTTGCTGACATGATGATGATAGTGGGTAAAAAAGTAGAAGAACTGATTGCTCGAATAGCACAAAAAGCCCGTGCCGCGGGTATTCACCTAATTTTAGCCACGCAACGGCCATCAGCTGATGTTATTACTGGCTTAATTAAAGCCAATATTCCAACCCGTATGGCGCTCAGAGTGCAATCTCGTATTGAATCTCGTATTATTCTAGACCAGCAAGGTGCTGATCAGTTATTGGGTATGGGTGATATGTTTTATTTACCGCCAGGTGAAGCTGTACCTATTCGAGTGCACGGTGCCTTTGTTGATGACCACGAAGTGCATGCGGTAGTCAATGATTGGAAATCAAGAGCTGAGCCTAATTATATCGAAGACATTTTGTCAGGCGGTTCAGACCAAGAAATTCTTTTACCGGGTGAACAAGCAGACGCCGACAGCGAAGAAGAACTCGATACTTTGTATGACGAAGCCATCGCCTTTATTACTGAAAATGGCCGAGTGTCTATTTCCAGTATTCAACGTAAATTTAGAATTGGTTACAACCGTTCAGCCCGCATTGTCGAACAAATGGAAATACATGGCGTCGTAACCAAACCGGGCAATAATGGCGCACGAGAAGTACTAGCGCCACCGCCAATTAAGGAGCCTTAACATGCTAACTAAGACAAAATTGATAAAAAGTGCTGTGGTCATCGCCGCACTTTTTAGTATCGTATTATCAACGACTAGCCTTGCTTTAAGTGCTAGAAGTGAAGTGATACCAGAGCTAAAAACCAGTGCAGCAGGCAGTGCAGTGAACAATGCAGTAAACATGATGACTAGCAATATTGCGACTCATACCGCTGTAAAAAAGGCCGATAACAGTAAGCGTGAATTAATGGCAAAATTAGCTAAAATTGAATTTTTTAGTGCTGAGTTTAATCAAGAAATTTTTGATGAAGCGGGCAATAAATTACAACAAGGTAGTGGTTTACTTGCCGTTAGCAAACCCAATTTAGTCAATTGGCAAACCATCATGCCCGATGAGTCATTAATTGTTTCAGACGGCAAAAACCTCTGGTTTTATGACCCGTTTGTTGAACAGGTCAGTGTCTATAGCTTAGAAAGTGCGATAGCCAATACCCCTATTTTATTAATCACCAGTAATGACGAGCAGCTATGGCAAGATTATAGCGTAAATCAGTTAACAGATAACCGTTACTTGATCAGCGCTAATAATGAAAATGCTCGTGTTAAAAGCTTAGAACTAAGCTTTGTACAAAAACTTAACCACCTCGAACTTGCCGCATTTAATATTCTTGATGCTACGGGCCAATTAAGTGTCATTACCCTGACACATCAAGATAAAGCGCCTAAGGCGAGTTTATTTACATTTTCTGTTCCCGAAGGTGTTTATTTAGATGATCAACGCTAATGGTTCACTTGATCTAGGTTTTGCTGAAGATGACCGTTTCAAACCTTTAGCGGCAAAATTAAGGCCTAAATCGCTCGCTGAATATGAAGGCCAAGAACATATATTAGCTAAAGGCATGCCATTAGCTTTGGCTATCGAGCAAGGTAAGGTGCATTCCCTTATATTTTGGGGCCCACCTGGCACAGGTAAAACCACGATTGCAGAAATTATTGCCAATCACGCCAATGCCAATATTGAACGAGTTTCTGCCGTAACGTCAGGCATTAAAGATATACGGCAGGCGATTGAAAATGCCAAAAGTCGTGCTACCCATCAACAACGCAGAACCGTACTATTTGTTGATGAAGTTCATCGTTTTAACAAAAGTCAACAAGATGCCTTTTTACCGCACATTGAAGATGGTACTATTATTTTTATTGGTGCAACCACTGAAAATCCGGCTTTTGAGCTCAATCAGGCGATATTATCGCGAGCTCGGGTTTACACCTTAAAAAAGCTCAGTGAAAGCAACCTCAGTAATGTCTTGGCCCGTGCGATAAGTTATCAAGAGCAAAGCTCAAGCTTTGATATCATTATTGACGAGGCAACAAAAAAGCAACTTATTGCTTTGGCAAATGGTGATGCGCGTAGGTTACTTAACCTTTTTGAGAACTGTTTAGAAATTACCAGCGTTGAAAATAACCAACAAATACTGAATAAAGCCCAGCTCATTCAAGTAGCGGGTAATAAGATTGCACTTTATGACAAAGGTGGTGACGCCTTTTATGATTTAATTAGCGCTTTTCATAAATCGGTTCGCGGCTCAGACCCGGATGCTGCACTATATTGGTATGCCCGTATTTTAAACGGTGGTGGTGATGCGCTGTATGTTGCTCGTCGGTTGTTAGCGATTGCCAGTGAAGATATTGGCAATGCTGACCCAAGGGCGATGCAATTAGCCCTGAACGCTTGGGATACTTTTCAGCGTGTGGGTCCAAGTGAAGGTGAACGAGCGATTGCACAAGCTACAGTTTATATGGCCTTAGCGCCGAAAAGTAACGCCGTTTACACCGCATTCAATCAAGCAAAAGCTTTGGCTGCTGCAACCAGTGACCTTGACGTACCACTACATTTAAAAAATGCGACCAGCGCCATTACTAAAGCATTAGGGCACGGTGGAGAATATCGTTATGCTCATGACGAAGTCGGGGGTTTTGCTGCCGGTGAGAATTACTTTCCAGAAGCAATAGCCCAAACAACACTGTACCAACCCACAGAGCGCGGATTAGAAAAGCAACTGCGTGATAAGTTAAATTATTTAAACCAGTTAGACCAACAAAGTGACCAACAACGATATGACTAATACCCTAAGCAACTTTTCTTTATATCTATTTGTCGCCATAGGTGGCGCATTTGGTGCGAGTTTTAGATTTTACATTTCACAATTAATTTTCAATTGGCTCGGAAAAGGATTCCCTTTTGCGACGCTGGCGGTTAATATTTCCGGATCCCTGATCATGGGAGCACTTTATGGGTTAATTGAACAAGGTGTTATTGAGGTTAGTATTTATCGAACACTTATTGGTATTGGCTTTTTAGGCGCATTTACCACCTTTTCGACCTTCTCATTAGATACCTTGTTATTAATACAACAAGGTGACATATTTAAAGCGACAATAAACATCTTACTTAATGTTAGTTTATGCATTTTTGCAGCGGCATTAGGTATGTATATTGTATCTATTTTTAACAAGTAAATAATAAAGAAAACACTGATATATCATGCTTGATCCAAAATTACTTAGAACAGACATCGAAAATACCGCAACTGAGCTCGCTAAACGCGGATATAAATTAGACACCGCGCAATTAATTATGTTGGAAGAGCAACGTAAAGCGATCCAAATGAGCACGCAAGATTTGCAAAATCAGCGTAACACTCGCTCTAAGTCGATAGGTCAAGCGAAAGCCCGTGGCGAAGATATTCAACCCTTGTTGGCCGAAGTGAGTAAACTCGGTGATGAGTTAGAAGCCGCGAAAGAAGCGCAAACCCAAGTGTTGGCGCAAATCGACCTAATCGCCTCAGCCATACCTAATTTAATTCATGAGTCAGTGCCTGCCGGTGCAAGTGAAGACGACAATGTAGAAATTAAACGTTGGGGTACGCCGCGTGTATTTGACTTTGAAGTAAAAGATCATGTTGACGTTGCCACGGCACTAGGTAAAGGTTTAGACTTTGAAAGCGGTGCCAAGCTTGCGGGTACACGCTTTGCTGTTATGCGTGGTCAAATTGCTAAATTACACCGAGCACTAGCACAATTGATGTTAGATGTGCACAGTGAAGAGCACGGCTACCAAGAAATGTATGTGCCTTACTTGGTCAATCATGAGTCTTTATACGGTACCGGTCAATTACCAAAATTTGGTGAAGATTTATTCCATACCGAACTCAACAATAAAAAACTCTCTTTGATCCCAACCGCTGAAGTTCCGTTAACGAACTTAGTACGTGACGAAATTGTTGACGAACAAGAGTTGCCCATTAAAATGTGTGCTCATACCCCATGTTTTCGCAGCGAGGCGGGTTCTTATGGCCGTGACATTCGCGGTTTAATTCGCCAACATCAGTTCGACAAAGTAGAAATGGTACAAATCGTTAAACCTGAAGATTCTTTTAACGCTTTAGAAGAGTTAACCGGTCATGCAGAAAAAATTCTAGAAAAATTAGAACTTCCTTATCGTACTGTTGTGTTATGTACCGGTGACATCGGCTTTAGTGCGACAAAAACTTTTGATATTGAAGTGTGGTTACCGGCACAAAATACCTATCGCGAAATTTCATCTTGCTCAAACATGGCAGACTTCCAAGCCCGTAGAATGCAAGCCAGATATCGTAATAGTGAAACCAATAAGACAGAGCTTGTTCATACACTCAATGGCTCAGGTTTGGCAGTGGGTCGCACATTGGTTGCTGTGATAGAAAACTACCAACAAGCTGACGGTAGTATTAATGTCCCCACCGTTTTACAACCTTATATGAAAGGTTGTACCAACATAAACTAATCAGCGTTAATGAAAGTTTTATCATAAAATCCAATACCTAGTTATTGGATTTTTTTTATCTTTTTCTCAACAAACTAAAAAGAAAACTTTTCATCAGCAGACTTCTGATAAGAATAGATCGTGTTGTAAAAACCTTTAACACTATGTTTATTTGTGATTTTTTAATTCATATCAGACACAAGCCCAAACATAATAAGTCCTAACCATTGGCAAAGGGCATGAGGTATTTCATTCTTTTGAAGAAGGCTATGCATACTGTCACTGTGTGTGATAGATAAACTAATAGCAGTTTACAGGATATATTTATCTTGTTTAATATTAACTATATCTTGGTTAGAATTTGCATACAGTAATGTTCGCCATTTTAGTTTAAGTCATTATTATCAATGCGTCTTATAGTGGCAATCTAACTAGCGTCGATCTATAGCTATTTTTGTACTTATCTAATTAAAGTTTTGCTAGAATTAGCTAATTTAAATGAAGGTAAGGAATCAAGTTTTGTTTGGTGAGCGCTTTAACGATATAAATCTTAAAGGTGACATTTTTGGTGGTGTCACAACCGCTATTATTTCTTTACCCTTAGCACTCGCTTTTGGCGTAGCGTCCGGAGCCGGTGCTGAAGCCGGGCTTTGGGGAGCGATTTTAGTTGGCTTTTTTGCTGCCTTATTTGGCGGATCAACATCGCTGATCTCCGAACCTACTGGGCCGATGACAGTGATTATGACCGCTGTGCTTACCAGTATGATGGCAAAATATCCTGAATCAGGTATGGCGATGGCATTTACTGTCGTAATGATGGCGGGAGCCTTTCAAATATTAATCGGCACACTTAAGTTGGGTAAATACATTACCTTAATGCCTTACAGTGTCATATCTGGCTTTATGTCAGGTATCGGTGTGATCTTAATTATTTTGCAACTGTCACCACTTTTAGGCCAAGCGGCCCCAGTCGGTGGAGTCTTAGGTACAATATCAGCACTGCCTAATATCCTATCAAATATTAATTTTAGCGAGTTATTACTTGGCATACTGACCTTAGCGGTGTTATTTTTCTTCCCAAAACAGTATCGAAAATACGTACCTGCACAACTTGTTGCTTTAGTAGCCGTTACTTTATTTTCTGTTTTATTTTTTGATATCGACAGTATTCGCCGTATTGGAGAAATCCCTGCAGGTTTACCTTCTTTAGTTATGCCACACTTTACGGCTGACATGTTTATGACCATGGTGGTTGATGCCCTCGTCTTAGGCACGTTAGGCTGTATTGATACTTTATTAACCGCTGTTATCGGTGATTCACTGACCCGTAAAGAGCATGACTCAGATAAAGAGCTACGTGGCCAAGGGCTTGCTAATATGATCTCAGGATTATTTGGCGCCTTACCTGGCGCTGGAGCAACTATGGGCACAGTCACTAATATTCAAGTTGGCGCGCGTTCACCGTTATCAGGCATGGTGAGGGCACTGGTATTAACCCTGGTGGTATTAATTGCGGGTGGCCTAACCGAGCCTATTCCGATGGCCGTATTAGCCGGTATTGCGGTTTATGTTGGTTTAAATATTTTAGATTGGAGCTTTATCCAACGCGCCCATAAAGTCAGCCTACAAGGTATGATGATTATGTATGGCGTCATGTTATTAACCGTGTTTGTTGACTTGATTGTAGCGGTAGGGCTTGGCGTATTTATCTCCAACATCCTCATTATTGAACAACTGAGTCAAGCACAAGCAAAGCAAGTAAAAGCGATCAGTGACACAGATCAGGATGTGGTACCGCTAACCGATGGTGAACGAGTATTATTAGATCGCGCCAATGGTAAAGTGCTATTTTTTTATCTTTCAGGGCCAATGATTTTTAGCGTCTCAAAAGCTATTGCTCGTCAACATAGCCGTGTCAGTGATTATGAAGCGATGATCCTTGATTTAACCGACGTACCTATGTTTGATATCACCGTGGGTTTGGCGCTTGAAAATGTGATTAAAGATGCCCGAGAGGCAAATTGTGAAGTGTTCCTACTCTGCCCAAATCAGCAAACGCGAAAACAATTAGAAAAATTTGAGTTATTAGCTATGGTGCCGACAGAAAATACTTATACCTATCGCCATGAAGCCCTACAAGCAGCATTAAATTATGTTGAAAAGCGCACACTAATAGCGCCGTTAAGCGTATAGGTATAATGTTTTTAGCTTATCAGCTATGAATATAGTTAATTCACTTTGCCAACACTTTCATTTAAAAATAGATAGGAGATTGAGCTATCGTGCAGAGTATAGAAATTGTGATTGGTATTAAATGGCGATAAGGCACGAGAGAATACAGGCGCATGTTGTCAAGCAATCGCTAGTTTATGAGATTGGGCACAACGAAAGAGATGACTACTAGGGTATTTACAGGTGAAAAATTAATAATTTTTTTGGCGATAAGCCATTACTTTGATTTGTTCATATAATACTGAGCTATGAAGCGGGCCTAAGTTTATCGGCAATTTTATAGAAAAATAGATCTTTTACGGATACGTTTTTAAGCTTATTGAGTGTGCCAAGTCACATCAGGCTTCCAGTGATTAATCCAAGCAGGAATATCGCTTGCTGGCATCGGTTTGGCAATACCATTACCTTGAGCTAAGTCACAGCCCAGTTGTAGTACAGCCTTGCAATGTTCAATTGTTTCAACGCCTTCAGCAATTACGTCACGTTTGAATGACTTAGCTAAAGCTATCACGCTTTCAACAATGGCCAAATCGTCAACGTCAATTAGCATGTCTCGTACAAAGCTCTGGTCTATCTTAATCATGCTGGCGGGTAAACGCCTAAGATAAGTGAGTGATGAATAGCCGGTGCCAAAATCATCTAAGGCAAAGTTTACACCTAGTGCGATACAATCATCCATGATGTTTGAGATATGGTGAATATCATCTAAAGCACTGGTTTCCAGTACTTCTAGTTCTAAATAGCTAGGTTTAACATCGGGGTGGGCTGCTAGTAGTGAGGTTAAGGTCTGTGTAAATCTAGACTGTTGTAATTGAACCGCAGCAATGTTTACACTTATATTTACGAGACTAAGACCCATTTTTTGCCATTCACTGATTTGTGTTAGTGCGGTATCAATAACCCATTCACCCACCTCAATATTCATCGGATTATTTTCAATAATGGGTAAAAAATCGATAGGGTTTAATAACCCTCGTTGAGGATGTTGCCAGCGAATAAGCGCTTCAACACCTGTCACTATGCCAGTCTTCATATTAACCTTAGGTTGATAATGAAGTACAAATTGACGATGGTCTAAGGCATGACGAATAGCTTCTAGGTTTTCCTGATGCAGTTTAACCGCGTCATCTTGAGCGGTATCAAACAAATGATAACAATTTTTACCCGATCCTTTAGCTACATACATAGCTTGATCGGCATGGCGTACCAGTTGGTCAGCATTGGCATTATCTTGTGGGTAAATCGTTATGCCAATGCTGACGGATAAATTGAAGATAACATCATTGACAGTAACTGGCTCAGACGCGGCTAATAACAAGCGTTCTAATACCGGTTCACAATCTTCAACTTTGTCTAGATCAGTTAATATGGCCACAAACTCATCACCGCCAATACGGGCTAAGGTATCACCCTCTCGTAACGCCTCTTTCATACGAACTGAGAGGACAATGAGTAGTTCATCACCCACGTTATGGCCATGCATATCATTAACCGTTTTAAAACCGTCTAAATCTAGAAAAGCCACTGCAAGTAAATGCTTGTTACGACTGCACCGTAACATGGCTTGAGATAATCGGTCAGCCAGCAATACTCGATTGGGTAAGTTAGTCAGTACATCGTAATGAGCTATTCTCTCTAGTTGAGTTTGATGCTCTTTCATCGGGGTGATATCGTTAGCTAAGGCGATATAATGGGTCGCGATACCATATTCATTGAACACCGCACTAATGGTAGTCATTTCAACATACACTTCACCATTTTTACGTCTGTTCCAAATTTCACCAGACCAATTACTATCTTTTTGCAGTGCTTGATCAATGCCAGAAAAAAATTCAGGGGTCTCCTTACTTGATTGGAGAAAACGCGGATTTTGACCAATAGCCTCTTCACGACTGTAGCCTGTTATACGGGTGAAACTGTCGTTAACATCGATAATAATACCATTATTATCGGTAATCGTGATGCCTTCTCTAGCATAAGTAAAAACACTAGCAGCCAGTTTCTGCTCATTTTCAGTTTGTTTTTTTTTGGTAACGTCAATTAGTGCGGCAAGACAGTCAGTGTCTGTAATGCCCAGATTAGCTTCGATATTTAGCCAACGTGTTGTCTGGTTAACGCGAACTAAAATCTCAAATGATTGTTTGCCTTTATGCTGAAATACATTTGCCAGACAATCATTAAAAGTATTGCGATGGGGCATTGTGACGTAGTTGACAAAGCTTTTTCCTACTAAGTTAATACGATTAATACCCAATAAGTTCGCACCTCGTAAGTTGACCTGAGTAATTTTGCCTTTCTGATCAAAAGCAAAATAAGCAATGGGTGCAAACTCAAATAACTCAGTGTAGCGATAATGTAATTGTTCAGTTATCCGCGTTTGCTGCAACTCATCATTTTGCATCTCCAATTCAATTTGATGAACTTGCAGCTCGTGTAATAGCTGTTGGGCGTCGTTGTTGATAAGAACAGCTTGTTTGTTGTCCTTATTTTTTTTCACTTGTACTTCAGCAAGCTGACGTAACTCTTTTGGTGAGAGTTTCGCTAACATTTTGGGAGGTTGTGTAGGCTTGGTCATATGGTTGGTCATATAGCTGGCTTTATTTTACGTAACTTTGACTCAAGCAGCTTGGCTGCGCTAATGTCAGTGAAGGTAATGACTACGCCGTCAATCACGTTTTCTTGTGTGCGATAAGGCATAATACGGACCTTAAACCAACGCTCCTTGTGGGCGGTTACTTCTTTTTCTATGAAAATTAGTGTGTCTAACACTGCCCGCGCATCTTCTTGTAGTGAAGTATAATCAAGCTCAGTAACTATGTCAGACAATGGTCGACCAACATCACCAGGGATCAGTTTAAATAGGTGGGTGGCGTAGTTAGTGAATCGTCTTACGCGTAGCCCATTATCGAGAAATACCGTCGCTATTTCGGTGCTATTAAGCAGGTTTTTCATGTCGTTGTTGACCCATGACAAATCATCAACTTTAGATTGTAGTTCGGTATTGACCGTTTGCAACTCTTCATTCATTGACTGCATTTCTTCTTTAGAAGTGGTCAATTCTTCATTGGTAGATTGTAATTCCTCATTGGTAGATTGTAACTCTTCATTGCTGGACCTGAGTTCTTCTTGTGCCGCCTGCATTTGTTCACGAGTTGCTTGTATCTCGTCGCGCGCATGTTGCAGTTCTCGCTGATTACTTTCTTCTGCTTTACCCCGCTTTTTACTCGGCTGCGCGGTGGGTGTTAAAACTGTGGTAAAAGTCACCATCAGCAAACCCATCAAAGCTTTTGGTTTAGCAATGGCTTGCACCGTTAAGTTAATCGTTTCTGTGCCTATCATTAGGTTTTCAATAATAACTGGCTCTACTTGTGCCTGCGCTTTCTTCATCGCAAGGTTAAGGTGCATGAGCAGTTCTTCACGCGCCATCACGTGAACATTCCAATTGGCCTTACCCGCCGAGGCTTCTAAATATTTACCCGTGCGACCATTGATATACATAATATCACCGGCAGCATTAACCAATACCGCTGCAGGCGAGTAATTTTGTAGTAGGAGTTGGTCTGCCTGCGCTTGTAAGTTAATGATGTCTTTACTCATATCTCGGGTTCTCTTGGGTTCATTGTATATCACAGATATAACAGGAAATATTCTTGAGGGAAAGTCGACATCCATTCGTTGTTTGGGAATATCGATACGGTTAAAAATCCGTGCACTATCGTTAAGTGCTAAAAACAAATTGGTAAAATTACCTATGGTTTCGGCATTGCCTAACAGCAAAAGACCATTAGAATTCAATGTGTAGTGGAACAATGGAATTAACTTTTTTTGTAATTCTGGTCCAAGGTAAATAAGCAGATTACGGCAGGTAACAATATCTAACTTAGTAAATGGTGGATCCATGATAATATTTTGCGGTGCAAAGATGATCATGTCACGTATTTTCTTATTGATACGGTAACCTCTATCATCTTTAATGAAATAACGCTCTAATTGTGTTGGCGTTACATCTGTCTCAATGCTTGCTGGATAAAAGCCTTGCCGAGCAATGTTGATCGCATCTTCATCAAGATCGGTCGCAAAAATTTGTAGTTTAAAACGCGCTTTAGGATTAATCTCATCCAAGAGATCCATCATAGTTATGGCGAGTGAATAAGCCTCTTCACCGGTTGAGCAGGCGGTAACCCAAGCTCGAAGCTCTTTACCTTCAGGATAATTTTCTAATAGTGCTGGCAACGCGATTGACTTGAGCTGCGCCCAAACGTCTTTATCACGAAAGAAATTGGTTACCCCAATTAACAGTTCTTTAAATAATAGGTCCTGTTCTTGTGGGTTCTCTCGCAGATAGCGTGCATAAAGCGCTATGTTTTCAAGTTGATGTAGGTGCATACGCCGTTCAATACGACGATAGATGGTGTTTTTCTTATACAGTGAAAAGTCATTTCCCGTGCGTTCACGCAAGATAATAACGATCTGTTCCAATGCACTTTTTGATTTTATTTCTACCCTTGGTTCAATATCCTGTGTGGCTGTATGAGGGCCATTTTTGATCTCACTGAGTATATGTTCTGGTAATTCTTTAGTTGGGGCAATGATGTCGATTAATTCTGCATTAATGGCGCTTTGAGGCATGGAAGAAAATTTTGCACATCCAGGGGATTGGGCCAGAGACAGTCCAGCATTTTGTTTGATGGCGCGTAAACCTAAGGTACCATCAGAACCCATGCCAGAAAGAATAACAGCCACCGCATCTTCGCGCTGATCACTAGCAAGGGATCGAAAGAAAAAATCAATCGGTAGGCGTAATCCGGAATTAATCGCAGGCTCAAACAAACATAATGAGCCGTGCAGAATGGATAAATCTGTATTAGGAGGGATTACATAAACACAATTTTTCTCTACTCTCATGTGGTTGCGAGCTTCTTTGACTATCATTTGCGTAGTACGTTGCAACAACTCAGCCATGATGCCTTTGTGAGAGGGATCTAGGTGCTGGATAACAACAAACGCCATATGGGAAGGCGTTTTCACCTGAGAAAAAAAGTCTTCCAATGCCTCTAAACCGCCAGCAGAAGCACCGATGCCGACAATATTTGATGGTTTTTTTAGAGCATTTAACCGACGTGAGTCACTGGAAGTGTTTGGCTTGGTGGCTTTTATTTTATTTTTCATTAAGGTACATTTATTTTGTGCTCCATAACATTATAATAAACAATATATTAAGTGGTGTGCAATTACATTTTAATAAAATTATATATAATTTTAGTAAAATGTAATTG
>NZ_JACGVG010000015.1 GCF_014077095.1 Colwellia sp. MB02u-6 | reverse complement strand
TAATCAGTAATCAGTAATCAGTAATCAATAATCAGTAATCAATAATCAATAATTACTTTATTCTGGCAACTAAAAAATCTACTGCTGCTTTTACTTTTGGTACTAAATAGCGTTGTTTTTGATATAACAAATAAACTGCCATATCAGAATGTTGAGTTATCGCTAACTGATGCTCAAACTTAAGTTCTTGCAATTCTCCTGATTCAAGATAGGAAGATAACGCCCATCGTGTTGACATTAAAATGCCTTCACCGTCACACGCTTTTTTCGCTAACCATGGTCCGTTATTTGAAATTGCTATCGCTGGTCCCGAAACATCATGCCATTGACCGTTCATATTGCATAACCAAGGCGTTGGTCCTGTTGGGGTTTTAAAATAAACGCCATTATGTTCTTTGAGTTCCATTGCGTTATTAGGTACGCCGTGCTTTGCTAAATAACTTGGCGAAGCGACAGGAATAAAGCCATTGTCCATTAACCTTATGGCTAACACGCGCTCATTTGGCGCGTAACCACCGCGAATAGCAATATCGACATCATCACGCCCTAGTGTCGATAACTCGTCACTTAAACTAATATCTAAGACAATTTCAGGGTATAACGCACTGAATTCATCAAATAAAGGAAGTAATATTTTTTCGCCAAAACCGACCATTGAACTGATAGATAAACGACCCATGGGGGTTGTTTGATAACTACGAACCGTTTCATTGCTTTGTTCTAGTTGATTCAATATTTGCTGGACATCGTTATAATAAATTTGTCCTACTTCTGTCAGTTTAACGATTCGAGTTGAACGCTTTAATAGCGTTGCTCCTAAACTCTTTTCTAAATCAGCAACGCGTCTCGACAACGATGAGGGCGGCACATTTAAAGTATTCGCCGCTTTGGTAAAACTGCCCGTTTCGACGACTTTACTGAAATAGCGTATTGCACGTAGTTGATCCAACTGGCTTCTCCATTAAATAAATACTGAATGCTTTTGCTTGATTGTTGCTTTAAAAGCAATAGTGATTCGCATTTTCCCTTATATATAACCAAATTAAAACCAGTAATAATACGTTTAACTTAAACATTACCACCCTGCTCTTATGACAAGGTATTAAAAACAGAGGCTTTAATTGCATTTTCGGCAACTGAGCATAATTAAACACAGTTAAACACAGTTAAATACAGCTAAACACAACTTTCACGTTAATGACGGGACACTTACTTATGATAACTTTGCACGGTTTTGCCGCTAGTAATTACTACAACCTAGTGAAACATGTATTGCTACACAAAGAATTGCCATTTAAAGAAAACCTACTGTACGCGGGTAGTGAAGAATTACTCGTAATGAGTCCTGCTGGCAAGGTACCCGTTATCACAACGGCTGAAGGCCTTGAACTTTCAGAGTCGAGTGTTATTTGTGATTTTATCGAAGAGACTTACCCTGCAATTCCGCTATACCCTGAAAATGCAGGAGAACGTGCTGTTGTCCGTCAAATGATGAAAATAGCAGAGCTTTATTTTGAACTGCCAAGCAGACGACTGATACCTTATGCATTTTCAGGCACAGCAGTGCCTGATGCGATTAAAGCTGAAGTACGTCAAGTATTAACGCGTGGCATTACAGCTTTAAGTCGCTTGTGTCAGTTTTTACCTTGGGTTGCAGGTGAACAATTAACCATGGCAGATATCTATCTTTATTATGTAAACACTATTGTTAGCGCTTTTGGCTCTAGCCAGCTTGAGTGGGATGTACTGGCAGAAGTACCAGGAATGAAAGAATGGAACAATGCCATGAGTCAATCTGCCATTGCCCAAGAAGTAGAGGCCGACCGTCAGGCAAACATACCTGAGTTTATACAAAAGGTGACCGCTCAAATTAAAGCGGAAAACGCGAGATAACATGTAGTTAGCGATCAAAAAAGTCAATACCACATTTTTACGTGAATTCAATTACGAACAAAGTATAACCAATACAATAAAGTTATTGGTTGAAAAAATTCATTATTTGCAGGAGCAAACATTATGACAACGTCAAATATCCAACTTACTTCAACCATCAGTGAAGACAATAAATTAACACTTGCCTTAAAAAACATCGAAATACCACAACCTGGTGCCGATGAAGTGGTTATTCGTCTTGAAGCTGCGCCATTAAACCCGTCTGACTTAGCCGTTCTTTTTAGCGCTGCAGATATGACAACCGCGCAGCAATCAGGCACTGAACAAAGCCCAGTGATTACGGCAGATGTACCAGCTAAATTTATGCCTGCGGTTAAAGCGCGTGTTGGTAAAGCAATTCCTGTTGGTAATGAAGGCGCAGGAACCGTTATAGCGGCGGGTTCATCAGCTGCGGCACAAGCATTAATGGGGAAAACCGTTGCCGTTATTGGCGGTGGCACGTATCGTCAATTTATCTCCGCCAACATACAAAGCTGCTTACCATTAAAAGAAGGTACTACAGCTAAAGAGGGCGCATCTTCTTTTGTTAACCCGCTTACGGCATTAGCTATGGTTGAAACTATGCGTGCTGAAGGTCATAAAGCCATTATTCATGCGGCGGCTGCGTCTAACCTTGGCCAAATGCTAAACCGTATTTGTATTGCTGATGGCGTTGATTTAATTAACATTGTCCGTAAAGCCGAACAAGAAACTTTATTACGTGATATGGGCGCAAAATATATTGTTAATTCTAGCAGTGCTACTTTTCTTGCTGACTTAACGGCGGCAATTATTGAAACAGGCGCAACTATTGCGTTTGACCCTATTGGTGGTGGTAAGCTAACAAGTGACATTCTTAATTGTATGGAAGTTGTTGCGGTTCGTGATATGAAAGAACACAGTGTTTATGGCTCTGACACGTTCAAACAAGTGTACATTTATGGCGCATTAGACCGTGGCCCTATAACACTCAATCGTAACTTCGGTTTTGCTTGGGCTGTCAATGGCTTCTTATTATTTAATGCGCTAGGTAAGCTAGGCACTAAAACGGTAATAGCGATGCGTAAACGTGTTGCAGATGAAATCACGACAACATTTGCTAGTCACTACACACATGAAGTGTCGTTAGCAGAAGTATTACAATTAAAATCGATGGCAGCTTATTCAAAACAAGCGACAGGTGAGAAGTTTTTAATCACGCCTCAAAAGTAATTGTCCCTCAAAATTAATTAATTTAACTGATTGATTTTAAGGTACGTAAAAGCAGATGCTGATGATGGTATCTGCTTTTTATTTACTGGCTCGTAAGAGAAAGCATCAAGCTATACATCGTTTACGCTAATAGTTAATTGATTAGAAAATATATGACAAGATTTTTAGCTAGAATGTCAGGAATGCGCACAAAGTGACTGATAATAATTTAAAAGTGTATGACATTGATGGTGGTTAAGCGGACTATTTACAGTGTTGAACTTTAGTCAGCTGACCTAAGAAAAGGGCTATAGCTAACTTACGTTTAACGGATAGCATTGTGAGCTTCCAGCTTTAGTTTATTTTGCCTATTGGGTGTTTCCATGTTTATTTAGATTCTTTCAGCTTTATTCAACTTTATTCAGCTTCTACATCGAGCTTCATATATTGCTTTGTGTATTTTTTTTCAACGGTGAAAAAGTACTGCGGTGTAATTGCCAACAGAGTAGATAAATCAAACTATAAAGCACCATTCCTCCAGTAAGTACGCCATGCCAAGTGCCATACTGCCAGCAGGCAATTAAGTAAAAACCACCTAGGCTACCGCCAATATAATAGTGTACAAGGTATAACGCAGTGGCAGTAGCTTTCGCTGTACTCGCTTTTTGACTTACCCATGCATAAGCAAGTGAGTGGGTGAAAAAAGCGCCAGAACTAATAAACAATAAACCCATAAGCATTGCTGGTAATGAGTCATAAGCTGAAACCCACATGCCTATCGCACTGATTGTGGTTCCTAATACTATGCCACTAATCGGGCTGTATATTTGGCTCCAACGGCCACTTAGCTTTGCGGTAATTGTACCGGTGAGATAACATAAAAAAATCATCGAGGTTAAGCTGATTGATAGTGAATAGGGCGGTGCGACAAGACGAAATCCCATGACCGTATAAAGGTTAACAAACAATGAGAAATTTAGTCCACCAATCATCATAGCCAACCATAATTTACGCTCTTTCAAATGACCAATAACACGACGACTATGAAGGTTAAATTGCCCCTTTGTTGGAGTGAAATTTTTCTGCTCGGGTAATAGTCGGTTAACGAGTAACGCACCGAATAAACTGAAAATAGCCATACCTATTACCGCGAGTTCCCATCCCCAATATTCAGTGATAAAACCACCATATAAACGCCCAAAAATCCCCCCTAATGAATTAGCACTAATATAGCCACCGATCGCAAGTATTAAAGCTGTTGGGCTAAATTCTTCAGCCATATATGCCACGGCAACTGCTATAAAACCAGCAAGAGAGATGCCCATTACCGCGCGTGTTAGCGTTAACATTAGCAATGAATCGGCTAGTAACATGGCTATACCCGTAAATGGCAATAAGAACAGGCTCAGTATCATGACCTTACGATGACCAATCATTTCTGAACTGATAGCCCATGGCACAAGAGTAAGCGCTAACGTTAACGTACATGCCGCCAGTAACCAGTTAATTTCAATGGCACTGGCGCTAAAGGTCTCAGCCATTAAGGGCAACATAGGTTGGAACATGTACAAGTTGCAAAATACGAGGAAAGACCCTAAGGCTAATGCAAAGCTTGCGCAGCGGTAAGCGGGTGTTTTTATTTCAATCATGGTGATGAGACTCAGACAGTGACATTTAATAACGATCACTATTAAAAAAATAATTAAACAGTAACAATACTATAAAGATAATAAGTGTGTATTGATAACGATAACTTTTATAACCAAGCTTATCGTTATTAAAATTAATAACGGCCATAGTTAATTGCAAATTATCAAGCCCTCTTTAGAATTAGCATATCAGCCAAGGTCGAGGGGGATTCTTGATAATTATCGCTAGAGAAAGCCTTGATAGATTTATGATGCACTAAAGGGGATTTCCACCTGATATTCGCTGTAGTTTTCTTTGCAGTGAAAGTAAACTTAGTCGCAAAATTGTGAATACCAAGGTGATAAGTGAGAAGGTGAAATACTGACTTTAGCTCCAGTTTTTTGATGTATGCGCTTACGGCAACTATGAATACACATTTGCGGTCACTATGCGAGCACTATGTGGGTGCTATTGGAGCAGTGGTGCATGATGAATAGTTCGAGTAATTTAAGCGAATAATATACTTGTGGTGAAGTTATCGTCGGTATTAATTTTTAGGGTGTATTATTTGCTTTATCAATGCCATGTGCTTAATAAAAATAAATAACGGCTATTATGTTAATTTTTCTTTAACTGCTTATCGGCTAATACTTGCTGCAACTGATTATTGGCCTCATCAGTGAAAAGTAATGAGGTAGATACTTCTTTAATATATTCATCATCAATGGCACTATGCGCGAGTCTTAGCTCAAGTTGGCTAATAATTTTTGCTTCATAAACATAACAGGCTAGGGGCATTTTATGGTGCAATGTGGGTAATAATGCTGCGCGTTTAACTTTTGCTTGTAAGGCTAGTGCGTCTAATATTGAATCAGGAAAATTCCAATGCTTAGCAATAAAATAAGTCAGTCTTTTTGATTCTTTAGCCATCAAATTTTTAAATAAAGTAGAATTTGGCTGACAATCTGGATGAACAATAGCAAACGCATCGGTGAGTAACTGATAAATGACAAGGTCGCCTAAATTACAAATTAAACCAATAAAGTAAGCTTGAGCTGCACTGTCTTTTATGAATGATTTAGCTACCAGTGCTTTTGCTGTTATGCCGGTAGATAAGCTATGTTGCCATATTTTCTGACCATATTGTCTAAAGTAGATAGTTGAATTTGGTACTAGCTTATTAACAAAGCCGTTAATAACGCCTTCTGATAAACCGTTGGCACCTAACAGCAAAAAAGCAGATTTAAGGTCCGTAATCTCTTTATTGTTACGATTATAATAAACCGAATTAGCTAGCTCGATAACCTTTGCGGCAATGGCAGGCTCTTGCTGAATTAATTGGATTAAAGCTTCGGTATCAAAGTCTTGGTTATTTATCTGCTCAATAATTTTTGTTAAAGATAAGGGTAATATAGGTAATACATCTAAAATTAATTTTGGGTTTTTCAATAAACTTTGTATTTTTGATGATATAAGTTGTGATAGTTCATGATCATTTGGTGACTCTACTCGGTTAGATTCGCCTAATAGATAGTCATAAAAATTTTGTTGATATTCATCTTCAAATGAATGAAACATGAGTCCGTCGTGGTTTATATTATGATTTGTATTAGCCTGTTTATTTTCAACTTCTTTATCTGAATCAACATCTTGTCTGCTTTCTTCGAAAAAATACACATTAGGAGTGCTACTTTCAGGTTTTTGAAATAATTGACTTAATAGTTTGTTGAACATAGCTATAAAAAACACTTAAAGGGTTAAAAGGATGTCAGTATTGAAAAAGGCCACTAAGTTAACATCCAAGTTTTGTCTGAGCTTTTTTCTTATTATTGTAATTTTATTTTGCTTGATAATAACTTAATTTTGTAAACAAAATTAGTTTTATTTACGCTTTAATAAACAAATATTTGCGTCAGATAAATATAAAATTTAGCCTGAGTTGATGCGGAAATTAATAGCTGACTTAATGAGTAAATTAAACAGTGAATTAAGCGCTTAAAAATCAGCCACTATAGCGATTAAAATCTCAACTGGAAACTGGCGTTAATTACATCATCACCCTGAAAAAAATTTTCTTGGCCCAGATGCTGTTGCACTAGTGCTTAATGCTAATTTTGGTAAAGCCACTGAGCTGAAACTATTGTTTAGTGGCGGCATTATTAGTGCTGTTACTAGTACTGTTAATATTAACGTCATCAGTGTTATTTTTAGCACGTTAGTGAACAGGAGAAAACATTAGCTCGAGCTCAAAGTTAGCCGCAAATTATTATTTTAATTACCCTGAGCAAGCTATGACAACATTATTGCTCCTATCTTGGACATTATCAGGGTATTTTTCTTGTCGCTTGTTTTTACCCGTGTAAAATACCGCTATTATTTCTTTCTTGTTTATTGTGTAAAACTTATCTATGTTCGAATTAAAATATCAAACCCCTAAAGCTTGGGCCGATGTAGTGCTGAATGACTTCGACACTTTCTTAACTGATCATGCCGCAGCAGAAAAAAAAGCTTCAGGTATGGCCATGTCGATGATCTCTCATTATCCAGATCGAAAATCAGTAGTGAAAGCGATGGCGGACTTAGCTATTGAAGAACTTATTCACTTTAAACAGGTACTAAAATTAATTTATGCCCGTGGTGGACAATTAGGTGCGGATGAAAAAGACCCTTACATTAACCAAATTAGAAAGGTTTTTCGTAACGGCAGCGATGTGTTTTTTATGGACCGATTAATCGTCGGCGGGGTCATTGAAGCCCGTGGTCATGAACGATTTTTTTTGATTGCACAAGCGCTACCAGAAGGCAAAGACAAAGAGTTTTATCAAACGATCGCTAAATCAGAAGAAAAGCATAAAAATTTATTTATTGAATTAGCTTATGAATATTTTCCTAAAGCAGAGGTTGATCAGCGTTTGGCCGAAGTTTTAGACATTGAAGCGGACATTTGTGCAGCGCTACCGTTTCGTGCAGCCTTGCATTGATGTGCAATGCGTATTTGGGGTATAGCTTTGAAACTGACTTTTCTTCCAGTATAAAGGCATGTAAGCTTTTAAGGTAATAAGTACCATGACTAACAACAGCGCTACGCAACATAAAACATGGGCTAAATATTTAGCCCATTATGCTGAGCCAGAAGTACTATTGCTGGCGTCGTTTCCAGAACAGGGCAACTATCAGCACGTGCTTGTTATTCCAGCGTTTGAAGAGTCTGCGCAATTTATTGACCGATTTATTGCCTCGACATTGGTCGAGCAACCGTGTTTGTTAATCGTCGTGGTTAATCAGCCCGACAGCGATTTTGGCCGTCAGCACCAACAAGCGCAAAGTGACTTAGCGCAGAGTATTACTGAACGCGGTGAACTGATTTGGCAGCAAGGTAATTTAAGCTTAATTAACTTGTGCCATTCGAGTCGCCATAACACGGTTAATGCGTCAATCTTAATAGTTAATCGTTACAGCCAACCTATTCCATCCGATCAGGGCGTAGGTTTAGCAAGAAAAATTGGCGCCGACTTAGCGATAAAATTATTTACTCAAGGTCATATTAATTCTTCTTGGGTACATTCAACAGACGCTGACGCCTATTTGCCGGATAATTACTTTACAGCTCATGCTGTTAATAATGTAGCGCTTAAGCATGCCGTTGCTACTTGCTGTGATTTTTATCATCACAGTGAACACCAAGCCATTCATCAAGCCAATTTACGCTACGAAAACGCTTTACGCTATTACGTTGCTGGTTTGCACTATGCGCAATCACCTTATGCTTATTTTACCATTGGCAGTATTTTATCTTTTGATATGCTTGCCTACTGTCAGGCGCGGGGTTTTCCTAAACGCAATGCCGGTGAAGACTTTTACCTGTTAAACAAGTTGGCTAAATTGGGAGAGGTGGCTTACTTAGACGAGGTAAGGATAAAGTTAGAGGCTAGACCTTCACAACGTGTGCCTTTTGGTACTGGGCCAGCAGTGCAAAATATCATGCAACTTGTCGAACAAGGGCAAGATTATCAATACTATAATCCAGCAGTTTTTGTGCAATTAAAAGCCTGTTTACAGGCATTTAAACAGCTATGGCAATATCGACAACAACCTGAACTATGGCTGGTTTTTTTACCTGAAAAGAGCCAGCAGGCTTTAATCAACATAGGCTTACTGAATTTTGTGGTTAAGCAACAAGTGAACAAGCAAGCACAATTTAACAAACAACTGACCGTATGGTTTGATAGTTTTAAAACTTTGAAGTTTATTCACGCGCTACGCGACTTAGGTTTAGAGGATATAGCCTTAGAACAAGCGATATCTGATGCACCATTTGGTATTGGTTAGTTACCTCAGGTTTTTTATCAATGACCTATTAATCAGCTTTATCAATAGGGTCAGAGTCGTTGATATGTTCAATCTAAAGAAGTAGACCAGTGTAAGCTAAAGTTTATTTTCTTGAGTTAAATGAAATCAGTGTTACCGCAAAAATATCAAGTTAAACATTAACGGCTTTATAGCGCCGCATTAATCCAGCGTAATCTGACTTTTTATCACGTTAATCAAACTGATAGTTATTTGCTAGTTATTGAGTAGTGATTATTGACTTATTTTTAGCAAAGATAGCTATGAAAGATAATTATTGCCGCTATTAACCACATAAAATAGGCAATCGGAACGGGCAATATGGCTTTGATTTGACGCCATGAAAATTTTCAAGTTGGTTGCACAGAGCAATTTATTATCAACCATTTTAAAGTACTGTTCGATCACGTTTACCCCCTGGTCGTTTAACATTTCAAGGTTTTCTAAACCCTCATCATCAAGCCAGCCTAATAGCAGTCCCTCACAGCATCCACCGTAGTTAAATTGTTCAATATTTTGTCGCAAGGTTACGCCACTATAGCCTTCGTCACGTTTGCTAAATGATAGTTTTCGCTCTGCTTTAATGACTAAGCGCAAAGGTTTGTAAAGAATTTGCACTGCCTTATCTTGTGGTAAAGTACAATGACCATCGAAAAGGGTAAATTTTTTGATACCATTATAGGCAACATCATGTGCTTGGTCATCAAAACTACCACCACACTCAATCATAACTACAGGGCAGGAGAAATTAAGCTCCATCATAGCGCCGATACTAATATCAGATAAAATCAAGGTATCGCAAAAATAAGACGTAATTGACAACACATTGGGGTTAATCAGCGTACTAACGGCAAAGGCAGGGCCATTACCTGAAGTATTATGTAAATCAATAATAGCTGTAGGGTTAACCTCGCGGATGGCATTTTCTATTAATTTCGCTCGTTGAATATAGCCGTCAATATTTTTATTTTTTCCATCAATACCGCTTCGGATACTTTTTTCGTTAAAACAGCGATTTAAATCAACCCCATCGGGCAGGTATCTGTGATGCAGTAAATGCTGATAAGTAGCCGCTTCAACAGATGAAATAACGATGCGAATATTCGTTTTAGGTCGAGGTAAAAAATTTTCTCTGGTCAGCCATCGATGTATGGCAATAAGCCCTGACGGTTCATTACCCTGTAATAATGTTGAAATAACTCGCCATTCATTATTGTTTTCGCCATGGATATCTATAACGGTAGGGCTAATTAATGATAACAAAAACTGCTGATGATCGGCATGTAATGTAAGATTAGATGGGTTAACTAAATAGCTTATTTCGCTAAAATCGACATCCATAACTTATCTCCGAAATGCGATCTATAATCGCGCATGTTTGCTGAGTTAGTTGCTGTTAATGATAAAGGTAAACTCGACCATTATTCTGCCACTATTCGACCTATATTTGAGAGTGAAAGCATAACTGAGCTAAAAAATAGCGATATATCAAAAGTAAATTTATGCTTATTTACTGTCTCTATTTACACATCTGGCTAGCATGCCACAAGGCCATATTGTCGTTTGTTGATTAAGGTCAAATAAGCGGCTTTTTTTTGCTCTATTCTTTGGCTAATGACAGTTTTTTTGATTTCAATACTATTTCCAGGGTTTTACTACTGCACTTACTGCTGCACTTACTGCTGCATCTACTGCTACATTTAGTGTACAGATAATCTAATGAGGGTTTATTTAACTGGGTATTCGTTAAATAATTAATTATGCTAATTTTTCAATAAGAAGGAACGACAAGTATGCAAACTGTGGTTGCCAATATTTTGGCTCAAATCGAATCTGTCGTTATTGGCAAACCTCATCAAGTGCAATTAGCCTTGGCGTGTTTGTTTGCTAAAGGCCATATTTTAATTGAAGACTTACCTGGTATGGGTAAAACTACCTTAGCTAACACCTTAGCCTTAACTTTAGGTTTGTCATATCAACGTATTCAATTTACTTCAGATTTGATGCCCGCCGATGTTATTGGTGTTGCTATTTTTGATAAAGCGACAAAGTTATTTCAATTACATCCAGGCGCGATATTTAATCAAGTGGTGTTAGCAGACGAAGTGAACCGCGCCAGTCCTAAAACCCAAAGTGCCTTGCTAGAGGCCATGGAGGAAGGGCGAGTGAGTGTTGACGGTGTAACCCATCTATTACCTGAGCCATTTTTTGTTATAGCGACACAAAATCCCATGTCACATGCGGGCACTTATCCGTTGCCAGAGTCGCAATTAGACCGTTTTATGATGCGAATTTCTTTAGGATTTCCTAGCATAGATGCCGAGCGTAAAATTTTACAATCCATAACATCACACCGTGATGTTATGGATATTAAGCCTTTTCTTGGTGTTGAGCAATTACGGGAAATACAACAGCATATTGCTACTATTTGTGTTGCGCCTGCGATTGTAGATTATGTGATTGCACTATGCAGAGTGAGTCGACAAAGTGAGTCACAAGCTAAGGTGTTATCGCCACGTGCAGGAAAATCATTGCTGGCTGCCGCCAAGTCATGGGCTTTTATACAAAATCGTGATTATGTTATACCCGAAGATATTCAAGCGGTATTCTCCCCAGTATGTGAACATAGACTAGCGCCACAACAACATCATATATTTGAGCAAGCGGATGAAATTTCTCAGCAAATATTGTCGCAGATTGACCCAACTAACCCGTTGTTTTAAATGTGCATTTCAAATCAGCGCGTTAAATGATAGCGTTAAATTAAGCAGTTTAATTATGAAGTTAAGTTATAAAGATAAGTGATTGCCATCGAGTAAAAAGGGGGCGTTAGTTATTAAGCAAAGGAAAAAAATCGTGTTCTCTTCGATAAGCTCAGGGTCGATAATCGCTAGCTTGAAAAGCGAAGTGCATAAGCACTTTAATGCTTGGCTAACTCGTCGAATTCCGCAAGCCAGCCGACAACAAATTAATCATCATAATATTTTTATTATTCCCACACGTTTTGGTGCGGGTTTGTTAATGTTTATGCTGTTGCTGTTTTTACTGGGCACCAACTATCAGAATAATGTCATTATATTGATCAGCTATTTATTAGTCAGTTTTTTCATTGTGGTTTTGCACCATAGTTTTTTTAATCTTTCTGGCTTAGAGTTTCAAGCGACAAATTCATTGCAAGGCTTTGTTGATTCACCACTATATTTTCCCCTAGTGATAACCAGTAAAAAAGTTCGTTTTACTATTAGCTTTTCTTTTGATCAAGCAAGGGTAAAGACCGAACAAGTACTTGATCACAGCGTGAACGAAAATAAACCAAGCAAGCGTAAACCAAGCAACAGTGCGCTTAGCAAAATAACATTGGCACAACTCGAAATAGGTGAAAACAACATTTGGATACCTTATCGGGTTTGTCAGCGAGGGCAATACCCACTGGGTCGCGTGTTAATTATCAGCGAATTTGGCTTTGGGTTATTTAAAACTTGGACCCGATTAGACTTTGCTCAGCAAGTTACCGCTTATCCAAAGCCTATCGCCAATGCTTGGACCGATAAGCAACAAAACCGGGCGATTGAAGAGGCGGAAAATAACCTTGAAAGTTACCAAGATAGTTTTCAATCGGGCCAAGATGAATTTCACCAATTGCAACATTATCAGCTGGGTGAACCCCTGAGTCGTGTGGCATGGAAGCATGTGGCACAAGGACAAGGTTGGTTAACAAAACAATATCAACAAGCCTTATCAGGTAAGTTGCAGTTAGACTTTGAGCGCCTGCCAAACGGCACACTTGAACAGCGTTTAAGTTGGTTAAGTTATGCGATTAAAGACTGTAGTACTAAGCAAATAGCCTTTTCATTGAAACTCCCTAACCAAGTCGTTGAGTATGACTATAGTGCACAACATACCTTAAAATGCTTAACCGCATTGGCACGTTATTGAGGGCACGATGACAAAAATAATTAAACCTAGCGTTGAACTAGGGCCTAAGCACAGCCTTAAACAAAAGCTTACACCTAGCAAAAGTAAAAGTTATAGCGAAAATAGTGCGCTACAGCTTACTAGTCAAATGTATTTTTGTTTATTAATTTTTCAGCTGCTTAACCTTGCAAGCTTAGTTTTACAGTTGCACCTGGTATATTTGTTGTTTGCCACTTTTGCCTTGGCGCTGCAGTTTATTGTGTATTTGAATATTGCCCGCAAAGGCGCTCTGGCATCAAAGCCGAGCCAATCGATAAAAAGCTATGTAACAGCTAAAATACTACCGTCTTGGTTGATTTTATTATTAGCTATTTCAGGCAGTGTGGCTATCGCTGTTGCGGGGCAAACATTAGGGATTTTGCTGAGCATGATGCATTTATTATGCTTCGCTTATAGTTTAAAGATGTTTGAAATACCGAGGCGAAAAGATTTATATCAACTGGTGGTATTAGGCATTTTTGTTGCCACCTCTTCATTAATTTTTATTCAATCTATTTATTTTTCATTGGCTGTTATTGTTTTGGTTTTTGGCAATTTCATGATTCTACTTAACTTATTTGCACCAACAATGGCGGTATTAGCACAAGCTAAATTAGTCGCTAAACTGAGCTTATATTCAGTGCCTTTAGCGGTGGCGTTATTTGTCGGATTTCCCAAGCTCAGTCCCTTTTGGCAAGTGCCAAGTGTTGAATCAGCAAAAGTGGGTCTGTCTGATAGTGTAAAAATTGGCGATATTGCGCAATTAGCTTTGTCGGATGAATTGGCGTTTCGGGTCAGTTTTCAAAATAGTAAGCCTAAACATGCACAGCTGTATTGGCGGGCGATGGTATTAGATGATTTTGACGGCGTAACTTGGCGACAAAGCCGTCGAGACGAAACTCAAAATAGTCAAAGTGCTCAAAGTAGTTATGGTTCAGCTACCTTGGAGCATGCGAACAGTTCAGCTGATATTGAATTACCTGGCAGAGGATTAACCTATCAGGTGATTGCTGAGCCTAGTTTTCAATCTTGGTTATTTGCACTCGATTTCGCCACCAGTGAGCAAGGTAATATTGGCCAGCGTAATGACTTTGCCTTGTTTTATCGCGGTATTATTAGTCAAACATTAAGTTATCAAGTCACCAGTTATCCAGCAGCCAAAATGTCAGCGACATTGTCTGATACTAGCCGTGCTTTAAATTTGCTATTAAGCACTGACAATAACCCTAAATTGCTCGCTAAAGGCCAACAATTACGTCAGCAGTATCCTGATGACCGCCAGTTAATTAATCAGGTGTTAACTGAACTTAATGAAGAAAACTATTATTATACCTTGCAGCCACCTCGGCTGAATAACCATAGTTTAGACCAGTTTTATTTCGACACTCGTGCGGGATTTTGTGAGCATTATGCTAGTAGCTTTACTTATTTAATGCGTGCTGCCGGCATTCCTACTCGCATGGTGGTTGGTTACTTAGGTGGCGAGTTCAATCTCAGCGGAAATTATTTAAGTGTTTATCAGCGCAATGCCCATGCTTGGTCTGAGGTTTGGTTACCCAACGACGGCTGGCAGCGCATTGACCCAACGGCAGCGGTTGATCCAGAACGTGTTGAAAGGGGATTTTCGACTAGCTTAATGCAGGAGTATGATGATTTATCTTCCGGATTTTTTTCGCTGCAAGCGTTACGCGCCATGTGGTGGTATAAGCAAGTTAAAATGCAAATTGACGCCATTGATTACCAATGGACACGTTGGGTTATTGGTTATACGGGCCAAAAGCAATCGCGTGTTATGGCGCAGCTGTTAGCGAGTTTAAAGCAGGGTAAAAATGTTTTATATTTTTTGCTGATATTAGCTGGCGCCGTCTTGCTGTTTTATGGCTATAAAGTTGTTAAGGGCAAGGCGAAAGGGAAACCTGAGGATAAAATTAAAGCCCTGTATTTAAAAACCTTAAAATTAATGGCGCAGCATCAATTGGTCAAAGCAAGGTCGATGACCGCACAACAGTTTGCTGATGTTATTGCGACAGCTCGACCTGAGTTGTCAGCGAACTTTTGTGCTATATCAAACGGCTTTGCACAACTAAGCTATCAAAAGTTTACTGATGATATTAGCCAACAAGAGCGTGATAAGCAGTTAATAAAACTACAACTTAGCTATCGGCGACTTCGTTGGCAATTATGGCTAGCCAAGCTGGGCATTGACTAGTATTCATTGGCTAATGTTAAGGGGCAATGTTAAAAGGCAATAGCTAATATTAATGCTGTTTTGATTTTAACCAAACCACTATGCCAACAATAACAAAGAAAAATAGGCTGAAAAATAATATCACCATGACCTGACGTTTTTGTTTACTGGTTAAATCTAAGCGTTCAACCTTTATAACCTTCGCACTTAAAAAAGTCTGATAATCTGTCTCAGCTAACCAGTTGACAATGTTTAGCCCCATTTGGGCATTACTGTATTGATTAATATACACATTGGTTAAAAAATCTGCATCAGTAAAAACAATCATTCGGGTGTCAGAACGGGGCGCTTGCACTTTATTCGGGCTAGCAGTTATCTCTTTATGCTCTTCAAGTACCACATAAGAAATGGGCACTGGACCAGGGGTGTCTATGCCTTGATCATACTGAATTGCTAAATTTCTGTTGGTTTCTGCCCAACTTTTTTCTGTTGATGCCGTCGCGGCAATAACCGCTAACTTAATGCTTGGCCGACGTTGGGCTAACATCTCAATGGAGCGCGGTCTAACGTAAAAGGTATAATCTAAACCTTGGGTAATAGCTTTATGTTTTTGGTAGTTTTTGGTGGCAGGACTGCCAACATCGTTACCGACATGGTTAGTTAAATCAACCACAATGTCGGATTTAACCTTAAGTCCCCACTGATTAATAATGTTATTTAATGACGGGTTTTGCTGTAGCTGTTCTGCGGTTAGTGGCTTATCAGGCGTGGTAACTGTGGTATGTTCAATCAGAAATAAGGCATCACCACCGGCGGTTAAATACTCAATGATTAACTTATCTTCTTGTGTGGTAAGTTCAGTGCGAGCACCGGCAATCACCAGCACATCGCAATCAGCAGGGATCGACTGAGTTATACCTAACATCAGTGGTTTACTGTCCATATTGTTCTCAGCCAATAACTGTTTAAAGGTCGATAAACCGACATTGTCGGTGTTTGCCAGTGAATATTCACCGTGGCCAGTGAGAAAGTAAAGCTGTCTTGGCGGGCTACTAGCGCGAGCAATGGCATTAGTGAGTTTTTCTTCTGTCAGTGCGTCATCGCTAAAATCAACATCTTTGCGGCCATGAATTGACTGCACAATAACTTTACGTTCGGCGCCACTGACCACATTGCCAAACTTAGCAGCGAATGAAATGTTCTCTATCGGGTCAATTATTTGCGTGCTGATCAAGCCAGCAGAAAGCCTTTCATATTCCTTAAATAAATCTTGTAAATATTTGGGTGGCAAACCGACATAAAACGCGGTTAATTCAACTTTTTCTTTCAGTGTGCGAATAAACTCGATAGTGTTTTTAGTTAAGGTGTGTTGTTGACTTGCCGTGACATCCCATCGCGTGGTTATGCTATTGGCCGCATAATGACTGATAGCCAGAAAACCTATACTCGCGATAATCATAGCAAAAATAAGGCAAACTTTTTTCCCTCGCGCGTCAATAAAACTGGGCTTAGTCTTGCCTTGATTAGTATCAGTTGAATTAGTGGCATTGAACGTGGCTTTTATCGCCTTAGCATCCGTATGATTAAGTTGACTGTTTAGCTTGAGCAAAACAAAAAATGCCATACTGCCACCTAATGTAAGGCAGCTAGCAAAGCTCAATGACAGCAAAGAAAATTGCGCATCGATATAAAATAACGCTAAACCTAATATAAATAGCAAGAGCGCTGCGCCAATCAAAGCAGGTAATAACTTTTTAAGGAGTAAATTTTTATTGTTTTTAATCATCATTTATTGCCACAACCTATGGTTGATGCTCAAGCCAGTTAATACCAAGCAGAGCACAATACCGGCTAAATAATAGATAACATCGCTGGCCGTGATAATACCCATAGCGAAATTTTCAAGATGGCTACGCGTGCTGAGTTGGATCAGAAAGTTTTCCGCAAAGCCGGTGAAATACTTGGTAAAGCTGATTGAAAAATACAGTGAGAATAGGATCAGGTATGAGGTCATCGCGGCAATAATTTGATTTCGTGTCCACGACGAAGTCAGTAAACCTATGGCGATGAAAAGTGCGCCTTCTAACCAAATACCCACATAACCCGATAAAATACTGTAAGGGTCGGGATTGCCATAATACTCAACAATAAAATAATAAATGCCAGTGATGCTAATTAACAGTGAGTAAAAAATTAGCATACTAAAGTATTTACCTAACACGATCATACTCGGTGTTAAGGGGGCGGTGAGCAAAAACTCCATGGTGCCATTAGCTTTTTCTTCAGCAAATAACTTCATGGTTAATAAAGGGATAATAAAAATAAACATAAACTCCATCACTTGAAAGATATCTCGTAATGACACTTCTCTATTTTGCTCTATCAGCATAAAAAAAAGTACATTAAATAACAACAAACAAGCAATAAGAATAATGTAGGCCACAGGGCTACTAAAGTAGCTATGTAGCTCTTTCTTGGTCAGTGCGATAATTTTATTCATCAGTAATTACTTACATTTTGGCTTGGCGTTTGTATGGGGGTTTTTGATGAGACAGGTGCTGACCCTTGGTGATGGTTAAAAAATATTTGCTCTAAAGTTAATGCTTGAACTTGGCTGTTTTCATTTTTGGCAGTGTTTTCATCAGTGCTATTTATACTGCCTTTCAGCAAGGTTTTTAATGACTGATCAATAATAAGTTGCCCAGATTTAATCATTAAAATACGTTGGGCTATTTTTTCAATTTCAGGCAAGGTATGTGTGCTCAGTAATACGGTTCTTTGTTCCTTTTGGTTGTTAATAAGTGCTAACACTTGTTGAACTTGCATGGGGTCAAGGCCGCTAGTCGGTTCATCTAAAATAAGTAACTTAGGTTCATGAATAATCGCTTGAGCAATACCGACTCTTTGTTTATAGCCTTTAGATAAGGTTGAAATAGTTTTGTGTTTAACCTGCTCTAATTGGCAGTCTTCTAATACTTTAGCAAGCTGAACGGCTTGTTTTTTCGGGGCAACGCCTTTTATTTCAGCCGCAAACTTTACATACTGCAACACGGTCATATTGGTATACAAAGGCGGATTTTCGGGTAGGTAACCAATTTTTTGCCGGATAGTTAACGAGTGTTTAGTGATGTCGTCGCCATCAATGAAAATTCTGCCAGAAGAAGGGGCAAGAAAAGCGGTTATCATGCGCATTAATGTCGTTTTACCCGCGCCATTTTTACCTAAAAAGCCAACAATATCGCCTTGGCTAATTTCAAAGCTAACATTATCTACTGCCTGCAGAGCGCCAAAGTTTTTACTAATATGCTCAACTGTTAAAATACTCACTCAATAGCCTTATATAATTACGCTTAATAAATCTGACTTCATTATTATTTGATCATAAATATTATTGTTAACACAGATTATCTATGACATTGCTCATGTCTGCTAGTTTTTATACTTAGGTCAATATAAGCGGCAGCCTCTAGTTTGAAGCTATTTTCTAACTGATCGTGTTTTACAAAATTATAGCGATGTAAACCAGCAAGAATACTCATCGTTGGACTTAGCCACTAGTAAAGTAGTATTAATAAAGCCCTGTCAAAAACGCGATTAACCAATAAAAAACACTAAAGCAGTGTAGCACGAACAAACTGTTTTAGTGTTTTATAAACAACACCTTGCTACTATTTACTAGATATAAGTATCAAGGTGTTTTTGCATGATTTTGGCGGTACATTCACTTGGCAATATTATCTATAAAAAGTGATTTTTTCATATTATCCAATTTTAGTCATTGTTGTTATGGACAGTTAGATATTATTTATTTTTGAGATGAAAAATAAGACAAATAGCTAGTTTATTTATAAGCGAGCATTGGTAATACTGGCAAAGTTTTGTTATTAATATATAAAATAAATCAGAGGAAAGTTTCCCCTGATTAAATGCTGAGGTGAATTTAATTATGAAGATAGTGTATTCCAACGAAAGTCTTTTACTGGTTAGTAATGTTAAAAACCTTATTGAAGCACAAGGAATAAGCACATTTATTAAAAATGAATTTTCTCAGGGCGCTATAGGAGAAATCTCCGCTTTCGACTCTTGGCCTGAAGTTTGGGTTACAGATGATGCCGACTTGGAACGTGCGTCAGAAATATTAAACTCATCACAGAGTGACATCGATGGCGAGGACTGGACCTGCACAAACTGCTCAGAGAAAAATGCCCAGTCTTTTGAAATATGTTGGAATTGTGCGTCTGAAAAATCATAATAATACGCCATGATGTGGAGCACACTTCTAGATTTCAACTTACAGCAAAGGTTAATAGTAGCGAGTCACTTGGTTTAATTGTGGCAAATTATTTTCTTAATAAGGTTAACTTACCTGGTCAAACTACCACGAAATAACAGACATTGTTTAATGAACCCCGTTACGATAAGTGTTGGGCTTAGCGCTAACACAGTGAGTCCAACTCGTTTGATAAAGGTCACAAAAGCAGAGTGCAAAGCATTAGCTTTATATTATTTACCTATTTGTACTTTTTAGTAGACGAATCTATATAATGCTATGTGGCAAGTAAATAAATTAAAGGTCGTTGTATGATGTTTAAAAAAGTGTTGTTGTTATTTATAGTCATGAGTTTAACCAGTTGTAAGAGCATACCCAACCTCAGTTCAATTCGTAGTGCTGAAAGCTTAATTAAACAAATAAATGCTAACGATACTGATTTTATTACCATTGCTCATCAAACGGTTGAAACTAATCGGCTTATTCAGCAAGATATTAATAATATCAAGGTGTTGCTTAAAGAGTTAAGTCATCATATAGGTGATGTGTGGGGCGAAGCTAAGCCTCAAATACCGAGTAATAAAAAACTGGTTAAATATACTAACGACTACCAAGCGCGTGCCATTGTTGATTTTGAAAAAGGTAGCATTTTAATTGAAACTTTAGCGGCTCAGTCTCAGGCTAAAACCTTGCACAATTTACAGCGTGCCATTGTGACTACTTTATTAGCAACATCAGATCCTCGAAAAACTGATATATTTTCAAGCGAAGCGCCACAACTCTCCGGCAAACCATATTTGTACCAACAGGTGGTTGATCGCGACAATAAGCCTATTCAATACCCATGGCGTGCTAATCGATTTTCTAAGTATTTAACAGAATTTAATTTACAGAAATATAACAAAAATAGAAAAAAAATTTATGCTGTTAGAATTAAAATGGTTGAAAAACATCAACACTTACGTGAACAAAAATACAGTAAACATGTGCTTGCGGCGGCTAATCGTTATCAAATATCACCAGAGCTGATCTACGGCATCATTGAAATCGAAAGTAGTTTTAACCCATTTGCTGTAAGTACCGCTAATGCCTATGGTTTGATGCAAGTTGTGCCTAGAACCGCTGGAGCCGATGTTTTTCAACGTATTAAAAATAAAAAAGGTATGCCAAGCAAGCAGCAACTTTTTGATCCTGAGTTTAATATTGATATTGGCTCAGCCTATTTACACATTCTCAATAACAATTATTTGAAAGATGTCAGCAATGCCACCAGTCGTCATTACGCCATTATTTCAGCTTACAATGGTGGCAGCGGCAATGTATTAAAAACCTTTCATGGTAATCGTAAAACCGCGATGAAAGTACTCAATACTAAATCGCCTAAAGTGGTTTATTATCTGCTCACTAAAAAGCACCCCAAGGTAGAATCTCGTCGTTATTTAGAGAAGGTAACTAAGGCTGAAAAAACGTATTTGTAAATAGCTTTTTGTACAACACTGCTACTAGGTGATGAAAGTTACTGTTTAGAGGCTTAGAGAGAAAATGAGTATGTTAGCCAAAATGGCTTTTACAGGTAATAATATAGCGTTAGGTGTTTTTTTGTAGGTCGGACTTTATTCCATTAACCGTACAGCCAGTGATTACTGTCATGTGCCAAAAAAAATTGCAGCGATGTATTACTTTTGTTACTCGGTATTTGAGCCAATAACTGTTAAATTTCATTTAACTTGATGGACTAAAGTCCAACCTACATAGTGCTTGCGAGTGATTATGCAGCGATAGGCGTTTTTTGTAGATCGGACTTTAGTCCGACAACCGTAAAGCGGTGATTACTGTCATGGGCCAAAGATAAATAGCTAACTATTTATCACAAGTTATTATCACTAGTCTAGTAAGACGTATGTGAAAAAGATATATTTTGGCAGGGAGTTTTGTTTCTGTGTGGATATCAGTATTAACACAAGCTATGGTTCGTTATAATGCCAGCTCAATAAGTTAGAGTCCCGCATCCTTTTATTTAAGTAATTTTAGGAGGGAATCAACACTAAAAAATACTTACGGGCAGGGCATAGAATTGACAATTAACTGGCATGATTTAATCGCAAAAGCATGGACGGATCGAAAATTTTTACATGAGTCTGATGAATTTGATTGTTGGCGTGTTTTTCATGGTTACGCTGAAGGCGCAAAAGGTGTTGTTATTGAAAAATTTGGTACGATGGCCTTGGTTGAATATAAAGAGGATATTCGTGAGGATCTTGATGCGATTAAAGATGCACTGCTACAGCACTTTCCCTTCACGCTCATTCTCGCCAAAGGTGACCAATTACTTGGGTTACGGTTGAAGGAAAGGATGTTTACGCTGCATGGTGATTTTTCTGACGCTCCAGAATTTGTTAAAGAATATGGTGTTTATTATAGTTTACTACCTGATGCGATGCATAACTGCGGTTTGTATCTTGACGCGCGTCCAGTGCGAAAATGGTTAGCTAATAACAGTGAGGGGCGCCGTGTTCTCAACTTATTTTCATTCACTGGTAGTCTCGGTATCGCTGCTTTAAAAGGTGGTGCAAAAGCCGCTATTCATTTGGATAAATCGAAAGATTTGTTACCCCGTATCGAAAAAAGCTACAAAAAAAATGGCCTTGACCTTGGTACTCGCAGCTTTATACAAGGTGATATCTATAAGCATTTACCTAAAGCGATAAAGCGTGGCCAGACTTTCGACGGTATTATTTTAGATCCGCCGCCAAAAGTGTATAAGTCACCTCATTCAGAGCATCAACCTAAAGGGCAAGATTTTTCGAGATTGGTCAGTCTATGCTCAAAGCTTTTAAACCCAGGAGGCTGGTTGATTTGCATGTTTCATCGCTTTGATGCAACGTGGGATCAGTCAGATGCCGAAATTATTACAGCATCGACTCATACGTTGAAAATGATTGATCGCTTTACCAGTGAGTGTGACTTTCCTGATGAGAATGTCGATCGAAAGCTCAGAGTGACAGTGTTTGAAAAAAATTAAGAAATGTATCGCTAGAGCATAGATCAAAAAATTGTGGCTAAATAAATGATTTTATTTTTTAGCTCCACTGTAAAAATAGATCATAACGGCTGTCGATAAATTAAGTGTATAACAAGGGAAATCAGTCTGATGGGTTTTCCGCTTATTTTATCATGGCTCATCACTGGCTCGGTACTAAGGCGTTGCTCTGAGTTTGGCAAAAAAATTTAGATTGATGTCTTTATAAAGCTAGCACAATAATATTTCAAACCCATGGTATATCTCATTACCGGAAAAATTAATGAGGGTATCTATAAATTAACTAATACATATAGTTAATTGAAAAACCTCAAACCCTCTACTAAAATTAATATACTAATTGAAAGCACCTAGTTACCGGCGTAGTAGCTGATAATTGTTATGCGTACGTTATATTTTTTCTGAAAAATTTAATGAAATTTATAAAGGCATGCGTAATGCAAAGTCAGATAGGCTGTTTAACAGTGCATCTGACATTTAATTTTCAACTTTCTTATTAGGTTTTTCAGGTTTGGACTCAAGCTTATTTAACGTTTCAGCCGTTCCAGAGATAATGCTTACAGTGGGAGTGACAGAACAGTAAATTGTGATTAATCGCTCCCAACAAACCAAGAAATTTTTTAACTTCTGGCTAGCTTATGTTCAGATTATAGCCAACTATGACCAGCCTTTATTTAGGTATTACTTCGTATAATCTAATTATTATTTTTACATGAGTTAACGACATGATGAGAAAAATTAAACGACATGTGCGCTTTAAAAAGTTCATTAATGATATAGCTATTCATACTCCCTTTAAAAAAATGGTGCTTTTATTAGTTGTGTTGTGGCTAATATTTTCTGCGGGTATATACCTGGCAGAGCAGGGTATTGAAGCAACATCAATTAATTCTTATGGGGAGGCGTTATATTGGGGGGTAGCCGCACTTTCTACCGCTGGAATTGCTGATGCACCAATATCTGGTAAGGCTCAGTTAGTTGGAGGCCTATGGATAGTTATTGGTTCTATGTTGTTCTTTGGAACCATAGTAGCAACGGTTACTACCTATTTTATGAGACCAATGCAGCGGCCCTATAAACAGATTATTGATACCATAGAATACAACCTCGAACAGTTAAATGACTTGACGTTTGACGAGCTCGATTTATTAAAAGATACAGTTGACACACTAATTGTTCATGTTGAACAGCTAAAGCAAAAACAGTCAAAAAAGTAATCAATATCTAACCTGACACTTCAGCCGAAATCTTATGTTGGCTGATAAATTTTAATGCTATATTTTTACATCGCTCTAACTCTAGCTGGAAGTGACACCCAACTGATTGATAATTAATGTTATTTTAATTTTAGATGTCAGGTGCAAAAAGAAAGTTTACTTGAAGTTTTGGCTCTGGAGTTAATTATTTTAACCTATTTTTGATATATGATCTGGAAGTATGATGCTGCTAATGACTCTGGTGTTTAAGTTCTGAGTGAGAGTTTTTTCGTATTATGCGCACCTATTGCTGATGGCGGTTTTATCTTAGTTTTTCCTACTTGATTATTATTTAACATTAAGATGACTTATACACAAATAGTGCTTTGGTTTGTTGCTTTAGACATCAATTTTTACATGTTTTCTCAGCACTCAAATATTTATGACTTGGCATTTTTTACTAAATTATTAAAGCATATTTTATTTGAGCCTTATCCATATTGGAGTATTTTACTCATTAGTGCGGTAGTTACATTTTTATCAATATTTTTTGGTGATGAAATAATGGATGCCGCTGCTCATAAAGACAGAACCATAGCGCACAGTGTTTTCTGTTCATTATTAAGGCTTTTTAGTAATAAAACTTGAGTTATTCAATTGAAATCATTTTTTAAAAAAGTCCTCAGTCCTCAGTCCTCAGTCCTTAGTCTTAAGTTTAATAATGACTGCTTTCACATCAACATGATCATAAGATTGGATAATTTTAACTGATGAATTATGTCGACTTTGTGGCAAAACTGAACTCATATTTGTACTATTATTTCTGCGACAATATTCAAAAGAGTAAGATCAGATATGAGCTACTATATACCTCACTGGACACTATGTTGACGTACTTTTCTTTGCTTGAAAATAAAAGTAGTGGCAAAAGCTTTACACACAGACAAGCTTGAGCACAGATAAATGCTTAGCTTTGACAAGTAGTTAACATTGGTGTGAGCGCTTATGTCATGATAAGTAAGTACAGCTATGTAGTGCTTTTTTATTGATGAGGCCAAGGCTATTTATGCTCGAATAAATAAGCGTTACCGCGATGATATTAATGCCCAAGGACATCTTATTAACAGCACCATATTGCGGCGGTGATCCTTGCCTAGTATTTACAGTGACGTTAAAATGATACCGTAAAATTCTCTCCTAGTTGGCTAATGGATATCATTTGGTTGATGCACTTACTTATCCCTATTTGACTAATAAAAATATCGCTAGAAAAGTTAATTAAAAAGCCAATTGCACTGGCAGGCTTTGGTAAGTAACGTAGAGGTTTATATGATTACTTAGCTAAATAAGTGTTTTATATCAGCACATAATAAGTTGATTAAAATACAGGGAATAGTTGGCCTTCGCTCATTTTTCGTTGGCTTTATTGTGCTACACTTTTTTTTAATGATATTTTAGTTTTTGATGAATTCATCTGGTCATAAAAATAGGTTATTTTTACATGATAAAAGTTGGTGTAATAGGATACGGATATTCAGCTAAAACATTTCATATTCCCCTGATAGAAGCATCAGAATATATGGAAATAGTAGCGATAAATAGTTCTCAAAAAAAATTAGTAAGGGAGCAACATCCTAACATTGCCATTTTTGATACGGCACAAGCGTTAATAACGAGTGCAAACCTTGAATTAATTGTCATCACAGCACCAAATAATGTGCATTATTCCTTAGCAAAATTGTGCTTAGAACATGGCATTAATGTTGTTATAGAAAAACCTATGGTTACCACCAGTGCAGAAGCGCAGGAACTAGTAGACCTAGCTAAAAAGCAGGCTTTATTACTGTCTGTTTTTCATAACAGGCGGTGGGATGGCGATTTTTTAACGGTTAAAAAGCTCTTAAAAAACAATCAACTTGGAGATGTTCGATACTTTGAATCTCATTATGATCGTTTTCGCCCAACCGTTAGGCAAAGATGGAGAGAACAAGCAGGAAAGGGCTCTGGAATATGGTTTGATTTAGGCTCACATTTAGTGGATCAAGCAATCAATATTTTTGGTTTGCCTGAGGCATTAACGGCAAGATGTTTACCATTAAGAGCAAACTCTCAAACCACGGACTACTTTCACGTGCAACTTCATTATGAAAATCTTGAGGTTGTTCTCCATGCAAGTTCATTTTCAGCGGCTCCCAATATGCGCTTTCGTATTGAAGGAACAAAAGGAAGTTTCATTAAATATGGTTTTGACCCGCAAGAAGAGCAACTAAAAAAGAGGATAAGCCCAATAAATTCCTTGTATGGTGTCGAAAATGAGGAAAACTATGGTCATCTATACACTGAATTTTCGAATGCAGCGATAGAAACTGAGCGGGGTTGCTACACCCGATACTACTTAGAAATTGCTCAAGCTTTAAAGTTAGCCGGTTTTAATCCAGTTAATCCAGCAGATGCAGTAGAGGTTTTAAACATACTTGAATTAGCAGGAATAAGCAGTAAGAGTGGTAAAAAAATTATGATATCTACAGCTAAAAACGATGAACGACTGAAATAGGACAAATAAAATTTGTTTTTTGCTGCCGTGTCGCTTACTTTAGCCAGCCATATTGTCCTGCTGAAATAGCTGTAAGGTTTAAAATGAATATTCTTTGTCCAAATTGTCAAAATGCACTTATTGCAAAAAGTGATGTAAACAAGTTGTTACCACTTAAACGGTTTGGACTCTCTGAGGTAAAGTGTAAAAGCTGTGGTAGCCTTTGTGTTTCAACAGGAAAGTCCAAAAGTATCTGGTTTGCTATTTTTTTAGCGACATTAATATTTTTAATGCTTACGGGTAAGCAACTAGTAGAATTTAGCGGCTATGACTCAGACGTTCGTATTATAGTACTGCTTGTGGTTTATTTCTTCGTAAATTGGCTTTTTTCTTATATCTGGCCAAAAGTTATCTCTATAGAGTTAAAAACAGGCACTGAGTAACACCAAGCTTACTAATTTTCTGATCATTTCACCTGGTTAAGACAAGTCACTACGGTGTTATTGATTTAATCACAAGCCGCTAAACGTTTGTCCCATTTAGGTTGGATTTCAGTTCATCACGTTAAATGAAATTTAACGGTTATTGGCAGAAATTCAGCTTTAGATGTTGGCTTGACCTATCACGTTAATTGACAGCTAAACGTTTGTCGGACTGAAGTTCGAACTACAAAAAAAATGATAAAACAATGTGTAAAGACAAAATTATCATCAGTAAAAGCAACTTTGGTTCAATACTCATTTTTTTTAACCCTTTGTAATTAGATTTCATAACCTAATAATCGTGTGGTGGAACAGAGAAAAATCAATAATAGTTGTTGTTAAAGCCGGTTATTCGCCGATTTGAATATATACCCATTCCACTTTAATAAGCAGGTTTGTGCAAATCGACAAAGGTTTATCGAAGGTATGGATGACTTCCAGTAATCATGCTTTTCTCCTATAGACTAGGTAAAACTGTTGAAAATTTTTGCTAGATTTTTGTTAAGAAAATAACCATTATCATCGTATCCCGACTTTATCTTATTTTCTCGTTTAACGCTGAAACTACACTTTGAAATGGCTTGGGTATCACACTGATCTTAAAAAATATCTTTGGTTTAACTTCAAATAAAGTGAAAGGTGTTTAGTTTATCTAATATGCTTATTATTCAATGATTTTCAATTCCTATGAGACAACAACCGCTAGTGTTATCGTGCGTGATGTGGTTAAATTTAACTATAAAAACCCTGGCTAAAAAGGCGCGCACTTGTTCTATCTTTATCCCGCTAACAAAATGGAAAATTTGTTAGTGCTACTTGATAAAATTCAGCAACTCTCCCCACTTCCTGTTTTCGCTCAAGACACTGTTATTGTGCAAAATGCCGGTATGCAACATTGGCTGAATATGTCACTGGCCGAGCAGCGAGGCATTAGCATGAATATGCGTTATGCCTTACCATCACAATTTTTGTGGAATTTAATTAGAAATTTAGCCAGCGATGAAGACGTGCCTGAGCAATCACCTTATTCACGAGAAGTACTTGCTTGGCGCATCGACACTTTATTAGCATCAAATGAAGTCATTGATGATGTCTCGTTTCAAGTAGCCAGTGATTATTGGCAGGCTGAACCCAATAACTCTGAAAATGTTAACAATACGGTTAATCGCTCTATTCCTAATAAAAGTGCGGCTAATAAAAACACCGCTGGTCAAAGGTACAGTGATGCTGAGCAGTTAAAACGTTATCAGTTGGCTTGTCAGTTAGCTGATTTATATGAGCAATATTTAATATTTCGTCCTGAATGGATCCACGCTTGGCACCAAGGTGAATTTATCGCTTTTGATCAACAAGCGACTGAGAATTCAACTGTATCAGATGATAATCAGCAACACATTGAAAGTAATGCTATTTGGCAAGGAAAGCTTTGGCATTTATTGGTGCGCGAACAACCTTATAATCCGCGTGAACTGGTCGCACTGGCGATAAAAAACTTAAATAACCTTGATCGATTAACAGCACAAGCGTTGCCGCATCGCTTATCATTTTTTGGCATTAATGCCATGGCGCCACTTTGGCTTGAGTTTATTAATGCCTTAAGTGAAAAAATTGATGTGCATTTTTTCCATTTAAACCCTTGTTATGCTTATTGGGGCGATGTGGTGACAGAAAAAAATGCCATTGAAGCTTGGCTCAAAGGTACAGACTTTTCGGTGGAACAAGTCAATGAGGTGAGTAATGAAAGTTTTGATAAGCAAGGTCTTAATGCTGATTTAGCTGATATAAACCAGCAAGTAGGTAATCCTCTTTTAGCCAATTTGGGCCAGCAAGGCCGAGAATTTATGGCGCTTTTATATCAGTACAGCACAATCAATATTGAGGTCTTTGAATCAGCCGTTGAAGACTTAAATAGTGCTGAGCAAGTCAATCCTAGCCCTGAAGAGATTTCACAGGTCATGTCACAAGCCAACATTTTAGCGAGTGTTCAGCAAGACATTTTATCTTTGTCAGATGCTCGCCATCAAGAGCCACAAAGCCCCGCACAAGCGCCAAAAGTTGATGGCTCAATTTTGATCACCAGTGCTCACAGTGCTTTGCGTGAAGTGCAGGGTTTACACGACTGGTTACTACATCAATTTAATCAAGATAAAAGTTTAACGCCAAAAGACGTATTAGTGATGTGCCCGCAAGTTGAGCAATATGCGCCTTATGTTAATGCCGTTTTTACTCGAGGATGGCAAGATGTTGCTGACGAAGTGCCACCGTTACCTTGTTCGATTGCCGATCGCATTAGTAAAGACGCCGAGCCATTAGTGGCCGCGTTTACCCAGTTGTTAAGCTTGCCCGATAGCCGCTTTCAAGTGTCAAGTTTAATTGCTTTATTACGCTTACCGGCGATGCAGTCTCGCTTTGACATTAACCTTGACGACATCGAAAAAATCACTCATTGGCTTGAACTTTCTTGTGTGCATTGGGGTTTAAATAAAGCTCATAAACAACAAGTGTTAAAGCAAAGCCAAGCAGCTGAGGTGAGGGAAGAGCATAATAAGCAAACTAGTACTGAGGAAGGCGAGCAAGAAAATGAAGCAGTGGCTTCAGATCTAAACAACGCCAGTAACAGTTTTACTTGGCAACAAGGTTTAAGCCGTTTAATGCGCGGTTTTGCTTTTGCAGATTATAGTGTGATTTACCAAAATCAGCTGTTATTGCCTACCATCGAAGGCAGCGACAGTGAGCTGCTTGGCAAACTTATGTTGATTATTGAGCAATTACAACTAACCGCTATTAGCATGTCAAAAGCACGCACAGCCGTGCAATGGCAGCAATTTTTGTTTGATCTATTGCAACAACTTTTTGACGACAAAAGCGATAATGGTTTGAATATTATTCGCACCGCCATTGAGTCGTTAGTGGAATATTGTCAGCATGGTGCTTACGACAGTGTGATTAGTTTGGCGGTTATTCGTGACTTTTTAAATAGTCACTTCAGTCAGCCCGATCCCGGTCGACAGTTTATGATTGGGCAAGTTACCTTTTGTTCTATGCTGCCTATGCGCAGTATTCCTTTTAAAATCATTGCGGTATTAGGCTTGAACGATGGCGAATTTCCACGCCAACGCCAACCACTAAGTTTTGATTTAATGACTACCACACCCGCGCAACTGGGTGACAGATCGCGCCGAGGTGACGACCGATATTTATTTTTAGAAGCGATGATTTCTGCCCGCCAAGCTTTGTATTTAAGCTATCAAGGTAAAAATATTAAGAATAATAAAGACCGTCAACCGTCGTTGGTATTAAAAGAGCTGATGGAATATCTTGCTCGCGGTTATGGTTGGCAGTTACTTGGTTTAAACGCCGAAGCGGCAACTAATGCAGAGGGCCAAATTAGACAATTACCTATGCAGGCGTTTAGCGAGAAAAATTACCTCGGTGCATTTGCCAGCTTTGATGCTAACTGGTTACACTTGCGCCAAGCAAAAGTTGGACTTGGTCATACAGCTACCCATGCATCAGAACATAGTGTTGTAAATATTTCGACAAGTATTCCGACAAATTTTTCAGCAAATAGCACAGAGCATAACCTAGAAGGCAGCGTAGAAAATAATATCACAACAGCCGTTGATACCAATACGGCTGGCAATCCTGAAAGTTTATCAGCTAATGATGTTATTCGCTTTTATCAGCATCCTGGGCGTTACTATGCTCAGCGAGCGCTTTATTTGTATTTAGACACCACCAATACATTGATTAATGACGTAGAGCCTTTTGTACCTAACCGACTCGATAGCTACTTACTGAGACAAGACTTGCTGAGCTATTACCTAGCACCGGCGCAAAGTAAACAAAGCTGTGATGAGATATTGCTTAGCGCTAAGCTGTCAGGAAACTTGCCCGACTTACCTAGTACTGACGAGCTAATACAAGGTTGGCAAAAAGACAGCGAAGACTTCAGCCAATTCATTATCACTGAATTAGCGCAACATGAAGGCTTAACCATTGACCCTATAGATTGTAGCGTCACGCTTAATTTAGCTGATGCTTTAACCAATAAAGTACTTTTTGATGACAGCCTATATTCAAGCAATGAACTAGCTAGCTTAAAAACTGTGTTACCTAAAAGCTTAACCCTTGATAGTAAATTGACTATTGTTGATAACAAGGTGGTGTTTTATCGCAGCAGTAGTGCGAAAGCGAAAGACTTATTTACCCTTTATTTACAACAACTTATTGTTCAAGTTGCACAGGTTGAGGCTTTACAAAGCAAGTCAGCACCAGCGAAAACCCCATTATATACCAATGTGGTCGCTACACATGGTTACTATTTTGACACCAAAAGCCAAAAGCCAAGCCAATTCTACTTTAGTGATATTAATGATGCCAAAGGGCAATTATTACGCTTAATCGTAACGTTTTATTTAGGCCAGCAGCAACCACTATTACTTAATGGTGATATTGCAGAGAAAATACGCAAGAGCAAAATCTTTGAACAAACACAGTTTGAACAGTTTTGGTCTGACAGCAATAGCTTTCAAGCCTTTGGTGACGAAGCCTATGTACAATATTTTTGGCCACAATGTCCTGATTATCAAAAAATTTCACCCAGATTACTTGCTTTGTATCAGCCAATGTTCGATGCCCTGCAGTCAGTAAAGTTAGCAGCAAAAGGGCAGGGAGCTAAAAAATGAAAAATTTAAACGCCAATACTATTGAGCTGCAAGGCAAACATTTAATTGAAGCCAGTGCTGGTACAGGTAAAACGCATAATATCACCCGAATATTTTTACGCTTATTGCTAGAGCGTGAATTACCGATTGAACAGATTTTGGTGATGACTTTCACCAAAGATGCGACAGAAGAAATTCGTGGTCGTATTGATGATTTTATTCGAGAAAGTTTACACAGCTGGGATAGGTTAATTGTTCAGGATGCTTATTTTAAAACCTTGAACCAAAATTTGGTCAATAAAAACATTGGAAGTCGTGAGGTAAAAGCGCGCTTAAGCCAGGCCTTATTGTATATCGATGAAGCCGCTATTTTTACCATTCATGGTTTTTGTAAGCGTGTACTAAACCAATATGCTTTTGCCAGCGGTATTAGCTTTAATGCCCAAATGGAAACTAACACCCAAGATATTACCTTAGAAGCCTGCCAAGACTGGTATCGCGTGTTGGCATTAGGTGCCAAAAATAACAGCCAAGCCTTTAAGTTGGTCAGCGAATTTTGGCCAGAGCCAACTACTTTTATTAATCAGTTTTCTAAAGCGTTAGCGACACAAAACGCCTTGAACGTGCAAGACCCAGAAAATATTAGTATTGAATTTAAAAGCTTAGTTGAACAAGCCATTGCTAGTTTAGATACCAATATAGCCATGTTAACCACCTCACTCATTGAGGTTAAAAAGGGCGTTGAACAAGAAAAACGCCAACAAGAATTAACGCTATTACTCAATTGGTTAGCAGAGCTGTCTGCTGATGTTGCAGGTAAGCACGGCAAAATGCCAGATGCTTTTATTGATGGTCGACGTTATGCCCGATCGAAAGTGAAAAGCGAATTAATTGAAATTTTTACCGCGGTCAATAGGGTTAAAAAACAACATCCTGATTTAGCAAAACAGATTAATCGCGCACAAGCCTTGTTGGTGGTGAGAAAGGGCATTTATCATATCCGCACAGAAATCACCCGAAAAAAACTGCAAGCGAATGTGATGGGCTTTGACGATTTAATTAGCACGTTAAATGATTGTTTGACGCCTAAATCAAGGCAGGAACCTGATCAGGTGTTGGCCAATAGTATATTTTCTCAATTTCCTGTCGCGCTGGTTGATGAGTTCCAAGATACCGACCCGCAACAGTTCTCGATATTAAAAGCGATTTATTATCATCAGCCAAGTGCTGCACTTTACATGATAGGCGATCCGAAACAAGCCATTTATGGTTTTCGTGGTGGCGATATTTTTGCCTACCTTTCAGCCCGAAACGACTGCGACCATCAGTGGTTAATGGATACCAACTGGCGCTCAAGTGCTGCCATGATCACCGGGTATAATCGTTTGTTTTACGGTAATAAATTATCTGATGATGCGGTTGATGTTTTTGGTTATCAAATTCCTTATTTACCGGTTAAAGCCTCAGTCAAGGCACACGAAAAAGTCTTTTCAGACAACGAATTTAATGCCCTACAGTTTATTCATTTTAATGTTGAAGCTGATGCTAAAAGCAAAGATGGTAAGGAAAAAGCGGTTAAACAAGGCTATCGCACGCAAATGTCGGCTTGGTGTGCCAATGAAATTGTCAGGTTATTAGCTTGCCCTGAACTTAACATGGCGAGTGGTGATATTGCTTTATTGGTCCGCGACGGTGCTGAAGCGGCTGATATTAAATTTGCCTTAAACCAATGTGGTTTAGCTAGTGTGTTTATGAGTAATCGCGCCAACTTATTGCAAAGTGATGAAACCAAACATTTACTGCAATTATTAAAAGGTATTTTGTTTTTAGAGAATGACCGTTTATATACCGCCGCATTAGCGAGCCCATTAATGGGCTTTAATCGCGAAAAATTATTGCAACTACAGCACGACGAACAACAATGGCAAGCATTAAAAATTAGCTTTGAAAAATTGCGTAATGAATGGCAGTTTAAAGGCTTTATCAGTATGGCATTGCAGTTAATGCATCAACATTTTCATATTGAGCTTAGCGCTGCAGATAATAGCGCTGACGATAAGCATAATGCGGATAGAATATTAACCAATTTATTGCACTTGTTTGAATTGTTACAAGGGGCAAGTCAACGACATCGTCAACCGCAAGAACTGCTATTTTGGTTTGAACAACAAAGTCAGATAGACAACCCAGAAGTTGAAGCTGAGCTACGTTTGGAAAGTGACGAAAACCTGATCCGTATTATTACGCAACATGGCTCTAAGGGCATGGAATATCCTGTGGTGTTTGTGCCGTTTGCCACGCGTCATAAAGATCCGCTTAAGTTCGGTAATCGTCAAGTCAGTTTTATTGAGTTTCATGATGAAAACGGCGTGCTACAACAGAGTCTAGACGGTAACGACGATGCGAAAACCCGCATGGCATCAGAAGCTTATGCTGAAGCTATTCGGCTGTTATATGTAGCGGTTACTCGCGCGGAAAAACGCTGTTATATTCTCAGCACGGCTTTCGACCATTATGAAAATTCTCCATTAGGTAAAACACTAAAATGGTTGGCAGATACTGATATTGCAACCAACTTGCAGCAATTAGCGCAAGACAATCCTGATGAAATAGCACTCGCAGTGTTAGACAATTATTTAACTGAAGAAAGCTTATCACAAGAAAACTTATCAAATGAAACCTTAGCTAAGCAAATTTCAGTCACTGGTAATACCCATACCCAAAGCACTAATGATGAAATCAATGCCAAGGTTATCGTTGAAAACCAAGCCCAAGTAGCCCGTTTTAATGGTAAAATTGAGCGTGATTGGTGGTTAAGTTCATTCTCCGCTTTGAGTAAAAATTTACGTCATAATGGTGTTTCTTCGCCTGATCGAGATAATCAAGAAACCGAACTTACTGATCAAGCAGATAATACTTACAACGCACTATCAAGTCATGTTAACGAGTTACGTTTTACCTTAACCAAAGGTGCACAAACTGGTAACTTACTCCATGATATTTTGGAACAAACCGACTTTTCAGCCCCTGATTGGCAAAAAAGCTGCCATTGGCCACTGGTAAAATATGGCGCTATAGATGGCATAATAGAAAAAGCGGCAGATAGCACTTTAAATAGTTCAGGAGAAAGTGGCGAAAATACGGCGCAAAGCCATGGCCAAATACGATTAATCAAATGGTTAGAAGAGGTATTACACACGCCACTTAACACTAATAACTCTTGGTCTTTAGCTCAGCTTGAGTGGCAAAATACGTTACGAGAAACCGAGTTTTATTACCCCATGCGCTCGGCAAGTAGTAGCTTATTAACAAAACTGCTGACCGAACATAGAAATAGTAATGCCAGTAGTAAAATAGCTAAAAATCATCGAGTGCATCTGCCTTCTTATCACCAACTTAAAGGTATGATGCATGGTTTTATCGATTTGATTTTTCAGGCCGATGGCAAATATTATGTTTGTGATTATAAGTCTAGCCATTTAGGCGATCACTATAGTGATTATAACGATTTGGCTATGCGTCATAATATTGAGAAAAATCATTACGACTTACAATATCTTATTTATGCTCTGGCATTACATCGTCATCTAAAATATGCCTTGGCTGATTATAATCCCGAGCAGCATTTTGGTGGTATTTATTATTTCTATTTACGTGGTATGAGCAACCTAACTCAGCATCAAAATTGTGGTGTTTATTATCGCCAAATTACCCTCGCAGAATTAGATCAACTTGATGATATTTTTGCTGGAGAAACCACTAATGCCTGAAATCATGATTAATCATAAAGCACAAAGTGAAAATATTTATGCATCGTTTCAACATGCATCAAGTCAACTTGATAGTTTGGTTGCCGTGGATTATTTTTTTGCTAAAGAAATCAGCCAATGTCTGGGTTTTTACCTGACTAATAACTTAGCTGATAAACAGACTGATGACATGTCGAGCGAAGAGCAACTGTTATCAAATCAACAACAATGGTTTCATTTGTTAATCGCTTTAAGTGCGAGTCTGCGAGACGGTCATAGTTGTTTACCTTTAGCGCAAGTAGCAGGTAAACGACTCTTTAATGATGGCACAAGTCAAAGTGCTGATGTAAACGAAAACCCGATAAACAACTTAGTGGTTACAACAGATACTAAGGGCTTTATATTTGCAGACCTTAAAACCCTAACGGCGCTGATGGAAAAACTGCCTTTAGCAAGCTTGGAGCAAAAGATAGAGGCTGAGCAGCAACCGATAGTGTTAAGTCATGAACGGCTTTATTTACGGCGCTATTATCAATTTGAGCAAGAGCTAAAGCAGCTAGTGCGAGAGCGACGTAACAGTCGAGAAAGGCAAGTTGAATCAGCGGAGAATTCCCAGCAAGTAAAATGTGAAATTGATACCATCAAAAGCATTGTCAACACTTTGTTTCCTGATTTAGCCGCACAGAATGAGTTACCAAATAGCGCGATTGACTGGCAAGGTGTTGCTGTAGCCAATGCGATGAATAAAGACTTTGCCATTATTGCCGGTGGTCCGGGTACAGGCAAAACTTATACCGTGACTAAACTGCTTGCTGCCTTGGTAATGTTAGCCATAGCTGATAGCGAAAACTCAAGTCAAGGTAGCCAAAATTTAACGGATGAAAGCTCAAGCGAAATAAACGTAAATAGGGCAAGTTTTACGGCACCACGAATCGCCTTAGTAGCGCCAACAGGCAAAGCGGCACAACGCTTATCAGAATCAATCACCAATGCGGTTCAAGGCTTTCGTGGTAGTATTGCTGACAAAGTATTAGACCTTATTCCAGAGCAAGCACAAACCCTACATAGATTATTAGGCGTTATTCCTGATCAGGTTAACTTTCGCCATCACCAAGAAAATAAACTCGCGATAGATATTTTACTGATTGATGAAGTATCCATGGTCGATTTACCTATGATGACGCGAATTTTTCGCGCCTTACCGGCCACAACTAAAGTCATTTTATTGGGTGATGCTGATCAATTACCCTCAGTGGCAGTTGGCAGTGTTTTAGCTGATTTTGCACCACGCCCACACTTAGGTTACAGCGCTTTAAATCATCAATATTTAGCCCAGGTAACCGGTTATCAAACGCTGACAAAAGATAACAGCGCATTAGCGGCCAATGAGCAATATAGTACCGGAGATTGCGTCACCTTTTTAATGAAAAGTCGTCGCTTTGATGGCGAAGGTGGCATAGGTAAAATCGCCAATTATGTTATTAAAGGCCAATATCAAGAAAGTTGGCAGTTATTGCAACCCAGCGAACCACTGAGTAACGATAAACAACTAACCTTATTATCGGGCACTATTGAAACTTGGCTTACACCCTTGGTTGAGCAGTATTACCTTGGCCTTTGTCAATGCGACAAGGTTGAAGAGGCTTTTGCCTTGTTGGCTAAATTTAGAATTTTATCGTCAACTCGTAAGGGTCCACAAGGGGTCGAAAGCCTAAATGCCTTAGTGATTGACATATTACGTAATAAAGGTGTAATTCCTTTTAATCGCTTTGAATCAGGTAACACCTTATACGCCAGTCAACCGATAATGATCAGTGAAAATGACTATCGCTTAGGTGTATACAATGGTGATATTGGCTTGCTATGGCATAATAGCCAAGGGCATTTAATGGCAGTATTTGAGAATACACAGGGCGGTTATAACTGGATAATGCCATCGCGTTTACCTAAATTTGAAACGGTTTATGCGATGACTATCCATAAAACTCAAGGTAGTGAGTTTGAACATGTCGCTATGGTACTACCCGAACAAAAAGACAATAGATTATTGTCGCGTGAATTATTATATACTGGCATTACTCGAGCGAAGCTGCAGTTAAGTATTGCTAGCAGTCATAGCGTTTGGCAAAGTGGCGTAAGTCAGCAAGTTAAACGCCATTCTGGCTTGGCAATAAATTAGCCTTTATCACCCTAGTTGTTCATCTTTATTGAAATTATAGAAGTAAGTTAAGAAATGAAATTAAAAGACATTGAAAAACCCGTTTACCGTAAACACCTCAATATTATTATTGTCAGCTTTATTGCCAGTCTGCTTATTTTAGCTTTGGCTTATGGACAAGCTTTGATTATGCTATTTGCTGATGTTGGCAATATAACCCCAGAGCCCGCAGTTAAAGCGGCAGGTGATTTGACAAATGATGGTGCAGCATCAGAAAGTAATTTTAGGTATAATTTTATTGGTGTATTATTCGCATTATTAACCTGTGTTTTTGCTTTGCATCGCCTACGAGCCAGTGCGTTTTTTAGTGAAGTGTATTATGTTTGGCAAATTAAGCAGCAACAAAACGCGATATATCGTAAACTGAAAAAAATAAAAGCTGCTGCTGATGACGATGTTAATGCACTGATTATTTTAAATTTTTATTATACCAGTTTAAAGCAAATTTATTTATTAGATGACAACACCTTAACCATGTCTAAACTTGATAAAGATATTAGTGAATTGAATACGCGAATAGAAAATAAAAATTTAACACTCTCTACCGATCAGTTTAATAAATCACTGTTGGTAGATTATTAAAATACCCATGTGAGTGATATGTCATGAGAGGTTAGCTTAGGTCGCAATCTCGTAGTTCAAGCCGTAGCCTTTTACCTTATTATAAGGTCGTAGCATAATTTACAGTAAGGGTTTTAATCTCAGTGCGGTAAATTATACGAATTGATTAAATGACGACTCAGTATGAGTAAGGCTCATTTTTGATCTTAAGGTTAACACCTGAGCTTGTTATTAAATAAAAATACAGGAAAATATACCGCGAATGAAGAAGTTAAAAAATGAAGCTGAATTATTGAAAAAAGCCATTGTTATTGGTGAAGGTTATGCAAAAAACCGTGGCTATAAAGGCTTTTCAACCACTAACGCTGCAAAGGACAAAATTGAAAGCCTATATCGATTGTTGGTCAATGATAAACTTATTCAACCTTTGCCAAAAGATGCTGAAGACTTGGCCAGCATGAAACATAAGTTATCGTTATGGATTGCCAAACAGTTACCCGCAGATCATCCGTTACTAAAATAACGAAGCATTTATCTCAGGTGCTAACTTAGCGGGCATAATGCTTAGCTTAGCTTAGTGGCTTTGATATGAGTGCCGTGTTCATCGTAACGTTTTTACAGTACATTTTTACAGTACTTTTTTATAGTACATCCTTGATAGTCATAGAGAAGCAAACAAGTTATATGAATCGTAAAAAGAAAATTAACCAAACCTTAAAATCAAAAATTAAGAAAATGAATGCTAAGCTGCAAAACTCAAGCAAGCCTAAGTATGTTTCTAAGGCCGACCGCGTGGCTGTTGCAGAAAAAGAAGCTGAAACTCATTTAGCTGATTGCGCAGAAAACTCGCCTGAAAGTGTTGTTGATAGTGCTGTGGATAGCGTTACTGATAGTGGTTCATAATAAACTATAAATTATTAACAAGTGCACAAGATTAGCAAGGTTAAAACCGACTAAAGTCCAACCTACATAGTACCCAAGGCGATACCATCACTTTTAGGTAATATGTAGGTTGGACTTTAGTCCATCAAGTTAAATGAAATTTAACCCTGTTCGCATAGATACAGAGCGATAAAACAATACACCACTGTAAATTTTTACTGGTCCATCAGATTATCACTCGCTTAACTATTGGCGGAGTGAAATCCAAACAACAAAAAATCAGCCAGCACTTTACCACTTTTTACGCGCTGAAAATGGCTTGTGCTGTTCAGCTTTATGGGTTTGATTATGAATTTTTTGATGAACATTTTTTCCCATTAAAATTCTAATTTGATAATAAGATTCACGAAATAGCGCCCAACCTTTGCTACCTTGCCAACTCTTGTTATAAAGCTTTTTATTGGCTGCGATCGCGTCAGGTGACTGTTGCATTAAAGCAAGGGCGAATTCTTGTGCATCGTCTAGAGGGGTTGCTGTGATTTCAGTGACTAAATTTAAGGCCAGTGCCTGTTGGCCGGTAAACGCTTCTGCCGTCATAGCGAGCTTTTTTGCTTGATCAATTGCGAGGAGGTCGCGCAATGCTATTGTGCCACCCATATCAGGTATTAAGCCCCATTTACCTTCTAGGATAGATAATGAGCTGTCTGGTGTAGCAAACCTAAAATCTGCTCCTAAGGCTATTTGTAAGCCGCCGCCCCAACATCGGCCATGAATAGCGCAAATAACGGGTACGGGAATATCCTGCCAACCGGTAGACACCACTTGCGCTAAGTTAGCATGCCAAGGTAAGACCTTAAATAGTAGTTTGATCATGCTCATTGGCGATTTCATGATAGATTTAACATCTAAGCCAGAGCAAAAGTCGTCGCCATTACCTGATAAAATAACCGCACGAATGTCACGGTTTTTACGCAGTGTTTTTATCGTCTGTCGAATGGCGATAAACATTGGCATATCTAAGGCATTAAGCTTATCCGCACGATTAAGTTTAACGTGGGCAATATTATGGGTGATCTCTACACTTACGCGTTGCTCAGTCATGGCTATCCTAGCTCAATAGCCTATTAGGCTATAAATATTATGCTAACGTTATTTGATGGTATGACCAGTACCATAGCGAAAGCGTTTATTAATGTCTACATTGAGTTAGCGTGGTCTAGGCTGAAAACTTGTAAAAGTAGAGAATTTATCGCACATTATTAGCTGAGATGGTTAGCCGATAGGGTTAGCATATATTTTTAGCACCTGATTATTGTGGCAATATTATACAAAGCGTTGCAGCGATATTACATTAAACATTACGGCGAAATCACATGAAAAACAAATTATTGTTATCAACTGTTTTAACCTTAGCAAGCGTGCCGCTATTTATGCATGCTGCTGCGCAAGCTCACCAAGAGCCGGTTTTTGCTATCGCTATACACGGCGGTGCAGGCACAATAAATAAAAGTAAAATGACCACAGAAAAGCGTAACGCCTATGAAACTAAGTTAAAACAAGCGCGTGATACCGGTTATGCTCTGTTAGCAGATGGAGAATCTAGTCAAGCGGCTGTTATTGCTGCTATTCAAATATTAGAAAACTCGCCATTGTTCAATGCCGGCAAGGGTGCAGTTTACACTTTTGATGGCGAGCATGAACTTGATGCGTCGATAATGAACGGTAAAACCTTAAGTGCCGGCGCTGTATCAGGAGTGAAAACCATCAAAAGTCCAATAGCGTTAGCCGAAGCCGTGATGGAAAAGTCGGTTCATGTCATGCTCAGTGGTGAAGGGGCGGAAGTTTTTGCGAAACAACAAGGCTTAGAAAGTGTTGAAAATAGCTATTTTGATACCGATGCGAGATACCAGTCGTTATTAAAAGCTAAAAAGCAGTTAGTAGAGCAAGAAAAAACACTGAAAAACTTTCAAGCTGCTCATCAAACACTGGGTAATGAATATAAATTTGGCACAGTGGGCGCGGTTGCACTGGATAAATCAGGTACATTAACAGCAGGGACTAGCACAGGCGGCATGACCGCAAAACGTTTTGGGCGTATTGGTGATGCACCCATTATTGGTGCGGGTACATACGCGAATAATGACAGCTGTGCTGTTTCAGCAACGGGTCACGGTGAATACTTTATTCGCTATCATGTCGCCGCAGATATCTGTGCGCGTATGCAGTATCAAGGCATTAGTCTTGAGAAAGCCGCAGACGTAGTGATAAATGATGTTTTAGTTCAGGCGGGTGGCTCAGGTGGTATTATTGCGATTGATACGGCGGGTAATATTACCATGCCATTTAATAGCACAGGTATGTATCGCGCGAGTAAATCGTCAAATGGTGCAGAATTTATTGGGATATTTAAAGATGATTAGAAGGTTGATGATTTTGAAAGGTTCAATTACCTTAAGGCGTTTTATTAATGGGTCTCACATAAGCCACATGAAAAACTTTCTAGGCTTATCTATCGCTATGATACTTGTTGGCTGTTCAGATGACGTGGGTAAAGTTAGCCTGGGCTTATTTACCACAAAAGATGTGGTTATCAACGCTAAGCAAGATCCGATTGTAACTGGGGTAACCTGTCATATTAGTCATGTGGAAGCTGATTTAGATTTTTCTGATCCATCAGATATGAGTATTGCTTGTCGACAAACGGGTGAAATATCCGCGCAAGCCTTAGCAAAAATTGATCGCTCAAAAAATGGTGAAGTAGTCTTTAAAGAGTCAAAAAGTATTTTATTTAAAAGCTTAAAAGTCAGACGTATTTATGATGCTGAAAACAAAACTCTTATTTACCTGTCTTACTCCACGAAAGAGTCGTCTGGTAGTCATCACCATTCATTATCAACAGTGCCTTTATACAAGACTAAAGCTTGGCAGTGGGCCTTGGCTCAAGATGTGAAGAATTAGGTGTTTAAGGCCTTTAACTGATGAAAGTTAAGCATTAACCTGTGGGTTATAATCCATGTTTACTTTTTGTGTTGTTAACTTTATAACCCATAAAATCAAAAATTTAAAAAGTAGTATAAATTATGTTAGCAAAACTTTTTAGTCCAAAAGAAATTATTGATGAAAACACCCAGAATTGGATATTTGATACCTTTGCATGGGCTATTGAAAATTTTGAAATTAATGTGCTTAAAAATGATAGTCGTTTAATACTACCGACCAATGAGTTCTATCCTGGCACAGTCAGCAGTATTGATGAAATGGCTCAAGCTATGTTCATAAATACCAAAAACTATGCGGGCATGCAAAAGTGGCCGATACAACTTTCATCGGCCACTCCGACATCAAATACCGCCATTGAAGATTTGAGTTTAGGGCCAATTATTAGAGGCGATCATGCTGAGGTTGCCATCAGCAATGGAGCCTTAATACTGGGATTTACGCCAAATCAGGTGAATCAACCACAAGACTTAATTGCCGCTATTAGCCAAACACTGGCCAGTATTTTGGTGATTTCAAACAAGGTTATGCCGCCAGGAGGTAAAGAGTATTTACCACAAGCGACAGATCTTGTCGCTTGTTTTATGGGCTTTGGTGTTATTTTTGCCAATACAGCCTATCAATTTAAAGGTGGTTGTGGCGCTTGTAATAATGCTAGTTTAAACCGCCAAGCGGCATTAACCGAGCCTGAAACTTTATATGCATTAGCCCTTTTTTGTGTTTTAAAAAAAGAGCCAATGAAAAATGTTAAAGGCCATCTAAAGTCTCATTTGAAAAAAGATTTTGTTAACGCTTATAGAAGCATTGAACAATCGCTTTCAAGCACTACACAACCGGCATTATTAGCTTTGGTAAGTGAATAGTTTACAAAAAATAAAAAACTGTAAATTTTTAGCTATATAGCTCAATAGAGTTGTTAGGTTATGAAGTCAACGCTTAGGGTTAGACAGAAAGTGAGTACTTTAATTAAAATTTTTTTTACGGGTAATTATCAACGTATAGCTATTTTTTTGTCCTTTCTGTAGGTCGAACTTTAGTCCGTCAACCGTTTAGCCAGCGGTTAATCTGATAGGTTAACTCAGATCTGCCACGGGTATTTTTTATTTGGCTATGTGTTAAGCACGGTTAAATTTCATTTAACTTGATGGACTAAAGTCCAACCTACAAAGGCCCAGATAAAACTTATGGGTAATTGCGTAGCGTTTGGCAATTGTTTTGTAGGTCGGACTTTAGTCCGTCAACCGTTTAGCCAGCGGTTAATCTGATAGGTTAACTCAGATCTGCCGCGGGTATTTTTATTTGCCTATGTGTTAAGCACAGTTAAATTTTATTTAACTTGATGGACTAAAGTCCAACCTACAAAGGCCCAGATAAAACTTACGGGTAATTGCGTAGCGTTTGGTAATTTTTTTGTAGGTCGGACTTTAGTCTGTTAACCGTTTAGCCGGTGGTTAATCTGATAGGTTAGCTCAGATCTGCAACGAGTATTTTTATTTGGCTATGTGTTAAACAAGGTTAAATTGCATTTAACTTGATGGACTAAAGTCCAACCTACATCGAGCCTATGGGTGATCAGATAGCGTTGGGCAATTGTTTTTTAGGTCTAACTTCACTCCATCAACCGTTAAGCGGGCAATTTTCAAGTACAGTGGGTATATACTTATTCATTTGCCATTGCTTACCTGTTAATATAGTTTTTTTGTTATCTGTTTTGAGTCTGTCTTGTCTACTGCAATCACCGCAACTTCCACTGCTACTAAAAAAGCTAATAAAAACGTCACCGTAAAGTCACTTTTCAACCTTTTAGAGCAGGTTAAATTATCTGATAAAGCGCGCATTAAAAAGCGCTTATTGGCTGTTAAAAGTATTACTGATCAGAGTAAGCAAGAAAAAAGCTTACAGCAAATAGCGGCATTGATTGAACAATCGATAGAAAATAAACAACTTCGTCTCGCTAACGTACCTAAATTTAGTTACCCAGAAGCTTTACCGGTTTCACAAAATGTTGATATTATTGCTAAAGCTATTAATGAAAATCAAGTGGTTATTATTGCGGGCGAAACTGGCTCAGGTAAAACCACCCAAATTCCAAAGATATGTTTGCAGCTTGGCCGTGGCATTGACGGTATTATTGGTCATACTCAACCCCGACGCATCGCTGCTAGAACGGTAGCAAACCGTATTGCAGAAGAACTCAACACCAAGTTAGGTGACGCCGTTGGCTATAAAGTGCGCTTTAATGACCAAGTAGGCAAGCAAAGCTATATCAAGTTAATGACCGACGGTATTTTGTTGGCAGAGATGCAAAAAGATCGTTTGTTACGGCAATACGACACCTTGATCATCGATGAGGCGCATGAACGTAGTTTAAACATTGATTTTATTCTGGGTTATTTACGCCAAATTCTCCCTAAACGTCCTGATCTAAAAATCATTATTACTTCGGCAACCATTGACCCTGAAAAGTTTGCCAAACATTTTGCCAGTGCTACTGGTGTTCCTGCGCCCATTATTGAAGTATCGGGTCGAACTTTTCCAGTTGAGATGCGTTATCGGCCACTGAACGAGGCAAGTGATGAAAGCAATGATGATGGCGATGTTATTTCAGGCATTCTTAATGCGGTTGATGAGTTAGGCGCCGATGATAGTGGCGATATATTAGTGTTTCTCAACGGTGAACGAGAAATTCGAGATACCGCACGGTCATTAGAAAAAGCAAACTTACGCCATACTAATGTGCTACCGCTATATTCTCGTTTAACCGTTGCCGAACAAAATTTAATATTTAAACCCCATAGTGGCCGTAATATAGTGTTAGCCACCAACGTTGCTGAAACTAGTTTAACCGTGCCAGGCATTAAATATGTTATTGACCCAGGCACCGCAAGAATTTCTCGCTATAGTTACCGCACAAAAGTGCAACGCTTGCCAATAGAGGCTATTTCTCAAGCCAGTGCTAACCAGCGTGCTGGTCGTTGTGGCCGTGTATCGTCAGGGGTCTGTATTCGTCTTTATTCAGAAGAAGACTTTTTAAACCGCCCTGAGTTTACCGATCCTGAAATACTTCGCACTAATTTAGCGACCGTTATATTGCAAATGTTGGCTTTAGATCTCGGCGAGATTGCTGACTTTCCGTTTGTTCAACCACCTGATAAGCGCAATATTACTGATGGGGTGAAATTATTAGAAGAGCTGGCAGCGATAGACGCGAAGGCAAATAAAGTGACCTTAACGCCAATAGGGCGCTCGTTAGCAAAATTTCCTATTGATCCACGTTTGGCTAAAATGATTTTAACCGCGTCAGACTTAGGCTGTATTGAACAAATATTCATTATAGTCAGTGCCTTAAGTATTCAAGACCCACGTGAACGTCCACACGAAAAGCAACAATCAGCAGATGAAAAACATAGCCGGTTTAAGAACAAACAATCCGATTTTGTTGGCTTATTAAAACTGTGGAGTTATGTTGAAGAACAACAAAAGCAACTAACCAACAATCAATTTCGTCGCATGTGCCAAAAAGAATTCTTGTCCTATGTGCGTATTCGAGAGTGGCAAGATATTTACAGTCAACTAACGCATTCGTTACGCGAGTTAAAAATTCCGATGAGCCGCATCGAAGTAGACCTATCGGAAGAAGCTGAAAAAAGCGCTACTAATCCAAATTTAGATATGGTCCATCAAGCAATATTGTCAGGCTTACTCAGTCATTTAGGTCAACAAGATGAAAACCGAGAATATAACGGTGCACGTGGCAGTACCTTCTTTATTTTCCCAGGTTCTGCTTTAGCTAAAAAATCGCCCAAATGGTTAATGGCAGCAGAGCTAGTTGAAACCAGTCGTTTATTTGCCCGTATGGCAGCAAAAATTGACCCTTTGTGGATTGAACCCCTTGCTCAGCATTTAGTTAAACGCAGCTACAGTGAACCGCATTGGGAGAAAAAGCAGGGCGCTGTGATGGGGTTTGAGCAAGTATCACTCTATGGTCTGATTATTGTTGCTAAGCGTAGTGTGCACTTTAATCAAATTGAACCTGATACCTGTCGTGAAATTTTTATCCGCGAGGCGTTAGTTAACGGTGAAAGCACGATTAAAGAGGTATTTTTAAAAGATAATTGTCAATTAGTTAATGAAATTGAAGCATTAGAGCAAAAAGCTCGACGCAGAGATTTTTTGATTGAAGAGCAGCAGTTAGTCGATTTTTATAGCGAAAAACTACCAGAAAGCGTCACTTGTCAACGCAGCTTTTTAGCTTGGTGGAAAAAGCAAAAACAAGCCGACGCCAAACTATTAAACTTTACTAAAGCCTTTTTGTTAAAAGAAAGTGCGGTTAAATTATCCGCCACTGAATACCCTGAAACCTGGCAGCAAGGCAGTTTAACCTTACCGCTGAGTTATCATTTTAATCCGGGCGATATCGACGACGGTATCAGTGTTTTGATACCGCTAGGGATATTAAATCAAGTGGAAAATATTGGTTTTGATTGGTTGATTCCTGCTTTACGACTTGAACTTATTACGGCATTAATTCGAGCTTTACCTAAAGCATTAAGGCGTAATTTTGTGCCTGCGCCTAATTACGCCGAAGCTTGTTTAGCGGCAATCACTAATGCTGATGTGGCATTAACTACCTCCATTGAAAAACAGTTGTTAAGAATGACCGGTGCCCGTCTACCTGAAGACGCTTGGCAAGGTTTAGAGCTAGTACCGCATTTATCGATGAATTTTAAAATTGTTAATGAACATGGAAAATTGATCCAACAAGGCCGCAAGCTTGACGAATTGAAAGACAGTTTACAAGGTAAAGTGCAAGCGTCGATTAAAAAGGTCGCTGACAAAGGTATTGAACGCAGTAATATCGACCAGTGGGACTTTAAAAGCTTGCCAAAAAGCTATGAAAAGAAAGTCGCTAATATCACCATAAAAGCCTTTCCAGCTTTGGTGGATAAAAATAAGTCTGTTGCTATTGAGTTATTTGAACATGAAAGTTTAGCAGAACAAGCCATGCTTGATGGGGTCAGTCGACTTGTTTTACTGAGCATACCGTCGCCAATAAAATATTTGCAGGAAAAGTTACCCAATAAAGCTAAATTAGGGCTGTATTTTAATCCCTTTGGTTCGATAACTGATTTGTTAGATGACTGCATTGTTGCTGGCTGTCAATTCTTAGTTAACGAATACGGCGACTTACCGCGTGCTCAAGCAGAGTTCGAAGCCTGTAAAGAACATGTTCGTGCAGAAATTGCGGATTGTGTCTTAAGTGCGGCGATTAAAGTCGAGCGAGTATTAAGTCTGGCGCATGATGTTCGCAAAAAAATGAAAGGTAAAATGTCATTAAATGTTGTGCAATCTCATGGTGATATTAAAAGCCAATTAGAGACCCTAGTTTTTAAGGGCTTTATCACTAAAGCCGGATACCAACGTTTGGATGATATTGCCCGTTATTTAAGTGCCATGTTACGACGATTAGAAAAGTTGCAAATAGATCCTAATCAAGACAGATTGAAAATGTTAGAGCTTGAAAAAGTGCAAAAATCACTAGATACAGTCATTGCTCAACAGCCTAAGGGTCAACCAATAAGTAAAGCCTTAATGCAAGGTTATTGGATGATAGAAGAGTTGCGGGTATCACTTTTTGCACAAAATTTAAAAACACCTTTTCCAATTTCAGCTAAAAGAATATTGAACTACATCAAAGAATATGCATAATATTAGTCAATAATTTGACAGTTATCGTTAATATAAATAAAAGTGTACTAACGATAAAAATATAATGGAGTAGTGATGACTAATTACGATAATAAACGGAACTTTTATCGCATGATGTTAAACAGTGAAGTAACCTTGACCATCATTGACGATGAATCTAATAGCAAGGCGTTAGTCACATGTCGTGATTTAAGTGCTACGGGAATGGCGATTGAGATGCAGCACCCATTAGAAATAAACACAGCGGTGCGTATAAGTGTTCAGTCGCTCAATAACGCTGTGCAGCACTTAAATGCTATAGGCAAAGTAGTGAGAGTGACGGAAGATAACGCAAACTGTTATCTGATCGGTGTTAATATTACTGAGGTTGATTAAGTTTAGCCACTAATATCTAATGGCTAAAGATTGCTTTATATAGCCAAGTTACTCAACTTGGCAGACCAAACCTTTAAGATAGTAACCTTCAGGGTAATTTGACGATACCGGGTGATCCGCGGCTTGGTGTAATCTATCAACAAAGTAAGCATTTCTTTTCGCGTCTAATGCTCCATCAGCAACCACTTTTTGAAATAAACTTGATTCCATTAAACCTGAGCAAGAAAAAGTTAACAAAATACCATTAGGGTTAAGTAACTGCATTGCTAACATATTGATATCTTTGTAGCCACGACATGCACCCGTCAGTTGGGCCTTTGATTCAACAAACTTAGGTGGGTCGAGAATTATCATGTCGAAAGTACGTTTTTCTTCACGGTATTGACGCAATAATTTAAAAACATCCGCTTTGACGAATGAGATGTTTTTATCTTCTAACTGATTAAGCTCAACGTTTTTCTTGGCTAAGTCTAATGCTGACTCAGAAACATCAACATTAATGACTTCTTTAGCGCCACCCGCGGCACAATGTAGCGCAAAAGTGCCGGTATAAGAAAAACAGTTTAATACACTCTTATCACGGGCATACTTACCTGCGGCAAGACGAGATTCACGTTGATCTAAATAAAAACCTGTTTTATGGCCTTTAGCCACATCAACATGAATTTTAATACCGTACTCTTCAATAATACACTCGGTTGACGCTTGTGGTTCAGTTAACCAACCTGTTACCGGCTCTAAACCTTCTTTTTTGCGCACATCAACATCTGAACGCTCATAAATATGGCAACCAGGATAAAGTTCTTTAAGACATTCAACTAAGGTATAGCGGTGCAAGTCTGCTCCAGCGCTCAGTAATTGGCAAACAATTAAGTTGTCGTATTTATCTATGGTGATACCCGGCAGACCATCAGACTCGCCAGCAATAAGTCGATAGCCGGTTAAACCATCTCTTTCAATAAACCAGTCGCGTCTTTTTTGCGCACTTAACAATTTATTACGAAAAAAACTGCTATCAATTTCCTCATCAATATCAAAACTCCAAACCCGAATTCTAATTTGAGATTCTGGAGAATATGCGCCTTTAGCGAGCCAGTTGCCTTTGTTGTCATAGACATCAACCGTGTCACCAAGTAATGGGTTACCTTTGATTTTGTTAATTGCTTGAGAAAAAATCCAAGGATGTTTTCGGCGTAATGATTTCTCACGAGCAACTTTTAAATAAATTCTTGCTGACATAGGCCTATACTTATAATTACAATAATAATGGCGCGAGTGTAGTCAATGCATGGCGAGGGTGCAATGGTCAATTTTAACTATTTTTCATTTCAAAATTTTGGTGGGAATGAAAGTTAGAAATAACAATAACAATAGCAATAAGCTTATTTTAAGGTGAAAAATAATGGATGTAAGTTACATGGCACATGTCAGTGGCAAGGTTCAAGGCGTTTACTTTCGAGTTTCTAGCCAACAGATTGCGATTGAACATAGTTTAAGTGGTTACGCGCGTAATTTAACTAATGGCGATGTAGAAGTGCTAATGTGTGGTGAAGAGAAAAATATTGATAAAATGCTAAAGTGGTTAGCAAAAGGTCCTCCAGAAGCACAAGTGGTGAAGGTTGACGCTAAGCAAGTACCATTTCAGGAACATAATTTTTTTTCAATTAGCTGATTTTATACCTTTATCACGTTGGTATTTAAGGTTAATTAAGGCAAACTAGCTATTATAAAAGACCGTGGATAAAAGGAAATAAATTGCGTTATATAGCTATTAATGATCAACAGCAGTTAAGTTTTGATGAAATTGACAAGCCAGCAATAGGTAACGATGAATGCTTAATTAAAGTCAGGGCTATTGGTGTTAATCGCGCAGATATTTTGCAAAAAAAAGGCCAGTATCCACCACCGCCTGGTGAATCAAGCATACTCGGCATTGAGGCTTGTGGTGAAATTTTTGCTATCGGTGGGCTACAAGCCGGCTGGAATGTTGGCGATAAGGTTTTCGCTATTGTGCCTGGTGGCGCCTACTCAGAATACGTTAAAGTCAAAACCGATCACTTAATAAAGTTGCCTGAAAATTTAAGCTATGCTCAAGGTGCGGCAATAGCCGAAGTTTATTTAACCGCTTATCAATGTTTATTTTCCATCGCTAACTTACAGTCAAATGCTAATGTACTTATTCATGCCGGCGCTAGTGGCGTAGGCACGGCGGCTATTCAACTAGCTAAACAGCTTAATTGCTCAGTAACCGTTACTGTCGGTCATGAAGACAAAGTATCGGCCTGTAAAGCTCTAGGCGCGGATGAAGCGATTAATTATCACCAAACTGACTTTGTGACTTGGGCAGAACAACAAAAACAAAGCTATGACGTGATTATCGATGTGGTTGCCGGCGAGTATGTTAATAAAAACATTAGGGTATGTGCGCTAGATGGTCATATTGTTATCTTGTCAATGTTAGGTGGCCGTTTTGCGGAAAGTATTGATGTCGCTAAAATGCTTGCTAAGCGAGTAAATCTTCATGCCACCACACTACGTAGCCGAAGTAATGAATATAAAACCAAATTAATTAAAGCATTTACGCAAGACTTTTATCACTGCCTTGAAATAGGCTTAATCAGCCCGGTTATTTACCAGCAATATAGCTGGCATGATGCAGAAGTTGCCCATCAAGTTATGTTGAATAATGAAAATATTGGCAAACTAATACTCATTATAAATTAGTGCAATTAGCATTAGTTCTCGACCGTAAGTTCAGTGCTTAAATTTCGTACTTTAACATTAACACCTGTTGTAACTAGATTTTTAAAAAAGTTATAAATTTGGCAAGATGAAAGTTGTTTGCAAACAATTTCATACTTTAAAATGGCTGGTTTGTGACTTTGCAGTGCCGCCTGATTCAGTCAATAAAGTGCTTTTTTGAGGCTTTTTTCTACATATCGTCCATTAATATACATTTGTGCAAGGTTCACTTGTCCTTGTGCAAAGTTGTAGTTTGCAGAGGTAGTAAATAACTCAAATGCCTGTTTTAAATTGGTTTCACTAAACCGCTGTTTAAGGAAAGCCTCACCCGTTAAATTCTCTCGTCGACCTTTAATAAAAATATTACTACGATATTTTCTTGGCTCAGGCCCTACGCGCTGTCCCAAAATTTTGTTGTTAATAGGTCACATCGCTTGATAAATAGCACTGGGCGCCAATTGCTGTTGAATTTCTTGATGTTCATAATCAAAGCGCTTAGCTTCGAAATAGTCTTTATAAGTTAGCTGGCCATAATAAATACTGTTGATTGTCGCGTGTTGGTTAGGATAACAAAAATTGCCATAAACTAAGGTAATAATGTCACCCGTTATGTCAACTATTTTGGCAATACGATATTTTTCATTGGGTCTTAGGTTGTGGCTTACTATACGAAAATCAAAAAAATAAATATCATTGATTTTTGGTGTTGCTACTATTTGGCGAGTTTTTTGTTGATCACGATTGGTTTTATAAATGACATAATAGCTGTAATAGGTCAGACATAATAATACTGGGATTAATCATGATTTTTTTGAAGATATAAAGTGTTTAAATGATGATATAAAAGCCGATAGCTTGAGTCGCTGAACTTGCCCGTTGTTACTATTTTTGACCCTACTTGCTTTAAACATTATATATCCCTAGAAATATGGGTTTTTTTCCGAGTTCACATTAACTCTAACATCTTCAATGGCAATATTATTAACATCTTGGAAATGCAGGCTAAATAAATCAATAGAGTCACGACAGTAAATGATAGCTGGCGTAAACCCGACACTTTGGACTAGTCTGAAACAATCTAATCTCCATCATTAAACAATTATTATCTTCAAATAGAGCCTTGATTTGATTTCCTCACTTAGTATTGGATGGTTTTTTGTCGGGCGGACTTTAGTCTGTCAACTGTTAAGCTGGCTATTAACGTGATGGGACCAACAAATATTTACAGCAGGGATTATTTTTTGGTCGTTCGCATCGATACTCAAGGAAGTTAAATTTCGCTTACGTGATGGACAAATGTCCAATCTATATTTTTAGTTAACTATCTTAACCAACATATTGAAAGCGTTTGAGCTGCTTTCCATCTCTTTCAATGATTTCATCAAACATAGCAAGTGGCCTAACCCAAATGGCTCTTTCACCGTATTCAGGTTGATAAACCACCATGGTTTCTTCAGTTTCACTGTGCGTTGCTAAGTGTAGTACTTGGTAAAAATTACCTTTAAAATGTTGATAACGTCCAATTTTTAACATGAATAATCTCATTGTTTCTAGTTTGTTAGTTTTGTCGACCATTGTTGTGAAATTTTACTGTCACTGGCTTTGGCTTCTAACCATTTACTGCCTTCACTGGTTAACTCTTTTTTCCAAAATGGGGCTTTGGTTTTTAAAAAATCGATAAGAAATTCGCAAGCAGCAAAGGCCGCTTTTCGATGCGGACTCGTGACACCAATAAAGACAATTTGTTCGCCAAGGGTTAAATCGCCAACACGATGAATAATAATCACCTTATTAAGCGGCCAGTGCTCGTGTGCTTCAGCCTCTATTTCACCCAATACCCTTTCTGTCATGCCAGGGTAGTGCTCTAGCGATAATCCTTGCACTCCAAGCCCTTCATTAAAGTCTCGGACTTTACCAACAAAAGTTACTACAGCGCCATCTTGGTTGTCATCTGCGAGTTTTTGGTACTCATCTGCAACAACAAAATCTTTCTGTTGTACGTTGATCATATTAGCCTCCGGTAACAGGAGGGAAAAAAGCGACTTCATCACCGGTATTGACACTATGTGACCAATCGGTGATCTGCTGATTAACCGCAACAAGTAAGCTATCAGCCGACATAACCTTGGCCCATAAATCATCCGTGTTAGCGAGTTGTTGTCGAATTAGCTCTGTTGTCATATTTTCACTGGCCGATATTTGCAAGCTATCGGTGGATAACTGTTCGCGTAGGCGAGCAAAAAACAAAATTTTTATCATGATTAGATCCTTTCTTGAGTCGCAGGGTTATGAAGGTAGCTACCTGATTTTCCACCTTGTTTTTCACATAAATGGATATTGGTAATAATCATGTCTTTTTGTACCGCTTTACACATATCGTAGATCGTCAAGGCGGCGGTTGAAGCGGCAGTTAATGCTTCCATTTCTACCCCTGTTTTACCTGAAAGCTTACAAAGCGCAGTGATTTTCACCCGGTTTTGCTTTGGCTCTGCGATTATGTCGACTTCTATTTTTGTCAGCATAAGCGGGTGACAAAGCGGAATAAGCTCACTGGTTTTTTTTGCCGCCATAATGCCAGCAATTCTGGCGGTCGCAAATACGTCACCTTTATGATGTTTTCCTTCGACAATCATTGCGAGGGTTTGCGCAGACATTTCAATATAGGCTTGAGCAATGGCGGTACGTTCAGTAACAATTTTTTTAGTTACATCAACCATATGGGCATCACCATTAGCATTGATATGAGTAAATTCGTCGCTCATCAAAAATATTCTCTTAATTATTAGCTATTCAGCTTTATGTAAATTCACCGTTTATAGTACCTTATCTGAAGGTTTATTTAGTGATTTATATTAAGAAAAGTGATTTGATATTAGTATCAAGTGATTAATAAAATATGTAGTAAAAATTGCAGTGAGTTAATTAAATTTAAGGTGTCAGCAGGATGATATTGATTTAGCTACTATTTGAAAAATTCATCGCTGTTACATTAAAATAATATCGAGCTTGGAAAAAATATAAGGGTATGTAAAGTAGGTATATTAGAAGGGTATATAAAATTGGTTGCGGGAGCAGGATTTGAACCTACGACCTTCGGGTTATGAGCCCGACGAGCTACCAGACTGCTCCATCCCGCGTCCGAATGGTTTAAGTAAATACTTAAACAAGCCAAGTTGTTTTAATTCAAACTTAAGAATTGGTTGCGGGAGCAGGATTTGAACCTACGACCTTCGGGTTATGAGCCCGACGAGCTACCAGACTGCTCCATCCCGCGTCCGAATGGTTTAAGTAAACACTTAAACAAGCCAAGTTGTTTTAATTCAAACTTAAGAATTGGTTGCGGGAGCAGGATTTGAACCTACGACCTTCGGGTTATGAGCCCGACGAGCTACCAGACTGCTCCATCCCGCGTCCGAATAGTTTAAGTAAACACTTAAACTAGCCAAGCTGTTTTAATTCAAACTTAAGAATTGGTTGCGGGAGCAGGATTTGAACCTACGACCTTCGGGTTATGAGCCCGACGAGCTACCAGACTGCTCCATCCCGCGTCCGAATGGCTTAATACATTAGCCAAGACAACTTTTTTAATTCTAGCTTAAGAATGATTTAAAATTGCGGTTAGCTGCTTGCCTTAAATCGAGGCGTATAATAAGGATACATCATCTTATTTGCAACATGTTTTATACTTATTTTAGCGATTAATCTCATTTATTTATTACTTGTTGTTTTTTTGCGCGTGAATGACTCGTATTTCAGACGATTAGTTGAAATTAGGCTGAATTTAAAATAAACACCGCTTATCTTGCCAGATATTGTTAGATAGTTTGCGCTAATTTGTAAAAGACCTATAAGTAGCCCGTGTCTTTGTTTATAATCGCGGCATAAATTAGATTGGGAAACCTATATGCAGCAATTTTTAGCATTAACCTCACCAGGTATAGAAATATTACTGGCACAAGAACTTAAAGATTTGAAAGCCGAACAAGTTGTTCAAAAGCCTGAGGGCGTTTATTTCACTTCAACGATTGAACATGCGTATCACATTTGTCTGCGCTGTCGCTTATCCACTCGCATACTGCTGAAGTTGGCTGAAGGTGACGCTAACAATAAAGATGAGCTTTATGCGGTAGCAAAGTCCATCACTTGGTCGGAAATGTTCTCTGTTGATAATACCTTTGCCATTGATTTTGTCGGTACAAGCGACGAAATCAGAAACAGTCAATTTGGTGCCTTAACGGTTAAAGATGCGGTTGTTGACCATTTTCGCGATTTAAACCAAGAACGTCCTTCAGTTGATAAGTCAGCGCCACAGGTAAGTTTTCAAGCACGTTTGTTAAAGCAAAAAGTTGTTATTTATTTAGACTTCTCTGGCCGTAGCTTATTTAAAAGGGGCTATCGAGAGCATTCGGGTGCTGCGCCATTAAAAGAACATTTAGCGGCCGCTATTATTACTCGTTCTGGTTGGTTAGAAGATACCTCTAAGCCTTTAGTTGACCCTATGTGTGGTTCTGGAACTATAGTGATAGAGGCGGTATTAATGGCAGCAGGTTATGCACCTGGCATTGATAGAGCGCAATGGGGTTTTGATTTTTGGTTAGGGCATCAGCCTGCCGCCTGGAAATCAGCAAAGTCTGCTGCCATTGAACAATCACATGTTGGTTTAACGCAGCTTAAAACTAAAGTATTTGGTCTTGATCTTGATAGCCGAGTATTACAAACCGCCCAGCAAAATGCTAAAAATGCTGGCGTGCAAAGGTTTATTGAATTCTCGTGTAAAAATGCTAATGACATAAAAAATGCCTTTGGTCCTAAAGGTACTATCTTATTTAACCCACCCTACGGCGAACGAATAGGTGAGCTACCTGAACTGGTAGAAAGCTTTGCTTTACTAGGGCAGAAGTTTAAATCTCATTTTGTTAATTGGCGAGTGGCGGTGTTAACAGCCAATACTGAATTGTTAGCCATGATGAAAATGGTGACTTTAAAACGTTATAAGTTTAAAAATGGCCCATTAGATTGCCAATTTGCACTTTATAATTTAGATGATAAGCAAGTATCAAGCAGCAATGTTGATACTGAATTTGATGGTAAAGACTCAGACTTTGGTAATCGCTTATTAAAGAATAAGAAAAACTTGAAAGGCTGGCTTAAGCAAGAAAACATAGAATGTTATCGCTTATATGATGCCGATATTCCTGAGTATAATGTAGCGGTTGATGTTTATGGCGATCACTTGGTTATTCATGAGTACACGGCGCCAGCCATCATTGAACCTGAGAAAGTGGCGAAAAGATTACAAGAAGTTGTTTATTTTGCTCCTAAGGTACTTGGCGTTCCTACCGATAAAGTTATTATTAAAACGCGGGCAAAACAAAAGGGCAAAGATCAGTACCAACGGGTTGAACAAACCAAAAAATCCATGGTTGTGCATGAATATGGCGCGAAATTAAAAGTAAACCTTTGGGATTTTTTAGATACTGGGCTGTTTCTTGATCACCGTAAAACCCGCCAAATTGTTGCGAAAAAATCAGCGGGTAAATCATTATTAAATTTGTTTGCCTATACCGGTTCGGTTTCTTTGCAAGCGGCATTGCATGGCGCGGATACGGTAACCACGGTTGATATGTCGAAAACTTATTTAAGTTGGGCACAAGATAATTTTGTACTGAATAATCTCAGTGGTCATAAATATGACTTTATTCAAGCGGACTGTTTGCAATGGTTGAAGAAAAATGAGAAAAAATTTGATCTGGTGTTTATTGACCCACCCACTTTCTCTAATTCAAAGCGCATGGGAGAAAGCTTTGACGTGCAACGAGATCACATCAGTTTAATTACTGATGGAGTAAAATCACTCGCTACTGGTGGTGAATTAATTTTTACCAATAATAAGCGTAATTTTAAAATGGATTTTGACGCTATTTCTGCCTTAAATTTACAGGTGCAAGAAATAAGCGAGAGAACACGAGATAAAGACTTTCAACGCAACAAGCATATTCATAATAGTTGGTTGATTACACTTAAGGTGTAAGGTGAGTTAATATGTCAGTAAAATTTAACCTTTATGGCAGCGAAGGCTGTCATTTATGTGAAGAGGCTTTGGCATTATGCCTAGCTGTTATGCCTGCAACAGATATTCGCGTGGTCGATATACTCGATGATGATAAGCTAGTTACGCTGTATCGTGTTCGCATTCCTGTTTTAGAGCGTCTTTCGAGCCAAAAAAAATTATTTTGGCCATTTGAACAAGCACAAGTTTTGGAGTTATTGTAGTTTATGGAATTAATTCGTATTTCCCAAGGTGAATTAGCCTTCGGTGAAGACAAAGTCTTAGATAAAGCGGATCTGAGTGTACAAACGGGCGAAAGAATTTGTTTGGTTGGCAGAAATGGTGCTGGAAAATCGACATTAATGAAAGTATTAATGGGTTTTCAAACCTTAGATGATGGTCAAGTGCTTAAATCTAGCACCATGCAAGTCGCGATGTTAGAGCAAGATCCTCCAGAAACTTCAGATATCAGTGTTTTTGATCATATTGCACAAGGTGTAAAGGAAAATGCGGATTTAATTAAGCGTTATCATGCAATTATTCATGATGTTACTGAAGACCCATCAGACAAAAACCTTAATAAATTAGCCAATGTTCAAGATCAACTTGAAGTGGCAAACGCTTGGCAAGACGAACAACGTATCGAGCAAGTGATGACCACTTTGGCGCTGAACCCGGACGATAAGATTTGTGACCTTTCAGGCGGTTGGTTACGTAAGGTTGCGTTAGCTAAGGCCTTAGTGTCAGCACCAGATATTTTATTGCTTGACGAACCCACTAACCATTTAGATATTAAAAGTGTTTTATGGCTAGAGTCATTTTTAAAAGACTTTGCTGGCACGATACTTTTCATTAGTCATGATAGGGCATTTATTCGTGGCGTATCGACACGTATTATTGACCTTGATCGTGGTGTTTTGAAAAGTTACCCAGGCAATTATGATCTGTACATAGAGCAAAAAGCGCATGACTTGCAGGTTGAATCACAACAAAACTCGCTATTTGATAAGAAGCTGGCAGAAGAAGAAGTCTGGATTAGACAAGGTGTAAAAGCTCGTCGTACACGCAATGAAGGTCGAGTAAGAGCACTTGAGAAACTTCGAGGTGAACGCCAAGCTCGTCGTGAGGTTCGTAATCAAAGTACGATGAATATCACCCAAGGCGACCGTTCAGGTAAGCTGGTATTTGAAGCGGAAGACATAACTATCGCTTTTGATGATAAAGTTATTATCAAAAATTTAGATTTATTGATCACCCGAAATGACCGCATCGCCTTTATTGGTGCTAACGGTACGGGTAAGTCGACCTTGATTAAAATGATTATGGGCAATCTTGAAGCTACCAGCGGTAAAATGCGCTCAGGTGTTAATTTAGATATTGCTTATTTTGATCAACATCGTGAAGCCTTAGATCTTAACCAAACCGTGCAAGAAATTGTCGGTGAAGGTAAGCAAGAAGTTGTGGTAAACGGTAAACCAAGACATGTATTAGGTTACCTACAAGACTTCCTCTTTAGTCCTAAGCGTGCACGAACACCCGTTAGAGCCTTATCGGGCGGTGAAAAAAATCGCTTGTTACTTGCTCGGTTATTTTTACGCCCCAGTAACCTATTGATTTTGGATGAGCCAACCAATGATTTGGATATTGAAACTTTAGAGCTATTGGAAGAAGTCGTTGCAAATTATGCAGGAACAGTTATTTTAGTTAGCCATGATCGCGACTTTGTTAATAACTGTGTCAATAGTTGCTTGTATTTTGATGGTACCGGTCACGTTTCACAAATCGTTGGTGGCTACGATGATGTTGATGATTACTTAGCTTATAAAGACAAACAACGTGAAACAGCGACTAAGGCCGTTGCTAAAGTCGCTGTGGCTGAAAAAGCCAATAGTAAGGTTAATACCCCGGTTAAGAAAAAACGCTCATTTAAAGAGAAAACAGAGTTAGAAAACTTACCTGGGATTATTGATGAACTTGAAACATCAATTGCTGACTTGCAGGAAAAAGTTAATCACGCTGACTTTTTTAGTCAAAGCCAAGAGCAAAGTAATAATATATTGAACCAGTTAGCTATAGATGAGTCAAAACTCGAAGTTGCCTACGCTAGATGGCAAGAATTAGATGATTAATAACAAAAGTGAGTTTAGTAGTTACATGAACAAATTTGTAAAATCAATTTTAGCATTAGGTATCACTAGTGCATTAGGACTATCCGCGGTTAATGCTGCAACTTACCAAGTTATTGATAAAGGTAATGTTTCCTCATTAAAATACACTTATTCACAACAGGAAAATAATAACGGTGAAGCTGCTATTTCAGGCACTGACATCTATAACTTTCCCGTACAGTTTCAATACCTTGATGAAGATGACTATGACTTTATCGTTCTTTTAGCTGAGCGAAGTCATGAAGGTGTGCACGACCTAGTTAATATTGAAGATGAAGTGGCTTTACGCGCAGGTAATCCAACGGCTAATGATCTTTCATGGGTTATAAGGTTTTTAAGTTCAAGAGCGGGTAATAGCCTTTATCAAGAAATTGGTGATGTTTTTGCCATGACTAACTTTAATGGTCAAACAGAATTATTTAATGTATTTGATGAAAATATTCCTAATACAGATATTCTGACCCGCTCGACAAAAGAATTTATTAGTGGCATTACCAATGAAGGCTGGGTATACGGCAATGCCTCAGCGCCTTACTTACCGCTTGATTTTACTAAAAGTGATGCGGAAGAAGTAACACACTGGTTACGTGCATTTACCACCCGTGGTTTTTTCTCCTCTGACGGTGGTGCCAGTATCATCGAAGTCATTCCTCCTAGTGAGATAGATTTACCTGAAGATCAACGTTTTGGTGGTGAATCAGCCATATTAGATATTAGTGAGTCTCACTTTGCGGTTGGTTATGCTAGTACGAGTATTGATCAAAATGCCATTGACTTTATTAACGATGAAACCGGTGGTTGTGCTGATCCAGACGTACTTGATGATTTACCGTTTAAGATCTGTGTACAGCAGATTATTGCTGAGGTTTATAATACTGAAGCAATAAAATGGTCTATTGATGAACAAGGTATCATTAGCTCAGAAATATTAGGACAGTTAGTTACTCCTCATGTTGATGATGTTCGTGAATATGTTAACTATGCTCAAGCTATTAATAATCAAGGTGTAGCCGTCGGTTATGCTCATGGCTGGGTAAATGAAAATGTAACTGAACCCAGTGCAAGAGAACGTCGTAGTTTATATGCGGTAGTATATAAAGGCGGTGAAGTTATGGACTTTACTGAGGATCACGGCAAGTACTTTGATTCGCGTACTTATGGCATTAACGATGCCGGTATAGCAATAGGGCATGTTAATGCTTTTATTAATGGTAACCAAAGAACTAAGTTCTATCATGTTGATACCAATGCTGAAACGATGGAAATGATTTTACCAACAGACTTTTTTAACGGTAGTTCGAGTACAGCTCGCGCTATTAATGAAAGTGGTAAAATAGTAGGTGAAGGTGAGGTTGAAACGCATAACGACAACACCAGCACCCCGAGAAGAACACATGGTTTTTTATATGATATTACCAGTGAAACTTTTACCGATCTTAACGACTTTTTAGCCTGTGGCAGTGATTATACGATTATTGAAGCACGTGATATTAATGATGCCAATGAAGTTTCAGCAACCGCATTGATCAGAGTTCCTCGCCGTGATTCAAAGGGTGTATTAATGCTTGATGAGCAAGGCGAACAACTACTTGAAGATGTAGTTCGTGCAGTCACCTTGAAGCCAATCGCGGGAGAGCTTGAGGATTGTAGTGCTGTTGAAGAGAAAGTAGAACGTCAGGGTGCCGGTTTTGGTTCGAGTAGTATTTTATTGTTAATATTTGCCGGTTTAGCTCGCAGATTGACATGGAAGAGAAAGCTTAAGCATTAAATAAGTGGAGGCTTTTTAAAAACCCGGTGATAGATTTTGTTACCGGGCTTTTTAGATATGAATATTAAAAAAAATTGCCGAAGGCTAAATGTTCACTGACAACCATATGTAGGTGATATGTTACCTATGCCAATTCACTACAGGTTGGGCTAAATACCGAGCAATAATAACAATATATGGTTGCATATTATTGCTGGTTCATTAGATTCAGCGCCGGCTAAACTTTTGACAGACTGAAGTCCGGCCTACAAAACCATTGTCCAAGATTACATGATCATTTGTAGGCCCTATTTAGGTTCAATGTAGATTTGACTTTAGTCCATCAAGTTAAATACTTAAAGTCCCTCAGAATTGTCTATATAGCAAAGTATATTCTTACTTCACGCTTAACGCTTTTTCACCGCGAGCAATACCGACACAGCCAGATCTAACTGATTCTATGATTTCTGTTTCGTTGGCGAGTGTGGAGATAAAAGCATTGATTTTCTCTGCATTACCCGTCAGTTGAACAGTGTAAACCTGCTTACCAATATCAATAATAGAGCCTCTAAAGATATCAGTTATACGTTTTACTTCACTGCGTGACTTTTCGTTCATTGCCAAGACTTTAATAAGTAGTAATTCACGCTCGACATAACTTCGCTCGGTTAAGTCAGTTACTTTAATAACATCGATAAGTTTATTTACTTGTTTAACTATTTGCTCAAGTATTTTGTCATTACCTTTGGTGACAATAGTGATACGAGATAAGCTATCATCATCAGTGGGGGCAACGGTTAAACTTTCAATATTAAATGCTCGTTGAGAAAACAACCCAACAATACGTGAAAGTGATCCTGCTTCGTTCTCTAATAATACTGCTAAGATTCTGCGCATTAACCTTTCACTCCTTTTTTGATCCACATTTCATCAATAGCACCAGTACGTATTTGCATCGGATAGACATGCTCATTTTCATCAACCAGCACATCGACAAAAACTAGTCGGTTTTTAATCGCAAAAGCCTCTTTAATTTTTTCGTCTAATTCATCAAGCTTATTAATTTGCATACCTACATGACCATAGGACTCAGCCAATTTGACAAAATCTGGTAAAGAATCCATATACGAAGAGGAATGACGTCCACCATAGACCATATCTTGCCATTGACGGACCATGCCTAAAGAGCGGTTGTTCAATGAAATAATGACCACAGATAAATTATATTGCAAACAAGTTGATAGTTCTTGTATGTTCATCTGTATTGAACCGTCTCCGGTAATACAGATAACATGACTATTAGGAAAGGCTAATTTTACGCCCATTGCAGCAGGTAAGCCAAAGCCCATAGTGCCTAGACCACCTGAATTTATCCACTGACGTGGCTTCGCATACGGATAGTATTGCGCGGCAAACATTTGGTGCTGTCCAACATCAGAACATACGTAGGCATCACCTTGTGTTGCTTTATACATAGATTCAATAACACGCTGTGGTTTTATTACACCATCAGTTTGTTCGTAGCTAAAACTTTTAACTGCTCGCCATTGTGCAATTTGTTGCCACCATGTTTTGTTTTCTTCTTTGTTAACACTAAATTGCTTTTCTTCCAGTTCAACAAGCAACTGTTTAATTACAATATCAAGTAAGCCAACAACAGGAATATGAGCATTAATAGTTTTAGATATCGAGGTGGGATCAATATCAACATGCACGATAGTAGCATCTGGACAAAACTTCTTAACATTGTTAGTAACACGGTCATCAAACCTTGCCCCTAAAGCGAGAATAACATCAGCATTTGCCATAGCTCTATTAGCTTCTAAGCTACCATGCATGCCTAACATACCAATAAAGTTTTCATGTAAACCTGATATAGCGCCTAATCCCATTAAAGTATTGGTAACAGGTGCGTTAAGTTTCTCTACTAATTCGGTTAGCAATTCTGCGGCATTTGCTATGATTACGCCGCCACCAGCATAAACCACAAGACGTTTTGCTTGGCTTATAGCTTCTACCGCTTTCTTAATTTGACGGTGATGGCCTTTCACGTTTGGATTGTACGATCGCATGTTCACTTCTGCGCTTAATTTAAACTCTGCAGTGTATTGCGGCATTAAAATATCTTTAGGTAGCTCGATAACCACAGGACCAGGTCGACCGGTACTGGCAATATAAAATGCTTTTGCAATAGTGTTAGGTATGTCGACAACACTACGGCAGTTAAAGCTATGCTTTACTATTGGCCGAGAGCAACCAACAATATCGGTTTCTTGAAAGGCGTCGTCTCCAATCAGTCCGGTAGGCACTTGGCCTGAAAGCACCACCATAGGAATAGAGTCCATATACGCGGTTGCAATGCCGGTAATACAATTAGTAGCACCTGGCCCTGATGTCGCTAACACAAAGCCTACTTCACCAGTAGCGCGGGCAAAACCGTCTGCCATGTGAGTAGCGGCCTGTTCATGGCGAACAAGAATGTGCTCAACATCATCTTGTCGAAAGAGTGCATCATAAATATCTAAGACAGTACCTCCCGGATAGCCAAATAAATATTTTACCTTAAGTGCTGCTAGGGTTTTCACCACAAGTTCGGCACCTGAGAATTGCTCTTTTGTCATATGTAATCCCTTTAATAAATAAAATTTGTTCTGAATAATATCAATTGAAATAAATAGCGATAAAAAAACCCCCGTTCTTTTCAGAGCGAGGGCTTATTGTTGTTATTTTTTTACTTTATTTTTACACACAATATCGCCCACACCTTGGTTTTGAGACCAAGACGAGAATGAGGAGAGATAGCAGCGTATTAACGAAATTCATATTAAAAAATGTTTGTGTAAAAAATAGTGACTACAGTTTTAAGGGGTTTGTCTAGATGTGTCAATATAAAGTTTATAATTTATGATTATTAATCATAAATTATACCAATTAAAAACAAAATTTGTCATTAATTGGTTGTTAATCTGACCATGCAATTATGGTTTTTGTTGCTTAATAGTTCAAGGTTACTTATACCAATCTCACTAATTTTTGATTATTTCTCCTCGTTTAAATAACCTACTAGCGCGTTATTTATTTAATAATTAGAACAAATAGTTGTTAAATAAATGCCTTATGTTTGGCTGTGTTTCCTGAATATGAAGTAGAGCCACTAATTAATGAAACTGGTATTAATAGTTAGGTTGAGTTATTAAAATGCTATTATTTTTATCTATACTTTATTGTTAAATTAATAATTTTATTAGTAAATGATCTGTTATTAGTCGTTATTTATTATTATGTATGTAGTGTAATGTCATTACATTTTTCAGTAGCGGACTAACATTTTTATGATAGGCTGTTATCTTAAGTTTTAAATACATCAAAGTTACTTGGAAGGATTTATGTTAAAAAATAAACTAATCATAATGTTAGCACTTGTTGGTGCAATGGCTGGCTGTGTATCAAACCAGCAAGCTAGAGTTGACTTTGATCGCAATAGTGATATTACTACCGCTGATTATAAAACATTTGCCTGGCTGAACGAGAGCAAGATTTTAGCGGAGTCTGTTGACGCTAACCCGGTGATGAAAGTAAGAATTGATAATGCCATTGAACAAGCTTTCATCGCTAAAGGCTATCAGTTAGTTAATGATGCAGAGCAGGCTGATTTCACCATTTCATATACCATGGGTAGTCGAGATAAAGTAAAAGTTGATACTTTACCTGTGATGTATCGTACCAACTTTATGTGGGGTAGTCGTTTTTACGGCGGCATGGGTACTGATACGCGCGTGCGAAATATTACTGAAGGAAAATTGGCAATAGATGTATATGATGTCAAAAGTCACCAACCGGTATGGCACGGATGGGCAGTCAAGCGTATTAAGTCGTCTGAACAAGACAACCCAAGTAAAGCCATTAAAATGGTTGTTGAACAGGTTGTTGCTCAGTTTTAGGCAACCTTATTTAGCATTGAGCAACGAATAACCTCTTTAAAAAGCGCAGATGATCTGCGTTTTTTTATTTAAAAAAATTTTAATAGTCTGTTGGTGTTACTTTTATTTTGCTGGGGTATAGGTAAACTCGATGCGATTACCGCTAGGCTCACGACTCATCATATGTATACTTTGGCCTTTACCGTTGAACTCAGGGAGAAATTCTATGATTATGCTTGGTATCGACTTACATCGCTGATGTAGCCCCTTTAGTCTTTCTTCATTTGAACATTCGTGTATATATACTAAGTAAACTACCCGTGCTTTGAAATTATTAAATCAGTAATGGCTTTTGCTGTTTCCAAGGGCTGCTCCATAGGAAAACAGTGATGTCGGCCAAATTTTTGCCATTGAATATTTTTATTGATTTTTGCTGCTCTTTTCACTGCTTTTGGAATAAAGAAATAACTTTTATTGGCCATTAATATCTCTACGGGTATCTTTATATTGTATACCGCTCGCCAGAGTCCCTTTGGATAAGAGCCAAAAATTGAAGCTTCCCAACTTGGCTGACAACTGAGCGTCACTGAATGTTGATGACTAACATGAGTGGAAAACTCGCAATAATCGCTTATTACTTGTGGATGCCAAGCTTTATAAAAAGATTTGCCAGCAATATTTTCTTTCATATTAGCCAAGCTTGGCCATATCGCTGTGCGATTAGCGACCGATCTGACTAATGAGCTTCTCCGCCATGCGCCAGTTGCCCGCATGAGTTGCTGCGCAATAATGATTTCAGTTTGAAATAAAACGGGATCGAGTAAAATAATTTCGCTGAACAAATCTGGATATTTAATTGCGGCTAGTAGCGTTATAACACCGCCCATTGAATGTCCAATACCCACCAAAGGACCATTTTCTTTAACATTGGCCTGAAGATAAATCGCATCAGCGATGGTATTGGCCATTTTTTGCCAGTTGGGCATTTGCGTTGTTGGCTGTGTTGAATAGCCATGACCTGGTACATCGGTTAACCAAATTGACCAATCTTTGGGTAATTGTGATGCCATGGCGGCTAAGGTCATGGCTGAAAAGCCAGTGCCGTGTAACAAGTGAATACGTTTAGCGTCTTTAACACCTGCGCGATAATAACCATTTACTGTCATTGCGCTGTTAGATTTTTGTTGCCATTGTTGAGTATTTTTCAGCAGTAAACTGTTAGATAAAAGTATTGTTTCAAAAGATGAGCATTCAGACATTAATATGGTTAACGATAAAGGAAAATTATAAATAACATAGCAATATACTGATCGGATGTGAATGTATTTTGCCTAGGTATTACACTTTTGATGATATTAAGCCGGGTATAAGTATTGGTGTTAACTAAGTGGAAGCTAGTGTGAAAACCATCCTTTAAGTGGACAAGTTCGATTATATTTCCCTTTCATCGCAGAATATATATTCTTTAGGTGGGCTCTGGTTAATTCTATTGATATAATATCTTTAATTATATTATTTAAACTTTAATCTTTTAGGGGTTCTGTGGATGTCGGAAGTAGAAAACCGTCCAACAAATTTTATTCGTCAAATTATTGATGCCGATCTTGCTAGTGGCAAGCATAGCCAAGTACAAACTCGTTTTCCACCTGAGCCAAATGGTTATTTACACATAGGTCATGCGAAATCAATTTGTTTAAACTTTGGTATTGCTCAAGATTACCAGGGTTTATGTAACTTGCGTTTTGATGACACTAATCCTGAAAAAGAAGATATTGATTATGTAAATTCTATTCAAGCAGACGTTAAATGGTTAGGTTTTGAATGGGCGGGTGATATTCATTATTCTTCAGATTATTTTGATCGTTTATATGGTTATGCTGTCGAGCTTATCGAAAAAGGTTTAGCCTACGTTTGTTTTTTAAATGCTGAAGAAACACGTGAATATCGTGGCACGTTAAAGCAAGCAGGAAAAAACAGCCCTTATCGTGAAACTTCAGTTGAAGAGAATTTGGCTTTATTTGAAAAAATGAAAGCAGGTGATTTCAAAGAAGGACAGTGTGCGCTGCGCGCTAAAATCGACATGGCGTCAAGCTTCATGTGTATGCGTGATCCCATTATTTATCGAGTTAAGTTTGCTCATCACCATCAAACCGGCGATAAGTGGTGCATTTATCCAATGTATGATTTTACTCATTGTATTTCAGACGCTATTGAAGGTATTACGCATTCAATATGTACGCTAGAATTTCAAGACAATCGTCGTTTGTATGATTGGGTTATTGACAATATTTCAATTGAAACTACCCCGCGTCAATATGAGTTTTCACGTTTAAATCTCGAATATACTGTGATGAGTAAACGTAAGCTGAACAATCTTGTGGAAGAGAAGTTAGTCAGTGGTTGGGATGATCCTCGTATGCCGACCATCGCAGGTTTTCGTCGTAAAGGTTTTACGCCTGGCTCGTTACGTGAATTTGCAAAGCGCATCGGCGTAACGAAAATGGATAATACAGTTGAAATGAGCGTTTTAGAAGCTTGTATTCGTGAAGACTTAAATGACAATGCCCCACGTGCTATGGCAGTGCTTGATCCTATTAAGTTAGTTATTGAAAACTATCCTGCAGATACAGTTGAAAACCTAAAGGTTAAAAACCATCCTAGCGATGAGAGTTTTGGTTCACGTATTGTGCCATTTGCTAAAGAGCTTTTCATTGAAGCGGAAGATTTTCGTGAAGAAGCTAATAAAAAATATAAACGTTTAGTGTTAGACAAAGCGGTACGTTTACGTGGTGCTTATGTAGTAACTGCCACCCGTTGCGATAAAGATGAAGACGGTAAGGTAACGACAGTTTATTGCCAATATGACACCGAGACTTTAGGCAAAAACCCCACTGATGGCACTAAGCCTAAAGGTGTTATTCATTGGGTTGCGGCAGCGCAAAGTCTTGATGCAGAAATTCGTTTATATGAGCGTTTATTTTCTGTACCAAATCCAGGTGCAGTAGAAGACTTTCATAGTGTAATGAACCCTGATTCCTTGACCATTATCACTAACGCAAAAGTAGAGCCACATTTGGCAACAGCGAAGCCTGAGCAAGCATTTCAGTTTGAACGCCAAGGTTACTTCTGTTTAGACAATAAAATATCAGCACAGGATGCAGAAAAAGGTAAGTTAGTATTTAACCGTACGGTAGGTTTACGTGATACTTGGGCAAAAATTTCTGACTAGTGGTTAGCTATTAATAAATGGCTCTGCCCCACAATAGGATTGTTAGGTTATAAAGTATACTTTTAAAGGGTGATTGTTTTGTAAGTTGGACTTTAGTCCGTCAACTGTTTAACCAGTGGTTAATCTGATGGATTAACTTTAATTTGCAATGGGTGTTTTTTTATCAGTATTTGTGCCGAGCACGGTTAAATTGCATTTAACTTGATGGATTAAAATCGAACCTACAAAGGCCTACATAAAACTTATGGGTGAACGCTTAGCGTTTGGTGATTTTTTTAGGTCGGACTTTAGTCTGTCAACTGTTTAGCCAGCGGTTAATCTGATGGGGTAGCTCAAATCCGTAACGGGTATTTTTGTCTATCGGCATTTGTTAGGAGCGCGGTGAAATTGCATTTAACTTGATGGACTAAAGTCCACCCTACAAATGCCAATATAAACCTTACAGGTGATCGCTTAGCGTTTGGAAACTTTTTTGTAGGTCAGACTTTAGTCTGTCAACTGTTTAGCCGGTGGCTAACCTCATGGGTTAACTCAGATCTGCCGCGGATATTTTTTATTTGGTTATGTGTTGAACACGTTTAATTTCAACTGACATGGAGCTTAATAAATAGTTATCCACCATGTTAGCAAATTAAGTAATAAAGAATAAAAAAGCTCATAAGGCAATCCTTATGAGCTTTGTTTAAAATTAATCGTTATTTTGAACTTTTAACTTTTAACTTTTAACTTACAGCTTAGTAGCCAGTTTCATTGCACTAATAAATTGCGTTAATTCTTTAAGCATATTATCGTTATCATCAATATTTTTTTCAATGATTTTAACAACGGCAGAGCCACTAATAGCGCCTTTTGCACCTGTTGCTAAAGCAGCTTTTACTTGTTCAGGTTTCGATATACCAAAGCCCATAACGGCTGGTGCAGCTTGGTATTTCTCCAAGATATGAATAAGTTTATGACCGGTCATTTCTGCCTCAGTTTCTGTGCCTGTAACACCCACTCGACTCAAAACATAAGTATAACCAGCGCCATATTGTGCCACTTTTTCTAAGGTTGCTTCGCTAGCATTAGGTGGCGCGATAAAAATAGGGGCAACACCATTTGCTATGGCCGCTTGTCTAAATGCCTCACTTTCACGTATCGGTAAATCAGCGATAAGGACTGAATCAACACCTGCCGAGGCTACATCACGATAAAAATTGTTGATGCCGCGGGCAAAGACTAAGTTGCCATAAAGTAACAAGCCAATAGGTATGTCAGGTGCATAGGCGCGAACTTTGGCTAAAACATCTAAACAAACATCAGTGTTAGTATTGGCTTTTAATGACCGTAGTGCTGCCATCTGAATGACAATACCGTCAGCGCTGGGATCCGAAAACGGCATACCCAGTTCTAAAGCATCAGCGCCAGCATCAATCAGTGTTTTAATTACAGCAAAAGATTGCTCAGCATTGGGGTCGCCGATGATAACAAAAGGGATAAAAGCCCCTTCATTTTTTTTGGCTAATTTTGCAAAGGTTTGGTCATAACGACTGCCAATTTCAGTTGCTTGCTTCATTATGCTTCTCCTCGATGTTTTACCGTACTTTTTTCAGCAGTCTCTGGCGATATAATCGCGTTTACATGAGCTAAATCTTTATCACCTCGACCTGATAAGTTAAGCAAAATGATGGTTTCTTCGGTCGCTTGCTCGGCTAACTTTAAGGCGTAGGCTAAGGCATGAGAAGGCTCTAATGCGGGAATGATACCTTCACTACGTGCGAGTAATTGAAATGCTTCTAACGCTTCATCATCGTTTATGGCAACATATTGTGCACGACCAGAATCTTTCAATTGTGCATGTTGTGGACCAACAGCAGGGTAGTCAAGGCCAGCTGATACAGAGTAAGACTCTTCAATTTGCCCAACTTTGTCTTGCATAATATAGGTATAGTTACCATGTAACATACCTTTAGTGCCAGCCACCAAGGTTGCACCATGGAGCGAAGTATCAGTACCCTTGCCGCCAGCTTCAACGCCAATAAGTTTTACACCTTCATCACCGATGAAGTCTTGAAACATACCAATAGCATTTGAGCCACCGCCAACACATGCAATAACGTAATCGGGTAATCGACCTTCTTCAGCTAGTAATTGCTGCTTAGCCTCTTCACCAATCATTTTTTGAAACTCACGCACAATGGTTGGGAACGGATGAGGACCCGCAGCAGTACCTAATAAGTAGTGCGCATTTTCATAATTAGCTGACCAGTCGCGTAAGGCTTCATTCACTGCATCTTTAAGTGTGCCGCTGCCCGCTGTTACGGGTATAACTTCAGCACCCATTAATTGCATGCGAAATACATTGGGTTGTTGACGCTGACAATCTACAGCGCCCATGTAAACTCTACATTTCAAGCCTAATAATGAGCAAGCTATGGCGGTAGCAACACCATGTTGTCCAGCGCCTGTTTCAGCGATTATTTCAGTTTTCCCCATGCGTTTTGCTAATAAAGCTTGTCCTAAAACTTGATTAGTTTTATGGGCACCACCATGGAGTAAATCTTCACGTTTTAAGTACATTTTAACTAATGGGTTTTTAACAATATTACGACACAAGCTCAGTGGTGTTGGGCGGCCGGCATAACTTGTCAGTAGTTTATTGAACTCTTGTAAAAAAGCTTCATCAGTTTGTGATTCAATAAATGCTTGCTCAAGTTGCTCTAAAGCGGGTACTAGTAATTCACCGACAAACATACCACCAAACTCACCAAAGTAGGCGGGTAAGGTTTTTTTAATCTGATTTTCAGTTGTTGCTTTTAACATGTTAATAATTCCGTATTTTGGCGAAAATTTGTTGAAGTTTATCGCGACATTTAATGCCTGGGCTTGATTCAACACCTGAGTTGATATCTAAGCCAAATAATTCTTGATTGGTCAGTTGCTGACAAGCTTGGGTGATATTATCGAGTGCTAATCCACCAGCTAAAAAGCAACAAGATAAGTCTTGTTCGCTACTCGTTAACGCTTGCCAATTAAAAGTTTCTCCACTACCGGCACTTTTACCGTCTAGCACAATATGGTCAACATTTTCTGCTAGTGTTGGCACCGTTTGCTCTACAGCTAATGCTTTAAATATTTGACAATTACTGGCCAGGTTTTCCCGCAAGTTATCAATGTATTCTTGATTTTCTTGGCCATGTAACTGAACGGCACTAAGCTGTAAGTCATGGGCTAATTCAAGTACTTTTTTCTGTGGATGATTAACAAAAACACCAACATACTTCATGCTTGGGTTTTTGTTAATAATGGCTTTTGCTTGAGCTTTATCGATACATCGAGGTGATTTTTCAGCAAAAATAAGGCCACCAAATTCTGCGCCCGCATCAATAGCAAAACTCGCATGATCTGGGCGGGTTAAGCCACAGACTTTATTATGACCAAATATTAATTGTCGACAAGCTAGGTCAATATCGTCTTGAGCCATGACAGAACTACCGACTAAAAAGCCATCAACGGCAGGCGCAAGTTCTCTTACTTGTGCGTTGTGATAAATGCCCGACTCAGAAATAACGATACGATCATCCGGTAATGTAGGTGCTAAGTCAAAGGTACGTGAAATATCGGTAGAAAGATCACGTAAATTACGATTATTAATACCAATAAGTTTTGCGTTTAAGGTAATGGCGCGTTGACATTCTTCTTCATCTGACACTTCTGTTAAAATAGCCAAATTCAATGACCGAGCAACCGCTGCTAGTTCATTATATTCTTCATCATTTAGTACACTTAACATCAATAATACGGCGTCAGCACCATAGTGTCTTGCCAAATAAACTTGGTAGGTGTCGAAGAAAAAATCCTTATTCAGTACTGGGCAGCTTACCAAGTCACTGACTGTTTTGAGATAACTAAAGTCGCCTTGAAAATATTTATGTTCGGTCAGTACTGAAATGGCGGCGGCATATTTATCATAAATAACGCCAATTTCCCCAGCATTAAAATCTGCTCTAATTATACCTTTTGATGGAGAAGCTTTTTTACATTCTAAAATAAAGCCTGCCTGCGGTTTCTCTGCTGTGCGTGTTAATGCCTGATACATGTCTTTTTTTGATGGCGTTAAGCCATCAATAAAGCTGGCTAAAGGCAGATCTTTTTTTAATTGTGCTATCTCAATACGTCGATTAGCGACGATTTGCTCAAGAATATTACTCATTATGCTGCTCCGGAATTTGATAGTCGAACTAAGTCTGCTAAGGTTTTGGTTGCGGCACCAGAGGCCAGCACTTGGGCAGCATGTTGCGCCGCTAATAATAAGGTATCTGCTTGGCCATTTAATTGCTCACGATGCAAATAAAGTAGCGCGGCGCAGTTAATTACTACTGCACTCTTGTGTGCTTCTAGGCCTTTACCAGCCAATATGGCTTGAATAATATCGGCGTTTTCTTGTGGTGTTCCACCTCTAATATCAGCTAAGGTATAATTTTTCAGACCAAAATCTGTAGGTGATATTTCTTTTTCAACTAACTCACCATGATTGATCTCAGTAACCTTTGTTTTTCCGTGTAAAGCTATTTCATCTAAGCCGCTACCGTGAACTACCCATGCGCGCTTAACACCTGTGAGTAATAAGGCTTGAGCTATCGGGTTAATTAGCTCAGGGATATAAACACCGAGTAACATAATATCTGGTTTTGCAGGGTTGACTAATGGGCCTAAAATATTAAACAGTGTTCTAATCGCCATGGCTTTACGAACAGGAGCAGCATGTTTAAAGCCACTATGGTAAGCCGGCGCATATAAAAAGCAGATATTGGCTTGTGCCAAACATTGACTAGCCACTTCAGGTGACATGGTTAAATTAACGCCCAAAGCTTCGAGTAAATCAGCAGAGCCCGACATACTCGAAACACTTCGATTACCATGTTTGGCCATTTTCAAACCACAAGCCGCTGCTAAAATAGCTGCTGTGGTGGAGATGTTAATGGTATTGGCACCGTCACCACCAGTACCCACACAATCAGCAACGCTGTTGGTTTGGCTTGGAAAAACGGTAGCATTTATGCGAATAGCAATAGCCGCGCCAGCAATTTCAGCTGGTGTTTCACCTTTTATTTTTAATGCAGTCAGTATCGCGGCTAATCGTTCAGGGGCAACATGGCCGTTGATCACTTGTTCAAATACATTTTGGCTTTGCTGTTGCGTTAATGAATGACCGTCGATTAAGGTATTAAGTGCACTATGAGTCATGTCATCGTTACTTACTGCCTGAGAATTTTGTAAAGCTGTGCTACTAAGTTCAGTGGTTGTCATGAGTATTCCCCTGTGCTTTATAAAGGCTTTTATTCGCTAAAGCTGATAAATGACGTAGGCTTTGCGCTAATAAGTTGGTGCCAAATGTGGTGAGTATCGATTCAGGATGAAACTGAAAGCCAATGGCGGCATCAGTGCTATTTTCAATGGCCATAGGTAAAATAATTTCTTCATTGTTGTACAGTAAACTCACCTGTGCGGTCATGGTTAATTTTTTAGGCATAACACTAGCAACCAGCGAATGGTAACGCGCCACAGGTAAAGGGCTAGCAATATTGTTGAAAGCGCCTAATTGGTTGTGGATGATGTTTGATGATTTACCATGGACTACTTCAGGTGCACGCGTTATAACGCCGCCATAATGTTGAATTAATGCCTGATGTCCCAAGCAAATACCTAATATAGGGAATGTTCCCGCGCAAAGTTTTAGTAACGCCATTAAACAACCGGCATGTGTTGGATCGCCTGGCCCAGGTGATAGTACAAGAATAACACCTGCGCTGTTGCTTTGCTGCTTCTCTTGCAGCTTTTTAAAAATAAAGTCAGCACTTAAGGTATTGCGATAGATGGTGTGTTGATAGCCCAAACAGCGAAATTCATCCACTAGGTTATAGGTGAATGAGTCAAGATTATCTAGCATGACTATCTCTGGCAGAGAGTCGCACAGAGACTCTGGTAAAGAGCTGGATAAAACGTCAGATGATTTCATGATTTAACCTCCGGCTGTAATGCTTCGCTATTCACTATCGTTTTAGGCCTTTTTTGATGAGAAATTATCAAGACTTTACCTTCTGCTTCCTTAATTGCACTGATCACCGCTTGCGCTTTTTGTCGGGTTTCGTTGGTTTCTGATTGCGGATCAGAATCAAAAACTACGCCGGCACCGGCTTGAATTTGTGCACGCTTATTTTTCACAAATGCTGAGCGAATAACAATGCAGGTATCCATATCACCTTCACCCGTTAAATAACCCACGGCTCCGCCATAACTACCACGGCGCTTGCCTTCAACTTCACGTATTAATGAGGTTGCTTTTACTTTTGGTGCGCCTGACAAGGTGCCCATATTCATACAAGCTTGATAAGCGTGCAGCGCATCTAATTCATCTTCTAATGTACCGCAGACACGAGAAACTAAGTGCATAACATGGGAATACCGATCAACCTTTAATAATTCAGCTACGTGACGAGTGCCAGGTTGGCTAACGCGTGCAATATCATTGCGGGCTAAATCAACCAACATAATGTGCTCGGCTAACTCTTTTTTGTCTAATCGCAAGTCTAATTCGATACGGCTATCCAAGTCAGGTGATAAGCTGCCATCAGGATTAAACCCCCGTGGTCGGGTACCGGCAATAGGATAAATTTCTACTTGTCTGTTACTTTGTTGATATTTAAGTGCTGACTCTGGAGAAGCACCAAAAATACAAAATTCACTGTCTTGCAAATAAAACATGTAAGGACTTGGATTACTCTGTTTTAAGGCTTTATAAGCATTAAGGTTATTTGAGCAAGTCAGGCTAAAGGTGCGAGAGGGAACCACCTGAAAAATATCACCGGCTAAAATGTTCTCTTTTAAGTCATTCACTATTTGGCAAAAAGCGTCATCGTCGATGTCACATTTTAGTGTATTATCCTGACTTGCACTGACTGTTGAATTAATGTCTGGAGCTTTAAGCTCAAATGTCGCTGTTATATCAGTACATAAAGTGGCTTTTATTTGTTTGATTCTAGCTAATGCGGCTGTTTTGGCTGTTTCATAACCTGTGCCGGTAAATTGGTTAGTAATTACTTCACTTGAGCGTTTTTCATGATCAATAATAATCAGAGTTTCTGCAAGGTAATAAACAAAGTCAGGACAGGAGTTTTCGCTATCCTCAACTTTGGGCAACGATTCACTTATGGCCATCATATCGAATGCAAAGGCGCCACCAAGAAATACGGCGAACGGGTGTTTGTTGATATTTTTCAGCTGATTAAACAAGCGCAAACTTTGAAATGGGTTAACAGCCAATAGGCGTGAACGTTCATCGAGTTGTTCAGTTACTTGTGCAAAGCTTGCGGTGAAAGCCTGGTTGTCACCGGTAATCGACGCGACTGATGCTAAGGCTTGCTTGGCAAAGGTAAGAGCATTTTCGCCGTTTTTACTTAAGGCAGTAAAGCTGACTATATGACCATGACAAACAATTTTAACTGCGGTATCGGTTAGCAGTAAACTTTTCAGTTGATGCTTTTTATCAACTTCTGCTGACTCTAGTAATAGGGTGTTTTCTTTGTCAGCGCAAAGTGTGTGAAAGACCGCAAGTGGATCATTTTGATAACTTAACGTATCGGTAATTGTAACTACAGCACCAGACTCTTGATGGTCGTGTGCAGTTTTTAATGGTATTTTTTTAGTATTTGTTTCAGTATTTGTTTCAGTATTGTTTTGGGCGTTTTGTTCGATTGTTTTTTCGGTGTTACTTTCTTGGGTATTGCTCATGGGTATTCCTACAAATAATCTATTTAAAAAAAGTCATCCAGCGTAAATAGGCAGAAGCCACCATAAGAACCAACGTTTAGCTTTAATGCGCAACATAGTCATTCTCTTGTCATGTTAATTAATTCAAAATTTTTTTAAAAAAAAACCCGCAATAAGGTGCGGGTTTTCGAAGTTTTTACGTACAAGTAAACATCACAACCCAGTTATCTAGAGTTATGCCACCACCAAATCAAAGAAATAGTTTTTTTTACTTGTATCATTATCTGTTTTATCTCAGTAAAATCGTTGTCATTCACTTGCCTAATTAGCGACTTGCACTTGTTTTAAACAGTTTTAAGTCCCTATAGAAGAACCGATTCACGTAATGATGTCAACTACTGATTCTACAAATGAGAAAGATTTTTCAAACTTGCGCGTTGATCTGCACAGCCATACTAATTGCTCTGATGGCGCATTAACGCCAAAAGAGCTAATAGAACGGGCAGTTAACTTTCAAATTGACGTATTAGCCATCACTGATCACGATACAGTTAAAGGTCTTGATAGTGCAAAACAAACTATTATAGACAAAAATATTCCATTAACTTTGATTGATGGCATTGAAATATCGACGCAATGGCAGGGTTTTGAAATTCATATTGTTGGTTTAAATATTAATACTGACCACGAGGCATTACAGGCGTTAATTTCAGCACAACAGGAACGTCGAGAAGCGCGCGCTATTTCGATGGGCGAAAAATTAACAAAGTGCGGTTTTAACGACGTTTACAGCCAAGCTAAAGCATTAGCGGGTGAAGGCTCTATCACCCGAGCACATTTTGCTAAAGTACTTTTGCACCGCGGTATTGTTAGTAAAATGCAAGCAGCCTTTGATAAATATATTGGTAAAGGTCAGCGGGCCTATGTCAATCCAAATTGGTGTAGTATCGAAGAAGCTGTAACAGTTATTCATGCTGCTGGTGGTGTTGCTGTGATGGCGCATCCGATCCGTTACGACTTAACTGCTAAATGGTTACGGCGCTTAATTGTTGATTTTAAAGCGGCACAAGGTGATGGTTTAGAGGTGGTTTTACCACAAATGAACAACGAACAGCGTAAAATAATGTTAAGCTATTGTGCAGAATATGATTTACATGCTTCGATGGGATCTGACTTTCATCAACCAAGTCGCTGGAGTGACTTAGGGCGAAATTTAGTGATGCCTGAGCAGGCCAAACCTATTTGGCAACTGTGGCAAACACAAGCAATAAGTTAATTGTCTATTTTAGTGCTTGGTAGTTAATCACCTTTAAAGTACGTGAGAAATTTTAGTCACAGGTCAGTTTAATTAAGCGCTATAGCTAATTTTAATTAATCACTTAATTTAACGCTACCTTATCATGACAAACCTGTTATTTAGTTGGAGCTCATTATGAGTCAGTTTTTTTATGTTCACCCTGATAACCCGCAAGGTCGTTTAATGAAACAAGCGGCTGCTATTATTCGCCAAGGTGGCGTCATTGTTTATCCAACCGACTCTGGTTACGCTTTAGGCTGTCATATCGGTGATAAAAAAGCCTTAGAGCGAATTTGTAATATTAGAGATATTAATAAAGATCATAATTTCACCTTAATGTGCAGCGACTTATCCGAATTATCCGAATATACTCGTGTTGAAAACAGTGTTTTTCGTTTGCTGAAAAATAATAGTCCAGGGCCTTATACCTTTATTTTTAAAGGCTCTAAGGAAGTTCCTAAACGCTTATTAAATCCAAAACGTAAAACTATAGGTATTCGCGTCCCTGACAATAATATTGCCCAAGCACTATTAGCTGAATTAGGTGAGCCAATAATGTCGACCACCTTGATCATGCCCGGTGATGCAACCGCAGAATTTGACCCTGAGCATATCCGCGATATTTTAGAACACCAGGTTGACTTGATTATCAATGGTGGGCATTTAGGCGAAAAGCCAACCACTGTGATTGATTTTTCTAATGATGAAGTTGAAATCATTCGGTTTGGTGAAGGCGATCCTACACCGTTTCAATAAAGCGGCTTAGCATAATTAACGATTAGCCATGATCTTTTGAGCATGAGCCTTTCCCGGTTAATCTATGAAACAAAAATCTTTAATGTTGAAAGCTACTGATGTCCGATAGTACAGATAAATTATCTAATAAGATTACGCAAGGTAATAGTCCAGCGTCTGGTGTTATGTTGCAGCAAGTATTACCCTTTGCCTTGTTACGCGGTGAGGCCATTATTGAAAAACCACAAGATTTATTTATTCCGCCTGACGCTTTAGAAGTTATTCTAGAGTTGTTTGAAGGGCCGCTTGATCTTTTACTGTATTTAATTCGAAAACAAAAATTCGATATTCTAGATTTACCTATTTTCCCTATTACCACGCAATATATGGCTTATGTCGATTTAATGAAAGATATTAAGTTGGAACTAGCTGCTGAATATTTAGTTATGGCAGCGATTTTAGCCGAAATCAAATCACGCTTATTATTACCCAAACAAGCCGTGATAGAAGACGAGGGTGATCCAAGAGCTGAATTGGTTAGAAAGTTACAAACATATGAAGTAATCAAAAAAGCGGCTGAAAACCTTGATGCATTACCGCGAGTTGATCGCGATAACTTTGTTGCCAATGTAGAATTAGCCGAAAAATTGGTCCCTGAAATACTCAATAGCCAAGTGGATCTAGCCGAGTTAGTAACAGCCCTGCAAGGTGTAATAAAGCGCACCCAAGCTTATGAACACCATCATATTCATAAAGAGTCATTATCGACTAGAGAGCGTATGGCAGATATTTTGGCAACACTTACACAGACTAAAAATGAGCAAGCTTATAGAAATTTTAGCGACTTATTTACCGTGAAAGAGGGTAAGCAAGGTGTTGTGGTGACATTTTTAGCCATTCTTGAACTCATCAAAGAGTCGTTGATCGAGTGTGTTCAAACGCAAGTTTATGGTGAAATACGCGTTTGTCTTCCTCGGTATGCTCAGTTCTAGCAAAACCTAATGCAGAACTTACAGCAAAATTTATAACAGAATTAAGGTCGAGATTAGCCGCAATGATAACCGATAAAATACGCCACAAAGACATCGATGATGCCAAGCTACAACGCTTGGTTGAAGCCGCATTATTTATTGCAGATAAGCCGTTGTCTGTGCAATTACTTAAACGTGATTTTTTAATTGAATATCGTATTAGTAATCTTCGTATTCGTGATATAATCATCGCTATTCAGGCCCAATATAAAGGCCGTGGTGTTGAGCTTAATAAAGTAGCCTCAGGCTATCGTTTTCAAACACCCACAGAATTTAGTGATGATTTAGCGCATTTATATAAAGAAAGAGCACCGAAATATTCACGTGCTATTTTAGAGACATTAGCGTTAATTGCTTACAAACAACCGATAACCCGTGGTGAAATAGAAGACATTCGCGGTGTTGGTGTTAGTAGTCAAATCATTAAGACATTAACGGAAAGAAATTGGATTAAAACTGTAGGTCATAAGGAAGTGCCAGGTCGACCTGTATTGTATGCAAGTACGCAAGAATTTCTTGATTACTTTTCGCTAACATCACTGGACCAATTGCCAGAACTAATGCCTATGGCAGATTTTACTAGTTAAGGTGTTTAACACTTTAGCTATAATCACCATTATAATAATTAAACACCGGGGTTATTTACCCTAAACTTAAAGAGACAGAGACGTAATAGTAGCCGGTTTTATACCCTGTTATCTGTGAAGTTACTGACGTAAGAGAGTTAAGACCTATGTCTGAAAAATTGCAAAAAGTATTAGCACGAGCAGGTGCTGGTTCACGTCGTGAAATGGAAACCTACATTAGCGCTGGTCGTGTGAGTGTTGAAGGTAAAACTGCTTATTTAGGCGATCGTGTTGAAGGCAATGAACTTATTCGAGTTGATGGCCATCAAATTAAGCTTAAGGCATTAGAAGAAGACTTTTGCCGGGTACTGATGTACAACAAGCCGGAAGGTGAAATGTGTACCCGTAAAGATCCTGAAGGTCGCCCAACAGTGTTTGACCGTTTACCTAAGTTAGATGGTAGCCGCTGGGTTGCGGTAGGTCGTTTGGATATTAACACCTCAGGCATGTTACTTTTTACCACTGATGGTGAGCTTGCCAATCGTTTAATGCATCCTTCAAAACAGGTTGAACGTGAATACGCTGTACGTATATTTGGTGATGTTAATGAAGCCATGTTACAAACCTTGCGCCATGGCGTTAAATTAGAAGATGGTACTGCGAAGTTTCAAAAAATTACTTATCGAGGTGGTGAAGGTCGTAACCATTGGTTCCATGTTGTGCTGTCTGAAGGACGTAACCGTGAAGTTCGTCGTTTGTGGGAAAGCCAAGATGTACAAGTAAGCCGCTTGATCCGTGTTCGCTACGGTGACATGGAAATGAAGCGTCAGTTACCTTTAGGTGGTTGGACAGAATTAAACTTAAAAGATGTTAACTACTACAGAACACTGGTTGATTTAGCGCCTGAAATACAAAGTAAAGTTAAGGTTGACGAAAAAGCCATGGATAACGCAAAAAGTCGCAGAATTCGTCGCTCAGTGAAAAAACATCAACACCGCAGCAAACAAGTAACTAGACGTAAACGTTAAAAATCGTACTATGCTAGTGTTGAAATTTAGTGCTGAAAAAAATGACAAGTTCAATTAACTCTCGAACTTGTCATTTTTATTTGTGCTGAGCCATTAAATATCATCTTAGCAATCGTTAGAAAACAATTAGAAAATAGGCTATGGTACGCTTAATATCAAGTTGATTAATTATCTGCTTATTTTTAATAGTTAAAATGAAAAGTTACCAGGTTATAAAATTTATAAGGTGAATAACTACTGACTAAATTTTAGGCCTCATATTTATCCATTGTGCCTGATGAGCAAGGTGATTATTTAATGAGTCAAATTAGTATAATGCAACTTCCCGTTACCCGCTGTTAACGTTTCAATGTAACAACAAGCGATTTTCTTAGTATTTGGTTTATATAGGATATTACGTGCAAGCAACTCTTGAAAGAATTTATGTCGAAGACTCCGAGCAATTACATCTAGTTTGTCAACGCTATTCCCAAGCAAGTATACTGGCTATCGATACTGAGTTTGTGCGCACACGAACGCTCTATCCAAAATTAGGGCTGATTCAAATAAACGACGGTAAAACCTTAGCCTTAATTGATCCAGTTGCTTTGCTAGACCTATCGCCTTTTTGGCAATTACTTGAAAATCCGAATGTGCAAAAAGTGCTGCATGCGTGCTCCGAAGATCTTGAAGTTTTTCTTACCGCAGGTAACTGTCAGCCTTTAAACTTAATTGACAGTCAAATTATTATGTCATTTTTAGGTCATGGCATATCAATGGGCTATGCCGCTATGATTGCGCATTACACAGGGATAGAATTAGACAAGTCTGAATCTAGGGCCGATTGGATGAAAAGGCCGCTAACACAAAAGCAACTTAGTTATGCGGCGGCTGATGTTGAGCACTTGTTTGATATTCTGCCTAGATTAATGGCCGATATTGAACAGTCTGGTTGGCTGGCGGCAGTAAAAGAAGAAAGTGATGTCATGGTTGAACGTAAGTTTAAAGTCATTGATGAAAGCCAGTTGTATCTCAATGTTAAAATGGCTTGGCGTTTAAATCCACCACAACTTTATCGATTACAGCAATTAACCATTTGGCGCTATCAACAAGCTAAACTAAAAGATCGGCCGATTGGTTTTATTGCCAAAGATCATACCTTATTCGCCTTAGCGCAAATTAATCCCAGTAATGTCGGTGCTATGTCGAGCATTGAAGGTGTTGAATTACTTGATATTCGCCATAAAGGTAACGCTATGCTGACGGTATTAAAACGTGTAGCTGAAGCACAAGATATTAAATTACCTAAGCAAATTACTCGTCTGGACGAATATCCTGGATATAAACAGAACTTTAAAAAAGTTAAAAATTATATTAACGAATTAAGTACACAAACCAACTTACTGACAGAGAACTTAGCGTCTAAAAAACAAATAAATCAATTTCTTTCTTGGCATTTCAAGCTCAATGATGCAGAGAACAACCCCAGCATGGTTGATATTATGCGCGGTTGGCGTAAGCCCTTGTTAGGTGATCAATTGCTAGCATTTGTTGAGAATGACTTTCAATAACTTAACTATCAGTTAGGGATAAATTGCGCATAACTGATGCTTGAATTACGCAGAGTAAAACATCATATAACAAGTAAAGGCGTTGTCGTCTTGTGATAATAACTTTACTCAAAGCTTGCTAAGATAAAGCCAAGTTAGCAACATTTCATAATCCATTTTTAATCATAGGTCTCCATTATGCTGTGTAGTGTTTATAAAAGTTCCAAAAAAGTACAAACCTATCTCTTTATTAATAAACGAGATGATTTTTCTGATGTGCCTGAAGCCTTAATGAAAATGTTTGGTAAGCCCGTGTTGGTTACTGTGCTTAACCTCGCAACAAAAGTAAAACTGGGCTTTTCTGACCTTGATAAAGTAAAAGTAAGTTTAGTTAAACAAGGTTATTACTTGCAATTAACGCCGCAGGAAGAAGACATGCTAAAAGCGCACAAGGTTAATATGCAAGGTAGTGATGAGAGTCAAGGAGATGAATCATAATGCGCTCTATCAACGCGATAAAATCAGTAAAAATATTATTACTTTCACTTTGTTTAGCCCTGTGTTCACAAACTAGCTTTGCTGCTGACAAAGCACCGACAGCGTCAGATACTAAAGTCAGCTTTGAGCAATACATTGTTAAGCTCAAGCAAGAGGCGCTAGCTAAGGGTTTTGAACAAGCATTAATTGATGACGCTTTTGCTAATGTTGTGTTTCATCAACGTGCGGTAAAAGCCGATCGCAATCAGCCGGAAACGGTTGAAACACTTGATACTTATTTACCAAAGCGCTTACCGGATTGGAAAATAAAGCGTGCTAGAGCAAAATATAAAGAACACGAAGTGCTGCTAAAAAAAGTAGCCGCAAAATACGGTGTGCAACCGCGTTTTATTGTCGCGCTTTGGGGGCTAGAAACTAACTTTGGCAAAATAATGGGTAACTATAATGTTATTTCTGCGTTATCAACTTTAGCGTATGAAGGACGCCGCGAAGTCTTCTTTAAAAAGCAGCTTTGGGCCGCGTTACAAATATTAAAAGAGGGCCATATTGATAGTGTCAATATGAAAGGCTCTTGGGCCGGTGCTATGGGGCAAAATCAGTTTATACCCACTTCTTTTGTTGGCTATGCCGTTGATGGCGATGGCGATGGTAAAAAAGATATTTGGGCCAACCAAGCGGATGTTTTTGCTTCAATGGCAAATTATTTGAATAAACAAGGCTGGAGTGATCAACTTACTTGGGGCCGCCAAGTTAAGCTACCCAGTGGTTTTGATACCTCGTTAGCGATTCCTAAAAATACTGGTGGTCGTAAAAACTGGTTAAAAGCTTGGGCTAAAAGTGAAAAAACCTTGGCACAGTGGCAAGCTTTAGGCATTCGACGCAGCGACGGTACTAACTTACCTGTAGTTGATATTAAAGCCGCCTTAGTTTTTCCTGATGACAAAAAAGGTCGTGCTTACTTGGCTTACAACAACTACAAAAGCTTAATGCATTGGAATTTATCTTATTACTTTGTCAGTTCAGTTGGACATTTATCAGATCAGATTAAATATCCACCTATTCAATAAAAGTATTAAAAATACAGTATTAAATAGCACGTATTAAAAAATAATAGAAAGTAATAAACAGCGATAATTAGCCCTATGAGTAAAAAAAGTAACCGTTCGATAATAAAATCAAAAAAAGTGCCAGTCGAACGTTTTTGGGAAACCAAATCATTAGATGAAATGAGCAGACCCGAATGGGAGTCATTATGTGATGGCTGTGCTAAATGCTGTTTACATAAATTTATTGACGATGAAAGCACCACAGACGAAATGGATCTGATGCCGACAACACATATTACTGAAAGCGAGCAAATGAGTTACTCGAGCATTGCATGTCATTTACTTAATGATAAAAGTTGTCAATGTTCTAAGTACGAGCAACGTACTGAGCTTGTGCCAGATTGTGTGCAGTTAACCCAAGACAACTTAGATGATGTGTTTTTTATGCCAACAAGTTGTACTTATCGTCGTTTAAAAGAGGGCAGAGGCATGCCCTCTTGGCATCCGCTGCTTCACAATGGTAAAAAATCAGCTATGCATCAGGCGGGCATGTCAGTTCGTGGCAAAATTGTTAAAGATAACGAGGTTCAATTAGAAGACTTTGAAGACTACATTGTTCTGTGGCCGCTACACGATATAGATTAAAGCGGATAATACTTGGCTATTTATATTTTTCCTATATAGGTTAATAGTCAGTTAAACAGTTAAACAGTTAACGGACTAAAGTTAGACCTACAAAAGATCACAAAAAAATTTAACACAGCATGATCACTCTTAGGCATTATTTAGGTTAAACTTTAGTCCATCAGGTTAAATGAAATTTGATCTTTTTCTGGTTTAAATGCTGAACAAAAAAACAATACTTGCTGTAGACAGCAGTGATCCCATAACATTAACCGCTCGCTTAACGGTTGACGGACTAAAGTCCGAGCTACAAAAAATCGCTGAACAATAGGTTACACACTATTGTAGAAGCTAAATAAAGACAGAAAAAATTTGGCAGTAAGTCTTATTTATTAAAAAAGTATCAAAAACATTCCAAATAAAGTTGGAACCTGCCTTCTTGGTGCGCAAGAGTGGAAGAAAAATTTTGAAATTTTTTGTATAGATAGAATTCGATTGCACACTCTTTAGTTGATTTCAGAAGGTCGAAGGTTAACTTGATAATTATTAGCATAGCAGCCATCCCTAAAATTGATTTTTAGACTAATATCATGATCAAAAAATCAAATACAGTTGTAGAACGAGAATAATTGCTATGACTCTTGTAAGCTCATGATGCCTTTGGCGACTCATATCTGAACATTCAATTTTTCCAAATAGCCGATCTAATTTAGACACATATTTATCACAATAAATAGTCCACTTCGCCACCTCAACAGTCATTCGTCATTAAACTAGTAATCTTCAATGGCAAAGTGCGTAAGTAAGTAAGTAAGTAAGTAAGTAAGTAGTTCGCTTCTGCTGTTGATCTCAGAGATGGTATTAACAATTTTACCCATCCGTATTATCCTAACTATAATAGGAGTTAACCTGTTGAAAAATGATAGTTGGATTATAAAAGTTAATTTCATCATCTAGTACGTTATAAACATTGGAACTAACCAAAACAGATTTTTGACAATCAATTAAACTTTGTGTCCTATTAGCATATTTTCCCCAAGCCTGCCTTGGTTGAACGTCACGTATATGCTTATAGGATGATTCTCAAAGCAGCTATATGCTTCTCCTGAAATCTGAATGAGATAATTCATGGTAGCTTTCAAGAAACGTAATTATATTTCCTTCTCGTACACTGTTGCTTTGTTTTTATTTTGATTAAAATGTAATGTGCGAGTCACTAACCTATCTTAAAGTTGAAGTCGTAAAAGCCTTAAAGAACGCATTAAATAATTATGATTACTAAAAGTAAGGTAAAGAACCAAGCAATGACTAAAAAACCACAATAGGATTAAATAAAAATATGAGCAAATAACCTCATATTTTTACCTAACATTTGAAGAAGATTTAAATTGGAAAAATTAGAGTGAAACATCAGAACCGCCATAAACTTGATAAATAACAAAGGTGATCTATAGTTAACGAATCAAGGAGTGAATTATCAAAGAGCGGTTATAAGTAAACACATTGTAGGAAGGTGATATTTTGTCGTGAGAACAGACTAAATGGAGGCTAACTACGCTTACTTAATTTAATGAGATCACTACCATGATAAAAATCCTAAATTACCTTGTTGTATCATTACTCACTATTGGACTTGCTGGCTGTGCTTCACCAGAGCCACCTAGAGATGTATCATCAGTGTCAACATCGAATACTAAAACATTAACCGATCCCAAAATTGGCGAAGCCAGCAGTGAAGGACTAACGATTACTTATGCCGAAATGTCCATGGGGTTCGATGCTGGCTGCAATCCCTATAAATCGTTTAGCTCTGAGCTAAACGAATGTAGTCAACTGCCATCAAATGTTGCAACTATGGCTATAGAGCATTGTCAAAAGTACAACAAAAAAGCGGTATTTCACGGAAACGGAACTAACTTCATACAAATGACAGTTTCTAATTTTACCTGCGAAAACAAACAGTAAAGTTATGGGGTGATGCTAATGGCTAAGACTTGGGTGCTATTTGGTAAAAGCAACAGAGGTAATTTATGTGCAACATCACTATTTAGGTTAGTGAGTAGCGCTAAATTACCATTTCGTTGGTGATTACCAGAATCAAATCCTTATCTTAGAGATGAAATTAGAAACACGGTTACGTCTGGCTATAACGATGTTGCAATGGCTGTTAGCCACAATTAAGTGGAGAGCCGTATGCGCTGAAAGGTATACGTACGGTTCGGGGAGGAGAAACAGAGAAATAGTTCAACTACGCTCCGCCTCTTACTCTACATCATATTTGCAGTCGAACCGTCCGCAAAGCTTTTTTATGTGGTGTTGATAAAGAAGCGGGTGTTAGCTATGAGCATAGACGTAGTTGGATTTAAAACGTATTTTTCAACTATATCAAGTGGTTGTGATTGATATTTGTGCCCATGCGGTCATACATAATCATTTGAATTCAGAACTGCATGTGAATAGTGAACCAATAAAAAACGAGTCTACATTAGATCTGCTGACTCGTTAGCATAAGTTGTTTAAAGGCACCATCCTGACCAAGAGATATTAATACAATCACACTGTAGATAAATTCGAGCTAGGAAGGGTTAAAGCAGCAGCCTTTGCCTATAAACAACGCTTAATCGATATTAGTTGCTTTGTGCGCTCATAAAACGAGCCTATTACCCGCCAAGCCAACACAGAAGATAAGTGTACAGGACATTTTTGAGAAGAGCGTTTTAAACGCTCAAGCTTTACTGGACGAAGGTGCATTACTAGCATGTATGGCTAGTGTTGACTTAAACCCCATACGTGTAAGGATTGCCACTACACCAGAGCAATCGAGCTTTACCCGTATTCAGCTGGGTATCAAAGCGGCCATCAAGGGTGAGCAACCCTCAATGTTATTGCCTTTCACAAGTAATGAACACCAAGAAAAATCAGTAGGCATCTCTTTTAGCTGAAAGGATTACTTGACCCTCGTTGATGAAACCAGACGAGTGATAAGAGAAGACAAACGGGGTGCGATTAACACTAACACCGCGCAAATACTCTCAAGACTGCACAGTAGTGATAAAAGTGGGTTAAAAAGCTCACCTCAAATTTTGAAGGTGTTTTCACCGGTGCTGTGGGTACTGCTGAGCATGTGGGTTTAAAACGTACACAGGGTATTGCTAATGCTCAGGCTTGTTTAAATAGCGCTTAGCTTATTTTCATTTCAAAAAGTACCATAACGCTAGGTTATCCGCGTATAACAAGAGCAACTCGCCTGAAACTCTTCAGTGTCGCCAATAATAGTCATATTCGAAAGTGAGGAAGTGACTTGTCTGAGTTTGAACATATTTCTTGTGCTAGTAGAGGGTCTCATCCGAGGTGGCCTGCACTGAGACCTTTTAATGATTTACCTTGGTGGGCAGGCTATCTATTTACTTACTTTGGCAAAAAAATGGCCAGACTATAACCGTCTGACCATCAACTCTGAGAAATGGCACGTATTACATACAGTGCGTCATTATTGCTAATTAATCGAGTGTCTCCAGATAAGTGAAGACAGCATCTGAATTTTCACAAGTGGCTGGACTACCGTCACTCTCTACACCAATGCTACCTATACTAATGGCGCCCGTCGCATACAAGTGACCGCAACTAACCGATGAAGTCGCCGCGTTAACCGCGCCTCCTACAAATCTCTCTTTGATGATGGTCATCTTCTTTGCCATGTCGTCATTAGACTGAATTCCTACACCATCTTCGCAGCCGTCTCTCTAGTTACTATCGTTATAGGTCCCAGCGCCAAAGGTGATTGTGGCTAATTGCTCGTCTGTAATAAATTTCGACCACGCATCAGCGCCCAAGGTAATGGCAGCGCCCGCGATGATGTTGTGAGCGATGGCATTTGCCCCGACTCCCACGGCAGCGCCAGCATAGATGTCATTTACCTCACTATTAGCACCGATAACAACGACCGCTTGTGCAGCGAGATGTCCGCCAACATTATTACCTGAGAATGGGGTTTGCCCTGCTATACTCAACTCACCACCCGATATTGCAGAGTACGTGAGCATATCGGCATCTTGTGCATTTGCTAAACCAGCGACAGACAAAGCCAAAGCGGTTAAGCAGATTTTTAACACTATATTTTTATTTTTCATTATCTACTTCTATTTTATGTTGTGTTGTGTCGTGTGATAATCCTATAGTTGGGGTACCCAAGGTGTAAGGTAACAACTACCTATTAATCAACCCCCATGATGTGAAGTGAATGCACGTTGCTTTCCTGAAGAGGCAATGGCCTATATGTTCATATTATGAGCAAAAAATCATACGGAGTCTGCTGAGTTAAAAGCAAGCATTACGCAAAAAAAATACTTTATATAATACATCGCGTTAATTTATTTTTCCTGTTGCCAATATATGGCCGTGTAAAAAGCCCTGACTCATTCATTTGGATTAAACCGACAGGACAGTTGTGCGTGACATCTACGGGCTCTGCCCTCACTGGGTTTTCCGTGGTTTGCTAATAAGGCGTTGAAAGGGTGGCGTTTGATGGCATGTTAGTAAAGATGTTGACTTCCCGGTATTTGCTCGGTTGAGTCAGTTATCATTTTACTGTGAACGGCTGCAATAAACGAAAAATAGCCATAGGATTGAATGCCCCCGACTATCTGCAAGTCGCTCTAAGAAGACATTAAGCTTTTCAATACCTAACGTTAACTAAGCGCACTTTGAAGTCATGCCAACGCTACGATATGAATGACCGCTTTGGTAGCTTATTTTTCTGTCAGCCTGACAAAAACTTCCATCAAAAAACATATGTTTCAATCTATCGGAAACGTTGGCTAACATACTCATTTTCTCCCTAAAGCTTTAAGCCATTCACTTTATAATTGAATAAGCGTGTTGTTCAATAGAGCCAAATAAGTCGACCCTGTTTGCTATGAAAAAAGTCACCTAACGCAAGATAACAACAAAGTTTGTGAGCATATCGGTCAACTTTATCTTGCATAAAAAGTGCTCATTTTCCGTGCTAATCAGGAGTTAAGCGCTGGTATACTTGCACATAATTAACCGCTAGGCTGGACGTTGTAGACCAGGTTTTAGTGAATAAGTTATATGTCATGCCAATGCCGGTTACTAACTGTAATCGCCCGTTTTCAGCCATGTTATTTAATTCAATTGGTTTAACAAAGGCATGCCAGCTGTGGGTGCCAATGGGTAAATATCGCATAATATATTCAGCACCTACAATGGCGACCAGATAAGATTTAATCGTACGATTTAGCGTTGCCATGATGACACAGCCATTTACTTTACATAATTGACTACATTGCTTCAGTAAGTCTTGTTGATTGGGTATATGTTCAATGACTTCAGCATTAATCACCACATCGTAGCGATTTTCATCGTTTTTACTGGTGTGTTGAGCATGCTCGTGACGATACTCAATATCAAGTTGAGATGTTAAAGCATGACGTTTTGCGACTTCAATACTCATTTCGCTGACATCGATGCCCACCACGGTAGCGCCTGCTTTTGCCAAAGGCTCACAAACTAAACCACCACCACAGCCCACATCTAAAATATGTAAGCCTTGCAGAGGATTTAGTTTGTTGGGATCGCGATGATAAAATTTGCAAATTTGCGCTATAAAATAAGCTACTCGCACTCGATTAAATTCAAGTGCGGTTTTGTACTGACCGTTTGAATCCCACCAACTTTCAGCTAACTTATCAAATTTGGCGATTTCTTTAAGACTATAATTACCGGTAGAAGTGCGTTCAGTGCTATCATTTTGGACGGGATTAAGCTTACTTTTGTCTAGCATGGTAATATTATCCTTTTAATCTAATGTTAATTAACACAAGGCATATTCATGGAAAATCAATTCAATGTATTAGGCACGCGTTTAGAGTTATGTTGTAGTAATACGGGTTTCACCCGAAAAGGGTTCTGTTATGTACCCGAAAATGATTTTGGTAACCATAGTGTCTGTGCGGTTATGACCGACGAATTCCTAGAATTTTCAAAAGCACAAGGTAATGATTTAATCACGCCTAATCATATGTATAACTTTGCCGGCTTAAAAGCGGGTGACAAATGGTGTTTGTGCGCTGTTCGCTGGTATCAAGCGATTGCAGACAAGGTTGCACCACCGATTATACTTGCGTCTACTAACCAAAAAGCGTTAAAAGTCGTGTCATTAGAGGCTTTAAAAGCTCATGAATATGTTGAGTAATCCTCTATGCTCAATATTCTTCTCTTTTGCTATTTGACACTGTAATTGAGTGAATGATCCAGCGCTTATCACTTTAGTTATTTTCAGACCTAAACAAGGAAGTTTTTATCTATTTAAAACCCTATTTGTTGACTTGTAAATCCCCAATAAAAAATTTCAATGCTTTTTTCTGACCTTTCGATAGCTTCTATCAAACAGTTTACGCTATTTTAAGCCGGTAATCTTCGCCAGTTTCTTGATGAGAAAATACATAGTGGTAAGCGACTTAATATTAGTTGAAAGTTAATTAGCCAACTTAGCGCAAGAGTAGTGAGCTTAGTACAAGAAAAATGTGTTACAAATATCATAGGCGAGCAATGAATAGCATTCATCTGATTGCTATTCATTAGTCAAGGTCGATTTATAACGCTTATAGGCGTTATTATTGATTGTCTCTAGCATTCATAAGGCCTCAGGTTATTAGGGATTAGGCTGTCGTCGCAGCACCAAGCATAAGCCTTATTTTTATAACAATGTTATCTTAAAATAAAAGCCTATTTAATAGGTGAGGTAAAGCCTATAGGTTTTAACGTTAATACTGAACATGAGACTTCACTTAATATTGACTCAGCCGTGTTGCCAATAAAAAGTCCAGCAATACCGGTTCGACATACCGTGCCCATTACGAGCAAATCAATGTCTTGCTCGGCGATGTATTTAGGGATTTCTTCTTGAGCAATCCCCTCAATCAATACTGTTATGGGCAAGTCGCCATCAACAAAGTGATTGTTGATGTAGTGATCAAAACGTTTTTTTCTATCCAATTGCTGCTTCATGATTAATTCAAGGCGATCAACTGCAGAGTTATGGCCCCAGCTTTTTAAATAATCTTCATCAGGCAATTGCCAAGCATGTATAACATGTAATTCTGCTTTTTCTGACACCGCTAAATGGGCGGCCCATGTTAAAATGGTATTGTTAAGCGCGAGCCCTTCTTTGCTTGGCGCATAAACATCTATAGCCGCCACTATGCGCTTAATTGGCTCATCGGCTTTTGTACCAACCGCTAGTAGCGGACAAGGGCATTTCCTCATGAGGTGAATAGTGGTACTACCAAAAAACCTTCTACGACTTTGCTCACCCGTTCTTGCGGCTAATATCACCAGATCATAGTTTTCTTGCTGTACTTTTTTAATCACGGCAATAAAAGGTACGCCGATTGTATTTTGTGCGTCAACAGCAATAGCGGGGTGATAAAACTTTTCAATATTCTTTTTTAAAACTCGCTGCTGATCTTTTTGTAAATTGTCCATTAGCTCTTTCGAAGGCAATAGGGTGACCAATGCGAGCTGATCTTTAGGAAGTTCTTCTACCACACTAAAGAAGGTGATGTGTGAGTGATGACTTTTTGCTAATTTAATTGCTTGTGAAACAACTGAAGCTTGAATTGAGTTTGCTGGGGTTACGAGTAATAACTTATTTAAAGAAACCATTGTCTTCTCCTATTATGATCAAATTCAGTAACACTGTGGTTAAGTTGTCGCTATATCTTTGGTGCTTATACTATTTCTTAACTTGTTTAAATCTCCAGCTTGTAGTGAAGCACGTATATATACCCACGCTTAATATATGGGTGAGACCCAATTCTCGGGTTTTAAGGTGATGACTGAGGAATTAATCGCTTGAAGTACCGACTCAGAGGTATTGCCAATTAAAAATCCAGGAATGCCAGAGCGGCCAATAGTGCCCATAACAACAACATCGATACCCTTGTTATTAACAAAAGCAGGAATAATAGTTTTTGGGTTACCTTTGGCTAATATTTGCTCAAACTTACACTGCGTATACTCGTTCACCAAGATATTAAGACTCTCTTGGTATTCGCGTTCTTCATGCTTTAATAAGCTTTCAACTTTAGCGGGAGACACTCTGGTGAATGCGCCATGTCTAAGAGCTTCCTCACCATATAACGACCAGCATGACAAAATTGTTAATTCGGCACCTTTATACTGACTTAATGATGAGGCGATATCGATTATCATGCGATTTTGCGCACGACCTTCTGCATGCTGTTCCATTGAAAGGTCGACGGCAGCTAATACCTTTTTAACTGTATCCTGCTGCGCTTCTTTAATTAACCAAACAGGTTTAGGGCATTTACGCATGATATGAAAATCATTGCTGTCAAAGCTCTTTTCACTTTTATTTGCTACTTTGATCAGTAAATCAGCTTTGTTTAAAATAACGGCTTTAACGATTTCAATAAAGTTTTTACCTTTGGCGACATTGACTGAAACGTCTAAACCAGTGCTTTGTAATTGCTGTGCTAAATCAGTTAATTGGTCGAGCCGTTGGGCGACAATAAATTCGGTTAGCTCTGCAGGGCTGACAATATCGGCATAACTACTGAGGATAGTTTCATGCGGTTCAACTACGTCAAATAAAGTTATTTTTGCACCAGTTTTACTGGCCAGTTCAATGCCTCGCAATACGGCGATATCTAGTTCAGGCTTAGTTTGATCATTAACTTTTATGATTATATGTTTAAAACGTTTCATAGGGTTATCTCCTGCTGTTGATTAGACAAATTGGCTTAAGTTAAAAAGGCATAGAGTAGAGTGGCTAGCATAACAACCATGATAGTGCCTGGCCTATCAAGCGTTAATTGTTTGCTTAAACGCCTTGATACACTTAGTGACCATAGGTGTAAATGACCCAGCATCATGTCGATATATAGAGCGATACTGGCATTTAAATTAGCAATTATTTGCCAAGTTTTAGTGCTTAAACTTGCTAATGCTTGATAGACAATTAATAGATCGCCAGCCGGAGGTACGGGTAATTTAGCGCGTAGCTTTTTGGTGACAAAAATGATCAAAAAACCGATAAACGCTGGCCAAACAGCAGACCAACTTAGCGTTGAAACGATTGTCTGAAACTGCTTGAATTCAAATGGCGGTGTGTAAAAATAGCTTAAACACATCAAGGCTGAAAGCACTGTTGGCAAGATAAGTCGCCAATTGGGTTTAGCACTCGATGCATTTAATATCGCCTGCTCTCTCATCAGTTCGATAAACCGGCCCATCAGCAATGTGGTACCTATAGCTGACATAACCAGTAACGTGGAGAACAATGGCCAGCTTGAAGTGGCATCTTTGAGTGCTGCTTTGGCTAAGGCACCACTGCTTAGTGGCAAGCCGATTAATGATAGCGCTGGAACTAATACTAGTAGCCACAAGAATGGAGTGAGCTTATGGCCGGGTTTTAATGCTGAACTGAGCCCAACACAAAAAAATAAGCTTGCCTTGGCAAAACCATGATGCATAGCAAAAAGTACTATGGCGGGCAACAATAATGCCCAGCTGTCAGGGTTCGCTAAAGCAAACCCAATACTGGCAACTATAATGCCGAGCTGACTAACCGTGGAGTAAGCTAATACGGTTTTAGCATTGTCTTGCAATGCGCCATAAATGGCAGCCAAGAAAGTGGCGGTAAAACCAAGCACCATCATAGGTTGGGCCAAGACATTGATGCTTGCATCTCCTAAGGGCAGAAAACGTATCCAACCTAACAAACCTACTTTCACCATAACCGCACTGAGCAGGGCACTAGCGGGTATTGGTGCCACAGGGTGCGCTTTGGGCAGCCAGACATGCAAAGTGGCCAAACCGGCTTTAACGCCAAAACCGATAATCAATAATGTTGCAACCCAAACAACAGGTAACTCGTTTGTGCTAAATTCAGCGTAATAAGTTTTCCCCACTAAGCCAAGAAATAACACTATTTCTGAAAATATCACCCACCGGATATAAGTTGTTGCCGCCGACTTTGCTTCGTCACTTTCTGAATGCAAGATCAGCGGGTAAGCAGAGAAACTCATCAGTGCAAAAAAAGCAATAAAGGATGAAATTTCTTGCGCTAACACCACGCCAAGGTTACCTATCATGGTTATGATAAAGAATAAGTAAAAACGGTGTTTTTTGTTATCGTTAGTCATATAAGTTTGGGCATAAAGCGCGGCAATAAACCAAATGGCTGCGGTTAATAGTAAAAATGACTGCTCCACTTTATCTTCATTAACCACAAGTATCGCCCCTAATAATGCCGGTAGTGGGGCAAGCGGGATCAAACGAATGACTTTAGCGCGTAAAGTTTTAAACACCATCGCGAATAATAATAAAGTGGGTAAAATCAATACCCAAAGGTGACCCGTACTGTATTTAAGTGCTATGTCTGAAATATCTGGGAAAATGGCTTGGTACTCCCGCGAGGCAATTAAGGCAGACCAAGTGAGTGGGCTATAAGCACTTGAGGCAAATAACCCAACGGCTAAGGCGAAAAAAGCGGTAATCAAAGGTGGTAGTAGTAGCATCCAATGTGTTTCTAAACGCAATTTAGCTACTTCTTTGGGCCACGGCTGATCTTGCTCTTTAAACCAAATGGCATGAATGATCGGTAAAAAATAGCTGGCATTTAATAGACTACTAATGGCCAGTACGCCGAGCACCCAATAGGCCTGTGCCTCTAATGCACCCACACCTAAATACCATTTAGACACAAAACCGGCGATAGGTGGCACACCAATCATGCCAAATGCAGCAATGGTGAACGCTGCCATAGTAAGGGGCATACGTTTACCTGCACCATTCATTTGGCTGATTTTATGAACGCCTAGGGTTTCTGCAAGATTACCTGCACAGAAAAATAGCGTGATTTTCATTAAACCCTGATGCACTAAGTGCACTAGGCCACCAATAGTAGCTATTGGCCCTGCAATCGCAGTACCGAGCGCGATATAAGAGACCTGACTTACGGTTGAATAGGCTAAGCGCCTTTTAAGATCATCCTGACTCAAAGCTTTAACTGAGCCATAGATGATGGTGAAGCCAGCAATAACGGCCAGTAAAACGGTTAGTCCTAAATCACTGGCAAATTCGATACCATAAATATCATAAACAACGCGCACGATACCAAACGCGCCAGCTTTGACAACGGCAACTGCATGCAACAAGGCACTTACCGGTGCCGGTGCGGCCATTGAAATAGGTAACCAAGCATGCAAAGGGAATAGAGCGGCTTTAACACCTAGCCCTGCTATGAGTAAGAAAAAAATGATCTGTAAATGGCTGTTGTCTAATCCAGGCAACTCAGCTAACAAACCTGCTGAGGTAAAGTCGAGTGGTCCAGCTAGCACTTTTAGCCAAACCACACCGGTTAGCAGCAATACACCGCCTATCATGGTATAAATAAGATAGGTGCGGGCAGCTTTAATTGATGCCACGTTGCCTTTGTGGGCAATTAGCGGGTAGGTAACGAGTGTCAGTAATTCATAAAAAATTAAAAAGGTGACTAAATTGCCAGCAAGCGCTAAGCCTATTGTGGCACCAACACATAAGCTAAAAAAGGCAAAAAATCGGCTGCGATTAGCGCTATTTTTAAAATAGCCGATGGCATAAATAGTTGTAAACAACCATAACAGCCCTGACAAGCTGACAAATAAAAGTGACAGTGCATCGCCGTGAAGAACAAAGTCAATATTAGGTAACAGTGGCAGGCGTGTTTCAAAGTCTAAGCCATTGACCACACCTGACAACAACATGGCGATTAGGGCAAGTGTTATCAGTGCGCCGCCAATATTTAGGCTTCGACGCTGCAAGACTCTATGCTCAGGTGTCGCCATAACGGCCAAACCAACTAAAATAGGACAAATGACAATGAATGCAGGTAATAGTGTGCTCATGTTCATATATCATTTACCTCACTGACTGTATTACTAATATTAAGAATAAACTCTGCATTAAAACCTAACGCTAGGGTGATCAGCGCAAGTATTAGGGCGACTGTTGTCATAACGTTTGACACTGGTACTGACGATACTGACGATACTGGCGCTGTCGATTTTACTGCGCGCGACTCAATAACAGCGGGGTCTGTAGAAAAGGCCAAACTTAATACCTTGAACAAATACATTGCCCCTAAGAGTCCGCCTGTAATGACGACGATTACCCACCACCACTGACCACTTTCGATAGCCGTGGTTAGTAGTAACCATTTGGCGATAAAGCCAGCACTCGGCGGTAAACCAATAAGGCTGATGCCCGCAATAGCAAAGACTAAAACATTAAGTGGCTCGCGCACCGCGATACCCTTGAGTTGAGCAATCTCGCCATCACCTTGCGCTAAGATTAAATTGCCAGCTGCTAAAAACATTGCCGCTTTTGCGCATGCATGTGCAACGATGAAATAGACTGCTGCTTGTGATGCAGAGCCAGTAAACGAGCTAACCCCCATTGAGTATTCACTTAAGGGAAACAATAAAAATATGTAGCCAAGTTGGGCAACCGTAGAATAAGCAATAAGCAGCTTTAATTGTGTGGCACGAAATGCGCACCATGAGCCATAAATAATGCCTGCACCACCCAAAGCACCTAACACTTGAGAAGCACCCAAGGTGGTGGTTTCGCCTAATACGTCGAACCAAAACTTTATTAAGATATACAATGAAGCCTTAACTACTAGCGCAGAAAGTATCGCGCTAACGGGTGTTGGGGCATTTGCATGTGCGGGTGGTAACCAAAAATGCAGTGGAAACAGAGCTATCTTGAGCAGAAGTCCAATAGTGATTAGGATCATCGCGACCTTATCAGGAAAACTATGGTTGGTTGTCTCAGCTATTTGCATTAAATCTAGCGTGCCATGGCTACGATAGAGAATGGCAATGGCGAACAAGTAAAAAAGTGAACCTAATAGACCGACTAACAAATACCTTAATGCGGCTTGTAAGGCGGCGCGATTGCCTTGCAGGGCAACCAAGGCGGCGGCAGAGAGTCCAATAATCTCTAGACAGACATAAATATTAAAAGCATCAGCTGACATAAACAAGGCACTAAGCCCTGAGATTAATAACCACCACAGGGGCCAAAAACGTAAGCTTTTGTCGCTAGCACTATATTTACCTGAAAAATATGAGGCGCTATACAGGGTTATTAATAGCGTAAGCAAGCCTGTTAGTGCGAGCATCAAGATTGAAAAACCATCAACAATGAGATCGATGCCAAGAGGGGCTCCCCAACCTCCAATGATATAGCGCTCACTTTGATCAGTTTTTTCATGTAAAAACAGTAGCGTTGTTAACCCAATCAGCAAAAATTGCGCCAGTGAAAAACATATATTTATCGGGCCTTGTAGCCGATTTTGGCCGATAAGATACGCTATTATTGCTGCCAATAAAGGCAAAAATACTATGGCTGGCAAGAGTAGCGATGAGCTTAGGTCATTCATCACTTGCTTTGCTCTTGGCTAGACTGATCAATGTGATGAATTCGCACCATTAGATTAAGGGCGAGTGCGGTGCCTGCTACGGCGATGACAATGCCGGTCAACACCAGAGCATGAGGCAATGGGTCAACCACCAGTGGATTGCGTTTAGCTAAGGCAATCAAGAACATAAAGATACCCACACCCATGACATTGAGCGCCAGTATTTTTCGCATCACATGGCTAGCCACCACCACACCAAAAAAGCCAATAGCAAAAAGTGCTAAGCCAGCCATAGAGTAAAATAATGCAGAGGTCATTCTATAGTCCGGTGTTTATTGTCGGTAATTGATAAATTTTCATTAGCAATAAAGCTGCTATAAAGTGAGGCTAATGCAAGGGTTATTGAGACCGTAGCGCAGGTTTCTATTAACAGTATCAGCAGGCCAGAAAATGCTAGGGGATAAGTGAGTAAGCTGCCTTCAAACCAAATAAGGGCTGTGCCTATGGTGATAAATACACCCAAACTAAGCACTAACAAAACACGTGCTATAGGAGAGGTGTAGTTAATTTGATAAGTATCACTTTGAAACAGAAGCACGCTAGCACCTGCCAACAAAGCGCCAGCTTGGAATGCACCACCAGGCTGATGGGCACCCGCCCAAAGTAAATAGCCGGCAAAAATAACCACAGCGGGTGCAATCCAACACTGCAGTGCCGATAGCACCAAATTTTGTTTATTTACTTCGATGCGTTTAAAGAATGGAGTATGGTGATCACGCGTTGGTAAAATAGCCAGCACAACCACTAGTAGCACGGCGATTTCAAGCAAGGTGTCGTAGGCGCGAAAGTTGAGTAACACAGCGGTAACTGGGTTAGTAACACCACTAAGCTCAATATTCTGAGTAATTACAGTGGCTAGGCCAGTGTTATGTCCCTTATCGCTAAGTACTATTGTTATCGTTACGGCTAATAAAAGCCCGGCAACCAATACTGAGGCAATTAAACTTAATGCACTTTTATCGACTGGGGGGCCGTCATATTCAATATCTAATTTGTTAAACATGCTCTTTAGTATCCTTTTGACTTGTCTTAGCGTTAGTCAGATTTGGCTCAATTGCTTTTGTGCGATGAGGCCTAATTCGATTCCATGCAGCCAGCAATAAAGCGCCAGTGATGCCTGCACCAATAGCGGCTTCGGCAATAGCGACGTCAAAGGCCCCAAGCTGTCCCCAAGCAATAGCGGCTAAAAGGCCTAAACAAACAAAAAATACGATACAGCGAAAAAGTGACAGAGAAAAAATACTCATCCAGCCAAGGGTGAGCATACTGAAGATTAACAGAGCATCAAAAATCACCACTAGGTTCACAATTTACTCTCAACTGAAGGTGGTACTGGTGTTTTTAAGGATTGCTCGTTAATTACTTGAGAGGCGATTAAATAGCTGCAAGCGGCACTGGAGAATATAACCAAGCCCCAAACAAGCACTAACTTAAAGCCATCAGTAAGTGAAGACAGTTGTGGTAATAATCCAATGACCATTAATCCAAGACCAAGATTGTCAGCCTTGGTTAGTGCATGTAGGCGACTGAGTACATCGGGGAATCGTATTAAACCAACCGTGCCAGCAAAGAAAAAAAATAGCCCGGCTAAGCTAAATATCACACTAAAAATATCCGCTAAATTCATTGAGATTTACCTCTAAGTTGGGTGAAAGTTACAATCGTTATCGACGTTAACAACGCAAGTACTAAGGCGACATCAAGCAGATAAGGCTGATCTTGAATAACCGACAGAAGTGCCAATATAGCAACACCGATAGTACCCACTAGCTGCGTTGTCAAAATACAATCTGCGTAACTTGGTGCGCGCAAGACAAACAGCAAACTTAACAGCAGTAAAATAGCTAACACTATGGTGGCAATTACTAATAGGGTTATCATCACTTTTCACCATCAATAAGCGGTTGAACACTAGTGCCTAAAAGCTGTTTAATACGTATTTGGCAATCGTCTATTTCGGCCTGATTAAAGGTGTTCATATCCAGCACATGAATGGTGAGTTCTTGAGCATTTTGTCTAGCACTTACGGTACCGGGCAATAAACTTAGTACCTGCATAAAGGTAAACACTTGCGAGTCATTGGCTAAATCTGTGTGATATTTTATAAAGCCAGGCGAAAGCTTTAGCTTGGGGCTAAGTGCCAGTTTAGTGATAGACCATCCGCCTCGCAGAGACTGAACATAGAAGTAATATAAAAATGATAGAATACTGAATGGTTTTTTTAGCCACTGATGTCGTTTTTTTTGTTGTGGCGCTAAATAGAGGCTAAGCACGCTAGCCATGGCAATAAAAACAATACCTAGGCCAAGAGAATTTTGCTGCCAACGGGTAAGTAAGCCCCAAAATAGGCTAAATAAAGCGAACCGAATCAAGAATTTCCAGCTGAATATTGAGCGAAAGTTGAACGCAGATGGTGAACTAGACAATTCATTATTTTGCTTGATAATTTTCATTTCTTCCCTAAATATCTAAGTCAATATTCACTTTATAAAAAGTTACGTTCAAGTTTATAATAGGTTGATATAAAGTTAATGTAGCGTTTATTTCAGATACATTGATAAAAATGCAGTTTCGGTCACAGAAGAGAAAATAAAAAGTCGAATTAAACGACATATTAAGTCGGATTTATCGAGTAAGAGTATTGCAACTGAAATTAATGCAGCAGTGAGGTGTTAAATAACAGCGTTAAAATTAAGTCTTAGTTGTAACTAATTATTGTCGCCTCAGATGAAATTAACTTGGCTATTCATATTTGGCGCATCAGGTTTTAAGGGGCAGTTGTTAGTAAAGTAGCTATTAGCTTTCAGTTAAAAGCAACAACTCAAAGTTTACTTTGTCTTTTGGTTTTTTTGCATCAAGTTATGCGTTGCTTGACCAATGTAGGGTGGACTTTAGTCCATAAGATTAAATGAAATTTAACTGGTTTTGGTCTAAATGGTGAACGAAAAAATAATAGCGCGCTGAAAATTATTTTTGACCCATAGCCTTAACCATTAGGCTACACGGTTTTCGGGCTACAAAGGGCCAAAAAAGGCCTATAAAAAAAGAGTTTTTATTGAGATAGAATAAATAAGGGATGGTGATTACAATTAAGCACATTATTGGACAGGCACAAGCTTTGAACAATGTTACTTAATTAGTCAATATGTACTCCAACTTGAAGTAGCACCGCTATTAGTAAAGCTTAATAACGGAAGATGCAGGTTCTTGCCGTTTTACAAATAGCTAAAACGGCAGGGTGGCTGACTTTACGCTCGGCCGAAATCGCATAAAACCTATGTTTTACATCATCAGTTTGGCCAATAATTTGCACACCAAAGTTCTGACAAACCTCATCGGCTATTGCTGTCGGCATAAAGAAAACACCAAGACCTCGTTGGCCGAATGACTTTATTAAAGCACTGTCATCAAACTGGCCAACAACATTAGGAAATATCTTCTGCTTATGTATCCACTGATCAAATAACTGCCTGATGCCAAATTGTGTTGTGGGTAGTAACATTGGCGCGTGGTGCAGAGATTTTGGAAAGTTTGGTGCTAAGCTTTCTTTCAATTCAGGTGCGCCAAAAAACGTCAAGCCAGATTCGCCAAGGTAATGATTAAAAACACTAGTTCCCAAGGTATTGTTAGTCGGAGCATCACTGATAACCATGTCTAATTTGTGCATAGACAGGTCAGCCAATAGACTTAAAACAGGACCTTCTGTGCTGATTAAGTTAAGACCACCAGGTATCAGCAATGCGGGTTCAATAATTTTACAGACAATAGTTTTAGGTAGCGAACTGGCGACACCGACCATAAACTCAGTCTGGTTACATGAAGCAGAACTTCGCATCACACCACCGAGCTCATGGCCTAATTTAAAAATTTCATCAGCGTATTTCAGCGCGGTTCTACCCGGTTCTGTTAACACCAAATTTCTGCCCTGTTTTTCAAACAAGGCGCAGCCCATGCGAGCCTCTAATAGTGAGAGTTGGCCACTAATGGTATGAGGTGTTATATGTAAGCGTTTACTTGCCTTAGCTATACTGCCTTCATGTGCTACAGCCCAGAAGTAACGCAAATGTTTATAGTTAATAAGCTCAGACAAAAGTAAAACACCTCAAGGCTTTTAATAGTGAAAATTGCAATATAACCAGCGCGATGACAAGGCTATTGTTAATTTAATAATAACTTATACTAAGGCTTCTATATTACAAAGTTTTAATTTTTATAAACTTAAATTTTCTTAACAAAATATGGCGGTTACTAAGACCTTAAATAATACATAAAACAAATCATTAGAAAATCTATATTAAATAGTTTGGGTTAATTTTTCCTTTAAAAGTCCTAGTATGACGCTAATTTTTTCTTAACATAAGCCATTTTTTGTGGCTCATGTTAACGATTTAACTCAGGACGCCTAAGGCTTTTTCTCCGCCATTATAGCACTCAAAAAGGTGGTGAAAATGCTAGCCTAGCTAAAGCCATTTCATTGTAGTAATAATCACGAATCTACTGGAGCTAGGTCTTTTAAATAACGTTGACCATTTTCAACATAGTGCATAGCTGATTTAGTGAACATTTCTTGGGTTGACTCATCAAGCACTTTAATGACTTTAGCCGGCGAGCCTAAAACGAGATGTCCGTCAGGCACTTGCATGTTCTCAGTAACCAAGCTGTTAGCCCCAATTAAGCAATTTTTGCCAATGTTAGCACCATTGAGTACCACCGCATTCATTCCCACTAGGGTATTTTCTCCTATGGTGCAACCATGCAACATCACTTTGTGGCCCACAGTAACATTGCGCCCTACGGTCATTGGGAATTGAGCGTCAACATGTAAAATTGAGCCGTCTTGAATATTGGTATTCTCACCAATGTTAATGCTAGCAACATCAGCACGAATGACCACGTTAAACCAAATACTAGTACTTTCGCCTAGGGTAACGTCGCCTATTAGTGTGGCATTGGGGGCTATAAAATTACTCTTATTTAAGTTGGGTACTAAGTCAGCCAATCGATAAATCATCTGTTTTTCCTTTTTTCGAATTTATCCCTTTATATTAATCTATTCCCGTTAGAGAGCAAATTAGACCTTTAAGCGATAATTATAATGCTTACGTTATACTAAAAATAACCCAGCTTGATGTATGAAGATTAAGCAATTAATGGTAAAACATTACAAGTAGTTAGTAATAATAATAATTTTAACGTCCAGTCGGATGAGATACTTAACAAATAAGCTCAACAGATAAGACTATGTGCTGAGTTTATTATTAGGTGTTCCATGTCTAAATAAAGGTGATATATGATTATTGGTATACCGAAAGAAACATTGTCAGGTGAAAACCGAGTCGCTAGTGCCCCAACTGCAGTTGTGTCATTACTCAAGCTTGGTTTTGAGGTGAAAATACAAAAAGGTTGTGGTACTAAAGCAAGCTTTACGGATCAAGAATTTATTGACGCCGGTGCCAGTGTTGCGGTTAAGAAGAATGTTTGGCAGTCTGATATTATCTTTAAAGTAAATCCTCCTACACTTGACGAAATTGCTGCAATGAAGGAGGGGGCTTATCTCGTTGGTTTTATTGTGCCTGCACAAAATGAGGATATTTTAGCGGCGTTAAAAGATAAAAAAATCACCACCTTAGCCATGGAGATGGTGCCAAGAATGACCCGCAGTCAATCAATGGATGCGTTAAGCTCGATGGCCAACATTGCTGGTTATCGTGCCGTTATTGAAGCGACACATCAGTTTGGCCGTTTTTTAACTGGTCAAATAACCGCTGCTGGTAAAATGCCACCCGCTAAAGTCATGATTATTGGTGCTGGTGTCGCCGGTTTAGCTGCCATAGGGACAGCAAGTAGCTTAGGGGCGATTGTGCGAGCATTTGACACCCGCCCCGAAGTTAAAGAACAAATAGAAAGCATGGGTGCTGAGTTTCTTGAGCTTGATTATGAAGAGCCGGAAGACACAGGCTCTGGTGATGGTTATGCAAAAGAGATGAGCACAGCTTTTATTGATGCAGAAATGGCCTTGTTTGCTGAGCAAGCAAAAGATGTTGATATCATTATTACCACCGCTATGATCCCAGGCAAACCCGCGCCTAAGCTTATTACAACTGCAATGGTTGAATCGATGAAAACGGGCAGTATTATTGTTGATTTAGCAGCAGCTGGCGGCGGTAATTGTGAATTAACCCAAGCAGGTAAAGTAGTTAATGAAAAAGGTGTGAAAATAATTGGTTACACCGATCTAGTTTCTCGCTTACCGAATCAAGCATCACAGTTATATGCGAATAATTTAGTCAGCTTAGCAAAACTCTTGTGTAAAGAAAAAGACGGTACGCTTAATATTAATTTTGACGATGTCGTTATTCGCAATATGACCGTTGTTAAAGCAAATGAAATTACTTTTCCACCACCTCCTATTCAAGTTAGCGCTGCGCCTGTTAAACCTAAAGCTGAAGCAGTTAAAGCGCCTGAAGTTAAAGTTAAAGAACCGGTAAGCCCAGTAAAAAAATATAGCCTGATGGCTGCTGGTGCTTTGCTTTTTGCTTGGGTTGCCAGTGTGGCTCCTGCGGATTTTCTTTCTCATTTTACCGTCTTTGTTTTGGCCTGTGTTATTGGTTACAACGTGGTGTGGAATGTTAGCCATTCGCTGCATACACCCCTGATGAGTGTAACCAATGCCATTTCTGGCATTATTATTGTTGGCGCAATTCTACAGGTGGGCAATAGTAATCCACTAATACAAGTGCTCGCCGGTGTCGCAATACTTATTGCCACTATCAACATTGTTGGTGGCTTTGTTGTCACTAAACGTATGTTAAAAATGTTTAGAAAATAAGGGACACTTTAATGGAATTTTCTCAAGGTTTAATCAGTGCAGCTTACATTATTGCTGCGTTATTGTTCATTTTTAGCTTGGCAGGACTCAGTAAACAACAAACGGCTGAAACAGGCAATTGGTATGGTATTGTCGGTATGGCCATCGCGCTTATTGCGACCATTGCCGATCCTCGTGTCGACAATGTTTGGATTATTTTAGTGACTATGGTGATCGGCGCTATCATTGGCTTGCGGCTAGCGAAAAAAGTTGAAATGACCCAAATGCCAGAATTAGTGGCCATACTGCACAGTTTTGTTGGTTTAGCGGCGGTATTAGTTGGCTTTAATAGCTATTTTGAAATGGGCCATTCGGTAATGACCACCTTTAGTGACAGTCAACAAATGGCGGTTAATATTCATTTAGTGGAAGTGTTTCTTGGGGTATTTATTGGCTCGGTCACCTTTACCGGTTCAATTGTCGCATTTGCCAAGTTGCGAGGTATCATTAACTCAGCCGCACTCATGTTACCTCAGCGACATAAGTTAAATTTAGTGGCGGGCATCATAGCCATTGTTTTGCTAGTGACTTTTGTTCAACAAGGGGGTGGTGATAACACATTATATCTGATGACCTTCATTGCCCTAGTTTTTGGTTGGCATTTAGTCGCCTCCATTGGCGGTGCAGATATGCCAGTGGTGGTGTCTATGCTCAATTCATACTCAGGTTGGGCAGCCGCAGCGGCAGGCTTTATGCTTAATAATGATTTGTTAATTGTGACCGGCGCATTAGTGGGTTCATCAGGGGCTATTCTTTCTTACATTATGTGTAAAGCCATGAACCGCTCTTTTATCAGTGTTATCGCTGGGGGGTTTGGTACCAATGTCGTTATAGACACAGAGACTGATTACGGTGATCACATTGAAATTAACGCAGAATCGGTAGCCGATATGTTGAACGGGGCAAAGTCGGTTATTATTACACCAGGTTACGGTATGGCAGTAGCGCAAGCACAGTATCCGGTTTATGAAATGACTCAAGCTTTAAAGGCTAAAGGTATTGATGTGCGCTTTGCTATTCACCCGGTGGCAGGACGCTTACCTGGGCATATGAATGTGTTATTAGCCGAAGCTAAAGTGCCTTACGATATTGTGCTTAGCATGGATGAAATTAATGATGACTTTGCTAAAACTGATGTGGTTTTAGTGATAGGTGCAAACGATACGGTAAATCCAGCAGCGGCTGAAGATCCAACTAGCCCGATTGCGGGTATGCCGGTACTAGAAGTTTGGCACGCGAAAAATGTTATTGTCTTTAAGCGCTCAATGAACACAGGTTATGCTGGCGTACAAAATCCATTGTTTTTTAAAGACAACACTCAAATGTTGTTTGGCGATGCAAAAGACTCGGTTGAACAAATATTTAAGGCTTTGTAATTTGCTAGATTAAAGCGTCAATAAACAAGTGATGTTAAAAATGCCGATAAGCGATTATCGGCATTTTTTATGGATACGACCCAGTCCAACAATATAAAACATGCTAAAAACTGACCTTAGCTACAAGGTTACTAGCCATAAACTACTTTCTACGATACGAGTTGCCCTTGGTTTTAGTCGCTATGCTAATGATAAAGTTATATATCTCACAGATAATTTTGTTAAGCTACTGAAGATAAAAGCCATTACTCAGTTCATTTTGAGTTAATCAAGCGCTTTAGTTTTTTTATCGACTAATGATTAGCCTGCGTTGATGCTTTAGTATTAAATTCTTAAGCGATAGCTAATATTTACCTTATTAGCGTTATCTCAGAAGAAAAATTTATCTAAATAATAAAAATTTTCTTCCAACAATAAACAATTAATAGCAATTTTAATATAGCTAAACCTAAGCAGAGTGAATAGCTTTCGGTTATTCAATCTGCGCTATTACTAACCATAGAACCTTCGGAGAATAATGTGGTAGAAGCAAGTGTAATTGCACCCAGTGTCATTGAATTATGGGTCGGCACTATTAACGGTTATTTATGGGGCAGTATTTTAATTTATCTGCTGAGTGCTTGTGGGATCTGGTTTACGTTTCGTTTGAAAGGGCTACAAATCACGCGGTTTTTTCACATGTTTACTATTCTAAAAACCAGTCGTAAAAGCTCTAGCCAGGGTATTTCTTCTTTTCAAGCGCTGTGCACATCGTTGGCGGCGCGGGTTGGTACGGGCAACTTAATGGGCGTAGCCGTGGCTATTTCACTGGGTGGTGCCGGTGCTGTTTTTTGGATGTGGTTAATTGCTTTAGTCGGTATGGCAACAGCATTCGCTGAAAGTGCTCTAGGGCAGCTCTATAAAGAACGCGACAGCTTAGGTAATTTTCGTGGTGGCCCCGCGTATTATATGAGTAAAGGTTTAAAGAATAAAAAATTAGCTATCACCTTCTCACTTTGTTTATTTTTTGGTTATGGCTTTGTTTTTAGTGCTGTGCAGGCGAATTCTATTACCAGTGCATTTAATGGCTCGTACGGCTTTAATCCACTTTACACGGGTATCGTTATTACTATTGCCGCGGCTTTTATTATTTTTGGCGGACTAAAAAATATTGCCCGTTTTGCTGAGCTCACCGTGCCTTTTATGGGCTTACTTTATTTATTGGTTTGCTTTAGTGTTATTGGCTTAAATATCGAAAAAGTGCCGATGATTATTAGTGATATTTTCGCCTCAGCATTAGGTTTAAAAGAAGCTGGTAGTGGTCTGGTGGGTGCGGCGATAGTACAAGGGGTTAAACGTGGCTTGTATTCTAATGAAGCCGGTATGGGTAGCGCGCCTAATGCTGCCGCTGCTGCAGAGCCTTTTCCTCCGCATCCTGTTTCACAAGGTTATATTCAAATGTTGGCCGTATTCTTTGACACGATTGTCATATGTTCATGTACGGCAATTTTGATCTTACTTTTTAAAGATACTGGCAGCCAAGCGCAAGGCATTCAATTAACGCAACAAGCCCTTAGCCATCAAGTAGGGGCTTGGGGAAGCGACTTTATTACTATCGCCATATTGCTGTTTGCCTTTACCTCGATAGTGGCAAATTTCGCCTATGCCGATAATAATTTAAAGTATTTAAATATGGATAATTTTCTTGGACGATGGTTTTTACGTATTGGTTTTCTGTTAATGTTGGTCTTTGGCTCTGTAGCGACCTTACCTGAGGTGATCGCTTTAGCCGACTTGTCGACAGGATTAATGACCATTTTTAATGTTACGGCGTTATTTATGCTTTCTAAAGTGGTGGTGCAAATAACCAAAGATTATCACAACCAACAAGATAAAGGCCTATTACCCACTTACCAGCCTGATGAAGAGGAGCAACAACGCTTTAATTTAACCAAAGGCATTTGGCATGAAAAGTAGCTGAAAAAATTGGTATTGATTTAATACAGGCAAGTGTTAATAAAGCTGCTATACTGCGCGACTTAATATTTTGGCGTACTGCTTTATAGCAGGTGCGTTTTTACGATAATACAGAAATGGTGATGTGATGAGTGTGGATGCAATAGGTTTATCGGCTAACTTACTAAAAGCGGTAAAAGCATGCGGTTATAAAAATTTAACGCCGATTCAACAACAAGCTATTCCTGTTATTCGTACCGGTGTTGATGTTTTAGCCAGTGCTCAAACAGGGACCGGGAAAACAGCGGCTTTTACTTTGCCTATCCTTGATAGTTTAGCGAAAAAAGTGAAGCCTAATGTTGATGGATTTGACACTACAACGACTGTTAAAGCGCTCATTTTAACGCCTACACGTGAGTTGGCTGCACAAATTGCAAAAAATGTAGAAACCTATGGTGAGTTTTTACCCTTGCGCTCGGGTGTCGTTTTTGGTGGTGTTAATATGCCACCGCAAACTAAAATGCTTAAAAGTGGTGTCGATGTCTTAGTGGCAACACCAGGACGTTTAATTGAGCATCTTGAACAGCGCAACTTAGATTTGTCTCAAGTGCAGTTTCTTGTGCTTGATGAAGCAGACCGTATGCTTGATATGGGCTTTTATAACGACATAGAACGTATTGTGGCAATGATCAAGGCAAAACATCAAACCTTGATGTTTTCTGCGACATTTTCAAATAAAGTTAAAACGTTAGCAAAGAAAATTCTGAAAACACCAAAAACCATCGAAGTAGCACGTCAAAACTCTACTTCAGGTAAAGTAAAGCAATCGGTTTACTGGGTTTCTGAAACCCGTAAAGCTGAACTATTGTCGGAGCTTATTGGAGTTAACAATTGGCAGCAGGTATTAGTTTTTGCTGGCACTAAAGAAAGTGCGAATATTTTAGCGAATGAGTTGAAACTTGACGGTATAAAAACTGCCTTATGTCATGGTGATAAAACTCAAGGTGCGCGTAATAAAGCACTAGAGCAATTTGTTGATGGCAGTGTTCGGGTTTTAGTCGCTACTGATGTCGCTGCGCGTGGCCTTGATATTGTTAATTTACCTTATGTAGTTAACTATCATTTACCTTTTTTGCCTGAAGATTATGTACATCGTATTGGTCGCACAGGCCGAGCAGGTAAATCAGGTACCGCTATATCCTTAGTTAGCCCTAAAGATGAGCAGTTTCTTGATAATATTGAAGCGTTAATTGAGCGTAAGTTTGAGCGTATTGTCGTACCTGGTTATGAATTAGACCGACCTTTACCTGCACATTATGAGGGTAAAGAAGATGCGCCATTAAAGAAAAGCCGTTATAAAGCCACACAAGATAAGAATCAATTACTGGCGCGTAAAAAGGCTGAAGCCACACCAGCAGCTAAGCGCAGAGCAAAAGAGAAAACTAAAACTCAAAAAAATGCTCCAGTAAGTAAAACAGCAAATAAAAGACGTAAATAGTATTTTTAAGTGCTTTGATAATAACGTAGGTTAGTATTTATGCAGTTTGATAACACTGATATCGACGTCCCCTTTAACTATCGACATCACTGCTGGTTTTGTGCTGAGCCAGCAGGGCACTCTTTCACTTTCCCCCATTCAAAGCATTTAGTTTTTGACTGCTCGCATGACCCATTGACTTTACCTAGTTGTGCAGAATGCGCGCGTGCGGCTAACCAAGCCGAAGTGCGTAGCATTTGGCAAGTTGAAAAAATTGTCAAAGTGTATTTAATTGAAAAGTATCGTAAAGATCTCGCTATTGGACTGAATTGGACACAAGACGAATTAGCGAATGCTGGCTTTGAAGAGGGCAGCTTTGCAGGATTTCAAAAAAGCGCTTGGTTTATGTATGAAGTAGCAAGAGACCGAGTGAATTTTCATGGCTGGCCGTTAGCGCTTAATGGCATTGAATTGGTTAACGAAGATGTAGACCTAGCGTTTTGTTTTGATGGTGTGAGTTATCCTAGTATCGATCAGGCGATGGAACATTATAGTGTTAATTTTGCACTTGATTTGGCGTTTTTACGCCGAGTAATGGCAAAAGTTGGCCCAAAAAGTTTTGCTAAAGCAGTAAGGTTTTGCCGCTTATATGTGGGTGCAACAGCCAATGAAAAGTCACTTGCGTTACGTGAATTTAGTTAGTAGTTTTATGACTATTATTACTCAGGTAGTACTGATTTTATAGTGAGTATCCGTTAGCCCCCCAACCTAGACCTTTCCACTTCAAGCCGAGCGAATAAAATACTGAGATTAGCCTTTGAAAGCGAAACTAAAATTTTTGCGCATATAACGCCTGATCTGCACGCAGAAAAAAACGGTTTACACCGTCAGCTCTGTTCATAAAAGCTAAGCCTAGGCTACCGGCTACATTATACTTTGTTAATAATATATTTTTAGCCATGGCGCGTTTAATTTGTTCGTCAAAACTACGACGGCTACCTAACTGAGTTAAACTATCCTGCATCGCTTGATGATATTTACCGCGTTACTTAAAGGGTTGATTAATAAGTCATGCAGTTCACTCAAGACTTTATCATTAGTCATACTGATGGGAATGTTAACTGCATAAGTGATTATACCAAAAAATTGATCATTAAGTTTTAATTCAAACTGACGCTTTGCTTTAGTCTGTCGGCTATCTCTAGCTGTCGTATTTATATCAGGATATTTAAAATAAATACTTTTAAAATCAAGGTTTTTTTCTACTTCAACCGCAAAAATATTGATAAGTTATTTTACATTTAACGTGGTTTGTAATTGTTTAAGCAAGGCTAAATTACCTTGTCTCTCTTGTTTACTTTTTTAAAATAATGTAAGGACATTAAATGTAGAGTTAGGGTGATTAACAACATTAACTGTGGCGATAGTTTTCTTTGCTAATTTTGACATTAAACTTTTATTTTTATATTTGTAATTATCTCAACGCCAAAATCATACTTACTATGTAAATTAACAAATATTTTATTGATAGTTTAATGGATATTGTCAATTTACGTCGTTTCTAGCCATAGCTAGTTAATGCGATTGTAAAAAAATTAAAAATTAAAAAATAAGTTAAGTAACAGTTTTTAAGCGTTTTTTTACAAAAATATAATAAAATACTTTAGACAAAACAACCTACACAAGGCTACACTTAGTAGGAAAATACGATGTAAACGCTTTCAGTTTGTTCTATTTTGCGTTTCATAGCAGCCTCATTTGAATGTGCTGGGTATTAATTATAATTTCAACCAGTGCAATTCTGCAACTTTCAGTTTCATCACCTTCGAAGGAATACATGTGACAGGTCACCTTGAATTACTCGCTATATTGTCCAGTGCCGTTTTAATTGTTTGGCTTTTTCGACGCTTGCAATTGCCAGCGATTTTGGCGTATTTAGTGGCAGGTGTGCTGGTGGGTGACCATGGCTTAGCTATTGCTCAAGAACATGTTAATTATGAACATTTTGCTGAACTTGGTATTGTATTTCTACTTTTTACCCTTGGGCTTGAATTTTCATTACCTAAATTAGTTTCTATGCGGCATCTGGTGGTTACTGTGGGTAGCTTACAAGTGATTATTTCACTTGTGTTATTTATGTTGGTGGCGATGTTTTTAGGGCAAAGCCTAGATGCGGCAATAACCATTGGCGGTATATTAGCACTCTCTTCTACCGCTATTGTTATTCGCCAGTTAAGTGAAAGTGGCGGCATGAAGAAAAAGTCAGGCCAATTATCCGTGGCAGTGCTGCTGTTTCAAGATGTTGCTGTGGTGCCATTGTTAATTATTATCCCTTTATTAGCCCAAGGCGGCGATTCTTCTTTTATTATGGCGTTATTATTTGCATTAGTTAAAGGGGTATTTGTTGTTTCACTATTATTATTTGCTGGTAAATGGTTATTACCTAGATTATTCAATTTAGTGGCTCAAGTTAGAACTGATGAATTATTTGTCTTAACCACATTACTCGTGACTCTGGTGGCATCAGCATTAACACAATGGTTTGGCCTTTCGATGGCGTTAGGAGCATTTTTAGCGGGTATGATGTTAGGAGAGAGCCAATATAAACATCAGCTTGAAGCTGACATTAGACCCTATCGTGATATTTTATTGGGGTTATTTTTTGTCACTGTGGGCATGAAGCTCAATATCAATGTGGTTTTTTCTTCTCCTTTGATCATTATTTCGCTGTTAGTCTGTTTTATGGTGATTAAAGTGCTGGTGATTGTTTTACTAGCAAAACGTGCTGGAGAGTCTTCTAAAGATGCTTGGGCTGCCGGTATTATGTTGGCGCAAATGGGTGAATTTGGTTTTGTTTTAATTGCGTTAGCTAGCCAAGTTGAAGTGTTACCTGAAACCACGGCATCTATTTTACTGGGTACGGGTGTGCTGAGTATGGCAATAACGCCTTATATGATCAGTCATGCACGCAGCTGGGCACTTTGGTTGAGCCGTGAAAAACCACTGGACAGCCAAGCGTTAGAAGAATTACCTCAAAGTACAACACTCAGTGACCATGTTATTATTTGCGGCTTTGGCCGTATTGGACAAACCGTTAGTCGCTTCTTAAAACAAGAGTCGATCGACTTTGTCGCTATCGATATTGACCCCTTACGGACAAGCAAAGCCAGAGAAGCAGGTGAAAACGTGCTTTTTGGCTCTTCTAGGCAGGCTGAATTGTTGCATGCTGCAAAGTTATCAAAAGCTAAGCTGGTTGTTATCGCTTTTGGTGAAGATAAACAATCACTTGATGTTATTCAAAAAGTACGCTCTTTATCGCCTAACGTGCCTATTTTAGTGCGTACACGCAACGACGATCAGTTAGACGAATTACATGCGGCGGGTGCAAATGAAGTGGTTCCAGAGAGCCTAGAAGGCAGTTTAATGCTAGTGTCTCAAGTTTTGTCATTATCAGGCGTACCTTTTTCTAGAATTGTTCGCCGTGTGCAAAAAGAGCGTAAGAACCACTACAATCATTTGCATGGCTTCTTTCAAGGCGAGCATACTGATATGAGCCCTGATAGTATTGACCGTATTGAATTTGCGCATGCGATTATATTAGCCGATGATTCTTTTGCTAATGGCCATTCAATTGGTTCATTAAAACTACATGAGCGCCGTGTTATTGTGGTCGCATTACGTCGCAATAACATTGAAAGCGAAGAACCTGACGTTGGCACGATATTACAATCACAAGATACCCTAATTGTGCGTGGCAAACCTAGACGGGTAGAGCGGGCTGAACGTTTTGTCCAAGAAGGGCATTAGCTTATTTGATGGTATGAATGAGTTGATAAAGCAAAAAGCTTGTTTAAGGCTTTTAATTAACATAGCTTAGATATCAAGAAATTGGCGAATTTTAGTTTCTTGCTCAAGCGCGTCATTAAAGCCAAGGTCTATTAGTTCTTTACAATAGTTTTTTTCAAACAATAAGTAGCTGACTAAGCTAGATTCCGCATCATTGCTAATCCCCATGCTGCGTAATAATAGTCGAATCGACAAAGGCAGTTTATCGTAATACTTCACCGCAATACTGTTAAAGTTATGACTAGGATTAAGCAGGTAGGATTCAATGTTTTTTAAACCAGAAATATTTTTTTTCTTTTCATCTGGTATTAGCGATAAGGTGTTGTTAACCCTCTCCATGCGTTCAATATCACTTTGCAGGGTATCTGAGAAAACAGAATCAAGTAGGTGACTTGCGATTGCCGCTGTTGTTGGTGGATGTGGGTTATTTTCAACCGCATGAAGTGGTTCTTTTGGTTGCTCGACACCAACAATAAATATTTTCTCTGCTCCTAAGTGGATAGCAGGACTTAACGGAGACAATTGGTGAACTGAACCATCGCCTAAATGATGGCGTTGTATTCTTTCTGACGGAAACACCAATGGAATAGCCGCTGATGCCATTAAATGTTGGCTGTTTAATTGCGTAGGCTCGCCCCTTCGCTTTGATCTAAACCAAGGCGAAATAGACGCTTCTGATTGAAAAAAACTAATCGAGTCACCGCTGGAATAACTTGATGCTGTCACCGATACTGCGGAGAGATAACCGCGTCTAATATTGGTATCTATTCGGCTAAAATCTACTACAGTTTCAAATAGTTGCCTAAGCGGCGCGTTGTTTAATAAGCTTCGGGCACTTTTATTGGCATAATCTGCCTGAAAGTTACCTAAAACACCACCGATTAAGTGACTAAACACACGTATGGGGTCCGTATGATAAATTCTTTCAGGATCGAGATTTTTCCAGACCCACTCCAATTTCTTGACCGCCAACTGAAAACAGGAGGCGTAACAAGCTAACGCGGTTGAGTTGATAGCACCTGCTGAAGTACCACAAATGATTGGAAAAGGTACGCCATGATTACGTGGCATAAATTTAGCTATTGCAGACAAAACACCAACCTGATAAGCGGCACGTGCGCCTCCACCGGTTAATACTAAAGCGTTATTACTGTTGATGTAGCTACGTTTATTCGTCATTAATTAAACCGATGTTATTAAAGTCAAACGTGATTTTAATCAGTTTTTTATAGGGTGGCTAGTTGAAATGAATAATACTTGCTTGCCAGTGAGGGTTAATAGAAAAAAGGCCAACAAATGTTGGACTTTTAATGACACAAGAATTATTGACTAGTAAAACATTGAACTTATAGTCATTGATATAAAGCATTTCTCATGTACTTAATTCAAAAGCTATTACTTTAAGTATAAACGACTACAGGAAAATAAACGTCTAACCACTAACCCGTGCGTTTGCGGCGTCGATTAATGGTTGTGAGCCATGTTGAATAAGTGGCAAGTTTTCAGAAACAACGCTCTTTGGTAATTTACTAATCATCAAAGAGCCTGTCTCAACTGAACCCTTGGTAGCAGCAAATTCTAACAAGTTTTCACCATTACATTTGATCTCTGGAAAGATATTACGAATTTTTAATCTCTTCACCTTTAAGAATGAACGCATACGTCTTTTGTCGTCTGCAGCAATATACTCACATATACTTAGTGCAATGCCAGCGGCTTGCGCCTGCGGCGTTGATACAATAGATGTCATTGTCAAAGCAGTGATGGTAGTAACTAGTAATAATTTGTTCATTTTAATAACCTTTTACAGTACAAATAGAGTTAATAAAAGAAAAACCACAGGATGTATCTAATAACACGGAGACTCCGCTGCCATAGATAAAGATAGTATTATCCTTAGACCGGTGGTTTTGCGTAACACGTTTTCGCGTGTGTTGCCTTTTCTTTGTCAGTGTAATTATCACTAAACTTATAGTTAATTGCAACCCAATGGGTGAAACACTATTTTTGGCTTAGATCGTGATAAATATTTATCACGTATCAATAGAAGCGATGACAATGAGTGTGATTTCGGCTAATTATAATTCCAAACTGAATGTAAAGATAGGGGCCGCAGCCCCTTGTTTTATATGTTTTAATTCATTATCAACTGCTTGTTATCACTTTATAATTGCATCTCAGGCACGTCGCCTTCAACAACAAGTTCACCTTCAGTTAATGATATTATTTCTGCGACTGACACGCCAGGTGCACGTTCTAATAAGTAAAATTTACCATTTTTTATTTCAATAAAAGCCAGATCAGTTAACACTCTTTTAATACAGCCTTTACCGGTTAACGGCAGCGTACAATTACTTAACAACTTAGACACACCATGTTTAGAGGCATGGGTCATCGTCACAATAATATTGTCTGCACCGGCGACTAAATCCATCGCACCGCCCATACCTTTAATTAACTTACCAGGGATCATGTAAGAGGCAATATTACCATTTATATCAACCTCAAAGGCGCCTAAAACGGTTAAATCAACGTGACCACCTCTAATCATGGCAAATGATTGTGCTGAATCAAAAATTGATGCGCCTTTTGCCATTGTCACTGTTTGTTTACCCGCATTGATCAGATCGGCGTCAATTTCTGCTTCGGTGGGAAATTGTCCCATGCCTAGTAAGCCGTTTTCAGACTGCAGCATGACTTCGATCCCTTCAGGAATATAGTTTGCCACTAAGGTTGGAATACCTATACCTAAGTTAACGTAGTACCCGTCTTGTAATTCTTGTGCTACCCGCTGTGCTAGTTGTTCTCTTGTTAAAGCCATAAATTACTCCTTACTAACACTGATTATTCTGAGTCGCTACGAACAGTGCGCTGTTCAATGCGTTTTTCAAATGTACCTAAGATTAAGCGATTAACATAAATGCCTGGCGTATGAATGTGATCAGGGTCTAATTCGCCTGGTTCCACAATCTCTTCTACTTCTACTACGGTTATTTTACCTGCGGTTGCCGCCATAGGATTGAAGTTACGCGCGGTTTTTCTAAACACTAAGTTGCCATAACGATCGGCTTTCCATGCTTTTACAATAGCAAAATCGCCTTTAATTGCCGGTTCTAAAATGTAATGCCGACCATCAAACTCGCGTTCTTCTTTGCCTTCAGCTACTGGTGTGCCATAGCCTGTCGCTGTAAAGAAAGCCGGAATACCAGCACCGCCAGCACGCATTTTCTCTGCTAAGGTGCCTTGTGGTGTCAATTCAACTTCGAGCTCACCGTTCATCATCTGACGTTCAAACTCAGCATTTTCACCAACGTAAGAGGCAATAATTTTTTTGATTTGACGGTTAGGCAGTAAAATGCCAAGACCAAAATCGTCTACACCGCAGTTATTTGAAACCAGGGTTAAGCCTTTAGTACCTTTACGCTGAATTTCGCGTATTAAATTTTCAGGAATACCACATAAACCAAAACCACCAGCAATTACGGTCATATTGTCTTTAAGACCGGCCATTGCTTCTTCATAGCTTGACACTACTTTGTCAAATCCTGCCATTATTTGCTCCTCAATATTAATGTTTAATTTATATTTTATTCGCTGATCTAGGTAATGCTCACGATCAACGCCAGGTAATTCTTTAGTTAACTTTTTAGTTTATATCTTAGATTATTTTGCACGACAGGCTATCGAGACTTTTGATAACGGCGCCTTGCCTAATTTGTCGCTAATAAACCATCCTGCAGCCAGTAATTTTTCAAAATCAATATTAGTTTTTATACCTAAGCCATTGAGCATATATAACACGTCTTCAGTGGCGACATTGCCTGATGCCCCCTTAGCATATGGGCAACCACCAAGACCTGCAATAGCACTATCGACTACCTTTACGCCCATAGCAAGCGCCGCGTAAATGTTGGTCAAAGCCTGTCCATAGGTATCATGAAAGTGCACAGCCAACTTATCAACGGGGACTTTAGCACTAACAGCCTGTAACATTTTTTGGACACTGGCTGGCGTACCAACACCAATAGTGTCGCCAAGTGATATTTCGTAACAGCCCATTTTATATAACTTTTCTGCCACTTCTGCTACTTGTTCTGCTGCAATATCACCATCGTAAGGACAACCAACGACACAAGACACATAGCCACGCACACGAATGTTAGCGGCTTTTGCCGCTTGCATAATGGATTCAAAACGTTGCAAACTTTCATCAATCGAGCAATTAATATTTTTCTGACTAAAGGCTTCTGATGCCGCGCCAAAAATAGCGATTTCATTGGCATTCACCGCCATTGCTGCTTCAAAGCCTTTCATATTTGGCGTTAATGCGGCGTATGTAACACCGCTTTTGCGCTTAATCCCTTTGAAAACATCACTAGAAGTGGCCATTTGTGGCACCCATTTAGGTGAGACAAAACTGCCGCTTTCAATGTAGCTGACACCGGCGTCGGCTAACCTTTCAATTAACGCTATTTTATCTTCTGCGCTAATCTGTAGCTTTTCATTTTGTAGACCATCGCGTGGCCCCACTTCAACTATTTTTACTGAATTTGGTAATGAAAATTGAGCAATATCAGTCATTATGCCTCCTCTGCGGTAAAGGCAATTAATTCAGCACCGCCGTCAACCATATCACCATCTTTATAATATAGAGCATCTACAACACCATTACTTGGCGCGCGAATGGTATGTTCCATCTTCATTGCCTCCATGATCATCAAGGGTTGATTTGCAATCACATTATCACCGGCTTTTATTAATACTGACACCATGGTGCCGTTCATGGGCGCAACCAAGCCACCATGGTTATCATCAGTACTATTGTCGCCACAGTCAGGCAATATATGAATAAAATTAAACACACCATTTTGATGAAAAAGGCTAATTTGGTTAGCATTTTTTGCAATCGTTGCATGACTGCGGTAGCCGTCAATACTGGCGTATAAAGTCTCGTTTTCAATACGACCTTGGCAGTCAACGGTTTGGCCATCAACCGAGATTAAGTAATAACTACCACTACCTTGACGTTTTTGCTCGACTATAATCGGGTATTCTGTGCCATTATGAGCTAATACCATGTGATGAATATTCGCTTCATTTAAGCGCCAGGCATTCGTCATATTCCAAGGTGAGAATGGGTCGTTGGTTTTTGCGGCTTTTGCTCGTGCTTGCTTTGCTTGTGACAACACTAAATAAAGCGCCGCCATTGGCAGTTCGCCAGCAAGGGATTGTTCGTTGTCATGAAATATTATTGCTTGGTTTGTTTCAATAAAACTGGTGTCAATATCCGCATTAACAAATGGCGCACAAGTGGCTAAGTTATAAAGAAAATCAATATTGGTTGTTACACCACTAATACGATACTCCGACAAGGCTTTCGCTAGACGCTGTAAGGCTTTTTCACGGCTTTCATCCCAAACAATTAATTTTGCAATCATAGGATCGTAAAACACGCTCACTTCGTCACCCTGGCGTACACCGGTATCAACACGAACAAATTCACTTTCAACGGGGGGTTGTAAAAAGTCTAATATGCCAGTGGCAGGTAAAAAGTCATTATTGGGATCTTCAGCGTAAATACGGGCTTCAAAAGCATGGCCGTTAATTTTCAGTTCGTGTTGAGCTTTAGGTAATATTTCACCTGCCGCAACACGTAATTGCCATTCCACCAGATCTTGACCGGTAATTAATTCAGTCACGGGGTGCTCTACTTGTAAGCGAGTATTCATTTCCATAAAGTAAAATGAACTGTCAACATCAAGTAAAAACTCAACCGTACCAGCACCTTGATAACCAATAGCTTGTGCAGATTTTATAGCTGACTCACCCATTTGGGTACGTAGCTCTTCGCTCATACTAAAGGCTGGCGCTTCTTCAATTACTTTTTGATGACGACGTTGTACTGAACAGTCGCGCTCAAAAAGATAAACCGCGTTTTGATGATTATCACAAAACACTTGAATTTCAACATGGCGAGGTTGAGTTAAGTACTTTTCAACTAACATTCTATCATCACCAAAAGATGATTTTGCTTCGCGCTTAGCCGCGGCAAATCCTTCAGCAAATTCATTTTCATGCCAAACTTGCCGCATACCTTTACCACCGCCGCCAGCGGTAGCTTTGAGTAATACCGGATAGCCCATATCATCAGCGGCTTTTTTGATTACAGCCTCTGATTGGTCATCACCATGATAACCTGGCACTAAAGGCACTTGGGCCTTCTCCATAATATTTTTAGCAGCAGACTTTGAACCCATAGCTTCAATAGCAGCAACCGGTGGGCCAATAAAGGTAATACCTTCTTTGGTACACATACGACAAAATTCAGCATTTTCAGATAGAAAGCCGTAACCGGGATGAATAGCTTGTGCGCCGGTACGTTTCGCGGCTTCAATTACTTTCTCTGACAATAAGTAACTTTCGCGTGAAGGTGAGCCACCAATATGGATCGCTTCATCGGCCATATTGACGTGCAATGATTCAGCATCAGCATCAGAATAAACGGCGACTGTTAATATGCCCATTTTGCGTGCGGTTTTAATAACACGACAAGCGATTTCACCACGGTTGGCAATTAGTATTTTAGTAAACATAAATTTTATCCTTCGCCTTTATTTGTTGATGTTTTTGACTTGGCTTGCCAAGCAGGTCGGCGTTTTTCAAAAAATGCCGTGAGGCCTTCTTGACCTTCTGCGGAAACACGAATGGCTGCAATACGCTCACAGGTGTTTTTAATCAGTGCTTCGTCAATATCTTGGTAAGCTACATCAAAGGCTAGCTGCTTTGCTTGTCGCACGGCTAATGGCCCATTGGCTAATAGTGTGTTTACCATTTCAGTAACCGCGCTATCTAATGCGGTTAACGGGTATATTTCATCGACTAAACCAAGTTGCTGTGCTTTGTCAGCAAAAAATCGCTCAGCAGTTTGAAAATAACGTCTGCTGGATTTCTGGCCGATCGCGTTAACCACATAAGGGCTAATAGTGGCAGGAATTAAGCCTAATTTTACTTCACTTAAACAAAAACTCGCTTTGTCGCTGGCAAGAACGATGTCGCAACAACTTGCGAGCCCAACAGCGCCGCCAAAGGCAGCACCTTGCACTTTAGCAATGGTAGGCTGTGGTAAGAAGTTAAGGTTTTTCAACATTTGGGCGAGGGCGTTAGCGTCCGATAAATTTTCTTCATAAGAGTAAGATGCCATGCGCTGCATCCAAGCTAAATCAGCGCCAGCAGAAAAGTTTTTTCCGGTTGACGCCAGTACCATGACATTAATGTCATGGCATTGTGCTATTGCCTGAAACAGTTGATTTAGTGCAAAAATAATACTGTCATCAAAGGCATTATGCTTTTCAGGATTATTTAAGGTAACCGTTGCTACGCCGTGGCAATCAACATCGAACAATACTTGTTCACTAGGACTTTTTATTTGGTTATATGAAAACATCATCAATTTTCCCCTTACATTCTAAAGAGACCAAACTTGGTCTCTTTTATAGGTTTATTAAGTGATGCTGAAATGGCCAAACCAAGTACTTGACGCGTATCGGCAGGGTCAATCACGCCATCGTCCCATAAACGTGCTGAGGCATAATATGGATGACCTTGATGTTCGTAATTATCGATGATGGGTTGTTTGAAGTTTGCTTCTTCTTCTGCGCTCCATTGTTCACCACGAAGATCTTTTTGATCTCGTTTAACTTGGGCTAATACGCCAGCCGCTTGTTCGCCACCCATCACTGAAATACGCGAGTTTGGCCACATAAATAGAAAGCGTGGGTCGTAAGCACGGCCACACATGCCATAGTTACCTGCACCAAAACTACCACCAATTAAAATGGTAAATTTAGGCACTTGTGCGGTTGCAACCGCGGTGACCATTTTTGCGCCATGTTTTGCGATACCGCCTGCTTCATATTGTTGACCTACCATGAAACCGGTAATGTTTTGTAAAAATACTAATGGAATTTTTCGTTGGGCACACAGCTCAATAAAGTGCGCGCCTTTTTGTGCTGATTCGCCAAACAAAATGCCATTATTGGCAATAATGCCGACTTGGTAACCATAAATACGGGCAAAGCCACAAACTAAGGTGGTGCCATAAAGCGCTTTAAATTCATCAAATTCACTGCCGTCAACCACACGGGCGATAATTTCACGCACATCATAAGGTTGACGAGAGTCTTTGGGTACAATGCCATAGACTTCTTCTGTGGCATAAGCGGGTTCAACAACTTCTTTAATGGCCATTTGTACGGGTTTAACCCGATTTAAATTACCAATAGCGCTACGAGCAATTTCTAAAGCATGGTGATCATTTTGCGCATAGTGGTCGGCAACACCTGAGGTACGACAATGCACATCAGCGCCACCTAAATCTTCAGCACTGACTACTTCACCGGTTGCGGCTTTAACTAATGGCGGGCCTGCAAGGAAGATAGTACCTTGTTCTTTTACGATAATAGATTCGTCAGCCATAGCTGGAACATAAGCACCACCAGCGGTACATGAACCCATCACTACCGCTATTTGTGGAATGCTTTGCGCTGACATATTGGCTTGGTTGAAAAAAATACGACCAAAATGTTCTTTATCCGGAAAAACGTCATCTTGATTCGGTAAGTTTGCACCACCTGAATCGACTAAATAGATACAAGGTAAGTTGTTTTCTTGCGCGATAGCTTGGGCACGCAAATGCTTTTTCACCGTTAACGGGAAATAAGTACCTCCCTTTACGGTCGCGTCATTGGCAATAATAAGACATTCTTGACCACCCACACGGCCAATACCTGTGATGATACCTGCAGCGGGAACGTTATCATCATAAACTTTAAAGGCGGCTAATTGTGATAATTCAAGAAATGCAGAGCCGGGGTCGAGTAGGGCATAAACTCGATCTCTAGGTAATAATTTACCACGTGATAAATGACGTTCTCGACTGCGTTCACCACCACCCAATTTGATCTCTTCTAACTTAACTTTTAAATCATCAACTTGTAGTTGCATATGGGCAGCATTTTCGATGAAATCAGGGCTGCGGGGATTAATTTTTGATATTATCTTAGCCACGGTATAACCTTATGTTTTGTTAAACTCTTGCTTTGTCAGCGCATATTGATATTGTTTTCGATTCACTAATATTAAATCTGTGCTTAATGAGTGATGAGTATTCAATAGCAATAGTCACTGAAGTATTTTATAGCTTGTTCTTTTTTTGAGCATCGAGCTAATCTCGAAGCCAATAGCGCAAGTGCAATAAAAAACACCTAGCATAGTTGCCTATCTGGGTGTTTTTATGTAGAAATCGCGTCATTAGCAACGAAAAAGCGAAAGTGAGCTTTAAACTGATTCGTTAAACAGTTCGCGGCCGATTAGCATACGGCGAATTTCTGAGGTACCAGCACCAATTTCATATAACTTAGCATCACGTAACAAACGTCCAGCAGGGAATTCATTAATGTAACCGTTGCCGCCAAGTAATTGAATGGCGTCTAAAGCCATTTTTGTGGCTAGTTCTGCTGAATATAAAATAACACCCGCGGCATCTTTACGAGTTGTTTCACCGCGATCGGCTGCCATTGCACACAAGTAAGCATAAGATTTAGCCGCATTCATTTGGGTGTACATGTCGGCAATTTTTCCTTGAATTAATTGAAATTCACCAATGGCTTGACCAAATTGCTTTCTGTCATGAATGTAAGGTACAACTAAGTCCATACAAGCGTCCATAATACCTAGCGGGCCGCCAGTTAATACGATGCGTTCATAATCTAAGCCTGACATTAATACCCGAACGCCTTTGCCTTCGCCGCCTAAAATGTTTTCAGCGGGCACCTCACAATCTTGGAAGACTAATTCACAGGTATTAGAGCCGCGCATACCTAATTTATCTAATTTTTGATGACGTGAAAAACCTGGATAGTCACGTTCAACGATAAAGGCAGTAATACCTTTAGAACCTGCACTAGTATCAGTTTTTGCATAGATAATAAAAACATTGGCATCAGGACCGTTAGTGATCCACATTTTGTTGCCATTAAGAATGTATTTATCACCTTGTTTCTTAGCGGTAAGTTTCATACTGACTACATCAGAGCCGGCGTTTGGCTCTGACATGGCTAGCGCACCAATATGTTCACCTGAACAAAGTTTAGGTAAATATTTTTCTTTTTGTTCATGGTTACCATTTTTGTTTAATTGGTTTAAACAAAGGTTAGACATGGCACCATAACTTAGGCCTACAGAGGCAGAAGCACGAGAGATTTCTTGCATAGCCACCATGTGTGCTAAGTAACCTAAACCAGAACCACCGTATTGCTCATCTACTGTCATGCCTAACAAACCTAGGTCGCCAAATTTACGCCATAAGTCCATGGGGAATTCGTTATCTTTATCGACCTGTGCCGCACGAGGGGCAATTTCATCACGAGAAAAAGCGTTCACCGTGGTGCGGATCATGTCAACAGTTTCACCTAGGTTAAAATTCATTGATGAGAAAGTAGAAATCATAGTAGTACCCTTAATAATGGTTTGTCGTGTTAACGCTTTTATTATCACGTTAACTTTTACTTTATTTGTTACGCGACTTAGCGCTTTTATCTATTGCTGCTTATTGACTTACTAACGGTCATTTTTCGATAAGCGCCAAGGTATTTTGGCAATTTTTTTCTAAACCAGTTAATTCAATCAACACCGCCTTAATATCTTCTAACTGCTGATTTAAGTCGTTCTTTTTGTTGGAAATTAATTCCATGATTTGTATTAATTGCGTTGCACTTGAAGTGTCAGCATCGTAAAGCTCAAACAAGCGACCCGTTTCTGCTAATGAAAAACCTAAACGTTTACCACGTAGAATTAACCTTAGTCTAACTCTATCTCTCTGGTTATATATTCTTGTTTGTCCTTTGCGATTTGGTAGTATCAGGCCTTGGTCTTCGTAAAAACGAATACTGCGGGTGGTAATATCAAACTCTCTTGCTAACTCGCCGATAGAGAAGGTGATTGGGTTCTTATCGCTCATTATGGTTACTCATTCTTGTTGCTCTAAGTTAACGCGCTTTTTATTTATGGGATACTTTACAATAAGTTTACGTTAACGTAAAGTGCGAGTGTAAAGTTAGCTAACTGAAGTGCTTTTACATGATAGATAATAGCGGTGCGCAGTTTAAGTCAATGGTGTTATTTAAAGCATAACTGAGCGCATGATTTTGCTTTAAATAACGATAGCAAGTCTTGTAAATACTAGCGTTATTATATTAAAAATTTATAAATTTTACGTTTGTGAAAACTAAATTTACGTTAACCTAATTTGTAATTCTTATCGAGTATTGAAAAATTATCTAACCAACAAATGTCGAAAAAATATCGAGCAAATGTTAAACAACACTTTATCGGAGAACCCTATGTCTACTCAAGATCCAATCGTTATCGTTGCTGCAAAACGTACCCCTATGGGTGGTTTTATGGGCGGCTTATCAGCAGTTAGTGCTACCACTTTAGGTGCAACTGCCATTCGTGGTGCTATGGTGGCCGCTAATTTATCTAATGATCAAGTTGATGAGGTGATCATGGGTTGTGTATTACCTGCGGGCTTAAAACAAGCACCTGCACGTCAAGCGGCATTAGAAGCTGATTTAGCTTTATCAACAGCCTGTACCACTATTAATAAAGTTTGTGGCTCAGGTATGAAAGCGGCTATGCAAGCACATGACGCTCTATTAGCTGGCTCTATTGATGTTGCTGTTGCTGGTGGCATGGAAAGCATGACAAACGCACCACATTTATTACCTAAAGGCAGAGCCGGTATTAAAATGGGTCAAGGCCTAGTACTTGACCACATGATGACCGACGGTTTAGAAAATGCCTACGACGGTATTGCCATGGGGTGTTTTGCACAAACAACGGCTGATGAGTCTGCCTTTACTCGTGAAGATATGGACGCCTATGCTATTCGTTCATTAGCACGTGCTAATGCTGCCATTGCTGATGGCGCATTTGTTAATGAAATTTCACCAGTGACGATTAAATCTCGCCGCGGTGATTCAGTATTTGATATTGATGAACAACCCGGTAATGCTCGTCCAGATAAAATTCCTAGTTTACGTCCTGCGTTTAAAAAAGACGGTACCATTACTGCTGCTAATTCAAGCTCTATTTCTGATGGCGCGGCTGCCTTAGTGATGATGAAATTATCAACAGCACAAAAACAGGGTTTAACACCCTTGTGTAAGATAGTTGCTCATGCGACGAACGCACAAAAACCTGAAGAATTTACCGTTGCGCCAGTCGGTGCGATGCAAAAAGTTCTGGCTAAAGCTAACTGGACAGTAGCTGATGTTGACTTGTTTGAAATCAACGAAGCCTTTGCTATGGTGACTATGTTAGGTATTAAAGCCTTAGACTTAGATGTTGAGAAAGTGAATGTTAATGGCGGTGCTTGTGCATTAGGTCACCCGTTAGGCGCTAGTGGCGCACGTATTATGGTGACGTTAATCCATGCATTGAAAAACAGAAGTTTAAGTAAAGGTGTTGCTTCGTTATGCATCGGTGGCGGTGAAGCAACTGCGATTGCTATTGAAATGATGTAACCAGCACTTAGATTGAAAGCCTACTTATTTGTGGGCTTTTTTGATCTTAATGCTTGTTCTAATGATTAAATAAATAACGCAGTAATTGGTTATTTTAACCAGTAAAATGATCAGATAATTAGTAAGATTGGTATTATCATTGCATTTGTCTATTTAGCTGTATTGGCTAAAGTATTAATGGTTTAGATATTAAACAAGATTTAAATGCTTTAACGGTAACTCGGTTTTATAGCAAATTTGTTTAAGTGAAAAACTGCTTTTTATTAGGCTAATGCCTTCCATATCAGTAACTTTATCTAAAAATATTTGATAACTCATGAGGTCAGGTACGGCCACTCGAATAAGGTAATCAAAATCGCCCGCCATTAGATAACACTCCATTACCTCAGAAAATTGGCTTATGTTATTTTCAAAAACTTCTAAGTTTTTCTTTTCTTGCCTGCTTAATGTTATTTGAATAAAGACATTAACGGGTAAGCCAACCGCTTTTGGATCTAATAAGGTCACTCTACCACGGAAAAAACCTGCGTTTTCTAATAACTTTACACGCCTAGAACAAGGAGAGGGTGAGAGAGAGATCTTGTCAGCTAATTCTAAATTTGAAATGCCAGCATCAAGTTGTAATGCCATTAATATCTCGATATCAATTTTGTCTAGCGTGAAATTAAGCATAAAGTGTTACAGCCTTTGTTTTTAATTAATTGTTAAATGTTAAAGATAATAACCAATTTAGCATTAATTTTTGGTGTTTAAAGCCAATAGTTGTTCATTTAAAGTGTTATTTTGGCATGACTACTTAGTGATTGTCATGCTATATTTCGTCTATAACTTAACCGCGTCAGTATCATTGTCACGGTTCTATATCTAACTTTCTTAATGCTATGTAGAGAACAAGCGTGTTAAAATTACGTTGACTGAACTAACACTGCTGGTTTATCGCTGATAAAAGTAATGGTAAATCAAGCTAAAGCTTTATTTTTCTAAATAGCGGCTGATTGTTGAACAATTAAATAAATAGGTATTAAAGGAAGAAAATGACTATAAAAATTAACCCTCTCAAGCCCGAAAAGCGTCAATCTTGTCCTGAAGAGTTCAGCTTTGGTGTAACATTTTCTGACCATATGTTCACCCAAGAATTTGACGAAGGCAAGGGGTGGCATGATGCACTGATCAGTCCTTATCATTCCTTATTACTTGCACCGTCAGCCGCTGTTTTTCACTATAGTCAGGAAATATTTGAAGGGCTAAAAGCGTATCGGAAACCAAGTGGCGGTATTAATTTATTTCGCCCCCAAGAAAATGTTAAACGTTTTAATCGCTCAGCCAAGCGTATGGTTATGCCTGAAATTGAGGAAGACTTTCATCTAGAGGCGATTAAATCATTAGTCAATCTTGATCAAAATTGGGTACCTGATAAAGAAGGCTCTTCTTTATATATCCGTCCAACGATGATTGCGACTAGCCCTAAACTTGGCCTGGGTGCGAGTTCAAGTTATACCCATTTTATTATTGCTGGTCCCGCAGGTTCTTACTTTAAAGAAGGCTTAAGTCCTATTTCTGTTTATGTGGCTGACGAGTATCGTCGCGCCGTTAAAGGTGGTGTCGGTGAAGCTAAAACCGGTGGCAATTATGCTGCAAGCCTTTATGCCTCTGAAGACGTTATTAAGTTGGGTTACTCACAAGTTTTATGGTTAGACGCCATTGAAGGTCGTTTTATAGAAGAAGTGGGTGCTATGAATATATGCTTTGTTTATGAAGGCACACATATCTATACACCATCACTTAGCGGCAGTATTTTACCTGGAATTACGCGTGATTCTATTTTAAAATTAGCCCCCACACTTGGCTATGAAATATCTGAGCAGCGTTTAGATATTGAACAAATATTAGCGGATATTGACAGTGGAAAAATAACCGAAGTTTTTGGTTGTGGTACTGCAGCGGTTATAGCTCCTGTTGGGAAACTTAGTTTTAAAAGTAAAGAGTACGTTATTAATAATAATCAAGCGGGAGAAGTTGCTAAGCGTTTACATGATGAATTAACCGGCATTCAATATGGCACCCGTGAAGATAAATTTGGTTGGATAGAATCAATTTAATTAAAAATATCACTCGATAGTTTGTTTATGTTTAATCGTTAGGTATTGGTTATCGTCAAGCGGCATAAGACACATTTATTGTGGACTGTTCAAGTCAATTTTAGAGCAGTCGCCGTTTGATGTATGTAACTTGATCTGATGATAATATCTGATAAGCATCAACATCTTCTTTTATACCATAGGGTGTTGAATGATAAAGACCTAATAGCCATTCATTTTCAAACTACCAAAGAACTGCTCAACTACAGCGTTATCCCAACACGCAACAGAGTCACTTATCGAGGCAGTAATATGGTTATTCTTTAGCTGCTATTGAACAAGATGACTCGTATATTCTGAGCCTCTATCATTATGAAATATCATCTCTTTAGTTGGTTGCCTAAGGTTCAGTGCCATTGCATTACCCGCTCAACTAACAATATTACCTAGTTAACTGCCTAGTCTAATAGCGCAATAATTTGTGCACCATAAAGCTCAAGCTTTGTTTTACCTATGCCATTAACCTCTAACAGTTGATTTGAATTTTTGGGATTTCTTTGTGCTATATCCATCAAGGTAGCATCATGAAAAATAACAAATGATGGCACACCTTTTTCTTTAGCCCATAAGGCTCTTTGTTGCCTAAGTTTTTCAAAGTTAGCTTGTTCTTCTGAGGATAAATCACTCTCAATAGCGGGTTTTGAGGGTTGAGTTTGTTTTGATTTTTTATACTTTTGTACTTTAAGTTGTATCGTACATTCACCTTTTAATAGAGGTCGTGCTTTTTCGGTTAATTTTAACACGCCATAATCCATTTCAACGGCTAAATAGCCCATTGAAATAAGCTGTCTAAATACCGTTTGCCATTCAGTTCCAGTAAGTTCGCTACCAATATTATAGGTTGAGAGTTTATCGTGGTTAAGGCTGGTTATTTTTGGTGTTTTTTTACCAGTAAGTACATCAATTTGATGGCCAACGCCAAACCTTTGGCCTGTTCTATAAACCGTAGATAGCGCTTTTCTAGCGGCACTTGTGCCATCCCAAGTCAGAGGAGGATTCAAACAGTTATCACAATTACCACAAGGTTCTGTTAATGTTTCACCAAAATAATTTAATAGCACTTGTCTGCGGCATGAGCTAACTTCACAATAACCCAGTAAGGCATCTATTTTGCGCTGTGTGAGATATTTAAACTGTTCATTGCCATCACTTTGACTGGCCATTTGTTTCAGTTTAATCACATCTTGCATACCATAAGCTAACCAAGTGTTAGCTGGCATACCATCTCGACCGGCTCGTCCAGTTTCTTGATAATAGGCCTCGATACTTTTAGGTAAATTTAAATGTGCAACAAATCGCACGTCGGGCTTGTCAATGCCCATACCAAAGGCAATGGTGGCTACAATAATAATGCCATCTTCTCTAAGGAACCGCTGTTGGTTATTATCTTTAATATAACTGGCTAAACCAGCATGATAGGGCAGGGCAACTTTGCCTTGTTCAGATAACCACTGGGCGGTTGTTTCTACCGACTTTCTCGACAGACAATAAACAATACCCGCATCATTGGTATGCTCGGCATTAATAAACTGCAGCAGCTTTTCTTTGCTATTTTTCTGTTCACTAATCCTATACTGAATATTAGGTCGGTCGAAACTGTGTATAAAAGTTTTAGCGCCTGTTAAATTTAAAACCTGAACGATTTCATCTCGGGTTTTCATATCAGCGGTAGCGGTTAAGGCAATTTTAGGCGTGTTTGGGTATCTATGACCTATGATGGAAAGTTTTTGATATTCAGGTCTAAAATCATGGCCCCATTGCGAAACACAATGAGCCTCGTCAAAGGCAAATAATGCAATAGTGACTTTATCAATAAGGCTAAGAAAATAATCACCTAATAATCTTTCAGGCGCAACATATAACAAGTCGATGTTACCTGACATTATTAGCTGCTCTACACGCCTTTGTTCTTCATAATCTTGTGATGAATTTAAGAATTCAGCTTTCACCCCTTGCAGCTTTAAGGCATCGACTTGATCTTTCATTAAAGCGATCAGTGGCGATACAACGATACCAACACCATCTAAAACTATCGCCGGTATTTGATAACATAATGATTTACCGCCACCCGTTGGCATCAGGGTGAAAACATCGGTGCCACTGATTAATTCACTAATGATATTTGCTTGTTGATGGCGAAAGTCAGCGTAACCAAAGGTGTTTTGTAAAACTGATTTTGCCGTATTGATATCCAAATTAAGTTCCTTGATAAAACTAGATCATATTAAGTCAGCATATTTTTAAGTACAGGGGGTTATAAACAGCCTAGAGAAAAAATTTAACACCCCGAAATCTAATAGACTTTACATTGATGATATTGATTGTTTATTCGTCAATATAGATTTTTTGAGGGTTGTGCATTCGGTGAAGATAGCATTAATGGCGACATAAATGAACACAAGGCAAGTGGATGTTGGTGACTGGTCGTCGTAGCGGACATTTATGGGTATTAGCTCAAACTTAAACTACCACCTTGGCTTTATAGGTTTTGATCAAGACTGACAGTCGGAAAAGCCAAAAAGTGGTCGTTCGTCATAAAAATGCTAATGTTACCTTTGTGCGCATTGAAGACATAAGTCACAAATTATTTGCCGTATATTTTCTAATAAATAATTTATGCATATTACTGAGACTTCTCAGTAATATCCCAGTTATGATAAAAATAAAACATTTATCTTTTCTAAAGCCTTGAAATTATGGGATATTAATAAGGATTAATTAAAGATTATGGGATGAACATTGCTGAGAAGTCTCCATAATAAGCTGTTATGCTATTTAAATTTAACCGAGCATTTGAAGCTCATAATTACAAAAAGGAAATAAAATGAATAAAATTTTAGCTGCTGTTTTAGTCACTGCGTCACTAATGGGCGGGTGTACTAGTGTGCCAATGGAGTCAAAAGAAAAGAGTGAACAAGCAAAACAGTTTAACTCGCCATCTGAAGGTATGGCTGGTTTATATGTTTATAGATCAGGAAGTTTTGGTGGAGTATTGAAAAAAGATGTCTGGTTGGACGGAAAATGTATTGGCGAAACAGCCCCGAATATGTTTTTTTATGAAGAAATAAATGCTGATAGTGAGCACAAGGTTTCAACATAATCAGAATTCTCACCAAACGATCTAATTGTGCAAACGGAAAAAGGTAAAAATTATTTCGTAAGCCAATATATCAAAATGGGTGTTTTTGTTGGTGGTGCTGGTGTGGAACTAGTCGATGAAAAGAAAGGGAAAAAAGAAATATCGAAATTAGACATGGCTATAAAAGGTACGTGTAGCCAATAGCATAACAAGTTGCTCAAACGGACATAAAACAAGTTGGCCGTGCTCATTCTTCGCAAGTATAGCCAACCATTTTATGCCGCTTACCAAAGCGTTATGTTTTCAGGGAATCTATGGCACATTTATCAGAACTATTATTCCATACGGAAGAATTTTTTAAGAGGCATTGGTGGTGTCCTGACGAAACGACTTCGCCTCTTTGGAAATACAATTGAGCTGTGCCTTATCATGATCTTGGTGGTGTTTACGCTCTAATCAATGAACATCAAGAGATTGTTTATATAGGGTTAGGCTCTTCAATAGGGGGACGAAAATACAAAGAACATGGAATATCAAGGCGCTTATTGAAACATGTAATTAAAAGTGATCTATGGAGGGTGCCTAAGAGGTAACTAGTCGTTGGGAGGGGCGTATTAACTACTTAAAAGGCGAAGTAAAAGGTAGTATGATTCATAAAGAAACGCCCTTATAAGACGTTACTTATTATAGACGCGCCAGCTTGAGTGGCTCGTAACCCTATACAAGGAAAAGAAATACGTAAATTAAAAGCCCAAGTAAAGCCCTTAGAGATCGAGCGTGAGATATTAAAAAAAGCGACGGTCTTCTTTGCAAATGAAACGAAGTAAAATATTCGTTTATTACCCATCATAAGAAGATCTGGCCTGTGGTAATTATGTGCCGAATATTGGGTGTAAAAAGCAATAACTATTATAGTTATCAAAAGCGTAAATTAGATAGACCAAGTGATTCAACACACCAAGTGATTCAACACACCAAGTGATTCAACACACCAAGTATTGTGTACTTATTAATACCAGTAATTAGTAGTTTACGATGCATTCCCATTCCTGATGTTTTAAACAGCCTTTTTTAAAAATAGAATACGTCTTGTTATTTACATCAATGAGTTGACTATAATATTTACCTGATCTATATTCAGAAAAACCGGAATAAACCGAAAATTCAGAATTGAATTTAAATTTTACAAATATTATGTAAAAATTATCGGGTATTATCTAATTCAGACTCATCATATTAGTCTGAAGCTGAAAGGTTCAAAATTAGAATACATCAGGGGCACCGTCGATTTTACTTGGATCCAACAAAATTTTTAAGAACAAGCTCAATATTGCGTATTTTATTTTTAATTCAGATGATAGAAGTAAAATAATCTTGAATGATTTATGCTTACTTAATAACGTTATTCAAAAAAACATGAAGAAAATCTAAAAAAAGTGAGCCAATAATTTAGTTTAGGCTGATAAAGAAATTCTCATCACAAAAAGTTTAGAATAATAGTCAAACCAAATAAATGAACTGGATTAAATTAATAGTTAGGCTAAATTTGTGCATCTGAAAGTACATTTGAGACAGGATTTAGTATATAAAGTACTTTGGGATTATTTACAAACATAAATTTTTGCTACGTGACATAGTAGTAAATTATATCAAGGACTCAGTGATTTAGACGGAACGAATTATAAATCTTGATGAAATTAGTTAGCTCTAATAAGAATATAATGAGCGTTTATGACTAATATGAAATTTAATATGACAACAATGTTATGAATCTGTTTCCTGTTATAAAACTGATATGCCAGTGTTGTAAAGAGGTTATAAAATGTGGATAGATAATGATTATTATAATGAGTTAGTCAATGTACTTAGTAGTTTTGCTGAGAACCGAGTAGATTTTGATAAAAAGCGTTTTGAACCTTTTCAAGATGAAAAGTACAACAAAATAACAAGCATTTTAAAAGATATAACAGCCAACACAAAATCCCATATAAATACTAACATTAAAATAATGACTTCTTTAGAAGACGGTAGTTACGAAAAAATTGATGAAACTGCCATTAAAGATAATGACTTTAAAACATTCTATGAAAAATATAATTTATTGGTTAAGCATCACGATAGAATCTCACGCCATATCCTAAGAGTTCAGCACTCTATTACAGAAAAGGGCAAAATTGATTCAAGGCTCGATGTTGATGAAGTCTGCGGAAAGTGGTTTGACATTATTGCTAATGTAAATTTAATACTCGAGTCCTTATCTACTCCAATTGAAGAAATTGCCACAGTTATTAATAGCGTTGCCATTGGCAAGTTAAATACAAAAATGCGTACTAAAATAGATAATTATGAAATTAGTGGCGACTTTTTGAACATTGCAACAACGATTAACACTATGGTAGATCAACTTGCAACCTTCGCTTCAGAAGTAACCCGTGTTGCTAGAGATGTTGGAACAGAAGGGGTACTTGGTGGGCAAGCAAAAGTTGAGGGGGTTTCGGGTACCTGGCTAGAGTTAACTAATAATGTTAATGGTATGGCTGATAACCTGACCGCTCAGGTGAGAAACATTACAGAGGTGACAACGGCTGTTGCTAAGGGTAATTTAACAAAAAAAATCACTGTTGAAGCCAAAGGTGAGATGCTTGAACTTAAGGGTACTATCAACACTATGGTTGAACAGCTTAATGCTTTTTGTTCAGAGGTAACTCGTGTTGCTAAGGAAGTGGGTAATGAAGGTGTGCTTGGTGGTCAAGCGAAAGTTGAAGGTGTTTCAGGTACCTGGTTAGAATTAACAAATAATGTTAACGGTATGGCAGATAACCTGACCGCCCAGGTGAGGAATATTGCGGAGGTAACAACGGCCGTTGCAAATGGAGATTTAACGAAAAAGATCACTGTTGAAGCCAAAGGAGAAATTCTTAAACTTAAAGGCACTATCAATACCATGGTTGAACAGCTTAATGCTTTTTCCTCAGAGGTAACTCGTGTTGCTAAAGACGTCGGCACTGAAGGTGTTCTAGGTGGGCAGGCGAAAGTTGAAGGGGCTTCTGGTGCTTGGCTTGATTTAACTAATAATGTTAATGGTATGGCGGATAACCTTACCGCTCAGGTAAGAAACATAGCTGAAGTAACTACAGCTGTTGCTAACGGTGATTTGACAAAAATGATCACCGTTGAAGCGAAGGGAGAAATCCTCGAATTAAAAGGAACCATTAATAAGATGGTTGCACAGCTTAACGCTTTTTCTTCTGAGGTGACCCGTGTTGCTAAGGATGTTGGAACAGACGGTATTCTGGGTGGACAAGCGAAAGTGGAAGGTGTAGCGGGAACATGGCTTGATTTAACCAATAATGTTAACGGTATGGCGGATAACCTTACTGCTCAAGTCAGGAACATTGCTGAGGTAACAACGGCCGTTGCAAATGGTGATTTAACAAAAAAGATCACTGTTGAAGCCGAAGGTGAGATCCTTGAACTCAAAGGTACTATCAATACCATGGTTGAACAACTTAATGCTTTTTCTTCAGAGGTAACTCGTGTTGCTAAGGATGTTGGCACTGAGGGCGTGCTAGGTGGGCAGGCGAAAGTTGAAGGAGCTTCTGGTGCTTGGCTTGACTTAACTAATAATGTTAACGGTATGGCGGATAACCTAACTGCTCAGGTAAGAAACATTGCAGAGGTGACTACGGCCGTTGCTAACGGTGATTTAACAACAATGATCACTGTGGAAGCCAAGGGAGAGATCCTTGAACTTAAAGGTACCATTAATAAGATGGTTGCACAGCTTAATGCTTTTTCTTCAGAGGTAACCCGTGTTGCCAAAGACGTCGGCACTGAGGGTGTGCTAGGTGGGCTAGCGAAAGTTGAAGGAGCCTCTGGTGCTTGGCTTGATTTAACTAATAATGTTAATGGTATGGCGGATAACCTGACTGCTCAGGTAAGAAACATAGCTGAAGTGACTACAGCTGTTGCTAATGGAGATTTAACGAAAAAAATCACTGTTGAAGCCAAAGGAGAGATCCTTGAACTTAAAGGTACTATCAATACCATGGTTGAGCAGCTTAATGCTTTTTCTTCAGAAGTAACGCGTGTTGCCAAGGAAGTGGGTAATGATGGTGTTCTAGGTGGGCAGGCAAAAGTTGAAGGGGCCTCTGGTGCTTGGCTTGATTTAACTAATAATGTTAATGGTATGGCGGATAACCTGACCGCTCAGGTAAGAAACATAGCTGAAGTGACTACAGCTGTTGCTAACGGTGATTTGACAAAAATGATCACTGTTGAAGCTAAGGGGGAGATCCTCGAACTAAAAGGAACCATTAATAAGATGGTTGCACAGCTTAACGCTTTTTCTTCAGAGGTAACCCGTGTTGCTAAAGACGTGGGTACAGAGGGTATTCTTGGCGGACAAGCGAAAGTTGAGGGAGCCTCTGGTGCTTGGCTTGACTTGACTAATAATGTTAACGGTATGGCGGATAACCTGACTGCTCAGGTAAGAAACATAGCGGAGGTGACTACGGCCGTTGCTAACGGTGATTTAACAACAATGATCACTGTGGAAGCCAAGGGAGAGATCCTTGAGCTTAAAGGGACCATTAATAAGATGGTTGCACAGCTGAATGCTTTTTCTTCAGAGGTAACCCGTGTTGCTAAAGACGTAGGTACAGATGGTATTCTTGGTGGACAAGCGAAAGTTGAAGGTGTGTCGGGTACCTGGCTTAAATTAACTAATAACGTGAATGGTATGGCTGATAATCTTACTGTTCAGGTAAGAAACATAACCGAGGTGGTAACCGCGGTTGCCACAGGAGATCTCACTCGTTTAATCGATATTGACACAAAGGGAGAATTTCTTGAGTTGAAAAATAATATCAACAGAATGATTAATGTGCTTTATGCAGCTGACGAGGAAAATAAAAACCAAAACTGGGTTAAAGATGGCGTATCGCTACTCAACACTCGAGTGTTAGACAATGATAAATTGGTCGATCAAATTGAAACTTCAATTAAAGAAGTATCGCGTTATGTCAATGCTGGCATAGGAGCACTCTACATTTATGATAAAGAAAATGAAATTTTAAATCTTAAAGGCTCTTATGCTTACGTAAAAAGAGATGATGTTGCCAATGTTTTTAAATTAGGAGAAGGAGTTGTAGGCCAAGTCGCTTATGAAAAAAAACCTATTCTATTAACGAATGTTCCAGATGTATCTACTATTCAAAGTGGAACAACTAAAGCTAAAGCATTAAACGTTTATACCTATCCTCTTGTTTTTAAAGAAGAGCTTATTGGTGTAGTTGAAGTCGCTTCATATGAAAAATTCAACGCAATAATACTTGAATATATTGATTCGGCCCTAATTACACTCGCTGGCTCGCTTTATGTTTCTATACAAGCAAGCGCCACCAGTAATCTTCTAGTTCAATCTCAAACCCAATCAGTAGAGTTAGAGGAACAATCACTTAAACTGAAGTCACAAAATAATGAGCTAGAAGAGCAACGTCAATCTATGGACTTGCAGCGTTACGAACTGGAAGTAAAAAATAGTGACTTAGAGTTAGCACAAGTTGAAGTGAACCAAAGAGCTAAGGATTTAGAAGATGCCAACCGTTATAAATCTGAGTTTTTAGCAAATATGTCACATGAACTCAGAACACCACTCAACTCAATGTTACTGCTTTCAAGTTCACTCTCTAAAGTCAAAGACATCGAACCAAGCAAATTAAACAAACAAGCGTCAACCATATACGATGCAGGTAGCAGCCTGTTGAGTTTGATCAATGATATTTTAGATTTATCTAAGATAGAAGCTAATCTTATGACGCTTAATATTGAAGAGGTAAACGTAAGTTCTTTATTATACGAGCTTAAAGAACTTTTTATGCCTCAAGCAGAAGCTAAAAATATCCAACTAGAATCAACCATAGATGCTTCTGCTCTAAGAGCTTTTTCAAGTGATAAAATTAAATTAACTCAGGTCCTTAGAAACTTCCTCTCCAATGCTATTAAGTTCACTGGTAATAAAGGCAGCATTTCAATTGAGGTCACAACTAATGCAGAGAAAGATAAAGAACTTAGACCTATTGTTATTTCAGTCGTTGATAATGGCATCGGTATTGAAGAAAAAAATATAGGTCTTGTTTTTGAAGCCTTTAAACAAGCAGATGGAGGTACAAGTAGACAATATGGTGGTACAGGATTAGGCCTTAGTATCTCGAAAGAGTTAACGGCTCTGTTAGGTGGTCGAATTGTTGTGAAGTCAATTGTGAACAAAGGGTCGTCTTTTTCTATATTTCTTCCAATTAAAATTGATACTAATTTAATTGATGACCGGCTAATAGAACATGTTGCATATGAAAATAAAGTGTCGAATATCCTGAAAATAGAAGAACAAACGTTAATATTTGATGATAGAGAAAAAATAAAAAATCACGATAACGTTATTTTAGTTATTGATGATGACAAAAAATTTGTCAATATCGTTGTAGAAGAAATCCATAAGCTAGGGTATAAAGCGATAGTCGTTTCGGATGGAAACGCAGCTATATTCATGGTTAGGGAATATATGCCTACTGCCATTATACTTGATATTATGTTGCCCATTTTAAACGGTATGGAAGTACTCAGGATTTTGAAATCGGATATAAATATACGACATATCCCTATTAAAATTTTATCTTGTACTGAGCCACTTACAATAGCTAAGAAATTAGGAGCTATTGATTTTATTAAAAAGCCTATTCAAATAAATGAACTTAATAAACTGCTCATTAATTTGGTAGAATTTAGTCAAGACAAAGAAAAACACATCCTAATAATCGAAGACGATCAATTACAATCTGAATACTTAGAGGCACTTTTAACGGACAAAAATATTTCTGTCAAAACCGTTGGTACGCCGAAGAATGGATTAAAAGAATTAATAAGTAATAAATACAGCTGTGTAATTGTGGATATTAATCTGGCTGATATGAATTGTTTTAAACTTTTAGATTTAATCTCAGGAAAAAATATAAATTTACCTATTATTATTTATGCACCAAGAGATTTAACGAGTACTGAGCTGATTAAAATTAGAGAACAGAGCGATACAGTTGTCATAAAAACAGCCTCTTCAAATGCAAGGCTGATAGAAGAAGTATCCTTATTCTTGCATCGTGCAAAAAGCACTTTAAATAAGGATAATCAGCAACTCCTTACCCAGGCAATGGATACTGATATAGGGCTAGAAGGTAAGAAAATATTGATGGTAGATGACGACATTAGAAACTTATATGCCCTTTCTTCTGTGCTCGAAGGTAAGGGATTAGATATAACTTCAGCTCAAAATGGTCGAGAGGCGTTAGTACTGCTTAAAAATACTAAAAATAAATTTGATATTATTCTTATGGATATAATGATGCCAGTAATGGATGGTTATGAAGCGATGAGAGAAATTAGAAAAGATAATAAAATAAATAATATTCCAATAATCGCGCTTACGGCTAAAGCTCAAGCAGAAGATAAACAAATGTGTCTTGATGCGGGAGCAAATGACTATATGTCTAAACCTATTGACCATGAACAGCTTTTATTACTCCTAAACGTTTGGGTGAAATCTCAACATAATATTCAATAATATGTTTAAAATTGAATTAAACCATTATTAGGTTAAGTACATATGATTTTAAGCAATACCTTTGACGCATAATTTTTTGAATATAAAGTATTTAATATTTATTGATTTTAAAAAAATTCAATAATCTTCAAGTTAACTACTTAAAATTCTATAGTTTATTAATGTCATTATTGATTGGTAATAGTGAAAAAATTTAACAAAATGTTATCTATTACCGAGGCAAAATTAATAAAACATTAAGCTACCAAAACAATTAAGGTAGATTACTCAATGGAAAAATTTAAAATACTAATTATTGATGACATTGAACAAAATATTTTTGCACTTACTACTGTTTTAGAAAAAAATTTAAATTTTAAAATAAAGGGTATTTCTAGCGCTATTGAAGCGCTGAGTTACATAGACCAGCAAGCTGTTGATCTGATTTTGTGTGATGTTCAAATGCCAAATATGGACGGATTTGAATTTGTTTCCATTATAAGACTGAGAAAAAAAACAGCAAATATTCCCGTTATGTTTGTTAGTGCACATCACAAAGAAGATGCTTTTTTTCAGAGAGCCAGAGAACTAGGAACGATAGATTATATTGTTAAACCAATCGATGAAGAAAAACTTTTGCATCGCCTCAACACTTATTACACTTTTGCCCTACGAGAGCATGAAAAAATAAAAGAATTAGATACCTTGAATAATAAACTTTCACTAAATAAATTATTCTCAGAATCTTTAGAAAAAAAAGTCAAAGAGCGAACACGCGAATTAGACAGTATATTAACGTTAAGTCCAGATGGATTTGTATTAGAGAATGTTGATAATAATATTATTTACATTAACCCTGCTTTGTTAAATATGACGGGGTTTACAGAAGAAAAATTCATCGGTAAAAGTACTGCGATTTTTAGTGACGCGATGGCAAGTTTATATAATTCAGATTTCATGAAAGAAACCAACATTATTCGTAATGAAGACTGTGAGTATACCATTTATCTTTCACGTCCTAAATTACGTATTATTAATTGTAAGCAAATAATAATGTATGGTTTGACGGGCGAAAAAGAAGGACAAGTACTCTATTTTAGAGATATAACCCATGAAAAAGAAGTTGATAAAATGAAAAGTGATTTTTTATCAACAGCTGCTCATGAGCTTCGTACACCATTAGCCAGTATATATGGATTTTCTGAATTACTAATGAATCGTGACTATGATAAAAAAACGTCATCTGAAATTTTTGAAACTATTCATCGTCAGTCACAAAATCTAAAAAAACTATTAGATGAGTTACTTGATTTGTCACGTATCGAGGCAAGAGCGGGTAAAGATTTCTATATGCATAATCATTCACTTGAAAAACTTATAAAACAGTCATGTGATGAAGTGGAAGGAGCATTTAAGGGACGCAAAGTTGATATTCAATCAACAGGTCTTTGGCCAATAATATCTTGTGATATTGATAAAATACGGCAAGTGTTTAACAATTTATTAAGTAATAGTTTTAAATATTCTCCTGAAAATGAAAATGTATTGTTGCAAACAAGCGAAAGAGAACAAAACGGAATTAGGCATTTTGGTATCAGTATTATTGATAAAGGCATAGGCATGACACCACAACAACTTTCTCGTATTGGAGAACGTTTTTACCGGGCAGACGACTCAGGTGTAACACCTGGTACTGGCTTAGGTGTGTCACTAGTTAAAGAAATAGTCTCGATCCATGATGGCGATGTTGACTTTGTTAGTGACATCGGTGCAGGAATGTTAGTAACTGTATGGTTACCTATCGTTAGCAGTTAATATGATGAGGAATGAACCATGAGTCAAAAAAGAATTTTAATTGTTGACGATCAAGGTGAATTAAGAAAATTAATCCGAATGACGCTTGATTTTGGTGATTATGAATTACATGAAGCAGAAGATGGCCAACGTGCATTGGCTTTAGCAAAAGTGATCCAACCCGACTTAGTTATTCTAGATGTAATGATGCCTGGTGAACTTGATGGTTATCAGGTCTGTGAACAACTAAAACAAGACAGTAGTGTAAAAATTCCATATGTGATGTTGTTAACAGCACGAGGGCAAAAATCTGACCTTGATGAAGGAGAACGTGTTGGGGCAGACAGCTACCTTATTAAACCCTTCAGCCCATTGGAATTAATACAAAAAGTTAATATTGCATTAATTTAACTATAAATATGTCTAATAGAGAATAATCAAATGTCAGTTAATCATTTTATTGGTAATGAAATGGATTCGCTTGTTAAAAAACTTGCTGCAAGGTCGACAGACATAAATCTTGTCTGGGACGTTGTTAAAGTTATGGAGACAGAAAAAGAAGACTTACAAGCTCAGCTTTTTTGTTATGCACAAGACATTCAAAAACTACTTGTTGAGCGCGATATAGCGGCAATGAATGAAAATGAAAAAAATGCTGCCTATAAACAATTAGAGCGATTCAATCAGGATTTTATGATTTTGATGGCGCAGAAAGAAAAATCATATCAAGCGCTTGAATCATCTCATCTTGATACCATAAGACGTTTAGCGACAGCGGCAGAATTTAAAGATGACGATACCGGCGCTCACATCCTTAGAATGAGCCGTTTTTCTTCAATGATCGCGTGTGCTTGTGGCCAAGATGAAAAATTTTGTTATCTACTTGAGCAAGCTAGTCCTATGCACGATATAGGAAAAATAGGTATACCTGATGATATCTTGAAAAAACCGGGTAAATTAACTGAAGCAGAATGGGTATTAATGCGTAAGCACCCCGAGTATGGCGCTAATATTTTAAGTGGCTCAGACGTTCCTGTCTTACAAATGGCGGAAGAAGTTGCTTTAGCACACCATGAGAAATTTGACGGTAGTGGATACCCCTTAAATTTACAGGGTGAGCAAATTCCTTTAAGTGCTCGCATTGTTGCTTTGGCAGATTTTTTTGATGCCCTAACCATGGATAGATGTTATCGCCCGGCATTCTCTGATGAAAAAGCACTTGCTATGGTGAAAGAAGGCAGCGGCACTCATTTTGATCCCAATGTTGTTAAAGCTTTTTTCTCTGTGAGTAACGACATTATTAATGAACGCGATAGAATTAATAAGGGAAATTAAGCTTTATTTGAGCCTGTAATTTTTATATTTGGCTGTTTTTTTTCCTATAAAGTAGATTCCCTCACCAACAAAACTGTTATAAATTAACAGTTTTTTATCAGCGACAGAGAACACAAAAAAATCTGATAGCAGCGAAATCTGAGTAACACAATCTTGGGTTGTTTTAACCATAGGTTACTCTTAAAAGTTGACTCTTGTCAGTGCTTAGTATACATTTTATATATACGGAAAATACGGAAAATTCAGAATAAACAGAAGGGAGCAAGATTGAATGCAGCAAGTCACTCATTTAAAAGTGAAACACTGTACCTCAAAACAAGCAGCTAGTTTGTTAGAGGTAACAACACGTACGATTCAGCTTTGGTCAGACTCAGGGATATTAAAGGCTTGGAAGACAGTAGGTGGACACAGGCGCTTTAATCTAGAGGATATTGAAGCGCTTAAGGCTGAACTTAAACAAGAGAATAACGCTGCTGTCGAGAAAAAATCAGTACGTATTTTAGTGATAGAAGATGAGCCTGATTTAATTATGTTGTATAAAATGACTATTGAAGGTTGGAAATTACCTATTATTTTACAAACGGCTAGCGATGGTTTTCAGGGCTTAATACAAATAGGTGCATGGAAGCCTGATATTGTTATTACCGATATTCAAATGCCAAATGTAAATGGTATTCATATGTTAAAAAGCCTGGTCAAAATGGAAGAATTTAACGACATGGTGGTTATGGCGGTATCAGGATTATCAAAAGCAGAGATTACTCAGAAAGGTGGCTTACCGGCAGGGATACCTATTTTCACTAAACCCATTCCATTTGATGAAATTGAAAAAATCGTCAAACAGCAATGTAAAACACTGTTGGGTAGTTAATCACTATGAATAAATTATTTGTGAAACTTTTATCCCAACTTAATGATGGCATTGTGATGTTTGATATAACAGGTAAAGTATTTTTTAGTAATTTAAAAAAATTAGGTTTTGAAGGTGTTGTTGTTGGCAATCAAATAGCCAATAACCGTGTTATGGAAGCCGTAGCTGAAATGCACACGAGTGAACTAGAGCAAGTAAAAGACATAAAGTTAAATGGCATTGGGCAGGTTGAAAACAATAACCATACGGTTATCTTTCATGATGAAAATATGTTTTGTCTATATATTAGAAAGGAGCTTGAAAGAGTAAAGTATGAGGGACTACAAGATAATATGTTTAAACTAATTAATCATGAATTACGTACCCCTATGCAAGCCTTTACAGAGGGAGCATTTTTTCTTTCTGAGCGGCTTAACACAGACGAAATCAAGGAAAAAAATCTTGATTCTCTGATTGAATTAACCATTAACAGTGCTAAAGAAGTAACAAGCAAAATGAAAAAACTGCTTGAGTTGTCCGAAACTTATGGTGATGACCCCATGCGTAACAAAGAACGTATAAGCTTGGTTGAAGTGACTCGTAGCGCCATTAACTCACTTAGCGAAATGATCGCAAGTAAAAATATTGTTATTCGACTCAAGCAAAAAGGCGAGATTATTGGCAATTTATACGGTAGTTTTGGCTGGCTACAACGTGCCATTACAGAATGTGTGCAAAACAGTATTGAACATAGCCATAAGGGCAGTGAAATTCATTTGCAGCTTAAGCAAAGTAGTCATTTTGCCCATATAACGATTCGTGATTTTGGACGAGGGATTTCACCAAAAGTAAAAAATACATTATTTGAACCCTTCATAGGTGGCGGTGATAAAGAGAGATCTAGCAATCAAGGTCTAGGTATTGGATTAAGTTTAGCTAAAACCATTATTAAAAATCATGGTGGCAATATAAAAAATGTCAATATAAAAAATGCCGTACAATTTCATATTGAATTGCCGACCGGTGGTGAAAAATCGTCGAGTAATGATTTGGATATACGCCAATCACAACTATATGCCCGCGATATGGCTTTACTGATGAACAGAGATAAGTCATAAACTTAAAGTGTGACAAGAGCGGGAGCGAATCATCATTAAGTTCAACTTCCACATTTGGTTCAAGAGCAGTCATTATAACGTGATTTACATAGTTAACTATTTACCGGAATTATTTTCTTCGTCAGTGGTTTGTTTTGTATCTCCACTGCACACGAAAATTTAATATCTGATTTTACTGATGATTATGAAGTATCAAATTGGGTTGTAGATAACAGCCAAGGAGGGTCTGTAGATTTATCCAACAGCCCACTTACCGTTAGTCTGATTGAACCTAACTCAAGCGGGAGCAATACAGAAGTTACCTTCCTTACAGTAGCCTTAACTGATTTTTTTGTCTCTTTTGACTGGTCATATGACACAAGTTTTGATGCTTGTTGTTCGTCAATTCGTTTTCATGGCGCAGCTGGTGGACCAGTTACTGTTGCTTCAGGTGCTGATTTCTCGGGTAGTGTTGGCATGGGTACTTCAAGTTTTTCAAGATTAAGCGGTACGTCATTTGGTTGGGGAAATAGTAGCACTGACTCAATATTGGGCGCTAATATACTTGAAATATCTAACGTAACATTTGATGTACCAGAACCATCTACACTTGCTATTTTTGCATTCGGAATAATTGGTTTAGCATCACGTCGATTTAATAAACAATCTGTATAAGTAAGTTTTTTATTAAAATTAATCATTGACGACGGCATGCCTGAATAACCCTTTGTAACTCAATGTTGTCTACAACCGTCAAAAAGCATTTGCCAATTAGGTAAATGTTTTTTTTTGCATATTATGCTGAGTCATTCTAGCGATTTGTAATTATAGGCATGGATCAGTGTGATAGCTTCCCCATTAGCAAAGGGATTATCATATACCGTAGCATCACCATTAAGGAAGGCTTTTCATCTCCACGAGATCAATGGTATTTTTAGCCGCAGTATACGTTTATGTTTGCATGATTGAGGCTTGTGAAGGGAAGTATTCAAGGATGATGTTGAGGTCGCTGGTGCATTGATAGTAGACACTTATACCACTGACGCGATTAACATCACACCGGCATAAATTTTGAGTTTCTTTTGGGAAGCCCTATTAACTTGTGTAAGCTTCATCACTTACTTAAATAAAAGAATGCGACACAGCAAGAATACTAGCGGATCAATTGACGCTTCGATCAAATGACCGCAACGCTTTTTTTTGTCTAACAGGTTTAGTTAAACTCTGGCATTTAAAGGCGTAAGATCAAGTTTGAGCTACTACAATTTATGCTTAAGTATCACCATATTTTTATCATGTAATTTAGTTAATCAACAGGGCAGTTAATAGCTATTATACCTGCGCTAAGGCGCTAAGGCGCTAATGAACTATGACGAGAATCACGATATTGCTTTGGTGAAATACCCACTAACTTTTTAAACAAGCGCGAAAAATAATAAGGGTCGCTATAGCCTAAGTCGCTAGCAATGTCTTTAATCGCAATATCGCTATTATCTAGCTGTAAACAGGCATGTTGAATTTTCATATTAATAAAATGCTGAATAGGCGAGCTATCGGTTAATTCTTTGAATTTTTTTGCGAAGTGAAATTTTGATAGTTGGCTATAATGCGCTAGCGTATCTAGGCTTAGCTCTTGGTGTAAACTGTTGCGCATTAACGCCTCCACCGCTTCCAAATCAAAACTTGAGCTATTATTAAACATGGTTAAACGCAATTGCAGGGCAAGAAAACTCAAAGCTTGTTGCAAAGTATGCACGGCGTGAATAACGTTTGTCGCAGTATAACCTCGAGCACCCAATGCTAGTAAATGATCAAAGTCGCTAACAATAGTTTTCAATACACCCACATGTGCTTTGCCACTGTCCATTTTCATTAACAGTCGCTCTGCAAAGTCTTGTGCTAATGTGCCGGTAAAATTAATCCAATAGACAATATTGTCAGCTGATTTGCTGTCACGACTGGTCAGTTGTTTATCACTTTGGTTGTGACTTTTTACTGAACCATGAGTTTTATTAAGGGTAAAAGTAAATGCGGCATTAGGATTGATAATAACAAGATCGCCACGTTCTATAACTCTCTCTTTACCTTGGTAAGCTAATTTACCCGCCCCCGACAAGCAGTAAATCAAGGTATGGCATTGGTTGTTTTCTTGTTGTAATTTATAGTTGTTATTTGCTTGTGTGATGCCTAATGAAACGGGATATAAACCGTCAGTTAAGCGATGCTTTGATAACTTTTGTAATAAAAAAACTGGGATGAATAAGCGAATGTCGGCTGATGTATTAAGCTTGATATTTGCCATATTATCCTATCGAGTTAAAGATTTATGTTAGCTGGTCTAATCACAATATAGTCCATTAAATTGACAATAAAATCAATGTTAATTACATTTTTAGTGTGGTCTAATTTTACTATTAAGTTTACATGATCAACTTTTACGACCAAAACTAGTGCTTTAGCACTTTTAAGTCTTGATGACTAAAATAATTATTGTTTCATGATGGCGAGTTTTTTCATTACAACGGCTTGAACCGAGGGTGAAAAAATCATTGTGAAAAAAATTTTGATACATAAGAGAGTATGAGATGAATACACCAAGATATCAGTTAAAAAACAAAATCCGTATTGTTACCGCGGCCTCTTTGTTTGATGGTCACGACGCCGCTATTAATATTATGCGCCGAATTTTACAATCAAGTGGTGCAGAAGTTATTCATCTTGGCCATGACCGCAGTGTTGAAGAAGTGGTTAATACCGCTATTCAAGAAGACGCCAACGCGATTGCCATGACCTCTTATCAAGGCGGTCATAATGAATATTTTAAGTATATGTATGACCTATTAAAAGAACGCGGTTGCGAGCATATTCGTATTGTTGGTGGCGGCGGCGGCGTGATATTACCTGACGAAATTAAAATGCTACAAGATTACGGCATTACTCGTATTTACTCGCCAGATGACGGTCGTGCATTAGGCTTGTTAGGTATGATTGACGACATGTTAGAACGCTGTGATTTTAAAACTGGCGTTAATGTTAAAAAAGACGATGTCGCTAATTTAAAGAAAGACGTGCCACTGCAAGATAAAAAACAAGCTATTGCGCGCTTGATTTCAGCCGCAGAAAACGCACCAGCAGAAAATAAAAGTAACCTTGATAAAATTCGTAAGATTGCCGCTGTCAGTAAAACCCCAGTATTGGGTATTACCGGTACCGGTGGTGCAGGTAAATCATCATTAGTTGATGAACTTATTCGACGCTTTTTAATGGCCAGTAATGACAGTAAAATTGCTATTGTGTCAGTTGACCCGTCTAAACGTAAAACGGGTGGCGCATTATTAGGTGACCGTATTCGAATGAACGCGGTGAATAATGACCGAGTTTATATGCGCTCGTTAGCAACACGTCAATCAAACTTAGCCTTGTCTGTGTATGTTCATGACACATTAGATATCTTAAAAGCGACCGATTTTGATTTAATTATTTTAGAAACTTCAGGTATTGGCCAGTCAGATACCGAAATTGAAGAGCATTCTGATGTCTCTTTATATGTCATGACACCAGAATACGGCGCGGCAACACAACTAGAAAAAATCGACATGCTCGATTTTGCTGACATTATTGCCTTAAATAAATTTGATAAACGTGGCGCTCTTGATGCTTTACGTGATGTGAAAAAACAATATAAACGTAACCGTGGCATGTTTGAAGCCGGTGATGATGAAGTACCTGTTTACGGCACCATCGCGTCACAATTTAACGACCGTGGCATGACCGAGTTATATAACGCGGTGATCACGGCGTTAAACACTCAAGTTGGCTTAGTGGTAGGCGATATTTTGTCTACTGAAGGAACATTAGCTAATAAAAGTAGCGTTATTCCAGGTAATCGTATTCGTTATTTATCTGAAATATCTGAAAATAACCGCGGTTATGACGCTTGGGTTGAAAAGCAAACAACCGTTGCCCAAAAGCTTTATGGTATTCATCAAGCGATTGCAACGGCAAAAGACACTGACACAGAGGTTTCTACTGATTTAGTGACACAGCTTGAAGCCTTATATGCTCATGTAGAGCTAGATTTAGATCCTAAAAACAAAGTATTACTTGAGCAATGGGCTGCCAAAGTTCAACGTTATAAAGACCCCGAATTTAAATTCAAAGTTCGTGATAAAGAACTATCGATAGCGACGCATTCAAAATCATTATCGGGCAGCGATATTCCAAAAATTAGTATGCCTAAATATCAAGGTTGGGGCGATATCTTAAAGTGGAATTTACAAGAGAATGTGCCAGGTGAATTTCCATATACTGCCGGTTTATTCCCATTCAAACGTGAAGGCGAAGACCCTACACGTATGTTCGCGGGTGAAGGCGGCCCAGAGCGAACTAACCGTCGTTTTCATTATGTTTCTAAAGGTATGCCGGCGAAACGTTTATCAACGGCGTTTGATTCAGTAACCTTATACGGTAACGATCCAGCGATTCGTCCTGATATTTACGGAAAAATTGGTAACGCGGGTGTCTCTATTTGTTGTTTAGACGATGCGAAGAAACTTTATTCTGGTTTCGATTTAGCCCATGCCATGACTTCAGTTTCAATGACCATTAATGGTCCTGCGCCCATGTTGTTAGGCTTTTTCTTGAATACCGCCATTGATCAACAATGTGAGCGTTTTATCACTAAAAATGGTTTAGAAAAAGAAGTGGCGGCAACGATTGCTAAAATTTACAAAGACAAAGGCTGTGAACGCCCAAGCTATCAAGGTGAATTACCGGATGGCAACGACGGTTTAGGCTTAATGCTATTAGGTGTAACCGGCGATCAAGTTTTACCACTCGAAGTTTACCAAGCGATAAAAGCGAAAACCTTAACGCAAGTTCGCGGTACAGTTCAAGCCGATATATTAAAAGAAGATCAAGCGCAAAATACCTGTATTTTCTCTACTGAATTTGCTTTGCGTTTAATGGGTGATGTGCAAGAGTATTTCATCGATAAAGGTGTACGTAACTTTTATTCAGTGTCTATTTCTGGCTATCATATCGCTGAAGCTGGCGCGAACCCGATCACTCAGTTGGCGTTAACCTTAGCGAACGGTTTTACCTTTGTAGAATATTACTTAAGCCGTGGTATGGACATTAACGAGTTTGGTCCTAACTTATCGTTTTTCTTCTCAAATGGTATCGACCCTGAATATGCTGTTATTGGCCGTGTGGCTCGTCGTATTTGGTCAAAAGCGATGAGAAACAAATATGGCGCCAATGCTCGTGCACAAATGTTGAAATACCATATTCAAACATCAGGTCGTTCATTGCATGCGCAAGAAATTGATTTCAATGATATTCGTACCACATTACAAGCACTTTATGCGATAAACGATAATTGTAACTCTTTGCATACTAATGCTTACGACGAAGCGATTACCACGCCGACTGAAGACAGTGTTCGTCGTGCGATGGCCATTCAATTAATTATTAACCGTGAATTAGGACTTTCTAAAAATGAAAACCCAATTCAAGGGGCTTTTATTATTGAAGAATTAACTGACTTAGTCGAAGAAGCAGTATTAACTGAATTTGATCGCATCAATGAACGTGGTGGTGTGCTTGGCGCAATGGAAACTATGTACCAACGTGGCAAAATTCAAGAAGAAAGTATGTACTATGAACACTTAAAACATTCAGGTGAATACCCAATTATTGGCGTTAATACTTTCCTCAGTTCAACAGGATCACCAACCGTGATACCTGAAGAAGTTATTCGCGCCACAGAAGAAGAGAAAAATTATCAAATTGAGATGCTAGCTAGTTTAAATAAAGCTAATGATGCAGAAGTACAAGTATTACTTAAGCGTTTACAAACGGCTGCTATTAAACAGGATAATATTTTTGAATTGATGATGGATGCTTGTAAGGTTTGTTCGTTAGGACAAATTGTTAATTCATTATTTGAAGCGGGTGGACAGTATCGTCGTAACATGTAATACGTGTTCAATTTATATAAGTAACCTGATAGGTATGAATGATGAGTAATTATCAAGCGCCAATGCGTGATATGCAGTTTTTATTACATGAAGTATTTAATGCTGAAAAATTATGGTCAACCATGCCGGCAGTGGCTGAACTTATTGATCAAGACACCGCAGATGCGATTTTATCAGAAGGGGCAAAATTAACCGCTGGTGTTATCGCGCCTTTGAATCGTAATAGTGACGAACAAGGTGCTAGTTGGACTAACGGCGAGGTAACAACGCCTGATGGATTTGCTAAAGCGTACCAAATGTATTGTGAAGGTGGTTGGGGAGCATTGAGTGGCGATCCTGAACATGGCGGTATGGGTATGCCAAAAATGTTGCAATCGTTTGTTGAAGAAATGACTCAGTCTGCTTCTATCTCATTCGCGCTTTATCCGATGTTAACCGCTGGCGCTAGTTTGGCACTGAGTGCACACGCGAGTGAAGACATGAAGCAAACTTATCTGGAAAACATGTATTCAGGTAAGTGGGCCGGCACTATGTGTTTAACCGAGCCTCATGCCGGTAGCGATTTAGGCATAATGACCGCAAAAGCTGAAGCGTTATCCGACGGCAGTTTTGCCTTATCGGGCACTAAAATATTCATTACCGGTGGTGAGCAAGACCTAACTGAGAATATTATACATTTAGTATTGGCGAAAATACCTGGCGCGCCGGAAGGCCCTCGTGGCATTTCTATGTTTGTTGTGCCTAAATTTTTATTACTTGATGATGGTAGTTTAGGCGCTAGAAATACCGTTAGTTGTGGTTCAATTGAACACAAAATGGGCATTAAAGGCTCAGCAACCTGTGTGATGAACTTTGACAGCGCAAAAGGCTTTTTAGTTGGTGAGCAAAATAAAGGCTTAAACTACATGTTCACTATGATGAACTATGAACGTTTAGGTATGGGCATTCAGGGGGTTGGTGCGGCTGAAACCTCATATCAACAAGCGGTAGAATATGCCCTTGATCGTATTCAAGGTCGCAGTGCTACGGGTGTAAAATCGGTCAATAAAAAAGCAGACTCACTTATCGTTCATCCCGATGTCAGAAAAATGCTATTAACCATGCGTGCGTTAAACGAAGGGGGGCGCTGTTTCTCCACTTATGTTGCTAAACAACTCGACATTGTTAAATTCTCTGCTGACAAAGCCGAAGTACAACAAGCCGAGCAGTTAGTTGCGCTGTTAACACCAGTGGCAAAAGCGTTTATGACCGATATGGCCTTTGAAAGTTGTAGCTTGGGGCAAATGGTTTTTGGTGGCCACGGTTATGTCCGTGAATGGGGCCAAGAGCAACTGGTGCGTGACGTGCGCATTGCCCAAATTTATGAAGGCACCAATGGTATTCAGGCGCTTGATCTACTGGGTCGTAAAGTTGTTGCCAATAAAGGTCAATTTCTTGAGGTTTATTTTACTGAAATAAATTTATTCATTGAAAAAAACGCTCATAAACCAGTGCTAGCGGAATTTGTGCAACCTTTGGCCGGCGCTTTAGCAAAGTTAAAAGCGGTTACTGGGGTGATCATTGCCGAGCAAGCGCATGATAAAAATATGGTTGGTGCCTCAGCTACTGATTATTTGGCCGCATTTGGTCTAGTAAGTTATGCCTATATGTGGGCCTTGATGGCAGAAAAAGCTTCAGACCAATCTGAGCAAGACTTCTATCAAGCAAAACTTTATGTTGGTGGTTTTTTCATCGAACGATTACTACCAAGAATTGACGGTCATATTCATGCGATTGAAGCCGGCAGTAAAACCTTGATGGCCATGCCAGAAAATCTCTTTAATTATAATCACTGATAGAGTCATTAAGCTATTAACAGCAGCGGGTAAGGCATAAATCTTTAGCATTATTTTTGCTGCCCATCTTGTTTAAAGTGAGGTGAGGCAGCGTAATACTATTTATTAGCGGCTAAGTCTGACTTCTCCGCTTAGCCGTTAAAATAAGTAATAGAGAGGGTATTATCATGTCAACAGTTCCTGAAAAATTTACTGCATTTCGTATCCATAAAAACGATAAAACCATTACCAGTGGTTTTGAGCAAATTAGTTTAAACGACTTAACTGATGGTGAAGTGGTTATTAAAGTTGCTTATTCCGATATTAATTATAAAGATGCATTAGCTGCCACAGGTAAAGGGCGTATTTTAAGAACCTATCCACTGGTCGGTGGTATTGATTTGTCAGGTGTTGTTGTTAGCTCTGAAGACTCGCGTTTTCAAACAGGTGATAAAGTACTAGTTTGTGGGGCACAATTATCTGAACTTTATGATGGTGGTTATGCCGAGTATGCCCGGGTAAAAGCTGATTCCGTGGTTAATTTACCCCAGGGTATGAGTCTACGTGATGTGATGGCTTTGGGTACTGCTGGTTATACCGCGGCCCTTGCAATACAAAGAATGGAAGACAATGGCCAAGTCCCTGAGCGCGGGCCTATTGTAGTGACAGGGGCAACAGGCGGTGTGGGTAGTTTTGCTATTAATATGTTGTCGAATATCGGTTATGAAGTGATTGCGTTTACCGGTAAAATCGAACAAGAACCTTATTTAAAAGCACTGGGTGCAAGCCAATTAATTAATCGTAATAATATTGAAATGGGCACCAAACCTTTAGAAAATGCCCAATGGGGCGGTGCAGTCGACAATGTGGGTGGTGATACTTTATCTTGGCTCACTCGTACTACTTGCGTGTGGGGTAATATTGCATCCATTGGCTTGGCCGGAGGCATTAAATTGGATTCGACCGTTATGCCCTTTATTTTAAGAGGTGTGAGTTTATTGGGTATCAATTCAGTGGAAATGCCGATATCAGTTCGTACCCAAGGCTGGCAGCGATTATCAACTGACTTGAAACCAACAAAACTTGCTTTAATTTCTCCGACAACCATCGAGTTTAAAGACTTAGCTAACGCATTCGACGCTTATGTCGATGGCACAGTTACCGGGCGAACCGTTGTGGCTATTGATGCAACATTATAATTGTTTATTATATAGCGAAACTAAATAACAAAATTATCCACTGAAATAGCGGGAACAAAACTGAATGAGTGATGTGATATTTACAGAGTTAAGCTGTACAAATAATAAAAAAATAGCCATAGCAGAACTTAATGCGCCTAAATCGCTTAATGCATTAAATCTTTCGATGATTAAATTGCTAACTCAACAGCTAACGACTTGGCAACAAGATGACAGTATCGCTGTGGTTATTTTACAAGGCGCGGGTGAAAAAGCCTTTTGTGCCGGGGGTGATGTTGTTAGTCTTTATCACTACCTAAACGAACTAGTGATACCGATAGATGATCAAGTCATTAAAACCGGTTTCGCTCATGACTTTTTTGGCCAAGAATATGTCCTTGATCAATTAATTCATAACTTTAGAAAGCCCATTATGATCTGGGGCGATGGTTATGTCATGGGAGGGGGAGTAGGTTTGTTTGCGGGTGCAAGTCATCGTATTACAACTGAGCGTACTTTGATGGCAATGCCTGAAATAACCATAGGCTTATACCCGGATGTAGGCTCGAGTTGGTTTTTAAATAAAGCTCCTGGTGAACTAGGGCTATTTTTAGGCATCACAGGTGCTGTTTTTAATGCCGCAGATGCTAAATATATTGGCTTGTCGGATTATACTATTGATAGTTTATCTAAAAAGGATATTTTTGATCATTTATTAACAGTGCACTGGCAAGACAATAATAAAAATTATCAATTGCTAGATCAAACCTTATTGGGGTTTGCTAATGATTTTGAGCATCACTTGCATTCTGAGTTAAAAGCAAATGAAGCTAATATAGCCAAATTACTGGCTTTCGATAACATTGTTGATATTCACACAGCGATTCTAAATGTAAAAACAGATAATAAGTGGCTGACTCAGGCAAAAAATAAATTGCAGGCGGGTAGCCCTCTTAGTGCTTGTATTATATATAGACAACTACAAACGACTAAAGCACTGAGCTTAAGTGAATGTTTTGCCTCAGAGTTAAATTTAATCTTACGTTGTTGTCAATATTCTGAAACTTGTGAAGGGATTAGAGCGTTATTAGTCGATAAAGACAAAAATCCAAATTGGTCTTTTTCAAATATTAGTGATGTTGACAGTAAATTAGTTGATTGGTTTTTTAGCCCAATCAACTAGATAATATAATAGAGATAAAGGAAAAATAATGGATTTGAATAATAAAGTCATCGTAATCACCGGTGGTGGACAGGGTCTAGGCCGTTCGATGGCAATTAATTTAGCAACCCAGGGCGCTAAGCTGGCGTTAATTGATTTAAATGAAGCGCTTTTACAAGAAACGGTTAAATTAGTTGTAGAAGCGGGTTCAAGTGCAAAATACTATATTGCCAATGTCACAGATGAAGCTGATGTTGAAAAAACCTTTAGTCAAATTAATAGCGACTTTGATGGTATTGATGGTTTGATTAACAATGCCGGCATATTGCGTGATGGTATGTTTGTTAAAGCTAAAGATGGCGTGGTGAGTAAAAAAATGTCACTGGATCAATTTCAATCGGTAATTGATGTCAATCTAACGGGCGTATTTTTATGTGGTCGAGAAGCGGCGGTTCATATGATAGAAGGTAAGCGCAAAGGCGTTATTATCAATATGTCGTCCATTGCCCGCGGTGGTAATATGGGGCAAACCAATTATGCGGCTTCAAAAGCTGGCGTAGTTGCCATGACAGTTACCTGGGCAAGAGAGCTTGGTCGCCATGGCATTCGGGTGGGTGCTATTGCTCCCGGTGTTATTCACACCGCAATGACAGATGCAATGAAACCTGAAATGCGTGAACGCTTAGAAAAAATGAAGCCAGTAGGGCGCTTAGGTGAAGCCGATGAAATAGCCCATACCGTTAAATATATCTTTGAAAATGAATTCTTCACTGGGCGAGTTATCGAAATTGATGGCGGTCTTTGTATGTAATTTTGATAAGCTATTATCGAAATTACAGTAAGTAAAAAAGACGAGATAATCTCGTCTTTTTCTTTTATATAAGTACAAGTGCCGAGCATCAGTAAATAGTCGAGCACAGGTATAAGTAGAGTAAAATGAAAAAAGCACTTTTTCTAGATAGAGATGGCATCATCAATATCGACCATGGCTATGTACACAAAATTGAAGACTTTGAGTTTATTGATGGTATTTTTGAGCTATGCCGATTAGCAATAGCTAAAGGTTATCAAATTTTTGTTATCACTAACCAAGCGGGTATTGCTAGAGGTTATTATGATCAAGCAACCTTTGAGGCATTATCGCAATGGATGGTTAACGCGTTTGCAGAGCAAGCAATAACTATTGCTAAAGTTTACTATTGTCCGCATCATCCAACGAAAGGTGTAAATGAATTTGTTATGTCATGCAACTGTCGCAAGCCAGAGCCCGGTATGATCATACAAGCAGAAAAGGAATTTTCGCTGACTTTAGCTGAAAGTGTTTTTATTGGTGATAAAGTCTCTGATATGCAAGCCGCTGGTAATGCTGGTATCAAATGCAGAATACTTGTTAATAGCCGTTACACTGATAAGGCTTCTTCAGGACAGATTGAAGGTGTAAATCGCGTTAATAAGCTTGAGCAAGCCAGTCAGTTTATAAAATAAGTTTGTTTTATCATCGTATTGTATGATTAAAAGGCAAACAAACAGGTAATCGCAATTTAATGCTAATTAGGTGTTGACGTGAAGCGAGAAATCTCTAGAATGCGCTCCAGTTCCAAGGGGTAAGCCCAAAGAGCTGTTTTAATAGGTTATCTTATGCAGTTCAAGCTGATTTGATTAACTTAACGTAATAAAACGAGTTGTTTGAAAGTTAAAGAAACTTTTAAAATAAAACGAAATAAGCGTTGACATTAAAACAGAGTTGCGTAGAATATGCATCTCGCTTCAGGCAAGGCCTGCAGCAACGAAACAAAGCGAATGAGATTTTGTTTCGGTTAGTTTTCTCCTCAGAGATAAACTAGCTTTCTTTAACAATTAGTTATCATGCAATTTGTGTGGA
>NZ_JACGVG010000014.1 GCF_014077095.1 Colwellia sp. MB02u-6 | reverse complement strand
TTTTATTTTTTTTATTTTTTTTATCTCGATTATAACTTTTTTATATAATGATGCGGTCTATTTTTCTCCTTTAGAGCATTGTCTTAAATTATTAGTTAGTTTTTTAGCTTCATTTTCCATAGTTACGCTGTATAAAATTTATTTTGATGATGTATTAAATACAATTATTAAACATATCCAAATAGTTTTTTTAATTAATTGTGCCTTCGTGGTATGTGTGATGCTTTCTTCTGGTTTTAAGTCAATAGCTAGCGTTTTATTAACACAAAATTCTAAAATGGTCATGCTTGCAAGTGAATCAATACGGTCATTCGATTTAGTCATGGGGGGGGGGGCGGTAGCTTCAGTTGTGTTTAGTGTTTTTTTTATGTTTAGCCTTTCTTCTTTTTTAATTGATAGGAATAAACTTTCTTTAATTTCGATGGTTTTTGCGTTTTTAGCTATTTTATTTACTGGTCGAACCGGGCTTTATCTTACTTTCGCATTTATAGTTCCAGTTTTGTTAAGCTTTAATTACTTAAGTTTTAATAGATTTATGGTTGGCAAAGTCCTAAATAATGTAATTGTTGGGGTTTTCGTTTTTATGGTTCCTTTAGGCATATTTGCATTTCTTACCAATGTACTAACTCCTGAAATATATAACTTGTTAATAGATAACAACTTTAGCTGGGCTTTTGAGCCTATAATAAATTATATAAATACTGGTGGTTTTAGCTCTCTTTCTTCGAATCGTTTAATGGAGATGTATAGTAATGATCAACTTAGTTTTGGTAGTCTATTTTCACTTCTTGGGACATCGATGTCAGGTAGAGATTTAAATAATATATTGAGAACAGATATTGGTTATTTAAGAGCTCTTTATACCTCCGGTTTTATTGGTCTTATTGCTATCTTCGGCAAGTATATTTATTTGTTGATTATTGCTTTTAATAAAATTAATAAACGAAAATTTAAACGTGCTGAAATTCCTTTTCTTATAGGTATCATTTATTACCTTATTATTATTTTTATTGTTAACTTCAAGGAATATCACATGGTAATAAGGTCCGGTTTACCGTTATTAATGATTTTTATGCTGACTTTATTTAATTTAAAAAGAAAAATAGAAAATTAATTTATATTCGGCACTTAAAAATATCAATTGTTACGCTTATTGATTGTCTGATTAATCATAGGTACAAGTCTGTAAAATAAGGATTTTTCATGAAAAAAATTATAAAAAATGAAATAGAATATTACACCCGGGAAGGTCTTGAACTACACCAAAATAAACTCTTGGAGCTTTTAAATATAGTTTCTGAAATATGCTTTCAAAATAATATAATTTTTTGGCTTGATGGCGGTAGTTTATTAGGACAAGTTAGACATAACAAAATGATTCCGTGGGATGATGATATAGATTTATGTATTCCGATTTTAGATTATCAAAAGCTTATTTTATTACTTGATGAATATTCGAAGAAAAATAAAAAATTTACACTGTTATATAAAGATAGAAATCTTATAAGTTGGAGCGAGTACTTTGGTTTTACTGATTATGTATGTGAGTATAAATGGGGAGCAATAAAGCCCATTAGGATAGATTTAATCCCAATAAAGGAAATTGGGTTTGACGTAATTGAAAATGACGAAATGGAAGTGGACAGAATATCGAAATATTTTTATGATAAAAATGATCTAGATATCGATTTTGATAATGTTTTAACAGCGTATACCGATAAGAAGAAGTCTATTTGTGAATATAACAGCTATATGGAAAACAACTCTGAATTTGAAGGTGATTGTTTTTTAGTCAAAGGCCATGGGCAATTCTCACCAATAAAGAAAGTTATTAAGTCAATTGTTTATCCTTTAAGAGAAGAGCATTTTTGTGGAATAAAAGTACTAGTACCTAATAATAAGGAAGGCTATTTAATTCAAAGTTATGGCTTAAACTATATGAGCCTTCCTCCATTAGAAAAACGTAAGCCGATGGCCTTCTCGGCATATCCCACACCCGGCTTTGACGATAGAATCGATGAGGTTATACATTTCGATTACACAAGATTTTTTTACAAAAACAGATTCTTGTCAAACTTCAAGTTTTTATTTTTTCTTGTTAATACATTTGGTTTTATTTACATGTTGAAAAGAATAAAAAGAAATATGAGTATTTTTTTTAGGCTTAAAAGTAGTTAGAGGTAATTATGAAAAAGATAGGTTATACAACTGGTGTATTTGATATGTTCCATATTGGGCACCTTAATGTGTTAAGAAGAGCTAAGTTAGAGTGCGACTACTTAATAGTTGGAGTTACAACTGATGAGTTGTCTATATCTGGTAAAAATAAAGTTCCAGTAATTCCATTCATGGAACGGATGGAAATTGTTGAATCTATTAAGTTTGTTGATGAAGTTGTTCCTCAAGTCAATTATGATAAACATGATGCTCATAAGAACATTAAATTTGATATTATGTTTGTTGGGGATGATTGGAAGAATACAGAGAAATGGAATCTAATAGAGAAAGACTTTATTAAACTAGGAGTTGATATATATTATTTCCCATACACCAGCCACACTTCAAGTACTCTTTTAAGAAGTGTACTAATTAAAATAGATGAATCATAGAGTAGTGTTATTCGTTATCCTCTATAGAATTAATTTGGGTAATAATTATTAATAGTATTCAATCCTATAAATTAAGTATAAATAAAATCTATGAAAAATTTTTATATTGCAATAGTTAGCCATGGACATGATAGTTTCTTAATTGAAAATAAAGAATTATGTGATATAAGCCTTCTAAATAATGTTCATGTGTGTATAAAAGATAATCTTGGTAGTGAAAGTTTAAAGGTATTTTGTAAGAATGTAGGCTTTGAATATATAAGCTTGCCGCTAGGGATAGGGTTTGGGGATAATAATAATGAAATATTTAAACATTGCATCTCTAATGGTATGCAAGATGATGATTGGTTTTTAGTCATTAATCCAGATGTTAAAATTGATATTAGCAACTTTACAAACCTAATTAATGAGTTAGAGTATGAATCTAATAATTTATTAACAGTTAATTTGTTTAAAGATGAATCTTTAACCTCTTATGAAAATTCATTACGTTATTTCCCTAACTGGTTAGGTATTTTTTTTCTTATATTAAGGAAACCATTAAACCCCTCTTATAATAAAAAATTCGTTAAAAATAGAGAGCAGGTTGAATGGGCTTCTGGTGCATTTCTGATTTTTAAATCCATATTATATAAGGAGTTAGGTGGTTTTGATTCTCAATATTTTATGTACTTCGAGGATGTTGATATTTGTTTTAGATCTAGAAAACAACAACAACAACCCGTAGTTTTTTATAAAAACATTCACGCTGTCCATAAAGGAGCTTATGCTAATCGAAATGTTTTTTCAAAACATTTTCGTTGGTATTTAATGAGTTTATTTCGCTTTCTATGGAATAAGAATAAAAACCTGTAAACTGATGTTGAAACCCATCATTTTATCAAAAAAATTAGTGACCATACATTTTATTTGAATAAAGAAGTATAAATGGAACCGTTCAAAACGGCAAAAAATTGCAATAGCAGGTACCGGCTATGTAGGTTTATCAAATGCGATGTTATTGGCACAGCACAATGAAGTTGCTGCTATTGATATCATTCCTGAAGAAGTAGTGTTATTAAATACAGGTAAATCACCTATTGAAGATGTTGAAATATCCGACTTCTTGATTAATCGAGAGCTAAACTTTAAAGCTACTTTAGATAAAGAAACAGCTTATAGCGGTGCAGATTATGTCATTATTGCTACACCAACTGTTTACGCACCGCAACTAATTACTTTAATACGTCAACTGTAGAATCTGTAATTAAAGATGTAATGGCGATTAATCTAACTGCTTGTATGTTAATTAAATCAACTGTTCCTGTTGGCTATACAGCACGCATTTGTGAAGAACTAGGTTGTGAATGTTTAATCTTTTCTCCTGAGTTCTTGCGTGAAGGTAGTGCTTTATACGATAACCTTCATCCATCGCGTATTATAGTCGGCGAAGATTCAGAGCGTGCTCGTGTGTTTGCTGGTCTGTTAGTTGTAGCTGCTTGGAAAAAGATATAGATGTACTCTTTATCCGCTCTACTGAAGACGAAGCCGTTAAGTTATTTTCTAATACGTACTTAGCGATGTGTGTTGCTTATTTTAATGAACTTGATTCTTATGCAGAAGTACATGACTTAGATTCTCGTTCAATTATTGAAGGTGTTAGTCTAGACCCTCGTATAGGTCAAGTCATTATAATAATCCTTCATTTGGTTATCGCGGTTACTGTTTACTAAAAGATACCAAGCAGCTATTAGCTAATTATGCTGTTGTACCTAATAATATGGTTGATGCAATTGTTGATGCCAATCGTACACGTAAAGACTTTATTGCAGATTCTATTGTTGTAAGAAAACCGACAATTATTGGGGTTTATCGCCTAGTAATGAAATCAGGTTCAGATAACTTTAGAGCTTCTTCTATACAAGGGATTATGGAACGTATCAAAGCAAAAGGCATTGAAGTCGTTGTTTATGAACCAGTACTGCAAGATTCTGAGTTTTTTAAATTTTGTGTGATTAATGACTTAGAAGAATTTAAATCTATTTCTGATGTAATTGTTTCAAACCGCATGGTCGAAGAATTAGCTGATGTTGGTAACAAAGTGTATACACGCGATTTTTTTGATAACGACTAGATTTAAATTATTGTTGAGCAATCCTGACTATGTCAGGATTTTCTTTAAGGAAGAAATATGAAATATTTAGTTACCGGCGCTGCTGAGTTTGTTAAGTGGTATCGCGATTATTACAATTTAAAAGTAGAGGTTTAATTATGAAAGGAATTATTTTAGCTGGCGGTAGTGGTACTCGCTTATATCCATTAACGAAAGTTGTAAGTAAACAGCTTATGCCTGTTTACGATAAACCAATGATCTATTATCCATTGTCAACACTGATGCAAGCCGGTATTCAAGAAATACTCGTTATCTCTACGCCTGATGAGATTCATCGTTTTGAACGGTTGCTTGGTGATGGTTCAAATTTTGGCGTTTCATTATCTTACGCTGTTCAACCAAGCCCAGATGGTTTGGCTCAAGCGTTTATTATTGCAGAAGACTTTCTTTGTGGTGATGGCGCAGCATTAGTTCTTGGCGATAACATGTTTTATGGACATGATTTAGTTAAATCTTTAGTTAGTGCCCGTACTCGTGGTGCTGGTGGTACGGTATTTGGCTATCACGTAGCAAACCCTAGCTCTTACGGTGTGGTTGAGTTTGATGCTTCAGGTAAAGCAATTTCTGTCGAAGAAAAACCAGTAGTGCCTAAATCCAACTATGCTGTTCCTGGTTTATACTTCTTTGATTCACGGGTTGTTGAGTTTGCTAAAAATGTTAAACCTTCTGATCGTGGCGAATTAGAAATTACTGAGGTTATTGAGCAATATTTGCGAGTTGGAGAACTTAACGTTGAGATTATGGGTCGCGGTACTGCTTGGCTTGATACTGGAACTCACGATGATTTATTAGCTGCCGCTCAATTTATTTCAACAGTTGAAAAACGTCAGGGGTTGAAAATTAATTGTCCAGAAGAAATAGCATTTCGTAATGGCTGGATTTCGGCTGATGAACTACGTGAATTGGCTGAGCCACTTCGTAAAAGTGGTTATGGCGAATATTTAATAAATATTATTGATGAGAGAATTTTTTAAATGAAGTACATCAAAACGTCAATTCCTGATGTTGTGATCCTTGAACCTAATGTTTTTGGTGATGAACGTGGTTTTTTTATGGAAACCTTTCGGCTAGTTGAGTTTAACTCTGAGTGCTGCGAACGTAATTTTGTTCAAGATAATCATAGTAAATCAGCACATGGTATTTTAAGAGGGTTACATTATCAGCTTGAAAATACTCAAGGGAAGTTAGTTAGAGTTATAGCTGGTGAAGTATATGATGTTGCTGTTGATATGCGTAAATATTCTCCTACGTTTGGTCAACACGTAGGTGTTGTGTTATCTGCTGAAAACAAAAAACAATTGTGGGTGCCAGAAGGCTTTGCACATGGTTTTTATGTGATGAGTGACTCGGCTGAGTTTGTTTATAAATGTACTGATTATTATACTCCAGAGCATGAAGTATCTTTATGCTGGAACGATCCAAAGCTAGGTATTGATTGGCCATTAAAAGGTGGTGTGCAACCGTCTTTATCTGAAAAAGATAAGACAGGCGTATTGTTATCCGACGCTCCTACGTTTTCTTAATGATTAACTCCTTTCCTGTCTATTGGTTATTTAAATGAATATTGTTGTTATTGGTAAAAGCGGCCAGCTTGCAAGTGAAATCGCTAAACTTTCAGTTGATGATACTAATATCATTTGTCTAGGGCGTTTAGATATTGACTTGCTCAATGTAGACTCTATATCTGAGAAATTAATAGACCTGGCTGCAAATGCAGTAATCAATGCTTCTGCTTATACTGCTGTTGATTTGGCTGAGACTGAACCAGAACAAACTTACCTTTTAAATTCAGAAGCTGTTGGCAATCTTTCAATGGCGTGCGCAAATGTAAAGATAAAGTTAGTTCATGTTTCAACTGATTTTGTCTTTGATGGTAAAAGCAACTTGCCTTATTCCGTTAACGATACAGTAAATCCAATAAGTGTGTATGGTGCAAGTAAAGCAGAAGGTGAAAAGTTAATTCAGAAATACTTACCAGAACAAAGTTGTATTATTCGAACATCTTGGGTTTATTCAACGTTTGGCAATAATTTTGTGAAAACAATGATTCGTTTTATGGCTGAGAAACCTGAACTCAGTATTATTTCAGATCAAATAGGAACACCGACTTTTGCAGGCGGTTTAGCTAAGATCTGCTTGCATGCGGCAATGAACAATACCCGGGGTATACATCATTATACGGACAATGGTGTGGCAAGTTGGTATGACTTCGCTGTAGCTATTCAAGAGTTAGCTATTGAAAAGGGCCTATTAGATAAAGTAATACCTATTAAGGCAATAGGCACTAAAGACTATCCGACTCCAGCTACTAGGCCCAACTATAGCGTATTAGATAAAAGCACTTTAAAAGAACAGTTTCCTAACATTGAATTAATGCATTGGCGTAAGCAGCTGAGTAAAATGTTAGATGTTCTAAAATTAGAATTAAGCTAAATAAAAGAAAGTATAAATATGAAAAAATTATTAGTTACTGGTGGTGCTGGTTTCATTGGCGCTAACTTTGTCCATTACTGGTTAAGTAAATATCCAGAAGATAACGTTGTTGTGCTTGATGCATTAACTTATGCAGGAAACCTAGAGAACTTAGCTGTAGTTCAAAACAATGAAAACTTTAGTTTTGTTAAAGGTGATATTTGTGACCAAGCATTGGTTGAAACATTACTGATAGATCATCAAGTTGATACCTTAGTGCATTTTGCCGCTGAATCTCATGTGGACAGATCGATAACTGGCCCTGATGCCTTTATTGAAACCAATATACTAGGTACTTATTCATTATTAAAGGCGGCTAAGAAGTGCTGGCTTGATGACCGAGACAAACCTTTTGAACATAGATTCCATCATGTATCAACAGATGAAGTATATGGTACGTTATCTGCATCGGATCCTGCTTTTACCGAAGATACTGCATATGCCCCTAATTCCCCATATTCAGCAAGTAAAGCGGCAAGTGATCACTTAGTAAGAGCATATCACCATACTTATGGTTTAAATGTGACAACAAGTAATTGTTCTAATAACTATGGTCCTTATCATTTCCCTGAAAAGTTAATCCCTTTAGTAATCACCAATATATTGCATAATAAGTCGTTACCTATTTATGGTGATGGCATGCAAATTAGAGACTGGTTATATGTAGAAGATCACGCTTACGGTATCGATTTAGTATTAAACAAAGGCCGCATAGGTGAGAACTACAATATTGGTGGTAACAATGAATGGGCCAATATTAATATTGTGAAAGAAGTTTGTGCGTTAGTTGAAACTCGATTTGCAGAATCCTCAGAGCTTGCAACTAGATTCCCTGAAGCACTTGCAGCAATAGAAGCTAATACAGAGTCTTTAATTACTTATGTAACAGATAGGCTTGGTCACGATAGACGCTATGCTATTGATGCTACAAAAACTAGGGTTGAATTAGGTTATGAACCGAAAGAGACTTTCGAAACAGGTATTGCTAAGACCGTAAGTTGGTATTTAGATAATGAAGCTTGGTGGAAAGCTGTGATGGATGGTTCATATCAGGACTGGGTTGAGGGGCAGTATTCTTAAATGAAAAAATCAAATATATTATTAACGGGGGCTACTGGTTTCTTAGGCAAGCCTTTAATCAAAAAGTTAAGTAACGAATTTACAAAGAGTAATATATTTCCTGTTCTTCGTAAAAACTCTACTTCATTTGATGAATTCAGACATATTGTTGTTGATGATATAAACTCAACAACAGAATGGTCTGATAAATTGCAAGATATTGATTGTGTCATTCATTGTGCTGCCCGTGTACATGTAATGAATGAGGTTGATGAAGATCCTCTCGAAGCCTTTCGTGAAGTAAATGTAGGCGGCACATTACAGTTAGCACAGGCTGCTTCTAAATCGGGTGTTAAACGTTTTATCTTTGTTAGCTCTATCAAAGTTAACGGTGAAAGCACTACAGAACGATTACCTTATCAATCATCTGATACATCTAACCCTGAAGACCATTATGGTATATCAAAGGCTGAAGCTGAAGAAGGCTTGAAAAAACTGGCAGAAGAAACTGGAATGGATGTTGTTGTTATTAGACCTCCTCTTGTTTATGGACCAGGCGTAAAAGCAAACTTTGCCGCTATGCTTAAACTAGTATCTACGGGAGTGCCTTTACCTTTTGGATGTATTAATAATAATCATCGTTCAATGGTTTATGTTGAAAACCTAATTAGCTTAATTATTGAATGTATTAACAACACAAATGCTGCTAATCAAACATTCTTGATATCAGATGATGATGATCTATCTACTAAAGCTTTTGTACAAGGTTTAAGTAGGGCTTTGGGTAAGTGTAGTTTTATGTTACCAGTGCCGAATACTGTTTTCTCTTTAGCTGGAAAAATATTGGGTAAAACAGCTATTATTGATAGGTTATGTGGTTCTTTGCAAGTCGATATAAAACACACAAAAAACACATTGAATTGGCAACCACCATATTCTGTTGAACAAGGTTTTGCAGCCACAGCAAAAGCTTTCAAAAAACAGTTAGCTCTAAAGCATAAAGCTAAATTTTAGCCCTAAACTTTAAGCTCAGATATTTAACCTTAAACAACTCCGTTTTAATTAGAGAACACTTTCATGACCTTTTTTGTTATTCGATTATTAGATTTTATTTTTGCTTTTTTTGGCCTTATATTTGGTTTTCCTATTTTAATTATCTTAACCATTATTGGATATTTTGATACAGGTTCTCCTATTTTTATTCAAGAACGAGTAGGGAGAAATAAGAAACCTTTTAATTTGATTAAATATAGAACTATGACGGTTGGTACTGCTTCTGTGGCAAGTCACTTAGCTTCAAGTGCTTCAATTACTCAATTTGGTAGCTTTTTACGTAAAACTAAACTTGATGAATTACCACAGCTGTGGAATGTACTCAAAGGCGAAATGAGTTTAGTGGGCCCACGTCCTAACTTGTTTAACCAAGCAGAGTTAATTCAAGAGCGTGATTCACATGGCGTTTATAAAGTACGTCCTGGTATCACAGGCCTTGCTCAAGTCAATGAAATAGATATGTCTACGCCTGTATTACTGGCTAAGACTGATGAAAAGATGATTTTAACTTTGACTATACGTTATTATTTTAAATATATACTCCAGACTATTACCGGTTCAGGTAGTGGTGATAGAGTCACCAAAGATTAATGAGAGACGGATTTTATGAAAATTGCTATTGCCGGAACAGGATACGTAGGTCTATCAAATGCTATGTTATTAGCACAACACAATGAAGTTATTGCTGTTGATATTATTCCTGAAAAAATAGCGCTACTAAATTCAGGTAAATCACCCATTGAAGATACTGAAATATCTGATTTTTTGACTAATCGAGAGCTTAATTTTACAGCGACTCTAGATAAAGAAGCAGCTTATGCGGGAGCAGACTATGTAATTATTGCAACACCGACTGATTATGATCCAGAAACTAATTACTTTAATACGGCTTCAGTAGAGTCTGTTATTAAAGATGTTATGGCAATCAATCCATCTGCATGCATGGTGATTAAATCAACGGTACCTGTAGGTTATACTGCCCGTATTCGAAAAGAGTTAGCTTGCGAAGGCTTGATTTTTTCCCCTGAGTTTTTACGTGAGGGCAAAGCACTTCATGATAACCTTTACCCATCACGTATTATTGTTGGGGAAGATTCAGACCGCGCTCGTAAATTTGCGGGGCTTTTGGTTGAAGGCGCTTGGAAAGAAAATATTGATGTTTTGTTTATCCGATCTACAGAAGCTGAAGCGGTTAAATTATTCTCTAATACCTACTTAGCGATGCGAGTTTCCTACTTTAATGAGCTTGATACTTATGCTGAAGTGCATGATTTAGATTCTCGCCATATTATTGAAGGTGTCAGCTTAGATCCCCGTATAGGAAATCATTACAACAACCCTTCATTTGGCTATGGTGGCTATTGCTTACCAAAAGACACCAAACAACTACGTGCGAATTATAAAGATGTGCCTAATAATATTATTAGCGCGATTGTAGATGCTAATAGCACGCGTAAAGATTTTGTTGCCGACTCAATTATTGCAAAAGCGCCTAACGTTGTTGGTATTTATCGATTAATTATGAAAGCGGGATCAGATAATTTTAGAGCATCATCAATACAAGGTATTATGAAGCGAATTAAAGCTAAGGGTATTGACGTCGTCATATATGAGCCGGTAATGGAAGAAGATGAATTCTATCATTCAAAAGTGATTAAAAGCTTGTCTGAATTTAAAGCTATGTCTGATGTGATAGTGTCTAACCGAATGGTTGATGAATTATCAGATGTGGTTGATAAAGTTTATACACGTGATTTATTCGGTAGTGATTAGTAAAGGAATTTAAAATGAAGTATTTAGTAACCGGTGCCGCCGGTTTTATTGGTAGTGCGGTAGTTGAACGCTTGTGTGCTGCAGGGCACGATGTAGTAGGCATCGATAATATCAATAACTATTATGATATTGCATTAAAACAAGCACGATTAACACGAATAGAGCATGCCTCATTTAGCTTTATCAAAATGGATGTTGCAGACCGTATTGTAATGGCCGAGTTATTTGCGGATCAACAGTTTGATAAAGTTGTGCATTTAGCCGCTCAAGCAGGTGTACGTTACTCTATAGAAAATCCAATGGCCTATGCCGATAGTAATTTAATTGGACACTTAAATATTTTAGAAGGGTGTAGACATAATAATGTGAAGCACTTGATCTATGCATCATCTTCTTCTGTGTATGGTTTAAATAATAAAGTACCATTTTCAACTAAAGATACAGTTGACCATCCTGTGTCACTTTATGCGGCAACTAAAAAATCTAATGAGTTAATGGCACATAGCTATTCTCATTTATATAATATACCTACAACAGGTTTACGATTTTTTACGGTTTATGGTTCATGGGGGCGTCCTGATATGGCCCCTTATATTTTCACTAAAAAAATATTGAATGGCGATACCATCGACATCAATAATAATGGTGATATGTGGCGTGATTTCACTCATGTAGATGATATTGTTGAAGGGGTTATTCGCATTGCTGATGTCATTCCTGAATGTGATGCACAGTGGAAAGTTGAAACAGGTAGCCCTGCAACAAGTTCAGCGCCTTATTCAGTCTATAATATTGGCCACGGCTCACCAATTAGCTTAATGGATTTTGTTAAAGCCATTGAAGATGAGTTAGGAATTGAAGCGAAAAAGAACTTCCGTGAAATGCAACCAGGTGATGTATATCAAACTTATGCTGATACCCAAGACTTATTTAAGGCGACAAGTTATGTGCCTAAGATATCTGTTAAAGAAGGTGTTGCTGAGCTTGTAGCTTGGTATAAAGATTTTTATAAAATATAAAATACAAAGGACGTTGCAATAATGAAAGCAGTAATCCCAGTAGCAGGTTTAGGTACGCGTATGCTACCCGCTACAAAAGCTATCCCAAAAGAAATGTTGCCTATTGTTGATAAACCTATGATCCAATACATTGTTAATGAATGTGTTGCTGCAGGTATTAAAGAAATAGTGTTAGTTACGCATTCTTCTAAAAATGCCATTGAAAATCATTTTGATAAATCTTTTGAATTAGAAACAACGTTAGAAAAACGCGTTAAACGCCAATTATTAGATGAAATTCAAGCCATTTGCCCTAAAGATGTCACTATATTACATGTTCGTCAAGGTGAGGCTAAAGGTTTAGGGCATGCGGTATTAAAAGCTCGGCCTATTATTGGTAATGAACCATTTGTGGTTGTACTTCCAGATGTTATTTTAGATGATACAACAGCGGATTTAAAAACGGAAAACTTAGCGGCAATGTTAACCCGTTATAAGGAAGTAGGAGGTTATAGTCAGATAATGGTTGAGCCTGTTCCTATGGATAAAGTAAGTAGTTATGGCGTAGTTGATTGCGCTGGCTATGAATTAGTACCGGGTGAATCTAAAGCAATGACTGCTGTTGTTGAAAAACCACCTATTGATGAAGCGCCTTCAAACTTAGCTGTGGTTGGACGCTATGTATTATCAAATAAAATTTGGGATTTACTTGAATTTACGCCCCCTGGTGCAGGTGATGAAATTCAATTGACCGACGCTATCGCAATGCTAATGAAGCTTGAAACCGTAGAAGCTTTTCATATGACAGGTAAGTCTCACGATTGTGGTTCTAAGCTTGGTTATATGAAGGCTAATGTTGAGTATGGATTACGTCATGCAGAATTAGGTGATGATTTTAAAGCTTATTTGTCTGAATTGATAGGATAAGTATCTATAATATAGTGTGGATTATCGGGTATGACAACCAAGAGCTTTGATAGAAATAGCAAAGTAATAAAGCTGTATAAATATGCAACAACCTTCTTCTTTATATGTATAATACACATCCACTTAGTCATATAAAAAACTTAATGCATAGCTAGCTATGAAAATGAAATTTAAGTGTCTTAAATTCAGTCTGTTTTGAGTTTGCCGCGCCCTTACAAACGTGCCATTTTGTTGTTGATAGATTATGTATTTTTACTGTGTGCTTTTTGGCTGGCATTATTTACGCGCCTTGATAGCTATACGCCTTTATTTGATAAAATTATTGGATCGTTTTTATCTGCGCTCTACCGCTAAGTTTAATCGTTTTTGTAAAGTTTGGCCTTTATCGTGCAGTACTGCACGATATGAGTATACAATCGGTTTGGGCTATAGCCTTAGGTAGTGGTTTTCCTGCCCTGTTTGCCATTTATATTTCCTTTGGCAAATGGGCTTTAATTAGCTGGATAGATGACAAAATTTTGTAGAACCTAGAACCTAGAACCTGAACCTAGCACCTTAAGTAGTAAAAGGAACTTGTAATGGATAGTTTTATCCGCTCAATTATCAATGCATCACGGGCAAAAAAGCGCGTGATTACTTTGTGTATCGACTCGCTTTTTATCGCCATGGCTTTTTGGTTAGCGCTTATTGTTAGGCTTGATAGTGTTGAGCCTTTAAAAAATGCCGATAACTGGTTGTTGTTGGCTTTATTAATACCCATCAGTTTATATGCATTTATTAGCTTGGGCTTATACCGTGCCGTGCTTAGATACATGAACTCGCAAGCACTCTGGGCCATTGTATTAGGTACAGTAATAACAACCGTTGTGCTGGTGTTATTAGCTTTTTTTATCGGTGTGGGCATACCGCGCACTATGCCGTTTATTTTTGCTTGGTTATGTTTATTAACCGTGGGCGGTTCTCGCATATTAGTCAGGGCACTTATTGGCAAAATGACCACCAGTAATAAAGAGTCGGTGATTATTTATGGTGCGGGCTCTGCCGGTAGGCAGCTTGCTACGGCGTTAAATGCAGGCCCTGAATATTTTGTTAGTGTGTTTATTGACGACGACGTAAACAAACATAGCTCAATAATACAGGGTATACCCGTATGTGCTTTTAGTAACATAGATGAGTTAATAAAAAAACGTAAAGCCACTAAGGTGTTACTGGCCATGCCGAGTGCTACACGTGCAAGGCGTAAACAGGTATTGGTTCAGCTAGAGTCCCTAACGATTAAAGTACTGTCTATTCCAAGTATGGCTGATGTGGTTGAAGGTAAAGCAAAGCTGTCTGAATTTAGAGATGTTGGTGTTGAAGACTTATTAGGGCGCGACCCTGTAACGCCTAAACCCGAATTAATGACCGCAAATATAAGCAATAAAATCGTTATGGTTACCGGTGCGGGGGGCTCTATTGGTTCTGAGCTTTGTCGGCAAATAGTTAAAATAAAACCAACAAAGTTAGTGCTTTTTGAGCGTAGTGAAATTGCGCTTTACTCTATTGAAAAAGAATTAGCTGAATACATTACTCGCCAAGCACTAGCCATTGAGTTAATTCCTATTCTGGGCTCAGTGCAGCGTGTTAACCGCCTTGAAACTGTTATGCTGACCTTTGGTGTGCAAACCGTTTACCATACCGCAGCCTATAAACACGTACCCTTAGTTGAGCACAATGTAGTTGAAGGGGTGCGTAATAATGTCTTTGGTACCTATTATGCGGCCAAGGCTGCTGTTAACGCTAAAGTGGCTACCTTTGTGCTTATTTCTACCGATAAAGCCGTACGCCCCACCAATGTTATGGGGGCTACAAAACGTATGGCCGAGCTCGTACTGCAAGGCTTAGCACAAGAGCAAGGTAGCAAACATAATACCCGTTTTTGTATGGTGCGTTTTGGCAATGTGCTTGGCTCTTCGGGCTCTGTAGTACCCCTATTTCGTCGCCAAATAGAACAAGGCGGCCCAATTACCTTAACTCACCCCGATATTACGCGTTACTTTATGACCATACCCGAAGCCGCCCAACTTGTAATACAAGCAGGGGCTATGGGTAAAGGTGGTGATGTGTTTGTGCTCGACATGGGCAATTCTGTAAAAATAAAAGACCTAGCCATTAAAATGGTCAGGCTGTCGGGCCTGGAAATTAAAACAGAAGATAACCCGCATGGCGATATAGAAATAAAATGCACCGGCCTTCGTCCAGGTGAAAAACTTTATGAAGAACTGCTAATAGGCAATAACGTATCGCAAACCGCCCATGAGCGTATAATGACCGCCAACGAAGTTATGCTGCCGCTTAAAGCACTCAATGTATTTATTGATGCCTTAGATATTGCTTGTCATAACTTTGAGCATGAAACAATTCGCCAGCTATTACTCGACGCACCTACAGGCTTTAACCCTACCGATGGTATTTGTGATTTAGTGTGGAATGCTAGGTCTGAAAATGTGGTGGAGGAGAAGGTTTTGAGTAATGTGGTTAATTTGAAAAACTAACAAATAGTTGATAGCTGTCAGATTTCAGCTTTCAGCAAGACATTAGGCCAAGTTCGGTGTTTAGTTTTGCTGTAAGTGCGGTTTTATAGCGTGTGCATCGCCCGAAAAAAGCGATATAGAAAAAGAGGTTATGAGGGTGCTGTGCTTTATAGGTGTAATAGGAGTAATAGACGATATGCTTATGCTTTCTCATTAACTTCTAATTTAGCCTTGTTTATTTCTTATGGTGACAATGGGTTTTAATTAAAGTCATTATCAATAGGCTCTGGGCTTTAGAGGGGATTAATTGCTTTCGGTTGGATATAAATATCGCGCTAATAAGCGTATAAAAGCTTTGTTTTTTTAGCCTTGGCACTATTAATTTATTTCTATTTGTCATTAATATAATTTAAGCTGTTTATGCTAGCCACCTTGAAAAACAGCGCTAATAACGTTTGCCTATTCAAAGTGTAGTAAATACTCACACAAGTCGTGAGTGAATAATGGATTGATTTTGTATTAATGCTGCATTCATGTCGCATTGACAATCACTAAAAATAAAAGAGTCAACACGAATTTATGACTATGACTATGACTAAATTAAATACAGTATTTTTGGGCGGTTTAGTTGCTTTAAGCGCGCCTCTTATGGCGGCAGATAAGTTAAATAGCTTTCAATCGTTAAATGGCTATACCGGGCTAATAAATACCCCATCTGCACTGACGCAGGCTAAAGGTACTGTTGATATTGGCTATAATAACCAACTTGATTTTCGCGGTAATAAATATATAGATGGTCACAACTTTATATTTAGCGCTGGGTTATTTGAGGGCTTTGAAGTAAGTGGACAAGTAGCTGCTAATTCAATGAACGATAATATGTTTTATAGCGAGGGTAAGGGGCAGGTGAGGGATTTGTCATTTAATGCTAAGTATCAACTTCCGTTTATCCCTAATGACTGGTTTAGTTTAGCGGTAGGGGGCAAAGATATTGGTGGTACTGCGAATCAGTACGCAACTTATTATGCGGTGGCTTCTAAACAGTTAGGTGACTTTAATTTTAGTGCCGGGTTGGCTAATAGTAAGCGTTTAACTGGGCAAATGGATGGTGTATTTGCCGGTGTTGAGTGGCAATTATATGATTGGTTGAGCCTACAGGTAGAGCATGATGGTGAGGCAGAAAATGCCGCGGCTCGTATTACCTTACCCAAAAAATGGCTGTTTGATGTGGGTACATTGACCTTAACCAGTCGCTTTTATAGTAATAGCGATTATGATGAGCAGGGCACCTATTGGGGTCTTAACCTTACCATACCCTTGTTTGATGACTATGATCAGCCAGCAGTTAACAGTAAAAGCGCAGCACAAGTGCAGCCAAATCACGCGGCTGCTACATACGGTGTAAAACAAAATAAACCGCCAGGTTTTTTTACTTCGGCTTCCAGGGATGCTGCACCTGTACCTATAGTGACTAGTGCACCTGTAGCAACTACTGCGGCATCAAAGAACACCCCTAGCCACAATACCATGAAAATTGCAGCACAGGCTTCGGCTTACCCGATAACGGCAGCCGATACCGCTTTAAATACTCTTACCTTAAATAAACTGACCCTAAATACTCAAGCATTTTCGCTAAAAGCGGCACTTGCTGCTGATGGCTTTGAAAACATACTGGTAGGTTATAATCAACAAAAGCAGTTGATTATTCAGTTTGAAAATCCGGTATTTAACCGTAACGATATTGATGCCTTTGGTTTAGTACTTGGCCGTATCGTTGAGCATGTAACCGAGCCGGGTGTTGAGTTTACTATTCAGCTGGCAAAATACGACACGCCATTAATGAGTATACTCGGGCAAGTTGATAATTACCGCGCCTTTATTAACGGCCAGCAAAATCCAGATTTAGCTATACACCAAGGTGCAACGGCTATTCCCAAAGGGGTAACTTGGGTTGGACTTACACGAGCAAACTCGCCTTACTTTAAACCCCGGGTGACCATAAGCCCAGCACTAACAAACACTTATGCTACCGAGTTGGGTGTTATTGATTTTTCGTTAGCGCTACGCGCTGATATTGATTTACCCTTATGGCAAGGGGGTGGTGTAAGTGTTAGCGGCCAAGTACATGTTGCTAACAGTGACGACTTTGAAAAAACCGCCCCGTTTAAACATTATCGTGAACATACTGGGGTTGACCGTGCGGTGTTTTATCAAACCTTTGCCTTACCTTTTGGATTATACAACCAAACTCAAGTAGGTTACTTTCAAGAAACCTACGATTACAGCGGTATTATTAATGAAACCGCTTGGTTAAGTCCTGCAGGGCGCCACAAGGTAACTGCTAATGTGGGCTACTTTGTATACCAAAACTATAATGGTAACCGCGACTATAAAACCCTGTCGTATCAATATAACTGGGTAGAGCAAGATATTACTTTTCATGCTACGGCAGGTGAGTTTTGGAGTAAAGATACTGGCGCAAAACTAGAAAGCCGTTTTTGGTTTGGTGATAGTTACATTGGCCTGTTTTACGAAAATACTAGCGCGCAAAAAGCTGGGGTGTCTATCAGTATTCCGCTAAGCTCACGCAAAGATATGGCCGTTACCCGATATGGTCAAATAAAGGGTAAAGAAGCTTGGCGCCATACGGCGAGTACGCAAATAGGCAAGTCGCATAACCGCTTGGTATTTAACCAGGGCTACACACCAGGCACTGCAATTAGCTTAGACCGTAGTTTTTTAAATCAAGGCCGTATGTCGAGCGATTATATTTATGCTAATTTAGCCCGATTGAAAAATGCTTATATGGAGTATAAGTAAAAGCAGAAGGGTAGTTATCTTTTGGTTGAGGTTTACCTGTAGGGGCGAATTTATTCGCTTTGGCATAAAGTAAATATAAAACAGGGGTGTTGGCTAGTTGTTCAGCTGATAAAGGCGACTGAAGTCGCCCCTACGTTTTTTAATGGCGTTTTTGGGTTGTGGCTACGTGTAGGGGCGAATTTATTCGCCTTGGTACAAAGCAAATATAAAACAGGGGTATTGGTCAGTTGTTCGGCCAATAAAGGCGACTGAAGTCGCCCCTACGTTTTTTAACGACATTTTTGGTTGAGGTCACCTGTAGGGGCGAATTTATTCGCCTTGGTACAAAGCAAATATAAAAAACGGGTATTGGTTAATTGTTTGGCCAATAAAGGCGACTGAAGTCGCCCCTACGTTTTTTAACGACATTTTTGGTTGAGGCCACCTGTAGAGGCGAATTTATTCGCCTTGGCATAAACCAAATATAAAACACGGGTATTGGTTAATTGTTTGGCCAATAAAGGCGACTGAAGTCGCCCCTACGTTTTTTAACGACGTTTTTGGTTGAGGTCACCTGTAGGGGCGAATTTATTCGCCTATCAGATATGTATTGGTTAAGGCCTTTTGTAGGGGCGAATTTATTCGCCTTGGTACAAAGCAAATATAAAACATGGGTATTGGTCAGTTGTTCGGCCAATAAAGGCGACTGAAGTCGCCCCCTACGTTTTTTAACGACGTTTTTTGGTTGTGGCTACCTGTAGGGGCGAATTCATTCGCCTATCAGATATGTATTGGTTAAGGCCTTTTGTAGGGGCGAATTTATTCGCCTTGGTACAAAGCAAATATAAAATATGGGTGTTGGCCAGTTGTTCGGCCAATAAAGGCGACTGAAGTCGCCCCTACGTTTTTTACGACATTCTTGGTTGTGGCTACCTGTAGGGGCGAATTTATTCGCCTTGGTACAAAGCAAATATAAAACATGGGTATTGGTCGGTGTTCGGCCAATAAAGGCGACTGAAGTCGCCCCTACGTTTTTTAACGACATTTTTGGTTGAGGCTACCTGTAGGGGCGAATTTATTCGCCTTGGTACAAAGCAAATATAAAATATGGGTATTGGCTAATTGTTCAGCCAATAAAGGCGACTGAAGTCGCCCCTACGTTTTTTTACGACATTCTCGGTGCAGGGGCGAATTCATTCGCCTATCAGATATGTATTGGTTAAGGCCTTTTGTAGGGGCGAATTTATTCGCCTTGGTACAAAGCAAATATAAAATATGGGTATTGGCCAGTTGTTCGGCCAATAAAGGCGACTGAAGTCGCCCCTACGTTTTTTAAAGAAAGTTTAAAGCTATAAATTTTAGCTTTTAGCAAAAAATTAACAAGCTCTATGTTTAACCGCAGGATACAACAAGGTACAATTGATCAGTATTAAAAAGCAGCACAATGAAGCAGTATTAAATATCAACACAATGAAGCAGTATTAAAAAATAACACTATGATGGAATCAAAAAGGACTCTCTATGTTTACTAACAAAAAATCACTATTAGCTTTATCAGTAGCATCTGCTATTGCATTATCAGGTTGCTTTAGCGACAAAAAAGACGCTGATGCGCCACCACCGGTTGAGCCGCCAGCCGTTATCGTTCCGCCAGCAGCGCCAGTAGCATTAGCTCCTGTTGCAAACGTTAACGTTATTGATGCTGAAAGCACTGACCTTGTTGCTGCTAACATTTCATTTTTCGAAAATGGTATAGCGTCAACAAACATCGTTGATATCGATGGTAATGTTACTGCTACTATTGAGTCTGTTGATGGTAGTTTAACTTTTCAGCTGAAAAGTGGTGCTAGTGTTTCAGAAATAACTGCTGTTGTTACCGCTGATACCTATATTACTAAAAGCTATGTTATTGAGCTTGAAGACTTAAGCGAAGGTAACCTAGATGTGCAATTGAAGCTGATCTCAAAAGATACAGCGGGTGTTGCAACTGCCGAAGTTACTGAAACTGTAGCAAATGGTACTACTCCAAATGAAATTACTGGCAGTGTAGCCGAAGGTCAAGCAGTAGCAAATGTAACGGTTGCCGCGGGCACTATATTACAAGATGCCGATGGCAATGCAATTTCTGGTGACAGTGTCACATTATCGATAGTTACTGCAGATACTAGTACATCTTCTGGTGCAGCAATTACGCCAGAAGGCTTAAATACTACTGAGTCAGCTACTACGCTAACACCAGTAGGTGTTGTAAGCGTAGTAATGCTTGATAATAATGGCGTTAAGATTAAGAAATTTTCTCAGCCAATTACTATTGAAATGGCAATACCTGAAGATAAAGGTTTTACTACAGGTGAAGAGCTAACACTGCTTTCGCAAAACGAAGATACCGGCGTCTGGACAACTGAATCTGAAAAATTAGTCGTGGGTAACCTAGTCGCAGCAGAAAACTATTACAATGCTAGTTTTGCAACGGATCACTTAACTACCTTTGCGGGTGTGACAAGTAGCCCAAGCTGTACTTCAGCTATGCGCATTTTAACTTCAGGTGATGCAATACCTGTTGATGGTTTGTATGTTGATGTTTCATCAGCTAGCGTTAGTTTTTCTAACAAGCTTAAAGCTAATGATCCAGTATTTGTAAAACAAAACAAGCTATCTAAAAGAGGTATTGCTGCAGATACTACAGCGAATTTAACCATTACTGATAGCAATGGCACTGTATGGTTTAAAACAACGTCAGAAGTTGACTTATGTGGTGATATTAACGCCACATTAGCTGGCCCAACGGTTATTAATGAAACACTTTCGTTAGTAGCGCAGTGTAGTAACGATACCAGCTCAACTGTCGGTGCTTCTGGCGCGTTAGTTAAATATAGCTTAGCTGGTAAGTCTAAAAAAGTGGCTACAGATGAAGGTGAGGGTGCGTACGCTTTAAGTAACCTTCTTGAAGATTCAACTTATAACGTAAGCGTTACCTATAAAGGTAGCCTTGCAAGCTTAGGTACTAAAGCGTATACAATTACTGCAGATGGCACTGATGAAGCACAAACAGAGTCTATTGTTTGTGATACAGCAACAGGTAGTACAGGCAGTACAGGCGGTTCATAGTACACTTTACTGCTAACGAGTAAGTAACTATAGGGCTAACCCTAGATAAAAAAGCCGCTTAATGCGGCTTTTTTTTATTAAATTTTTACTCAAATAACTGCCCATGCAGTCACGGGGTATTTTTTTCGACATAACTCAAGAACCTGCATCGATGCAGGCACGGGTTATTTGTTCCCGACATAGCCCAAGTACCTGCATCGATGCAGGCACGGGTTATTTGTTTCAGACATAACCCAAGTACCTGTATCCATGCAGGCAACGTGATTGGTAGATTATTTTGAAAGTGTGGTACTGTTTCAGCGTAAGGCGTTTAGGTATAGCTGCGTCTAAAAAAACTTAATAATAGCGAGTTTTATAAACTATATTGACGAGTAAACAGTCGCTGAGACTTAATGTTTTGGCTTTGTTGATACTCAGATATTACTCATCATCAAAAATGGGTAATACGCCACTGCGGCTATGCTCAAAAATAAGTGACGTTTCTACTGTGGTGACTTCTTCACGAGAGGTAATGGCATTAAAAACAAATTGGCGTAAGTGTTCACTATCTTTTACCGACATATGAATAAAGTAATCATAGCTGCCGCCCATGTGATATAAGCTGACAATTTCAGGTAACTTAAGGAGATCATCTCTGAGTTTATTGACAATTAACTCTGAATAGGGTTGTAACTTTATTGCCGCTATGGCTTCAATGTTGCCGCCAATACTCTTGAAGTTGATATCAATAAAAGCGTTATTGATGACACCATTATTTTTCATGCGTTTAACACGCTCTAAACAAGTTGAGGGCGCTATACCTATCTGTGATGCTAACTCTTTGTTGGTAATATCAGCATCTTTATAAAGCAAGGTGAGAATACGTAAATCTATGTCATCAAGTTTTTTCATTTATACATCAGCCTTTGGGAATATTTACTTAGTTTTCTTTTCTTCTATTTACATATTACACTTATTAAATGCAATATTACCAGTGAGCTGACTATAAAGATGAATTATTTTCGATATTTTTGCATCTTTCCGAATTATTGCCACTCAATGACGCTGATGTAAATTAAAACTTTTACAAATTAATACCTTAACAAATTTGTAAAAACCCGCTATGTGACATATTATGTCATGTCGACAATAAATTAATGAGAACAAATGATTATTAAAAGTGTTAATGATTTCTTAAAACTTGAAGCGGCCAGTGGCATTATTTTAATGTTTGCTGCCGTAGCGGCGATGATTATCGCCAATTCGCCGTTTATGGTCTACTACGACATGCTGTTGAACATTCCCGTTCAAGTGGCGGTTGGCAGTTTTGAAATAGCTAAGCCACTATTATTGTGGATAAATGACGGCCTAATGGCGTTGTTTTTCTTTCTTGTGGGTTTAGAACTTAAGCGAGAATTTTTAGAAGGAGACTTATCACAACCAGGACAAGTGACATTACCCGCCATAGGTGCTTTAGGGGGGATGTTGATACCTGCCTTATGTTATGTCGCCTTTAATTATAATGATCCTGATGCGATTAGTGGTTGGGCCATTCCAACCGCTACCGATATCGCTTTTGCCTTAGGTATTTTGTCGATTATTGGACGTAAGGTACCGTTACAACTGAAAGTATTTTTAACCTCGTTAGCCATATTTGACGATTTAGGCGCGATTATCGTTATTGCTTTATTCTATACAGACCAACTTTCATTATTATCCTTAGTTTTTGCCGCCAGTATTATTGCTATTTTATTTACCATGAATAAACGTGGCGTCACCAATACCGCACCTTATATTTTCTTAGGTGTTGTACTTTGGATAGCGGTATTAAAGTCGGGTGTACATGCGACATTAGCCGGTGTGGTGTTAGCGTTCTTTATTCCAATTAAAGGTAAAGAAGATGAGCCATCACCGCTTAAGTCTTTAGAGCATAATTTGCATTCGCTGGTTGCCTTTATTATTTTACCGGTATTTGCTTTTGCCAATGCGGGCATAAGCTTTGCGGGTGTTGGTATTGAGCAAGTAATGGCACCTGTACCTTTAGGTATTATTGTTGGCTTGGTTGTTGGCAAGCAACTTGGAGTGTTTGGCTTTTGTTTTATTGCGATAAAGTTGGGTTGGGCAAAACTGCCTGCTAAGGTAAATTGGCGCTTGCTTTATGGCGCGGCCATATTATGTGGTGTGGGCTTTACCATGAGCTTGTTTATTGGCTCTTTAGCCTTCGAGCAAGGTAATGGGGTTAACCTTATGTTTCAAGACCGGTTAGGCATTGTGATTGGCTCACTGATATCAGGTGTTTTTGGTTACTTCATTATTAAAGGTGGTGTTGACAATGTTGAAGAAAGTGAAGAAAGTGAAGAAAGTGACGATATAAAAGAATAAATGCAGATAATAAATTCTATAGAAAATAAAAAAGGTTTACTCATGAAAATAGAAAAATTTAATATCCCAGTAAAATCGCTTGTCGTTGTTGCAGCCGTTGTTGTTGCTGGTATTGGCTCTGTGTATACAGTTAACGAAGGTCATATCGGCATTGTAAAACGCTTTAGTGAAGCAAAAGAGCAGGTAAATCCGGGGCTACATTTTAAAGTACCTTTTATTGATAGCGTTGAAGAAATAGAAGTGCGAACCCGTAAAAATGAAGAAAAAATGGCCTCAAGTACCAAAGAGCAAATGCCGGTAACTATTAGTGTATCAGTGAACTGGACAGTCGATAAAGCGGCGGCATTGGAGTTATTTAGACAATATGGCGGCTTGTCACAATTTGAAAACCGCATTTTAGATCCGCGCTTTAGATCAGCGACAAAAGATGTTATTCCACAATATGACGCGGAAAAGCTTATTCAAGACAGAGCGGGGGCGATTCAAGCGATTGAAGCTAACTTCATTGAAGAAATGAAAGAGTTTCCAGTGACTGTCGACAATATTCAAATTGAAAATATTCAACTGCCCGCGAAGTATTTAACCTCAATTGAAACTAAACAAACCGAGAAAAACCTAGCAGACGCGGAAAAGCACAAGTTAGCCCGACAGAACCTTGAAGCACAGCGCGACGTAAACACCGCTAAAGCCAAAGCAGATGGTATTAAATTAGTCGCCATTGCCGAAGCTGAGTCTATTCGAATTAAAGGTTTGGCAGAAGCCGAGGCTATCACGGCTAAAGCGAAAGCACTGGGTAATAATCCGTTAATTGTTAAATTGACTGAAGCACAAAATTGGGATGGTAAATTACCTGCAACGATTTTAGGTAGCAGTAATATGCCGATTTTAGATATGAGAAACACTAAAGATTAAGCTATAGGCTAAGTCAGAGTTAGAGTCAAAGTCAAAGCGGATACTTAATAGCTTGAATGACTTTTTAAAACGGCGATGTAATAATCGCCGTTTTTTGTGAAAGCTACCATTAAAAAATAATGAGTCATATATTAGGCTGCTCACGAATGCTAATAGGCTGATCTCAGCAGTCTTATGCCGTGCTTTTAGCCTTAAAAAGCTAAGCTAGATAATTGATAGGCGATAGTTATTTGAGCCGGCAACAGGCTTTGTGAGATATTATTTAGCAGCCTTGATGAGCTGTTAAGTAATAATTACTTTTCATTATTACTTAGATATAGTCAAACATATATTTACTGTGTCATATTTGATGTTTTACTATTTGATGTCTTGCTATTTAAAATTCTGCTAATGGAAATTGCCATGAGTTATCGTTATGTTTTAGTCAGTCTACTGTTGAGTGTTTCTTTCGGTGTTCACGCCAAGCTTGAACAGGCGCAAGTAGAGCTTTATCCAAAGAACTCTGCTGAAGTTACCCTGTTATCTGATGGTAAACGTTTGCCCGCTATTTATTACGGTGCGCAGGGTAAAGGGCCTCACCCTACCATTATATTATTACATGGTTATCCTGGAAATGAGAAAAACTTGGATGTCGCACAAGGCATGCGAGACGCTGGCTGGAATGTCATATTTTTCCATTATAGAGGAGCTTGGGGGGCAGAGGGTGATTTTTCATTTACTGGCTCGGAGCAAGATGTAACCGCGGTAACGAAATTCTTTCAACAACCCAACAATGCCGAAAAGTTTAAAATAAATCCTAATAAAATATCCTATATTGGGCACAGCATGGGTGGACACATGGCTGTTGCAGGCTTATTTGATAATCCTGAAGTTGCTTGTGGTGTGGTGTACGACGGGGCAAATATTGGCGTTACATTTAAAAGTGACGATGAAACAGTTAAAAATATGTGGGCTGCGTATGCAGACTCGTTGTTTATGCTGCGTGGGTGGTCTGGGGAGGTTGCCACTAGAGAGTTAGTCGAGAAGGGAGCGCAATTAGATTTAATCACCAGAGCTGACGAAATTGGTATTCGTCCGATACTATTTATTCCCGCAGACAGTGACGTGATCCCTATCGCAGAGATAAATACCCTAGCTAACGCCATGCGTAAAGTCAAAGGTAACAATGTAAATTATAGATTGATTAAAGACGATCATAGTTTTAATAATAACCGCTCAAAGCTTCTTAACGTCACCGAAGAATTTTTAAATGCAAACTGTCGATAAATAAGTCTCAATGCAAGCCTCAATGGGATCAGACTTATTGAGACTTGGCTAATAGCGAACTAGATTTAACACTAATTTAGTGCACATGGATTAGTGAACAATATAGCAAGACTGCCGTGTTTTAATTTACCTAATACTCCGCAATATCTAGTTCAACGCAGCAATAATCGTCAATTATGCTTTTTGCCGGACAAGACTATAAAGCTTACCTCAATCAACTAAACTCTTATGCTTAAAAATTTCAGGTCAAAGTGCATGCTTATGTGCTGATGACGAATCATGTTCATTTATGATTTACCCCCGCGATTGAAAAAGGTGTCAGTCAATGGATGCAATTACTGGGGTGTTACTATGTGCGCTATATTAATTAGTTTTATGGCCGAACAGGCACTTTGTGGAACCAGCTAATATGGTTTTAGCAGCCAGCGCCTATTTATGCTCAACTTTTCAGCATAAGGCATGAGGAAAAGCGAGTCGTTAATTACTCCTCATTTTTGTCATAAAAACTGTTATTAAAACTGTTATTAAAACTGTTATTAAAACTGTTATTAAATGTTAGGAATAAATAGTGGGTTGAGACAACAGACTTATTATGCATTATTTTACCAGCAGATATCGCCAAAAAATTTGCTTGAAATAAAAGCAGCAACAATTAAAGCTTAGGTGCTTGGTAGTGTACGATTTAAAGCTCAAATAGCAAGTTCCTTAATGAGGGGGTGATAAAAAATCATTTATATATCATGGAAGTAAATAAATAATTAATCAAAACCATTAACGCTGATCCCATTGATATTGTTAACTCTGACCCCATTGATATTGATAGACAAGTCGATAACATAAAAGCAATTAATTGATAATAGAACAAAATGGAGAGTTAACTACTATGGGAATAATACAATGATACAGACTAAAAATATTAAATCACAGCTAAGCTTAATTACATCAGCTATCGCTTTATCTGGTTTATCAGCAATGGCATTTACCTCCAGTGCTTTGGCAGAAGAAGCTAAGGTGGATGAAAATATAGAAACCATTAGTGTTGTTGGCTCAAGACGATTAGGGCGAAGTGTTGAAGATAGCCCTGTCCCCATCGACATTATAGACGCTGATTCAATTATGAATACGGGGCTTACTGAAACCAATCAAATTTTAGGGACATTACTACCCAGTTTTAACTTTCCTCAACCTTCAATTACCGATGGTACAGACCATGTTCGACCTGCACAATTAAGAGGCTTGGCACCAGATCATACCTTAGTATTAATTAATGGTAAGCGTCGACACAGTAGCGCTTTATTAAATTTAAATGGTTCTTCTGGACGAGGTTCATCAGCTGTCGATATGAACGCCATTCCTGCTAATGCCATTGAACGAATTGAAGTGTTACGTGATGGCGCTGCGGCTCAATATGGTTCAGATGCCATTGCTGGCGTCATTAATATTGTCCTTAAAAATGCTAATAGTGGCGGCTCAGCATCGGTAACCTATGGTGCTAATGTCTCTACAATGGATGGAGTGGCCACTTTAAAGTCAGTGGGTGTTGGTGATGATGGTAACTTAGCGTTTGTTGAGGGTGGCGATCGCAAAGTCACTGATGGTCAAACATTAACATTAAGAGTTAACTCAGGTTTTGCGCTGGGTGAAGATGGTTTTGTTAATGTATCAGCAGAGCTTCGTAATCGCCATTCGGCTAATCGAGCTGATTATGACCAACGAGAAAATTACGCACGACTTGATGATGGTAGTCTAGACCCACGCGAATTAACCACTAATAGATATAATCATACCTACGGGAATGGCGAGGTGGATGACATCGCACTGTTTGTTAACAGTGGCTATTACCTTAACGAAAATGCTGAACTTTATGCTTTTGGCTCTTATAGCGGCCGAGAAGGTGAGGGAGGTGGGTTTTATCGCCGAGCACAAGACAGTCGTAATATACAAAGTATTTACCCCGATGGTTTTTTACCGGTAATTACTTCAGATATTGCTGATTATTCTTTAGCTGCAGGAGTACGCGGTTATATCAATGATTATAATTATGATCTATCAGCAGTTTACGGCAAAGATGAGTTTCAATTTGGTGTCACTAATAGCTTAAATACCTCATTGGGTCCGTCGAGCCAGACTGAATTTGATGCCGGTACACTAACTTATGATCAACTGACATTAAATGCAGACTTTAGCAAAGAAGTCGATGTCGATATGTTTGACAGTAGTCTCAATGTTGCTTTTGGTTTTGAATATAGAAACGAGGGCTATCAAATTGAAGCCGGTGAAGCAGCATCTTACGAACAGGGCACTTTTGGTCGTGGCGGTGCGGTAACTGATCCGATAAATGGGCCATTTGGCTCTGCGGGCTCACAAGTGTTTCCTGGATTTACACCTGCATCAGCAGGCGACAATAGCCGTCATAATGTCAGTGCCTATATTGATCTAGAAGCTGATATTACTGAAATATGGAATTTAACAGTAGCAACACGTTATGAAGATTACTCTGATTTTGGCTCTACGGTAAGTGGTAAAGTTGCCAACAGGATCTCATTAACTGATGAGTTTGCACTGCGCTTTTCGGCTTCAACAGGTTTTAGAGCCCCTTCTTTACAGCAACAATATTTCACCTCTATTTCCACTGTTTTCGTTGATGCTGTACCAACAGAAACAGGTACATTCTCGCCAAACAGTAATGTAGCTAAGGCGCTAGGTTCTCCGGGCTTAGACGCTGAAGATGCCATGAGTATTGGCGGCGGCTTTACTTGGACACCATTGGCTGAATTTAGCTTGTCGGTAGACTATTATCGCATTGATATTGACAATCGCATTGTCTTATCAAACAATTTATCAGGCCCTGAAGTTGAGACTTTATTAGCAGGTAGTGGTGCCAACCGGGCACGATTTTTCTTAAATGCTATCGATAGTACAACTAAAGGTGTTGATGTAGTTGCAACCTATTCTATGGATATGGCAGAGATGGGTAATTTATTACTGAATGCCGGTTTTAACTACAATAAAAATGAAGTAACTCATGTTATCAATCCTCCAACGGTATTACAAAATGCAGGATTTGATCAGGATAATTTATTTTCTGGTAATGAATTGCGTCGATTTGAAGTTGGCTCACCAAAAAGTAAATTGAACCTTAGTGCGACCTGGAATAAAGACAGTTGGTATGCCACGCTAAGAACAACGCGTTATGGTGAAACACAAGACCCATCTGACAACCCTGCTCGCAATGAAGTGTTACCTGAAAAGTGGGTGACTGATCTCGATGTGAGTTATGCGCTAACAGAAAGAGTTAAGTTTACTTTAGGGGCGAATAATATTTTTGATGTTTACCCTGATACAACGCGTGAGTTGGTTGAAGATGTAACCACCTTTTCTCGATTGTTTTCTTACTCTGGCTTTTCGCCTTTTGGCTTTACCGGTCGATATGTTTATGGAAAAATTAGTGTAACTTTTTAGTCGTAATCTAACAGCTTGAGTGGTATTCGCTGCTCAAGCTTTTTCTTTACATTGATATAATTAACAAGTATTAATGGCATAAGCGTTTAAGGTAGGTTGACGAATGTAGAGGCGTATTTTTAGCTTGTTAATTAACGAATTCAATTTATTCTTCACTACTTCCCAATGATTTTTAATAAGCTTACTGACTTACCTCAATTATTAACCGAGTTAGCTATTAATGGGGCCATTGATGTTGTTGATTTTTTTATTGATATTGGACCGCACTGAGGGGTAGGTAAGTCTAGATCCTAGGATAATTATTTTGAGTAAAAAAATTGTTATTGCTGGTGCTGGTATTGGTGGTTTGTGCGCCGCGTTAGCATTGGCTAAAAACAAATTTGAGGTGACTGTTTACGAACGAAATCCTCAACTGGGCGAAGTAGGCGCTGGCATACAGCTTAGCCCTAATGCCATGCATGTATTACAAAAACTTGGTATAGCAGACGAAGTTAAAGCCAAGGCTTTTAGTCCAGATGCAGCAGTGATGCGTCATTATCAAACGGGCAAATCATACTTTACTGTACCTTTGGGGGATAATGCTGCACAAAAATATGGCGCACCTTACTTGCATGTTCACCGTGCTGATTTACAGATGGCGCTATATAATGCCTGTGTAAATATGAAAGTAACTATTCACTTAGGTAAAGCTATTCAAAGTTACCAGCAAACCCAACAAAATCTCACCATTCAATTTGACAATAATGACAGTATAGTCGCTGACTTGTTAATCGGTGCAGATGGTATCAAATCAAATATCCAAGCCTGTATGTTAGGAAAAAAATCAGCTGAGTTTACTGGACAAGTCGCTTGGCGTGGTGTGGTCGAAGCAAGTAAACTCCCCAAAGGATTAATTAAACCTAATGCCAACCTATGGGTAGGACCGGGCAAACATTTCGTTAGCTACTACCTGCGTGGCGGAGACTTAATCAATTTTATTGCCGTGCAAGAACGTAAAAGTTGGCAAAAAGAATCGTGGAATGAGCCTGGTGATATTAATGAATTGCGAGAGACTTTTAGTGATTGGCATCCTGAGGTAAGCCAATTATTAAGTGCAACAGAGCAGTGTTTTTTATGGGCGTTGTTCGACAGAAAACCCCTTGAATTATGGTCAGATCGAAAGGTTACACTTTTAGGTGATGCATGCCATCCCATGTTGCCATTTTTAGCTCAAGGTGCAGCGATGGCCATTGAGGATAGTTATGCCTTAGCCTATTGTTTATCTCGTGATGCCAATATTGAAAACGCGTTACAAAGCTATCAAAATATTCGTTTACCACGCACTCGTAATATTCAACTGAATGCGCGTAAAAATGCCGCCTTGTATCATATGAGTTCGCCAATGGAACAGGCCAAATTGGCACTGGTTTCAGGACTATCCCGTATTGGCCTTAGTGATAGGATCGCAGCGAACAAGCTTGACGCTATTTATGCCTATAATATCGTTGAGCAGTTATCAATGGGACCAGCATTAATAGGATCAGAGTCATAGATAACTGATAGAGTGTTAATAAAATCAATGTCGTTAGCGTGCTACAATAAATAATAAAACCGAGTAATGTAAACTGGCTCGTACGTTTCAAAGAAGAGAATTATGCTTTAAGTGGTATATTTGTCATAAGCTTTTTAATCTTATGATTAACTTGCGCGCTTAACATTATTATTATTTTATATTATTTTATATAAGTTTATTAATTTAAGGGATCTGCACAATGAATAAACTCACCCAAGTTGTTTTCACAAGCTTTATATTGTTAACTGGTTGCGCCGTAAAAGCACCAAACCTAGGTGTTGAGAATGGGCAATTAACCCAATGTCCAGATAAACCTAATTGTGTTAATAGCTTTTCAAATAATGAAAAGCACTATATCAAGCCCATTATTATTAATGGCAAGAGGTTAGAAATAAAAAAAGATATTGTGGACATTGTTAATCAATTAAAAAATTCAAAGGTTACAGTGACCGAAAATAACTATGTTAGGGCTGAGTTTACTTCTAAAGTGTTTGGCTTTGTTGATGATGTAGAATTTTACTTCCCAGAAACAAAGTCTAAAGGTACCAGCATACATATTCGCTCAGGCTCTAGAGTGGGTTATTCAGACTTTAACGTTAATCGAGAGCGTATTGAAACAATTAGACTTAAATTTGAAAAACTTAATCTCAGTGGCTCTGAATCAATGTAATATCAATGGGGTCAGAGTCATAATATCAATGGTGTCAGAGTCATAGCTTCAGACTCCCATTGATTGTAACATTTTCCCAGTATTTGGCTCTCAATAGCATGCTTTGACAGCCGCTAGTCTTATCGTTTTTTTCTTATTTGATTAGCACATTCGGCTAAAACAATCGCGCCAGCGGTTGAAACATTGAGTGAGTTACCCATACCAAACATGGGGATGTGTATTTGTTGATGGCTTAGTGTTAATGCCGCTTCACTCACGCCTTTACGTTCATTACCTAAGACTAATACGCACTTAGCAGGGTAAGTTACATCAGTATAATCAACTGACTCATGGCATAGCTCAACACTGTAAACTGAATACCCCTCATCCAATAAAGTTTGTAAACTTGAGCTGGTATTATCGCTATATTCAACGCAAACCCATTTAGCTTCATTTCTAGAGGCTTTTTTCATCTTTTTATCTGAAATAGTTAGCGCGCCACAAACAATAACTTTGTCGATAGCAAAAGCATCAGCCAAGCGAATAAAAGCACCAATGTTGTAGCTATTAGTGACATTGTCTAATACCACAATTAAAGGAATTTTTGGCTTGGTTAAGTATTCATCTCGAGTTGGCTTGCTTATTCTAAGGTCTTCTTTGCTAAGTTGTATTTTTGAATGCATGATTTCTACTCTGATTACTTACTATGACGACTTACTATGACGACTTACTATGACTAAGTACTGATGCTTCCCCCTAATGCCCCTATTTCTGAGTTTATAGCTGAGCCGCGGATTGTGCGACTTTATCTAGCGAAGATCAAATTAATGTTTATAAGCTATTAAGCTAATTTACCTCAAGCAGTAAAAGAAAATTAACCAGACATCGATTGTTAATTGAAAAATGCTAAGCCCTCTACTAGGATTTATTGACCAGTCAAAGTAAGAGGATTTTATTCGTTAATTATTATTTCAAACTTTTAGACCCCTACTCCCCAAAAGGGCTCCAACATAAATAACAAATGGATATTATTATTATGAAAAAATTATTAGTTAGTGTGGCGCTATTATCTATGTCTAGTCTTTCTGTCTTAGCAGTGGAAAAAACTCATGATACAGTGACATACGATGTCAAACGGGGTTTTGCAGAAACATTTTCTGTATCTCAGTTTGAGCAATTAGGTAAGTTTAGAGTGGTGTTAAAACCCATTAGAGGAGCAGGTTTTGACCGCGATAAACTTGTTTTAAAAGGTATCAGTAAAGGACTTTTGAATGCTGATTTTACCATAAATCATACTTTGGTTAACAAAGAGCGCACGGGTGTCTTATATACAGCAAATGACACGATTACTATGGTTTATACCGGTGATCCAACGTGTGAAAACGGCGCAGGTAATATACCTTTTGAGGTTGAAGAAACATTATATATCGTCGCTGGCACAGGCATTTATGCTGGTATTGAACCCGGTGGTTTTATTGTGTTGAAGGGAGTAATAAACAACTGCCCATCTCTAGCTACATTTGGTCAAAATAATTTTGATGTAGTAGGTGGCTCTGTAACAATCACTCATTAAGGTTTAAACACTTGATTATACAAAAGGGGCAGATTCAGCCTTGAAGTGCATAATGACTAAGCAGCCCTTGCTAACTCTAAAGTCAGGTATTAATTCAGCTGACTTTAGTGATTTGATTTTTTTGTCAAATGTTGAGCTTTGCTATCGAAGTTATTATCAATAGGATGAGTATTAATAGGGTGAGTATTAATGGGGAGCAGAGTTATTCATACGCTTTAATTATTACCTGTCCGGTCCTAAAATATGTTTAATATTTAATATTTAGTATTTTATATTGAAATTATCTAACAGACTCATCAGTAAACGCATAAAAGGTGATTATAGGTTAGCTTTTAAATGAGTGTTTAATTGTCATCTTTAAATTAATATTTTCATTGGCCGGTCTTTATTTATAACCACGGCTTTTATTTCATCTTAATAGTTAAATATTTTTATCCACTTAAAGCTTTGTAGTCATGCTGTCGCTATAAAATTTAGCCGGATGTTTAGTTATTTTTTAGTGAATTATCTAACAGCAACTTTGTGTAAAATGCATTGATAGCTAGCGCAATATACGGCAATATCATGCTATCAATAACCACTAATAGAGCCTGATATGCCTGGATTGTTACCCAATATTGACCCTGATGGATTATTAGAATATTCCGTTGTTTACACTGATCGCTCCTTAAACCATATGTCTGGTTCATTTCAGCAGGTCATGCAAGATATTTCTGCCGATCTAAAATCCGTTTACCATGCCCATAGCGCTATTGTCGTTCCCGGTAGTGGCACCTTTGGTATGGAATCTGTTGCTCGTCAATTTGCGCGTAACAAAAAAGTCTTGGTTGTTCGTAATGGCTGGTTCAGTTATCGCTGGAGCCAAATTTTTGAAATGGGAGATATCCCTAGCAGCGAAACCGTATTAAAAGCGCAACAAACCCATGATGATGCCCAAGCACCATTTGCTCCGCCACCGATAACCAACGTAGTGGCCACTATTTTAGCTGAATCACCTGATGTCGTGTTTGCACCGCATGTAGAAACCTCTGCTGGTATCATGTTACCTGATGACTATATTCAAGCAATGGCAAAAGCCGTGCACCAAGTGGGCGGTATTATGGTGCTTGATTGTATTGCGTCAGGCACTATCTGGGTAGACATGCAAGCAACCGGTGTCGACGTCTTGATTAGTGCGCCACAAAAAGGTTGGAGTGCTTCACCATGCTGTGGTTTAGTTATGCTCAGCGAGCGAGCGCGTCAACAAATAGAGTTAACCACCAGTGATAGTTTTGCTTGTGATCTGAAAAAATGGTTACAAATCATGGAGACTTATGAAAATGGAGGTCATGCTTATCACGCGACTATGCCAACTGATAGCTTGACTCGTTTTAGAGATATTATGCAAGAAACCAAAAGCTATGGTTTTGCCAAAGTATGCCAAGAACAACTTGATTTAGGTCAACGTGTTCGCGCATTACTTACCCAACATGGCATTAACAGTGTTGCCGCTGAAGGCTTTACCGCACCCGGTGTGATCGTAAGCTTTACAAGTGATGATGAATTTCAAAACGGTAAGAAATTTGCCGCTGTTGGTTTACAGATTGCCGCTGGCGTACCATTACAAGTAGGTGAGCGCGCTGACTTTAAAACCTTCCGCATTGGCTTGTTTGGTTTAGAAAAACTGCATAATATTGATCGAACTGTTGCGCAACTAGAACAAGCGTTGGCACGTATCTTGTAAACATACCTTGTAGTATGAACTTTGGGCGCTTGTTATGCATTTATCCATGATATTGATGATAAATCGTCCAGCATTGAAGTATTGACCTTGAGCGAAATTAGTCAATTAGATCAACTTAATTCAACTAAATTTAGTTTAATTTAATTTAATTAAGTTAGATATTCATCATTAATATTAGCAAGATGATGCCTTTTGGGTTGACAAATTATCTGCTATTAATTGAATTAGCTAGGCGTTATATGCGGGAGATAAAATAGGGGGTATTGGCCATAAGCAAAGCACTATAGCGCTTAAACATCAATTCAGACTCTTGCTCAACTTCTACAAGCTGCTTTATGCCCATTGATCATCTAGGCTTTTTCTTTTAAAACCCTGAGCTGTAAGTGATGACTAACCGTAAGCTATTGTGAAAAACGTTTAGCTTAACCATTTAAGCTTAGTGATATCAGATAAGGCCACTATGCTTAATCATCAAGATTTTAATGATTTTGGCTAAAGTAATAAATCTCACTATTATATGATATGCCTGATTCTATCCACGATTTATTCCCCCCCAAGCGCTGCTTAGTTAGGCTTTTTATTGAGTAATAACAGCACAAAATTCTTGAACCGTCTGTGAACTTATACTCAGCTTAATTTTTAATGTTTCTTAGCCGAGGTACACTTGTAGATGGGATGTTAATTTTTAATTTATTGTGCTTGCTGTTAATACTCAGAGTTGACTGATGTAGTTAATTATCGTGACTTTAACTTATACGAAAAAATCAGAATATACGGAATATTCAGAACTGCTATTGATTTCCTTAACTGACTGAGTTAAAAGTAAAAATATTGCCAATTAATCTAGTTAAAAGACGTTACAACATGTACTACATCGGTGTGGTCAGGATCATATTTATTGAAAAATTATTATACATCAGTGATCACCATCGCTTTAGTTGAGACGATAATTGAGACGATATTGAGGCTTTTAAGCTGAATTTTATCATGTGATCCTCCCCTTGAATTCACGTGATTTTTTACTAAAATATAAAAATGGTGAGGACTATTTGTGTTAAAAATATGGATAAACAGCATAATCAAAACAAAGTGAAAGAAAAAAAAGCCAGTGAATTAGTCCTCGCCAATAAAGTACTAGCCTTGCAAAATAAAGAAAAAGATAAGCGTATCTATGAATTAGTGCTAGCCAATCAAGAGAAAGATAAGCGTGTCGATGAATTAGAGCGAGCTAATCAAGAAAAAGATGAACACGCGGATGAACTAGTGCTAGCCAATCAAGAGAAAGATAAGCGCGCGGATGAATTAGTCTTGGCTAATCAAGAGAAAGATAAGCGTGCCGATGAATTAGTGTTGGCCAATCAAGAGAAAGATAAGCGTGCAGATGAATTAGTGTTGGCCAATCAAGAGAAAGATAAGCGTGCCGATGAATTATTGCTAGCCAATCAAGAGAAAGATAAGCGCGCTGATGAATTAGCGCTAGCCAATCAAGAGAAAGATAAGCGCGCTGATGAATTAGCGCTAGCCAATCAAGAGAAAGATAAGCGTGTCGATGAATTAGTCTTGGCTAATCAAGAGAAAGATAAGCGCGCCGATGAATTAGTGTTAGCTAATCAAGAGAAAGATAAGCGCGCCGATGAATTAGTGTTAGCTAATCAAGAGAAAGATAAGCGCGCCAATGAATTAGTGCTGGCTAATCAAGAGAAAGATAAGCGCGCCGATGAATTAGTGTTAGCTAATCAAGAGAAAGATAAGCGCGCCAATGAATTAGTGTTGGCTAATCAAGAGAAAGTTAAGCGTGCCAATGAATTAATTTTAGCTAATGAAGAACTTGATTTTTTACGGGGGCTTTTTAAAAAATAGCACTGTTGTATTTAGAGTTTGAATTTACCTTCAGCTTTATCTTCTCATTTATTTGAACCTTTCATAGGTGGTGGTGATAAAGGGTGCTCTAGCAATCAAGGTATAGGTATTGGGTTAAGTTTAGCTAAAACTATTATTAAAAATCATGGCGGTAATATAAAAATGTCAATATAAAAAATGCCGTACAATTTCATATTGAATTGCCGACCGGTGGTGAAAATTCGTCGAGTAATGATTTGGATATACGCCAATCACAACTATATGCTCGCGATCTGGCTTTACTGATGACCAGAGACAAGTTATAAGCCTCAAGCGTTATGCCACCATCCTCTAAGATAGCTATCCTTTGAAAATAAAGGTTTTTTATATGAAAAAGATCATAATATTATTAACAATTTTTTTGCTATCCATACGGTCTAAGCGAAAAAAGTATTAAGCTTAGGCGTAGCACCGCAACAACCTGCTTTGAATTTAGCTAAAGTATGGCTGCCATTGGAAATTTTTTTGTCCAAAAAAACAGGTAGAAATATTTGTTTTGCCACTGCACCTACTATTCCCAAGTTTGAAAAAAGAGTAGCGATGGGCAGGTATGACATTGTTTATTTAAGTCTATATCACGATACGCTATTTAGTTAATATATAGGTTTACGAGCTATTGCAAAATAAAACGCTAAGCGTAATCACCCGTAGTGACTGTGTAGGTTTACTGCAGGTCACATCTAGGTTGGACTAAATGCCGACCGACAAAGGCAAGTGCGAACCTTATTTATCTTTTGTGTTTTCATGACATTAATTGACGCTACAGTAACTCACTAATTAACTCTCTTGATTAATGCTTAGTGTTACCGGCTCAGTTTTACTGATCACTAACTCAATGGTTGAAAAAAGTTCTTTATTTGGATATCCATCAGCAATAAGTCGATGTTGTAGTTGAAATGAGCGAATGGCATCTCTACTTTTAGGTCCCCAAATACCATCCGGTTTACCTGTTTTAAATCCTAAGCTATTAAGTTGGCTTTGGAGGTTTTTCATTTGTACAACACTAAAGGGTTTGAGCTGATTTTGTGCTTTGTTAAAAAGTTCGATGCCTTTAGCGCCAACTAATTTATTAGCTAATATGCCAACGGATAACGCATAACTTTTTGAAAGATTCCACGTCATAATGACATTGAAATTAGGGTAGAGTAAAAATGCTGGCCCTTTATGGCCTGAGGGTAGATAAAGCTCAGCCTGAATATCATAAGCGGGTAAGGCTTGCTGGTTAGTTTGTTGAACACCTAACTGCTGAAAATAATTAAGCGGGTAATATTGATCAAAAGCGACTTTATCAAAGGCAAATTTTTTCGGTAATTTAACTTCTCTGCCCCAACGCTCTTTCGATTGCCAACCTATTTTATTTAAATAATTAGCCGCTGTGGTTAAAGCGTCAACCTCACTTTGCCAAATATCTACTTTACCGTCATTGTCACCGTCAACCGCATATTTTAACAATGCAGTTGGCATAAACTGCATATGACCCATAGCACCGGCCCAAGAGCCTTTTAGTTGCTCAACAGAGACCTGCTTATGCTCTATTAAGGTGAATAAATTTAATAATTCTAGGGTGAAAAACTCACTACGGCGTTGATCACAAGCTAAGGTTGCCAAGGCATTCAATACCGACATTTTACCTTTGTGCTTGCCAAAAACAGTTTCTAAGCCCCAAAAAGACACTAGATATTGGCGAGGAATACCGTATTCTTTTTCTAACTTATCAAATAACGCTTTGTTATTTAGTAACTTTTCTTTACCTACACGAAGATGGTAAGCACTCACTCTAGTCTTAATATATTGCTCAAAGGTTTGCGTAAACTCAGGTTGTTTTTTATCTAAAGCAATAACGCGCTTAATAGGGGAGATATTATCAATAACCGTTTCAGTTATATAATTAGAAAATCCTTTATTTTCAGCGCGTTGAGATAAATTAACTTTACACTGGAGAAAATTTTCATCGGCAATCGTCGCATTGGCCAGCATAGGGAAAAATAGCCAGATGATGATTAATTTTTGATAACTAAAAAAACTAACATTTTTTTTAACAAAAGGGTTTGAAGAGTTCATGAATGAAGCTTCCTTAGCTAAAAGTAAAGTTGAAAATGAATCTGAAAAATATAATACCATCGTTAGATTGAAAAAATAAAAGTAAAAGTAAATAAATTCACTAGGGCACCCCGGTGAGTCCAAATAACAAGGCTAAAATAAAGGCCGTTTAATAGCCCCTTTTTAGCGACTCCACTCAGAGGTCTAATAATAAAATAAAGCTTAAATAGGAAAGGCAAGTGAGCTAAAAATGGTACTTTATATTATTGACAGAATAGGGCATTAATTTAATAGAATTGGTATAATTTCATCCTGAGTAATTTCTCCCTGCATAAGGCTAATCATGTTAACCACTAGTTATCTGATATAGCCGTACCATAGCTGGATCATAGCCTGGCTATATCCTTGTGGTATATCAGGCTGGAAATACAGTTCTAATCTTAATCTAAAGGCAATGTCAGTTCATGGTAGAAAATAGGAGTCAATTGCAGCGCAATTATCACCAGCAAGGTTATTTTGTTATTAGAAATTATTTCACGGTGGCTGAAATTGCAGAGCTTAGAGCCGTGGTATTAAAGTTTCACCAGTTATGGCAACAAGACAATGCAAAATTTTATCAGGAGGAGGCTTTCAACTCTTCGTTAATTACTGGCAGTGAGTATTTAGCCTTTGATGATAGGGTGCAGCTGTTTAATTTTATCAGTTCAAAAAAAATCATGAAGGTTGTCGAGGCGATTGTCGCGAATAATCCTGCCTTTATGAATACACAATTATTTTTTAATCCAGTTAACCCTAAGCAAAAAGATTTTTGGCATAGAGATTGTCAATATGATCATGATGTTGCAGGGCAAAAGCTTGCTATAGAGCAGACACAAGTATTACATCTTCGTGTGCCATTATTTGATGAACTTGGCATGGAACTCGTACCGGGTACTCATAAGCGCTGGGATAATGATGAAGAATTTAATGTCCGCCAAGAAGAAAAAGGCAGCGTTAGTAGTGACGACCTTACTAGTGGTGAAAAAATTAAGCTAGCGGCGGGTGATTTGTTAGTTTTTTCGGCTGATATGATCCACCGTGGTTTATACGGATTAGAGCGATTAGCGTTAGATATTTTAGTATTTGATTCAGCGGGCGATTTTGCAGATTATGTTGATGACGATTGTTTGCCTGATAGCTTAATGCTGGATAAAATTGACGACCCAAGGTTATTTATTAATACCCTTAACTTAAAATCGAACGGCTGATATTTTAAAAGTACCCTTAGCTGTACAGTACGAGTTCAGTACGAGTTAAGTAAGCACTTAAGGTCAGTGCTTAACGCGTGACTTTTGATTTACACGCCGTTATGCACTACTAATAGCGTTAAAGTTAGCTGTTGTTATCAGTGGTATTCAGATAGAATTCGGCCCTTACTTTTTAGCGACTTGCAAAAAGTAAGCTTTAACTCTCAGCAACTTCCTATTTCTTCTTAAACGGCATGAAACAAACAATGAATGATAAAATAATAGTAACTCATAACGGTAATTTTCATGCGGATGATGTTTTCAGTATCGCTGCACTTAAAAGCATTCTTCCTGCTTTTACTCTTATACGCACACGAGATTTAGCCGTTATCGCCAAGGCTGACATTGTGATTGATGTAGGGGGTGAATATAATCCAGATGCAGGCCGTTTTGATCATCATCAACGTGGCGGCGCAGGTGAGCGTGAAAATGGTATTCCTTATTCTTCATTTGGTTTGATTTGGCAAAAATATGGTCTAGAAATATGCCAAGGTGATGCAGATGTGGCTAAGTCGATTGATACCGGTTTGGTATCAACCATCGACGCTATTGATTGTGGTCATGTTCAAGGGGTTTCAACCGGTATTAGCCTGAGCCAAACTATTTCAATGTTTAACCCCACGTGGCAAGAAGAAAGTCATTTTGATCTTTGTTTTGATGAAGCAGTGGAGTTTGCCTCGCGAGTTTTAGCCCGTTTTATTGCTTCTGCAAGCGGTGGCATTAATGCTAAATCAATTGTGGCGAAAGCTGTTGAGAACGCAGCAGACCCAAGGGTTATCGTATTAGAAAAATACACCCCTTGGAAAACAACGGTTCACACGTTATCTAAAGAAGCCTTGTATGTGATTTATCCGTCGGGCTCTGGACCCTTTAGAATTCAAACGGTACCGGTTGAATTAGGCTCATTTGAAGATCGCAAGCCATTGCCGAAAGCATGGGCGGGTTTAGCGGACCAAGCACTACAAGAAGTCAGCGGTATTGATGACGCTATGTTTTGTCATAATGGTTTGTTTATTGCCGGTGCACAATCGTTTGAAAGTGTGATGAAAATGGCCGCTATAGCACTAGCAGAATAAGCGTAGCAGTTGTTAACATAAAGTCTTAAGAGGTTAAGTTATACCAATCTCACTAATTATCTGATCATTTTTACTGGTTAAAATAACCCACTACTGCGTTATTTATTTAATAATTAGAACAACTAGTTATTAAATAAATTCCTTATATTTGGCCATTTTTCCTGCATATAAAGTAGACCACCTAATTAATGAAATTGGTATTAACTGTATTTAAGGTAAATAAATTAGCTTAAATACAGTTGCACAAGGATTTACTTTTCGTGCCTTACTACTGGGTCATTATCTGCCTTAGCGCTTTTTGTTATATCGTTAAAAGGCCTTTACTGTGGGTTAATCGCGGCTTGCATAGATTGCTCTGCGACTTGTTCTAACCAAACAAAGTCTATTGTTTGGTGAGCTTCACAAATAAACCAAGGTTCGCGTGAATCAGGTTCTAACATCACACCATTGTCGATTAAATTAAGCGCGAATTGCGTATATAAATCGCTGTTAGTTTTTTTCCAGTCACGATAGTTTTGCGGTACTTTGGCGCCAAAGTGCACACCAAACATAGCATTTGGGCCGGCAAAACAATGTTCAATATCAAACTTGCTAAAAACACGAGAAAGTAATGTTTGAATTTTTTGCCCTACATGGTCAATAGTTTCAAGCGCATCAGTTTCTTTGAGTATCGTTAATGTTGCTTTTGCCGCACTTAATGCCACCATGTTAGCGGTATAAGTTCCGCCATGAGTCACACCATTTTTGTCAAAAGAAATAGCGCCCATTACCTCAGCTTTGCCACCAAAAGCAGCAACAGGATAGCCATTGCCCATGGCTTTAGCGTAAGTGGTGATATCGGCGTGGATATTATATAAGGCTTGAACGCCACCTTTAGCGACACGAAAACCAGTTTTTACTTCGTCCATAATCAGTAAAGCGCCGTTGGCGTCACAGATATCACGTAGTTTTTGCATGTAGGCTTGCGTTGATGCAATAGAGCCACAATTGCCCATAATAGGTTCAATTAAAATGGCGGCTATGTCATCGCCATGTTTGGCAAATACAGCGTCAATGGCATTAAAGTCATTTAGCGGCACACTTACTTGATGTTCGCGGGTGCTTTGTGGAATGCCTGCACCAAAAGGAATGATTTCTGGCGAGTTTATATCGTCAGCATCCCAGTTATCCACGTCAGATTTCCACATAACTTCATCATGTAGCCCATGAAAACCGCCTTCAACCACAACAATTTTATTTCGCTGGGTATAACCTCTAGCCGTGCGAACAGCACCAATAACCGCTTCAGTACCTGAATTGGCAAAACGCATTTTGTCGATGTTAGGACAAAGTGATTTCACTAACTCAACCACGTCAGAATCAAGCCCGGTTGAAAAGCCAGAAATAGTACCCACATCAGTAATTGCATTAATAACGGCGTTATCGACGCGTTCATCACGATAGCCTAAAATAATAGGGCCGTAGGCTAAACGAAAGTCAACAAAGGTCTGCTCGTCGCAATCGGTCACTGTGCAGCCTTTCATGCTACTCAAAAATACGGTATTTTCCTCTCCCCAATAACGGTAGCTATCGGCAACACCTAACGGCATATTGGTGTGGGCTCTTTCGAGCATTTTGGTACTATTGGGCTTGTTTTTTTTGGTCATAAGAGGTTCCAATCAAACTAATTTATTTTAATATTTGGACTATAAATTTAATGCTCGAGATAATACAGGGATAGTGCCAAGTCAGGAAGCGCTACTTACACTTTTTCGAGACATAAGAGTGAAGGTGACTTATTCTTAGCCAAAGTTTTAGCCAAAGTTTACGGCTCAAGTGCTCAGTGCAAAATTTAGCTAAATTTATTACTTCATTTTAAGCAGTTAACCAAAGCGACACTTTAGTATTAACAGCAAAATAAGTGAATAAAAAAAGCCCTTACCTGTCACAGGTAAGGGCTTTTTAATTAGCGAAAAACTATTATAAAATTAATCCTTTTTCGCTAAAATTCTCAACTTAAGATGATCAACTTAAGTCTTGTAAACCTAGTTACTATAAACCGAAGGTACGAGATACAGAGAAAACAATGCGTGAATCTGCACTATCAATATTCATGTTAGTATCTTCAAGTGCCAGGTTAAAATCAAAGCCTTCATAACTAGTCATATATTCAACACGAGCATGATTGTAAGCGTCATTACCATTCCACGACCATTCATTGACATCGCTTGACGTTGAACGATCGAAACTGGCTCTAATATTATGACCTGGCGCTACTTCAAAAGTATGAGCAACCATGGTGATATAATGTCCAGCATCAAGACCAAAATAGTCCCAGCTGTACCAAAAGTTTAATTCGGTATTACCTAGCGATGAAGTGTAGTTAAACTTGGCATAAGCCTCTGGATAATTATAAGTATCTGAAGCCGAATCACCGTGGTAGGTATAGTAAGCAATACCCGCATCAAGGCCTGTTTTTTCGTCAAGTTGAAAGTAATTTCCTACGTAAACATCCAATTCAGCATTGGTGTCGTCAGCGTTGCCAAAATCTACAGTTGATGCCCAAGCGCCAGTATAAAAACCGTCAGCGCCTGCGTAATCTAAACTTGCTTGTAACGCAGGATCATTGCCTGTTTGGCTAACACCATTAAAGGTATAGTCAGACGTTAAATTAACTGTTGCCGATACATCAGCTAATGCTGCTGAAGAAGTGGCTAGTAAAAAACTTGTTGCTAAGGCAATAATACTTTTATTCATTATTTGTATACTCATTTAATTAGGTTACTTGTTCTAGTTTGGTAAAGTCGATTTTATTTTCTTCTGGTGAACTCTCTATTGCCGCTACTTCGTTAAATTTTCTTAACAGAATATAACCAAAGCAAGTAAAGAATAGTCCGATAACTACAGCGCCAACCCATTGGATTTGCAAGAAATCTAATTTGAATAGCAAGGTCAGTAAACTCAAGGCAATAATATTACCAAAGAAGTATTTAACTCTACCTATACGCGCAACGCCTATCTTCAAATTGTCTGTGTATAAGCGGATCAATGAATCGAGAGAGTTAATGACAAAAGTAATACCAACAAATGCCATGGCAAGATTATAGAAACCAGTAGTTTCTATGCCGTTTAGGCTGTAGTAATACAAGACGCTAAACCATACGGCGATCGGAATAGACGGAAAGATCAACATCGCCAGTAGTACTTGATAAGTGCGTAAACCACTGACAAAACGGGCAGTAAATTGGCCAATCATAATACTCCATGCAAACCACCAGTAAAGGTAGAACTCATGATAAGCATTCATTGGCAGCACAAATTCGTGGATGCTTCCAAAGTAGCCGCCCAACATGGAAAAGGTATTGGCAAAATCGCCAATGCTTGAGTTTTCACCAAAAAATGCGCCGCCCCACATCACGGCAATTAACGCGATAAAAAGCCAAGTGGTGGATAGGCTCAAAATGCGCACATAACGTATGTTGGTACTTGAATACACCGCAAAGGCGATCACCAGTAATACAATTAAGTAAAAACTACCAACAACAGACTCACCATCACCAAGTTCTGGCATATACCAAGGTAAGTTAGACAGTAATAAATAAGCGGTAAATGCACAGGTGCCAATAATCACAACGTTATTAATGAATTTAACCAGCGGAATTTCAAAAAATCGTACACGCGGTTCAATAACACAAAAGTAAAAACAGGTGAGAAAGTAAAAGCTCCAAATAAGAAAGGCCCAAAAACCAAACTCAATAGCTAAAGGATTGGTGAAACCATATTCAGGACTGGTGGCTAAATCAGCGTAGCCGGCAAACTCAGTTAATGGGAACATAATAAGTCCCACATCGAGTCCTGAGGTAAATAAAATGGCAATAAAGGTGAAGGTTTTAACGGGTGTTACACCAACACAGCGAATATTGCCCCATCGATATAATATAAATGCGATTGCGGAAAAGGTAAATAACATTCCTGCTGATAACCATGTGGTCATGATAGTGTCCTTATTACGTTTTTAATCAATATTAAGATAATTAACTCCCATTTCTTTCTTCTAGTTATAGTGTTCAATATCAAGCTTTTAGGTTTGAATGATCAATTATTTCGCCAGGTAATATACCTAGGCATATTACCTGGCGATGATAATTAATCTTAGTTAGAACACTGATGATTACACTTTAGTTGGTAGTGCGTTTTGCTGCAGTTGAACGTTGTTGCTCTTGCCAGTTACCCGCTATGGTAACTGCGGCGTTAGATGGCGCTAACAGTGCTCGAGAACGAATAATATCGGCGGCACGTTCAGCAACCATAATGGTGGGTGAATTAAGGTTACCGTTAGGAATTGTTGGGAATATTGACGAATCAACCACTCTCAATCCTTCAATACCATGGACGCGCGTTTGTGGATCAACCACAGCCATTGCATCTGTACCCATTTTGCATGAGCAAGAAGGGTGGTAGGCACTTTCAACAGACTGGCGCACAAAACTGTCAATTTCTTCATCTGTTTGCACATGAAGGCCCGGCTGAATTTCTTCGCCGCGATAGTTATCAAGCGCTTGCTGGTTGATAATTTCACGGGTTAGGCGAACACAGGCACGAAATCCTTCACGGTCTGCTTCGTGTTCAAGGTAATTAAAACGAATTTCTGGGTGTACCTTAGGATCGTTTGATATTGCCTTGATTTGCCCACGACTTTTAGGCTTATTATGGCCAACATGCACTTGAAATCCGTGACCTGCAAAAGCTTCTTTACCGTCATAACGCATGGCTGCTGGTAAGAAATGATATTGTAAGTCGGGCCATTCAACGCTGGCTTTAGAGCGAATAAAACCACAAGACTCAAAATGGTTGGTTGAACCTAAGCCTTTTTTACTTAATATCCAGCGTGTACCGATCAGCAGTTTACTCCACCAATCTAACTTGCCATTAAGGGTAATAGGCTGTTTGCACTTAAATTGAAAATAAAACTCTAGGTGATCTTGCAAGTTTTCGCCAACACCTGGTAAATCGTGTTTTACTTCAATATTAGCGGCTTCAAGCGCGGCTTTAGGGCCGATACCCGACAGTTGTAAAATGTGGGGTGAGCCAATGGAACCAGCCGATAAAATAACTTCTTTATGTGCTGAAATATCAACCACTTTACCTTTGTGCTCGTACCTAACACCAACGGCTTTTTTACCCTCAAGTAGCACTTTATGTACCAGCGCATGGGTAATAACTGTTAAGTTGTTACGCACCATTGCTGGTCGTAAATAAGCGTTTGCCGTTGACGCACGCACACCGTTTTTAACCGTCATGTGCATCGGGCCAAAACCCTCTTGTTGACCGGCATTATAATCTTGAGTTTCAAAGTATCCGGCTTCTACTCCGGCATCAATAAAAGCTCTGTAGAGCGGGTTTTTCATTTCATTGCCGTTGTTTACACCCAGCGGGCCATCTTTAGCACGATATTCATTGGCACTAAATGCCCAGTCTTCCGACTTTTTAAAATAAGGTAAACAATGAGCGTAATCCCACTCATGTGCGCCATGTTGTTGCCATTCATCAAAATCTTTTGCGTGTCCACGTACGTAAACCATGCCGTTGATTGAAGACGAACCGCCTAAAACTTTACCTCTAGGGCAATGCATACGTCGATCATCAAGAAACGGCTCTGGCTGGCTTTCAAATTGCCAAGCGTATTTTTTTGAATTCATCGGAATAGACAATGCAGTGGGCATTTGAATAAAAATACTTTTATCGCTGCCGCCAGTCTCAATGAGCAAGACATTGTTATCACTGTCTTCACTGAGACGATTTGCTAAGACACAGCCAGCAGAACCTGCACCTACAATAATGTAATCAAATTTTTCGCTTTTCATTTTAAACCTTTTTAATAATTTACTGCATGAAGACCTTTTTACGATTTAACTATCGAACAATATTTGCGTTGTTCTGTGCGTTAAAAAGGACTATCGAGTGGCTGTAATCCGATATACACCGCTTTAATTTGGGTGAAATAATTCAGCGTAGAAAGGCCATTTTCTCGACCGACACCTGAACTTTTGTAGCCACCAACAGGCATCTGCGCAGGTGAGGCTCCAAAGCTGTTTACCCAACAAATACCGGCTTCTATCTGATGAACGATTCGATGCGCACGCGTAATATCTTGGGTAAATACGCCTGCGGCTAAGCCAAACTCTGTAGCATTGGCTCGGCGGATTACTTCGTCTTCATCGGTAAAGGTTAATACGCTCATAACAGGGCCAAAAATTTCTTCACGGCAAATGGTCATCTCGTCGGTACAATCACCAAAAATAGTTGGTGCAACAAAGTAGCCATCAGGTGCATTATCTGGCTTAAGTGATGTGCCACCATGCAGCAGTGTTGCCCCTTCTTTAATACCAATATCGATGTACTCTTGTACTAAGTTCATATGTTTAGCTGAAATTAGGGCACCAAAGTTAGTGTTAGGGTCCATTGGGTCGCCAATAACAATATTCTTTTTAGTACGTTCGAGTAGCTTTTCTATAAAAACTGGATACAGTGATTCTTGTACAAATACGCGCGTTCCGTTTGTGCACACTTCACCTTGGGTATAAAAATTACCTAACATAGCAGCAGAAACAGCATTGTCGATGTCAGCATCATCAAAAATGATCAGAGGTGATTTACCGCCTAACTCCATAGTGACATCTTTTAGTGTACTCGCTGCAGCCGCCATCACTTTTTTACCTGTACCGACTTCACCAGTAAAAGAAACTTTAGCAATCTCTGGATGATGGGTTAACCAAGCGCCTACTTCGCCAGCGCCTTGAACCACGTTAAATACGCCGTTGGGTAATCCTGCTTCGGTAAATATTTCTGCCAGCTTTAATGCGCCCAACGGGGTTTCTTCAGAAGGTTTGAAAATCATCACATTACCGCAAGCTAATGCTGGCGCTGCTTTCCAGCAAGCAATTTGTAATGGGTAGTTCCAAGCACCAATACCGGCGCAAATACCTAATGGTTCACGGCGTGTATAGTAAAAGTCGCCATCAACAGCTTGTTGCGTTCCTTCTACGCCAGGCGCTAGCCCAGCAAAAAATTCGATAGAGTCAGCGCCGGACAATACATCAACTTCTGATGCTTCTTGCCATGGTTTGCCAGTATCAAGTACTTCAACTTTGGCTAATTCGTCATTACGCTCGTGTAATAATGCCACAGCTTTAAGTAAAATTCGGCTACGTTGTGTAGCACTCATGGCAGACCAAGTAGCAAAACCAAGTTTTGCACTGGCTATCGCTTTTTCTTTAACCTGTTCATCGGCAACTTCAACTTGATAAATAACTTTGCCTGTTGCTGGGTTAATCACATCAAATGTTTCACCACTCGCATTTTCTATATATGTACCATCGACATAATTTTTATAACGTATTAATGACAAGTAATATCTCCATATTGGTTAATTTGTTCGTTGATAAAGTTTTTACATAATTGTTCAGCTTGGATAAATTCTGTATCAGGCCTTGGACTTAATGCACAGCGCAACCACAAACCATCAATCATTGCAGCGGTTTTCATCGCGGCTATTTTGGCTACATCTTCTGCTAGTAATTGACGATATGAAAACAGCAGATTGCTATACAAGCGCTTACTATTGATATTTTGTAATCTTTTCAGCTTTGGATCATGCATTGACTCGGTCCAAAAGCTCAGCCAAGCCTTTATGGTGGGAGTAGAGCGTTGAAATGAGGTGAAGTTTGCCTCTATCACCATTTTAAGTCGCTCGGTTGCATCAAGTTTTTGGCTAGAAACACGCTCAAGCAAGGCTAACCTTAACTGTTCTAAAAGGTGCATTATAGTGGCTTCAATTAGGCCCTGTTTGCCACCAAAATAATGACTGATAATACCCGAGGATAGGCCGGCAATACGACTAATGGTAATGATGGTGGTATTTTGTAAACCATACTCGCCAATCGATTCTATCGTGGCATTAATGAGTTGTTGTTTACGTATGGGTTTCACTCCAACTTTAGGCATAGGCTTCTTTATTTTTTATTGATTGAACGTTCAATTAATATCTATACTAACGGTTTTTGATGAAGTTATCAAACTTGCTTGCAATAATAAAAATAGCGGCAGGTACCGAAATGTGCGGTTTTTGGTGTTTTTACTGTGCTATAGCTGAGTAATGATGGCTATAAAATACATGGCATAAGTAGCGTTAAAGCTTAGGGGTCTAATGATAATTTTTGGGTAAATTGACCTAGATGTTGTTATTTTTACTTAAGGTGGTTTGGACTATGTAATAGCAATTTGATTAATTATCGGCTCATTTTAAAGGGTTAAAATGAAAAAATACGACCTTAGATAATTTATAAGATGAATAACTACAGGCTACATTTTATCTCTAGTATTTAGCCCTTTTTCCAGACAAAAAAGTAGCACACTTAATCCAATGGCTATCACTAGAACTGACTGGGCTAAAATTTTCCTGCGCCTTTGATGCCAGCAGGAGAAAGATGCCAGCGGGAGAAAGATGCCAGCGGAAGAAAGGTAGCGTTGAATAAAATAATGAGTACATTTGTGTCTCAACAAGTTAAAAGCGCAACAGAAAGTAAAAGTCGTCACGCTATTCTATCTAAACCTTGCTGCTTGGGCTTTATAAAAGTGATAAAGCCCAAAAGTTTAGAATTTAGAGTTTAATGTGTTGTGTAAACGTGTCGAGCAACTCGTCTTTTCTATGCGTGACAAATAGTAGGGTGGAGTTACTCTCTTTCATGATCATTTTAATGATTTTCAATATACGATGGCGATTAAATTCATCTAAACCTTGTGTTATTTCATCAAGGATTAATAACAAGGGCGCCTTGATTAGCGCTCTAACAATAAGGGCTAATCTTTGTTCACCAAAACTTAAATCGTTAAATAATATTTTATCTTTATTATTTAAGCCAACCTTTTTTAACCATTGCTGAGCGTATGTTGTTTGAAATTTTTCAGGCTGTTGGTACAAGCCGATAGAGTCAAAAAAACCGGACAGTACCACTGTCAGTAGATTTGAGTTTACTCGATATTGACGATGTAATTCAGGCGTGACTATGCCCATGTCTTTTTTTAGTTGCCAAATGCTTTCTCCACTACCCCGTTGATGGCCAAATAGGGTTAAATCATTACTATAGCATTGTGTACATTCGCCGGTTATTAAGTGTAATAACGTTGATTTACCGCTACCATTTGGACCGGTAATTAAGGTATGTTGCTGTGGTTTAACGGTGAGATTTAGCCCCTGAAAAATGGTTTTATTTTGATAGCGCACTGTGCCATTAACTAATTTGACCAAATAATCATGCGGATTTAACGCCGTGTTATAGAACTGTTCGGGCAGGGTTATTTTCTCATTATCATTTTTAAAAAAATCATCAAGCTTAGCTTGTGTATCAGCACAATGTTGAGCGCCAATAACACTAAAGTCACCCTGTTTAATTATCGCTAATTGCTCACACCATTCAGGAATGTCGCGACGATTTCCTAATAAAATAATGACGGTTATATCACTATTTTGGATAATATTTTTAAACAATATTGATAAGGTTTCACTACTTTCTTGATCTAAACTGTCAAAAGGGTCTTCACAAACAATCAGCTTTTTTTCATGTAATAGCGCTGAAAGTAAAAGCAGCTTTCGCCCTTCACCTGAGCTTAATTGACGGTAACCTGAGGTTAATAAATGCGCTAATCCTACCCGCTTGATCAGTGGATGGTTTAGCTTATCTTGTGGTAAAAAATCTTGCACAGGTGTGCCAATATCCTGCTGATCTTTAAAGTTGCTAGTATCGATTTTTAACTCGTGTTCATAAATTTTTTGTTGTTGCTCAAAAGAAATAATAGCGATTTCATTTGGCGCAGGTAACAAGATTACCTCGACAGAATGTGGGGTTAATTCATCAGATAACAATTGAGCCAGCTGCTTTTTTCCTGAGTCATTAGTGCCCATGACACACCAAGTTTTAGATTCACCAATAGGCCAAGTCTCGATCATTAATTTTGTATGACAATAGCTTTTAATCTCAAATTTATTCAAAATAAACAACTTTTCAAAACAGTATGCGCTATTATTTTCTACCACTTTGTACTTTGCAAGCCTAATAATAGATATTGTTTTATTTCAGAGGTTAATTCCCATCACGTAACTTCACTCGACACAGACCTTGATGCCGTGTGAATTTTCATCGAGAGACAAAAAGAAAAAAATCATCATCGCATAACAGTGACTTATAGCGGTTTTATTAATGAGTGGCTCTGCTTTATATACAGGTAAAATATATATATAAACAACCCAGTATTAGCTTATTGTAGCAGGTGAAATGTTCAGGGAATTAGTCAGCTTGGTTATCTATTTTATCAGCAAAAGCATTGGTAATAGAGTTGGCAGTATAATCGACAGTATAATCAGCAATAAAAAACCCCTAATCATAAATATTAGGGGTTTGTTTTTAGACTTTAGCTAGTGAGTGAATTAACCTGTAGCCTATAATGAATGTGGCTTTATCGATTAACCGTTGCTAACATCTTCAAAGTCAGCATCAATAACATCTTCACTTTTAGCTTCATCGTTGGCCGCCTCACCTTGATGTTGTGCTTCTTGGGCCTTTTGTGCTTGCATAATTTTACTGTATGCTGCTTGCAAGTTCTTTTGTCGCATTTCAATCGCGGCTTTGTCATCACCATTAACAGCCATTTTCAGTTGCTCAATTAAAGTTTTAAGCTCAGTCTGCTGATCATCACTCAAACTTGCCATTGATGTTTGCACAGTATGAATTAATTGATCCGCTTGGTTACGTTGCTCAACTAACTCACGCTTTTGCTTATCTTCAGAGGCGTGACTCAGTGCATCGTTTACCATGCGATTAACTTCGTCTTCTGTTAAGCCACTTGATGCGGTAATTTTAATGCTTTGCTCCTTACCGGTTGCTTTATCTTTCGCGGTGACATTTAAAATACCGTCTGCATCAATATCAAAGGTAACTTCAACTTGCACTGAACCGCGTGGGCCAGGATTAATATCGGTTAAGTTAAATTGACCTAACGATTTGTTGTCTGTCGCCATTTCACGTTGGCCCTGTAACACATGTACCGTTACGGCGGCTTGATTATCTTCTGCCGTTGCAAAGGTTTCAGAGGCCCGTGTTGGTATGGTGGTATTTTTCTCAATAAGCTTGGTCATTACTCCGCCTAAGGTTTCAATACCCAGTGACAATGGCGTAACATCAAGTAACAACACATCACCCACTGTGCCTGACAACACACCGGCTTGTATGGCAGCACCCATGGCAACGGCTTCATCTGGATTAACATCTTTACGTGGTTCTTTACCAAAAAAGTCTTTAACTGCTGCTTGTACTTTTGGCATGCGTGATTGACCACCAACCAAAATTACTTGGCTAATATCCGCTTTGCTTAAACCAGCATCCTTTAATGCTTGCTCACACGGTGCTATGGTGCTTTTGACCAAGTCATCAACTAATGACTCTAATTTAGCCCGAGTCACTTGTATTTTTAAGTGTTTAGGGCCGCTCGCATTAGCGGTAACGTAAGGTAAATTTATGTCAGTTTGTAATGCTGACGACAATTCAATTTTTGCTTTTTCCGCGGCTTCTTTAATACGCTGTAACGCTAAAGGGTCTTGTTTAATATCAATTCCGCTTTCTTTTTTAAACTCATCAGCAAGGTAATTGATTAAGCGTAAATCAAAATCTTCGCCGCCTAGAAAGGTATCGCCATTAGTGGCTAATACTTCAAATTGTTTTTCTCCTTCGACATTAGATATTTCAATAATAGAGACATCAAAAGTACCACCACCTAGATCGTAAACCACCACTTTTTGGTCAGCTTTATTGTTTTTGTCGACACCGTAAGCTAATGCCGCAGCGGTAGGTTCGTTAATAATACGCTTAACATTAAGCCCAGCAATTTTACCTGCGTCTTTAGTTGCTTGGCGTTGTGAATCATTAAAGTAGGCTGGTACAGTAATAACCGCGTCTGTGACTGTTTCACCTAAATAAGTTTCAGCATCTTTTTTCAATTTACGTAAAATTTGTGCTGACACTTCCTGTGGGGATAAAGCTTTACCATTAACTTCAACCCAAGCGTCACCGTTACTTGCTTTTATAATTTTATAAGGCGCTAATTTAATATCTTTTTGTACCTCCTTATCATCAAACTTACGACCAATTAAGCGCTTAATCGCAAATAATGTATTGCTTGAGTTAGTCACCGCTTGTCTTTTTGCGGGTTGGCCGGCTAATGTTTCATTGTTGGCATAAGCAACAATGGATGGTGTGGTGCGGCTACCTTCTGCATTTTCAATAATTTTTGCCACGCCGCCTTCCATAACAGCGACACACGAGTTTGTTGTACCTAAATCAATACCGATAGTCTTAGACATAATAATCACCTATTCTTTTTAAAAGTACTTAATAAAAAAGGTCTGATGCTTTATGGCTATTACCAGTAAGCAGTTAGACCATATAAAAAACCTTGAATAAACCCAAGGTGTTTGGTTAGTGGCGCTATATTACGCAAGCTAATAAAATGCTTCTGTCACAAATATGACAGTAGCGATGATTTTTTATTTTTTACTTTTTTTAAAGACAAAAATCAGCAAATTAACCCGGTAAATAGCTAAGATAAAATGTTTGTAAAGCAATATTAGCTTTTGCTATATAGCGATAACTGGTTAGAATAAAAATACTTGCTATTGCAACAACTAAAGCTATTTATTTATGCATAAAAATGTCACTCATTTACCTCAAAAAGCCAGTCTGGTACTCGTCAGGCAAGCTAATATTTTTGCAGACTTACCCATAAAGTTAATTGAAGACTTTCAACAAGAATTTCAGCTTGATGAATGGCGCAAAGGAGATTATTTTAATTCAGATTTATTAACCCAGCGCTTTTTTGTGGTGATTGATGGCAGTTTAGAAATTAAACAAAGTAACCCTGAAACTGGCCGAGAAGCTACGTTAGATATGCTTTATGCTGGCGATTGTTTTGATTTAATGGTGTTATTAGATGATCAACCGCATGATGTTATTGTTTCACCCTTAACCACAATAAAACTACTGTCAGTAAAGCTGGTAACAATGCGACATTGGCTGTGGACTTATCCTGAATTTAACCAACAGTTTATGCCTTATTTAGCGAAAAAAATGCGTGAAAAAGAGCAGCAAGTCAGTAGCCTAGTTTTACACGATGTTACTACGCGTTTAAGCCGTATTATTTTAGAGCATATTAATAAAATTAAGTTTTATACCGGCGCTAAAACAGAAGAACATCAGCATCATTTAGTTAATGGCTTAAACGATGAAACCTTGGCGCGAATGACAGGCTCAGTCAGGCAAGTAATCAATAAACAATTACAGCACTGGAAAAAAGCTGGCACCATTGATAAAAAACGTAATCAACTGATTGTTAAAGATTTAGAAGCTTTAGAAAAAGCGGCTAAATACAGTCAAGACTTAACTAATTCGCCATCTATTAAACGCTGACTGCGATAACGGCTAATGACTAATGACTAATGACTAATGACTAATGACTTAGCCAAGCCATTATCACTTTAATATCGAGCAGAAGGTTTTACTGGTTATTGTTATGACTTTTTTCTATGCTAATTTTTAGTACATTAAAGCGGGTGATCTTTATTAAGGTGAAGGCTCTTGATAACACTAGAAGAATAACTAGATGGATAATAATGGTTATTTTGAACAGATATTCACCGATACATTCGTTATTCTCAATCAACTTAAAGTAGACTCAGAATGATGAAATGTTACACAAAGCGTTCAAGTTGCTCATAAAAAACAACAGACCGCGATCCGAAAATCAATATTTACTTCAATGGTTAAACAAAATCTAGCACATGTTTTTTTGATAACAGGAGTTAGAAAATGTTTGGTTGGATAAAAAATAAGCGCACGGATGAGTTAGTCCTTGCCAATAAAGAGAAGGATAAGCGCGCGCATGAGTTAGTCCTTGCCAATAAAGAACTTGCCTTTCAAAATCAAGAGAAAGATAAGCGAGCAAATGAGTTAGCTATTGCTAATAAAGAACTTGCTTTTCAAAATAAGGAAAAAGACAAGCGAGCAAATGAGTTAGCTATTGCTAATAAAGAGAAAGATAAGCGCGCGGATGAGTTAGTCCTTGCCAATAAAGAGAAGGATAAGCGCGCGGATGAGTTAGCTATTGCTAATCAAGAGAAAGATAAGCGCGCGAATGAGTTAGTTATTGCTAATCAAGAGAAAGATAAGCGAGCCGATGAGTTAGTCCTTGCTAATAAAGAACTTGCTGTTCAAAATAAGGAAAAAGACAAGAGAGCAAGTGAGTTAATGCTTGCCAATCAAGAGAAAGATAAGCTAGCCGATGAGTTAGCCATTACCGCCAGTGTATTTAGCCATGCCCGTGAAGGTACCTGCATCAGCGACGCCACAGGCAATATCATTGACGTCAATGCGACTTTTACGACGGTAACGGGTTATAGCCGTGAAGAAGCCATTGGACAGAACTTAAGTATTTTTAAATCCGGACGACAATCACCAGAGTTCTATGCCGATATATGGCAAACCGTATTGAATGATGGCTTTTGGTCTGGTGATATATGGAGCTGTCGTAAAAATGGTGACGTTTATCCTGAAATGCTCAACATTAGTTCGGTCAGAGGTATTGATGGTCAAATAAGTAACTATGTTATCTTATTTACAGATATCACTTCGATGAAAGAATACCAGAGTCAATTAGAGCATATTGCCCATTACGATTTACTTACACACCTACCCAACCGAAAGCTACTTGCTGACCGATTATCTCAAGCTATGTTGCAGCGCGACCGTCATCAGCTGTCACTCGCTGTCGCATTTCTAGATTTAGACGGTTTTAAAGCCGTTAATGATACTCATGGACATGATGTAGGTGATCAACTATTGACAGTGCTCTCACTTCGTATGAAAGAGGTATTGCGTGAATTTGATACTTTAGCGCGTATTGGCGGTGATGAATTTGTCGCCGTATTAGCGGATCTAGCCAGAGTTGAAGATTGTAAACCGGTATTAGATCGGTTGTTATTGGCAGCGTCTGAACCGGTTTTAATGGGTAAGCTAGTCTTAAATATATCAGCTAGTATTGGCGTCAGCTTTTACCCTAACGATGGTGTCGATGCCGACCAGCTCATGCGCTATGCTGATCAAGCTATGTACGTGGCTAAAAAATCAGGTAAAAATTGTTATCACTTACTCGATATGGCTCAAGATAAGGCTGTGAGAGTGCAAAGAGAAAGCCTAGAGGCTATTCAAAGTGCATTAAATAATGATCAATTTGTACTCTACTATCAGCCTAAGGTAAATATGAAAACAGGCGCGGTAATAGGGGTTGAGGCGCTTATACGCTGGCAACATCCGATAAGAGGGCTATTAAACTCAGCTGATTTTTTGCCTGCCATGGAAAATAACACCATGAGTATCGAGTTTGGTGAGTGGGTGATTGATAACGCACTAACACAAATTAGCCAGTGGCAAAAAATAGGGCTTAATCTCCCTATTAGTACAAGTGTAAACATTTCAGCATTACAATTGCGGCAACCTGACTTTACCCATAGGTTAACAGCACTATTAGCAGCCCACTCCGATGTTGAACCCGGCTATTTAGAGCTAGAGATACTGGAAAAAAATGCTTTAGATGATGTTTATCATGTATCAACAATCATGCAAGCCTGTATGGCCTTGGGTGTAAAATTTGCCTTAGATGATTTTGGCACAGGCTATTCGTCCCTCACTTACCTTAGACGATTACCAGCCAACGTCATTAATATAGACGAGAGCTTTGTGCGAAACATGTTGCATGATGCCGATGACTTCGCCATTGTTGAAGGTATAATAGCCTTAGCTAAACCATTCAAACGTGGCGTGATTGCAAAAGGTGTAGAAACGATTGAACAGGGCATGGCTCTATTACAATTGGGCTGTGAATTAGCACAAGGTAATATTATTGCCAAACCTATGCTAACCAGTGATGTTCAAGCCTGGGTAGCTAATTGGAAGCCCGAGGCAAGTTGGGATCCTGATGCGAGTTGGGAGATATAAATAGCCATTTACTTGGGATTATCCACGGTTCACTTTAACCACTGATGCTAAATTTTTATTTTGCTGTTGATGACGACAAGCACTATGACTTGTTGTAGATAGCTCTGTTGAGTGACGAACTGAAGTACCTTTAAGTATTACACACTCACAAGCGCTTTAATTACTTGTTATTTAGCAGGTTTCTTCTTGTTTTTGAGTGTCTTTTTTAGGTTTATAAAGCTCTTTTTTATTTTTAAGAAACAGTTTTAATTTACTGATACACTCTAAACAGTGAATATGTTTGATTAACTAGGTCTCTTGAATTAAGCCTTAAGTGCAAAAAATACAGCAAGGTGATAAGCCTAAGGTTAAAAATTCTTGATACTGAAGAGAAAAAGCGGTTTAATCATGTAACTTTTATAGTTATACATGTAACTAAGTGTATGGTTAAATGTATAAGTAAACATAGAACTAGCACGTATAACTGAACAAATGTTTATTTAGCCATCTTATCTGTCAGAAGAGTTAACAAAGATGGTCAATAGTTTAAACATAAGCAGGAACTAGACGCTTCGAAAACGCCTCGCGATATATCATTTTTCGACATGCCACTAATTAAAAGGAATTATTATAGCGTCTAGGCGCAGATTAGGATAAATGATTTTTTGACAACTGTTGTGTTAGTAATGCGGCAAAATTTTTTCATGCTGCTGTTATCAATACCTTAGTAATTCTTTCGCTTTTGTCGAGTTTTACTATTTCAGCTAGCAAATAATATAACAAGCACTGAGAAAAATTATAAAAACTACAAATCGAATCTATCAATACTTATTTCCAAAACGACAGTTTATTGTTCGTCAAAATGGTGAAATAAGATACATTAAAGCCTCATCTAAAGTGCAACTTAGCCTTGTTCTATTGATTGCTTTAACTTTTACTTGGCTGTCGTTTAGTAGCTTAAAATATTTTTCACTTAACGATCAAGTGTCACAAAGCCAAGATCAATTGTACCAGTCACAAAAATCTTTAGACCAGTTAGTGTTGAAATATCAAGACAAACAGAGCCAGTTGCAGCAGCAGTTACTACAAGTACAAGAGCAACAAGAATTACTGCAAAACGTATTGGATTCACTACCTACAGCCATAGTTGATCCTAAGCATGAAACTATTGGGCAAACTAGTGATGCAACTCCTCCTGATATTGACCTTAACTCAGAAACAACAAGTAAAACTGATGATCCCATATGGTCGGTTATGCAGCAAAGCCAGACTGACATTGCCCAATTGAAGCAAAAACAGCAATTTAGTTATCACCAATTAGAACAGCAAATAAGCAAACGTAAGCAGGTACTTGAGCAAGCAATGAAACTGGCGGGCGTGTCTAGTGCATCTGTGCTTAAGCAATGGACAGCTCCTGCTTTAGGGCAGGGCGGTCCACTAAACCAAGTGCTAGCCCAAGAACTTGATATTGATAATAAAAACTTGATAGAGAAATTACTCAGTTTAACCGAGCTAGAAGCGGCACTAAGTAATATACCGGTAATTTTTCCGGCAAAAGATTATTATATTTCCAGTCTTTTTGGTATTCGTAAAGACCCGATGCTTAAACACCCTGCAATGCATAAAGGCATTGATATGGCAGGTTGGATAAAAACTGAAATATTTGCTGCGGCTGACGGCACTGTGCGTCGGGCAGGAAGAAACGGTAGCTATGGCCGTTTTATCGAAATTGATCACCACAATGGTTTTATGACACGCTTTGGTCATCTACATAAAATAAAAGTAAAGAAAGGGCAAGAAATCAGCAAGGATGATGTTATAGGTTTAATGGGCAGTAGTGGGCGCAGCACCAGCACCCATTTGCATTATGAAGTTCTTTTTAATAAAAAACAGATCAACCCTCTTTCACTCATTAAGGCTTTGAAAAATGTTCTCTAAAAACAAAAGTAAAGACGTAGCGGTAGAAAATAAACTCAGTAAAAATAGTAACAAAATCCCCTCGATTATTAGTCCTGACGTCAATATTGTTGGTAACGTATCTAGCGAAGGAGTGATCCAACTTGACGGTAGAATTGAAGGCGAGATACATGTGAGGCATTTAACGGTTGGTATTCATGGCTTAGTTGAAGGAGCTATTTGTGCTGAAGAAGCCATTATTAAGGGTAGAGTTACCGGATCTATCAAGGCGCAGAAGGTGATACTAGAGAAAACGGCAGAAGTGCGTGGTAATATTCAACATGAGGTTATCAGCATAGAGGCTGGCGCTGTTATCGAAGGTAAAATCAATCATATAAGCGAAAATGTAACTGAGCTAGCAATGGCCAAAAAAAGCGCAAAACCGAGTGACAAACTCAGTGCAGAAAAAATGCTACAAGAAAAATAAACTTCTCCTCAATCTCAGTTATAAGTCGACGAGCTGATTCGTTGAAAAACACTGCTTCAGATTTTAAAATTTGTCTATTTTTACAGATTTAAATGTATTAGCAAAAGCCAAAAAATAGAGTTATATTTTTATTTCAATCAACTAATTTTGCATATTAGTTTAATTTTAGCCAAATTGCTTAGCGACTTAAAGTTAAATGGTGATTACTATAAACTGACAATATTTTATTTTAAGCAGTATCGATTATGAATAGTACAATAGATCATAGATAGTATAATAGGTCATGGATAGTATAATAGGTTGTTTTATCTAAAGACGATAAACAAAATTCACACTTAAACGGACAACCACGCGAGGCTTCAACATATAGCAGACGATGGGTTAAATCTTCATCGGTATAATACTGATAAGGTGATGCTAGCTCATT
>NZ_JACGVG010000013.1 GCF_014077095.1 Colwellia sp. MB02u-6 | reverse complement strand
GGTTGGACTTCAGTCCAACAAGTTAAATGAAATTTAACCATTTTCAACATAAACACAGATCAACAACATAATACCCGCTACAGAGGTTTATTCGTCTATCAGCATAATCGCCCGCTTAACGGTTGACGGACTCAAATCCGACCTACAAAACAATTACCCAAGGCTATATTTTCACTCAAAGTCACTATGTAGATTTAAGCTAGGTTAATCTAGGCTTGATGTAGGTTCGACGTGGACTTAATTTCGGTTGGATGTAGGTTAGATATGCACTTGATGTCGATTGGATGTGGACTTGATACTTAATGTAGGTTGGACTTCAGTCCAACAAGTTAAATGAAATTTAACCATTTTCAACATAAACACAGATCAACAACATAATACCCGCTACAGAGGTTTATTCGTCTATCAGCATAATCGCCCGCTTAAC
>NZ_JACGVG010000012.1 GCF_014077095.1 Colwellia sp. MB02u-6 | reverse complement strand
AAGTCCGACCTACAAAAAAATTGTCCAAGGCTGTATTTAGGTTGGATGTGGCCTTGATCTAGGTTTGATGTAGGTTGGACTTCAGTCCAACAAGTTAAATGAAATTTAACCATTTTCAACATAAAAACGGTTCAACAACATAATACCCGCTACAGAGGTTTGTTGGTCTATCAGCATAATCAACCGCTTAACGGTTGTCAGACTGAAGTCCGACCTACAAAAAAATTGTCCAAGGCTGTATTTAGGTTGGATGTGGCCTTGATCTAGGTTTGATGTAGGTTGGACTTCAGTC
>NZ_JACGVG010000011.1 GCF_014077095.1 Colwellia sp. MB02u-6 | reverse complement strand
TAAATAAATAAATAAATAAATAAATAGCCATCAAGTGTGATGGACAATTAAATAAAATAAAAAATATTGGGATTCTTCACAATGGCGTTACGCTGTAAATCACTCATTACCTCTCTCGTATTTTTCACGATGACAGGCTGTACTATCATACCCGGCAGCCATTTCCAAGGTATAACATCAGGCGATCAAACAACAAATATTGAGCAAGAACTCGAAAGAATCAATATTCAAATAATCGACTCAAGCTTAATCAACCAACAAAAACAAGCAAAGCCAAAAGCTAAAGCCCCATCAAGCCTAACCAGTATTGATACCAGTAACTACGAATATAAACTAGGGGTTGGTGACGTAGTAACGGTAGGGGTATGGGATCACCCAGAGCTTACTATACCGGCAGGTACCCAGCGTACCGCAGAGTTTGATGGTTTTAAAGTGCAAGCCGATGGCACGGTTACTTACGCTTATGCCGCTAATATCCCAGCAGCAGGGCGAACCATAAGCGAAATACGTCATGACTTAATCGCCCGTTTAGCTCGCGTAATAGAAAATCCGCAAGTCGATGTAAAAATAGTCAGTTTTAAAAGCCAAAAAGCCTACGTAACAGGCGAAGTAACTAAGCCGGGTGTTTACCCAGTAACAGACATTCCGCTGACCTTAATTGACGCACTTAACCATGCGGGTGGTTTAACCGAACGTGCCGACTGGCGCACGGTTACCTTTACGCGCGGCAATAGCACAGAAGTGATTAAATTAAATGACTTTTACGCCAATGGTGATATTTCGCAAAATCGTTTATTACAGCATGGCGATATTGTGCATGTAAGCCGTGACGATACGCAAAAAGTATTTGTACTCGGCGATGTTAAACGCGCAGGTACGGTTGACGTAACCCGTTATGGTTTAAATTTAGCACAAGCATTAAGCGACACAGGTGGCTTAAACGAAAATACCGCCGATGCCAACGGTGTATTTGTATTACGTAAGCGTAACCTAAAAACCGACGGTATTATTGCTGATGTATATCAATTAAATGCCAAAAACATTGCCTCACTGGTATTAGCCGAGCAGTTTCAGCTACAGCCCCACGATATTGTTTATGTCACCTCAGCACCGTTAGCACGTTGGAACCGCGTTATCAGTTTATTACTACCGTCAATGGCGACATTAAACAGTGTTGACGATATAACGACTAAATAAGGGTTTATTACGATGTTTGATTCTGTGTTAGTGGTGTGTGCCGGTAATATTTGCCGAAGCCCCACGGCCGAATATCTATTAAAAGAAAAACTGGCCGGCAAAAATATTAGCGTATCGTCGGCTGGCTTAACCGCACTAGAAGGTAAACCGGCTGACAGCATAGCTAAGCAGCTTGCTCAAGCTCACGGCATCAATATGGATAGCCACCAAGGCAGGCAGCTAAACTCGCAACTGGTGGCACAAAATAGTGTTATTTTAGTGATGGAACAACGCCATTTAGACGACCTGCACAGCCGTTACCCGGAGGCCCGTGGTAAAACATTTTTATTAGGCAAATGGCTTGGCGATAAAGAAATCCCCGATCCTTACCGAAAAAGTATCGAAGCGTTTGACCACGTTTACACATTAATCGACAGCGCCTGTAGCGCTTGGCAAAAGTATTTATAAGGAATGGCTAGTTTAATGAATGCTCAGCCCCACAACATTGCAGCAAATAAGCAAAACACCAATCAACCAGCAGCAAATCAAGAAATCGACTTAATGGCGTTATTTGGCGCATTAATTGATCGCAAATATTTTATTATTGCTGTTACCACGTTATTTTTACTCGCGGGCATAGTAACCGCGGTGTTTTCAACCCCGATATACCAAGCCACTTCAATGATCCAAGTTGAAGAAACAGGCGGTTCGGTACCAGGCCTTGACGATATGGCCGGTATGTTCGAAAGCACCTCGGCAGCCATCACCGAAATCGAATTGCTAAAGTCACGCTCGGTCATTGGCGAAGCGGTCGACAGCTTAAAGTTAGATATAGTGGCAAAGCCAAAATTATTCCCCTTTATCGGCGGCCGTGCATTTCGTAAATTTAACCCAACACAAACCAATGTATTAGCCGCGCTAAGCTTTGGTGCAAGTAGCTATGCGTGGGGCGGCGAAAAAATCAAGGTATTTAGGTTTGACGTACCCAATTACGCTATTGGCAGTGAATACACCCTAGTGGCGCTAGCTAATAATCAGCTAGCACTGCAAAACCCAAATGGCGAAACGGTATTAACCGGGCAAGTAGGGCAAGAGCTCAGTAATGGCATTATTAATTTAACCGTGCGAGAGCTTAACGCGCGCGCAGGCACAGAATTTAGCCTTATGCGCCGTAACCGCCTAAATACAGTGCTAGACCTACAAGCAGACATAGGTGCCAGCGAAAAAGGTAAAGACTCAGGCATCATAAATTTAAGCTTACAAAGCGCTGATGCCAACTACGCCGAAAAAGTGCTCAATAAAGTAGCGGCTATCTACGTGCAACGTAATGTAAAGCGCAACAGCGCCGAAGCGCAAAAGTCACTTGAATTTTTAGAAGTACAACTGCCGGAAATTAAACAGCAATTAGAAGCCGCCGAAGCGCGCTTTAACGACTACCAAATAAAACGCCAGTCAATCAATATAACCTTAGAAACCCAAGGCGTGCTTGAGCAAGTAGTAAAGCTTGAAACCCAATTACAAGAGCTAGAACTTAAACGCTTAGAAATGAGCCGTAAATTTAAAAAAAATCACCCTACCTATCAAGGCTTACTTGAGCAAGTAGCCACAGTAAAACAGCAACGCAATACACTCGTGGCCGAAGTGGGTAAGTTACCCAAAACTCAGCAAGAGCTATTACGCTTAAAGCGCGATATAGAAGTAAGTAACCAAATATACATGTTACTGCTCGGTAAAACCCAAGAGCTAGACATAGTGCGCGCCGGCACCGTAGGTAATGTGCGCGTAATCGACTTTGCCGAGGTTAACCGCTCAAAACCGGTTAAACCTAAAAAAGCCCTTATCGTGGTAATGGCAACACTGTTAGGTGGCATGTTAGCTGTGGCTATTGTATTAGTGCAAAAAGCCATGCATAAAGGCGTTGAAGACCCAGCAGAGATCGAAGCCATTGGCCTACCTGTATATGCCAGTGTGCCGTACTCAGATTATCAAGATAAGCTTTCTGGCTTCTCCAGAATAAGAAAAACAGGGAAGGCAGCTAAAGCCAATAAAGAAAAATCAATACTGGCACTTGATAACCCAGCCGACTTATCAATAGAGGCACTGCGTAGTTTACGCACCAGCTTACACTTTGCGATGATGGAAGCTAAAAATAACGTTATTGCCATATCAGGCCCAAGCCCTGGCGTTGGCAAATCGTTTATATCGGTAAACCTAGCCGCCGTACTGGCGCAAAGTGATAAAAAAGTGTTAATAGTTGACGCGGATATGCGCAAAGGCTACCTGCAAACTCAGTTTGGTTTAAACACGAAAAATGGCTTAAGTGATTACTTATCAGGGCGATTAAACTTAGCGGAAGTAACAGATACAACCCTAGTAGCAGGGCTAAGTGTAGTTACTCGCGGGCAAATACCGCCTAACCCGTCAGAGCTACTTATGCATAGCAACTTTAGTAAATTTATTGCCGAGGTAAGCGCACTGTACGACTTAGTTATTATAGATACACCGCCTATTTTAGCAGTAACCGACCCAGCCATTGTTAGCGCACATGCAGGTACTACCTTACTAGTAACCCGCTTTGGCCAAAACCATTTACGCGAAATAGAGCTAACCCGTAACCGCTTTGAACAAAACGGCATCGACGTAAAAGGCGTGGTATTTAACGGCGTAGTTAAAAAAGCCAGTAATGCATATGGGTATTATGGTTATGAATATAAATCAGATGAGTAATTAGTTATTCGATTGGCTATTTTCAGGTTACGAGTTACAAGTGTTATGTTAAATGCGGTAAACACTCAATGGTTTGTATTAACCAGTAAGTTCAGAAAAGAATAGCGTGCTTATGATAATTTAACCGCGTAAGGTTATGAAATTTTCACCCTAAAATAGCCAAAACGTCAAGAAAAGGGACATAAAATACTAGCGTTTAAGCCTTTATTTCCCAATTACTTATTTATACAGCTAGACAAGTATGTGGATAATTTTAATGTCATTCGCTCAACTAGAGGTGTCGGTAGTTTTGTTTGTTTTGGCTTGAACCAAGCGGTTATAAGCAATGACATTAAAAAAGCATAGCCGGTGACAAACAAGGCAAAACCTTGACTGAGTTACTCGCGTATTGCCAAGGCGACACAGTAGAACTGATACAAGGCTCATTGAAAGGACTAAAGGCGATATACTAAGCCAATGATGGCTTAGAGCTAAGCATACTAATGGTAAAAATGTTAGGCCAACAAAGTCAGGTCGTTGTAAAAAACATGGGTAATTACCTGTGTGTGGCAAACAAGATGATATAAATACTGCTTTCTGGAGCCAAACCAATGGGCGTAAGCGTGACTAAAAACTACTAAGAAATATAGAGTGCTACGCTACAATTTGATATGCCGTCTTGGTTATTTTAGCCTTTTACTTCGCTTTATTTACAACACATGGCCAAAGTTTATATAAATAACAAATATTATATCTATAGCTTGAAAAATAAGACACTCTCATTTATGCGTACCATAACAAGTAGGAACCTATTGGCGAGGAGCGAGTAAATAGCCCGTCATGTGGCGCAAGCTGCAAGCTGCAAGCTGCAATCTTACTATCTTTGTCGTCATTCTGAATTCGATTCAAAATCTTATTACTTGTTTTATTGAAAACATAATCCGTTGCAAGATACAAATATATCTGAGTTTTGATGTTGCGTAAACGCAACACAATACATCGATAGTTAATATTAATTATCTCAGGATTTGTACATTAAAGTAGACTATATAAACCAAATATTTGAATGACAAGCAACACTTTAATTACAGTTATAGAATCAACTTATACCGATTCATGTCATTGTTTAAACCCAAATAATGACGTTGAGTCCTAATTTTAAATCTATTCGTTTATTATAGATGTACATCATGGAAATGGATGGAATATATTAGTTATAGATTGATGATCCTATAAAGTCAAAAAAATCCGAGAACATGTTTTTGTGCGTCAATATATTGAATAACTTAAGGTATGTATTATTAAATGGCTATCATAAAGATAATAGAAAAGTTTGGAGTACTAAGTCTTTTTCAAGTTTTTAACTTACTTATTCCATTTATCGTATATCCATATTTAATTAGAACTTATGGTGCAGATATTTATGGGGATTACGTGTTTGCAATGGTTATAGCTACGCTACTCCAAGTTTTAGTTAATTTTGGTTTTGACCTAGGAGGAACTAAAAAAGTTTCAGAGACTGAGCGTAATAGTTTACAAATTTCAATTTTGTTTTGTATTATATCTTCAATAAAAATTATTTTTTTTATTGTTATTATGACGTTGATATTATTGGTGTTTTTTTTTATTGATGATGTAAGTCTTCTTGTTTTAGTTTGTTTTTTATATTTGGTTTTAGAAAGTTTATTTCCAGTATTCATATTTAATGGAATTGAAGAACAAAAAAAAATAGTAATTATTCAGTTACCTTGCCGTTTTATCTATTTGTTATTAGTATTCTCTTTTATAGAGAAAGACAGCGCTATTTTATTGTTAGTTCTATTTCAAATATTAGCATCTATGTTTGCTCTTTTCATTTCGTATTTATATCTTAAATATAAGATAAATTTGAAGTTTGTTAAGTTCGAATTTGAAAACTTGATTTTTTTGATTAAAGAAACCTCTGTTTATTTTTTTTCCAGAATTGCAGGAGTCCTAAATGTCAAGGTTGGTGCGTTGACTGTTGGCTCTTTATTTACCCCAAATGTATTAGCTATGTTTGATTTAGCAATTAAGATAGTCGAGCTTTTTAGAATGCCGATATCCATTATTAATCAAATCATTTATCCAAGAATAATAAAAACTAAAGATTTTTCACTTATTAAAACTTGCCTTCTTGTTTTTAGTGGATATTCAATTATTTCGTTTTTAATTATTAAAAATTTCGGTGATTATTTTATTCTGTATTTAGGAGGCGAGGATATGAAAGGCGCCTTTGATATTTTAACTTACATAGCGATCCTTGTTCCACTTAGCTCCATTAGTTGGATTCTAGGAAATAATGCTTTAATTGCTTTTGGTTTTAAAAAAGAATTTTTTAAAAGTGTCATATATTCTACAGTGTTCTTAGTATGTTATATGTCCTACTTAATAATCATAAGCGAAGATGCAGATATTTACTCTGTATTAAATGGAATAATATTAGCTGCATGTATAGTTTTTTATTTTAGAGTGTATTTTACAGTAAAGAAGCATTATTAAAATGAATGTTTTAAACTTAATTGTGAAAGTCGAATTTATAAAAAGAGGTTTAAATGAAAAAAATTAGGATTGTATTTAATGCTAATGGAGGGGACAAAATTGGTAGTGTTAGAATACCTATGGAAGGAATAAAGTCTAAGTTTGAACTTTTTGAAGAGTTTGAAGTAGTGCGAAATGATTTTGATAATTATAAAAACTTTGATGTAGCTATATTACATGCTGACGATGAAGAAGTATTAGTAGCTAGATCTCAGAACCCTAACATTTTAATAGGGTTAGTTAAGCCTCACCATGAGCGAGTTGTTCATGCTCCTTTACAACGCTTTAATTTGAAAAGTTTCCTTTATCAAACCCGCTTCTTTATTGGGGATAAAAACTCTAAATTTATCAAAAAAAGAAATAATCAAATTAAGTGCAGTGATTTTGTGATTGCAGACTCTATGCATTTACAAAATCTTTATGAAAGTGATGGTTGCGAAGCTATTTATCTTAAATTAATAGAAGATTTTAAAGGTAAAACAACGCCTTTAAAATTAAAAAAAAGTAAAATGTTAATTTTCGGATACCATGGGAATTATAGACACTTTTTAGAAAGTAAAAACTATATCTTTCCAGCTTTGTGTGAATTATCAAAAACATATAACGTAACTTTGAAAGTTGTAAGTAACTTAAGTGATTTCAAACCTGAAAATAGTGATAAATTTAAAATTGAATATATTGATTATACCTTCCCTGGAGTTTTTGAGTCACTTAATGATGTAGATATAGGATTAGTACCTAATCAAATCGATTATAAATATAAATTTTACGAAATACTATTTTCTCGGATGGGTTGTCTTTTTTGGAAAACTGATAAATATCACGATCTTGTATTTCGGTTCAAGGAGAGTTCTAATGCGGGAAGAGCTTTTGTTTTTTCTCAATTAGGAATACCTTTTATTGCCTGCCCTGTCCCTGAGGTCGTAAGTGTTTTTGGTGACGTACTGGAAGAGTTTTTGCCATTTAACAAAGTTACTTGGAAGCATTGTATATTGAAACTTGCAGCGAATGAGGATAAAAGAATCGAATTAAGCAATAAACTTATTGAGAAAAATAAAACCTCTATTGATCTTCTTATTGAAGCTAATAAGTTAAGACGTTTTATTTTAAATAAAATAGAAAGTAATTATTGATTAGGTAATTTGTATGAACGTTTGTTATGTTCACGATTTCTGTTTATATCGTGATGAAAAAGGTAGGATTTATACAGCAGTAGGATTGCCTGAAAAATATTTTGATCGTTTTTTTAATTTTGGTTGCACCAATGTTTCTTTGATTACTAGAAATAGAAAAGAAAATAAAACTAGCATCAGATTATTAGGTTTTACTAAAATCAATACATCTAAAATCAATTTGCCAGTCCCCATTAATAGTTATATGACCTTATTTTCTCCAACTTCAATTTTTAAAATAATAAGGACAATTAAACGATCAGACCTCCTTGTAATTAATTTTCCTAGTTTAATTGGATTGTTACTTTGTTTTTTAAATATTTTTATAAAGAAAAAGTACATCCTTGAAGTCGCTGCAGATGGTGATCAATTTTCAAGTAAAAAAGGAGGGCTTTTAATAACACTATTGTTTAAAATGAGTTTTAATTTTTTTGTAAGAAAATCGTCTGGAGCTATTTATGTTTCTAATTTTCTTCGAAATAAATATCCTCATTCTGAAGGAGTCATTTCAAGTAATGTTTATATAGATAAAGTACATTACCCTGTTGCACATAATCAAAGTTTACAAGTAAAAAAATCTATAAATATACTTTTTGCTGGAGGGGTGAATAAACGTAAGGGAATAAGTACTTTGTTAGAAAGTATAAAACAGCTAGTGAATAATGGTAATAATAAAATTATGCTAAATATAGCAGGCGGTCATTTTGATAGTGATTATGAAGCTACTGTCAAGAATATGGAACTGAATGATAATATTAAATTCCATGGCCTGCTTGATAAAGTTGAGTTGATAGAGCTCTATCGAAATGCTGATATATACGTACAGCCGAGTATAGCTGAAGGCATACCTCGAGCTGCTATTGAAGCTATGTCTTTTGGGCTACCTGTGATTGCTACATCGTTACCTGGGTTTGAGGAAATATTACCTAGAGAATGCTTAGTCAAAACTGGTTCATTTAACGAAATAGTGATTATGATTGAAAAAGTAATTAATGACGCACCTTTTAGAAATAAACTTTCTTTTACAAACTCAAAACGAGCCGAAGATTTTTTATTACCTATATTGGATAAAAAACGTAGCGATTTTTATAACAAAATATTGGGAAGAAAATAATGAGAGGTTATAACATTTACTCTATCTTTAATTTATGCATGTCAATGATTTATACTAAGATATTCCATCATGATGCAAAATTAATTAGACTGCCCGTAGTTATAAGAGGTAGTAATAATATTAACTTTGGAAAGGGATTTGTTTCTGGTAGGTATTGTCGTTTAGATGCTCTTTCTGAAAAGAAAGAGCAAATTAAGTTCGGCAACAATTGTCAAATAAATGATTCAGTTCATATAGCTGCAATTAACAACATTCACATAGGAAATAATGTTCTAATTGCAGGCAAGGTATTTATAACAGATCATCAGCATGGAAATTATTCCGGTGAAAATCAAAGTTTACCTCAGGAAGTCGCTTCCGATAGATTATTAAGTAGTGGGCCGGTTATTATAGCTGATAATACATGGATCGGAGAAGGTGTCGTAATACTACCTGGTGTAACCATTGGTGAGAACTCTATAGTTGGTGCAAATTCTGTAGTTACAAAAAACATACCAATGAACGCCATTGCTTGTGGTAACCCCGCTAAGGTAATTAAAACTTTTGATCCTATAGAAAAATGTTGGGTACCTGTTGGTAAGTAGTACGAAAGATTTAAATATTTAGTATGGATTTAATATGTCAAACAATAATAGTTATATAACTTAATGAAATTTTTCACTTTTATTTGCTTATTTATGCTGCTCGCTGGTCCTCGACTTAATTTCCCTGACTTGAATTTGTTATTCACAGTGCTCTTATCTTTAATAAGTCCATATTTAATTTTAAAAAAAAATGAGGTTAATAAAGAAATTGTTGTTTTTATTTTTTTTATTTTTTTTATTTTTTT
>NZ_JACGVG010000010.1 GCF_014077095.1 Colwellia sp. MB02u-6 | reverse complement strand
CAAATATGATAATACGGCGTATCAGTTAAACTAATTTGTTGTGAACGAGGCTTAGGCATAACTATCACCACACTTATAAAAGAATAAATTAAGTGTAGTTTATTGTTTGAAATATGAACAAGTTATTATGGGTGGCATAATAAGTTCACAAAAACAGGACTACTGAAGCACGGCCTAATAGCGGAAAAAAAATTAGCCATTTTGTAACCCACCTATAATGGGCAACTAATGGTGCGAAATCGCTCAACCATTATTACACGCAGCAAGTCGGCATACCCTGCCTTGTCGTATAAATAATCCACTAACGAGGGTCTTTACAATGCTACGTTTTCTATCACTAACGCTCATTATTCTATCTTTTAGAAGTTATTATGGGTGGCATAATAAGTTCAACAAGTTATTATGGGTGGCATAATAAGTTCAAATATGATAATACGGCGTATCAGTTAAACTAATTTGTTGTGAACGAGGCTTAGGCATAACTATCACCACACTTATAAAAGAATAAATTAAGTGTAGTTTATTGTTTGAAATATGAACAAGTTA
>NZ_JACGVG010000009.1 GCF_014077095.1 Colwellia sp. MB02u-6 | reverse complement strand
GACAACCGTTAAACGAGTGGTTAATGCTATAGGCCAAAAAACATCAGCAGCAAATATTATTTTCCTTAATTAGTCTTAATACCAAAAGCAGTTAAATTTCATTTAACCTGATGGACTGAAGTCCATCCTACATAAAGCCTACGAGTGATGATGTAGATTTAGGCAATTTTTTGTAGGTTGGACTTTAGTCTGACAACCGTTAAACGAGTGGTTAATGCTATAGGCCAAAAAACATCAGCAGCAAATATTATTTTCCTTAATTAGTCTTAATACCAAAAGCAGTTAAATTTCATTTAACCT
>NZ_JACGVG010000008.1 GCF_014077095.1 Colwellia sp. MB02u-6 | reverse complement strand
AATCACGGTGGATGCCAAGGGCGAGGTATTAGAGCTCAAGAACACCGTCAACGAGATGGTAGACCAGCTTAATCGCTTCTCCGAGGAAGTGACGCGGGTGGCGCGCGAAGTAGGTACCGAGGGTAGGCTGGGCGGTCAGGCGCAAGTGCCGGGCGTCGATGGCACCTGGAAGGAGCTGACCGACAACGTCAACGCGATGGCGAATAATCTGACCACGCAGGTGCGTAACATTGCCGAGGTGACCACGGCGG
>NZ_JACGVG010000007.1 GCF_014077095.1 Colwellia sp. MB02u-6 | reverse complement strand
ATAGAACCTACGAGTGATGATGTAGATTTAGGTGATTTCTTTGTAGGTCGGACTTTAGTCTGACAACCGTTAAACGAGTGGTTAATGCTATAGGCCAAAAAACATCAGCAGCAAATATTATTTTCCTTAATTAGTCTTAATACCAAAAGCAGTTAAATTTCATTTAACTGCTTTTGGACTGAAGTCAACCCTACATAGAGCCTACGAGTGATGATGTAGATTTAGGTAATTTTTTGTCGGTTGGACTTTAGTCTGACAACCGTTAAACGAGTGGTTAATGCTATAGGCCAAAAAACATCAGCAGCAAATATTAT
>NZ_JACGVG010000006.1 GCF_014077095.1 Colwellia sp. MB02u-6 | reverse complement strand
AATATGTTTTTTTCACTCAAAATTCAAACCAAAAACAGTTAAATTTCATTTAACCTGATGGACTAAAGTCCACCCTACATTGGGCCTATGTTGAAGCTATATTGGACCTACATCGAACCTACATCGAACCTACATCAAACCTACATTGAACCTAAATTGGGCCAATGTAGCTACATTGGGCTTATGTTAAAGCGATATTGGCTTTACATTGAAGCTAGATAGGCTCTGCGAATGACAATCTCGCATTGGGCACTTTTTTGTAGGTCGGACTTTAGTCCGACAACCGTTAAACAGGCAATTAACCTGATGGCTTAACAACCACGGGCAGCTAATATGTTTTTTTCACTCAAAATTCAAACCAAAAACAGTTAAATTTCATTTAACCTGATGGACTAAAGTCCACCCTACATCAAACCTATATTGGGCCAATGTAGCTAAATTGGGCTTATGTTGAAGCTATATTGGCTTTACATTGAAGCTATATTGGCTTTACATTGAAGCTATATTGGCTTTACATTGAAGCTAGATAGGCTCTGCAAATGACAATCTCGCATTGGGCACTTTTTTGTAGGTCGGACTTTAGTCTGACAACCGTTAAACAGGTAATTAACCTAGTGGCTTAACAAC
>NZ_JACGVG010000005.1 GCF_014077095.1 Colwellia sp. MB02u-6 | reverse complement strand
ATATTGGCTTTACATTGAAGCTAGATAGGCTCTGCAAATGACAATCTCGCATTGGGCACTTTTTTGTAGGTCGGACTTTAGTCTGACAACCGTTAAACAGGTAATTAACCTAGTGGCTTAACAACCACGGGCAGCTAATATGTTTTTTTCACTCAAAATTCAAACCAAAAACAGTTAAATTTCATTTAACCTGATGGACTAAAGTCCACCCTACATTGGGCCTATGTTGAAGCTATATTGGA
>NZ_JACGVG010000004.1 GCF_014077095.1 Colwellia sp. MB02u-6 | reverse complement strand
ATTAAGGGTTGACGTGAAGCGAGAAATCTCTAGAATGCGCTCCAGTTCCAAGGGGTAACCCAAACGAACGGTTATAATGAGTTATCTAATCTAGCCTAGGCTGATTAAGTTAACTTAACGTTTTAAAAGTGAGTTTGAATCTTCTGAAAAGAAAGTTTAAAAAAACCAAATAAAACGTTGACATTAAAACCCAGGTGCGTA
>NZ_JACGVG010000003.1 GCF_014077095.1 Colwellia sp. MB02u-6 | reverse complement strand
GTTGTTAAGCCACTAGGTTAATTACCTGTTTAACGGTTGTCAGACTAAAGTCCGACCTACAAAAAAGTGCCCAATGCGAGATTGTCATTTGCAGAGCCTATCTAGCTTCAATGTAAAGCCAATATCGCTTTAACATAAGCCCAATGTAGCTACATTGGCCCAATTTAGGTTCAATGTAGGTTTGATGTAGGTTCGATGTAGGTCCAATATAGCTTCAACATAGGCCCAATGTAGGGTGGACTTTAGTCCATCAGGTTAAATGAAATTTAACTGTTTTTGGTTTGAATTTTGAGTGAAA
>NZ_JACGVG010000002.1 GCF_014077095.1 Colwellia sp. MB02u-6 | reverse complement strand
TCAACATCACTCACTGTTGGAATAAAGCTATAAGCAGCATCTTCCGCTACGGTGGTGGCTGGCGTACCAGAAATTATCGGTGCATCATTAGTATTTGACACTGTGATAGTAAATGCCGCTAAGCTCACTGTTGCATTCGCAGCATCTTTGACACTAATGACAATACCAGCAGTTATACCCACATCGGTATTCGTTGGTGTACCCGTTAAACCACCTGTTAAAGTACTAAATATTGCCCAGCTAGGTTTATTAGTAATGCTAAAGCTTTGAGTATCACCTGCATCAACATCACTCACTGTTGGAATAAAGCTATAAGCAGCATCTTCCGCTACGGTGGTGGCTGGCGTACCAGAAATTATCGGTGCATCATTAGTATTT
>NZ_JACGVG010000001.1 GCF_014077095.1 Colwellia sp. MB02u-6 | reverse complement strand
TCCACACAAATTGCATGATAACTAATTGTTAAAGAAAGCTAGTTTATCTCTGAGGAGAAAACTAACCGAAACAAAATCTCATTCGCTTTGTTTCGTTGCTGCAGGCCTTGCCTGAAGCGAGATGCGCATTTTACGCACCTGGGTTTTAATGTCAACGTTTTATTTGGTTTTTTTAAACTTTCTTTTCAGAAGATTCAAACTCACTTTTAAAACGTTAAGTTAACTTAATCAGCCTAGGCTAGATTAGATAACTCAT